>NZ_LGEA01000001.1 GCF_001280065.1 Streptomyces sp. NRRL B-1140
GGTGCGGGGGGCGCCGTCGCTGCGGCCCTGGCCCGGGCGACCGCCGCGGCGACGGCCGAGACGGGAGCGGGGGCGGGAGCCGCAGCGACGGGAGCGGGGGCGGGAGCCGGTGGCGGTTCGGGGGCTTGGTCCGTCGACTTCGTCCGCTCCGTCGTATCGAGGAGGCGGCTGGAGCCGTCGGGCGCCACCTGAAGCACGAAGTGGGCTCCTGAGTGGCCGTCGTTCACCGTGGCCTCGACCGGGGCGGCGCGCTTCTGCGCGTGACGTTGCAGGCGGTCCAGCACGGCCTCGTGCACGGACCCGCCCTCCTCGACGACCAGGAGCTCGCCGTTGATCTCGGCGAGTCCCTCACCCGGGATGCGCACCGCGAAACGGTTCATGACTGCGAGTCCTCCTGATGCTCAGTCGCCGGAAGCGGCGGACGTGGACGGGGAAGCCGTGGCACCCGGGGCCGTGCCCGGTGTGACGCCTGGTGTGACTCCCGGAGTGGCGCCGGGAGGCGGGGCGGCCACACCCGCGTACTTGGCGAACTGGGCCCGGACGGCGAGGACGTAACCCTGCGCCTCGTTGGTCCGGGGCACCCCCTCGGCCGCGCGCACGGCCTCCATCCCCACGTGGTAGCCGGCCAGCGCGAGGTCCAGGACGCTGCCGGTGGCCTCGTTCGCGTCGATCATCCGCTGGGCCTGCCCGGCCAGGTCGCACAGATGACGGCCCTGGGCCATGATCGAGTCCTCGGCGTCGAACGGCGAGGTCTCGTCGTTGCCGTCGTCGTCCTCGCCGTACTTCTCGAAGACCGCGGGCGGCAGTTGGGAGATGCCCTCCTCGCCGTTCTCGCCGAGCAGTTCCGCGTTGAAGCCGGACTCCCGCTCGATCTGCGAGGCGATGACGACCGGGCCGACCGCCCCGCACAGGTCACCGGCCTCCTCGATCGGCTCCACCAGGTCCTCCGGCACCGTCGAGGGGTCCAGCTCGCCGCCGCCGTCGCCGTTGAAGACGGCGATCACCTCGTCCGCGTCGTCGGCGCCGGCGGAACCGTCCGCACCGCCCGAGAACAGCAGGATCAGCGCGATGAGCGGCGCCAGCAGGACCCCGAAGCCGCCGATGATGACGATCACGACCAGGGTGCCGAGCAGCGCGAGCGGCGACAGCAGACAGCCGCAGCCGGTGCCGGCGGCGATGGTGTTCCGGACGGCGGTGGACGTCCCGCCCTCTCCGCTTTCTCCCGTGCCCGCGCTCATGGGGCCCGCCTTCTTCCTCTTGCCTTGAACCGCGACGGCTGGACGGCCCGTTGTGCTGTCGACGGGCTCGGGAGATCGAAACGGGCCCGGGAGCAATTCAGTTCAAACCCGTGGACATCGAATGATCCAGCACAGCCGAAGCACGAGCGGAAGAAGGAGGGCTGACCGCACATGAGCACTCCTGAGGCGACGCCGTCGCACCCGCAGTCATGGGTCCGGGGGCCGAAGCCGGGACGGCCGGCGGCCTCCGGTGGCGGTATGCCCGGCACGGGCGCTCCGCCGGGTGCGGGGCAGGGCCCGGCGCCCTCGGCGGGCCGCGCCACCACGACGGCTCCCGACACCGCTCGGGCGCCCCGCCCGGGTCCCGGCAGGGGGCCGGGGCCGGCCGCCCGCGGGGGCTTGGCCGCCTCCGCCCCGCGGACCTCCGCCCCGTCCCGCGGCGGCGGCGAGGCCCCCTGGGGCGAGCCGGTGCGGCGGGCCCCGGGGCGCGGGAGGTCGCGGGACGAGATCGGGTGGGTCAAGGCCCACGGCGGGGCCGGTGCCACCTCGCTCGCCGAAGCGCTCGGCGGGGTCGACGTGGGCGCGCGCTGGCCGGAGCCTGCCCGGGGCGAGCCGCGCCGGATCCTGCTGGTCGGCCGGACGAGCGCGCGCGGACTGCGCGCCGTGTCACAGGCGTTGGGCGCGCTGCGGGACGGCAAGGCACCTCAGGGGATCGACCTGCTGGGTGTCGTCCTCGTCGCCGACGCCCCCGGGCGGCTCCCCCTCGGCCTGCTGCGCCGCATCCGGGTCGTCCGCTCGGTCGCCCGTGTGCAGCGCGTGCCGTGGATCCCGGCCTGGCGCGTGGGCGGCCGGCCGGCGCGTCTGCCCCGGCAACTCAGCGTGCTCGCCGACCTGGTGGGCGCCGACGGTGAAGGAACCGACGCATGACCTCCCCTCTCGCGAGCCTTGCCCTGTCCTTCGGCGGGCCGCTCGCCGCCTACACCCCGAGTCCCGACGCGGGCGCGATCCTCGGTGTCCTCGCCTGGTGCGCCTCGGCGGCGGGGGTCGCCGGCCTGCTCATCGTCGGCATGCAGATGGCGATCCAGCTGCGGCGCGGCGAACCGGGCGAGGGCGGCACGTACTTCCGGGGCTTCTTCTTCGTCACCCTGGCCTGCCTGCTCGCCACGACGGCCGGTCCGCTCGTCGCGTTCCTCGGTGATCTGTCCCTCCACTGAGGGCCGGACACCTCCTCCGCACCACCCACTCACCCGCTTCCCCGCGCCCGCCGCCCATGCGCGGCGCCGAACACCCGGAGATCCCATGTCCCTGCTCCTCGAAACGACCAGCCTGCTCGCCGCCGGGGTGCCCCAGCCGCAGAGCAACGCACCCGGCGCCCTCACCACCAAGGTCAACACCGTGCTCGGCATAGCCGCCTGGGCGGGCACCGCCGCCGGCGTGGCCGGAGTGCTGATCACCGGCACGATGATGGCCATCTCCCTCAAGCGCGGCGAGAGTTCCGAGCACATGAGCCGTCTCGGCATGGTGCTCGGCGGCTGTGTCCTGGTCGCCACGGCCGGCCCGCTGGTCGGCTTCGTCTTCAAGTAGGCACGGACGACGGGACGATCGAGATGTTCACGCGCAGGGAGTACCGGGAGCGACGCCGGTACCGGTCCGATCCGTCGGAGCCGTACTGGAAGCAGCGCGGCTGGCAGGTGTCGGCGGCGTTCCTCGGCGTCGTCGTCCTGCTGAGCGGGATCGTCGCCCTGACGGCGGGCCGGGGCACCGCGGACGACGGCGCGAGCAGCCCGCCGTCGAAGGGGCCGCTGTCCGGCCCGGAAATGAAGGACGGCCGGCCCGACGGGTGCCGTACCGACGACCGCCACGGCGACGTCATGCCCACGTCCCCGCCGGACGACGTCGACTGGCGCGCCCTCGGCGGCACGCGTGTGCCCGTCTCGGCGTCGGCCGGTCCGACCCTGACCCAGGGCCCCGTGTGGTGGTGCTTCGCGCACACGCCGACCGGCGCCGTACTGGCCGCCCACATCATTCCCTCGCACATGAGCGGCCCCGACTGGCGGACGATCACCCAGGAGCAGGTCATGTCCGGCCCGGGGCGGGACCTGTTCGTCTTCAAGCGGTCCACCGTCCGGGACGACGCCCCGGGCAGCGCGCGGGACACCGGCCCCCGTCCTGACGCCGGGTCCGGCGGTTCGTCCGCCGCGTCCTACGCCGGTTTCTCGGTGCCCGCCTACTCCGGCGCGGCGGCGACGGTGGAGCTGCTGCTCAAGACCGGTCAGGGCTACGCCACGACCTCCGTCGCCCTGCGCTGGAGCGGCGGCGACTGGAAGGTCCAGCCGTCCGACAACGGTGCCCTGCACACCCCGGTGAAGGCGGTCCCGGGGACCAACGGCCATCTGCTCTGGGGGGTTTGACGTGGCGTGCCCGACCGGTAATCCCATCGTCGACGTCGCGGTCGGCTTCTTCAGCTTCCTCGGCGACCCCATCGGGACCATCGTCGAGGGCGTGGCCAACGCCGTACTCGCGGGCGCCATCGCGGTGTTCGGGGCGCTGACCACCGGCATCCCCACCCTCTCGGGGACCACCACCGCCCAGGACATCAACAGCCAGACCCAGTGGATCGTGGTGTATCTGGCGGTCGGCTCGCTGCTGTTCGCGTCGGCCCGGATGGCGATCGAGCGGCGCGGGAACGCCGGCACGACCGCGCTGAAGGGCATCCTGCGGGTCGTCCTGGTCTCGGGAGCCGCCACCACCGTGGTGACGGCCGCCGCCGCCCTCTCGGACGACTACTCCACCTATCTGTTCAACGCGGGTGCGGAGAAGCAGCTGAGTGCCGTGGGCGCCTGCTCCGACGGCAACGGCATCGAGTCGTTCCTGCTGCTGGTGCTCGCCTTCCTGCTGCTGATCGCCGGGATCATCCACACGATCCTGCTCTACATCCGCCTCGGCGTCATGATCCTGCTGCTGGGCACCCTTCCGCTGGCCGCCGCCGCCTCGATGACGGACTGGGGCGGCGGCTGGTGGCGCAAGCACCTCGGGTGGATGATCGCCTGGCTGTTGTACAAGCCGGCGGCCGGGCTGGTGCTGTACGCGGGTTCGGCCATGATCAGTTCGGGTCGGGACGGCGGCAGCGACATCAACGAACGCATTGCCGGTATCGGCGTGATGCTGCTGTCCGCCGTCGCGCTGCCCGCCCTGCTGAAGCTCGTCGTGCCGGCCACCGCCGCGCTCGGCGGGGCGTCCGCGATGTCCGGGGCGATGTCCACGGTCGGCGGGTCGCTGGCGTCCGGGGCCCGTTCGCTCGGAACCAGCGGCGGCAGCGGCGGCAGTGGCGGGCAGAGCGGTCCGCGCGGCGCGTCGGGGGCGTCCGGTTCGGGCGGCTCGGGCGGTTCGCAGGGCTCGTCCGGAGCCTCCGGCGCGCCGGGCGCACCCGGCGCGGGTCGCCCGGGCGTCTCGGGTGCCGGGGCGGGCGGCGGTGCCGGCGGGGGCGGGGCGGCCGCGGGCCGGGCCGCCGCGGCGGCGGGCGGTCCGGTCGGTGTCGCCGTCGGGGCGGCGGTGACGGCGGCACAGATCGCCGGCCGTGCCGCCTCCGGCTCGCTGGAGGGCGCCGACCCGGACAAGGGGCACAACACCTGACCCCTGCGGCCCGGACGGTCCGGCGTCCCCGCCCGCCGTCCCGCCGCACCTCGAACGGCCGCCGGGCTCCCGATCCCCCCGCGGAGCCCGGCGGCTGCCGCCCTCCTCAGCCGTTCCGGCCTGTGCCCCGGCCCCTCACCGCGCCACGCAGGCGCACTCCACGAAGGGAAAACGGACCCCATGTCCACGGAAGCCGTCACCCACCCGACCTACGGGAACTGGCGCCGCCCCCGGCGTCCCGGGCTCGGCCCGCTCGGTCTCGTCGGCACCTTCGGTGTCTTCGGCGGGCTCGTCCTCACGCTGCTCGCGTCACTGATATCGCTGTACGCGGCGATGGTGGTGTTCACCCCCATCGCGGTGCTGCTGGTCCCGCTCGCCATCCGCACCCAGGACGGCCGCAACGTCTACCAGCTGATGGCCCTGCGCCTCGGCTGGCGGCGGCGCAAGGCCAAGGGTGCGCACCTGTACGTCTCCGGGCCGCTCTCCGCCCGGCCCGGCGGCCGGTTCCGTCCGCCGGGGCTGCTCAACAAGGTGACGGTGACCGAGGGCCGGGACGCCTACGACCGCCCCTTCGGCGTGCTGCACCACCCGAGCCGCAACCTCTACACGATCGTCCTCGGCTGCGACCCCGACGGCGGTGCGCTCGTCGACCCCGACCAGGTGGACGTCTGGGTCGCGTTGTGGGGCGAGTGGCTGGCCCGGCTGTCCCACGAGCCGGGCCTGCGCGGCGCGTCGGTGATCGTGGAGACCGCCCCCGACCCCGGTACCCGGCTCGCCCACGAGGTGCTGCCCCGCATCCGGGAGAACGCGCCGGCGGCGGCCCGGGCGGTGATGGAGGAGGTCGTTGAACGGTATCCCACCGCGTCCTCCGAGATGCACACCTACGTCAGCCTCACCTACGGCGTGCCCGCCGGCCGGCGGCGGAAGAAGGAGGACGTGCTCACCGACCTCGCCATCCGCATCCCCGGCCTGCTCAGCGGCCTGGTGGCGGCGGGCGGCGGAGCAGCCGCCCCGCTGTCGGCGGAACGGATCGCCGAGGTCGTACGGGTGGCCTACGACCCGGCGGTCGCCGCCGACGTCCTCGATGCCCGGGCCCGGCACGGCGGGACGGGCCTGGAGTGGGAGGACGCCGGGCCCGCGGCCGCCGTGGAGACCGTAGGCAGCTACCAGCACGACTCGGGGGTGTCCCGGACCTGGCTGATGACGCTGGCGCCGCGCGGCACGGTCCGGTCCTCGGTGCTCCGGGGCATGCTGGAGGCGGCGCCCGGCACCCGGCGCAAGCGGGTCGCTCTCGTGTACCGGCCGATCGACCCGGCCACCTCGGCCCGGATCGTCGAGGCGGACCGGCGCAGCGCCCAGTTCATGGCGACGTCGGGCCGGGGCATGGTGCAGGCCCGCGCGGCCTCGGAGATGCGGGCGGCGGAGCAGACCGCGGCCGAGGAGGCGTCGGGCGCGGGGCTCGTGGAGTTCTCGCTCATGCTGACGGTCACCGTCGACACCCTGGAGCAGCTCGCCGACGCGAGCGTCACCGTGCGCAATCTGACGGCCGCCTCCCGGGTGCTGATGCGGCCCGCGGACCGGATGCAGGCGGCGGCGTTCAGCTGCACGCTGCCCGCCGGGATCCTCCCGTGGGAGCAGACCCTGATCCCCCACGAACTGCAGGAGGCGCTGTGAGCCGGCGCGAGGAGAAGCGGGCCGAACAGGCCGATCGACTGGCCGAGTTGCGGGCGCGTGAGGAACTGGGCGCGCTCCGTGCCGGAGCGGGTGCCGCCCGGAGGGCCGGGCCCGGGCGGGACGAGGGGCCGGGTGAGGACGGCGGCGGGCGGAGCGGGCGCCGCACGGGCCGGAGGGACCGGAAAGACGCGAAGGGCCGGAAGGCGAGCGGGGGTTCCCGGGCGCGCGAGCTCTTCGTGCCGCCGCGCGGCTGGTACGGGCCCGGGGGCGGGCGGGTCGGTTATCTGGACCCGCCGACCATGTGGCGGGCCACGACCGTGCAGGCGTGCGGGATGTGGCCGTTCGCCGCGGGTTCCGGCTCGCCCATGACGGGCGTACCGCTGGGGCAGCACCTGTTCACCGGGGCCACGGTCTGCGGCGACCCGTTGAACTGGTTCACCCGGGCCCGCTACATCTCCAACCCTTCGCTGTTCATGCTCGGCATGCCGGGCCTGGGCAAGTCCACGCTCGTCAACCGCATGCTGATCGGTCTCTCCGCGACCGGAGTCGTCCCGCTGGTCCTCGGTGACCTCAAGCCCGACTACGCCGACACGGTCCGCGCCCTGGGCGGCCAGGTGATCTCCATCGGCCGCGGCCGGGGCGGCATCAACGTCCTCGACCCGGGTGCCATGGGCGCGGCGGCGGCGCGGATCGGCGGCGAGGCGGGCGAGGTGCTGAAGGCCGAGACGCACGGCCGGGTGCTGAACATGGTGGCCGCGCTGATCACCATCGTGCGCGGCCGGCCGATGGACGACCACGAGCAGTCGGTGCTCTCCGCGGTCCTGCACCATCTGCGTGAACGTACCCCGCAGGGCCGTACGGTGCTGCTGCCGGACGTCCTGAGGGTGCTCGCCGAGGGCCCCGACCGGGTCCGCGCGGTCACCCTCGACCGGGGGGACGACGCCCGCTACCGGGACGCCGTCGACCCGCTGCACCGCTCCCTGCTGGGCATCCTCGACGGTCCGCTGGGCGACACGTTCGCCTCCGAGACCTCCACGCGCATCGACCCGGCCGCCCCGGCGGTGTGCATCGACATCTCCGGCATCGGTGAGGCCGACACCCAGCTGACCGCCGCCGCGATGCTCGCCGCCTGGTCGGACGGGCTGGGCACGGTGGCCGCCTCGCACGCGCTCGCGGACGCCGGTCTCGAACCGCGGCGCTGGTTCTTCACGGTGCTCGACGAGTTGTGGCGCCCGCTGCGCGCCGCCTCCGGCATCGTCGACCGCATCGACGCGCTGACGCGCCTGAACCGCTCCCTCGGACTGGGGGACGCCAAGATCACCCACACGCTCAAGGACGCCGAGGCGCTCGGCACCGACGCCGACCGGGCCAAGGCCCGCGGCTTCGTGGAGCGGGCGGGCATGGTGGTGTGCGCGGGGCTGCCGAAGGCGGAGATGGAGGATCTCGGCAAGGTGGTGGGGCTGTCCCGGCGCGAGATCGAGCTCGTGTCGTCGTGGTCCTCCCCGCCCGGCTGGGGGGTCTCGGGGGAGCACGAGGAGCCGCCCGGCCGGGGCCGCTTCCTCATCAAGGTCGGCGGGCGCCCCGGTATCCCGATCAAGGTCGCGATCACCGACGCCGAACGCAGGCTGCACGACACCAACACCCGGTGGACGCCGCACGAGAAGACCGTCGAGGGGGCCGTCGAGCAGGAACTCGCCCGCACCGCCGCACAGGTGGCCCGGGCCGCCCGGGAAGGGGCGTACGCGCTGCCCGGCACGCCCGAGGGCCCGGCAACCGGGGGCGGCGCGGGGAGGTGGACCGCGTGAGGACTCCGGGCACCGGCAGCGCGCACGAGCAGCTGCCGTGGGCGATCGTGGCGCTGGCCGGAACCGGTCTGGTCATGTTCGCCGTCGTGTGGTCCGGCGGGACCCTCGGGTCGGGGCTGACCGGCAACGGCTGGCACGGCCCGCCGTTCGCCCTGTCCACCGTGACGCGGCTGGTCACCGGCGGGCCAGGCGGTCTGTGGCCCGGGACACCGGCCGCGGCACTCTACGGCGGCATGCTCGCTCTGCCGGCGCTCGCCGCCCTGCCCGTCGCCCTGCTGCTGCGTCTCCTGCTCGGCCGGGCCGGCCGCGCCAAGGGCCTGGCCGGGCGGCGTGAACTCGCCGCGATGTGCCCCAAGGGCATCGCGGCCCGCGCCCGGGAACTGCGCCCCACCCTGGAGGGCCGTGACCGGCTCCACCCGGACGAGACCGGCAACCTCCTGGGCGACCTCATGCCTACGGGGCCGGAGTTGCGCAGCAGTCACGAGGACGTGGAGCTCGACCTGATGGCGCCTCGGGCCGGCAAGTCCACCGGCATCGCGGTCCCCCGGGTGCTGCGTGCCCAGGGCGCGGTCCTGCTCACGTCCAACAAGTCGGACGTGTACGCCGTCACCCGCGCCGAACGCGAGAAGGCGGGCACGGTCTGGACGTTCGACCCGCAGGGCATCGCCCACACCCCGCGGGCCCTGTGGTGGGACCTGCTCGGCGAGTGCCACACCATCGAGGGCGCCCGCCGCATGGCCGGTCACTTCGTGGCGTCCGTCAACGACGACACGGCGAAGAAGGACTTCTGGATCTCGGCCGCCCAGAACACCCTGACGGCTCTCTTCCTGGCGGCGGCCCGCAGCGGGACCCCCCTGCCCGAACTGCTCGGCTGGCTGGCCGACCCCGCCGACCGCTCCCCGGTCGACCTGCTGCGCGACGCCGGTCTCGTAGCGATGGCCGAGCAGTTGCAGGGCACGGTCCGCGGTGCGGTCGAGACCCGGGACGGCATCTACGAGACCGCCCGCCAGACGGTGTCCTGTCTGCTCGACCCGGAGATCCTGGCGTGGGTCTCGCCCGACCCGCGGCTGCCGGAGTTCCGCCCCGACCTCCATGTCCTCGGCCACGACACGCTCTACCTGCTCTCCAAGGACGGCGGCGGCTCCGCGGCCGGCGTCATCGCCGGCCTGGCCGACGCGACGATGCGGGCCGGGGTGGTCGCCGCCGAGCGCATGGGCGGCCGGCTGGATCCGCCGCTGACCGCGGTCCTCGACGAGGCCGCCAACGTCTGCCGCATCTCCGATCTGCCCGACCTGTACTCGCACTTCGGCTCCCGGGGCATCAACGTCGTCACGTTGCTGCAGAGTTACCGCCAGGGCGCCCGGGTCTGGGGCGAGGTCGGCATGGACGCGCTGTGGAGCGCGGCGACGGTCAAACTCCTCGGCGCCGGTCTGGACGACGCCGACTTCGTGCAGAAGATCTCCACGCTCGTCGGCCAGCACGACGTGCGCACCCCCACCGTCTCCCGCGGCAAGGAGGGCACCTCCCGGTCGTACTCCTACCGCCAGGAGGCCGTTCTGCCGCCGGACCGCATCCGTGCCCTGCCCAAGGGCACGGCCCTGCTGCTCGCCACCGGCGTCAAGCCCGCGCTGATCCGGCTGCGCCCCTGGTACAAGGAGCCCGGCGCGGCGCAGATCTCGGCGGCGGCGAAGGCGGAGACGGCGGCCATCACGGAGCGGGCCGCACGCCGTCTCCCCCCGGCTCCGGGCTGTCTCGCGAGTCCGGCCGGGACGCGGGGGGTACCGCTGTCCAAGCGGGATTCCTGACCGTCCGCGGCGGGCCTTCGGGGCGCCGGCCCAGCGTCACGGCGCGCAGCACCCACTCGGCCGGCCCGTGCCGGATCCGCGCCGACAGCCGTGCACCGAGCGCGAGTTGGGCGGCGTAGAGCAGGACACAGCCGGCCAGGACCGTGACCGTGCCGACCCGGTCGTACAGGCCCAGTCCGTATCCGGAGAAGACGCAGGCGAGGACGAGTGACTGGGTGAGGTAGTGGCTGAGCGCCATGCGTCCGGCGGCGGCGAGCACACCGGCTGCCGCGGGCAGGCGGGCCCCGGCCCGGCTCATGAGCAGCAGGAGCAGACCGCAGGCGTACGACGTGGTGAGCGCAGGGGCGGTCAGGACGGTGGCCGCCTGCCCGACGAGGAACCAACGGCCGTCCAGCGGCCCGCTCGCGCAGCAGGCGGCGACCACGGCACCGCCGAGGCCGAGGGGCAGTACGCGCGATGCGGTCCTGCGCAGCCACGCGCGGTCCTGCCCGCGTCGCTCGGCCAGCCGGGACTTCGCCGCGGCCAGCCCGCCCAGGAACGCGGCCAGCATGGCAGGCGCGTACAGCAGATTGGTGCCGAGCGCGGCCGGCAGGTCACGCAGATGCGTGCCCGGAACCGAGGCGGCGTCGCCCCGGTAGGCGGCGTCCCCGGGCGGGTACGAGGTGGCGGTGACCGGTTCGGTGAGGGCGACGGTCAGCAGCCCGTACCCGAGCAGCAGCGCCGACAGGAGCAGCAGCAGGGCGGCCGCCACCCGCAGCAGGGTCCGCACCCCGAGCCCGCTCAGCCCGTACAGCACCAGCGCGAGAACGGCGTACGTCGTCAGGACGTCCCCCGGGTACAGCAGGACCGCGTGTGCCGCGCCCAGGACGAACAGCCCCGCCGTACGCCGCAGATGGCGGGGCGCGAAGGCGGCGCCGGCCCGGCGCGCGGACCGGGCCTGCAGGGCGAAGCTGTAGCCGAAGAGGAAGGAGAACAGGACGTAGAACTTGGCCGTGATCAGCGCGGTCACCGCCCACGCGGCGATGCGGTCCGCCCCCGAGGACCCGGGCCCGCCGCCGAAGACCGTGTACGGGCCCGCCATCAGCAGGGCGTTGACCACCAGGATGCCGGACAGGGCGAACCCGCGCAGCACGTCGAGCTCGTCGAGCCGTCGGGGGCGGGGCGGGCTCATCCCGCCGTCACGAGCCCGGCGCCGAACGCCACGGTGGCGGGCAAGAACGACCCGAACGACGGCGCCGGCGGATGCCGGGAGGTCCACAGCCCGGCCCGGGTGGGACGCTTGCGCGCGTACACGACCGCCACGCTGCCGCCGACCGGCGGCATTCCGCAGAACGGTCCGAGTGGCCCGGGATCAAGGACGAGGCCACGGCCCAGGTGGTCGGGGAACACGACCAGGCCGCCGCGCCGCCGGTCGGCCGCCGCGCGTGCCGTCACCCGCCCCGTCACGCGCCGGCCGCGCGCCCACAGGGCGGCGGCCGTCGCCGGCGCCCGGACCGCGGCCGGCAGGAAGCCGAAGCCGAGCCCCGTGCACAACGCGAGCAGCACCGTCTGCGCGTTCACATCAATCCCTTCGCCGACACCCTGCGGGCACAACGGCACACGGAGGCCCCGCGGTTCACACCGTCCTTGAACCTCCCCGGCGCGCGGGTCCGTTGTGCGGATGCCCCCCGTGACCCACGAAGGAGCCACGAACCGCATGACACAGAACCCGGGCGCGCACGGCCGCCGGACGGCGGCCGTCGTCACGCTGGCCCTGGCCCTGACGGCGACGCTCCACCCGCCCGCCGGCGCCGAACCGCAGACCCTCCCCGAGGTGCGCGCCGAACTCGACCGCCTCTATCACCGGGCCGAGGTCGCCACGGAGAAGTACAACGCGCTGGACGGCAGGATCACCCGGCAGGGGAAGCGCCTCGGTACGCTCCGGGCCCAAGTGGTCGCGGCCGAGCGGAAACTGAGCCGTCTGACCGCGCTGGCCGGGTCGGCGGCCCGCTCCCAGTACCGCGGGGGCGGTGTCCCCGCCGAGGTGCAGTTCGCCCTCGCACGCGATCCGGAACGCGCGCTGGACAACGCCTCCCGGGCCCGTCAGGCGCAGCTGGCCACCCGGCGGACGGTCGGCAGCCTGACCACGGCGCAGGAGGAACTGCGCAGCCGGAGCGCCGCCGCGGGCGAGGAGCTGAGGCGGCTGCGGAGGAACCGTGGTTCCCTCGGCTCCCACCGCAGGACGATCCTGTCGCGCATCGACGAGGCCCGGAAGGTGGAGTCGCGGCTGGAGAGCAGACAGCGCCGGGAACTGGCCGCGCTGGAGCGCAGGACCGCCGACGAGGCGCAGGCGGACTGGGTGCGCAGGGGTGTCCTCGACGACGCCGGCACCGAGGGCGGCACCGCGGGCCGCGAGGCCGTCGCCTTCGCCCGGCGCGAACTCGGCAAGCCGTACGTCTGGGGCGCCGAGGGCCCCGGCTCCTACGACTGCTCCGGCCTCACCTCGCAGGCGTGGCTGAAGGCGGGCGTTCCGATCCCGCGCACCTCGCAGGAGCAGTGGCGGCGGCTGCCCCGCGTCCCGGTGACGAGGATGCGTCCCGGTGACCTGATCATCTACAACGCCGACGCGAGCCACGTGTCCCTCTACATCGGAGGCGGCCGGATGATCCACGCTCCCCGCCCGGGGCGGCACGTGACCGTGGCGCCGGCCGGGTCGATGGAGATCCTCGGGGTGGTGCGGCCCGACGCCTGACCACCCGAGGTCCCTCCGAGTCCACCCCTCAGCAGGAGATTGCCATGTCCACCGTTCAGACCTCCCCCACGGTTGCCGGGGGCCAGGCCGACACGTCCTCCCCCGCGCCCGGCGAGGAGAAGCCCGCTCCGCCGCGCTTCATCCTCTACCTGGACGGACCGGCGTACGCACAGACGCTGCGCCAACTGACCCTGTGGACGCACCATGTGCTGCTGCCGGTCTACGGCAGGGAGGTCAGCTCCCAGTCCCCCTGGTGCCCCGTCTGGTGGGAACACCCCGAGGCCGTGGCCCGGTTGCACGGCCTGTGGCTCGCCTGGGGCGATCTCACCGGGCCCGGCTCCGACATGAGCGGACCGGCTGTCTGGCACCGCGACCACCTGTCGTCGGTCATGGACACGCTGCGCGACCCGCAGGGACCGTTCGCGGGCTGCAAGCCCGGCATGCACCGGCCGAAGGCGGCACCCACCGTCGAGACGATGGATCCCTTCGGACCGCCGCCGCCTCCCCCACCGCCGTCCCCGTGGTCGTGACGGGCCGCCCGGGTAAAACCCCCGGGTCCGGTGCGGCGCGTGCGGGGCGAAGGGGATGAACCGTCCACCCCCGCTGCCGCGTTGTGTTCGCGATCGGTGCAGCCATCCGGTCGGCGGTGCCGGTCCCGGCGCCGTCACAGGCTCCCCCAGGGAGCGCTCACCTCCCGGAAGGAAGGGTGACATGGCAGGATCCGAACACTCGGACGACAGCGCCAATTCCAACGCCAGTTCCTACTCGTCCGTCAGGATCTCCGACGACGGACGGCAGGCGCGGGCCCGGGTCTCCAGCGCGGCGGTCCCGGACGACGCGCCCCCGCTGTTCGCCGGCGCCGGCACCGGCGTGTACGACCAGACCGCCCGGCAGTATTACGCGGTCAACACGGCCCAGCCGAAGGGCCGGCAGGTCGCGCGGTGGAGCAAGAGCGCCGCCGCGTGGGTCGCGGAGAACAAGTCCCGCGTCGTCAAGGCACTGGTCGACGTCGCCCCGACGGTCATCCAGGGCGCCTCGGCGTTCACGTCCGGCCGGGCCGCCACGATCGTGAACGGCGTCGGCATCGCGGCGCAGGCCGGTGTGGCCGGCTACGAACTCTACGGCCAGCATCAGCAGTCGAGGGCGGGCGGCCACGTGGACCCGGTCCAGGTGAGCGCCAGCGTCGGCAGGCTCGTTTCCACGGCGCTGAACACCTACGCCGCCGTTGCCGACCAGGAGTCCTCGACGACCAAGATGGTCGGCGGAGCGGGTTCGTGGGTGGCCGGAGGGGCCACGATGACCGACGTCATGCACCACGCCCACACCGACCCGGGACGGACGGCGGAGGACCCCGGCTACGAGATGTACGGGATGCACCACAACCCGATGCTCGGCAACCAGCCGGGGCAGTACCCGCCCGGGTTCACCCCCGTCCCCGCGCCGCCTTCCTCCAGCTCGTCCCTGTCGGCGCCGGCCGGCAACACCCCGGCCGTCAACACTCCGGCGAACAACGCCCCGGCCGGGAACTTCGGTCCGGCTGCCGGCACCTCCACCGGACGCAGCAGCAGGCAGCCCACGGAGACACAGGTGTCCAAGAAGGCACAGGGCAAGAAGCCGGCCGGTCACGGCCGTTAGGCACGCGCACCGCCGGCCCGGTGCGCGCCGGCCCCGTGCAGGCGGCCGCCTCCCCCGGGAGGCGGCCGCCGTGCCGTCGCGGCCCGGCCGACTGAACCACCGCCCCGGACCCGCCCGTTGTCGCTTCCGGTCCGGGGAGCGCCCGTCGCTCCCCGCAGGCCCACCCCTACAGCCTCAGAAGAGAGGACGGACATGACATACGTCGCCCCCGCGGGAGGCGAGGTCCATGCGTAGACCGATTCTGCGCCGACGCGCCGCGTTCCTGCTCGCGCTGCTCCTGGTCGTGGCCGGTGTCACCGGCACCGCGCTGCTGATCCAGCACCAGCGCCCGGACGGTGTGAGCATCGCGGGGACGCCCGCCGCCGGTACCGGCTCCCCCGAGCACACGGTCACCTTCCGCAACACGACGGACCACCGCATCTGGATCGGCAGCACGGTCAACGCCGACGGTTCGGCCCCGCTCACCGGGCTGCCCACCCTGGACCCGGGCCGATCGGCCACCCTCACGATCCCCGAGCGCTCCGGCGCCGGGCACTGGCGCGGCAAGTTCTTCGCCCGCGAGGGCTGCACCGGCGAAGAGGGAAGCACGTTCCACTGCGCCGTCGGCGACTGCGGCCCCCACGCCGACCGCTGCTCGACCGGTGAACAGCCGACCGGTCTTGCCGAGTTCAACTTCGACCCGAAGGACGGCGCGGCACCCTGGTACAACGTCAGCTACGTCAACGCCGTCGCATCGCCGATCACCATCGCGCCGGACGGCGTGACGCCGCCCCGGTCGGGCGAGTGCGCGCCGGCGGGGTGTGCCACGGACCTGCTGGCCGCCTGCCCGGCGGACGACCTGGTCCGGGACGAGGCCACCGGCCGGCCCCTGGTGTGCGTGAACCCGAACCGGGATGCGAAGACGCCGTACAGTGACGCGCTCGCCGCTCGGTGCCCGACGGCGTACAGCTGGTCCAAGCACGACACCGAACAGGGCAACCAGGTCGTGTACCAGTGCCGGGAGTGCACGGGCCTGACCGTCACCTTCCACGGCACCGGCGAGGGCGCCGGAGCACCCGGCCCCGCGGTCCCCGCCGTCACCGGGCGGCCCGGCAGCGGCGGCGGCACCCCGCCGGCCCCCCGCAAGGGTGTCGGCCTGAACTCCGTCGCGGGCGCCTCCGAGGCCCTGGCCGACTCCCGTTCGTCCTGGTTCTACAACTGGGCCTCCTCGCCCGACGGCGTCACCGGCGGCACCGGCGCCGAGTTCGTCCCGATGATCTGGGGCCCGGGCTCGGTCACCGACGCCGAACTGGAGCGGGCCGCCCGCGCCGGGAAGGCGCTCCTGGGGTTCAACGAGCCGGACCATCCGGGCCAGGCCGACATGTCACCCGAGCAGGCCCTCGACCTGTGGCCCCGGCTGGAGTCCACCGGCCTGCGGCTGGGCGCACCCGCGGTCGCCTCCGGCGCGGATGTGCCGGGCGGCTGGCTGGACCGGTTCATGACCGGGGCCGAACAGCGGGGCCTGCGGGTCGACTTCATCCCCCTGCACTGGTACGGAGCCGACTTCGGGCCGGGCGCGGCCGACCAGTTGCGCGCATATCTGCAGGCGGTCCACGACCGCTACAAGAAGCCGGTCTGGCTCACGGAGTACGCGCTGACGGACTTCTCCGGGAGCACCCCGCGCTACCCGGGCGAGCAGGAGCAGACCGACTTCGTCCGGTCCTCCACCGCGATGCTGGAGAAGCTGGACTTCGTCGAGCGGTACGCCTGGTTCGCGCTGTCGAAGGAGACCAGCCCGACGGGTCTGTACGACGGGGCGGTGCCGGGCGCGAGCGGGCGGATCTACCGCGAGGCGCGCTGAGGCACCGCCCGGCGGCGAGGGCGGCTCGCGGGCGTTGAACCAACCCCGCCCCCGCACGCGTTGTGCGGATGCCTGCCGACGTACGGCCGGCAGGCATCACCCACGAAGGAGAGCCATGTCAGGCGGTCCGTCTCGGCGCGGCCTCCCGGGCGCGCGTGTCCGCCGGGCCGTCCGGCAGGGCGTCGAGCCGCTCCCGGACCTGCTCGGCGTCCGGGTGGCCGAACTCCGCGAAGATCGCGAGGGCGTGCCGCCAACTGGCCCGGGCCGCCTCGGGCTCTCCGCCGTCGAGATGGACGTCCCCGAGATGGCCCAGCGTGTGGCCCTCGCCCCACCGGTTGCCGATGTCCCGGTGGGTCGCGAGCGCCCGGCGGTAGTGGCCGACGGAATCGCCGTGACGGCCGAGCCGGTGGTGGATCGTGCCGAGGATGTCGAGGGTGACGCCCTCGACCCAGCGGTTGCCGCTTGCCCGCAGCACGACCAGCGCCCGCTGCAGACAGTCGAGGGCCTCGTCGTAACGCCCCATCCGCTGGTAGGCGTCGCCCAGGTTGCTGAGGGCGATGCCCTCGCCCCAGGCGTTGCCCGCGATGCGGTCGAGGGCCAGCCCGCGGCGGGCGTACTCGACGGCTTCGTGGAGCCGGCCCGCGTGCAGGTAGGCGTCGCCCAGGTTGGCGATCACCGAGGCCCGGGCCACCCTGTCCCCCAGCTCCCGGCTCAGCGCCAGCGCCTGGTGCAGGTGCTGCACGGCCTCGTCGTACCGGCCGGCGTTGCGCAGCGCGGCGGCCGTGTCGGACAGGCTCTGGGCCTCCCCCTCCCGGTCCCCGGCATCGCGGGCGGCGCTCAGACCCGTCCTTGCGGTGTCCAGCCAGTCGTGCACGTGGCTGCGGAGGTAGAAGAACCCCCACAGGACGGCGGGCAGTCGCCACGCGGTGCCGGTGTGCCCGGCCCGGGCGGCCTGGTGCACGGCGACGATCAGGTTGGGCCGCTCGGTCTCGCACCAGTCCAGTGCCCGTTCGTGCGTGGTGAACTCCAGCGGGCGGCAGTACTCGGGCCGCCGCTCCAGCGGGATGCGGCGGCGGCTGGGGGTGATGTGCGGGTAGGCCGCGTCGGCGGTGTGCAGGTACCAGGTCAGCAGCCGCTGGAGGGCCAGATCCCGCTCCTGCGGGGTCTCCTCCACGCGCACGCGTTCGGCGGCGTAGACGCGGAGCAGGTCGTGCAGGGTGTAGCGGCCCGGCCGGTGCTCGGTGAGCAGATGCGCGCGGGTCAGTTCGGCGAGCGGCCCCCGCGCCTCGCGCGGGGCCAGTCCGGCGAGAGCGGCCGCCGCTGGCGCGGAGATGTCCGGCCCCGAGTGCAGCCCCAGAAGCCGGAACAGACGCGCGGCGGGAGCGGACACCGCCTGGTAGGACCAGGAGAAGACGGCCCGTACGTCGGTGGTGATGTCGTCGCCGCCGGCGAAGGCGTCCAGGCTGCCGTGCGTGTCGTTCACCTCGTCGGCGATGGCGCGGAGCGGGAATCCGGGGTGGGCGCAGGCGTGCGCGGCGACGATGGCGAGGGCCAGCGGCAGACGGCCGCACCGCCGGATGATCTCGTCCGCGGCCTGTGGCTCCGCGGCCAGCCGGTCGGTGCCGAGGCGCCGGGCCAGCAGGTCGTGCGCCTCGGCCGGGGAGAGCTGGTCCAGCGTCAGGGGGTGCGCCCCCTCGCCGGCGACCAGGCCCGTGAGCCGGTTGCGGCTGGTGACGATGACCAGGCAGCCCGGGGAGCCGGGCAGCAGCGGACGCACCTGTTCGGCGTCGCGGACGTTGTCGAGCAGGATCAGCACCCTGCGGCGCGCCAGCAGACTGCGATACAGCGCGACCTGGGCGTCGAGGCCGGCGGGTATGCGCATCGGCGGTACGCCGAGCGCGTCGAGGAAGCCGCGCACCGCTTCGTCCGGTGTCAGCGCGGAGCCGGTCGGGTCGAAGCCGCGCAGGTTGACGTAGAGCTGGCCACCGGGGAACCGGTCGGCGACGCGGTGCGCCCAGTGCACGGCCAGGGTCGACTTGCCGATCCCGCCCATGCCGCCGATCGCGCTGATCACCACGGTCGACGGGGGGCTGCCGTCGCGGGGCAACAGATCACCGATCAGGCCGAGTTCGGCGCCGCGTCCGGCGAACGTCGGCAGGTCGGCGGGCAGTTGCGCGGGGCGGGCCGGCTGGAACGCGGAGCCGTGCGGGTCGGCGGGGCCGGAGCCGGCTGCGTCCTCCTGCGCCGTCCCTCCCGCCGTCGCGCCGTCGTTCGTCGTCGCGTCGTCCGGTGCGGCGCCGGGGGGAGTTCCCCGTACGGACGGCCGGGCCTGCCCGGGCACCGCCGGAGCCGGACTCAGCGCCGGGTGCGGCATCAGGGCCGGGTCGGCGGCCAGGATGCGGTCGTGCAGGTCCCGCAGCGACAGTCCCGGTTCGACGCCCAGTTCCGCCACCAGGGCAGCGCGTGTCCCGCGGTACGCGGCCAGTGCTTCGGCCTGCCGTCCCGACCGGTACAGGGCGAGCATGAGCAGGCGGCACAGCTCCTCACGCAGGGGGTGCCCGGCGGTGAGCGGGGACAGCTCGGCGATCACCTCGTGATGGCGTCCGAGTTCGATGTCTGCGTCCAGCCGGGCTTCCAGGGCGGTCAGCCATTCCTCGTCCAGCCAGGCGCGCGCCGTCTCGGGAAGCGGGCCGGGGAGTCCGGTCAGGGCGGGGCCCCGCCAGCCGTCGAGCGCGGCGTGCAGGAGGTCCGCGGCACCGGACACGTCGCCCGCGGCGCGTGCCTTCTTCGCCTGCGCGACCCGGGCCTGGAACACGGCGAGGTCCAGGCCGTCGTCCGGAACGCGCAGCAGGTAACCGTCACCCACGGAGACGAGCACCCGGGGCTGCCCGTCCGGGCCGCGGTCGGGCTCCAGCACCTTGCGCAGGCGCGACACGTAGGTCCGCAGTACGGACACGGCGGCAGCGGGCGGCTCCTGTCCCCAGACGGCGTCGATGAGTTCGCCGAGCGGCAGGGGGCGCCCGCGTCGTAACAGGAGCGCCGCCAGCACCACCCTCTGCTGCGGTGAGCCGAGGTCTATTTCCCGCTCCCCGCGCCACGCCCGGACCGGCCCCAGCACAGCGAAACGGAAGGTATTCACGTAGTCCACGTTCGGACTCTAGTGCGCATCCGCTCCGGCACGCGCACGTCACCGGAACATGCCGTTCCGTCACCTGTCACCGCTGACGTGCGCCTTTCCCCCTTTTCACCGGCGAGTTGAACCGTGGACGGCCGGTGTCCGTTGCGTACGCGGGCACCGCCGACAACCGCCCCGGCCGCGCGACCGGCCGGGCACAGCAGAGAGGAACGCCGATGAGCCCGGGCCAAGAGGACGCGGACGAGCCGGTCACCGAGGGCGGACACGCCGCGCAGCCGAGGCCGTCCGAACCGTCCCCGCACTTCACGGTGGTCATCTCCGGCGACGGATCGGCCGCCGTCGACGGCGCACCGGTGCCGGTCGCGGAGGGGACGACGGTCGACGCCGCGATCCTCGATCTCCTGCAGGGACACGCGCGGGACCGGGGAACCGCCGTCACGGCGGCGATCTCCGACCCCGCCGCCGGGTACGTGGCGCACGTCGAGGTCTTCCCGGACGGCTCCAGCGCCCTGCGGCAGCAAGAGGAGGCGGCGGATCCCGTACCGCCCCTCGTCCACGAGGCCGCCGCCCCCGCCGGCACGGGCGGCGGCACGGAAGCCGACGGCGCTCCCGCCGGGGAGGACCGGGACAATTCAGACGTCGACTTCGACGAGGCGGCCTACACGCTGCCCGAGCCCGAAGAGCCCCAGGCCGCCCGCCCCGAACCACAGCCCGACGGGAGCCCGGCCGCCCTCCGGGCACCGCGGCCCGGGCCGGCGCGCCGGCCCGGTTCCCGCCAGTCGGACGACGAGTTCGACGGGCCCGGCCTGCTCGGCAGGCCCCTGGTGGTCGGGCCCGTGGCGCTCGGTGTGGCCGCGCTGGTCGTCGTGCCGCTGGTGATTCTGGGCAGCGGCGGTTCCGGCGACGGCGGAAACCGGGAGGAGACCGCCGCGCGCGCGGGCCGCTCGCCGTCGGCCTCGGCCTCACCGGCCCTGTCACCGTCGTCGCTGCCGATCCCGCCCCCGTCCGCCTCCCCCTCGGCCGAGGACAACGACAAGGGCAAGAACAAGAACAAGGACAAGGACAAGAACAAGGACAAGGAGGGGAGCGGCGAGAAGCCGCAGCCGAAGGACACTTCCGGGGCGAAAGGTGCGGGCAAGGTCACCGTCACCGTCACCGCCAGGCCCCCGGCCGCCACCACCACGGTCACCGCCGGGCCCCCGCAGGACACCGCGGCCAGTGCCGTGAAGCGGCTCGCCGCGAGCGACCCCTCCGGACGGCACATCTGCTACCGCGCGTACGTCTCCGGGCAGGGCTGGCAGAAGCCGGTGTGCGACGGCACGATGGCCGGCACGGCGGGCCGGAACCGGCCGATCAAGGCCCTCAACATCGCGGTGCACGGCGTCGGCGGATCCGCCGCCAACGCCTTCCGGCACACGGCGAAGCCGGTCGACGGCCGTGGCCAGTGGCAGCCCAGCTGGACGGCCGTCACCGGCGACGGCCGGAACTTCACCATCGGCAGCGCGAAGCGGAACGCGCCGAACATGCTGGGGTTCGCCATGAACGTCGGCACCGGCGAGATCTGCAACACCGTCCGCCTGCGCGGCCACGACTGGGGCGGACGGGCGTGCAGCAAGCCCCGCCCCGACTTCACCTTCGGCGGCACCCTGGACAACGACGTCTGGCTGGAGGCGGTGAAGCTCACCGTGTGAGCGTGCGGCCGGTCATGTCGCCGCACGCCGCCAGATCGTCAGGTCCACCGTGAGGGCGGCGAGTTCCGGCAGCGCGGTCGACTTCGTCTGGACCGTGAGCAGGGCGATGTCCCCGGACTTGTGCTTGACGCAGATCTGACCTCCCACCGGCACCGAGGCCAGCGGCCAGCGGCGCCGGTCGGCATGCGCCAGCATGAGCCGGCACTCGTCGAGGGAGACGCCCTCGTCGGTGAACATCTGCATGAAGACACTGGTGTCGCTCTCCAGCGCACATCCGGCGTCCTCGCAGTCGAAGCGGACGTCGCCCTCACGGTCGTCACGCTGGAACGGCTCCTCGAAGCTCAGCGAACTCTTCGCGTCCAGCCTCTGGAGAACCCTGCCTATGGGGCGCGGCGTCCCGGAGGCTGTCGGGGAGGGCGGCGTGGCCCGCGGTGTCCGGCCCTCGGCATCCGCGACTGCCCCGGAGGCCGTAGGCGACGGCGTGGACGCGTCCGCCGACCGTCCGGATCCGTCCGGGTCCGGCGTCGCCGGTGCGCCGGCCACCCAGTCGCGGAACCGGTTTCCCGCGTCCTGGACGGTCCACAGAAGGCCGCCCAGGGCCACCACCCCCGCCGTCATGGCCGCGGCCGTGATCAGCGCGGTGCGCCGGCGTCGCGCCCGCCGCTCCCCCGGCCCGCCCGGCAGCGGCTGGGGCTGGGTGACGACCAGGGGCGCGGGCCCGACGCGCGTGGGTGTGGACAGACTCGTGGGTGTGGACAGACTCGTGGGAGTGGCGAGCGGGGACGGGACCGTCGGCTCCGGTCCCGTGACGTCCCGCCACACGGCCGGGCCCGCGCCCGCGGCGGCGTCCGCGCCCAGTCGCTGCCGGCACCAGTCGACGATCTCCGTCAGGTCCGCCCTGTCCTTGGGGTCGGCGGCCAGCAAGCGGGCGAACAACGGTCGGAGCTGCTCGGGCAGCAGGGACAGGTCGGGCCGGTCGTGCACGATCCGGTACAGCACGCCGACCGCGGAGCCCTCCCCGTACAGCGGGCGGCCCAGGGCGGCGAACGCGGCCGTCTGGCCCAGTGCGAAGACATCGGTCGCCGCCGTGACCTCCCCCGCGAACGCCTGCTCGGGGGCCATGAAATGGGGTGTGCCGACGGCGGCGCCGGTGGCGGTGTACGAGGTGAAGTCGGCGGCCAGCGAGATGCCGAAGTCGATCACGCGCGGCCCGTCGGCGGCGAGCAGCACATTGGACGGCTTGAGGTCCCGGTGCACGAGGCCGGCGGCGTGGACGGCCTGGAGCGCCTCGGCCACTCCCGCCACCAGCCACAGCACCGCGGGGACGGGCAGAGGTCCGCGCCGGGCGACGGCGTCGGTGAGGGACGGGCCGGGCACGTACAGCGTGGCCGCCCAGGGCGGTGTGCCGTCGGCGTCGGCGTCGATCAGCTCGGCGGTGTAGGCGCCCCGGACCCGGCGGGCCGCCTCCACCTCCCGGCGGAAACGCCGCCGGAACCCCGGATCGTCGGCCAGTTCCGGCCGAACCACCTTGATCGCCACGGGCCGGCCGCCCTGGGTGTGGGAGAGGTAGACGCGGCCCATGCCGCCCGCGCCGAGCCGGGCCACGAGGCGGTAGCCGGCGACCACGGGCGGATCGTCCGCCCGCAACGGCTGGAACACCTCGGTCGCGTGGTTCATCGGCCCGTCTCCCCCTCGTCCCCTGATCCCCCGGTCAACCGCGAGTTGACCAAGGCAGAAGCCTAAGCGGAGTCCGGCGGCCTCAGGACGCGGCCGGCGCCTTCGGTGCGCCCGTCAGCTCCTCGCCCGCCTCCATCGGGTGGGTCACGTCGTGGGCGTCGCGGGTGCCCTTGCCCAGGTGGTTGAAGACGAGGTTGAGCAGTACGGCCGCCACACAGCCCGTCGAGATGCCGGAGTCCAGGACGATGCGGGCCGTCTCCGGGAAGGCGTGGTAGAACTCCGGGGCCGTGATGGGGATGATGCCGACGGCCAGGGAGACCGCCACGATCAGGACGTTGTTGTCCTTGTCCAGGGCGGCCCGGACCAGGGTCTGGATGCCGCTGGCCGCGACCGAGCCGAACAGCACGACGCCCGCCCCGCCGAGCACCGGGCGCGGTACGACGGCGATCAGCGAGGCCGCCATCGGGCACAGGCCCATCAGCACCAGGAACCCGCCGCCCGCGGCGACGACGTAGCGGCTGCGGATCCTCGTCATGGCGACCAGGCCGATGTTCTGGGCGAAGGCGCTGCACATGAAGCCGTTGAAGAGGGGGCTGATCGCCGAGCCGAGGGTGTCGGCGCGCAGGCCGGCCGCGATGGTCCTCTCGTCGGCCGGGCGCTCGACGATCTCGCCGAGGGCCAGCATGTCGGCGGTCGACTCGGTCATCGACACCACCATCACCACGCACATCGAGATGATCGCGGCGAGCTGGAACTGCGGGGCGCCGAAGTGGAACGGGGTGGGGAAGCCGATGACGGCCGCGTCCGCGACGGGGGCGAAGTCCGTGGCGCCGAGCGGGATGGCGATCAGCGTGCCGATCACGAGGCCGAGCAGCACGGCGATCTGCTTGACGAAGCCCGTGGTGAAGCGGCGCAGCAGCAGCACGATCAGCAGGGTGACGGCGGCGAGGCCCAGGTTGGTCGCCGAACCGTAGTCGTGGGCCGCCGGGTCGGGGCCCTGTGCCCAGCCGAAGGCGACGGGCAGCAGGGAGATGCCGATGAGGGTGATGACCGTGCCGGTCACCACGGGCGGGAAGAAGCGGATGGCCTTGCAGAAGACGGGGGCGGCGAGGAAGCCGAGGAGTCCGGCGACGACGACCGCGCCGAAGATGACCGGCAGGGCGTCGGACTTGTCCTGGGTGGAGGCGACGATGGCGGTCATCGGGGCGACACCGGCGAAGGTGACTCCGTTGACGAACGGGAGCCGGGCGCCGATCTTCCAGATGCCGAGGGTCTGCAGGAAGGTGGCGAGGCCCGCGGTGAACAGGCAGGCTCCGGTGAGGAAGGTCAGGTCGCGGGCGGAGAGGCCGATGGCCGCGCCGACGATCAGGGGCGGGGCGACGACTCCGGCGTACATGGCGGCCACGTGCTGCAGGCCGGTCGTCGCCATCTTGAGCGCGGGGAGTTTCTCGTCAACGGGGTGGTCGGCCACGGCGGCGTCCCTCCGGTCGGTTACACGGCTTGGCCGAAGGGCCGCCGTGGGTGTCAGGGAGGTGGTGCGGGTGGTCGTGCGGGACCGGATGTGCGGATGTGCGGCGGACGGTGGTGGCCGTTCCGGGGCGCGCGCGTTCACGCGCACCCCGGAGACGACCGCCGTGCACCCCGCTCGGGTGCACGGCCACCGGCCGGGAGCCGTCCCTCCCGGCCGGAGTCATCGGGGTGTTCAGGCCTCGGCGGCGATCCTCGCCAGCCGCCGGGCCTCGTCCCGCGTGGCGCGGGCGATGGCCTCCTCGTCGGCCGTGAGCAGCCGTCCGTCCTCGACGATCTGCCGGCCGTTCACGAAGGAGGCGGTGACCGGGGCGGCCGCGCCGAAGACCAGGGCGGTCACCGGGTCGGCGATGGAGGCGTGGGCGAGCGTGTCCAGCTTCCACAGCACCAGGTCGGCGAGCTTGCCGGGCTCCAGGGAACCGGTCTCCGCCGCCCGGCCGAGAACCTGGGCGCCGCCGTACGTGCCCAGGCGCAGGGCCTGACGGGCGTTCAGGGCGGCCTCCCTGTGGCCGCCGAGGCGGTTGATGAGGAGGGCGTTGCGCAGCTCGGTGTGGAGTTCGCCGGACTCGTTGGAGGCGGTGCCGTCGACGCCGAGGCCGACGGGGACGCCGGCGGCGAGCATGTCGGGCACGCGGGCGATGCCGGCGGCGAGGCGGGCGTTGGAGGACGGGCAGTGCGCGACGCCGGTGCGGGACCGGGCGAAGGCGGCGATGTCGGAGTCGTTCATGTGGACGCAGTGCGCCATCCACACGTCTTCGCCGAGCCAGCCGGTGGACTCGAAGTAGTCGGTCGGGCCCATGCCGAACAGTTCGTGGCAGAACTTCTCCTCCTCCACGGTCTCCGAGCCGTGGGTGTGCAGCCGGACGCCGAGGCGGCGGGCCAGCTGGGCGCCGTCGCGGAGCAGTTCGGTGGAGACGGAGAAGGGTGAGCAGGGCGCGACGGCGACCTGGGTCATGGCGTCGAAGGAGGAGTCGTGGTGCTGCCGCACGGTCTCCTCGGTGGCGGCCAGCGCGCCGTCGAGGGTCTCCACGGCGAAGTCCGGGGGCAGGCCGCCGTCCTTCTCGCTGCGGTCCATGGAGCCGCGGGCGAGGGTGAAGCGGACGCCCATGTCGCGGGCGGCGCCGATGATCGCGCCGGACAGGTCGCCGGAGCCCTGGGGGAAGACGTAGTGGTGGTCCATGGCGGTGGTGACGCCGCCGCGGGCCATCATCGCCAGGGAGCCCTGGGCGGCGGCGCGGACCATGGGCTCGTCGATGCGCGCCCAGGTGGGGTAGAGGGCGACGAGCCAGTCGAAGAGGTTGTGGTCCGTGGCCAGACCGCGGGTGATCCACTGGTAGAAGTGGTGGTGAGTGTTGATCAGGCCGGGGGTCACGAGGTGGCCGGTGGCGTCGATACGGCGTACGACGTTCTCCAGGCCCTCGGGCGCCGCGCCCGCGCCGAGCGACTCGATGCGGTGGCCGGCGAGGACGACGTGCCCGGAGGCGTACTCCGTGTCGTGTCCGTCGACGGTCGCGATCGCGCAGTTCTCGATGACGGTGCGCCGCTGAGCTGCCATGGTTCGTCCCTTTTCACGAAGTGTGCTGAATGGAGAGGGCACGGCAGGACCCTGGGAGTTTTGAGTGCCGTGGCCGGGAGGAGGGTTCCCCGGCCACGGGTGCCGAAAGGGTGAGCGTCAGAGGTTGGTGAGGTCCTCCGGGATCCTCGCCTCGCAGCCGTCCCTGAGGATCGTCGCCTCGATCAGGCCGTAGGGGCGGTCGGCGGCGTAGTACACCTCATTGTCGTTCTTCAACCCGAACGGCTCCAGGTCGACCAGGAAGTGGTGCTTGTTCGGGAGGGAGAAGCGGACCTCGTCGATCTCGCCGCGGTGATTGATGATCCGCGCGCCCATCTGGTACAGCGTCTGCTGCAGCGAGAGGGAGTAGGTCTCGGCGAAGGCCTGGAGCATGTGCTTCTTGACCTGCTCGTAGGACTTCTCCCAATTGGGCATGCGCTGCTCGTCGTCGGTCCAGTTGAACCGCCAGCGGCCGGAGACCTCGGTGGCCAGAATGCGGTCGTAGGCCTCCTTCAGCGTCGTGTACCTGTCCTTGACGTAACCCCAGAACTCGGAGTTGGTCGAGTTCATCACGACCAGGTCCTTCAGGCCGGAGATGACCTCCCACGACGAGCCGTCGTAGGTGATCTGGGTCAGCCGGACCTCCTGGTTCCTGCGGACGAACGAGTGCTTGACCTCGTCGGCGCCGATGAACTGCGAGGTGGCGTCGGAGGCCTCGATCCGCTCCCAGGCGTACTCCTCGATGCGGATCCGGGCCCGGTGGATCGGCTCCTGGCTGGTGACGAAGTGCCGGGCGAGGTGGATGCCGAACTGCTCGGCCGACTCGATGCCGTGCTCCTTGGCGAACGCGTACACCGTGTTCTTGGTGGTGTCGGTCGGCAGGACGTTGGCGTTCGAGCCGGAGTAGTGGACCTCGTCCATGTCGCCGCTCAGCGCGACGGAGACGTTGAGGTCCTTGATGTGATGGGTGGCGCCGTCCCGCGTGATCCTGACGACTCGGTTCTCGGCCTTGCCGTACTGGTTCTGTCCCAGGATGGTGGGCATGAGCTAGCTCCCTCGGTATACGGAGTAGCCGAACGGGTTGAGCAGCAGCGGTACGTGGTAGTGCTCGCCCGGTACGACGGCGAACGTGATCGCCACCTCCGGGAAGAACACACCGGCGCCGCTGTCCCGATTCGCGGGGGCGTCCTGCTGCGCATCGGCTTGCTTCTTCGCAGATTCTTCGAAGTACGGCTCCACCGCGAAGTCGAGCCGTACATGGGTGGTGCCCTCCGGCAGGGCCGGGAGGTCCTTGCACCGGCCGTCCGCGTCGGTGGCGGAGCCGCCGAGCTCCTGCCAGGCCGCCTCGCGGCCCGCGCGGGCGGACAGGCGGACGGCGACGCCCGCGGCGGGCCGGCCGACGCTGGTGTCCAGGATGTGCGTGGACACGGAGGCGGTGCTGCTGGTGCTCATGGGGTCAGGCTTCCTCTTCGACGAGCCGGGCGAGGCGGATGCGGTTGATCTTCCCCAGTTCGGTGCGGACGATCTCCCGCTCCCGGTCCGGTGTGTTGCCGATCCGTTCCCTGACCGCGTCGCGCATCTGCTCGCCGGTCCGGCCGGTGGCGCAGATCAGGAAGACATGGCCGAACTTCTCCTGGTAGGCGAGGTTCAGCTCCAGCATCTCCGCCTTGAGCGCGTCGGAGGCGCCGGCCATACCGCGCTGTTCCCGGGCGGAGGTGGGGTCACCGGGCCGGGGGCGGCCGATGGGCGGGTGCCCGGCCATCGCCTCGTCGAGATCCGCGGCCGTCAGGCCCGCCATGGCGGCGTCGCTCGCGGCGTACAGGTCCTCGCAGGTGGCGTAGGGGCGGGCGGCCAGCAGGCGCTTCGCCCACGCCGTGGCGGCGCACACCTCGTGGAGGGCGGCGTGGGCCGCGTGCTCCTCGAGGGTGTTGAACCGGGTCAGGCCCGGCGGCGTGGAAGTGGACGTCACGGGAGCCTCCGTGGCCGGATTCGGCCGTCGTGCTGAACGGGCGTGCCGATAGCTAACGCCTTCCCGCGACAGCACGTCAACAGTTTGTTGAAAATTCCGGGGCGCGAAACCGGACCGACACATCCGGCCGGTCAGGCCCCCTTCTCGCGGTTGAGATAGTTGTAGACGGTGAAGCGGCTGACACCCAGGGCGCTCGCCACCGTCTCCACTCCGTGCCGGACGGAGAAGGCGCCGCGCGCCTCGAGTATCCGCACGACCTCCTGCTTGGCCCTGCGGTCCAGGTCCGCCAGCGGCATGCCCTTGCGGCGTTCCATGGCGGCCAGGATGTGATCGAGGGAGTCGGCGAGCTGCGGCAGCCGCACGGCGACGGCGTCCCGGCCCGCCCAGGCCAGGACGACGTCGTCGGGGCCGGCCTCGTCGGGCGGGATCATCTCGCCGCCCATCGCGTCGACCAGGGGTTTCACGGCCGCGATGAACGGCTCGTCCCCGGCACCACTCACGCGCCGCCCTCCTCGACCACGTTGACCTGGAGCGTGACGCGGGTGGCGCCGGCCTCCAGGGCCTTGCGGAGCAGGGCGTCCACGGCGCTGAGCACCGCGTCGGCACCACCCTCCGCGGTGTTGCCGAACGGGCCCACGTCCACGGCGTCCAGCTCGGCGGCCTCCACGACCTCGCGGGCCACCACCGCGTGCGCGGGCGCCTCGTCCAGGTCGAACGGCTCGGTCGTGAACTCCACTCTCAGTCGCACGCGCTCAACCTAACGCGCGGGACGGACTTTCCGGCAGCCCCTCTTGACAGCCCTCGCACCCCGCGGGCAGTCTTCCGTTAAGCAGAAACAAGATTCCGCAATGCGGAAGTAGTAGAGACGCCGCAGATTCAAGGAAGGGAGCGCCGCCCCGATGGGATTCGCAGACCAGCGCTTCAACGTCAACCTGTCGATCCTCTTCACGGAGCTCCCCCTCCTGGAGCGCCCCGCGGCCGCCGCGGCGGCCGGCTTCACCGCGGTCGAGCTGTGGTGGCCCTGGGTCGACTCGCCCGTCCCCGAGCGGTCCGGGCTCGACGCCCTGAAGCGTGCGATCGAGGACGCCGGCGTCCGGCTCACCGGGCTGAACTTCTACGCCGGGCAGCTCCCGGGCCCCGACCGCGGCGCCCTGTCGCTTCCCGGCGAGGAGTCGGAGCGGTTCCGCGCCAACATCGACGTGGCCGCCGACTTCGCCGCCTCCCTGGGCTGCACGGCACTCAACGCCCTGTACGGCAACCGCGTCGAGGGCGTGGACCCGGCCGAGCAGGACGCGCTCGCGCTGGAGAACCTGGCCCTGGCGGCCCGGGCCGCCGACCGGATCGGCGCGATCCTGCTGATCGAGGCGCTGAACAAGCCCGAGTCGCCGCTGTATCCGCTGGTGTCCGCGCCGGCCGCCGTCGAGGTCGTCGACAAGGTCAACGAGGCGACGGGGCTGGACAACGCGCGCTTCCTCATGGACCTCTACCACCTGTCCATGAACGGCGAGGACCTGCCGGGGGTGATCGAGCGGTTCGCCCCGAAGACCGGGCACGTCCAGATCGCCGACAACCCGGGCCGCGGCGCGCCCGGCACGGGCTCACTGCCCCTCGAAGACCTCCTCGACCGGCTGAAGAAGGCGGGCTACGACGGCTGGGTCGGCCTCGAGTACAAGCCGGGCGACCGCCCGAGCGCCGAGGCCTTCGCTTGGCTGTCCCGCTGACCCCGTATCCGAAAGGCACCCCATCATGAGCACACTCCCCACGGTCGCCTGGATCGGACTCGGCATCATGGGCTCCCCCATGTCCGAGAACCTGATCAAGGCGGGCTACCAGGTCACCGGCTACACGCTGGAGCAGGACAAGCTGGACCGCCTGGCCGCCGCCGGCGGCACCGCCGCCTCCTCGATCGCCGAGGCCGTGAAGGACGCCGACGTCGTCATCACGATGGTCCCGGCGTCCCCGCAGGTGGAGGCCGTCGCCTACGGCCCCGACGGCATCCTGGAGAACGCGCGGTCCGGCGCGCTGCTGATCGACATGTCCTCGATCACGCCCCAGACCTCGGCCGACCTGGCAAGGGCGGCGAAGGACAAGGGCATCCGCGTCCTGGACGCCCCGGTGTCCGGCGGCGAGGCCGGCGCGATCGAGGCCGTGCTGTCCATCATGGTGGGCGGCGAACAGGCCGACTTCGACCAGGCGAAGCCGCTCTTCGAGGCGCTCGGCAAGACCATCGTGCTGTGCGGTCCGCACGGCTCCGGCCAGACCGTGAAGGCAGCCAACCAGCTGATCGTCGCCGTGAACATCCAGGCGTGCGCCGAGGCCGTGGTCTTCCTGGAGAAGTCCGGCGTGGACCTGAAGGCGGCTCTGGACGTCCTGGGCGGCGGACTCGCCGGCTCGACCGTGCTGACCCGCAAGAAGGACAACTTCCTCGGCCGGGACTTCAAGCCGGGCTTCCGGATCGACCTGCACCACAAGGACATGGGCATCGTCACCGACGCCGCCCGCAACGTCGGCGCCGCCCTGCCCATCGGCGCCGTGGTCGCCCAGCTGATCGCGAGCCTGCGTGCGCAGGGTGACGGGGGCCTGGACCACTCGGCGCTGCTGCGGGCCGTGGAGCGGCTCTCCGGCACTCGGGCCTGACCCTCCCCGGCCCTCGTGACCCCGGAGGGCCCCGATCCCCGGGCGGCGCAGCCGCTGACACCTGTCCTGTCGCGCCCAAAGCGGCGGCGCCGCCCGGAACCAGCCATGCCCACCACTTCAACAAACTGTTGACGCTCCGATTGCCCCGACCCTAGGCTCCACAAAGCGGAAAACTGTTTCCGCCGCCCTCTCGTACGGAAGGTCACGATGTCGCAGCGCGTGCTCACCACCGAGTCCGGCGCCCCCGTCGCCGACAACCAGAACTCCGCGACCGCCGGCGTCGGCGGCCCGCTCCTGCTCCAGGACCAGCACCTGCTGGAGAAGCTGGCCCGTTTCAACCGCGAGCGCATACCTGAGCGGGTGGTGCACGCCCGCGGCTCGGGTGCCTACGGCCACTTCGAAGTGACCGACGACGTCACGGACTTCACGCACGCCGACTTCCTCGACGCGGTGGGCAGGCGCACCGAGGTGTTCGTGCGCTTCTCGACCGTGGCCGACTCGCTCGGCGGGGCGGACGCGGTGCGCGACCCGCGCGGTTTCGCGGTGAAGTTCTACACCGAGGAAGGCAATTACGACCTCGTCGGGAACAACACCCCGGTGTTCTTCATCAAGGACCCGATCAAGTTCCCGGACTTCATCCACTCGCAGAAGCGCGACCCCTTCACGGGCCGTCAGGAGCCGGACAACGTCTGGGACTTCTGGGCGCACTCCCCCGAGGCCACGCACCAGGTGACCTGGCTGATGGGCGACCGCGGCATCCCGGCCTCATACCGGCACATGAACGGCTACGGCTCGCACACCTACCAGTGGACCAACAGCCGCGGTGAATCCTTCTTCGTCAAGTACCACTTCAAGACCAACCAGGGCATCCGATCCCTGAGCAGCGAGCAGGCAGCCGAGATCGCGGGCAAGGACCCGAACTCGCACCAGACGGACCTGCTCCAGGCCATCGAGCGCGGTGTGCACCCGTCCTGGACCCTGTACGTCCAGCTGATGCCGGTGGCCGAGGCGGCGGACTACCGCTTCAACCCCTTCGACCTGACCAAGGTGTGGCCGCACGCGGACCACCCGCTCCGGCGCGTGGGCCGGCTGGTGCTGGACCGCAACCCGGACAACGTCTTCGCGGAGGTCGAGCAGGCCGCGTTCTCCCCGAACAACTTCGTACCGGGCATCGGCCCCTCCCCGGACAAGATGCTCCAGGGCCGGCTGTTCGCCTACGCGGACGCCCACCGCTACCGCCTGGGCGTCAACCACACCCTGCTGGCCGTCAACGCGCCGAAGGCCACGACCGCGCGGAACTACGGCCGGGACGGCCTCATGGCGTCCAACCCGCAGGGCCGGTACGCCAAGAACTACGAGCCGAACTCCTACGACGGCCCCGTCGAGACCGGCCGCCCGCTGTCTGCGCCGCTGGCGGTCTCCGGCCACACCGGCACCCACGAGGCCCCGCTCCACACCAAGGACGACGACTTCTTCCAGGCGGGCGAGCTCTACCGGCTGATGTCCGCCGAGGAGCGGTCCCGTCTGGTCGCGAACATCACCGGGGGCCTGTCCCAGGTCTCCCGCGACGACGTGATCGAGAAGAACCTCGCGCACTTCCACGCCGCCGATCCCGAGTACGGGAGGCGCGTGGAGGAGGCGGTCCGCGCCCTGCGCGAGGACTGAACTCCCTGACCGTGTCCGACCGCCCGGGGAGACCCGGATGAGGGGTGGTCCCCCGGGCACGGACACGGCCAGGGCGCGGACCGCGGCGGCGTGCGAGCCAGTGCGGTGGTGAAAGGCCCGCCCGGCTTCTCGACCTGAGGGAAGCCGGACCCGGAGCCCGTCGCACCCGCCGCGGTCCCAGCACCACCCACCCCTCTCCCGCGACCCCGTCCGGCGGCGCGAACGTCCTGTCGCGCCCAGCCTCGCACCGCCGGACGGCCCAACCCTCCCAGGGTGCGGAACCGTCCCGTTCGCAGCAGCCTGAAGGCATGGCACCTCCCACCGAACATCCGCATGTCGTGGTTCACGCCCCCGCCCTGGACGGCTCCCGCCGGGTCACCCTGGGCGAGGAGCCGCTGGGCGTCGCCACCCACACCGACGACGTCGCCGAGATCCTGCGCCTGGCCGACCTGTACGTCACCGATGTCGCCGAGAGCGACCTCGTCGAGTGGCAGGGCGGCGGTCCGGACGACTGGCCGGGGCTGTCGGAGCACCACGAGCGCTGAGCGCGTCTACCGCACCCTTCGTACAATCCGTACGGCACCCTCAAATCAAGCTCTGAACCCGGCCCCGGGGGCTTCAACCGCCCCCGGGGCCGGGCACATTCTCGTCACACAGGGGCCCGCCGGCACGGGGGCGGCGGGCCCCGGTACGGGGGTGGAGCCATGGGCGACGGTACGGCGGTCCGGCTGGAGCCGCACGAGATCGCACTGCTGGGGGAAGGCCCGCGGGCCGCCGTCACCGTCGCCGTGGTGGAGCTGTATCTGCGGGGTCTGGTGGAGGCGGGCCTGCCCGGGACGGTCCGGGCGGGTGTCGCGGACGCCGTGGAGGCGGAGCGGCAGCCCTCCGCTCTGGCGGCCGCGGTACACACCTGCCTGCGGGTGCCCGCCTCCCCCGGGGCGTTGGTGAAGGACCCTGAGATCCGCCTCGCCGTGGCCCTCACGCGCGTTCCGCTCGCGGAGGCGGGGCTGCTGCGTTACCCCCTGCTCGGGCCGACCCGCGCAGCCCGCCGCCACGTCCGCGGGCTGCGCCACGAGCACCCCCTGCCGGCGAGCCGGCAGGGTCTGACCGACTCCGAACGGCTGCTGCTGGTCGCCCTGCACGGCGAGGCGGCCCTGCGGCTCCTGGTGCCGCGCTTCGCGCTGCGGGCGGGGCTGGTGCGCCGGGCCGAGGTCGGCCGCGCGACCCTCCTCAAGAACGCGCCGCGCGGTACGAACGGCGGGGGCGGCGCCTTCCTCTCCTGCGGCGGGGGCGGAGGCGGCGAGTGAGGTGGCCCGCGCCCTCGAAGGCCGGGAACGCGTGAGGGGCGGCTCGCCCTCCCGGACGGCCGCCCCTTCCGCTCCCCCGCGTGTCAGACCTTGAGCGTCCTGATCGAGGTCGGCGCGTGGCCGGGCTCGGTGGCGATCTCCTCGAACTCCACGACATTGGCGATGTCGTTGGTCGTCGACATGGAGATGTTGGTGACGCGCTCCAGGATCGCCTCGACGACGACCGGGACCCGGTATTCCGCGGCCAGCTTCCTGGCCTGCTCGAAGGCGGCCCCCAGCTCGGCGGGGTCGGTGACGCGGATCGCCTTGCAGCCGAGGCCCTCGGCGACCTTGACGTGGTCGACGCCGTAGACGCCGAGCTCGGGCGAGTTGAGGTTCTCGAATTCCAGGTTGACCTGGAAGTCGATCTCGAACGCCCGCTGCGCCTGGCGGATCAGGCCCAGGTAGGAGTTGTTCACCAGGACGTGGACGTACGGGATACGGTGCTGCGCGCCGACGGCCAGTTCCTCCAGCATGAACTGGAAGTCGTAGTCGCCGGAGAGGGCGACGACGGACGCCTCCGGGTCGGCCTTGGCGACGCCGAGCGCGGCCGGGATGGTCCAGCCGAGCGGGCCGGCCTGGCCGCAGTTGATCCAGTGCCGGGGCCGGTACACGTGCAGCATCTGCGCACCGGCGATCTGCGAGAGGCCGATCGTGGAGACGTACCGGGTCTCCGGCCCGAAGGCCTTGTTCATCTCCTCGTAGACGCGCTGCGGCTTGATCGGGATGTCGTCGAAGTGCGTACGGCGCTGGAGGGTCGCCTTGCGCTCCTGCGCGGCCTGGGCCCACGCGGACCGGTCGGGCAGGGCACCGGCCGCCTTCAGCTCGCGGGCCACCTCGACGAACAGCCGCAGGGCGGCCTTGGCGTCGGAGGCGATGCCGTAGTCAGGGGCGAAGATCTTGCCGATCTGGGTGGGTTCGACATCCACGTGGACGAAGGTCCGCCCGGCCGTGTAGACGTCGAGCCTGCCGGTGTGGCGGTTGGCCCAGCGGTTGCCGATGCCGAGGACGAAGTCGGACTCCAGGAACGTCGCGTTGCCGTAGCGGTGCGAGGTCTGCAGGCCGACCATGCCGGCGTTGAGTTCGTGGTCGTCGGGCAGCAGGCCCCAGCCCATCAGGGTCGGGACGACCGGGGTGCCGGTCAACTCGGCGAACTCGACGAGGAGTTCGGCGGCGTCGGCGTTGATGATGCCGCCACCCGCGACGATCAGGGGCCGCTCGGAGGCGTTCAGCAACCCGATCGCCTTCTCGATCTGGGCGCGGGTCGCGGCGGGCTTGTAGACGGGGAGCGGCTCGTAGGTCTCCGGGTCGAACTCGATCTCCGTCAGCTGCACGTCGATCGGCAGGTCGATGAGGACCGGGCCGGGGCGGCCGGAGCGCATCAGGTGGAAGGCCTGCTGGAAGACGCCCGGGACCTGCGCGGCCTCCAGCACGGTGACGGCCATTTTGGTGACCGGCTTGGCGATGGAGGCGATGTCGACGGCCTGGAAGTCCTCCTTGTGGATCACGGCGGTCGGGGCCTGACCCGTGATGCACAGGATCGGGATGGAGTCACCGGTCGCGGAGTACAGGCCCGTGATCATGTCGGTGCCGGCCGGGCCGGAGGTGCCGATGCAGACGCCGATGTTCCCCGGGTGGGTGCGGGTGTAGCCCTCGGCCATGTGCGAGGCGCCCTCGACGTGCCGGGCGAGGGTGTGGGCGATGCCGCCCGAGGCCTTGAGCGCCGCGTAGAACGGGTTGATCGCCGCGCCGGGGACACCGAACGCGTCGGCGACGCCCTCGCGCTTGAGGATCTCAACTGCCGCGCGGGCAGCGGTCATTCGAGCCATCGAGTACTCCTGCTTCGGCTGTCGGATTCGCACTCCCGTCGCGCCCCGCGGTGAGCTCTTCCGTATTATGGAAAGTATTTTCTACGATCTGGAATGAATGTAGGTGGGGTGGGCGAAGGGCGTCAAGAGACGGAAAGCGCCGGACAGGGCGGGGGCCGAAGGAGCACGATGGGCACACTGCCCCGATACGACACGGTTCTGGAGTGACCATGACCGAGACCGCCTCGGTGCGCTGCCCGGCCTGCCGCCGCGAGCACCGCTACACGGCACCGGCGTACCCGTGCCCGTGCGGTGCGCCGGTCGCCCCGCGACTGGACCGGGCCGGCGCCGCGGCGACCGTCGCCCACCGCATCTGGCGGGACGACTGGGTGACGGTGCGGTGCGGCACCTGCGGGCGGCGCGGCGAGTGGCCGCGCCCGGAGGTGGGGTGTTCGTGCGGGCTGGTGCTGCGGGTGGCGGTCGTGGAGGACGGGGAGAGCGCCGCCGCCCCGGACGGCACAGCCCGTGCGGACGGCTCTGCGGCCTCCGAGGCGGTGACGGTCCGGCGCGCCGCCGCGGCCGCCCGGCCTCCCTTCCCCTCCGTCACGATCCGTACGGCGCGCGACGCCGTCACGGCCACCGCCCTGTACCTGCGCTGGCTCGGGTACCGGGGCGTCCGCAGGGCCGACCAGCGTCCGCCCTCCGGCATCGGTCTCGCCGCACGCGGTGTCGTCGCGCAGGTGGACCCGGCCGTACGCCCGGCGACCCTCAGGGACGTCGAATGCCTGTGGCTGACGGCGATGACGGAGTCCGCGGACTGCCTCTACTTCTCCCTCGCCGGGTACGCGGCCGACGCCCGGGCCCGCGCCGACGCCCTGGGCGTCGCCTTGTTCGTCCTCGACCTCACCGGCACGCCGAGGCCGGTGAACGGCCCGGCCGAGGCCCTGACCGCCACCGACACCGGGAACCGGGCCCCCTGACCTCCTCGCGCACCGCATACTCACCGTATGCGTCTGCGCCCGGCCACCCCCGCCGAACTTCCCGGCCTCCAGGACATCGAACGCGCCGCCGGCGCCCCCTTCCGCGACCTCGGCATGCCGGAGATCGCGGACGACGAACCACCCACGCTCGACACCCTGGAGCACTACCGCGGGGCGGGCCGCTGCTGGGTGGCGGCGGACGAGCGGGGCCGGCCGGCGGCCTATCTCCTCGCCGAACCCGTCGACGGCGCCCTGCACATCGAGCAGGTCTCGGTCCACCCGCGCGCCGCGCGCCGGGGCGTGGGCCGCGCCCTGCTGGACCACGCCGCCGGCCACGCCCGGGAGCAGGGTCTGACGGCCCTGACCCTGACCACCTTCACGGAGGTCCCGTGGAACGCCCCGTACTACGCCCGCCTCGGCTTCCGGCCCCTGGCCGAGGCGGACCTCACCCCGGGCCTGCGCGCCGTCCGCGCGACCGAGGCCGAACTGGGCCTGGACCGCTGGCCACGGGTGTGCATGCGCAGACCGCTGTGAGCGGCACGGCGGAAGGCCCCCTCAGCCGTCCGCGAACCTCTCCCGCAGCTCCACCTTGCGGACCTTCCCGGACACCGTCATCGGGAAGGAGTCGAGGATCCGCACCCGGGCCGGGACCTTGTAGTGCGCCAACCGCCCCTCGCAGAAGGCCCGGAGCTCCTCCAGCGTGGGCGGGTCGGCCGGGTCGCGGGCGATGACGCAGGCCAGGACCTCCTCGCCGTAGCGCTCGTGCGGGACGCCGACGACCTGGACGTCCTGGATCTTCGGATGGCCGTAGAGGAACTCCTCGATCTCGCGGGGGTAGATGTTCTCGCCGCCCCGGATGATCATGTCCTTGATGCGGCCGACGATCTCGACGTAGCCGTCCTCGCGCATCACGGCGAGGTCGCCCGTGTGCATCCAGCGGCCCGCGTCGACGGACTCGGCGGTCTTCTCCGGCTCGTTCCAGTAGCCGAGCATCACGCTGTAGCCGCGGGTGCACAGCTCCCCGGCGGTGCCGCGCGGCCGGGTGACGCCCGTGGCCGGGTCGACGATCTTCACCTCGATGTGCGGCAGGACCCGGCCGACCGTTCCGGTGCGGTGCTCCAGGTCGTCGTCCCTGCGGGTCTGCAGCGACACCGGGGACGTCTCGGTCATGCCGTAGCAGATGGAGACCTCGGCCATGTGCATCTCGGCGACCACCCGCTTCATCACCTCCACCGGGCAGGGCGAGCCCGCCATGATGCCGGTGCGCAGGGAGGAGAGGTCGTAGGAGGCGAAGTCGGGGAGGTTCAGCTCCGCGATGAACATCGTGGGGACGCCGTACAGGGAAGTGCAGCGTTCCTGCTGGACCGCCTCCAGGGTGGCCTTCGGGTCGAAGGACGGGGCCGGGATGACCATGCAGGCGCCGTGCGAGGTGGCCGCCAGATTCCCCATGACCATGCCGAAACAGTGATAGAACGGGACAGGAACGCAGATTCTGTCCTGCTCGGTGTAGGCGAGCAACTCCCCCACGAAGAAGCCGTTGTTGAGGATGTTGTGGTGGGAGAGGGTCGCGCCCTTCGGGAAGCCCGTCGTACCCGAGGTGTACTGGATGTTGATCGGTTCGTCGCAGGAGAGTTCGTCGTACGTCGCGCCGGGGACCGACCGTTCGAGCAGCGCCTCCCAGCTCGGGTCGCCGAAGTAGACCACCTCACGCAACTCCGGGACACGGCCGCGGACTTGCTCGACCATCGCCCGGTAGTCGCTCGTCTTGTGGCTCAGGGAGGCGAACAGCAGGGACACGCCCGCCTGCTTCAGGACGTACTCCAGCTCGTGGGTGCGGTACGCCGGGTTGAGGTTCACCATGATCGCGCCGATGCGGGCGGTGGCGTACTGGACGAGCACCCACTCGGGGCAGTTGACCGCCCAGATCCCCACCCGGTCGCCCTTGGCGACGCCGGAGGCGTGCAGGGCGGAGGCCAGTGCGCCGACGGCCGCGCCGAACTCGGCGTACGTCCAGCGCCTCCCGGACGGCACGTCGACCAGTGCCTCGCGGTCCGGCCAGGCGGCCACCGCCCGGTCCAGATCGGCTCCGATGGTGTCGCCGAGCAACGCCGTGCCGCTGGTGCCGTGGCTGTAGGAACTCACCGGAAGTCCTCCTCGCGGTACTCGGTCTCCGAGCCGGCCGCGGTGGCCTCACGCAACTCGATCCGCCGGATCTTGCCGGAGACGGTCTTGGGCAGGTCGCCGAACTCCAGGCGGCGGATGCGCTTGTAGGGGGCAAGGACCTCGCGGGAGTGCTCGAACAGGACCTTGGCGGTGTCGGCGCCGGGCTGCCAGCCCTCGGCCAGCACGACGTACGCCTTGGGGACGGCCAGCCGCAGCTCGTCCGGCGCGGGGACGACCGCCGCCTCGGCGACCGCCTCGTGCTCCAGCAGCGCGCTCTCCAGCTCGAAGGGGCTGATCTTGTAGTCGGAGGCCTTGAAGACGTCGTCGCTGCGGCCGATGTACGTCAGGTACCCCTCGGCGTCCCTGGAGGCGACGTCCCCCGTGCGGTAGTACCCGCCGGCCATCGCCTCGGCCGTACGGTCCGCGTCGCCGTGGTAGCCGGTCATCAGGCCGACGGGCCGGTCGGACAGGTCGAGTGCGATCTCGCCCTCCGCCGCGCCCGGCGCGCCGGACACGGGATCGAGGAGTTCGACGCGGTAGCCGGGGCTCGGCCGGCCCATCGAGCCGGTCTTGAGCGGCTGGCCGGGGCTGTTGGCGACCTGGACGGCCGTCTCGGTCTGGCCGAAGCCGTCGCGGATGGTGATGTTCCAGGCCCGGCGGACCTGCTCGATGACCTCCGGGTTGAGCGGCTCGCCGGCCGCGACGACCTCGCGGGGCGGGGTGCGCAGCTGCGTCAGGTCGGCCTGGATGAGCATGCGCCACACGGTCGGCGGGGCGCAGAAGGTGGTGACGCCCGCGCGGTCCATCTCCGTCATGAGACGGACGGCGTCGAAACGCGTGTAGTTGTGCAGGAAGACCGTCGCCTCGGCGTTCCACGGGGCGAAGAGATTGGACCAGGCGTGCTTGGCCCAGCCGGGTGAGGAGATGTTCAGGTGCACGTCACCGGGTTTCAGGCCGATCCAGTACATGGTCGACAGATGGCCGATCGGGTACGACGTGTGGGTGTGCTCGACGAGCTTGGGCCGGGCTGTGGTGCCCGAGGTGAAGTACAGCATCAGCGGGTCGTCGGCCCGGGTCGGGCCGTCGGGGACGAAGTCCGCGGAGGCGCCGTAGGCGTCGTCCAGTGGCAGCCAGCCGTCCGGCACCGCACCGGCGGCGCCCGCGGCGATGCGCGTGTAGTCGCCGGGGACCTCGGCGAACTTGCCGGTGTCCTCGGGGCGGGCGACGACGTGCCGGACCCGGCCGCGTGCCACGCGGTCGCGCAGGTCGGCGGGGCCGAGCAGGGGGGTGGCCGGGATGACCACCGCGCGCAGTTTCATCGCCGCGAGGGCGGTGATCCACAGTTCGGCCTGGTTGCCGAGCATGACGAGGATCCGGTCCTCGGCGCGCACGCCCAGCTCCCGCAGCCAGGTGGCGAACCGCGCCGACCGCACCGACATCTCACCGAAGGACAGCCGGGTCTCCCGGCCGTCCTCCTCGACGAGGTGCAGGGCGGTGCGCGCATTGCCGTCGGCGATCTCGTCGAACCAGTCGAGCGCCCAGTTGAAGTACTCCGGACGGGGCCAGCGGAAACCCTCGTAGGCGGTCGGGTAGTCCTCGCGGTGTTCGAGCAGGAAATCCCGCGCTTCGCGGAACAGCTCCGTCGCCGATGTCATCTGTCCTCCTGGGTGCCGGACCATTGCCGGGCGGCTCTGAGCCATCGTGTAATCCGTGATGCGGGTCTCACTACCCCCGAACGGGGGGTGGGCCCGCACAGGAGCCGTGACGAAGGGGCGGATCAGGTGACGACGGACGCGTCCGAGGCGGTCGAGATACGCGACGCGCTGCTGCGTCTGCGGCGGGGCACCGGCCTTCCCGTCGCCTTCGGCGGCCTGCTGGAGGCGGGGCAGCGGATGCGCATCAGCGAACTGAGCGGCACGGCGACGCACGCCCTGCGGTCGCTGGTGGTGACGTCCGGCACCGGTCTCGGCGGCAAGACGGTGGCGCTGGCCCGGCCCTGCGTCGTGACCGAGTACTCGGTGTCGCGGCAGATCAGCCACGAGTACGACGCCCCGGTGGCAGCGGAGGGGCTGCGCTCGGTGCTGGCCGTTCCGGTGGTGGTCCGGCACCGGGTGCGCGGGGTGCTGTACGGGGCGCTGCGCACCTCCCTGCCGCTGGGCGGGCGGATGCTCGACGCGGCTGTGGAGGCGGCGCGGGACGTGGAGCGGGCCCTGGCCGTCCGGGACGAGGCCCGCACGCTCGCCGCCGGGGCCGGAGCGGGCCCGGGATGGGAGCGGGTGCGGGAGGCGCACGCGGCCCTGCGGTCGCTGGCCCCGCGGATCGCGGACCCGGAACTGCGCGCGGAGGTGCTCGGCGCGTGTGCGCTGCTCGCGGACGAGTCCGCCGGGCCGCCCCGGGTCCGGCTCGCGCCGCGCGAGGTGGACGTGCTGGCGTGTGTGGCGGCGGGGGCGACGAACGCGGTCGCCGCGGAGCGGCTGGGTGTGACGCCGGAGACGGTCAAGGGGTACCTGCGGTCGGCCATGCGGAAGCTGCGGGCCCGTACCCGTGGCGAGGCCGTGGTCGCCGCGCGCCGAGCGGGGTGGTTGCCGTAGGTTTGTGCCGTTTTCCGTGATGCCTGCACGAGACCTGCGCCGTGGGGTCCCCGAGGGGCCACCGGCCCCGTCTTCCGGGGCATTCGGGAGTCCGGAGAATTCTCCCGCCCTCTCGTGTTGTTATTTCCCTCACGAGGTCGTCCCTCCGAAATGCAAAGAACCGTTGCCTAATATTGGCCAGGACACGACACAGGGAGGGGAGCGGTGACCGTACGACGGGACTTCCAGGAGCCTCCCAGGAGCCGCCCCGACCAGGTCATCGGCCGGGAGGAGCTGTTCGCCTCGGCGCGGGAACAGCTCGGCCGAGGGGGCAGTGTGCTGCTCCACGGTCCGGCCGGAATTGGAAAGTCGACCGTCCTGCGGGCGCTGGCCGCGGATTACGGCGGTACGGACCGGACGGTGTTGCGCTGCTCGGCGACCGAGTCGGAATCCCACCTGCCCTTCCTGGCGCTGGCCGATCTGTTCGGGCTGGTCCTCGACGACGTGTCCGGTGCGCTGCCCGGCGCCCAGCGCACCGCCCTGGAGTCGGCGCTCACCGGCCGCGGCGAGTCCACGCTCCAGCGGGACGGGCTCGCGCTGCGCCTCGCGGTGCTGTCGGCGTTGCGGGCCCTGGCCGCGAAGGGGCCGGTGCTCGTGGTCGCCGACGATCTGCAGTGGCTGGACGCCGCCAGTGCGGAACTGCTCGGTTTCGCGGCCCGCCGGCTGGGCGACACGCCCGTGCAGATGCTGTGTGCGGTGCGGACCGAGGGCCAGGAGTACGACCGTCATCTGCCCGCGTCCCCGCCCGACACGCTCGCCGTCCGGCTGGGCCCGCTGACCCGTACGCAGGTCTCCGTGCTGCTCGACCACCGCGGCTACACGCCCCTGTCCCGCTCCACGATCCGTGACATCCACCGCACCAGCGGCGGCAACCCGCTCTTCGCTCTGGAGCTGGGCCGGGCCCTGGCCGAGAGCCCGGCCCGGCCCCGGCCGGGTGAGCCGCTGCCCGTGCCCACCTCGCTGCGGGCCCTGGTGCTGAGCCGGCTGGAGATGCTGTCCGACGAGGCACGCCGCACCCTCCTCGTCGCCAGCGCCGGTGCCCGTCCCACCCTGGCGCTGCTGCACGCGGCCGGGCGCGAGCACGCCGAGGCCGAGACGGCCCAGGCCGCGGCCCTGGGGCTGCTGGCCACCGACCCCGAGGCGCCGGCCCTGCGGTTCGCGCATCCGCTGATCTCGGCCGCCCTCTACGCGGAGGCCCCGGCGCAGGAGCGGCGGGCCGTGCACGCCGCGCTGTCCACGGCGGCCTCCGACCCCATCGAGCGGGCCCGGCACCTGGCCCTGGCCACCACCGGCACCGACCCGGACGTCGCGGCCCGGCTCGCCGAGGCCGGTGCACTGGCCCGGGACCGCGGGGCCCCCTCGGTGGCCGCCTCGCTCGGACTGCTGGCCGCCCGGCACACCCCGGCGGACAGCACCCCCGGCCCCGACGAGCGGCGTCTGCTGGCCGCGGAGGACGCGATCACCGCCGGCGAGGCCGATCTCGCCCGGGACATCGCACGCGACGTACTGACGCGTGCCACCGTGCCCGCCGAGCGGGTCCGCGCCTGGATGGTGGTCATCGAGGCGGCCGGGCAGGCCCTCGGCGACGTCGACGCCGTCTTCCCGCAGGTGCTGGCCGACGCGGGCGACGACCCGTGTCTGCTCGCCCAGGTCCACTACCAGCTGGCCTGGCGCGGTCTCGTCGTCGAGGGCGACTTCGCCGAGGCCCGGCAGGAGGCCGCGCACGCGGCGGAACTGGCCGCCCGGGGCGGGGACCGGCGCACCGAGCTGATGGCACTGTCCTTCCAGGCCTCGACGGAGACCCTGATGGGCCACCCGGACGCCCCCGCGACCGTCAAACGGGCCCTGAAGGAACCCCAGGACCCGTACGTGGCCTGCCACCACAACGGCGCCGGGTCGGCCCGGTTCCGCTGGCTGATCATGAGCGACCAGCTGCCCGAGGCGCGGGCGACCATCACCGCGCTGCTGCGCGAGGTACGCCGGCGCGGCATGGTCGAGAGCGAGGTGCACTTCCTGCGCTTCCTCGCCGACACGGAACTGCGCTCCGGGCACTGCGGCCGGGCCCTGGACCTGGCCCGCGAGAGTCTGCGGCTCGCCCGGGACTCCGGGATCGGCGAGGGCGCCTCGGCCATGCTGGCCTCCCTCGCCGAGGCCTCGGCCGGGGACGTCGACCGGGCGCTGGCCCTCGCCCGCGAGGCGGCGGATCACGCCGAGGTCGACGGCGACCAGATGTATCTCTCCCGGGCCCTGGCGGCGCTGGGCTACGCCCAGTTGGTGGCCGGCGACCCGGCCGCCACCGTCCGGTCGCTGCGCCGGGTGCGGGAGCTGGAGCAGGGGCTCGGCATCAACGACCCCGGGCGCGGGCGCTGGCACGGTGACCTCGCCGAGGCCCTGGTCCGCATCGGGGAACCGGGCGAGGCCCAGGACGTCATCGACACGACCCGGGCGCACGCGCTGCGGCTGGGCCGGCAGAGCGTGCTGGCCGTCCTGGACCGGGCCGAGGCGCTGGTGCGGGCGGCGCGCGGCGAACACGAGGCCGCCGTCGTCCGGTTGACGTCCGTGCAGGACCGGCTCGGCCGGCTCGGGTACGGGCTGGAGGAGGCACGGGCGGCCTTCGCGCTGGCCCGCCTGCGCGCCCAGGCCGCCGCCTCCCCCCGCCCCGGGGCCAGGCCCCTGCCCGGACCGGTGTCGTACGACGAGGCCGCCCGGCTGTTCCGGCGCTGCCGTGCGCTGCCCTGGCTGCGGCAGGTCGACGCCGCCGCCACGGCCGGCCCCACGGCGGTGGAACCGGCCGCCGCCACGCCGCCCGTCGCCCTGGACGCGCTGGAGGGGCTCGCCGCGATGGAGCGTCAGGTCGCCTCGCTGGTGATGGAGGGCGCGACCAACCGGGAGATCGCGGCGCGCCTGTTCATCAGCGTCAAGACCGTCGAGGCGACCCTCACCCGGGTCTACCGCAAGCTCGGGATCCGCTCCCGGGTGGACATCGTCCGGCTGGCGGCGGGCCGCCGAACGACCTGACCCGACCTGCGTTTACGGCGCCGGACCGAGGGTTATCCCTGCCCAACTCCCTTAGGGGCTTCCCTCATTGGGGGCGCTCCGTGCGGGGCTCTAGCTTTGAGGCGTGCCGCTCGCCGGGCACACGGAGATCCGAACAAAGGTGTCAGGGTCCCCGTTCTCAGCACCCGCGCGACCCCCCACCGGCAACTCCCCAAGGAGACCCATGTTCGGGCTCAACGCTGCCAAGAAGGCCGCCGCCGTCGTCGCGGCGACCGCCGCCGCCGCCACGACCGCGCTGCTCGCCGCTCCCACGGCCGTCGCCGCGCCCCAGCCGATCGTCGGCGGGACGACGACCACGACGTCCGCGTACCCGTTCGTCATGCAGATCACGGACGCCTCGCAGAACCAGTTCTGCGGCGGCACGCTGGTCTCGCCCACGAAGGTCGTCACCGCCGCGCACTGCATGGTCGGCGAGACCACGAGCAGCGTGCGCGTCGTCGGTGGCCGCACCTACCTCAACGGGACCAACGGCACGGTCAGCAGAGTCAGCAAGATATGGATCCACCCGAGTTACACCGACGCCGCCAACGGCGACGACGTGGCCGTGCTGACACTGTCGACGTCGATGCCGTACACCACGGCGAAGTACGTCTCCGCCTCCCAGACGTCGGTGTACGCGGCCGGCACCACCGCCCGCATCCTCGGCTGGGGCACCACCGCCTCCAACGGCAGCAGCTCCAACCAGCTGCGCACCGCGACCGTACCGACCGTGTCCGACTCCAGCTGCGGGAGCTCCTACGGCTCCCAGTTCGTGAAGAGCGACATGGTGTGCGCCGGATACACCTCCGGCGGCGTGGACACCTGCCAGGGCGACAGCGGCGGCCCCCTGCTCATCGGGGGCGTCCTGGCAGGCATCACTTCCTGGGGCGAAGGCTGCGCCCAGGCGGGTTACCCGGGTGTCTACACCCGGCTGACCACCTTCTCCAACCTGGTCACGACGCAGGTCAACTCGTGACTCTCACCGACTCCTGAGCATCCCTCAGGTGATTGACCAGGGGGCGTTGCGGGCCTCCACGAGCGGCCCGCAACGCCCCCTATCCATGTCGCCACCCGATCTATGTCCGTACGACGCCGAACCGGATGTCGTACGACGATTCCGGGTGCATGACCCGTAGCATCCGCTCCCCCTCGTCGGTGATCTCGTCCTGCTGCGTGCGGGTGAGGCGGTCGAAGGCCTCGATCACGAGCGTGTCCTCCGTCAGCCGCCACAGTCCGGCGAGGAAGCCGTCGACGAGGAGCGTGCGGTAGGCCATGTTGCCCTTCCACGAGCGGCCCCGGTGCTCGGGCGGGATCACCCGGCCGCGGTCGGCGTGCGAGAGCAGCAGGTTGTCGAACTCGGGCAGGAAGCGCGGCGGTGCGGGGGTGTCCGGGTCGGGGCGGGGAGCGTCCGGAAGGTCGAAGAGTTCGGCGCCGCTGTCGTCCCGGAAGGTCATCAGCCGCGGGCGCAGGCGTTCGAAGGCGTCGCGCAGGCGCGTCATGCCGGCCCAGGTCTGCATGTCCTTCACCGAGGCCGGGCCGAAGGCGGCGAGATAGCGCAGGACGACCGCGTCGGCCGTGGGCGCCGGCTGCGCGGGGCGGCCGAGCCAGTGTTCGGCGGTGGTGAGAGCGACCTGGCCGCTGCGCCCCCACAGACCGCGCGGCGTCACCTGCACGAGCGGGAGGCGGCAGCGGGCGGCGACGGCCAGGGCCTGCGGATCGGCGTCGGGCCACTCCTTCAGCAGGGCCTCGCGCAGTTGCCCCATGGTGCGGGGCTCGGTCTCGACGAGGTCGCGGGCGAGCGAGGCCAGCCGGTCCAGGTCGACGCCGGCGAGTCCGTTGCGGAAGGTCACGAGCTCACGGTCGCGTGCGGGCTGCACCAGGGGCCGCAGAGTGAGGCAGTCGTCCGCGGTGTGGGTGTGGATCGTGGAGCGCATCGTGACGATCCGGACGGCCTCGCGGTCGGCCATCAGCCGGGACAACGCCTCGGGCGCGAACCCGTCGAGCCGGGCGGCGAGCGCGTAGTACGGCGGTTTGACGTTCTGCGCCTGGAGCCCGATCAGGTGCTCGACGGCCGCCGCGACGGAGAGCCGGGCGGGGCGCAGCAGCAACTGCCGGTCGAGTGTCGCGCGGTTGAGGGCACGCGCGTCGAGCAGGGGTGCCGTGCCGGTGACGCTCCGCTTGGTGTTCGTCATGTGGGGCACGGTAGCGGGACTTGCGGACAGGTTCTGGCCGCGACGAACGGCACGGAGCGCCGCACCCGCCCAGCCGGGGAGGACCGGCCCGCGGCATCGCCGCAGCCGGTGAGCCACACCTCCCGCGGCGGGTCGTTACGCACGCCGAGCCGCCGGGTACTCAGCAGTGCGTTCCCGGAACCCGCACCACACGCTCCACTCGGGAGATCCGATGCTTCGACCCCCACCCCGTCCAGACCTCGCCGCATCCCGTGAGTGACAGCACCGGAGGGACGGGGAAGGACATGGAACGCGGCGCAGACCCGAAGCGGTCGGCTCTGATCGTGATCGACATGATCAACACCTACGACCACGAGGACGCCGAGCTCCTCGTACCGTCCGTCGAGCCGGTCGTGCCCGTCCTGACGGAGCTGCTCGGCCGGGCCCGGGAGGCGGACGTTCCCGTGATCTACGTGAACGACAACTTCGGGCTGTGGCGTTCGCATCACGGAGAGCTGCTGGATGCGGCCCTGTCCCAGCCGAACGCCCACCTGATCGAACCCATCCGGCCCGACGACCGGTCACTGTTCGTCATGAAGGCCCGCCACTCGGTCTTCTTCGAGACGCCCCTGTCCTACCTGCTGTGGAGCCTGGACGTCGGACACGTGGTGCTGACCGGCCAGGTCACCGAGCAGTGCGTCCTGTACTCCGCGCTGGACGCGCACATCCGTCACCTGGGGGTGACGGTGCCGAGGGACGCCGTCGCCTCCATCCATCCCCACTTGGCCTCCGCGGCCCTGGAGATGATGGAGCGCAACATGGGCGCCCGGATCATCACGGCGAAGGAGACCGAGTTCCCGCACCCTGAGACCTGAGGGGCGGCCGCAGCGGGCTCAGCCGCAGCGGCGGCCGGTGTTGATGCAGGCGACGGCCCGCTTCATCAGGCGCTCGGGCATCGCGTTGATGAAGTCGCCGTGGTCGGTGACGGGCTTGTGCAGCGACTCGGGGAAGCTGTCCACGGCGAAGGCGGTGCCGCCGGCCAGGCCGCGGTAGGTGAGGCGCTGGACGAGCTGCGGGATCGCCTTGAAGCCGGCCGGGCACCTCCCCCTGGCGTCGGCGAAGGCGACGTGGCCGCGGTGGTCGGCACTGTCGGTGTTCCGGCCGTCCCAGCAGTTCTGGAACCGCTCGGTCCGGACCACCTGGCTGCCCGCCGGGCAGATCGGGTACTTGTCCTTGAACTGGACACGCTTCTCGAAGCCGGTGCAGGACCAGGCCGCGTTGGCATTGGCTCCGCCGTTGGCGTTCGCCTTCGCGTCACCGGTGATGATGCGCAGGAAGCGCGGCATGGCGACCACCTTGGCCGTGGGACTGCCGACGAAGGTGAGGCTCGCGGACGTGGGGGTGAGGATCCTGCCGACGTTGCCCTCGGCCCCACCGCCGGGCGAGCTCGCGTCCGCCTTCTCCACTCCGCGGCGGTCACGCAGCACCGGCCAGTAGTACGTCGACCGGTCGCCGTTGGTGCAGGTGGTGCCGGCCGCGGCGAGGCTGTCGTCGGTGGTGAAGGCGTCGACGCCGATGGCGCCGACGTAGTCGTGGGTGTGGTGGGCGCCGTTGCCCACCCCCGGGGCGACGATCACGTTGTCGGAGTTGTGCCGGCCCTCGGCGTTGACACCGCAGCGGGTCCTGAAGGCGCCCTTGGAGGCGTTGCGGTTGCCGCGGGGCGGGGCGGGCACGTTGCGGGCGGCCTTGGTGATGTCCGCGAAGTCCCCGGCGACCGGGCCGTTGCCGGCGGGCGGTGCCGGCTTCGAGGCCGCGCGGGTGGTGGCACGCGGGGCGTCGGTCGCGTTGGCCTGCACATTGACCAACGCGAGTCCGGCACCGCCCGCCGCGAGCCCGGCGGCCAGGATGATCGCGTTGCGACGTGTGCGGTTGCGCCTGTGTCCCTGGTTCATGGCGGCCCTTCCGTTCCGGTGTCAGGTGTGACCACCGTGGCCGCTGGGGCGGAGGGCGGCCACTGGTTCCGGCCGCGCGTCACCACCGCGTAAGAACTCGCCCATGCGGGCCCGCCCCGCCGGTCAGCGGTGCTCGGGGTTGTCCGCGCCCGGACGGCAGCCGGCGTCCCACTGCGAGCGCTGGTTGCCGTGGGCGGGGACGCCTCCGGCACGCTTCAGCAGGGCCGCGATGTGCATCAGGTTCCAGGTCATGAAACTGGTGTTGCGGTTGGTGAAGTCGTTCTCCGGGCCGCCCGAGTCCGGGTCCAGGTACGACGGTCCGGGGCCGGCCGCGCCGATCCAGCCGGCGTCCGCCTGGGGCGGGATCGTGTAGCCGAGATGCTGGAGGCTGTAGAGGACGTTCATCGCACAGTGCTTGATGCCGTCCTCGTTGCCGGTGATGAGGCAACCGCCGACACGGCCGTAGTAGGCGTACTGCCCTTGGGAGTTGAGCAGCGAGGAGCAGGCGTAGAGGCGCTCGATGACCTGTTTGGTGACGGAGCTGTTGTCGCCCAGCCAGATCGGCCCGGCCAGGACCAGGATGTCCGCCGCCATGACCTTCTCGTACAGCGCCGGCCAGACGTCGGAGGCGAAGCCGTGCTCGGTCATGTCCGGGTAGACGCCGGGTGCGATGTCGTGGTCGACGGCGCGGATCAGCTCCGTGGTCACTCCCGCCCCGTCCATGATCGACCGGCTCTTGTCGATCAGGCCCTGGGTGTGGCTGCGTTGCGGGGACGGTTTGAGGGTGCAGTTGATGTAGAGGGCGGTCAGGTCGTCGAAGCGGTGGGCCGCATCGGGTGCGGAGGGTGCTGTCATGCGGGCAGGGTCTCGCACCATGCCCCTTTTGTCGTGGTTCGGCGCACCCGTGCACGTCTTACGGAGTGATGACGTACGGCCGTGCTCCCGCGGGGCGGCGCCGGTGAGCGCCTAGCGTGCCCGTATGCGCGTACTGGTCACCGGCGGTGCCGGGTTCATCGGGTCCCACGTGGTCACCGCCCTGCGGAAGCGGGGGCACGAGGCGATCGTGTTCGACGTGCGGGAGGATCCCGCGGCCGACGTGCGGGACCCGGCGGCGGTGGGCCGTGCCCTGGCCGGTGTGGACGCCGTGTGCCACCAGGCCGCGAAGGTCGGGCTCGGCGACGGCGTCGCCGACGCGGCGGACTACGTCTCGCACAACGACCTGGGGACGGCCGTACTGCTCGCGGCCATGGCGGAGGCGGGAGTACGCACCCTGGTGCTCGCCGGGTCGATGGTCGTCTACGGGGAGGGACGGTACGGGTGCGCGCGGCACGGGGTGGTCAGGCCCGGGCCGCGGGCCGTCGCCGACCTCGACGCGGGCCGGTTCGAGCCCGCGTGTCCCCTGTGCGGGCAGGACCTCTCCCCCGGCCTGGTCCGCGAGGACGCCCCGGCCGATCCGCGGAACGTGTACGCGACGACCAAGCTCGCCCAGGAGCACCTGGCCGCCGCGTGGGCCCGCTGCACCGGTGGGTCGGCGGTGTCGCTGCGCTACCACAACGTGTACGGGCCGGGCATGCCCCGGGACACTCCCTACGCCGGTGTCGCCTCCTTCTTCCGCTCGGCGCTCGCGAGGGGCCAGGCCCCACGGGTCTTCGAGGACGGGCGGCAGCGCAGGGACTTCGTGCACGTGCGGGACGTGGCGGCGGCGAACGCCGTGGCCCTGGAGGCCGGGGCGGCCCCCGGCGCGCTGACCGCCTACAACGCCGGCAGCGGCGACCCGCACACCGTGGGCGAGATGGCCCGGACCCTGGCCGTCGCGTACGGCGGGCCCGAGCCGGTCGTCACGGGTGAGTACCGGCTCGGGGACGTCCGGCACATCACCGCGGACTCGTCCCGGTTGCGGGCGGAGCTGGGGTGGAAGCCCGAGGTCGGCTTCGAGGAGGGCGTGCGGGAGTTCGCACGGGCGGGGATGCGCGGGGAATAGGCCGGAGCGGCTCCGGGCCGGGCTGGGAACTCGGCCCGAAGGCAGGGACGCCCGAAGAACAGCCCCAGGCGGCTGCCGGCCGCGCTGGGGACTCGGTTCAGGAGCAGGGACGCGTGAAGGACGGCCCGGAACCGTGGCCGGTCTCCGGACGCGACCGCCCGCAGACACGGCGCGCGAGAAGTGCCCTGGCGGCTCGGGGCCCGGTCAGGGGCCGGGCAGGCGCAGGAGACCGACCCCGCCGGCTCCGCCCCTCTTCAGGACGCCGCCGCCGGCAGGACCACCTCGAAGCGGCAGCCGCCGGGGATGTTGCGTACACCGGTCCGGCCCTGGTGGGCTTCCACGATGCCGCGGACGATGGCGAGGCCCAGGCCCGCGCCCGCCGGGGGCGTCCGGGCGTGTGTCCCGCGCCAGCCGGTGTCGAAGACGCGCGGCAGGTCCTCCTCGGGGATACCGCCGCAGGCGTCCGTCACGGACAGGACGACCCCCTCGGGCGAGCGCTCGGCGGCGATGGCGACCGTGCCGTCGGCCGGGGTCCGGCGGATCGCGTTGACCAGCAGGTTGCCCAGCACCCGGCTCATCTCCTTGCCGTCCACCTCGACCGGCACCGGCTCGATGCGGCCGCCCACCAGCCGCACGCCGTACTCGCGGGCGAGGGGGTCGACGCCGGCGAGGGCGTCACCGACGAGGTCGTACAGGGAGATCCGGGTGGGCGTCAGCGCCAGGGTCCCGGCGTGGATGCGGGAGAGCTCGAAGAGGTCGCCGACCATGTCGTTGAGGCGTTCGACCTCGGTGCGCATCTGCCGGAGATAGCGGTTCGGGTCGGCGGCGACGCCGTCCTCCAGAGCCTCCGACATGGCACGCAGACCGGCCAGCGGAGTGCGCAGGTCGTGGGAGATCCAGGCGACGAGTTCACGGCGGGAGGCCTCCAGGGCGCGCTCCCGTTCCCGGGACTCGGCCAGCCTGGCGCTGGTGGCCGCCAGTTCCCGGCTCAGCGCGGAGAGTTCGGCGGTGGCGGGCCCGTCAGGTGCGGCGAAGTCGCCGCCGTCCCCGAAGGAGCGTGCGGCCACGGCGAGTTCACGGCTGCGGGCGACCACCCACCGGCCCAGCAGCAATGCGGTCGCCAGCGAGACGACCGCCGCCATGGCGACGACCGTGGTGACGACGGTCAGGTCGTGCGCCGACAGGAACATCGCCCAGGCGACGGCGAGCGTACCGGCGAGCATCGCGACGACGCCGACCGCCGCCACCACGGCGAGGGAGACCGTCAGCGAACGGCGGCGGATCAGACGCAGTACGCCCGCTCCTGCCAGACCGGTGGCGGCGGCCCCGGCGAAGGCGTACACGGCGATCAGGAGGGTGTCGTTCACGGCCCGGCTTCCTCTCCCGTGGGGTCGAAGCGGTAGCCCACGCCCCACACCGTCTGGATCAGGCGGGGCCGGGCGGGGTCGTCCTCGACCTTGCCGCGCAGGCGGCGGACGTGGACCGTGACGGTCGACAGGTCGCCGAAGTCCCACCCCCAGACCTCGCGCATCAGGTCCTCGCGGCCGAACGCCCGCCCCGGGTGCCGCAGGAAGAAGGAAAGCAGGTCGAACTCGCGGAGGGTGAGGGCGAGTTCGGTGCCGTTCTTGGTGGCCCGGCGAGCCTCCGGCTCCACGGTCAGGCCGGCCGCTCCCAGCCGGCTCCCCGTGTCGGCCGGACGGCTGCGGCGCAGCACCGACTCGACGCGCAGGACGAGTTCGCGGGGGCTGAAGGGCTTGGTGACGTAGTCGTCGGCGCCGACCTCCAGGCCCAGGATGCGGTCGTCCTCGTCGCCGCGGGCGGTGAGCATGATGACGGGCACGGGCCCGTGGCCGCGGATCCGCCGGCACACCTCCAGGCCGTCCATGCCCGGCAGCATCAGGTCGAGCACGACCAGGTCGGGGCGGTGCGCGGCGGCACGGGTGAGGGCGGCCGGGCCGTCGTCGGCGCGGTCGACGGTGTAACCGGCGCGGTCCAGGTACCCGGCGACGACTTCGGCGACGGTCGGATCGTCGTCCACGACCAGGACCCGGGGAGACCCGGTCTCGGTCCTGAGGTGCTCGTACGGCTGTTGCTGCATGTCTCCAGCCTTGCACCGCGCCGCCCTCGGCGGGGGTCCGGGAACCGTTCCGGCCTCCGACGTCCGCGTTTCGTAAGGACCGATGGTCCGGTATGCCCGATTCGCGTTCGTAGGGTGAGACCGTGACGACGACACCTTCGGACGTCGACGTGGTGCTGCCCTGCCTGAACGAGGCCGAGGCCCTTCCCTGGGTGCTCGAACGGATTCCGCCGGGCTGGCGCGCACTCGTCGTCGACAACGGTTCCACGGACGGCTCGGCCGACATCGCCCGCGCGCGGGGCGCGACCGTACTGCACGAGCCGCGGCGGGGCTTCGGCGCGGCCTGCCACGCCGGACTGACGGCCGCCACCGCCGAGGTGGTGTGCTTCTGCGACTGCGACGCCTCCCTCGACCCCGCTCTGCTGGTCCCGTTCGTGCGCGAAGTGCGCGCGGGCCGGGCCGACCTGGTGCTCGGACGGCGGCGTCCGCGGGGGCGGGGCGCCTGGCCGCCGCATGCCCGGGCCGGCAATCTCGCGCTGGCGCGGATGCTGCGCCGGCGCACCGGGCTGCGCCTGCGCGACCTCGGCCCCCTGCGCGCCGCCCGCCGTGAACCGCTGCTCGCCCTCGGCCTCACCGACCGGCGCAGCGGCTATCCCCTCCAGATGGTGGTCCGCGCCGCCGACGCGGGATGGCGCATCGAGGAGCACGACGTGCCGTATCTGCCGCGTACGGGTGCCTCGAAGGTGACCGGCACGTGGCGCGGTACGTGGCAGGCCGTACGGGACATGAGCCGCGTGCTGGCCGAGACCCCCGCAGCCGGGACCCCGGCACACGGCACCCGGGCTCACGACGCCCCGGCCCACGAACGCCCGCCGCACGAAGGGGGAACCGTCCGTTGACCACGCTCCTCGTCATCGCCAAGGAGCCGCGGCCGGGCCGGGTGAAGACCCGGCTCACGCCACCGTTCACCCCCCAGCAGGCGGCCGCACTGGCCGAAGCGGCCCTCGCGGACACCCTGCACGCGGTGGCCGCCACGCCCGCCACCCGGCGCGTCCTGGTCCTCGACGGTGCCCCCGGCCCCTGGCTGCCGCCCGGTTTCGACGTCGTGGCGCAGTGCGCGGGCCGTCTGGACGAGCGGCTGGCGGAGGCCTTCGCGCGCTGCACCGGCCCGGCCCTGCTCATCGGCATGGACACCCCTCAGGTGACCCCGGAGCTGCTCACAGTGGACTTCAGCGGCTGCGACGCCTGGTTCGGCCCGGCCGAGGACGGCGGCTTCTGGGCCCTGGGCCTAGCGTGTCCGGACCCCGCTCTGCTGCGGGGCGTGCCCATGTCGACACCCGAGACGGGTGCCGTGCAGCGGGGACGGCTGGTCGCGGCGGGCCTGCGGGTGCGCGACCTGCCGCCCCTGCGCGACGTCGACACCGCTCCCGACGCCCACGCCGTGGCCGCGCTGGCCCCCCGGGGGCGCTTCGCGGCGCGGCTCGCACGGTGCACGGAGGCCGAAACGCCCGCCCCCGGGCCGGCCGCGCCGACGGCGGGTCCTCGATGAGCGCCCCACCCGCCACCGCCCTGGCCTGGGCGGACGCCGACCCCTACGACGCCGCGCTGCGGGCCGGCCGCGGCCCCCTGTTCCTGCGGCGTCCGGACGGCTGGCTGCTGCCGCTGGAGGTGGAACGCTGGTGCGCCCGGGCCGACGCCGTCGACCGGGATGTGCTCGACCGGTGTGAGGGGGCCGTACTGGACGTGGGGTGCGGGCCCGGCCGGCTGGTGGCGGAACTGTCCGCCCGGGGCCGGACCGCCCTCGGGATCGACGTCAGCGAGGCGGCCGTGGAGCACACCGTCCGGCTCGGGGGCCAGGCGCTGCGGCGGTCGGTCTTCGAGCAACTTCCCGGCGAGGGCCGCTGGGACACCGTTCTGCTCATGGACGGCAACATAGGGATCGGCGGCGACCCGGGGGCTCTGCTGGAGCGTGTCGCCGGGCTCCTGCGCCCGGGCGGTCTGCTGATCGCCGAGACCGCCGCCGCGGACGTCGACGAACGGGTGCGCGTCCACATCACCGACGCCCACTCCACCTCCGGCGCTCCTTTCCCCTGGGCCCGGCTGGGCACGCGAGCGCTGCTCGGGTACGCCCGGGGCCGCTGGGAGCGCGGTGGTCAGTGGACCTTCGGCGGACGGCGCTTCGCAGCGCTGCGCAGCCGCAGCGCCAGCGACAGCGCCGAACAGGCGAAGAGGACCGCGGTGATCAGCAGCCAGCGGGTGAGGAACACGTCCGGCGGCAGGCCGGTGGCGGATCGGTAGCGGTCCTCCACCATCCCGGTGATCAGCGGGAACCACACGAGGAGCAGCAGTCCGGACAGGGCCGCCGGTACGCGCGCGTACATCACCCACTCCCGGCGGCGGACCCCGTCCAGGCCTCGTACCAGCGCCCGGTCCGCCGCCGCGTACAGCGGCAGCAAGACGAGGTCGTGCAGCAGCGCCGCGCCCACGACCCACAGGGCCACGCCGAACCAGTCCCCGGCGAGCAGGCGCACCCCCGCGTAGGCGGCCAGGGCGAAGGAGCAGCAGAGCAGGAGGAGTTGCAGGGGGCTGCCGATGGAGACGCGTCCTCGCATCACAGGTCTCCGAACGTCATCCGGGCCACCCACTTGGTGTTCAGCACGCCGGGGGCGGCGGGCACGATGATCCGCGCCGGGTGGCCGTGGTCGGGGGACAGCTCCTCGCCGTTGACGTACAGGGCGAGCAGGGCACGCGGGTCGGCCACCTGGTTGGCGCGCAGAGCGGCCTTGCGGAACGCTCCGTGCCGCTGGAGGGATTCGACGAACACGTCCGGCGGGTCGTCCTCGTACCCGACGAGGGCCGCCAGGTCGCGCAGCCGCACCCCGCGCCACCACTGGTCCGGCGTGGACCAGCCCTCCACGCAGGCGATGGGCAGCGCCGAGCTGTGCAACGGGAGTCCGGCGAGCTGCGCACGGCTGAGGCGGACCGTTCCGGTACGTCCCGTGACGACGAGCCGCCACGCGTCCCCGGCCGTTTCGGCCGGGTCGATCCCGGCGTAGGCGGCTGTCTTGTTGATCTGGAAGCCGTTCGGGCCGCTGCCGGGCTCGCCACCGCCGTGCGGGGCGAGGACGGCGGTGCGCCGCAGCGGGCCGCCGAAGTTCTGCCCCACGGTCGTGACGAACAGCAGCAGCGAGCCGCCCCCGACGAACCACAGGGCGCCCCGCCGGGAGACGGTCGGCTCGGCGGGGCGCGGGGAGACCAGGTCGCTGCTGTCCTCCCGCAGCCGGCGCAGGTTGCGCAGTGCCGTGGGCGTCTTGAGCACCGCGTGGGCCACGAAGGCGGCGAAGAACACCCAGGCGCCGTAGAAGTGCAAGGGGTAGAACGAGCCCGGGAAGACGTAGTCGAGCTGGACGTTGAGGACACCGGTGACGAACTCGAAGAGGCCGCCGCCGACCAGAAGCAGCAACGAGATCCGCTCCAGGGCGTGCGCGAGCGAGCGGGCCGGGGGCAGCGCGAACAGCCTGGGGACGACGGACCACAGCTTGGCGAGCAGGACGGGGATCAGGGTGAGGCCGAGGGTGACGTGGACGCCCTGGTTCAGCCGGTACAGCCAGTGCGGGCCGGTCGGCCAGGGGAACAGGTAGAAACCGAGGATCCCCTTGTCCGGGGTCTTGTCGTTGACGGGCGACAGGTCCGGGTTGTAGGCGGCGTACGAGAGGAGCCCCGTCACGAACAGCACGGTGATGCCGGCCAGCAGGGCCAGGCCCAGCACCGAGGTGAACCGTGGGCCTCGCAGGGGGCTGCGCCAGAAGCCGGGGGACGTGGGGAGCCGCGGATCGCGTGGATCGTCTCGCATGAGCCGACGGTAGGCCGCGAACACCCCGCGAAAGGGTGCGCGACCCATGACGAAACGCTGACGTCGGGCCCGGTCGGCGGTCCGCGACCGGCCACGCGGCCTAGCGTGCCGGTGTGATCCGCACCCCTCCCACCGCCCCGTCCCGAGGCCTGCGCCGCGACCTGTGCGCGGCCGGTGCCGCCGCGCTGCTCGTGGCGGCGGCCGTACTGGCCGGCCGTCGTATCGAGGACGCCGACCGGACGCTGTTCGTCGACTGGCCTCCGCTGCTGGCGTCCTGGGCCCCGCACACGGGCCCCGGCACCCCCGCCGCCGTCCTGGTCGCGATCGGCACCGTGGCGTACGGCCCCGCCCTGGCGGCCCGTCTCCCCTGGCGTGCCCTGCTCCCGGCCGCCTGGGGCACGGCCCTGGCGTGGATCCTCTCCCTCGCCCTGGTCGACGGGTGGCACCGGGGCATCGCCCGCCGGCTCACCACCCGCCACGAGTACCTGCGGGTCATCGACCGCTTCGACGACATCCCGGCAGCGCTGCGGGGCTTCACCGGGCACATCCTGCTCGACTCCCCCGACAACTGGCCCGCCCATGTCGCCGGGCACCCGCCCGCCGCCACGCTCACCTTCGTGCTGCTCGACCGGATCGGACTGCGGGGCGGGGGCTGGGCCGGGATGTGGTGCATCACCGTCGGGGCGACCGCCTGCGTGGCCGTGCTGATCACGATCCGCGCCCTGGCCGGCGAGGCACCCGCCCGGCGGGCGGCCCCCTTCCTGGTACTGGCCCCGGCGGCCGTGTGGATGGGCACCTCGGCCGACGCGTACTTCGCGGCGGTGGCGGCCTGGGCCGTGGCCCTGCTCGCGCTGGCGGTCACCCGGAGATCTCCGGGGTGGGCGGGCGCGTCCGGGCTGCTGCTGGGCCTGTCCTGCTACCTGTCGTACGGTCTCACCCTCGTCGCGCTGATCGCGGCGGCCGTCCTGGTGCTCGGCCGCCGCGGGATCAGGGAGCGCCCGGTGCTGCCGGTGGTACTGCTCGCCGGGTTCGCCGTGGTGCCGACGGTGTTCACGCTCGCGGGTTTCGACTGGTGGGAGGCCTACCGCCTGCTGGTCACGCGCTACGGCCAGGGCGCGGGCGGCATCCGTCCCCAGGGGTACTGGGTGTGGGCCAACCTGGCCTGCGCGGTGCTCGTCACGGGTCCGGCGACGGTGGCGGGGCTGCGGCGGACGGTGGCGGCCCTGGTCGGGCACCGCACCGCGCCCCGGGCCGAGGTGCGCCTGGCGTTCCTCGTGTGCGCCGCGTCGGCCGCCCTGCTGGTCGCGGACCTGTCCGGCATGAGCAAGGCGGAGACGGAACGCATCTGGCTCCCCTTCGTCCTGTGGCTGCTCGCGGCCTGCGCGTTCCTCGACCGCCCTCGCCTCTGGCTCACCTCCCAGGCGCTGCTCGCGCTGCTGCTGAACCATCTGCTGTTCACCGGGTGGTGAGCGCCTCCGGCGGAGGGGTCTCGGCCGGAGTCACGTGGCGGGACCTGCTTCGCGTATCTCGTCGGGGCCGTTGTGCGGCGCCGGGCGCAGGCAGGCGGTGATCTCCTTGCCGTCGTCCAGGAACACGACGGTCACCTCGCTGCTGACCGTGTGCACCACGTGCATCCCGTGACCGCCGAAACGCTGCCCGTCGCGCCTCATGACCACCGGTTGCTCGGCGGAGGTGTCCCACACGGTGATGGCCAGTCCGTCACCGGACGTCCGCAGAGTCATCCCGCAGGGGCCGGGTGCGTGCCGGATCGCGTTGGTGACCAGTTCGCTGACGACCAGTTCGGCATCGATCGCGAGCGGGGCCGGCACGGGCGTGCGGCCGGTACACGGTACGTGCGACAGGAACGCGCGCAGCGCTCGGCGTGCCTCGACGGCACACGCTGCGCCTTCTGCCCAGACCACGCCGTAACGGAGGGTGGCCTGCTCGTCCGCGCCCGGCTCATCCTCCGCCTGCTTCATAAGCGGGATGACCATGTGGGGCTCTTTCGTTGTTGTTCGTGTTGCCAAGTGACCTTTCGGACGTTCATCTACCCCGGCGCTCAGTGCCCACACTGCCCACCGCCCGCCGTCGAGTGTGCGCTGCGCCGCATGGTCGGGCAGGCACAGCCGACCCGTGACGTTTCGGCCCGCGGCAGCGGTTCCGTCGCTACCATGGGCGGCGATCTCCGTCCCTCCCGGGCAGGTCGCACGGGCGGGGAGAGCGAGGTCACAACCGTGGCGAGGGCAACGTCACAGCCGTTCCCTCTGCTGCTCGTTCGTTAACGTGGCCTAACATCCGAGCATGACGGTCCTGCCTGACGACGGGCTTGAGCTGGCCGGCGAGTTCCCTGACGTGCCCCATGAGCAGTGGCAGCGCCTTGTGGCGGGTGTGCTGCGCAAATCGGGCAAGGACGTCGAGGGGGCCGAGGCCGAGGAAGCCCTGTCCACCGCGTTGGAGGACGGGTTGCGCACCCGCCCCCTCTACACCGCCCACGACGCCGCGCCCGAGCCGGGCTTCCCCGGTTTCGCCCCCTTTGTGCGCGGCGGCCGCCCCGAGGGGAACACGGCCGGCGGCTGGGACGTACGGCAACGGCACACGGTGGCCGACCGTGACGCGGTGCTCGGGGACCTGGAGAACGGCGTCACCTCGCTGTGGCTGACGGTCGGAGAAGGCGGCATCGCGCCGGCGGACCTCGGCCGGGTTCTCGACGGCGTGTACCTCGATCTGGCGCCCGTCGTCCTGGACGCGGGACGCGACACCGAGTCCGCCGCCCGGGAGCTGCTGCGGGTGTACGAGGAGCGGGGAGTCGCTCGCGAGGCCGCGCGCGGCAACCTGGGTGCGGATCCGCTGGGGTACGAGGCCCGTACCGGGCAGCGGTGCGAGAGCGCGCCGGCGGCCGAGCTCGCGCGGCTGTGCGCCGGGCAGTACCCGGGACTGCGTGCGCTGACCGTGGACGCGCTGCCGTATCACGAGGCCGGTGGTTCGGCCGCCCAGGAGCTGGGCTGCTCGCTGGCCACCGGGGTGGCGTACCTGCGGGAGCTGACCGAGGCCGGGCTGGACGTCGAACAGGCCTGTGCCCAGCTGGAGTTCCGGTACGCGGCCACCGCCGACCAGTTCCTGACGATCGCCAAGCTGCGGGCCGCGCGCCGGCTGTGGGCCCGGGTGTCCGAGGCCTGCGGGGCGCCGCGCGCGGGGGCGCAGCTCCAGCACGTCGTGACGTCGCCGGTGATGATGACGCGCCGTGACCCGTGGGTGAACATGCTGCGCGCCACGATCGCCACGCTGGCCGCCGGTGCGGGCGGGGCCGACGCGGTCACCGTGCTGCCCTTCGACCACGCCCTCGGCCTGCCGGACGCGTTCGCGCGCCGGATCGCCCGCAACACCTCGACCATCCTCATCGAGGAGTCGCACCTGGCCCGGGTGATCGACCCGGCGGGCGGCTCCTGGTACGTGGAGCGACTCACCGACGAACTCGCCCACGCGGGCTGGGAGTTCTTCCGGCGGATCGAGCGGCTCGGCGGCCTGGCGGCGGCTCTGCGCTCGGGTGACCTGGAGCGGGATCTCGCCGAGACCTGGCAGGCGCGCACCGGCCGGCTGGCCAAGCGGCGCGAACCCATCACCGGTGTCAGCGAGTTCCCGTTCCTCGCGGAGAAGCCGGTCGTCCGCGCGGACGCTCCCGAGCCGCGCTCCGGCGGGCTGCCGCGGGTGCGCCGTGACGAGGCGTACGAGGCGCTGCGCGCCCGCTCCGACGCCCATCTCGCCGCGACCGGGTCCCGGCCGCGGATCTTCCTCGCCGCGCTGGGCCCGGCCGCCGCCCACACCGCGCGCCTCACCTTCGCCTCGAACCTCTTCCAGGCCGGCGGCATCGAGCCGGTCACGGAGGGCACCTTCGAGGAGAGCGGTGCGACGGAGGCCGTGCTGTGCTCCAGCGACGCGCTGTACGCGGAGCGGGCCGAGGCCACCGTCCAGGAGCTGAAGGCCGCCGGTGCCCGGCATGTGTTCCTCGCGGGCCGGCCCGGGGAGTACCCCGGTGTCGACGCGTACGTGTTCGCGGGCTGTGACGCCGTCGCCGTGCTGTCCGCCACCCTCGACCGCATGGGAGTTGCGTCCTGATGACCATCCCCGACTTCTCCGGGATCGAGCTGGGCACCCCGGCCCCCGACGGCGGCGCCGACGAATGGCGTGCGGCGGTCAAGAACGCCTCCGGCGGGGACGACCTGCTCTGGGAGACCCCGGAGGGCATCGCCGTCAAGCCGCTCTACACCGGCAACGACCTGGAGGGCCTGGACTTCCTCGACACGCGGCCGGGAGCGGCGCCGTACCTGCGCGGCCCGTACCCGACGATGTACGTCAACCAGCCCTGGACGATCCGCCAGTACGCCGGTTTCTCGACGGCCGAGGAGTCCAACGCCTTCTACCGGCGCAACCTCGCGGCCGGCCAGAAGGGCCTGTCCGTCGCCTTCGACCTGCCCACGCACCGGGGCTACGACAGCGACCACCCGCGGGTGACCGGCGACGTCGGCATGGCGGGCGTGGCGATCGACTCGATCTACGACATGCGGCAGCTGTTCGACGGGATCCCGCTGGACAAGATGACCGTGTCGATGACGATGAACGGTGCCGTGCTGCCGGTGCTGGCGCTGTACATCGTGGCGGCGGAGGAGCAGGGCGTACCGCCGGAGAAGCTGGCCGGAACCATTCAGAACGACATTCTGAAGGAGTTCATGGTCCGCAACACCTACATCTATCCGCCGAAGCCGTCGATGCGGATCATCTCCGACATCTTCGCCTACACCTCGCAGCGGATGCCGCGCTACAACTCCATCTCCATCTCCGGGTACCACATCCAGGAGGCCGGTGCTACGGCCGATCTGGAGCTGGCGTACACCCTCGCGGACGGCGTCGAGTACATCCGCGCGGGGCGTGAAGCGGGCCTGGACGTGGACGCGTTCGCGCCGCGCCTTTCGTTCTTCTGGGCGATCGGCATGAACTTCTTCATGGAGGTCGCCAAGCTGCGGGCGGCGCGGCTGCTGTGGGCGAAGCTGGTGAAGCAGTTCGACCCGCAGAACGCCAAGTCGCTTTCCCTGCGCACCCATTCGCAGACCTCGGGCTGGTCGCTGACCGCGCAGGACGTGTTCAACAACGTGACGCGCACCTGCGTCGAGGCGATGGCGGCGACGCAGGGGCACACTCAGTCGCTGCACACCAACGCCCTCGACGAGGCGCTCGCGCTGCCCACCGACTTCTCGGCGCGCATCGCCCGCAACACGCAGCTGCTGCTCCAGCAGGAGTCCGGCACCACCCGCGTGATCGACCCGTGGGGCGGGAGCGCGTACGTGGAGAAGCTGACGTACGACCTGGCCCGGCGCGCCTGGCAGCACATCGAGGAGGTCGAGGCCGCGGGCGGTATGGCCAAGGCCATCGACGCGGGCATCCCGAAGCTGCGCATCGAGGAGGCCGCGGCCCGCACGCAGGCCCGGATCGACTCGGGACGCCAGCCGGTCATCGGCGTCAACAAGTACCGGGTGGAGTCCGACGAGCAGATCGAGGTCCTGAAGGTCGACAACTCCTCCGTGCGCGCCCAGCAGATCGAGAAGCTGCGGCGGCTGCGCGCGGAGCGCGACGAGCGGGCCTGCCAGGACGCGCTGGACGCGCTCACCCGGGCGGCCGGCGGCGAGGGCAACCTGCTGGAGCTGGCCGTGCACGCGGCCCGCGCGAAGGCCACCGTCGGGGAGATCTCCGACGCCCTGGAGAAGGTGTACGGCCGGCACGCGGGGCAGATCCGTACGATCTCCGGCGTGTACCGCAACGAAACCGGAGAGTCCCCGAGCGTGGACCGCACCCGCACCCTGGTGTCCGCCTTCGAGGAGGCCGAGGGCCGCCGCCCGCGCATCCTGGTCGCGAAGATGGGCCAGGACGGCCACGACCGCGGCCAGAAGGTGATCGCCACGGCGTTCGCCGACCTCGGTTTCGACGTGGACGTCGGCCCGCTGTTCCAGACGCCCGCCGAGGTGGCCCGGCAGGCCGTCGAGGCGGACGTGCACATCGTCGGCGTCTCCTCGCTGGCGGCCGGTCACCTCACCCTCGTCCCGGCGCTGCGCGAGGCGCTGGCCGAGGAGGGCCGCGAGGACATCATGATCGTGGTCGGCGGGGTGATCCCGCCGCAGGACGTGCCGACGCTGCTGGAGATGGGCGCGGCGGCCGTCTTCCCGCCCGGGACGGTGATCCCGGACGCGGCGTACGACCTGGTGCGGCGGCTGTCGGACGGCCTCGGGCACGAACTGTGATCGATGTCGACGCGTATGTGAAGGGCGTGCTCGACGGGAAGCGGGCGATCATCGCCCGCGCGATCACACTCGTCGAATCGACCCGGCCCCAGCACCGGGCGCTGGCCCAGGAGTTGCTGACCGCGCTGCTGCCGCACAGCGGCCGGGCCCGGCGGATCGGGGTCAGCGGGGTGCCCGGCGTGGGCAAGTCGACGTTCATCGACGCGTTCGGCACGCTGCTGACCTCGCTCGGGCACCGGGTGGCGGTGCTGGCCGTCGACCCGTCCTCCAGCCGTACCGGCGGCTCCATCCTGGGCGACAAGACCCGGATGGAGCGCCTGGCCGTGGATCCGGCGGCGTTCGTGCGCCCCTCCCCCACGGCGGGCACGCTGGGCGGGGTCGCCAAGGCCACCCGTGAGTCGATCGTGGTGATGGAGGCGGCCGGCTACGACGTGATCCTGGTGGAGACGGTCGGTGTCGGCCAGTCCGAGACCGCCGTCGCGAACATGGTCGACACATTTTTGCTGCTCACCCTCGCCCGCACGGGCGACCAGCTCCAGGGCATCAAGAAGGGCGTGCTGGAGCTGGCGGACGTGATCGCCGTCAACAAGGCGGACGGGCCGCACGAGCGCGACGCCCGGGCGGCCGCGCGGGAACTGGCGGGTGCCCTGCGGCTGATGCACGGCAAGGACGCGTTCTGGACGCCGCCGGTGCTGCACTGCAGCGCCCGCGAGTCGACCGGCCTGGACACGGTGTGGGAGCGCCTGGAGCAGCACCGCACGCTGCTGGACTCCACCGGCCGCCTCACCGCCAAGCGCCGTGACCAGCAGGTCGACTGGACCTGGACCATGGTCCGCGACGAACTCCTCGGCCGCCTGCAGGCCGACCCTGCGGTACGGGCGTTGGCGCCGGTGCTGGAAGAGCAAGTCAGGGAAGGCGAGTTGACTCCGACTCTGGCGGCGGAGCGGATCCTGGGGGCGCTCGGGGGCTCCGGCACCGGGTGACTTCGCCGGCCGTCCCGACGCCGGCCCGAAGCCTGGTCCGCATCGGGCCCGGGCAATTCGTCTCTCAGTCCGGCTTGGGCTTGGATCGCAGGTGCCGCATCTGGGTGTGGCTGAGATCGTGCGCCTGTCGCATGTGACGGGTGATCACCTCGAGCTCGTCCTCGGTGTGACCGTCGAGCAGCGCCTGCCACGACCGGCCGAGGTCGTCCCATACCGCGGTGACGCGGGCGACGCGCTCCGCCACCGGGGCGACCAGCACCCGCCGGCGGTCCTGCCGGTCGGGAGTGCGGACCACGTACCCGTCTCGTTCGAGACGGTCCACCAGACGTGTGGCCGAGCCTGTCGTCAGGCCCGTCATGTCGGCGATCTGCCGGACGGTGAGCGGTCCCGGCCGGGCCGTCAGCAGACTCAGACACTGCACATCGGTCGGGTGCAGACCGAGATGGTCGGCGAGAGCCTGATTGAACAGCACATACGCCGCCAGGTAGCGGCGGGACTCCATCGACAACTCCTCGTACAGCCGGGCACGCCGCGACTCCGCCACCTGGATCACACTCCTTATTGCTGCGCGACGCAGCAATCTCGTACTAGTCTGCTGCGTGACGCAGTTAATGCGCAACGCAGTCATTCTATCCTTGGGGGAGATCCATGCTCAACGTCGCCGTCTCCGGAGCCACCGGAGCCCAGGGCGGGGCCACCGCCCGAGCCCTGCTCGCGGCCGGCCACCGAGTGCGCGCCTTGACCCGCAGTCCCGATTCGCTCGCCGCCGACACCCTCCGCGGCCTCGGGGCCGACGTCCGCCACGCCGACTTCGACGACCGCACGTCCCTCGACGCGGCCCTCTCGGGGACGCACTCGCTCTTCGCGGTCACCACCCCGTTCGGCACCGACCCCGCCACCGAAACCCGGCAGGGCAAGGCCCTCGTCGACGCCGCGGCAGCGGCCGGCCTCACGCACGTCGTGCTCACCTCCGCCGCACACGCCGACCGCGGCACCGGCATCCCGCACTACGAGAGCAAACACCTGGTGGAGCGGCATCTGCGCGGGGCCGGAGTGCCCTGGACGGTGATCGCCCCGGCCGCGTTCATGGACAACTACACCAGCGGATGGACGCTGGAAGGGCTGCGTCAGGGCACGTTCGCCTGGCCCATGCCCGCCGACGCGCCGCTTGCTCTCATCCCCGCCGGCGACATCGGCGCGTTCGCCGCACTGGTCCTCCAGCACCGCGACGAGTTCTCCGGGCGTCGCATCGACATCGCCTCCGACGAGCTCACCCCCGCCGAGATGGCGCAGGCCCTCGCGGTGGCCACCGGCCGTCCGATCCGCCACCAGGAGGTACCCCTGACCCACGTGCGGACCCGCTCCGCGGACCTGACCGCCATGTTCGAGTACTTCACCACCTCGGGCCTCGACGTCGACGTGACAGAGCTGCGTCGCGACCACCCCGAAGCCGGCTGGCACAGCTTCACCGACTGGGCCGCCGGCCAGGACTGGCCCAAGCTCCTGGCGCCCGCCTCGGCGGCTCAGTGACCTCCCCTGCGTCACCGCACAGGGCACTTGCATGACTATGCAAAGTGATACATACTCTTTCTATGTCCAAGGTCCTCACCTCCCTGCCCGCCGGCGAACGCGTCGGCATCGCCTTCTCGGGCGGTCTCGACACCTCCGTCGCGGTCGCGTGGATGCGCGACAAGGGCGCCGTCCCGTGCACCTACACCGCCGACATCGGCCAGTACGACGAGCCCGACATCGCCTCGGTTCCCGGCCGTGCCACGACCTACGGCGCCGAGATCGCGCGCCTGGTCGACTGCCGAGCCGCGCTGGTCGAGGAGGGCCTGGCCGCGCTGACCTGCGGCGCGTTCCACATCCGCTCGGGCGGACGGGCGTATTTCAACACCACCCCGCTCGGCCGCGCCGTCACCGGCACGCTCCTGGTGCGGGCCATGCTGGAGGACGACGTCCAGATCTGGGGCGACGGCTCGACCTTCAAGGGCAACGACATCGAGCGGTTCTACCGCTACGGACTGCTCGCCAACCCGCACCTGCGGATCTACAAGCCCTGGCTCGACGCGGCCTTCGTGAGCGAGCTCGGTGGCCGCAAGGAGATGTCCGAGTGGCTGCTGGCCCACGGACTGCCCTACCGGGACAGCACGGAGAAGGCGTACTCCACGGACGCCAACATCTGGGGCGCCACCCACGAGGCCAAGACGCTGGAGCACCTGGACACCGGCGTCGAAACCGTCGAGCCGATCATGGGCGTCCGGTTCTGGGACCCGTCGGTCGAGATCGCCGCCGAGGACGTGACCATCGGCTTCGCCGAGGGCCGCCCGGTGACGGTCAACGGCAAGGAGTTCGCCTCCCCCGTCGACCTGGTCATGGAGGCCAACGCCATCGGCGGCCGGCACGGCCTGGGCATGTCGGACCAGATCGAGAACCGGATCATCGAGGCCAAGAGCCGCGGCATCTACGAGGCCCCCGGCATGGCCCTGCTGCACGCCGCCTACGAGCGCCTGGTCAACGCGATCCACAACGAGGACACCCTCGCCCAGTACCACACCGAGGGCCGGCGCCTCGGCCGGCTGATGTACGAGGGCCGCTGGCTGGACCCGCAGGCGCTGATGATCCGCGAGTCGCTGCAGCGCTGGGTCGGCGCCGCCGTCACCGGCGAGGTGACGCTGCGGCTGCGGCGCGGTGAGGACTACTCGATCCTCGACACCACGGGCCCGGCGTTCAGCTACCACCCGGACAAGCTGTCCATGGAGCGCACCGAGGACTCCGCGTTCGGCCCGGTGGACCGGATCGGCCAGCTCACGATGCGCAACCTCGACATCGCCGACTCCCGCGCCAAGCTGGAGCAGTACGCCGGCATCGGCCTGATCGGCACGGGCAGCCCCACCATCGGCGCCTCCCAGGCCGCCGCGACCGGGCTGATCGGCACCATGCCGGAGCTGCCGCAGGGCGGCGCCGAGGCCATCGCCTCCCGCGGTGAGGTCTCGGAGGAGGACGCGTGGCTGGACCGCGCGGCGATGGACTCCGGCACGGACTGACCCCGCAGCACCGCCGCGAGGCCGGCCCGACATCTCGTCGGGCCGGCCTCGCGCATGCTGTCCGCACCGCGAACGCGCCGGTTCCGCGCGGCTTCTCCTACCGGACCGGGGCCGACGCGCCTTCCGCGGACGCCTCTTGCGGCAAGCAGCCCTCGACCCCCACCTCCTGGCCCGTGGCGAAGGCGTCGACCCGCTCGGAGGCGCTCCCGTGGTCCCCTTCCTTCGTCCAGGGGGTCTGGTCGGCGTCCCGGACGAGGGCCGTGCGCACCTCGTCGACGTCCCCCGAGTCGAAGACGACCGTTCCGTCCTGAGCGGCACCCTCGAGTTCCGCACCGGCCAGGCAGTCCGCCTGCAACTCGGCGTCCACCGTCTGGAGTTCGGCGTCGAGGCGGTTCTGTATGGCATGACCCCACTCGTGCGCGACGACCAGGTACACGAACGCGTCCCCGTACCGGTAGCCGGAGCGCATGAGGTCGGTGTCCCAGGCGAGGTAGTCCTCGTCCGTCCTGCAGTAGAAGGCGTTGTCGTCGGCCAGCGGTTCGCCGTCGCAGGTGGGGACGTCCGCGGAGGCGCCGTCGTACTCGCCCAGGACGGTGGGCGGAACGTACGTCTCGGTGAAGAACTCGGACCAGTGGGCGTCCCAGAAGGCGTCGACGCCCTGCACGGCCGTTTCGATGTCGAGGTCCATGTCGTCGCGCGCGGGGGCCCCGTACGCGTAACCCCCCGAAACGGCCAGCAAAGCGGCTGCCAGTACCGCGCACACGCGTACCCGAAGCTGATGGGTCATGGTCGACTCCGCACCATGCCGGTGTCGCAACGCGGGCTGCGCCGTCCGTGCGTGCCCGGCGTCGCCGTGATGCCTGTCCCCACCAGTCAACGCCCTTACCGGGCCCACCGCACCCGCGGGCGCCGGTGCCCCGCCGGTCCGTACCGGCGGGGCACCGCGCTCAGCGCGACGTGCCGGCCATCTCCCGGACCGGCGTGTCCAGGGAGTCCAGGCCGCGCAGGATGTCCTCGACGCGCTGCCTGGCGTCGCCGAAGAGCATCTGGGTGTTCTCGCGGAAGAACAGCGGGTTCTGCACGCCCGCGTACCCGGCGGCCATCGACCGCTTGAAGACGACCACGTTCGCCGCCTCCCACACGTGCAGCACCGGCATGCCGGCGATGGGGCTGGACGGGTTGTCGGTGGCGGCCGGGTTGACCGTGTCGTTGGCGCCGATGACCAGGACGACCGACGTGGCGGCGAAGTCGTCGTTGATCTCGTCCATCTCCAGGACGATGTCGTACGGCACGTTGGCCTCGGCGAGCAGCACGTTCATGTGCCCGGGCAGCCGGCCGGCCACGGGGTGGATGCCGAAGCGCACCTCCACGCCCCGGTCGCGCAGCTTGCGCGCCAGTTCGGCGACCGGGTACTGCGCCTGCGCGACGGCCATGCCGTAGCCCGGCGTGATGATGACCGAGGTGGCGTTGCCGAGGAGTTCGGCGGTCTCCTCGGCGTTGATCTCCCGGTGCTCGCCCTGCTCGCCCTCGTCGGCGGCCGCCGCGGGGGTGCCGAAACCGCCCGCGATCACCGAGATGAAGGAGCGGTTCATCGCCTTGCACATGATGTACGACAGGTAGGCACCGGAGGAGCCGACCAGCGCACCGGTGACGATGAGCAGGTTGTTGGCGAGCAGGAAGCCCGAAGCGGCGGCGGCCCAGCCGGAGTAGCTGTTCAGCATGGAGACCACCACCGGCATGTCACCGCCGCCGATGGAGGCGACCAGATGCGCGCCGAGGGCGAGCGCGATCACGGTGACCGCGATGAGCAGGCCCATGCTCGGGCGGGCCACGAACGCGATGGTCAGCCCCACGAAGGCGACCAGCGCGCCGATGTTGAGGACGTGCTTGCCGGGCAGCGTGAGCGGGCGGGAGTTGATGCGCGCCGAGAGCTTCAGGTAGGCGACGACGGAACCCGTGAAGGTGACGGCGCCGATGAACACCCCGATGAACACCTCGGCGTGATGGATGCCCAGCAGCGAACCCGACAGCTCGGCGTCGACGTCGAGGTAGCCGTTCCAGCCGACGAAGGTGGCGGCGAGACCGACGAGGCTGTGCATGATGGCGATCAGCTCGGGCATGCCGGTCATCTCGACCACCCGGGCCCGCCACAGGCCGACGCCCGCGCCGAGGGCCGTGGCGACGGCGATCAGGACGAGCCCGGTCGCGGTGATGCTGCGGGAGGCGAGCCCGACCGTGGCGGCGAGCGCGACGACCATGCCCGCGATGCCCCAGACGACTCCGGAGCGGGACGTCTTGTGCTGGGAGAGGCCGGCGAGGCTGAGGATGAACAGCAGCGCGGCGACGACGTAGGCGGCCTGGGCGGCCGTGTCTGTGGTCATCCCTGATCAGCCCTTCGAGAACATGCCGAGCATGCGGCGGGTGACGGCGAATCCGCCGAAGATGTTGATGCTCGCCAGCAGGATCGCGGCGAACGACAGTACGGTGACGGCGGTGTCGCCCTGCCCGATCTGCAGCAGCGCGCCGACCACCACGATGCCGGAGATGGCGTTGGTGACCGACATCAGCGGGGTGTGCAGCGCGTGGTGCACGTTGCCGATGACGTAGAAGCCGATGACGATCGCCAGGACGAACACCGTGAAGTGGCCGAGGAGTTCGCTCGGGGAGAAGGCCGTCACCAGGAACAGTGCGAGCGCTCCGGCACCGACGAGGGCGTAGGAGGACCAGGCCGGGCGGGCGGGCTTGGCGGGTGTCTGTGCGGCGGTAGGTTCCGGCTCCTTGGCCGCGGCCGGTGCGGGCGCGGCGGACACCTGGACCGGGGGCGGCGGCCAGGTCTTCTCGCCCTCGCGGACCACGGTCATCGACCGCTGCACCACGTCGTCGAAGTCGAGGACGAGCCGGCCGTCCTTGCCCGGGGTGAGCAGCTTCATCAGGTTGACGATGTTCGTGCCGTACAACTGCGAGGCCTGGGCGGGGAGCCGGCCGGGCAGATCGGTGTACCCGATGATCGTCACGTCGTTGTCGGTGACGACCGCCTTGCCGGCGACCGTGCCCTCGACGTTGCCGCCCTGGGAGGCGGCCATGTCGACGATCACGCTGCCGGGCTTCATGCGCGCCACGTCCTCGGCCGTGATCAGCCTCGGCGCGGGACGGCCCGGGATGAGCGCGGTGGTGATGATGATGTCGACGTCGGCGGCCTGCTCGGCGTACATCTGCGCCGCGAGCCGGTTGTAGTCGTCCGAGGTGGCCTTGGCGTAGCCGTCGGTGCTCACCTCCTGCTCGGTCGAGACCGTCAGGAACTCGCCGCCCAGGGAGCGCACCTGCTCGGCGACCTCGGGACGCGGGTCGGTGGCGCGGACCACGGCGCCGAGGCTGCGGGCCGCGCCGACCGCGGCGAGCCCGGCCACTCCCGCCCCGGCCACGAGCACCTTGGCGGGCGGCACCTTGCCGGCGGCGGTGACCTGGCCCGTGAAGAAGCGGCCGAAGGCGTGCGCGGCCTCGACCACGGCCCGGTATCCGGCGATGTTCGCCATCGAGCTGAGGACGTCCAGCGACTGGGCGCGCGAGATGCGCGGCACGGCGTCCATGGCGAGCACGGTGATCGGACGCCGTGCCAGTTCCTCGACCAGGTCCGGGTTGAGACCGGGGCTGACCAGCGCGATCAGCGTCGCCCCGTCGCGCAGGCGGCCGATCTCCTCGGTGGAGGGGGCGTTGACCTTCAGCACGATCTCCGCCTGCCACGGATCGCCGAGCCGGGCTCCCGCCTCCTCGTAGGCCGCGTCGGAGAAGCGGGACGAGGCTCCCGCCCCCGGTTCGACCGTGACGTCGTACCCGAGCGCGACGAGTCTCCCCACGGTGGCCGGCGTGGCCGCCACCCTGGTCTCGCCCGCAGTGGATTCGGCCGGTATGCCGATCCCCTGGGGTTGCGGTTCCGCTGGGACCATCGTCTGCCTCTCCCGTCGTTCGACTGCTTGTCCTCCTTGGTGCCCGCATCCTGCACGTTCGACGCGGCATCCGTGGCGGACCACGGTCACATGGCCGAGGAGGTCGTCCTCACACCGCCCAGGGGTTGCCGGAGAGCACATTCCGCGGTATCGGCGTGGCTCCCGGGACCGATGAGTCATGTGATGCGACACGCCATCGCCGGGCGCAGACTGAGATCGTGAGCAGCACGCGCCCGGGGCGCGGCGAGGCCGCGGCCCCCTCCCGGTCAGCACCGCATCAGAGCGTCGCGCTGGCGGCGATGATGTTCGCCGTCGCCATGACGTTCATCGACCAGACCATCGTGTCGATCGCGGCCCCGGACATCGTCCGCGAACTGGACTTGTCGTCCTCCGGCATGCAGTGGGTGGTCAACGCCTATCTGCTGGCCCTCGCGGCGTTCTTCGCTCTCGGTGGCCGTCTCGCGGACCTCTACGGGCCGCGCCGGGTCGTCGTGATCGGCACGCTGGTGTTCGTCGTCTCGTCGGTGCTGTGCGGGTGTGTTCCCGAGGGCGGTGCCGCACAGGCCTGGCTGATCGTCTTCCGGGCCACCCAGGGGCTGGGGGCTGCCCTGCTGTTCCCGGCGGCTCTGGCCGTGGTGGTGACGGTGTTCCCGGTCGAGCGGCGCGGGCGTGCCCTGGCGCTGTTCTTCGGGATCACCGGCGCGCTGACCGCCATCGGCCCGCTGCTGGGCGGCTGGCTGACCGACTGGACCTGGCGGGCCGTGTTCTGGGTCAACGTCCCGGTGGCGGTCGTGGCGCTGGTGCTGACGGCCCTGGCGCACATCCCCGACCGGCGGCGGTCCGGCACGCTGGACGTGCCGGGTGCCGTCCTCATCGCGATCGGCATGGGCCTGAGCGTCCTCGGCTTCCAGCAGGCGTTCTCGTGGGGCTGGGACAGCTGGGCGACCTGGGTGTGCATCGGGGGCGGCCTCGCGGTGCTGGCCGGGTTCGTCCGCTTCGAACGCGGGGTGGAGCATCCGCTGATCGATCTGCGGGTCTTCCGCGACAAGGCGTTCAGCGTGGACGCGCTGGTGCTGTTCTTCGCGATGCTCGCGTTCGTCCCGCTGTTCTTCTTCGCCTCCGTCTACGCCCAGGTGTCGCTGAGCGCCTCGCCGAACCAGGCGGCGCTGTTCCTGCTGTACATCTTCGTGGGCTTCGCGATCGCCTCCCAGTGGGGCGGCCGGATCCTCGACAAGAAGGGCGCGAGGCCGGCCCTGAAACTGGGCGGGGTGGTGGGCGCCGTCGGGTTCGCGCTCTGGGCGGGCGAACTCACCAACCTGACCATGCACGACCAGTGGCTCTACGCGGCGCTCGCCGGGGCCGGCATCGGCTTCATCCTGGCGCCGGCGTCGACGGACGCCGTGAACCGGGCCATCGGCACCTCCTACGGCGAGGTCACCGGCATCACCCAGACCGTGCGCAACTTCGCCGCCAGCGTGGGCATGGCGATCTACGGCACGATCCTGACGCACGTCACGACCGACAACGTCACGGGCACCCTGGAGTCCCAGGGCGTGCCCACGGGGACGGCTGAGAGCGTGGCGCGCGACGTCACCGAATCGGTCACCGGCAACGGCGACGCCCGGCCTCCCACCGGCACCGGCCCCGCCGCCGAGGCCACCCGGGACGCGATGTCGGCGATCCGCATGGACTTCGCGGAGGCCAACCAGTGGGTGTTCTACGGGATGGCCATCGCCCTGGGCATCGCCTTCCTGTGCGCTCTGCGGCACCCGGGCGGCACGGTGGACGCGAACGCGAAGGTGGAGGAACCGGTGGCGCAGGCCCGCTGACGGGCGGCGTCAACGCGCGCCGCCCGCAGTGCTGATCGGCGACGGGGTGCACCACCGTCGCCCCGCCGCGCAGCATGGCCTCGGCCGCTGCCCCGGCACGGCCCTGCCCGACCGTCGTACCGGCACCGCACAGGGCGCCCGGTCCTGGAGCCCTCTCACGCCTGGTGACGGGACGGGCCATGACCGTAATGCCCTGAATGTCTTCCTGCTGTCCGGGCACTCAGGGCTTGTGCACACACAACAGGGCAAGCGACCGCGCAGGGTGCTGCTCACCGGGTGGTTCAGCTTCCAGGACCGGGAGGCGACCGCCGGGGACGTACTGGCCCTGCGCCGGGTGGAGGACGTGCTGCGGGGGACGGGCATCCCCTACGACGTCGCCTGGAGCCCCCGCTTCCGTCCGGAGGCTTTGCATCTGGACCGGCTGTGGCCCGAGGACTACACCCATCTCGTGTTCGTGTGCGGCCCGCTGCACGGGCCGCAGGTGGAGGAGCTGCACCGGAGGTTCGCGCACTGCGTGCGGATCGCCGTCGGCACCTCGGTGATCGACCCCGGCAGCTCGGCCGTGACCGGCTTCCACCGTGTGCTGCCCCGGGACGGACCGGACAGCGAGCCGGTGGAGGACCTCGCGGCCCGCGCCCCGGACGTGCCGGCGCGGCCCGTGGTCGGGGTGATCCTCGCGCACGGACAGCACGAGTACGGGCAGTTGCGGCGACACGGGCAGGTCGCCGAGGAGGTGACGCGCTGGCTGGCCGCGAAGGACTGCGGCAGGCTGGAGCTGGAGACCCGGCTGGACACGCACGACTGGCACCTGAGCGCCACGCCCGCGCAACTGCAGTCCGTGCTGGCCCGGCTGGACCTGGTCGTCACCGACCGGCTGCACGGGCTCGTGATCGCGCTGCGGGTGGGCACGCCGGTGCTGGCCGTCGACCCCGTCGCGGGCGGCGCCAAGCTGACCGCGCAGGCCCGTGCCTGCGGCTGGCCCGCGCTGGTGCCCGCCGAGCGGCTGGACGTGCGGCAGTTGGACCGCTGGTGGGACTGGTGCCTGACCGGCGGCCGGGTGACCGCGCGGCAGATCCGCGACGGATTCCGCGAGGGCACGGTGCCGGACAGCGCGGACCGGCTCGTCGAGGCTCTGGCGCGCCCGGTGCCCGGTTAGCTCGGCGGCCCCACGGGGCACCCGCTTGTACGTCCCCCGCTGTACTTCCCCGCCGCACGTCCCCCCGGGAGGAGAGACGGTCCGGCCGCCCGGAAGGAGAGAGCGTGTCCATCGGCCGACTTCCCGAGAACGAGCAGCGCATCCTCGATGAGATGGAACGGGCCCTGCGCCGCGACCGTCGCCTCGACCGCAAGCTGCGCACCCATCGAGTGAGCCGCCGCCCCGACCCCGCCCGCGTCCTGGCCCGTCTGGCGTCCTATCGCCCTCGCGTCTGGACCGTGGCGGTCCTCTTCGCGATCTCCACCGGGCTGATGGTGGCCGGGATCGTCACGTCCGAGCCCGGAGTGATCTGGGCGTTCGCCGCGATATGGCCCCTGACGATGTTCGCCGGGTTCCGGCTGATGTGCAGGTGGTGCGGGAGCTGAGCGCGACGCGGGCCGCTACGGCCACTGTGGGCCGGGCAGTTCGCCGACGGCGCGCAGTACGTCGTCGGCGGTGATGCGCAGCAGCGCCGGGTCGGGGCGGCGACCGTGCGGATCGCCCTCCGGGCCGTACCACAGGGCACGGTGGCGCGGGTCGGGCGGCGGGCCCCAGCGGCTCGGCGCGACCGGGCCGAACAGGGTGACGGAGCGCGTGCCGTGGGCGACGGCGAGGTGGGCGATGCCGGTGTCGCCACTGATCACGGCGTAGGCACCGGCGACCAGCGCGGACAGCCGTTCGAACGGCAGGCCGCCGCCGAACACGTCGGTGTCCGGCAGGCCGGCCTCCTTGGCGAGCCGGGCCACCAGGTCGTTCTCGGCCGCACCTCCCGTCACCACGACCCGCAGGCCCCGGGCCCGCAAGTCGGCCGCGACGGCCGCGTACCGCTCGACGGGCCAGCGGCGCGCGGGCGACCCGGCGCCGGGATGCAGTACGGCCGCCCCGGGCGCCGGGGACGCCGTACGCGGGCGGGGCAGCGACAGGTCGCCCGGGTCGGCGTCGATGCCGTAGGCCCGCAGCAGCCGGCACCAGCGGTCGCGTTCATGCTCCTCCGGGTACCAGGGCGGCCCTTCGACGCCGGGCAGCTCCGGGTGGGCGAAGGCGAGCAGTCTGTGCGGGCGCAGGCTCAGGAGCAGCCGGTGGCTGGGCGGGCCGTTGCCATGCAGGTCGACGGCGATGTCCGGGGGCGGGCCGGTCCAGTCGAGCGTGGGCGGGACGGCCCGGCCGGGGGCACTCGCGGGCAGCAGCCGGTCCACGGCCCCCGTGGCGGCCGCGACCGGCGCGAGCTCGGCGGGTGCCGCCAGCACGAGTTCGTGCCCCGGATGGGCCCGCCGCAGCGCGCGCAGCGCGGGAACACCGGCGAGCAGGTCCCCGAGTCCGAGGGCCCGAAGGACGATGAGACGGGGGCGGGCGGGCTGCGCCGCCGGATCCGAGGTCATGCCAGCAGCCTGCCGCGCCCGGCCCGGCTCCGCCGCCGCAGACCCGCTCATCGGGTGCCGTGCGGCACTTCCGCGGCCGTCACGGGTCAGCACTCGGGCACGGGCCTCGGTGTACTCGATGCGGTAACGGCCGTGGCCTGTGGCCACCCGGGTCCGGGCCGGTTCACGGGCCCGTCGTGAACGCCTGCCGGATGGGGCGTTCGTCGGCGAGGACGCGGCCCTTCGGTGGTCCGTCCAGCAGCGCCCGGACCGCGGTGAGCAGGTCCGGGGCGACGTGGTCGGCCCGGGCGGCCTCCTCGGGGCGCGTGTGCCCGTCCGGGACCAGGATGCCGTGCGCGCCCGCCCGGCGCGCGGCCTCGGCGTCCGCAGCGGTGGAGCCGATGACGGCGAGTTCGGCGGGCCCGGTGCAGATCCGGCCGCCCGCCCACAGCAACATGCCGGGCTGCGGCCTGCGGCAGTGACAGCCGTCGTCCGGGCCGTGCGGGCAGACGGCGAACACGTCGAAGGGGCCGAGGAGTTCGTCCACGCGGTGGTTGACCCGCCGCACGTCGGCGTCGGTGAGCAGCCCGCCCGCGACACCCGGCTGGTCGGTGACGGCACCGGTGCGGATGCCGCGCTCCCGCAGCAGCGAAAGCGCCTCGCGAGCGCCCTCGACGGGGCGTACACGGTCGGGGTCGGCGTTGTTCGGGACGTCCTCGACGAGCGTGCCGTCGCGGTCGAACAGCACGGCCTTCACCGGGCTCACGGGGTGGCCTCCTCCTGCCAGGCGGGGGTGTGACGGTGGTGCCAGGCACCTGCCAGCCGGTGCCAGGTCGCGGTGGGCGGGATGAGCACGCTGGTCGCCAGCATCGTCGTGACCTCGTGGCGGGTGCGCGGACCGGGGACGATACGGGCGCGGGCGAACTCCGCCGTGCCCGCCGCCCAGCCGAGCGCACAGGCCGTGGCCGCCCGGCCGTGCCCGGCGGCGGCGAGGGCGCAGGCGGCGAGACCGGCGGTCGTGATGGCCGCGTGGGTGCGGATCCGGCCGCGCGGCGCGACGGCCTTGTCCCACCAGTCGGGGCCGTGCAGATGCCGCATCAGGGCGTCGTCGGCGTTGCCGCGCTGCTGGCGCACGGAAGCCCAGCGGGAGGCGCCGTGCAGGGGGTGGCGGGTGGTACGGCGGCCCTGCCGGATGCGCCAGCCCGCGTCGAGGACGCGCAGCGCGAGGTCGGCGTCCTCGCGGAAGGCGCGCCGGAAGCGTTCGTCGAAGCCGCCGACCTCCTTGAGGACCTCGGTGCGGTAGGCCATGTCGGCGGTGACCCAGTGGGCCCGGACGAGTCCGGCCGTGCCGCGTTCCCAGTCGGTGGGACGGCGTTCGCCGGGCAGCGGCACGGCGAGGACGCCCTGGACGCCCGCGGTGTCGGGGGACGCCCCGGCGAGGTCCTCGGCCAGCTGCTCGCACCAGTGGGCTCCCACCTGGACGTCGTCGTCGAGGAACACGGTCCACGGTGTGTGCACGGCGCGCAGCCCGGTGTTGCGGGCGGCGGCGGGCCCACGACCGCCGCCGCCCAGCACGGTGGTCCGCTCCCCCAGGTCGCCGAGGACGCTCAACGGGTGCCGCAGCGGCCCGGGTTCGGGATCGGCCCGGTCGTCGACCAGGACGATCTCCTCGGGGCGCGGTCCGGTCGCGGCCGCGAGCGCGCCGAGACAGTCGGCGAGGGTGTCCGGCACGAGAGTGGGGATCACGACGGCGTACGGGGTCATACGGGCGGCCCTCCCTCCGGCGGCGTACGCGGACTGCCGTGCTGGCGAGTGCCGCGGTACGGCTCCCCCAAACACCGCGTCGGGCCCGTCGGGGAACACCTCGGCGACTATAAACCGCGTATATACACGCAATGTATAGTCCCGACATGCCTTCTCTGACCAAGAAGATGAAGAAAACGGGGCCCCCGTTCCGAACTGCCGGAACACTCACGGCGATCGCCGCCCTCACCCTCGCCCTGAGCGGCTGCGCGGGAACCGACACCACGGCTCCCAGCGCAGTCCGGGCCCGCCCGGCCGAGGACGTGCAGCCGGCCCGCTTCGGCACCGTGGACTGCCGCGAGGTCAAGTGCATCGCACTCACCTTCGACGCCGGACCGAGCGAGCACTCCGCGCGACTGCTGGACATCCTGAAGGACAAGCAGGTGCCGGCGACCTTCTTCCTCCTCGGCAAGCGGCACATCGAGAAGTACCCGGAGCTGGTACGGCGCATGGCCGACGAGGGCCACGATGTGGCCAGCCACACCTGGGACCACAAGATCCTGACCCGGCTGAGACCCGAGGAGATACGCGAGGAGCTGGAACGCCCCAACCAGGAGATAGAGCGCCTCACCGGCCGGCGCCCGACCCTGATGCGCCCTCCGCAGGGCCGCACCGACGACACCGTGCACGCCATCTGCCGCGAACTCGGCCTGGCCGAGGTGCTGTGGAGCGTGACCGCCAAGGACTACCGGACGACCGACTCCGACCTGATCACCCGCCGCGTCCTCGCCCAGTCCTCCCGGGACGGGATCATCCTCCTCCACGACCTCTACGACGGCACGGTGCCGGCGGTGCCGGGAATCATCGACGCCTTGAAGGAACGCGGCTTCGTCTTCGTGACGGTGCCTCAACTCCTGGCACCGGGGAAGGCCGAGCCGGGCGAGGTGTACCGGTAACGCCCCGTGGGTTCCCTACGATCGTGCCGTGGCGAACTTCCTGCTCGAACGCACGGCCCCGCTCCCCCTCGACGAGGCGTGGCGGCGGATCACACGATGGCACCGGCACGGTGACGTGGTGCCGCTCACGGTGGTCAGGGTCGTGCCGCACGAGCCGACACGCGAGGGCACGCTCGTCGTGGCCCGCTCGGGCGTGGGGCCGCTGGTCTTCGACGACCCGATGGAGGTCACCGTGTGGCAGCCGCCCGGGGGCGGGGCGGCGGGGATGTGCCGGCTGGAGAAGCGCGGCAGGGTGGTGCTGGGGTGGGCCGAACTCGAGGTGCGGCCCGGGCCGGGAGGCCGTACGCGGGTGATCTGGCGGGAGGAGATCCGGGTCCGGTTCCTGCCGTCGCTCCTGGACGGCGCGCTGCGGCGTTCCTCCCGGTACGTGTTCGGGCGGGCCCTGAACCATCTGCTCCGACAGCCCTGACGCACCGGCCGCGGACGCGGCCCGCCCGGCCGGGGTCTCAGGCCACCGACCCGATCCGCCCGACGGTGCCCGGGTCCGGCTCGTGGTGGATCGGCGTGTGCGCCCCGGTCAGGGAGACCCCGCTGCCCCCACGCCGTCCGGCGACGATCTCCGACGCGATCGACAGAGCCGTCTCCTCGGGCGTGCGGGCCCCGAGGTCCAGACCGATCGGCGAGTGCAGCCGGCTCAACTCCATGTCGCTGACGCCGACTTCACGCAGCCGGGCATTGCGGTCCAGGTGGGTGCGCCTGGACCCCATGGCACCGACGTACGCCACCGGCAGCCGCAGCGCCAGCTTCAGCAGGGGCACGTCGAACTTGGCGTCGTGGGTCAGCACGCACAGGACCGTGCGGGCGTCGACGTCGGTGCCCTCCAGGTAGCGGTGGGGCCAGTCGGCCACGATCTCGTCGGCCTCCGGGAAGCGCGTCCGGGTGGCGAAGACGGGGCGCGCGTCGCACACCGTGACGTGGTAGCCGAGGAACTTGCCCATCCGGACCAGTGCGGAGGCGAAGTCGATGGCGCCGAACACGATCATGCGGGGCGCGGGGACCGAGGACTCCACCAGGACCGTGAGCGGGGCTCCGCAGCGAGAGCCCTGCTCGCCGATCTCCAGGGTGCCCGTGCGGCCGGCGTCCAGATAGGCGCCGGCCTCGGCGGCGACCGTGCGGTCCAGTTCCGGATGGCCGCCGAAGCCGCCCTCGTGGGAACCGTCGGGGCGGACCACCAGGGCCCGGCCCGTCAGTTCGCGCGGGCCCGACACGATCCGCGCCACCGCCGCCGCCTCCCCTCGGGCGGCGGCGGTGAGCGCGGACGCGACCACCGGGCGGACCGGATCGCCGGCCCGTACCGGGGTGACCAGGATGTCGATGACGCCGCCGCAGGTCAGGCCCACGGCGAAGGCGTCGTCGTCGCTGTAGCCGAAGCGCTCCAGGACGGTTTCGCCGTCCCGCAGCGCCTGTTCGCACAGTTCGTAGACCGCGCCCTCGACGCAGCCCCCGGAGACCGAGCCGATCGCCGTGCCCTCGGTGTCCACCGCGAGCGCGGCGCCGGGCTGCCGGGGCGCGCTGCCGCCGACGGCCACCACGGTGGCGACGGCGAAGTCACGGCCCTGCTCGACCCACCGGTTCAGCTCCTCGGCGATGTCCAGCATCTGTCTCGGTCTCCTTGGGGTTGCGGCGGCCGGGGCGTCAGTGGACGCCCAGCCAGCTCTCGATCGGGTTGAGGGCGAAGTACACGAGGAACACCGCCGTGAGGATCCACATGAAGGCGCCGATCTCCCGCCACCTGCCCTGGGCGGTCTTGATGGCGGCGTAGGAGATGACGCCCGCGGCGACACCGGTGGTGATGGTGTACGTGAACGGCATCAGCACGACCGTGAGGAACACCGGGACGGCGGTGGCCCGGTCGGCCCAGTCCACGTGCCGGGCGTTCATCAGCATCATGGCGCCGATGACGACGAGGGCGGCGGACGCCACCTCCTGCGGCACGATCGCCGTGAGCGGGGTGAAGAACAGGCAGGCCGCGAAGAACAGGCCCGTCACGACCGAGGCGAGGCCGGTGCGGGCGCCCTCGCCGACGCCCGTGGCCGACTCGATGAACACCGTCTGCCCCGAACCGCCGGACACGCCTCCGATCGCGCCGCCGGCTCCGTCGATGAACAGCGCCTTGGACAGGCCCGGCATGCGGCCCTTGTCGTCGGCGAGCTTCGCCTCGGTGCCGACGCCGATGATGGTGGCCATCGCGTCGAAGAACCCGGCGAGCACCAGCGTGAAGACGATCATGCCGACCGTCATCGCGCCGACCTCGCCCCAGCCGCCGAACCGCACGTCCCCGAAGAGGGAGAAGTCGGGCATGGAGACGGCGCTGCCGTGCAGTTCCGGAGCGCCGCCCGCCCACTGCCGGGGGTCGATGACGCCGGCGGCGTTCAGGATCGCCGCGACGACCGTGCCGCTGAGGATGCCGATGAGGATGGCGCCCGGGACGTTCCGGGCCTGGAGCATGAAGATCAGCAGCAGGGTCCCGGCGAAGAGCAGCACGGGCCAGCCGGCCAGTTCGCCCGCCGGGCCGAGCGCGAGGGGCGTGGCCTTGCCCTGGTGCACGAAGCCGGACTTGTAGAAACCGATGAGGGCGATGAACAGGCCGATGCCCATGGTGATGCCGTGCTTGAGCGCGAGCGGGATCGCGTTCATGATCATCTCGCGCAGTCCGGTGACGACCAGCAGCATGATGACCACGCCGTACATCACGCACATGCCCATCGCCTGCGGCCAGGTCATCTGGGGTGCGACCTGGGAGGCGAGCACGCCGGAGACGGAGAGGCCGGCGGCGAGCGCCAGCGGCACCTTGCCGACGAAGCCCATCAGCAGGGTGGTGAAGGCCGCCGCGAACGCGGTCGCGGTGATCAGGGCCGGCTGGGCGAGCGTGTCCCCGGCCGCGTCCTTGCCAGACAGGATCAGGGGGTTGAGCAGGAGGATGTACGCCATCGCCATGAAGGTCGTGACGCCGCCGCGCACTTCGCGGGCGACGCTGGACCCTCTGTGGGATATGTGGAAGTACCGGTCGAGCCAGGACCGTCCGGCCGGGACGCGGGTGCCTTCACCCGCGTCGTCGGCTGTGGTCCTCGGCTCTGTGGACTGCTGGGTCATGGGTGCCGTCTCCCAAGTTTCAAAGGGGGTTGGGATGTTCACGACCCGGGGGACGGCCCGAGACGAACAAGGAGCCCTGGGGGACGAAGCCCCCCAGGGCGACGTGACTGCTCAGCCCTCGGAGAGCTGTGTGCCGGTCAGGTGCTCGGGGCGGACCGGTGTCCTGTTCAGCTCCAGACCGGTCGCCGCGCGGATCGCCGCGAGGACCGCCGGAGTCGACGACAGGGTGGGCGCCTCGCCGATGCCGCGCAGCCCGTACGGGGCGTGCTCGTCGGCGAGTTCGAGGACGTCGACCGGGATGGTCGGCGTGTCGAGGATGGTGGGGATCAGGTAGTCGGTGAAGGAGGGGTTCTTGACCTTCGCCGTCTTCGGGTCGACGACGATCTCCTCCATGACCGCCACGCCCAGGCCCTGCGTGGTCCCGCCCTGGATCTGGCCGAGTACCGACAGCGGGTTGAGCGCCTTGCCGACGTCCTGGGCGCAGGCCAGTTCGATGACCTTGACCAGGCCGAGCTCGGTGTCGACCTCGACGACGGCCCGGTGGGCGGCGAAGGAGTACTGCACGTGCCCGTTGCCCTGGCCGGTGCGCAGGTCGAAGGGCTCGGTCGGCCGGTGCCGCCACTCCGCCTCGACCTCGACGGCCTCGTCCTCCAGGACGTCGACCAGGTCGGAGAGGACCTCACCGCCGTCCGTGACGACCTTGCCGCCCTCCAGGAGCAGTTCGGCCGTCGCCCAGGCCGGGTGGTAGGAGCCGAACTTGCGGCGCCCGATCTCCAGGACCTTCTCGCGGACCAGCTCGCAGGAGTTCTTCACCGCGCCGCCGGTGACGTACGTCTGCCGGGAGGCCGACGTCGAACCGGCGCTGCCCACCTGGGTGTCGGCCGGGTGGATGGTCACCTGCGTGACGCCCAGCTCGGTGCGGGCGATCTGCGCGTGGACGGTGACGCCGCCCTGGCCGACCTCCGCCATGGCGGTGTGCACGGTGGCGACCGGCTCGCCGGCGACGACCTCCATGCGCACCTTGGCGGTGGAGTAGTCGTCGAAGCCCTCGGAGAAACCCACGTTCTTGATGCCGACCGCGTAGCCGACCCCGCGTACGACGCCTTCGCCGTGCGTGGTGTTGGACAGGCCGCCCGGCAGCTGCCGTACGTCGGCGCCCGCGCTGGACTCCCACTGGCGCTCCGGCGGCATCGGCATCGCCTTGACGCGGCGCAGCAGTTCGGCGACGGGGGCCGGGGAGTCGACGGGCTGGCCGGTCGGCAGGAGTGTGCCCTGTTCCATGGCGTTGAGCCGGCGGAACTCCACCGGGTCCATGCCGAGCTTCGCGGCGAGCTTGTCCATCTGCGCCTCGTAGGCGAAGCACGCCTGGACCGCGCCGAAGCCGCGCATCGCGCCGCAGGGCGGGTTGTTGGTGTAGAGGGCGATGGCCTCGATGTCCACGTCCTCGACCACGTACGGCCCGACGGACAGGGAGGAGGCGTTGCCGACGACGGCCGGGGAGGCGGAGGCGTAGGCGCCGCCGTCCAGGACGATCCGGCACTTCATGTGGGTGAGCTTGCCGTCCTTGGTGGCCCCGTGCTCGTAGGACAGCTTCGCGGGGTGGCGGTGGACGTGCCCGAAGAACGACTCGAAACGGTTGTAGACGATCTTGACGGGCTTGCCGGTGCGCAGGGCGAGCAGGCAGGCGTGGATCTGCATCGACAGGTCCTCGCGGCCGCCGAACGCGCCTCCGACGCCGGACAGCGTCATGCGCACCTTGTCCTCGGGCAGGCCCAGCACGGGCGCCATCTGGCGCAGGTCGCTGTGCAGCCACTGGGTGGCGATGTAGAGGTGGACGCCGCCGTCCTCCTCCGGCACGGCGAGTCCCGACTCGGGGCCGAGGAAGGCCTGGTCCTGCATGCCGAAGGTGTACTCGCCGGTGACGATCACGTCGGCCCGCTCGCGTGCCGCGGCGACGTCACCGCGGACGATCGGCTGGCGGTGGACGATGTTCGGGTGCGGGACGTGGCCCGCGTGGTGGTCGTCGCGGTTCTCGTGGACGAGGAGGGCGTCCGGGGCGGTGGCGGAGGCCTCGTCGGTGATGACGGGCAGTGCGCGGTAGTCGACCTTGATCTTCGCGGCGGCCCGGCGCGCGGTCTCCGGGTGGTCGGCGGCGACGATGGCGACCGGCTCGCCGTGGTGGCGGACCTTGCCGTGGGCGAGGACCGGGGTGTCCTGGATCTCCAGCCCGTAGTTCCTCACGTCGGTCGGCAGGTCGTCGTAGGTCATGACGGCATACACGCCGGGCATGGCCAGGGCCTCGCTCGTGTCGATGGACACGATCTCGGCGTGCGCGACGGTCGAGCGGAGGATCTGTCCCCACAGCATGTCCTCGTGCCACATGTCGGACGAGTACGCGAACTCTCCGGTGACCTTGAGGATGCCGTCGGGGCGGAGCGTGGACTCGCCGATGCCGCCCTTGGTCCGGGAGCCCTGGGTGATCTTCGTGGGGGTTCCGCTGGGAGAAGCCATGATCAGACCGCCTCTGACTGCCGGGCGGCCGCGAGGCGGACCGCGTCCATGATCTTCTCGTAGCCGGTGCAGCGGCACAGGTTGCCCGACAGGGCCTCGCGGATGTCCGCGTCGCTCGGGTTCGGGTTGCGCTCCAGCATCTCGTCGGCCGCGACCAGCAGACCCGGTGTGCAGAAGCCGCACTGCACGGCGCCGGCGTCGATGAACGCCTGCTGGATCGCGGACAGTTCGCCGCCCTCGCCGGTCTGCGAGTCGGTGCCCTTGGCGTCCCACGCCTGGGCGCTCTGCAACGACGTACCGCAGGCGCCGGACGCGCAGCCGCCCTCGGCGCGCTGTTTGGCGAAGTCGGCGAGCCCCTCGACGGTGACGACCTCGCGGCCCTCCACCTGCCCGGCGGCGACCAGGCAGGAGCACACCGGCACGCCGTCCAGACGGACCGTGCACGAGCCGCACTCGCCCTGCTCGCAGGCGTTCTTCGAGCCCGGCAGCCCGAGCCGTTCCCTCAGCACGTACAGCAGGGACTCGCCCTCCCACACGTCGTCGGCTTCCTGCTGACGGCCGTTGACCGTGAAGTTGACGCGCATCACGCAGCTCCCTCGGTGAGGCGGCGGGTGCCGCGGTAGGACTCCCAGGTCCAGGTCAGCGTGCGGCGTGCCATGACGCCGACCGCGTGGCGGCGGTAGCTCGCGGTGCCGCGGACGTCGTCGATGGGGTTGCAGGCGGCGGAGCACAGGTCCGCGAACTGCTTGGCGACCGACGGGGTGATGATCTTGCCGTTGTCCCAGAAGCCGCCCTCCTCCAGCGCGGCGTTCAAAAACTCCTCGGCTGCCTTGGCCCGGACGGGTGTCGGGGCGGCCGAGCCGATCCCGGTCCGCACGGTCCGCGTCCCGGGGTGCAGCGCGAGCCCGAAGGCGCACACGGCGATGACCATCGCGTTCCTGGTGCCCACCTTGGAGAACTGCTGCGGCCCGTCGGCCTTCTTCACGTGCACGGCGCGGATCAGCTCGTCGGCCGCCAGCGCGTTGCGCTTCACGCCCGTGTAGAACGCGTCGATCGGGATGAGACGGCTCCCGCGCACCGACTCCACCTCCACCTCGGCGCCCGCGGCGAGCAGCGGGGGGTGGGCGTCCCCGGCCGGGGAGGCGGTGCCGAGGTTGCCGCCGACGCCGCCGCGGTTGCGGATCTGCGGGGAGGCGACCGTGTGCGAGGCGAGGGCGAGACCCGGCAGCTCGGCGCGCAGGTTCTCCATGATCTGCGTGTACGGCACGGAGGCACCGAGCCGCACGCTCTCCCCGCCGACCTCCCACTCGGACAGCTCGCCGATGCGGTTCAGGTCCAGGAGGTACTCGGGCCGGCGGTGGTCGAAGTTGATCTCGACCATCACGTCGGTGCCACCCGCAATCGGCACAGCTGTGGGGTGCTCGGCCTTCGCGGCGAGCGCCTCCTCCCAGCTGGCGGGGCGAAGGAAGTCCATGACCGGCTCTCTTCTTCGTCTTCTCGTGGGGCGTTCAGATTGAGCCAATCCGTGTGCGGCGGTCCCGGCTCGTTCATGTGCTGTTCACGCGTAGTGGCCTCAGTACACAGCGCGCTGCGCCAAGCGAGTCAGTCACGGAAACCATGAAGGAGTTGGCTGGCCAGGGCAGGCATCTTGTAGATTCGTATGAACGGAGGCCCGTGGAAACCTCCTCGTTCTCCTGTGGAAACGCGCGACGCGACCGCGTGACCTGGAACACAGCCGGGGCAGGGCTTGATTTCGAGACAAAGAACGGCGGCGACGAGAATGCGGCTGCGCGCACTGCTGGACACCGACGCGCTGGGCCTCAAGCTGCTCGACGGCGAGGACGAGCTGGACCGCACCGTGCGGGGTGTGATGACCACCGACCTGCGCGACCCCAGCCGCTACCTCGCGGGCGGCGAACTGGTGCTCACGGGCCTGGCCTGGCGACGGAACGCGGGCGACTCGGAACCGTTCGTCCGGATCCTGGTGCAGGCGGGTGTGACGGCGCTCGCCGCCGGCGAGGCCGAGCTCGGCGACGTGCCGGAGGACCTGGTCGTGGCCTGCGCCCGCCACCGCCTCCCGCTCTTCGCGGTCCACGAGTCGGTGGCGTTCGCGACGATCACCGAGCACGTCGTACGGCAGGTCTCCGGCGAGCGCGCCGGGGACCTCGCGGCGGTGGTCGACCGCCACCGCCGCATGATGACGGCGGGCCCGGCGGGCGGCGGCCCCGACGTGGTGCTGGACCTGCTCGGCTCGGACCTGGACCTGCGGGCCTGGGTCCTGTCCCCCACCGGCCGCCTGATCGCGGGCTCGAAGGCGACGGGTCCCGCCCTGCCGGCCGAGACGTGCGCCCGGCTCGCCGGGGAGCACCTGGCCGCCACCCGGACGGGCCGCCGCGGCCCCCACCGCGTCGTCCTGGGCGCCACGACGTACTCCCTGTTCCCGGTCCGCTCCACGGGCCGTTCCCCGCAGTCGGCCCGGGACGTGCGCGAGACCGTCCTCGCGGACTGGCTGCTGGCCGTGGAGGCGGACGCCGGGGACTGGCCCGAGGAGCGCCTGGACCTGCTCTACGGCGTGACCCAGCTGATCGCGGTCGAGCGGGACCGCCGTGACGCGGCCCGCACGGTCCGCCGCCGCCTGGCCCAGGAGGTCCTGGAACTGGTCCAGACGGGCGCGGCACCCGCCGAGATCGCCGCCCGCCTGCGCGTGGCCGCGCCGGTGCTGCTGCCCGGTCTGGGCGCCGCACCGCACTGGCAGGTGGTCGTGGCCCGCGTGGACTGGGAGGGCGGGGAGATCGAGGGCGGCCCGGTGGCACAGGCCCTGCTGGAGGAGGTCCTCGTCGATCCGGCGGTCGCGGGCCCGGAGCACTCCGACCGCATCGCGGTGGCCCACACGGGCGACGAGGCCATCGCCCTGGTCCCCCTCCCGGCCGTCTCGACGGAGCACGACGGCTCGGAGGCGGGCGTCCTCGCGGACACGCTCCTGGCGTCGGTCCGGGACCCCCTCACGGCCGGCCTCGACGACGACGGCCGGCTCACCCTGGGCGTCAGCGCGGCCGTCCACTCGGCGGAGGGGCTGCGCGGCGCGCTGGAGGAGGCACGCCACGCCCGGCGCGTCGCCGCGGCCCGCCCGGGCCGGGTCTGCGCGGCGGGCCACCAGGAACTGGCCTCGCACGTCCTGCTCCTGCCCTTCGTCCCGGACGACGTCCGCCGCGCTTTCACGGCCCGCCTCCTGGACCCCCTGCGGGACTACGACCGCCGCCACCGCGCCGAGCTGATCCCGACGCTGGAGGTTTTCCTCGACTGCGACGGTTCCTGGACCCGCTGTGCCACCCGTCTGCACCTGCACGTCAACACGCTGCGCTACCGGGTCGGGCGGATCGAGCAGTTGACGAGCCGTGACCTGTCACGCCTCGAGGACAAGCTGGACTTCTTCCTGGCACTGCGCATGAGCTGATACGCGGGGTGTCCCGGGGGCAAACCCCGGGCACCCTCGCGTCCCACGACTTTGTGAAATCCTTCACCCACCCCCTTGGCCCGGCCCGCCGATTCATGCTGAGATGCCGCCACCACTCAACAGCTCGATGGCGTGCTCGGGGAGGGCAACGTGGCGCATACCGCCATGTCTGGTAACGGAACGACCGCCGGTGACGATCCCCTCCAGACCGCGGTATGGCGGCTGCGCTCCCGCGGGTGCTGGGCCGACGCGGCCGCCCTGCTGCTGCCGGCCACACCGGCGGCGGCGCTGCAGCGCGCGGCGCTGCTGGTCGAACGGTGTCTGTACACCGAGCAGGGCTGGGAAGAGGCCGAGGACGCGCTGCGCACGGCCGAGGCGTTGGCCCACAGCGACGACGAACGAGGCGCGGCCGCTTGTGAACGCGGGTACTTGGCCTACGCGGCGACCGTGCTCGCCGTCCGGGACCGGGCCGACGAGGCACGGGCCGCGCTCGGCCGGGCGGCGGCCCTGGTTGCTCCGGGGGCTCCGGCGCGGGCGCTGCTCGACTTCCGGCGCGGACTCCTGGCCGAGAACCTGACGAGCGCGCCCCAGGCCGCCCGCGCCGCGTACCGGCGTGCCCACGCGGGCGCGACGGCGCACTCCGACCCGCTGCTGCTGTCGTTCACCTGGCGTCACATGGCCGGACTCGCCCTGCGCGAAGGGGAGCTGGCGGAGGCGCGGCACGGGTTCGCGGAGTCGCTGCGGATCCGGGAGGAGCTGGGCTATCTCGTCGGCACGGCCCCGGCACTGGTGTCCCTCGCCGACACCGAGACGGAGCCGGAGGCGTCGCGGCTGCGGGAGGAGGCCCGCCGGCTGTTCCGCCTCCTGGGCGGCGTACCGACGTGGCTGGCCCGCCAGTTGGCCCCACCGGTACCGCCGGCGGCGACGGCTTGAAGGGTGAGCCACACTCAGCCGGCCGCAGCCGCCCCCGTGAAATGCTCACCCACCAGCGCCCGCACCACATCCAGATCGCGCGCGACCAGTGCGTCCAGCAGCGCCGTGTGCTCATGCGCGTCCGCCAGCAGCTCGGCACGCCCCCGCACCCCCCGCCCGACTCCGACCAGCGGCCACTGCGCCCTGCGGTGCAGGTCCTCCGCGATCCGGACCAGCTGCACGTTGCCCGAGAGGGACAGCACAGCCCGGTGGAATCCCCGGTCGGACTCCGCGTAGGTCGCGCGGCAGCCCGAGGACGCCGCGCGGACCGTCGCCTCGGCGAGGGGCCGCAACTCGGCCCAGCGTTCGGACGGCACGGTACGGGCCAGCCGCAGCATCACCGGTACCTCGATCAGCGACCGGACCTCGGCCAGCTCGCCCAGTTCCCGCACACCCCGCTCGACCACCCGGAACCCACGGTTGGGCACGACCTCGACGGCCCCTTCGAGAGCCAGTTGCTGCATGGCCTCCCGGACCGGTGTCGCCGACACCCCGAACCGCTCGCCCAGCACCGGCGCCGAGTACACCTCCCCGGGCCGCAGGTCCCCCGCCACCAGTGCGGCCCGCAGCGCGTCCAGGATCTGCCCGCGCACCGAGGCCCGCTGGACCACCGGCCTGCCCCGCGGAGCGACCGGCGCGGGCGGCTCACTGTGCGTGTGCTCGCCCCGCACGTCCCCGGCCTGCCGCGGCACCCGAACCTGCCCGGACGGGCCACTCGCCCTGGACGGCGCGCCCGACCCGGACGGGCCCGCCGCCCACGGAGTCCCCGTTTCCGCGGAGCCCTGCGCTCCCTGCCTCACGGGTCCTCCTCCGGACGTATCGGTACTTGGCGTCATTACGGCGGGTTGTTACTCGTCCGTCAAGCACCATAAGCGCCCCGGCTCCGAGTTCACATCTTCGTTCAACTTTTCAAGATCTTGAGTAAGGTTAGGCTTACCTCCCAGAACCCCGTTTCACCCGACGGATCGGTGATCACATGCCTGCGCCCCTTTCGGCCGTCTCCGGCGCCTACACCCGGCTGGCCGAGGTCCTCCCGGGGCTCGCCGTCACCGAACTGGACGCCTCGGACGAGACCCCGCACGGCCGCGGCTGGACCACCGCCGCCGACCTCGCGGCGGCCGGCCCCGCCCTGGACCGCTTCCTGGCGTGGGACGTGGACCAGATCCGGCGGGACTACGACGCGCAGGCCCGCCCCGACGTCGTCGCCGGCTTCGGCCTGCACCGCTACGCCTGGCCCGCCTGCCTCCTGATCACCGTGCCGTGGTTCCTGCACCGCCGGGTCCCCCGCTACCCCGTGACCCATGTCTCCTACGACCGCACCGCCCCGGGCCACGCCCTCGGGCACCTCGCCGTCCGCCCCGCCGGCTTCGCCTGCCTGCCCGGCGACGAGGCGGCCGCGCTGCCCGGCGCCCGGGTCGTCCCCGACGAGGAGGCGCTGCGGGCGGAGGTACGGGCGGCGGTCGCCGAGCACCTGGAACCGGTGCTGGCCGGTTTCGGCCCCCGGATGCGGCGCCGCGGGCGCGCCCTGTGGGGTATGGCCACCGACGAGATCGTCGAAGGGCTGTGGTACGTCGCCCAACTGCTCGGCGAGATCGAGGAGCGGCGTGCGATGCGCGAGCTGGAGCTGCTCCTGCCGGGGGCGACCAAGCCGTACGTCGGCACGGCGGCGTTCCGGGAGCTGACCGGCCCGGGCGGCGAGCCCCTGCTCACCCGCGACCGGGCGAGCTGCTGCATGTTCTACACGCTGCGCCCGGAGGACACCTGCGCGACCTGCCCGCGCACCTGCGACACGGACCGCGTCACCAAGCTGCTGGCGACGGCCGGTTGAGCGACGGGGGGATCCGGCTCCCCGCCGTCCCCTAAGATCATCGCGGCACGGGCAGCGGGCACCGGCCTGCCCACGGGCGATTCACATCATCCCCACGTGTCACGGGAACTTTCCGGAGAACCACTCGTGCGGGTAGTCTTGTTCGAACTCAACTTCCGAGCCTCAAGCGGCAGTTCGAGCAGATCGCTGCCCTGGGCATTCCCTTGCACTTCCTTGGCGGCCTCTTGCCCCGAAACCCCCTGAGGGTCGGTGCGATTGGGCCACTATGGCGGGCGTTACGCCCTATCCCAATGCAAGGGACCACCCAGATGAGACTGACCGACATATCGCTGAACTGGCTGCTTCCGGGCGCCGTGCTTCTCCTGGGCATGCTGGCGGCGGTGGCGGTGCTCGCGCGCGGCAAGCGCTCCTCGGTCAAGGACACGAGCGCGGACGACTCCTGGGAGCGCAGCGAGGAACGACGCAGACGCAAGGAAGCCCTCTACGGCACCCTCTCCTACCTCCTCCTCTTCTGCTGTGCGGCCGTCGCCGCCCTGCTCTCCTTCCACGGCCTGGTCGGCTTCGGCGAGCAGAACCTCGGGCTTTCGGGCGGCTGGCAGTACCTCGTGCCGTTCGGCCTGGACGGCGCCGCGATGTTCTGCTCCGTCCTCGCGGTGCGCGAGGCCAGTCATGGTGACGCCGCTCTCGGCTCCCGGATACTGGTCTGGACGTTCGCCTTCGCCGCGGCCTGGTTCAACTGGGTGCACGCGCCCCGGGGCGTCGGCCACGCGGGTGCCCCCCACTTCTTCGCGGGCATGTCCCTGTCGGCGGCGGTCCTGTTCGACCGCGCCCTGAAGCAGACCCGCCGCGCCGCCCTGCGGGAGCAGGGCCTGGTGCCCCGTCCGCTGCCCCAGATCCGCATGGTGCGCTGGCTGCGGGCCCCCCGGGAGACCTATCGTGCCTGGTCGCTGATGCTCCTCGAGGGTGTGCGCAGCCTGGACGAGGCGGTCGACGAGGTGCGCGACGACAAGCGCAAGAAGGAAGAGACCCGGCAGCGCCGGCGCGACCAGCAGCGCGTGGAGCGGGCCCAGCTGAAGGCGATCAGCCGCGGTCACCGGGGCCACTTCGGCCGCGGCGGCGGGCGGCAGCTGGAGGTGCAGGTGGAGCGCGGCTCCTCGCAGGTCTCCGCGGAGCCTGCCATATCCGCGCCGGAGCCCCTGCCCGTGCGCTCGCGTCCCTCCCTTCAGCCGGTCCGCAAAGGAGCTGATCCGGTGACCGTCGACCTCACCGCGGAGGACGACACCATGGCGCTGCCCCGTCTGGACTCCCTGGAGCGCAAGCTCAAGGACCTTGAGCAGCAGTTCGGTTAGCCGAGCCGTGACGGAACGGCGAAGGGGCGTGGCCTGCGGGCCACGCCCCTTCGGCGTTCACGCCGCCCCGGCCTCCAGCTCGAACCAGACGGCCTTGCCCACGCCGTGCGGCCGGACACCCCAGGCGTCGGCGAGGGACTGCACCAGGAACAGGCCCCTGCCGTTCGTCCCCTCGTCGGCGACCGGTGCGCGCATTCGTGGTCTGCGCGCGACGAAGTCCCGGACCTCCACCCGCAGTCCGCGGGGCCCGACGGTGGCCGTGAGGACCGCGTCGTGGTCGGTGTGCACGATCGCGTTGGTGACGAGCTCGCTGGTGAGCAGTTCGGCCACGTCGGACTGCCCGTGCTTCCCCCACTGCCCGAGCAGTTCCCGCAGCGCCCTGCGGGCTTCCGGGACGGCCCGCAGGTCCGCCCGTCCCAGCCGGCGCCTCAACTGCGGCGCCTCATCGTGTTCCCTGACATCGTCGGTCCTGTCCTCCACCGTCTTCGCCGAGAAGCCCCCGATCGCTATGGGACCGCCTCGTCGTGCCTGCCTCTCCATGACCCCCGCCCGCGCGCCGATGTCGGTTCCCCTCCTGCTCGAACACGTTCACGGGGATCCATGCCCCATCGCACACGCGGCAGTCATGCCGGATCGTCGACGACCGGGTGTTCGGCCACCGGAACAGGCCGGGCGGCCCGGGCGGCGGGCCACCGAGCGGTACGGCGACGGAGGGGAGGGGGACAAGAGGGTAGCCGGTCATCGTCCCCGGACGGATCCTGACCGCCGGAGATCGGACGATGAGCCGACGGCCGGCTGCCGATCCCTGCGTACGCGGCGAAGCACCGGGGCGACCGCCCCCCTGCGGGGCGCTCCGGTGAAGTTGGCCGAAGTACGACGGTCTTGACGGGCGCCGCAACCGGTACGGGGCCGTCCTCCCCACCCCCGTGGCGGGAGGACGGCCCCGGTCTTCCGGCGGACGCCCGGTCAGTACAGCTTGTCGACGGCGGTGGTCGTCGTCTTCTTGAAGGCGGCGACGGGGGCGTCGTCGAAGTCGCCCATCTGGCCCCACGACACGACGGTGACGGTCCTGCCGTCCCGGCCGACGGACAGCAGCGAGATGTCCGTGGCGCCCCAGGACGTCTCGGTGTGCAGGCCCCGGACCCGGGCGCCTTCCTCGACGGGCAGCGAACCGTAGTCCCGGCCCTCGGCCTCGACGTCCGGGTCGTTCTTCTCGATGCGGTCGGCGCAGGTGCGGATCAGGTCGTCGTAGTGCTTCGCCAAGGCCTTGGCCAGGGCGGCTGTGTCCGCCACGACGGTCAACTGCACGGCGCCCGTGTCCAGATCGGTGCGGAACTCCCGGTGCCGGTAGTCGTAGGAGGGCACGCCCTCCGTACTCACACAGAAGCCGAGTCCCTCCGGGAACCCTTCGGTGACCGGGCCGGCGGTCCAGGCCGACGTCGGGTGCGGCGGCAATTGGGACGCCGACAGGAACTTCGGTGCGGTGGCCTTCGGCGCGGCACCGGCGGCCGGTGCCGTGATGACCGTGCCCGCCGCGAGGGCGGCTACGGCGAGTGCGGTGAGAGCGCTTGCTCGCATGCGCATGGGCATGGGTGTTCCCCCGTGGGTGAGTGCGTGGATGAGGATGCCGCGGCCAGGCCGGCTGGTCGGCCCGGGCCCGGCCGGTGCGACACCAAGAGCATCAGCGGTCCCACGGCCCGGATGCAACAGCCCGCATCCGATCGGGCCCGGTGGAACCATCCCAGCCCGTCTGACGTGCAGGTACATGGGGCGCCTGGGATGCCGTTCCGGGCGGGTTCGGAGCTACGGAGCGGGGGAACGGTGTCGGCACAGCACGACGTCGACGACGTCGGGGAGTTCGCGGCGCTGCTGAGGACGTTCAAGGAGCGCACGGACCGAAGTTACGGTTCGCTGGCCCGCCGCCTGGCCATGAACACCTCGACGCTGCACCGCTATTGCGCGGGCGACGCGGTCCCCGTCGATTTCGCCCCGGTGGAGCGCTTCGCCGCCCTGTGCGGGGCGTCACCGGAGGAACGTCTGGAACTGCACCGCCGCTGGCTCCTGGCCGTGGCGGCGCGGCAGCGCCCCCGGACGGCGAACGCTGCCGGTACGGCGGAAGCAGGCGCGGAGACGGACACGCACCCGGACACGAACACGGACACCGCGGAGGCGGACACGACCCCTGGCCGCCCCTGGTATCGCCGCAGAAGCGTCGCGGCCGGACTGGCCGCCGCCTGCGCGGCCCTCGCGGTGCTCGCGAGCCTCGCCGCGCTGCCGGACGACCGGCGTACGACCACCGGCGACCGGACGCCTGTGACCGGCCCGGCCTCCACCGGTACGGCGACGACGCAAGGGCCGCACCAAAAGAGCCCCTCCCCCACCCCGAACGGCACATCCCCCGCTCCCCGGCGTTCCTCACCCTCCGCCACCCCGGAGCAGCCGAAGCCCTCCCCGTCCCCTTCCACCCGCACCGCCTCACCTCCAAGCGGGGGCACCTCCGCCCCACCCCTGACCTGGTCCGCCGACTCCCAGGCCTGGAAGCTCGGCTGCGGTCACGACTACGTCGTCGCCAAGCCGCCCGCGCAGGTCCCACCGCCGCCGGTGCCGCAGGACGCCGGAGTCTGGGCGGCGTCGCAGAACGCGGTGCACGGCGGCGAGACGCTCGTGCGGTTGTCCGTGCAGGGGCGCACCGACACGGCCGTCGTACTGGAGGCGCTGCGCGTGCGCGTGGTGGGACGGACGGCCCCGGCACAGGGCAACTCGTATGCCATGGACCGGGGCTGCGGGGGTGCCGTCACCCCGCGCTCCTTCGACGTCAATCTGGACAAGGACCGCCCCATCGCCCGAGCGGTCGCCGGGAACGACACCGGTACGCCGATCCCGGCGATGCGCATGCCCTACCGCGTCTCCGCCCAGGATCCCGAGGTGCTGCTGGTCAACGCCCGGACGCAAGGGTGCGACTGCCGCTGGTACCTGGAGCTGGACTGGTCCTCCCAGGGCCGCAGGGGGACGGTCCGGATCGACGACGACGGCCGCCCGTTCCGGACCAGCGGCATCAAGGGCCTGCCCCGCTACGTGTACGACACCTCCGCACGCGGATGGACGCCCTACAACTAGAGCCCTCTCAGAACCGGGGCACGTTGCGCAGGTTGGAGCGGGCCATCTGCAGCATCCGGCCGACCCCGCCGTCCAGCACCATCTTCGAGGCGGACAAGGCGAACCCGGTCACCATCTCGGCCTTGATCTTCGGCGGGATGGACAGCGCGTTGGGATCCGTGACGATGTCGACGAGGGCGGGTCCCTTGTGCTTGAAAGCGTCCTTCAGGGCCCCAGAGAGGTCCTTGGGCTTCTCGACGCGCACCCCGTACGCACCGCAGGCGCGGGCGACGGCGGCGAAGTCGGGGTTCTTGTTGGCGGTGCCGTACGACGGGAGGCCGGCGACCAGCATCTCCAACTCGACCATGCCCAGCGAGGAGTTGTTGAACAGGACGACCTTCACGGGCAGGTCGTACTGCACCAGCGTCAGGAAGTCGCCCATCAGCATGGAGAAGCCGCCGTCGCCGGACATCGACACGACCTGCCGCTTGCGGTCGGTGAACTGGGCGCCGATCGCCATGGGCAGCGCGTTCGCCATCGAGCCGTGCGAGAAGGAACCGATGACCCGGCGGCGGCCGTTGGGGGAGATGTAGCGGGCGGCCCAGACGTTGCACATACCGGTGTCGACGGTGAACACGGCGTCGTCTGCGGCCACTTCGTCGAGCACGGACGCCACGTACTCGGGGTGGATCGGCGTGTGCTTCTCGACCTTGCGGGTGTACGCCTTGACCACCCCCTCCAGCGCGTCGGCGTGCTTCTTGAGCATCCGGTCGAGGAAGCGGCGGTTCTTCTTCTCCTTCACCCGTGGGATCAGGCAGCGCAGTGTCTCCCGTACGTCCCCCCAAACCGCGAGGTCCAGCTTCGAGCGGCGGCCGAGGTTCTCGGGCCGGACGTCGACCTGGGCGATCTTCACGTCGTCGGGGAGGAAGGCGTTGTAGGGGAAGTCGGTGCCGAGCAGGATCAGCAGGTCGCACTCGTGGGTGGCCTCGTAGGCGGCCCCGTATCCCAGCAGTCCGCTCATGCCGACGTCGAAGGGATTGTCGTACTGGATCCATTCCTTGCCGCGCAGGGCGTGCCCGACCGGGGACTTGATCTTCCCGGCGAATTCCATGACCTCGGCGTGCGCTCCGGCCGTGCCGCTGCCGCAGAAGAGGGTGACCTTGCCGGCCTCGTCGATCATCTCGACGAGACGTTCGATCTCGGCGTCGCCCGGTCGGACCGTCGGACGGGAGGTCACCAGGGCGGTCTCGGCGGTCTTTTCCGGGGCCGGCCGGTCGGCGATGTCGCCGGGCAGGGTGACGACGCTGACGCCGCTGCGGCCGACGGCGTTCTGGATGGCGGTCTGGAGCAGCCGCGGCATCTGCTGCGGGCTGGAGATCATCTCGCTGTAGTGGCTGCACTCGGCGAACAGCCGGTCGGGGTGGGTCTCCTGGAAGTAGCCGAGGCCGATCTCGCTGGAGGGGATGTGCGAGGCGAGGGCGAGGACCGGGGCCATGGAGCGGTGGGCGTCGTAGAGACCGTTGATGAGGTGGAGGTTGCCGGGGCCGCAGGAACCGGCGCAGGCGGCGAGCGAGCCGGTGATCTGCGCCTCGGCGCTCGCGGCGAAGGCGGCGGTCTCCTCGTGCCGGACGTGGATCCAGTCGATGGCGGAGTTGCGGCGGACGGCGTCGACGATCGGGTTGAGGCTGTCGCCGACGACTCCGTACAGTCGCTTGACTCCGGCGCGGGTCAGGATGTCGACGAACTGTTCCGCGACGTTCTGTTTGGCCATGGTTCTCGTCTGCCCCTTCGGTCTCCTGGGATCCCTCCGGGTTCCATCAAGTCACACCGGTGGCGCTCACGCCTCCCACACCGCGGCGGCCGTGCGGTCGTCCGCATAACCCTTGACCCGTACCTGGGAGTCGGCGAGAAACGCGGCGAGGCCGGGCGGGTCGGGGCGGGACCACCGCTCGGCGAGGTACTCGCCCAGTTCGGGCTCGCCGCGCAAGGGGTCGGCGAGGCCGCCGGTGCACACCAGGAGCGTGTCACCCGGGCGGGCGACGGAGGTGCGGAAGCGGAAGGGCTCGCGGGGTGGCGCCGGGGCCGGTTCGTACGGGCTGGGCGGCGTCGGGATGCCCAGGTCCATGGTGAGCCGGTCGCCCTCGGGAGTCTCGGAGGACGGCGAGCCGAAGCCCATGACGGGGTCGCCCTTGACCTCGGCGACCTGCGGCTCGATGTCCTGCCACTCCCCCTCCCGCAGCCGGAACAGCCCACCCGGTCCGACCCCGAAGAACACCCGGGTCCGGCACTCGGGGTCGGCCGACAGCAGCAGGCAGCGCAGGCTGGCCGCGTACTCCCCGGGGTCGACGCCCTGCTCGGAGGCGCTGGCCCGCAGCTTGCCGAGGCTGCGGTCGGTGAGCCGGTGCAGCCCGGACTTCAGATCGCCGCGCCGGCCGTCCCTTATGTCCTCCACCAGCCGTGCGTGGCTGCGCCCGACGGCTCGCCCGATCCAGTGACAGGCCTCGGCGGCGGCCCGGTGCGCTCCGGGCGTGGCCCTGGCCCCGGTCGCCATCGCCACCAGCAGCAGCGCGTGCTCCCCCGCGCCGAACCGGGCGGTGAGCAGCGCGTCGCGGCGGGGTTCTCCGCGGTACCGCGCGGAGTCCCCCCGCAGGGAGACGGCCCGCACCGTGCACGCCCCGTACCGGGCCCCGTCCAGCACGGTGTCCGCCACGAGGTCGCCGAGATCGTCCGGATCGGCGGCCGGGAGGGCGGTGGGTTCGGCGTCGTAGGTGGGCGGCCGGGTGCCGACGTGGCCACGGGACCGGGAGTCGGGCACGGGGCGCTCGATCCGGGGGCGGTGTTCGTCGGGAGAGGGGTCGGTGGCCGGGGGTGAGGGCGCCTCGGGCGGCGCTTCGGTGGGACGCGGTGGCACGGGCGGCGCTTCGGTGGGACGCGGTGGCACGGGCGGCCGGTCGGTCGGGGTGAGGGACGCGGCACGGCCCGGCTCGGTGGCGGGTGGGTGGGGCGCGGACTCGCCGGGCGCGGTGCCTGGCGGCGCCGGGGCGGCCCCAGGGGCCGAGAGGGCCTCGGAGCTCGGCCAGGCCGGAGGGACCGCGGGAGGCGGCGGGATCCGGGGCGTCTCCGTGTCGGGAACCGTCGGCGCGGGCGGCAGCCCCGAAGTCTCCGACGCGTAAGCGGAGGGTCCCGGGCGCTCGTCCGAGGGTGCGTGGCCCGCGGGCCGGCCGGGCCGCTGCGGTGGGCGCGCCGCGGCCGGGAAGCTCACCGGCCCGGTGGGGCCGGGCCGCGGCGGCTCCCAGGGCGCGCGTTGCGGCGGCCCGCTGTTCGGGCGGGGGACGTCCGGCATGTCGTCGGCCCCGGCTCGGGGCGCCGGGACGACCGGCCCCGCTGCGAGGGTTCGGTCCTCCGGTCGGTCCGACGAACCCGGCCGGTCCGTGGAGCTTGGCCGGTCCGAGGAGCCGGACCGGCCCGAGGAACCGGTCCGCCCCCGGGTCCCGTCCGTCACCGCCCCCGACGCCGACGCGAACCGGTCGTCGAGGGAATCCCGCGCCGGTGCCGGGCCCGTGTCGTCGGCGGAGTCGTCGTACAACTCCCTCCACCAGTCGTCCTCGTGACCGGTGGGCCTTCCCCCCTGCTGGCTCATGCCCGTAATTGTCCACCGCACGAGCCGGATGAAAACGGGGCTTGTGGAAAAAACCGGTCCTCCAAGGGACGGTGAACGGCACGTCGAGTGATCCGTAGAACGGTCATGCGAAATGCGGAGCCCGGCGCGGCGCGCGTGGCTGACCTGCGGGTCTGGGCCCCGTCCACGCTTCTGACCTGCGCGTTCTCCGGTGTTCCGGCAGTCTGGTCAGATGGGAGTGTGGGACCTCCTGCTGGTCGGGCTGGTCATCCTGCTCGGGCTGTGCGGAGTGCTGCTGCCCGCCATGCCGGGATCGCTGCTGGTGTGGGCAGCGGTCCTGTGGTGGGCGCTGAAGGATCCGCAGCCCGTCGCCTGGTGGGTGCTGGTCGCAGCCACGGTCCTGCTGCTCGTCTCCCAGGCCGTCCGCTGGGCGCTCCCGCCCCGCCGGCTGCGTATGAACCGCACCACCCGGCGCATGCTGGCCTGCGCCGGGGCCGGTTCGGTCCTGGGCTTCGTCCTGATACCCGTCCTCGGCGCGATCCCCGGCTTCCTCGGCGGTGTCTACCTCTTCGAACGGTTCCGCCTCGGCCGCCACACCGACGCGATGGCCGCCCTGCGCACCATCATGCGCGCGGGCGGCTCCGGCATCCTGACCGAACTGTTCACCTGCCAGCTGATCGCGGCGGCCTGGCTGGGCGCGGTCCTCTGGGGCTGAGCCGGCAGCCTCAGGACGGCAGCACCCCCTCGTGGGTCAGCAGCCGGATCTTGCGGTCCAGACCGCCCGCGTATCCGGTCAGTGCGCCGTCCGCCCCGATCACCCGGTGGCACGGGCGGACCACCAGCAGCGGGTTCGCCCCGATCGCACCGCCGACCGCCCGTACCGCTGCCCGGGGCGCTCCGATGCGCGCGGCGATCTCGCCGTACGTGGCCGTCGAGCCGTACGGGATGTCGTCCAGCGCGGCCCAGACCTTCTCGCGGAAGGCGGTGCCCTCGGTGCGCCAGGCCAGGCGGAACTCCTTCAGTTCCCCGGCGAAGTACGCGCCGAGTTGCTCCTCGGCCTCCCGGAAGGGCCCCGGGTCGCGCCGCCAGTCGTCCCGCACCTCGCGTCCGCCCTTCTGCCCGGGCACCGACAGGGAGGTCAGCTCGCCGGTCGGGGCGGCGGTGAGGAGCAGCGGCCCGAGGGGGCCGGGCACACTCGTCCAGTACGTCGGGCAGGTCATCGCAACTCCCACTCCCCTGCTGCGCGCAGGTGGTTCACGGCGTATGAGCGCCAGGGGCGCCAGTTGTCGGGGGCGTCGAGGCCGGGCGGGGCCACGTCAGGATCGCCGAGGGCACGGGCGCGGATCTCGGCGACGGTACGGGCGTCCAGACCGGGCACGGCCCGCAGGGCGTCCTGGGCCTCGTCCCGGTCGGCGCCCGGGTCGAGGCGTACGGCCTGGTCGGCGAGGGCGGCGGTGAGCGCCCCGAGGGCACCGGCGGGCTCGGCCCCGGCCAGCACGGCCGGCTCGGGGAAGAGGTGGGTGAGGCTTCCGCAGGGGGCGTCGAGCGCCTTGCCGTAGCGGCGTACGAGCCGTTCCGCCTCCGTCCGGCCGGTCAGGGCACGCACCGCGAGTTCCTCCGGGTCGGCGGTGCCCGGCGAGCGCAGCCCGGGCCGGGCGGCGACCAGGGGTGCGAGCCGGGGGTCGGCGGCGAGGCGCTCGTCGACGGCATACGGGTCGGCGTCGAGGTCGAACAGCCGCCGCAGCCGCTGGACGGCTGTGGTCAGGTCGCGCGGGTCCGTGAGGTGCAGCCGGGTGTCGAGCCAGCCGCCCGGGTGGGCGCCGGGCCCGGTCCGGGCGGTACCGGGGCGTTCGTCGACGGCGACGATGCCGGTGCCGTACGGGAGGCGGAGAGTGCGCCGGTAGGTGCGGGCTCCGGGCGGGCCGCTCACCTCCTCGACACCGGGCACGGCCTCGTGTTCCAGCAGGTCGAAGACGGGTCCCGCCTGGTAGGGGCCGCGGTGGGCGAGCCGGAGCGGGATGCCGGCGTCAGGGGTGGCGGTGCGGCGGCCCCGGCCCTGTTCGGGTGCGGCGGCGCGCAGCTCGCTCGGCGTCGACGCGTACACCGCCCGCATGGTGTCGTTGAACTGCCGCACGCTGGCGAAGCCCGACGCGAACGCGATCTCGGTGATGGGCAGCTCGGTGGTCTGCACCAGGACGCGTGCGGTGTGGGCCCGCTGGGCCCGGGCGAGCGCGACCGGTCCGGCGCCCAGTTCGGCGGTGAGCTGCCGCTGGACCTGCCGTGCGCTGTAGCCGAGGCGTCCGGCGAGCCCGGCGACGCCCTCCCGGTCGACGACGCCGTCGGCGATCAGCCGGACGGCCCGGCCGACCACGTCCGCGCGGACGTTCCACTCGGCGGAGCCGGGCACGGCGTCCGGGCGGCACCGCCGGCAGGCCCGGAAGCCCGAGCCCTGCGCGGCGGCGGCCGTGGCGAAGAACCGTACGTTGGCCCGCTTCGGGGTGACGGCGGGGCAGCTCGGCCGGCAGTAGATGCCGGTCGTCTCGACGGCGAAGAAGAACACGCCGTCGAAACGGGCGTCCCGGCTGCGCACGGCCTCGTACCTGGTGTCCTCGTCCGTTTCCTGGTTCGTCACAGGTCCAGTCTCCCGCCCGCGACCGCACGACCGCTGGCGGGAATCGGACACGACGCTGGGCAGGGCGCACGGCGGTGAGCGGGGCGCCCACCGCAGTGGACCCGAGCGAGCCGGGGCAAACTTCACGCACGCCAGTGCGCTCCCCGCTTCGCCTCCATCGCGGCGCGGCCCATCGCCCCCTTCCGCTTCCAGTCCTTGCGGATCTCGGCCCGGAGGCGGGCGTCGGTCTTGGCGACGATGCGCTGGTTCTCCCGCAGCAGCTTGCGGTAGCTCTCCAGCCGGCGCTGCGGCAGCTCACCGCTGTCGATGGCGGCCAGCACGGCGCATCCCGGCTCCGCCTCGTGGGCGCAGTCGTGGAAGCGGCACCGCTCGGACAGTTCCTCGATCTCGGAGAACACCTGCCCGACACCGGTCCCGGCGTCCCACAGGCCGACGCCGCGCAGCCCCGGGGTGTCGATCAGGACGCCCCCGCCGGGCAGGGCGAGCAGGTTGCGCGTGGTGGTGGTGTGGCGGCCCTTGCCGTCGACGTCGCGGGTGGCCTGGACGTCCATGACGTCCTCGCCGAGCAGCGCGTTGGCGAGGGTCGACTTGCCCGCGCCGGACTGACCGAGCAGGACGGACGTCCCCCACCCGACGATCGCGGCGAGCACGTCGAGCCCGTCCCCCTCCTGGGAGCTGACCGGCACGACGGGCACGCCGGGCGCGCTCGTCTCCACGTCCTGGACGAGGTGCGCGAGGGTCACGGCGTCCGGCACGAGGTCGGCCTTGGTGAGGACGACGACCGGCTGGGCCCCGGACTCCCAGGAGAGCGCGAGGAAGCGCTCGATGCGCCCAAGGTCCAGTTCGAGGGCGAGGGACACGGCGATGACGGCGTGGTCGACGTTGGCCGCGAGGATCTGTCCCTCGGACCGCTGGGAGGAGGTGGAGCGGACGAAGGCGGTGCGGCGCGGCAGATAGGTGCGCACGTAGCGCGGGTTTCCGCCGGGTTCGACGGCGACCCAGTCGCCGGTGCACACCACCCGGAGGGGGTCGTGCGGGGTGACGAAGGCGGTGTCGGCCCGCAGCATCCCGCCGGCGGTGACGACGTCGCACTGCCCGCGGTCGACCCGCACGACCCGGCCGGGCAGCAGCCCTTCGGCCTCGTACGGGGCGAACGCCTCGGCCCAGGCGTCGTCCCAGCCGTAGGGGGTGAGCGCGGAGGAAACGGATGAAGCAGAGGAGGAAGACAAGGGTGACCCTTCCGAGGTCGGCCCCGGCCCGACGGTCGGTCGGATCAGCCGGCGGCCATGGAGGTGGACTTCATGAACTGGATGCGGGCAGCGCTCATCGCAATGACAGCCATCGGTCGACACCTCCTCGTCGCTCGGTACTTCGCTCCGCACGGAACCCGTGCACGGAACCGCGGTGTGCGCGGAACCGACGTCACGGTATCCCGCCGTGACGCGGGTGCGTCAACCGCTTTTCACACAGGCCTGGCCGTTCAGCTCGAAGTCGTAGGGCGCGGAGTTCTTGCCGCGCCAGGAGGCCAGGAAGCCGAAGGCCAGGTCGCCGCCCGCGGGGACCGACTTGTTGTAGTCGGCGGCCGTGGCGCTGACGCGGGAGCCGTCCTGGGAGACGGAGGCGTCCCACATCTGGCCGACCTGCTGGCCGTCCCGGAACGACCAGGCGACGCGCCAGGCGTCGAGGGGCCGGGTGCTGGTGACGGTGACGGTGGCCTGGAAGCCGTCGGGCCACTGGTTGACCAGGTCGTACTCGACCCTGCAGACGGGTTCCTCGTTCTCGTCGGGTTCGGCCCGGTCGGTGGGCGAGGAGGTGCCCTGCGGTTCGGTGTGGCGGTTCTTGTCCTCCGGCTTGCGGGACTTCTCCGGCCGCTTCGAGGTCGGGGTGTTCCGGTCGGCCGGTTGCGACGTCGCGGGCGGCAGGGACGGGGCGGACGGCAGGGGCGGAGCGCTGTCGGCCACCGGCTGCCGGTCGCCGCCGGGTGCGCCGAGGTCGTCGCCGTCGCCGCCGAAGGGCATCAGGGAGACCCCGAGGGCCAGCACGGAGACCAGGACCGCGGCGACGAGGAGGCCGTTGCGGGCGACGCGCGCCTTCTGTTCGCCGTCCTCCGGTTCCGCGCCCGTCCTGTCCGCCGAGCCGGGCCGGCCGGCACCGAGCCGCACCTCGGCGGCGCGGCGGCGGCGCTCCAGGTAGGCGAGGCCTCCCCAGCCGATCACGCCGCCGGCCAGCGCCCCGGGCAGGGCGCCGCCGTGCAGGCGCAGACAGGCGGCGGCCTCGGCGCACTGCACGCAGGTGGCGAGGTGGCGGGAGAGGTCGCCGGGGGCCTCGGCGGCGGAGGAGCGGGTGACGGCGTCCAGCAGGCGGGCGTAGCTGCGGCACCGGCCGTCCATGGGCGTGTCGAGGTGGTTGCGGTGGCAGCGGTCCCGGAACAGGGTGCGCACCTGCTGGAGTTCCTCGGCGGCGCCGGCCGGATCGAGTCCCAGGCGGCGGGCGACCAGGGGCAGCGGCAGCGCCTCCACCTCGGCGAACCAGAGCAGTTCGGCGTCCGGCTGCTGCAGGTCGCGCAGGCCGCGCAGCGCGAGCGGGCGCTGCAGGGGCGGGCCGGTGTAGCGGGCGGCCGCGTCCGAGTTGAGCCACAGGCGCAGGTCGGGGTCGAGTTTGTGGCCCTGTCCCGCCTCCTCCCAGGCCGCTGCCGTGGTGCGTACCGAGGTCAGCAGCAGGGGTATGCGGGGCAGCCGGGCAGGGCGGCGGGCGGTGCCGCGGACCTGGCCGGTCTCGGCGGCCCGGGCCTCGCGCACGCCGTGCGCGAACGCCTCGCGGCCGAGCTGTGCGGCGGCCGTGGAACCGGACGTGCACAGGTCCGCGTACGCGAGGACCGCGTCCCAGCACTCGGAGAACAGCGCGGCCTCGGTGGCGTCCTGAGGGGTCGGCAGGTCGGGCATGGGTCTCCTGCATCCACGAGCGAGGTCAACTCACCACATCGGTGTTGTAGTTGGGGGGAACCTCGCGGCAGTGCAAGAGCTTTTCACGCCTCCCACACAACTGACAAGCGCCCTGTTCGGATATCAGGACAGGGCGGCGTCACCCCATAGCTCCGGCCTCGGAGTGTCATACGGGTGCGGCCGCCCTGCGACTCGACGCCGCCTCGTACGGAGGGGCGTTGTCATCGAAGCGTTATCAAACGGCGGTGGGTGCGTCGGCCGGGAGGCTGTCCATGAAGGAGCTGACCGAGAAGACCGCGTTGCCGGCGCCGGGCGGGCCGTAGCCGGGGGGCGAGGAGAGACCGAAGTCCTCCATGGTCTGCCGGTAGGCCTGGAGCAGGCGGATGTGGTACTCCAGCGGCGCGCCCTGCGGGTTGGCCTTGCCGAGCGGCGTGGTCGGCTCCGGGCACCAGGTGGTGAAGCGGGGCGTGATGCCGTGCGACATGAAGAAGCGCAGGCCCTCGGTGGTGGAGTCGATGGCCTCGTCGACCGTCTTGAAGCCGAACGGCTCGGCCATCTCCACGCCCGCCACGAAGTTGGGGATGACGTTGCGCGCCCCGAAGATCTCGGCCGAGTCGAGGATCCGCTTGTGCCACTCGTCCCGGCCGACGTACCGCTCCTTGCCCGGGCAGTACATCTTGAACAGGTACTCGTCCCAGACCTCGTAGTTGGGGTGGTAGATCTGCACCCCGTAGTCCTTGAAGCGCTGGACGTCGTCCTTGGGCAGCGCCTGGGCGACGACCTTGCCGATCCAGCGGCCCGGGAAGTGCTCCTCGATGGCCTTGGCGTACCGCCCGTAGAAGTCCGCCTCGTCCAGGCCCTGGACCTTCGACGTGATCGCGCCACCGGTGAGCGTGTACGCGGTGGACACCTTCGCGGTGTCGTACTTGTCGATGATCTCGAGCGCCTCGAGGACCTCGTCGACGTCCTTCACTCCCGTGTACGGGCGGCCCGCCGCCTTGTGCTGGCGCCAGTTGTGGTTGATGTCGCAGTACTGGCACTCCTCCTTGGCACCGAAGTACTGGCACACGCGGAACGCGGTCAGGTAGATCAGGTAGCCCCACTGGATGGTCGGGGCCACCTCCATGACCGACTTCCCGTTGGCGAGGGTGTGCCGGTAGTACTCGGGCATCGGCGGCACTCCGACGTCGGAGATGCGCTTGCCGTCGAGGTAGAGACCGAGCATGCCGTCGTCGTTCGCGGCGACGCGGTACGGCGAGGACGGGTTCACGCGCACCGAGACGACGGTGCGGCGCAGGTCGTAGGGGCCGCCGGTGAGGATGATCTCCTCGGGCGGGCGGCGCAGCGCGGCCTCGCCCAGCTCGGGCAGGGTGCCGTGGTCGAAGGAGAAGATGAAGTACGACTTCGGCTTGACCTCGCCGCCCTCGTTGTCGCTGAGCGCGGACGGGTCGAAGGCGACGCCGCCGCGGAGCAGGTCCTCCTTGAAGACGGCCTCCCGCGGTACGTGCGGGAACCGCTCCATCAGATCCTCGACCAGCGCGGTACGGCTGCCCATCCCGTCTCTCCTCCCGGTTCGGACGTACGACTCCTCACGGTATGCCCCTGGGTGCGCGGGGCCGGTACCCGGGTCCCCCCGAGCCGGTGGAATGCCCCGTTCGTCACCCTCTGTCCTGCGGTGATCGTCAGGCTTCGCGCTCCAGTGCCGCCCAGTCGACCGCGTGCGCCGGCTGCTCGCCGGCCAGCAGCCGTTCCGCCTCCTGCGCGACCGTGAGGCCGAGCCGGGCCAGCTCGTTGCCCTGGGAGCCGGCAAGGTGGGGGGTGATGAAGGCGCCGGGCAGGTCGTAGAGGGGCGAGTCGGCGGGGAGCGGCTCGGGGTCGGTGACGTCGAGGATCGCGGTCAGGCGCCCGGTGCGCAGTTCGGCCACGAGGGCGTCGTGGTCGACCAGCGCACCGCGGGCGGTGTTGATCAGCACGGCTCCGTCGGGCATCAGGGCCAGCTCGCGGCGGCCGATCATGTGGTGGGTCTCGGGCGTCTCGGGGGCGTGCACGGTGACGATGCCGGACGTGCGCAGCAGCTCGTCCAGGGGCAGCAGGGGGACGCCGAGGGCGGCGGCTCCGCGTTCGTCGACGTAGGGGTCGGTGAGGACGGGGCGCAGGTCGAAGGGGCGGAGCAGTTCGAGGACGCGGCGGCCGATGCGGGAGGCGCCGATGACACCGACCCGGCGGCCGTGGTTGCCGATGCCGGGGACGACACCCCAGCCGGTGGAGGGGCGGTCCGTGCGCATCCGGTCGCGGGCGGCGAGGACGTCCTTCCCGGCGAGCAGGATCATGGCGAGGGTGTACTCGGCGACCGGCAGCGCGTTGGCGACGGCGGCCGAGGAGACGGCGATGCCCCGCTCCCACAGGGCGTGGGTGGCGAAGGACTTCACGGAACCCGCCGAGTGCAGCACCGCCCGCAGCCGGGGAGCGGCGTCGAGCACCGTCTCGTCGATCCGGGGGCATCCCCAGCCGGTCACCAGGACCTCGGTCCGGGCCAGCGCGTCCCGGACGCGCGGGTCGGCGAAGTCCCGGGCCACGAGGTCCGGATCGATGTCCAGGGACTTCCGCAACCGTGCCAGCACCTCGGGCGGGAAGACCTGCGGCACGTTCTCGGCATCCAGGGCGAACAGTGCCTGGGGGCGCTGACTCAAGGAGGTGACCTTCCGGCTCGGGGACGCTGCTGGAACGGCCACCAGGGACAGAAACCGCTCTCTAAGGTCTCTACCGTAGGCCGGTACGAACGGCGGCGGCAACGGACGCCGACCGGGGTACGTTCCGCCCGGGGGGCTTTCCTGTCCCCGCTGTCTCGGGGAAGGACGACGGATGAACGCGACCGTGACCAACTGGGCGGGCAACATCACCTACGCGGCCAAGGAGCTCCACCGGCCCGCCTCGCCGACCGCGCTGCGAGCACTGGTCGCGGACAGCGACCGGGTGCGGGTCCTGGGCAGCGGGCACTCGTTCAACGAGATCGCCGAACCCGGCCCCGACGGCGTCCTGCTGTCGCTGGCGGACCTGCCTCCTCGGGTGGAGATCGACACGGTGGCCCGCACGGTCCGGGTCGGCGGCGGTGTGCGCTACGCGGAACTGGCCCGCCGGGTCCACGGGCAGGGACTCGCGCTGCACAACATGGCGTCCCTGCCGCACATCTCGGTGGCCGGGTCTGTCGCGACCGGAACACACGGCTCGGGGGTGCTCAACGGCCCGCTCTCGGCCTCCGTGCGTGAGGTCGAGCTGGTCACGGCCGACGGCTCGGTGGTGACCATAGGCCGGGACGAGGAGCGGTTCGGCGGGGCCGTCACCTCACTCGGCGCGCTCGGCGTGGTCACCGCGCTCACCCTGGACCTGGAGCCGGCCTTCGAGGTCGAGCAGCACGTGTTCACCGGGCTGCCCCTGGAGGGGCTGGACTCCGGGGTGTTCGAGACGGTGATGGCGACGGGGTACAGCGTCAGCCTGTTCACCGACTGGCGCGAGCCGGGATTCGGGCAGGTGTGGCTGAAGCGGCGTACGGACCAGCCGCTGCCCGCCTTCCCGTGGGCGGCTCCCGCCACGGAGAAGATGCATCCGGTGCCGGGCATGCCCGCCGTCAACTGCACGGAGCAGTTCGGTGTGCCGGGGCCGTGGCACCAGCGGCTGCCGCACTTCCGCGCGGAGTTCGTGCCGAGCAGCGGGGCGGAGCTGCAGTCGGAGTACCTGCTGCCGCGCGGGTACGCCGTGGAGATGCTGCACGCGCTGGACGCGATCCGGGAACACGTCGCCCCCGTCCTGCAGACCTGCGAGGTGCGCACGGTCGCCGGTGACGACCAGTGGCTGAGCCCCTCGCACGGGCGGGACACCGTCGCGGCGCACTTCACCTGGGTCGAGGACACGCGGGCGGTCCTGCCGGTGGTGCGGCGGGTCGAGGCGGCGCTGGCCCCGTTCGGGGCCCGCCCGCACTGGGGCAAGGTGTTCACCCTGCCCACTCCGGCCCTGCGCGAGCTGTACCCGCGCCTCGGCGACTTCCGGGCACTGGCGCGGGAGCTGGACCCGCGGGGGAAGTTCGCCAACACCTTCGTACGGGATGTGCTCGCGTAGGCGGGGGCGTGGGGGCGAGCCGTCGCCCACCGGGTGCGGATCGGCGCCGGGGGCCACTCGGGTCGCTCCGCGCAGCGGACTCTTCGGGTGGCGGCGTACGGGCCCGCCCGCGTCAGGCCACGACGTGCGGTGGGCCCGCGGTCATGTCGCGGCGTGCGGGCGGGTGCGGGTGGCGGTGGTCGTGGCGCGGTCGACCTCGTCCTTGACGAGCAGGGACATCAGGGACGCGACGGTCAGTCCCGCCTCGGCCGGGTGGCGCAGCACCTTGCCGGGGTCGATCCGGTACGCGTTGGAACGCCCCTCGCGCGTATGGGAGAGGTACCCGTCGTGCTCCAGGTCGGCGATGATCTTCTGCACGGCTCGTTCGGTGAGGCGGCAGTGGGCCGCTATGTCCCGGATACGAGCACTGTGGTTGTCGGCAATGGCAGCCAGCACACGCGCATGGTTGGTGAGGAACGTCCATCCGGTGTGTGGCTCGGGCACTCCATCCATGCTCCAACTCTAGCGACAGAACATTCACGCACCCAAAAACACGTACTGCGTTTCATGTATTGGTTGACGGTCGTGGGGTAGAGAGGCAACGCTGGAAGCGAGGGCAAGGCGAACGGACGAGGGAGAACAGGGCCATGCCGGAGCCTGCGTACGCTGCGCGGTCTCACACCCGGGAAGACGCCGCGCCCGCGGCGGGAGGCAGTGCGCCGGCGGCGATCCCGCCCTGCATGGCGACCATGGACGTCGTTCCGGACGGCGACCGGATGACCGTGACGATGTGGGGTGAGCTGGACCTGGGCAGCCGGCGGTTGCTGCCCGAGCTGTACGACATGCTCACCCTGTCGGGCGGCGGCATGGACCTGCGTCTGGACGCCGTCGGGTTCTGCGACTGCTCCGGCCTCAACGCCCTGCTGGACCTGCACGCCCGCGCCGTCGATCAGGGCAAGTCGGTCACCGTCCGCTCCTGCGGGGTCGCGGTCGAGCGCGTTCTCGACCTGACGGGCACCCGGGAGCTGTTCACGGGCCCCGGCCGGGCGGAGGACGCCGCGCCCCCGGCCCCGTCCGGCACGGCCCCTCCGGAGGAGGACGGCCAGGACCTGCGCGCCGAAGTCGCCCAGCTGCGCCGTGCCATGCAGACCCGGCCCACCATCGACCTGGCCCGCGGCATCCTGATGGCCTCCTTCGGCCTGACTCCCGAGGCGGCCTGGAGTGTGCTGGTCAGGACCTCCCAGAACACCAACACCAAACTGCACGATCTGGCCGGAGACCTGGTGGGCACGGTAGGGGGAACGACCCTGCCGGAGCGGGTGCAGCGGCAGCTGGCCGCCGCGGTCGCCGGTGCCGACCGCCCGGACGAGGTGCCGACGCACCGCACCGGCGGCCCCGCCGGGAAGCCGGACTGACCCGCCGGGGTCCGTCACACCCGTCCTGAGGCATCATGGCCAGGCCACCCGGCCACCTCCGGCCACCTCCGGCCATCACCAGTCCTCACCGGGCGGGCACTTTATAAAGCCCCTTTCCAAACCCCTTGTCGAAAGTCCCGGCAGCCCATAGCCTTGCGCCGCGCCGGTGCCGACGTCGATCCGGCCCGGCCGGTCTGGGAAGGAATGGGGCACCCCGGTGAAGCGCACATCACGTGACATCCGCACCGCGAACCGCTACGAGGTGCTGCGCCAGATCATCGCGGAGTCACCCACGTCACGGCAGGAGCTGGCGGCCGCCACGGGGCTCAGCCTCGCGACGGTCGCCACCCTCGTCGGCGAGCTGCTCGACCTGCGCATGATCACCGAGGTCGGTTTCGAGGACTCCGCGGGCGGCCGCCCCCGGGGCCTGGTCGCCGTCAACGCCTCGGGCGGCGCGCTGATCGGCGTCGACATCGCCGAGACCTACGTCCACGTCGAGCTGTTCGATCTCGGGCTGAACGTGCTGGCCCGCGCCGAGGAGGACGTCCGGCCCGGCGAGAGCCTGCCCGAGCAGGTGGTCGGGCATGTGGTCACCGCCGTCGGTTCGGTCGTGACGCAGGCCGGCATCGAGGGCGCCCGGGTGCTGGGCGTCGGGGTGAGCGTGCCGGGGCAGGTGGACCGCGCGACCGGCGTCTCCGAGTACGCGCCCAACTGGGACTGGCACGACGTACCGCTCCTCGACCTGCTCACCGAGCACATCGCCTACCCGCTGTACCTGGACAACCCGCTGCGCGCCAGCGCGGTCGCCGAGCTGTGGTTCGGGGCCGCGCGCGGGCGCGGGAACGCGGTGGTGGTCAACCTGGGCACCGGCGTGGGCGCCGGACTCGTCCTGGGCGGCGGACTGCACCGGGGGGTCAGCAACAGCGCCGGCGAGTGGGGCCACACCACGATGGTGCTGGACGGGCGGCCGTGCCGCTGCGGCAACCACGGGTGCGTGGAGACCTACGTCGGCGCACGCGGCATCATGCAGAACCTGCGCGAGCTCGCTCCCGACAGCCCGCTGCTGCACGCCGACGACCAGACGGCGACCATCGACGCCCTGGCCCGCGGGGTGGCGGCGGACGACCCCGTGGCGCGCCGGATCGTCCACGACACCGCCCGCTATCTGGGCGCCGGCGTCGCGGACCTGGTCAACCTGTTCAACCCCGAGATCGTCGTGCTGAGCAGCTGGGTGGCCCGCACCCTGGGCGAGCCGCTGCTGCACGAGGTGCGCGAGGCCGTGACCCGGCACGCGTTGCCGCGGCCGCTGGCCGCCACGGAGGTCGTCCTCTCCCCGATCCCCACCGACCCGGTGTGCCTCGGCGCGGCGACGTTCGCGCTCGAAGGCGCGCTGCAGACCGTCGGGCAGAAGAACGGCAAACGCGCCGCCCCCGTGCGGAGCCGTACCACCACCCCACCCTCGTAACGGCGGAACCAACTCCTCCACCCCTCCCCCTCGTTCGAAATCGCGAACGTGATGCAACGCTTCGCACAGACTTCGTCCAACCCCTTGCCGAAGCCTTAGCCGAAGCTCTAGCGTCCCGCACCGCACCTCTCTTTGAGCCATCTGGCGCGAGCCTTCGGGCCGTGAGCCATCAGGCAGTGAGCCGCAGAGCCGCAGCCGCACTCGAGACAAGGACGTCAGCATGTCGGCATCGAGCAACATGAACTGGGACCGCCGGAACGTACTGCGGGCCGCGATGGGCCTGGCCGCCGCGGGCGGACTGGCCGCGTGCGGCGGCAACAACGGCCGGGGCGGCGGCTCCGGTTCGGGCACCAACCTGACGCAGATGTTCCACGCGTACGGTGAGGCGGGCACCGAGCAGGCCATCAAGAAGTACGCGAAGGCGTACAAGAAGGCCAACGTGACCACGCAGTGGATCACCAGCGCCGACTACGAGAGCAAGCTGTTCTCGTCCCTGCTCACCAAGAGCGCGCCGGACCTGTTCGAGTTCCACCCGCAGATCCAGATGGTGAAGAGCGGCCAGGTGGCGGACCTGACCGACATCATCGACCCGGTCAAGGACGACTTCAACCCGGCCGACATCAAGTCGCACACGGTCGACGGGAAGATATACGGCGTCCGCATGATCGACGACCCGCAGTTCTTCTTCTACCGCAAGTCGATGCTGGAGAAGGCCAAGGTCGAGGTGCCGACCACGCTGGACGAGCTGATGGAGGCCGCGGCCAAGCTCACCACCGGCAAGGTCAAGGGCCTGTACATGGGCAACGACCTGCACTCGGTGATCAACCCGATGATCTGGTCGGCCGGTGCGGACACCCTCAACGAGAAGAACGAGATCGCCTACCACACCCCCGGCGTCGTCGAGGGCATCAAGAAGATGCGCAAGCTGTTCACCAGCGGCGACCTCCTCCTCGGCGCCCCGACCGAGTCCTGGGACCCGTCCTCGTTCAACCAGGGCCTGTGCGCCATCCAGTTCTGCGGCATGTGGGCGATGCCGGCCATCCAGGACGCGCTCGGCGACGACTGGGGCGTCTTCCCCTTCCCGAAGACCGTCGACTCCGGCAAGCAGTCCGTCTACAACGGCGGCTGGTCGATGTTCGTCAACGCCAAGGGCAAGGACGTCGACGCGGCCAAGGAGTACGTGAAGTGGCTGTGGATCGACCAGAAGCAGTACCAGGAGGACTGGGCCACCTCCTACGGCTTCCACATCCCGCCGCGCACCTCGCTCGCCAAGACCGCCGACAAGCTCAAGTCGGGCAACGCCGCTGAGGGCGTCAAGCTCTTCAACGAGTTCGGCCACTTCGACAACATCGGCTGGACCCAGGCGATGATCACCGCCCTCGAGGACGTCTTCGCCAACTCCGTCCGCAAGAGCATGGACCCGGAGAAGGCCCTCGACAAGGCCGACGCGGCCGTCAACCGCGAGCTCAAGAAGCTGTTCGGATAGGCCGCGGGACGGACCACGACATGTCGACCACCACCGAGCCCGCCCTCGCGGGCTCCGCCTCGGCGAAGGCCTCACCGGCCAAGCCGCGGCGGGGCCTGCGGGGCAGCCCCGCCCTCGCCTTCTGGCTCTTCACCGGGCCGTTCCTGATCGGCCTGGCGATCTTCGTCTACGCGCCGATCCTCTGGAGCCTCTGGCTCAGCTTCTTCGAGGCCCGTTTCACCGTCACGCCGGACGAGTTCGTCGGCTTCGACAACTACGTGTACATGCTGACGAACGACGACTTCGTCGGCTCGCTCGGTACCTTCACCGTCTTCGCCGCGTTCATCGTGCCCACCACCTGGGCGCTGTCGCTGGGCCTCGCCCTGTTGGTGAACCGGATGCGCTTCATGCGGGCGTTCTTCCGCTCGGTCTTCTTCCTGCCCACCGCGGTCAGCTATGTCGCCGCGTCGCTCATCTGGAAGATGTCCATCTTCAGCGGCGTCCGCTTCGGCCTGATGAACACGGTCCTCGGCTGGTTCGGGGTCGAGAACATCGCCTGGCTGATCGACCCCAACCCGCCCTGGTACTGGCTGGTCATCGTGACCGCCCGGCTGTGGCTGCAGTCCGGCTTCTACATGATCCTCTTCATCGCCGCGCTGCAGAACATCCCGGACGAGCTCTACGAGGCCGCCGCCATCGACGGCGCCAAGTCGGGCTGGCAGACCTTCCGGTACATCACCCTGCCCCAGCTGCGCGCCACGTCCACCGCGGTGATCCTGCTGTTGCTCGTCGCCGCCTACCAGGCCTTCGACGAGTTCTTCAACCTGCTGTCGAAGACCACCTGGGGACGTCCGCCCCTCGTCGAGCTGTACTACAAGGCTCTGGGCGAAAGCCAGGACTACGGCGCCGGCAGCGCGGGCGCACTCATCCTGACCGTGCTGATCTGTGCCGTGACCCTGCTCCAGGGCAAGATCATGGGCTTCGGAAGGGGTGACGAGTCCAAGTGACCACCACCATGACCAAGGTGCGCAAGGCCGCGCCGGCACCGGACGCGCCCAGCCGGGTCAGGCGCTCCGGCGGCGTGATGAGCTCCACCGGCCTCTACATCGCCACCGGCGTCGCCGCCTTCCTGTTCCTGGTCCCGTTCTACATCCTCGTCCGCAACGCCCTCTCCACGGACGCCGAGATCACCGGAGAGAACTGGAAGTTCTTCCCCACGGACATCCAGTGGGGGAACATCAAGGAGCTGTTCACCGACGAGACGGTCCCCTTCGCCCAGTCCCTGTGGAACTCGGCGGTCGTGGCCACCCTGCACACCGTCGGCGTCCTGCTGGTGTGCTCCCTCGCCGGTTACGGTCTGGCCCGCATCCCCTACAAGCACGCCAACAAGGTCTTCTACGCCGTCCTGGGGACCCTGATGGTCCCGACCGCGGTCACCTTCGTCCCGAGCTTCGTGCTGGTCTCCTCACTCGGCTGGGTCGACACCTACCGGGGTCTGATCATTCCCGGGCTGTTCAGTGGTTTCACCTGCTTCCTGTTCCGGCAGTACTTCCTGGGGTTCCCCAAGGAACTGGAGGAGGCGGCACGCATGGACGGGCTGGGCTACTTCGGCGCATACTGGCGCGTCGTAGTGCCGAACTCGCTGAACTTCTTCGCGGCGATGGCGACCATCACCTTCATCAACGGCTGGAACGCCTTCCTGTGGCCTCTGGTCATCGGCCAGGACCCCGGTTCCTGGACGGTGCAGGTCGCGCTGTCCAGTTACATGACCAACCAGACCGTCGTGTTCCACATGATCTTCATGGCCACGGCCGTATCCATCCTGCCCCTGGTCTTCGTCTTCCTCTTCCTCCAGCGCTGGCTGGTGCAGGGGATCGCACAGACCGGCATCAAGGGCTGAGCTAGGAGACCGATGTCTTACCGCACGACCCCATCCGTCGATTACGTCGAGGACGTCTCCCCGGGCAGCGGGTCCTTGCCGCCCCGCGCCTGGTACGCGTCCTCCGACGCGCGGTCCCTGTCGCTGAACGGCAGCTGGCGCCTGCGGGTGTCGGCCACCGCGGACGCCGAGGACGACTCGTTCGCCGCGGAGGATTTCGACGCCGGAAACTGGGCCGAGGTGACGGTCCCCGGGCACTGGGTCCTCCAGGGCGACGGGGCGTTCGGCTCCCCGATCTACACCAACCACCTCTACCCCTTCCCGGTGGACCCGCCGTACGTCCCGACGGAGAACCCGACCGGTGACCACCTGCGCGTGTTCGACCTGCCGAGCGACTGGCCCTCGGACGGCGGTGCGGTGCTGCGCTTCGACGGTGTCGAGTCGTGCGCCCGCGTCTGGCTGAACGGCACGGAGCTGGGCGAGTTCAAGGGATCCCGTCTGGCGCACGAGTTCACGGTCGGTGAGCTGCTGAAGCCCGGCCGCAACGTGCTCGCGGTGCGCGTTCACCAGTGGTCGGCGGGGTCGTACCTGGAGGACCAGGACCAGTGGTGGCTGCCGGGCATCTTCCGTGACGTGACGCTGCTGCACCGCCCGGCGGGCAGCGCGGTCGACTTCTTCGTGCACGCCTCCTACGACCACACCACCGGCGAGGGCACCCTGCGCGTCGACTCCGACGTCGACGGGCGGGTGACCGTCCCCGCCCTGGACATCGATGTCGCCACCGGCGAGCCGGTCACGGTCGTCGTCGAGCCGTGGACCGCCGAGACGCCGAAGCTGTACGACGGTGTGCTGGCCACGGACGGGGAGCGGGTGCCGCTGCGGATCGGTTTCCGTACCGTCGCCCTGGAGGACGGGCTCGTCAAGGTCAACGGCAGGGCGATCCTGTTCCGGGGCGTCAACCGGCACGAGTGGCACCCCCGGCACGGCCGAGCGCTCGACCTGGAGACCATGCGTGAGGACGTGCTGCTGATGAAGCGGCACAACCTCAACGCGGTGCGCACCTCGCACTACCCGCCGCACCCGGCCTTCCTGGACCTGTGCGACGAGTACGGCCTGTGGGTCATCGACGAGTGCGACCTGGAGACCCACGGCTTCGTCGAGCAGGACTGGCGGGACAACCCGGTCGATGACGAGCGCTGGACCCCGGCCCTGCTGGACCGGGCCGCGCGCATGGTCGAGCGGGACAAGAACCACCCGTCGATCGTGTTCTGGTCGCTGGGCAACGAGGCCGGCACCGGCCGCGGGCTCACCGCCATGGCGGAGTGGATCCACGGCCGCGACCCCGAGCGGCTGGTGCACTACGAGGGCGACTGGAACTGCCGCGACACGGACGTCTACTCGCGGATGTACGCCTCCCACGAGGAGGTCGCCAAGATCGGGCAGCGGCTCGACGGCGGTACGCACAAGCGCCGCGAACTGCCCTTCATCCAGTGCGAGTACGGCCACGCCATGGGCAACGGCCCCGGCGGTCTGGCCGACTACCAGGAGCTGTTCGAGAAGCACGAGCGGCTCCAGGGCGGATTCATCTGGGAGTGGATCGACCACGGTATCGAGCACGCGGAGCTGGGCTACGCCTACGGCGGTGACTTCGGCGAGGAGCTGCACGACGGCAACTTCGTGTGCGACGGACTGATCTTCCCGGACCGGACGCCTTCGCCGGGCCTGATCGAGTACAAGAAGGTCATCGAGCCGGTCCTGATCGAGGGCGACGGCACCAACGGCACCGTGCGGGTCACCAACAAGCACGACTTCGCCGACCTGTCCGCGCTGGCCTTCGAGTGGTCCTGCCAGGTGGACGGCGAGACCGTCGAGTCGGGTTCGCTCGCGGTGCCGGCGCTCGCGCCGGGCGAGAGCGCCGAGGTGAAGCTGCCGGAACCGCCCGCGGACGGCCGGGGCGGCGAGCGGCAGTGGACGGTGCGGGCCCTGCTCGCGGACGACACGTCCTGGGCCGCGAAGGGGCACGTGGTGGCCTGGGGCCAGTTCGCCGTGGGGGCGCGGCCGCTGCCGTCGTTCCCCGCGACCGACCGGCCCGTGCGCGACGGCGACCGGATCACGCTCGGCCCGGCCGGGTTCGACGCCCGTACCGGTGCGCTGCTGTCGATCGGCGGGGTGGAGGTCGGTGCGGCACCGCGGCTGGACGTGTGGCGGGCGACGACCGACAACGACGACGGCGCCGAGTGGCAGACCGACACCCGCTACGGGATGCTGTGGCGCACGCTCGGCCTGCACCGGATGAGGCACCGCCTGGTCTCCGTCGAGGCGGGCGACGACGCGCTGACGGTGCGGACCCGGGTGGCGCCCGCCGCCCGCGAGGTGGGTCTGGACACGGTGTACCGCTGGACGTCCGACGGTGAGCGGCTGCGGCTGAGCGTGTCCGTGACGCCGGAGGGCGACTGGACGGTGCCGCTGCCCCGGCTCGGCGTGCGCTTCGGACTGCCCGAGGCGGACCGGGTGGAGTGGTTCGGCGGCGGTCCCGGCGAGGCCTACCCGGACACCAGGACGGCGTCCATGACAGGCCGCTGGCAGTCGACGGTGGACGGGCTGCAGACGCCGTACCTCCGTCCGCAGGAGAACGGCGCCCGTGCCGATGTGCGCTGGGTCGAGCTCGGCGGTCTGCGGATCGAGGGGGACCCGGAGTTCTGGTTCACCGCGCGGCGCTGGACGACCGAGCAGCTCGACGCCGCCCGGCACCGCTCGGACCTCACGGCCGGGGACACGGTGTGGGTCAACCTCGACCACGGGCTGCACGGCATCGGCTCGCAGTCCTGCGGTCCGGGTCCGCTGCCGCAGTACTTCCTGAAGGCGGAGCCGGTGGAGTTCTCGTTCGTGTTCTCGACCACCGAGTAAGAAACTGATTAATCGATTGACCGATTGATCGACATTCCGACAGGCTCGGGATGTCATCCGCGGCCGGTCGGCCCCCAGCCGACCGGCCGCCGCTGTGTTCACCGCAAGGAAGCTGGTGGGTCAGTTGAGTGTTGCCATCGAGGTCCGCGGGCTGTCCCGTACCTTTCACACCACCGTCCGCCGCCCCGGTTTCATGGGCGCCGTCCGTTCCCTGGTCAACCCCGAGCGGGTGGCCAAGCACGCGGTCTCCGACATCACCTTCGACGTGGCCGCGGGCGAACTCCTCGCCCTGCTCGGGCCCAACGGCGCCGGCAAGTCCACCACCATCAAGATCCTCACCGGCATCCTCACGCCCACGTCCGGCGAGGCCCGGGTCGCGGGCGTGGTGCCGTACCGGGAACGCGAGCGCAACGCCCGGAACGTGGGCGCGGTGTTCGGGCAGCGCACCCAGCTGTGGTGGGACCTGCCGGTGCGCGAGTCGTTCGCGATCCTGCGGGACATCTACGAGGTCCCCAAGGCCGAACACACCGCGCGCCTCACGGAGTTCGACGAGATCCTGGAGCTGTCGTCGTTCTGGGACACCCGGGTCCGCCATCTCTCGCTCGGCCAGCGGGTGCGCAGCGATCTGGCCGCCGCCCTGTTGCACGACCCGCCGGTGGTGTTCCTCGACGAGCCGACCATCGGCATGGACGTGGTGGTGAAGGAGCAGGTGCGGGAGTTCCTGCGGCACCAGGTGGAGCAGCGTGGCCGTACGGTGCTGCTGACCACGCACGACATGACGGAGGTCGAGCGGCTCGCCGAGCGGGTGGTGCTGGTCAACCACGGCCGGCTGATGCTGGACGGCTCGCTCGAGGAGATCCGCCGGAAGTTCGGCTCCACGTGGCAGGTGCGGGCCACGCTTGCCGATCCGCACACCGAGGTCGTCCCGCCGCCGGGCACCACGCTGCTGCGGCACACCGGCGGGCAGATCGTCCTCGGACCCGACGGCCCGGACGCCCCCACCGTCCAGCAGGCGTTGAAGGCGGTGATCGAGCGGTTCGAGGTGGCGGACATCGCCCTGGACGAGGCGGACCTCGAGGACGTGATGCGGGCCGCGTACGCGCACGCCGGGGAGGTCTGACGTGGCCGCGCTCAGCGCTTGGCGCGCCGCCCGGGTCACCCCGCTCGGCGAGCTGAACGCACCGCCCCGGATGACCGCCGTCGCCCTCCGGCTGGCCGTGCAGGTGGTGCTCGTCTGGTCACTGTGGAGGGGCCTGTACGCGCAGTCCGGCACGACCGCGGGGCTCAGCCGCGACCAGGCCGTCACGTACGCCGTGCTGGCCGTACTGGCCTCCCGGCTGCGGGAGCTGGACCAGTACGCGGGCCGGGACACGGTCCTGCAGCACATGCACTTCGGCACCATCGTCTACTGGTACCTGCGCCCACTGCCGCCGCAGCGCTACTACGCCCTGCGGGCGGCAGGCGAGCAACTGTACGGGCTGGCCTGGGCGTCGACGGGGTACGCGATCTGCCTGGCCGCGGGCGTCGTCGAGCCGCCCGCCTCGTCCGCCGCTGCGGGGGTGTTCCTGCTCAGCCTGCTGCTGGGCCAGTGGGTCCTGTACTACGTGATGCTGGTGTTGGACCAGTTGTGCTTCTGGACGGTCCGCAACACCGCGGCCATGCTCATCCTGCTGTTCGCGCAGAACCTGCTGTCCGGGGTGTACGCGCCGCTGTGGTTCTTCCCGGACTGGTTCGTGACGATGAGCGCGTTCCTGCCCTTCCAGGCGACGCTGAGCGTGCCGCTGTCGCTGTACGTGGGGCGTATCCCGCTGTCGGACGCGGCGTTCCAGCTCTCCGTGCAGGCGGTGTGGGTCGTGGTGCTGGCGCTGTTCACCCGGTTGCTGTGGCGGCGGGCCGCCCGGCGCGTGATCTCGCAGGGAGGCTGAGGTGTCGCTGAAGGCTCTGCGGATCGTGTGGCGCGTGACGGCGCTCAACTTCCGTGCACAGCTGGAGTACCGCACCGAGTTCCTGCTGATGATCGCGATCGGCGCGATCTGGCAGGTGTCGGTGATCGTGTTCGCCACGGTGCTGCTGTCCCGGTTCGCCGGGATGGGCGGCTGGGACAGCTCCGACGTGCTGCTGATTCCGGCGACGCGGATGCTGGCGCACGGGCTGTTCGTGCTGTTCCTGGGGCGCGTGCACTGGGCCGGACGGCAGGTCCAGGAAGGGCGGATCGACATCTATCTGATGCGCCCCATGCCGGTGCACCGGCAGATCCAGCTGGCGTTCTTCCCGACCAACGCCATCGGGGACCTGACGGTGGCGGCGGGCCTGATGGTGGGCGCGCTCTCCCGCAGCGACCTGGACTGGACGGCCGGCCGCGTCACGTACCTGGTCGCGGCCGTCCTCGGCGGCATGCTGCTGGAGGCCGCCCTGTTCACGGTGGTCGCCAGTGCGTCCCTGCGTTTCCCGGCCGCCGACATGTGGGGCCGCTGGCTGGAGGAACTCCTCGGCACCTTCGGCAGCTACCCGCTGAACGTCCTGCCGAGGGCGGTGGGCGGATTCCTCACCTTCGGTCTCCCGCTCGCGTTCGTCGCCTACTTCCCGGCGGCGGTCCTGACGGGCCACGGCCACTCGACCGGAGTCCCCTACTGGCTCGCTGCCGCCTCCCCGCTGCTCGGGCTGCTGGCGTATCTGGCGTCGCGGCTGGTGTGGCGGTGGAGTCTGCGGCACTACAGCGGGATCAACGGCTGACGGTCCGGCCCGCGCCGGGGGCGGGCCGGGGTGAACGGTGTCAGCGAGCCCAGAGGGTTGCGAGCAGCTCGGCGGCCGGTTTCGGGTGGACGAGCCAGCGCAGGTGACTGCCCTCGAGTGTCCGGACGTCGAAGGGGTTGTCGGGCGTGAGCGCGTCGGCTTCGCGAATCATGCGGTCCTGCACGGCGAGCGGAAGGCTCGCGTCGTCGGCCAGGCGTACATAGGTTTTGGGAACGCGGCCCCAGGTCGCCGCCTGTGCCCGGTCGGCGGACGTACCGACGTCGAGGTTCTCGTCGGGCTGGAAGGTGTTGAGGAAAGTGCGGAACTCGTCATCGGTCAGGTCGGCGGCGAACGCTCGCTTGAACGCGGCGAGCGCCGTCGGGTCGGCGGTGCGGAAGTTGATCCGCAGCAGACCGAGTTCGGCCGGCTTCCCGACGAGTGTGGCGGCGAAGGCTCCCGCGTCGACGTCCGCCATCTCCGGCTGGGCGTAGTACTCACCCACGGTCAGGTCGACAGGACACCAGGCGGAGACGTAGACGATCCGGTCGATCAGTTCGGGCCGGGCGTTGGCGACGGCGGTGGCCGTGGCGCCACCCCTGCTGTGGGCGACGAGGACGGTGGGCCCGTTCCGCTTGGCCCGTTCGAGGACTTCGATCACACGGGCGGCGTTGTCGGCGAGCGTGACTCCCTTGATGCTCCCCGGCTCTGCTGCGAGGGCGTCGAGCATCTGGGGCGCCTGGTAGGCCGCGGGGAAGGTCGCCTCGAATCCGTGCCCTGGAAGGTCGACCCCGACCGAGCGGTGCCCGAGCAGGGCGAGCTCGGCCTGCAACGGCGCGAACGAGAACGAATTGGCGAACGCCCCGTGGACGAGAACGAATGTCGGCAGATTCTGCATGCCTCAGCGTCCAACGGAACGATCTTCGAATCAAGACCGAACGTTCGAGAAGGCTTGAACATGCCTGGCGGTGGTCTCGATGGTGATGTCGCTCCAGGTGCGGGGACTGGTGCACCCCACGCGGTCCGGCCCTCCCACGCACCCCACCGGCGGCTACGATCACGTGGTGCGTCCGAGGGGACTCGCCCTCGGCGTCGCGCTCTTCGAGAGGTGACCCCCGACCCCCATGCCCAGAGCCGGTCTCACGCCCGAGCGCCTCGTCGCGGCCGCGGTGGAACTCGCCGACGAGGCCGGGCTCGAGGGCGTCACCCTGTCCGCGCTGGCCCGACGGTTCGGGGTGAAGGACGCGAGTCTGTACACCCACGTCCGGGGCCTGAAGGACCTGCGGACCCGCATGGCGCTCCTCGCCGGTGGCGAGATGACCGACCGGATCGCGGAGGCGGTCGAGGGGCGGGAGGCCGGCAGGGACACGCTGGGCGCCTTCGCCGCCGCCTACCGGGCCTACGCCCTGGAACACCCCGGCCGGTACGCGGCGACCCAGATCCGCGTCGACCCGGAACTCGTCGCGGATTCCCCCGCAATGCGGCGAACCGCGGACGTCACCTACGGCATGCTCCGCGCCTACGGCCTGGAGGAACCGGACCTCACCGACGCCGTGCGCCTGCTGCGCAGCACCTTCCACGGCTACTGCGCCCTGGAGTCCACCGGCGCCTTCGGCGCGCCCCGTGACGTGCAGGTCTCCTGGGACAGGGCGATCGGCGCCCTGCACGTGATGCTCCTGAACTGGCCGAACGAAAAGGGGACTTCGGGATGACCGAACGCGCACGATCCGATGACACGGCCGGTGTCATAGCGGATCTCCACTCCCTCGGCACCGGCCCCTGGGCCATGACACCCGTCACCCGCGGCGCCCTCGGCCAGATCTGGAAACTCTCCGGGAACGGCCGCGCCTGGGCCGTGAAAGAGCTCCTCTTCGGCTGCGACGAGGCCCAGGTGGCCCGCGAGGCCGCCTTACGGAACTCCGCGGCGGACCTGGGCATCGCCTCGCCCCGGCTCCACCCCGACCGGCACGGCGCCCACGTCTCCCGCCTCGGCTGCGCCGACGGCGTGTCCTGGGTGAAGCTGTACGACTGGATCGACGGCACCGAGGCGGACACCTCCGACCCGGAGGTGCTGGACTGGTTCGGCCGGACCATGGCGCTGCTCCACCGGGCCGGCGAGGGAGCCGCCGAGGCCCCGGACGACTGGTACGAGCGGTGCCCCGACGACGGCGACTGGGAGAACCTCGTCGAGAAGGTGCGGGACGCCGGCCTGCCGTGGTCGGACGAACTGGACCGGTTCGTCGCCACGTCCGCGCCGGCACTGGCCTACTGGGTGACCCCCTCGGCGCCCGGCGGCCTGGTGACCTCGCACCTGGACCTGCAGCCCCGGAACGTGCTGATCGGCCGGGACGGGCCCGTCCTCCTGGACTGGGACAACGCCGGTCCCATCGCGGCGGAGCGGGAGTTCGCACGCGCCCTCTACGTCTGGTCCGGCGGCAACGAGGTGGACATCGCCTCCGCACGGCGCGTGGCACACGCCTACCGCGAGGCGGGGGGCCGAGCCGTCCTGACCGGCCCGGAGTCCTTCTCGATGCTCTTCGCCACGGCCCTGAACTACATCCATGTGCAGGCCTCGACGGCCGTCGATCCCGCCGTGACGGCCGCGCAGCGCGAGTTCGGGGGCAGGCAGGCCGTCACCTGTCTGCGCAACGCGCCCGACCTCGCCGCCGTCTCGCTGCTGGTCGCCGCGCTCGACACCTAGCGGCTCGTCCGGGCGCCGGGCGTGCGGTGCGGCGCGGCGAGCCCCGCCACATCGTCGTAGGCCGGTGTGGTGCCCGTCGGTGGCCGGCCCGCGCGGATGCCGGCCGCGGCGTCCAGTGCCGCGCCCAGTGCCCGCCGGTACAGCAGCGAGCCGAGACTGATCCGGCGGACGCCTGTCTCGGCGAGGCGGGCGACGGGCGGGCCTTGGGGCGCATAGAGGATGTTGAGGGGCACCTCCAGGCGGCGCACCAGCGCCTCGATCCCCCGCGGGTCGGTGAGACCGGGCACGAACACCCCGTCCGCGCCTGCCTGCTGGTACGCGTCGAGGCGTGCGAGGGTACCGTCGCCGTCGCCCAGCCAGTGGGTGTCGGTGCGGGCGTTGACGAACAGGCCGGGAACGGCCCGCTTGACCGCCTCGATCTTCGCCGCGTGCCGGGCGGCCGGTCCGAGACCGTCCTCCAGATTGATGCCGACCGCTCCGACGGCGTACAGCGCCCGCGCGAACTCGGCCACTTCGTCCGGGTCGTCGCTGAATCCGCCCTCGGCGTCGACGGACAGCAGAAACGGCCCGGATCCCAGGGCCACCGCCAGCCGCAGCGTCTCCTCGCGGGTCGCCGCCGCCCCGTCGGGCAGACCCGCCGCCGCCGCGACACCCAGGCTCGTCGTCCCGACCGCCCGGAACCCCTGCTCCGCGAGGGCCCGGGCGGATGCGTGATCCCAGGCGTTGGGCAACAGCAGGGGCTCCTCGGCGTGGTGAAGGGCGGCGAAGGCGGTGGCGGCCCGGCCGGACGGCGTCTGCTGCGGATCTGCGGTCATGGCGGCACGCTAGGCCGGGATCGCTTCGGCGCGGACCGAAGGATGACGGGCACCGGTGGCCCGGAGGGCGGTGGCCTCAGCCGACGTGCACGCCGGACACGTCCAGCCGGACCGCCACCTCGGGCCCGTCGCTCCAGCGGACGGTCAGCTCTCCCGCCCCGGAAACGGTCACCGCGACCGTTTCCGCCAGGGGGACCGGATCCGCCTCGGCGGTGAGCCGGGCCAGGGCGACGAAGAGGGTGGAGTCCCCGGTGGTGACGCCGGTGAGGTCGGCGTCGAGACCGACGACGGGCAGCAGTTCCGCCCGAGTGCCGTCCGGTGCGGCCCAGCCGGTCACGCGGACCTCCGTCCCCGGCTCCGCCCCCGACACCAGATGCGCCCGCACCTCCGCCGCCCCGCGCACCAGTACCGCACTGGTCACCCGCGCTCCCCCGCCCGCCGTGTGCCGGGACGCCGCCCAGCTCTCACCCACGCCGAGCGGCTCGATGCCCGTGCGGCTCGGGTCGCCGCCGACGAGGACGCTGTTGTCGTACGAGTCCGCGGGAGTCGTCACGGTGGAGTACGCGAGCCGCGTGTAGTACGGGTCGTAGCGGACGTCCTCGCTGCCGTGGTTGTGGAGCCGGACCACACCGTCGGAACGGGTGGCCTGGAGCAGCCAGTTGGGAGGCCCGACGGGGGTGGCGAAGTCCGCGCGCTCGGCGGGGGCGGGCTCCTCCGGTGCCGTCCACACCTCGTGGTCGGCGGGCAGGAGCAGACCGAGGAAGCCCTTGCTCGCCCAGTACGGCGAGGCCGGGCCCGAGTACCCCTGAAGGACGGACTCGTCGTAGCCGTGCCAGCCGAGGGAGAGCAGGCCCCGGTCGTCCACCGCGCCCCGGTCCAGGAAGTACTTCAGCGCGCCCGAGGCCAGCCGCCGGGTCTCGCCGGGCGGCAGGGGCGTACGGCCGGTCAGCGCGCCGAGCCACAGGGGGGCCGTCGTGGCGAAGCGGTACGTCAGGGAGCGGCCCTGGTGCATGGGGGCGCCGTCGCCGCCGAACAGGCGGGCGTAGTCGGAGAGGTGCCGGAGAAGGCGGTCGCCGTACAGCTCCAGCAGCCGCTCGTCGCGCTCCAGCCAGGCGTGCAGCACCGGGTAGAGGTGCATCGCCCAGCCGTTGTAGTAGTCGTACTTGCGGCCGTCGCCGTCGGTGTACCAGCCGTCGCCGACGTACCACTGCTCGATGCGTTCCAGGCCGCGCTCGATCGCCGCTCGGGAGGCTTCCGGCTCGTGGCCGATCTCGGCCAGGAAGCCGCCCACGGTGACAGGGAACAGTTCCCAGTTGCAGGGCCAGGGCTCGGCCGTGAGGGCGTCGGACAGCCAGGCGGCCGTGCGCTGACGCACGCCGTCGTCCAGGCGGTCCCAGAGCAGGTCCCGGGTCAGGCGCAGGGCCAGGGCGACGGACGCGGCCTCCACCAGGGACTGGTGGCGGTCCTCGATACGGGGCCAGACGCCCGAGACACCGGCGGCGAGGCCGGTCGCGTAGCGCTCCAGGGCCTTCTCGTCGCGGCGGAAGGCGGCGAGCAGCAGGGTGCGGGCGTATCCCTCCAGGCCGTCGGAGAGGCGGCCCGTCCAGCCGGCCCGGTCGCCGGGCAGGTGGTACAGCGCGCGGTCCTCGGTGGCGTACGGCTCGACGGCGGCGAGCAGGGAGTCGGCCGCCGCCTCCCAGTGGGATCGGGTGTAGCCGGTGAACGGGGACGTCGTGCGGTCGGCGGGAGGCAGCTGCATCGGGTGTCTTTCGTGCGCGGGCCGGTGGATACGGATCGGACCTGGGGCGCCCCGGTTCCGGTCGGGGCGCCCCAGGGGTTCATCCCACCCGCACCGTGCCCTTCGGCACCAGATGCCGGGTGACGAGTTCGTCGCGGACGAGGCCCGCGTAGGCCGTCGCACCGCGCACGGAGGTGTGCGTGTTGTCCCGCGCCTCGTTCGTGAGGTACAGCGCCTTCGAGCCTTCGACACCGAGGGACTCCACCAGTGCCTTGGTCTTCGCCGTGAGGTCGATCAGCGGGACGTCGCGCGCCGCGGCGACGGAACGGATGACGGCCGGGTGGTCGACACCGAGGCCGTTGACCAGCAGCGCGGTTCCGTTGTTCAGCGTGCCGTCGGGGCTGAACCAGCGCCGCACGATGGGAGTGACAAGGACCGGCTGACCGCCCCGCTCCCGGACGCCCGCCACCAGGGTTTCCAGGTTGGCCCGGTAGGTGGCCTCGTCCGTGGTCTTGTCGTTGTGGGCGAGCTGGACCAGGACCGGATCGCCGGGGCGGATCAGGGGCCGTACGGTGGCCCACAGCTGCGGGTTCCCCAGATACGAGACCGTACTCTCCCCGGAATCGGCGTAGTTGGCGACGGACACGCCCTTGCGGAGGTACTGGGGCAGTTGCTGGCCCCAGCCGGAGTAAGGGTCGCCGGGCTGGTCGCAGACGGTGGAGTCGCCGACCAGGAGGATCTGGCGGGTGTGCCGGGCCCGCTTGACCTCGATCCCGGCGAGGGCGGGGGCGGTTCCGCCGATCGTCAGGTCGAGGCCGGGCGTTCCCTCGGGGCCGGTGGGCTCGCCCTCGGGGGTGCGGACGTTCACGGTGAAGCTGCGGGTGACCCGCTCGCCGGCCGGTGCGGGCGTCTCCGGGAGCAGGGCGCGGCGGGTCTCGCCGCTGATGCTCGTGCTGGACGCCTCCGTGCCGCCGAGGGTGACCCGCACGTCGTAGGTGCCCGGTGGAACGTCGAAGTGGCAGGTGCCGGCGGTGCAGTGGGGAAGCCCCCGGCCTCCGCTCTCCTGGCCCGCGTGGGCCGGCGCGGACCACAGCCCGGCACCCAGGGTCACCGCCGCCGCGACGGCGATGCTGAAACGTCTCACTCCAGGCTCCTCCCGGTCCACGACACGGCCTGGAGGCCGACCGTATCGCTCGGCGCAAGCGCTTTCTAGAGCTGGGGATCCTCCACGGCACTCTGCGACAGCGGAATCCTGGTGCGCTTCCGGCCGACGGTGGCACGGACGGCCGGAAGCGCACGCCGTCAACGACGGGCGGACGTCATGTCCCGCGTGTCCACTGCTGGTTGGTGCCGCTGTTGCACGTGTACGTGATGAGCGCGGCGCCGTTCGCGGTGGAGGCCCCGTTCACGTCCAGGCACTCACCGCTCGCGCGGGACCTGACGTTGACGTACGAGCCGGTGGTGGTCAGCGACCACTGCTGGCTCGTCGCGGAGGACGTGCAGTCCTCCTGCGTGACCGTGCTCGCGTTCTCCTGCACGCACAGGCTGCTGTTCCTGACCATCAGCTGGTGGTAACCGCCTCCGAGCGGCTTGAACCAGTACTTCTGGTTGGCACCTCCGTTGCAGTCGTACTGCTTGATCTGGGCACCCGCCCACAGCGACTGGCTCGTCACGTCCGCGCACTTGGAGGAGTGGCGGGCGATGAGCGTGTTGTACGTGGCGCCGGTGCCGGTGACGGTCCCGGCCGCCGTGTCGATCGTGACCTCCGGCGACCAGGACATGGCCATGGTGGTCGAGCTGGGGAAGGCCAGCGGCAGCCACACGTACCGCGAGTCGTTGACGGTGCCGCCGAAGGAGTTGCCCCAGCGATCGCCCAGGTAGAGGTACGAGGTGCCCGAGGTGCCCTGCACCGGCAGCACGAAGGCCGTCTGCGAGCCGTACGCCGTCGAGTCGCCTGTGTTCTTCATGGCCGACCAGGGGCCGGCGATGCTGGTGGCCGTCGCGTACTGCTGCTGGTTGGGGTTCCAGCCCGTCGCGCCCGAGGTCAGCATGAAGTACACGCCGTTCCGCTTGAACAGCGCCGGTGCCTCACGGTGGCCGCCGGGCCAGGGGTTGGCGACCAGGCTCGCGATGCCGGTGTAGTCGGCGGTGAGGCGGTAGATCTGCAGGTCGTAGTTCTCGCGGGCGGCGGAGATCATGTAGCCGGCGCCGTCGGTGTCGGTGAAGAGCGTGATGTCACGGGACATGTGCTGGCCGAGCGGGCGGAAACTGCCCTTCCAGGTGTAGTCGCCGTCGACGGTGTCGGACACGGCTACGGCCGCGCGGGCCTCGCTGTAGTCGGTGCCGTTCTCCTTGTGCATCCACATCACGAACGTGCCGTTGGAGGCGTTGTACACGACCTTCGGCCGCTCGATGTTGGCCGTCGCGAGCTCGGGTGCGCTCGCCTCGGTCAGGACGTGGTTGCGGAACTCCCAGTTCTTCAGGTCGGTCGAGCGGTAGGCGTCGACGTACCGGAAGGTGTTGTCGGCGTTGCGGTGCTCGCCGAACCAGTAGTAGTAACTGCCGACCTTGAGGACTCCGCCGCCGTGCGCGTGGACCGGGCTGCCCGAGGTGTCGGTGAACCGGGTGCCGTTGGTGATCGTCTGGGGCGCGGCCTGGGCGGGCCCGGCGGTGGCGAGGGCGCCGAACAGGCCGAGGCACAGGGCGAGCAGGGTGGTGCAGACACGTCTCATGTCATTCACCCGCCGGCGGGGTGTCGGCGACCGGTATGCCGAAGTCGGGGGTGCCGTCGCTCTTCCAGCCGAGTGTCTGGACGCGGGTGTGGCGGTTGGGATCGTTCAGCGGGTCGCCGTTGATCTCCTTGTACTGGCGGGCGTGGTAGACGAGGACGTCGGTGCGGCCGTCCTCGGCGACCGTGAAGCAGTTGTGGCCCGGGCCGTACTGCTTGGTCGTGTCGTTGCTGGTGAAGACCGGGACCGGCGACTTGGACCAGCTCATGGGGTCCAGGAGGTGACTGTCGGCGTCGGCGGTCAGCAGACCCATGCAGTAGTTGAAGTCGGTGGCGCTGGCCGAGTACGTCATGAAGAGGCGGCCGTTGCGCTTGAGGACGTACGGGCCTTCGTTGACCCTGTAGCCGATGCACTCCCAGTCGTACTCCGGGGTGGAGAGCCGCACCTGCGGGCCCGTCAGGGTCCACGGGCTCGCCATCTCCGACAGGAAGATGCCGGTGTTGTTGTCCAGCCCGGGCTCGTGCTGGGCCCAGGCGAGGTAACGCCTGCCCCGGTGGGTGAAGGTGGTGGCGTCCAGGGAGAAGGTTTCCCACGCCGTCTTGATCTGGCCCCTTTCCACCCAGGTGCCCTGGAAGGGGTTGGCGTGGGCGTTCTCCAGCACCCAGATGCGGATCGCCCAGACGTCCTCGGCCGGTGCGGAGGCGAAGTAGATGTACCACTTGCCGCCGATGCGGTGCAGTTCGGGCGCCCATATGTGGGCGCCCATGGGGCCGGTGGCGTGGGCGCGCCAGATGACGGACTCGTCCGCCGTGCCGAGGCCCCCCAGGGTGCGGGAGCGGCGCAGGATGATGCGGTCGTACTCGGGGGCGGTGGCGGTGAAGTAGTAGAAGCCGTCCGTGTGCCGCTGGATGTGCGGGTCGGCGCGGTTGCGGACGAGCGGGTTCACGAAGGGGGCGGGCTTCGGGCGCCCGCCGGCTGTTTCGGCGGCGGATTCCGTGACGGTCGCCGGGGGCGCCGCCTGGGCGGTGCCGGGGAGGGCGGGGACGGCGGCGAAGGCGCCGGCGGCCGCGGCGCCCTTCAGCAGCAGTCTGCGGCTGGGGGATGTGGGCGGAACAGGGTCGCGGCTCATGCGGCCTGCCTCTCATGGGGTGGGGGGAACACACCACGCCGTCTGAAATCTCGAACGTCATCTGTCATTACGAACGCGGAAAAGGTAAGGGTGTGCCACGAGGAGGTCAACGGGTCTGACGGGGCGAGTCGTTGACCGCTCCCCGCCATCGGCACGAGCCGGACCCGTCCCCGTGGTGCGCGCAGCCACACCCGGACCACGGCAGCGGCCACAGGCGTGCGCACCGCCGCTTCTCGCTCGATCCCCACGCGGCATTTCTCGATCGTCCGCTGCTGCGCCCAGGGCGGCCCCCATCGGTCGGTCTGAGCCGCGGCCTCACAGTTCGGACTCCCCCCACGCCGCGACCTCCACCTCGTCACCCACCGCCACCGTGCCGGGCCGGAGCACCGCGTATTTCGTGCCGAAGGCGATGCCACCCTGGCGGGCGCGGCGGTAGGTGGCGAGGGTGCGCAGGGGTTCCGGGCCCGCTCGGGTGCCGGTGTGCTGGTCGACGAGGGTGACCGCGCAGCGGATGGCGAGTTTGGCGTAGCCCAGTTCCGCGCCGCCGATGCGGAGGCGGCGGGCGCGGTCCTCCGTGTGGGGGTCGTCCCAGCCGTCGACGACGAGGTTGGGGCGGAAGCGGTCGAACGGCAGGGGGCCCGCACCGCGGTCGGTCATCCGCTGGTCGAGGAGGTCGAGTGTGGAGCGGGAGATGACGTGCAGGGCGCAGCTGTCGGCGTAGCCGGAGGTGCCGGGTGTGAGGCCGTCGGTCACCCGGTCGTGTTCCGGTGGGACCCGTACCAGCCGGCTCGGCGCGCCCAGCAGATCCGAGAGCCAGTGGGCCGCGTCATCACCTTGGTCGATGCCCCGGTAGGCGGTTCCGAACAGGTCGACCTTCCGCCGGGGGCCGGAGGTGTCCACCCGGACGTGGAGGGACTCGGTGTCGGGTGCGGTGAGCGTGAGGCGGTCGCCGCCGGGCGTGAGGAGGGGGCGGATGACGGCCAGCAGCGGGTTGCGGCGCTGCGTCCGGTACACGCCCTCCTCGCTGACGACCATGAAGCTGCGGTCGTGCGCCGGTCCGGCCGGGGTGATCACCGCCTCGCGTACCGGCGTCCCGGCGCAGCCCTTGACGGGGTAGTACGACAGCTCGACGACCCGGGCCATGGCCTCTCACTCCGTTCCACGGCTCAACGGCCGCTGGGGGCTTCCGGGAAACCGAGCAGGGGAGCCAGCATCCGCGCCTCGGCCGCCCACTCGGCCAGGAACGCCAGCGTCCGGCCCGTTTCCCGGTGACGGACCTCGGCCGGGACCGTGCCCTCACCGTCGTGGGCCACCGGCTCCTCGTCCGCCCGCTCAAGCATCAGGGCCGTGAGCCAGTGGTACTTCACCGCCGAGGCGCACACACCGAGCCGGACGAGGCGTTCGTCGCCCCGCCGTCCGCTCCCGAGCAGCCCGTGCACGTAGGCGTCGTAGGCCGCCTTGGCGAGGCCCGGCAGGTCGGCGGCCGGGACGTACAGGCCGAAGACGCACTCCGGGAGGTAGGTGCCGAGGTCCTCGCCGAGGGCGCCGTCGCCGGTGAACGCCCAGTCGAGCAGGACGCTGGTGCCGGGGCCGCCGGAGAGGACGTTCGCGGGCCGCTGGTCGAGGTGGCTCAGGGCGCGGGGCAGCGACTCCATGACCGTGAGGAACCACTCGCGGTCGTGGTGGAGGCGGACCATGTCCTCGCGCAGGCCGGGCGGGAAGTGCCGCCGGATCAGGGGGTGCCGCCACGCCTCGTCGTCGTCGAGCCGCTCCTCACCGGTCGTCTTCCGCGAGGTGTGGTCCCGCAGGAAGGAGTGGGACAGCCAGGGGGCGTCCTCCCCCGGGCCGATCGCGCCCTGCGCGGCGCCCAGGCAGTGGGCGTGGTCGACGTGGCCGGTGAAGGCCCATGCGGTGGCCGGTTCACCCGGCACGTCCTCCAGCCACAACGCCACGTCACCGTCCGGGCGTTCGACGTACTCCAGCAACCGGGGGGCGCGGATGCCGTGCCGCTGCCACACCCCGGCGAGACCGGTCCGGTGGACGTAGGCCTCGCGGCGCCAGAAGTTCCGGTGACGCGGGTCGTTGGACTCCGACCACGCGACGCCGCTCTCCTGCGTCCGCGTCAGCACCTTCAGAACGGCACAGCGGCCGCCGCCGGTGACCCGCCACAGCCCGGCCGTGACGCCGTTCCGCGGGTTGTGCGGGAGTGGCTCGAACACCGCCTCGTCCGCGGGGACGTGCAGGACCTCACGTACTTCGGCATGCGCTGCGGCGACCTCGGGCATCCCCCGATGCTATGCCTCGGCCACGGCGCTGTCCGTGCGTCCCCGCAGCCACACGTACACCGGGATCCCCGCGAAGAGGAACAGCACGCCCTGGTAGACGGCCGCGTACCCGGCGCCGGCGATCAGCCAGAAGGAGAAGCCGAAGGAGAGCACGGCGACGGTCAGGTCACGGGCGAGACCGGCGGGACGGACCCGGTCGCGGGTGCCGCGGGCCAGCCAGTACAACTGGGCCGCCGCCGACAACAGGTAGGGCACGCAGCCGGTGAAGGTGGTGATCAGGACGAGGACGCGGAACGTGGTGTCCGGGCCTGCCGTGTAGTTGAGGGCGATGAGGAGGCTGCCGAGGACCGCGCAGGCCCACACCCCGAAGCCGGGGACACCGCCCTTGCCGAGACGGGCGAAGGGCGCCGGGAAGAGGCCGTCGCGGGCGGCGGCGTACGGCATCTGGGCGGCCATGAGGATCCAGCCGTTGAGGCAGCCGGTGATCGAGGCGACGGCGACCAGAGCGATGGCGGTGCCGCCCCAGGAGCTGCCGGTGAGGGCGTTGACGGCGTCGGCGAAGGGGGCGCCGGAGTCGACGAGCCGGTCGTGCGGGACCAGGCCGAAGACGGCGATGGTTCCGAGGACGTAGACGAGGGCGGAGGCCAGGGTGCCGAGGACGCTCGCCCGGCCGACCGTGCGCTCGGGGTCGCGGACCTCGCCCGCGCTGACGGCGGCGGACTCGACCCCGAGGAAGCTGTACAGCAGCAGCGCGGCGGAGGCGGCCAGCGCGCCGGAGACACTCTGTCCGGAGGCGTTGAACGGGCCGAAGTTGTCGGCGTCGACGAAGAACAGGCCGATCGTGGCCAGCAGGAGCAGCGGTACGAACTTCAGGATCGTGGAGACGACCTGTACCGCGCCGACCCAGCGGGTGCCCGCGAAGTTCGCCGCGGCCGGCAGCCAGAGGGCGGCCATCGCGACGAGGGCCTGGAGGGCGTGGTTGCCGTGCAGGGGTATGAGGACCTCGACGTAGCCGACGACCGCGACGGCCAGGGCGGCGATGCTGACCCAGCACATCGTCCAGTACGACCAGGCCGACAGGAACCCGGCGAACTCGCCGAAGGCGTCCCGGGGGTAGACGTACAGGCCGCCGGTGACGGGGCTGCGCCGCGCAAGTCTGCCGAAGAGCAGCGCGAGCAGGACGGCTCCCACCGAGAGCACGAGGAACGCGAGCAGGCTGACCGTGCCGTACGGGGCGACGGTGGCGGGCAGGGCGAAGATGCCGCCGCCGATGATGTTGCCCATGACAAGGGCCGTGGCGGCGGCGAGGCCGAAGGTGCGGCGGCGGGCGGGCGCCGGGGTGGCTCCCGCGGCCGGGTCGGCGGGTTCTGCGGCCTCGGTGGGGCTGGGGACGGTCATGAGGGTTCCTGTACAAGCGGAGGGGGAGGGTCCTGATCGTAAACCGCGATCCCACATGCTGGTCGACCTGTTCATCTGATGGACACAAACGGCTGGGTTCCGCGACGGAACGTCGACTACCGTCGTCGGCATGACCAGCACCCTCTCCCTCGCAGAAGCCCTCGCCGCCGGGACGGTCGTCCTCGACGGAGGCATGTCCAACCAGCTCGAATCCGCCGGGCACGACCTGAGCGACGAGCTGTGGTCGGCCCGGCTGCTCGCCGAGCAGCCGGAGGCGGTGACCGAGGCGCACCTCGCCTACTTCCAGGCGGGGGCGGACGTGGCGATCACGGCCAGCTACCAGGCCACGTTCGAGGGCTTCGCGGGGCGCGGGATCGGCCACGACCGGGCGGCCGAACTCATGGCGCTGAGCGTGGAGTCGGCCCGGGAGGCGGCCCGGCGGGCGCGGGTCTCCCGGCCCCTGTGGGTGGCCGCCTCGGCCGGCCCGTACGGGGCGATGCTCGCGGACGGTTCGGAGTACCGGGGGCGCTACGGGCTGAGCGTGGACGAGCTGGAACGATTCCACCGGCCGCGCCTGGAGGTCCTGGCCGCGGCCCGGCCCGACGTCCTCGCCCTGGAGACGGTCCCGGACGCCGACGAGGCCACGGCCCTGCTGCGGGCGGTGCGCGGGCTCGGGGTGCCGGCCTGGCTGACGTACTCCGTGGCCGGTGACCGCACCCGTGCGGGGCAGCCGCTGGAGGAGGCCTTCGCCCCCGCCGCCGAGGCGGACGAGGTGATCGCGGTCGGGGTGAACTGCTGCGCGCCGCAGGACGTGGACACCGCGGTGGCGACGGCGGCGCGGGTCACCGGCAAGCCCGTCGTCGTCTACCCCAACAGCGGCGAGACGTGGGACGCCGGGGCGCGCGCCTGGACCGGCCGCTCCAGCTTCACCGCCGGCCAGGTGAAGGGCTGGCAGCAGGCGGGAGCCCGGCTCATCGGCGGCTGCTGCAGAGTGGGGCCGGAGGCCATCTCGGGCATCGCCGGGACGCTGAGGGGGGCGTAGCGCCGCGACCCGGGGTGCGAGCACCCACGGCCCCGGTCCCCGGCCCGGGCCCCCCCGTCCTGGCCCGGTGGGTCCCGGCGCTGTGGCGGTCTCCTTCTAACCGACCCGCTGCATCGCCCTGCGGTGCCGTTCCGCCATCGCGGCCCCGGACTCGCGGCGGGCCATCCTGCGCAGGACGGAGGGGGCGAGGAGGAGCCCGGCGACCGCCCAGGCACCCAGCACTCCCGCTGTCTCCAGGTGCCGCCAGGACGCGCCGATCTCGGCGGCGACCGCATCGGTCGGCAGCAGCGCCGAGCGGAGACCGAGTCCCAGCCAGTAGACGGGGAAGACCTGCCCGACGGTCCGCAGCCACGGGGGCAGCTCCGACAGCGGGAAGTAGATCCCGGAGACCACGACGAGTCCCATCACCGGGAGCATCAGCAACCCGACGGTGCGCGGACTGCTGACGAGTGAGCCGACGACGGCGCCCATCGGCAAGGTGGCCAGGAGGCCCAGCGGCACCACCCACACCAGCGTCAGCAACGCTCCGCCGCCCTGCCGGGCCACGCCGTCGACCAGGAACACGCCGACGGCGAAGGGGAGTGCCATGGAGGCGAGAGCCGTACCCGAGACCATGACGATCTTGCCGACCAGGTGGCCGACCATGCCGTGCGGCACGGCCTTGGCCCGCAGCAGGGTGCCGTCCTCGCGCTCGGTCGCGAGCAGCTGCGCCGTGGTCGACAGCCCGGTGAAGGCGAGCGTCATCCCCAGCACGCTCGGCAGCATGAAAGCGCCGAGCGAGATCCCGGCGCCCTTCAGCGCATCGTCCCTGGCCAGGAACAGCGGCACGACGAGCAGAACCGTCCAGAGCACGTACCCGAACACGTCCTGGCCGGTGGTGAACGTGTGCCGGAGTTCCGTGCAGCCGCGCCGTACCCCGACCAGCGCCGCGTACCACACCGGAGTCATCACCGAGCCTCCCCGAAAGCGTGTACGGCCCGCTCATCGGGAACGGCGCCGGCCTCGAAGTCCCGCACCATCGTCAGGTAGGTGTCCTCCAGGCTCGTCCGGCGCACCTCCAGGCCGCCGATCGCATCGCCGTGCTCCTCGAACAGCCGGCGCACGAACCGGGTGGGCTCGGCCGTCGCCTCCTCGAACGGCCGCCCGTCCCGCGTCCAGCGCACCGTCGCCTCGGCCGACACCTGCCGGGACAGCTCCACCGCGGAACCGTCGGCGACGATCCGGCCACCGGCCAGGATGAGGATCCGGTCGGCGAGCTTCTCCGCCTCGGCGAGGTCGTGCGTGGTCAGCACAACGGTGGTGTTCTCGTCCGCGAGCCCGCGCACCAGGCCGTGGAACTCGCTCCTCGCCTCCGGGTCCAGACCGGCCGTCGGCTCGTCCAGGAACAGCACCTCGGGCCTGCCCACGATGCCGACGGCCACGTCGAAACGCCTGCGCTGCCCGCCGGACAGAGTCCCGACCCGTTGGTTCGCCTGCTCGGCCAGCCCCACCGCGGCGAGGAGTTCGTCCACGTCCCAGGGGCGTCGCACGAGAGCCGTCGAGTACGGCGCGTAGTAGGAGCCGAGGTGGGCCAGCAGTTCCCGCACCCGCCACTTGCCGTGGTCGCGCCAGGACTGCAGCACGATGCCCAGGCGCGCGCGCCACCTCTCGTCCCCGCGGGCCGGATCGGTACCGAGGACGGTCACGTCCCCGGCCGAGCGCATCCGGAAGCCTTCCAGGATCTCGATCGTGGTCGTCTTGCCGGCGCCGTTCGGACCGAGCAGCAGGACGACTTCGCCTCGCCCGGCCGTGAAGCCGACCCCCTTCAACACGTCCTGGCTGCGGTAGCGCATGCGCAGATCCCGCACGTCGATGACCGTGTCGTGATCCGGCTGCGGGCTGCTCGCCCCCACCGCCGGTAAGGCGTGATCGGTCGTCACCGGTGTCCCCCGTCCGTCTCGTGGTCCGTCCTGCGGGCAGGGGCCGGAGGCCGTGCCGGCGTCCGTGGTCATGGGACGTGGTCTACGGCCGAGGCTGCCAAGGGTCTACGGCCGAGGCTGCCAAGGCTTCCCGGCAGCAGCCGTTCGGGCCCTCCCGGGCGAACAGATTACCGAACGCCCCGCCGGGTGGCGGCGCCGTCAGTGCCGTCGCAGAGCGCCCGAGCGGCGCAGGCGCCGTACGGCTGACCGCAGTTCCGTGCCGCGGCCGGACGAGCCGTCGGCGGGGACGACCGAAGGCGTGGATTCCGCGGGCCTGAGGGCGTCGGCCTTCCAGAGGGCGAGTTCACGGTCCCGGGGGCCGTACGCCGTGTACGCCAGGCCGTTCTCCGCGTCCGGCGCCCGGTCGCCGAAGACGCGCACCGGGTGGGCCGCATCCCAGCGCTCCCAGCCGGGGTCGCCGTCCGTGGCGAAGCGGACCCACGCCCGGTGCATCGCGTCGGCCAGTTCCTGCGGGGCGCCCTCACCGGCGAGTTTCCGCGACTCGGGGACGTCCCCGGTGTCGAAGACGAAGCCCAGCTCCAGCGCGTGACAGGCACCGAGGCCGGGCAGGTTCGAGGGCCAGGCGAACTCGTAGACGTACGACGGTTCCGTGCGGGCGTCGGCCAGGTGGTGCAGGGGTATGCGCAGCAGATGGTCGGTGACCAGCTGGCCGACGGTCTCCGCGGTGCCGGCCTCGGGGTGCAGAGTGCGGTAGCCGCGCGGGACCTCGCTGCCGCAGCGGCAGCGGGCCATGGCGCCCGCCAGGGCGACGGCCCCGAGGCGGTCGACGCGCTCCAGGAGACCGCCCGGCACCAGCCACAGCCGGTATTCGTCGCGGGTCCAGCCCAGCAGCAGCTCGGCCCCGGGGGCCGCGCCGCCGTCGGTGAGGGCCCGAAAAGGATCGCGCGGGACGACGTCGTCGTCGATGACGAGACCGAAGGCGGGCCCGCCGACCACCGGGCTGCTCAGCCTGCCCACCTCGGCCTGGGTGCGCAGCAGCAGATCGCGGTCGACGGCGGCGAAGGCCTCGGCGGTGGCAGGGATCTTCAGGCGGGTGGCCATCCGGCGGACCATGCGCCGTACCCTGGCCCGCTCGGACACCTCGGGCGGCCCGCTCTGCAGGACGGCCCGCCGCACCAGCCCCTGGGTCTGCGGGGCGGCGAGGAGGGCGCCGGCGCTGATCGCCCCGGCGGACTGGCCGAAGAGGGTGATGCGACCGGGGTCGCCGCCGAAGGCCTCGATGACCTCGTGCACCCAGGTCAGGGCGGCTATCTGGTCGCGCAGGCCGGGGTTCGGCGGCGTGTCCGGGAACAGTCCGTAGCCCTCCACGCCCAGCCGGTAGTTGATGGACACACAGACCACGCCGTCGCGGGCGAAGGCATGCCCGTCGTACACGGGTACGGCAGAGGAGCCCCTGGTCAGAGCGCCGCCGTGCAACCAGACGAGGACGGGAAGGCGAGCCTTCGGGTCGGGCTGCGGGGTCCAGACATTGAGGTTCAGGCAGTCGTCGCCGGGCACGACCGGGTCGGACAGGTAGTGCGCGAAGGCGTCGGAGTACGGCGGTTTGGGCGCGGTGGGGCCGAAGGCGACCGCGTCGCGGACACCGTCCCAGGGCGGGAGCGGCACGGGTGGGCGGAAGCGGCGGGGGCCGAAGGGAGGAGCCGCGTACGGGATGCCGCGGAAGACCGCGACACCGCGCTCGTACCGGCCTCGGAGAGCGCCGAAGGGCGTGCTCACCACGGGGTCCGCCTGCGGGTCCGTCCGGTCTGCCGTCATCCGTCCACCAGCCTCCTCACCGCGCTCGTGCTCCGTGAAGATCAGAGCACCTCATTGTGGCCCGGTATTCCGGTGCACGAGCGGGTGTGGGGGCTGTTCGGGTTACTCGCGCCCGGACCTCGTGGACGCGGCGCTCACGGCGGACCTGACCGGCTTTCGGCTGACCTGCACACCCGGCTGAGGCGCTGTTCGGGGTTTCGAAAGTTTTGACCGGCGAGAAGCAGTCAGGCCACCTGCCTTCCCGCCGTCCTGCACCCCACCTACGATAGGAAGCGCTTTCTGCCCGGCTGGACCCCGTGACCGCCGTGTGCAGCGCTGGTCGAAACTTTCCACGGCCCTCGGGCGGGCCGGAGAGGTGGGTTCCCGATGGTCCGTACGGCGAGTGCGAACGTGGCGGCCGGTCCGACGCTGGCGGTCGTGGCGCGCGAGGCGGGGGTGTCGGTGCCGACCGCGTCGAAGGTGGTCAACGGCCGCGAGGACGTGGCACCCGAGACCCGCCGCCGCGTCACCGAGGCGCTCGACCGGCTCGGGTACGTGCGCAGACCTCGCTTCGACGCGGCGAAGGCCCCCCGGCTGGTCGACCTGGTCGTGCACTCGCTGGAGAGTTCCTGGTCGGGCGCGGTACTGCACGGCGCGGAGGAGGCGGCGCACGACGCGGGCCTCGAGGTCGTGGTGTCGGCGGCGCTGATCCGCTCCCGGGTCGGCCGGCCGGAACGCGGCTGGCTGGACAAGCTGGTCGCCCGGGGCTCTTCCGGCGTGCTGTTCAACCTCGCCGAGCTGAGCGACTCGCAGTACGCGTGGCTGGAACAGCACCGCATCCCGTTCGTGATGATCGACCCGGTGCAGGAGCCGCCGGAGGGTGTGGTCTCGGTCGGGGCGGCGAACTGGCAGGGCGGCCTGACGGCCACGGAGCACCTGCTGGCCCTGGGCCACGAGCGGATCGCCGTCATCGCCGGCTCCCGGCGCACGATGTGCAGCACCGCGCGGATCGCCGGATACCGTTCGGCGCTCACGTCGGCCGGGATCCGGCACCGCGCCGAGTACGTCCGGCACGCCTCGTTCGACGAGAACGTCGCCCACCGCCGCATGCTGGAACTCCTGGACCTGCCCGAGCCGCCGACCGCCGTCTTCGTCTGCTCGGACCGGATGGCACTGGGCGTCTACGAGGCCTTGGCCGAAAGGCGGTTGAAGGTACCGGACGACATCAGCGTGGTCGGCTTCGACGACCTGCCCGAGGCGCGCTGGGCCTCCCCCGCCCTGACCACCGTGCGCCAGCCTCTGTCGGAGATGGCCGCCACGGCCCTGCGGTCGCTGCTGCGCATGATGGACGGCGATCGCCCGGAGAGCACGCGCACGGAGTTGTCGACGCGGCTGGTGGAACGGGTGAGCACGGCGGCGCCGCGCGCGTAGGTCCGGCGTGTGCTGCCGGGTGCGCGTCGTGCGCGTACGCGAGGGGCGGGCGGGCGTCGGCGGGTCGGGCGGGAATGCGTCTGTGTGTAGGGGGAGTTGGCGAAAGCGCCAGGTTCGCCGTCGGTGTGACGGCGGACGTACTCAGCGAAGGGGCTGCCTCCCATGACGCGCGACCCGCGCACCATCACCAACCCGGCCACCCTCCACGACCCCACGCCCTTCGGCTACAGCCATGCCGTGTCGGCGCCCGGTGAAGCCGTCTTCATCGGCGGCCAGTACGCCTCTGACCCCACCGGCGCCCCGGTGCCCGGCGACTTCGCCGCGCAGGTGGAGCTGGCCTTCGACCGGCTGCGCTCGGCCTTGGAGGGCGTCGGGCTCGGCTACGAAGACGTCGTACGGCTGGGCACGTTCATCGTGGACCACGACTTGGGGAAGCTGGAGATCCTGGGCAAGGCCCTGCACGCCCGCTTCGGGGAGCGCCTCCCGGCGCAGACACTCAGCGGGGTGGCCTCGCTCGCACTGCCCGGAATGCTGTTCGAGGTCGACGCCGTCGCGGTACGGCCGACGGGGCCGGACGAGGCGGCCTGAGGGGCGGCGCCCGGCGGGGCGCGCGGGACACCCGCCATGGTCGTGCGGGGGCCCGTCGCACACCCCTCGTGCGCGTCGCGCGCCCGCCACCCGGGGGAACTGGCCGGAAGGGCCCGGCGTCGAACGATGCGGCGGGGAGAGGCCGGTGCCCGAGGGCGGGGCGGCGGAGAGCAGTGGGGGGACGACCATGACACGCTGGCGGCCGCTTCCGGACACACTGCCGAGGGAGGCACACCACCTGGTCGAGCAGCTGCGGGCCCTGAAGGACCGCACCGGTCTGAGCCTCGCGGAGCTGGCCCGGCGGACCGCCTACAGCAAGTCGTCATGGCAGCGGTATCTCAGCGGGGCCAAACAGCCACCCCGGGGAGCGGTGCAGGCGCTGTGCCGGGTGGCGGGCGCGGACCAGGCACGGCTGCTGGCGCTGTGGGATCTGGCCGACCGGACGTGGCCGCACGGGATGGCGGTGCCGGCCGGGACGTCGGTGGCGACCGGTACGGCGGTGGCGGCCGGCCCTGTGGAGCGGGCGGCGGACGCGCCGCCGGCCGGTGCCGAGTACCGGCGCTGGCGGGCGGCGGCCCTGGTGTCCTTCGCGGTCATCGTCGTCCTGCTGGCCGGACTGCTGTGGGTACTGCCGACGGGGAGCGGGTGACCGTCACGGCCGGCCGCTCCCCGGCGACGGCGTCGCTCAGCCGAGCGAGCGGTAGTGGGCGTACTTCCACGAGCCGACGTTCTTCAGCTTCACCTGGTACTTGCCGCCCACGCGCTTGAAGTTGACGTTCCGCACGAGGCCCTTGTACTGGACGATGTTGCCGGGCTGGCTCTGCAGCCGGGTCTGGGCGAAGTCCCAGCTCTCGCTGACGACGGTGCCGTCGGTCTCGGGCAGGTTGTGCCGGCTCTGCCACCACTGCGTGGCCGACTCGGTCTCCGGTCCGAACGAGCCGTCGATCTGGCTCTTGCGGAACGGCTGCCACTCCCCCTCGTCGTCCTCCCACTGGGCGCCGTCCGCCCACAGCACGGTCTCCCACAGGGCGACGGCGTTACCCCTGGAGTAGGCGTCGACGCCGAGGTTCTCCTCGTCCTCCCAGTCGTTGGCCACGGCACCCTTGCCGTCGATGCCGAAGTAGGCGGGCGCGGCGTTCGCCGCCGGTGCCAGGGCGATGCCGGTTCCTCCGGCCCCCAGCACCACGGCCGCCATCATCGCCACGGCCCGATCGCGCATGCTCATGCGGTTGTCCTTTCCGAACCGCCGTCCCCCGGCGGGTTGCCCCTGGGGCGGCTCGTCTCGTCTGGCACGGCACAGCCTCGGGGTACGGGACACCCACGGCGAGCCCTTCCGGTGTCCCCGGACCGCCCTGGGACGGTCCACGTCCGAGGCGCCGGGCGTCCCGGCCCGGGGACGGGTCACCGAGGGCCCGTCACGGGTCGGGGGGCCGTCCGTTTTCTTCAAGACCGGGCCTCACCGGCCTTCCTACGGTGGCTCCATGACTGCACGATTCGATGCCATCGGCCTGGTCGTCTCCGACATGGCCGCATCCGTCGCTTTCTACCGCCGGCTCGGGTTCGCCCTCCCGCACGGCGCCGAGGACCAGCCGCACACCGAGGCCGCCCTGCCCGGCGGGCTGCGGCTGATGCTGGACACCGAGGAGACGGTCCGCTCCTTCCTGCCCGGGTGGCGGCCCCCCACGGGCGGGGGCCGGGCCTCGCTCGCCCTGCGCTGCGACCGGCCGAAGGCGGTGGACGCGCTGTACGACGAGCTGACCGGCGCCGGGTACCACGGCGAGCTCGAGCCGTGGGACGCCTTCTGGGGGCAGCGGTACGCCGTGGTCCACGACCCGGACGGCAACGGGGTGGACCTGTTCGCCCCGCTAGCCGGCGAGTAGCTCCCTCAACGGCAGGCCCGACAACTCCCGTACATCACGCGCCAGATGAGCCTGGTCGGCATAACCGGTCCGGACGGCCGTCTCCGCGAACGGCACACCGGCCCGGGCCAGTGCGAGGGCGCGGCGCAGCCGCAGGATGCGGGCCAGGGTCTTGGGACCGTAACCGAAGGCGGACAGGGAACGCCGGTGCAACCGGCGTGTTCCGAGTCCGAGTCTCTCGGCGGTCACGGCGACGGGGCGACCTGCGTCGAGGGCGGTGACGACCTGCCGGAGCAGCGGATCGGGAGGTCCGCAATCGGCCGACTGCCGCAGCGCCAGGTCCTCCAGGCCGCTCGCCGGGTCGGGGGCGGCGTTCACACCGCCGGCCAGCCGCCGCACCCGCGCGGCCGGCCACAGGTCGGCGAGCTCGACGCGCCGGTCGCGCAGCTCGTGCGCCAGCACGCCCAGGAGCGCCGGGGCCGTGCCCGGGTAGAAACGGATTCCGGCCCAGGGGCCGGTCCCACCCTCCGTGAGATGGGCACGGGTGTCGGGCCCGGCGACCATCAGCCGCCCGTCGTGCCACAGCAGATCCATGCACCCGTCGGGCAGCACGCGGCCCGCCCCGGGCCCGGACGGGGTGTTGGTCCACACGACCGCCCCGGGCAGCCGCGAGGCCCGCTCCACATACATGCGAGCCACGCTACGCCGGGTCCCTGCGGCGCCCGGCCCCGCCGCCGCACCGGACGCACCGGACTCGCCCCGGCCGACCGGGCGCCGTGTGGGGCGACGGGGCCCCACCGTACCGGGCGGTCTCGATGCGGGACTACGGAGAGGCACTGGTCGGCTGCGGTGTGCCGCCGCGAGGAGGTGGCGGGGCCGAAGGAGATCCTGGGGGTTCGCGGACCTCGCCCGGTCATGTGTCCTCGGGCGGCTGCCCCTCACCGTTGACCTGGGTGTTCTTCACCTGGGTGCTTTTCACGTGCGTGCTCTTCACGTGCGTGCTCTTCACGTGGGTGCGCAGGCGGGCCGAGACGTCCTCGGGGGGCAGGAAGCGGGACCAGCGCTCCGGGAACTCGGAGGGCATGTCGGGGTCGGCCTCGCCCGTGGCGGTGGCGCGGGCGACGTACTCGGCGACCTGGGCCTGCCGCAGCCGCTCGTTGGCCTCCCGGGCGGCAGCCGTGGCGGCGGCGGGCCAGACCCGGTCGATGGCGGCGTTGACGGCGGCCCCGACGAGCACGGCGAACGCGGACACACCGATCCACAGCAGCACGGCGACGGGCGCGGCGAGGGAGCCGTAGATCGTGGGACCCTCGACCGTGCTGGTCAGGTAGATCCGCAGCAGGAAGCTGCCGAGCACCCACATGCCGAGGGCGACCAGCGCGCCGGGCACGTCCTCGATCCACGGGGAGCGGACCGGGACGGACACGTGGTAGAGCGTGGTCAGGAAGGCGATCGACAGCAGGATCACCGTGGGCCAGTACAGGACCTGCACGACCGTCGTCGACCAGGGCACGATCCGCACCACCGCGTCCGGCCCGGCCACCATCAGCGGCAGGGCGACCGAGCCGATCAGCAGGGCCACGATGAACAGCAGGAAGGCCATCAGCCGGGTCTTGACGATGCCCCGGACGCCGTCGAGGCCGTACATCACGGTGATGGTGTCGATGAAGACGTTCACCGCGCGGGAGCCCGACCACAGGGCGAACAGGAAGCCGATGGAGATGACGTCCGGCCGGCCGCCCTTCATCACGTCGTGCAGGATCGGCTGGGCGATCTCGCGGACGCCCTGGTCGGACAGGACCGTGCGGGAGGCCTCCAGGAGGTTGGTCTGCAGGCTCTCAATGGTGTCGGCGCCGGTCCAGGCGTCGACGTAACCGAGCAGTCCGATCATGCTCAGCAGCAGGGGCGGCACCGACAGCAGGGTGAAGAACGCGGCCTCGGCCGCGAGGCCCAGGATGCGGTACTCGACGCAGGAGTTGACGGTGTCCTTGACCAACAGCCAGGCGGTCCTGCGCTTGGAGACGTTCCGGTAGAGAGCCCGCGCCCGGTGGAGGCGCCCGGAGGGCGTGTCGGGGGTTTCACTTGCTGGCTGCACCCCCTAACGGTATCCGTCGTGCCCGGCCCCACCCACCCACAGGCCGGGTCTTCGCGGACCGGTCCGGGTCCACCGGGTACCAAGGGGCTACCGCGGGGTACGTTCGCAGCATGGCAGGCAGCACCCACACCGTGACGAACCAGGTCCCGCCTCTGGTCGGGTACGACGTCTTCTCCGCCGACCGGGCCCTGGCCGAGGCGGTCGACCGGCATGCCGATCCGGACCTGCGTGAGGAGGTCCTCGGCGAGCTGGCCGCGCTGGGCCGGACCTCGGGCTCGGCCCAGGTGCAGGAGTGGGGGCGGCTGGCCAACGAGAACCCGCCGCGGCTGCTCACGCACGACCGGTACGGCAACCGCGTCGACGAGGTCGAGTTCCATCCCTCCTGGCACCGGCTGCTCGGCAAGGGCGTCTCGGCCGGCCTGACGGCCGCCTGGGACCGGCCGGCCGGACATCTGCGGCGGGCCGCCGCCTTCCTGGTGTGGACGCAGGTCGAGGCGGGCAACGGCTGCCCGCTGTCGATGACCCACGCGGCGGTGCCCGCCCTGCGCGCCGACCCGGACCTGGCCGCCGAGTGGGAGCCCCGGCTGACGTCCATGGTCTACGACCGTGAGCTGCGGCCGGCGCACCTCAAGGCCGGGGCGCTGTTCGGGATGGGCATGACCGAGAAGCAGGGGGGCAGCGACGTCCGGGCGAACACCACGGCGGCACGGCCCCTCGCCGAGGACGGGACGTATGAGCTGACCGGGCACAAGTGGTTCTGCTCGGCTCCCATGTCCGACGGCTTCCTGGTGCTGGCGCAGGCTCCGGACGGGCTGACCTGCTTCCTGGTGCCGCGGGTGCTGCGGGACGGTTCGCGCAACGTGTTCCGGATCCAGCGGCTCAAGGACAAGCTGGGCAATCGGTCGAACGCCTCCGCCGAGGTCGAGTTCGACGGGACCTGGGCGCGCCGGGTGGGTGAGGAGGGACGGGGAGTCCGGACCATCATCGAGATGGTCGCGGCGACCCGGCTCGACTGTGTGCTCGGCTCGGCGGGGCTGATGCGGCAGGCCGTGGCGCAGGCGGTGCACCACTGCACCTACCGCGAGGCGTTCGGCGGGAAGCTCGCCGACAAGCCGCTGATGCGCAACGTGCTGGCCGACCTGGCTCTCGAGTCGGAAGCGTCGACCACGCTGGCGCTGCGGCTCGCGGCGGCGTACGACGACGGCGGCGAGCAGGAGCGGGCGCTGCTGCGGATCGCGGTGCCGGCCGCGAAGTACTGGGTGACCAAGCGGTGCCCGCCCGTCGCCGTGGAGGCCGCGGAGTGCCTCGGCGGCAACGGCTACGTCGAGGAGTCCCAGATCCCTCGGCTGGTGCGCGAGTCCCCGCTCAACTCGATCTGGGAGGGCGCGGGCAACGTCCAGGCGCTGGACGTCCTGCGGGCGTTGCAACGGGAACCGGGGGCGCTGGACGCGTATCTGCGGGAGGTCGGGCAGGCGCGCGGCGCCGATCACCGCCTGGACGCGGCGATCAAGAACCTGCTGACCGAACTCGCCGATCTGGAGGGCGTGGAGGGGCGGGCGCGGCGGCTGACGGAGCGGCTCGCGCTGGTGCTCCAGGGTTCGCTGCTGGTCCGTTTCGCGCCGCCGCAGGTCGCCGACGCCTTCTGCGCGGGGCGGCTCGGCGGGGACGGGGGCACGGCCTTCGGGACGCTGCCGCACACGCTGGATCTGGCGTCGGTGGTGGAGCGGGCGCGGCCGGTGGCCTGATCAGGCCCGCCGGCCCGTAGGTGAAGGTGCCTCGTCCGCGAAGAGCGAGGGTGGTGCTGCGCCGACACGGCACCACCCCCGCCGCACTGGCCCGTTCGAGCCGCTGAACGCCGCTCGGGACGGCGCGGATCAAGTTTCGGACACGGCCGGGCCATCCACCAGGGTTGCAGGGGGTTGCAACTTGCTGCCGACTGTGTGCGGACTGTGCGCGCCCGCCCGGGTAGGCGGCACTATGAGACGGACAGTCAGAAGCGACTCCGGGGGCGCACGCGCATGGACGTCACGCACTTGGCCGCCGTCGACAGCGCACGCGCGGCCCGGGTCCTCAGCGAGGTCCGCGCCGCGCGGCTGGCCGGGCAGCCCGCTCCGGTGCCACCGCGGCCGGTGATCGAGCGGTCCTGGGAGCGGATGCTGCGCGGCGGCATCGATCCGGACCACGGCGTGCGGGCGGACCCGCTGTCCCGTGAGGAGGTGCAGCGGCGGCGCGAGACGTCGGTATTGCGCCATGTGCTGCCGGTGCTGCGGGAGGGCCTGCTGGCGGCCGCGGACGTCGCCCACCACATCATGGTGGTGGCCGACGAGGACGGCCGGGTGCTGTGGCGCGAGGGCAGCCCTCCGGTGCTGCGCAAGGCGGACGGGCTCGGCTTCGAACCGGGTGCGGACTGGCGTGAGGACGTCGTCGGCACGAACGGCGTGGGCACCCCGGCCGTGGTGCGCCGGCCCGTGCAGGTCTTCGCCTCGGAGCACTTCGTGCGCTCCCAGGCCGGCTGGACCTGCGCGGGCGCTCCTGTGACGGATCCGCGGGACGGCCGGCTGCTCGGCGTGGTGGACGTGAGCGGGCCGCTGGAGACGATGCATCCGGCCACGCTCGCCTGGGTCGGTTCGGTGGCCAAACTGGCCGAGGCCCGGCTACGGGAGATGCACACGGAGTCGCTGGAGCGGCTGCGCGCGGTGGCGGCGCCGGTGCTGGCCCGGCTCGGCGGCCGTGCCCTGGTCGTGGACCCGGACGGCTGGACCGCCGCGGTCAGCGGAATGCCGTACGTGCGGCGCGTGGCCCTGCCGAAGTCGTTGTCGGCGGGCCCGGTACGGCTGCCGGCGCTCGGGCCGTGCACGGTGGAGCCGCTGGCCGGGGGCTGGCTGGTGCGGGCGGCCGCCGACGAGCCGGTGCCCCACGGCCCGGCGAGGATCGTGCTGGACCTCAGCCAGGCGCGGCGCTGGTCGGTGGAGGTGCGCGGCGGGGCCGGCTCGTGGGTCCGGGAACTGAGTCCCCGGCACGCGGAGTTGCTGTATCTCCTCGCCGTCCACCGCTCCGGCCGCAGCGCCTCGGGGCTGGCCGGGGACGTGTTCGGGGACCCGGCCCGCACGGTGACGGTGCGGGCCGAGATGTCGCGGGTGCGGCGGTATCTGGGGGCGTTCCTGGAGCACCGGCCGTACCGGTTCGCCGAGGAGGCCGAGGTCGAGGTGCTGCTCCCCGCCGATCCACGGGATCTGCTGCCGCACTCGACCGCACCGGCGGTGAGCGGGCGTCGCGGGGCAGCGGCGGCGCCCTGAGGTTCACTGCGCGTGCCGTACCAGGCGCCCCGAGGAGTGCATCTTTCGCATATTTGCGGGGTCTTCGTCCGCGCGCCGCTCACCTGCCGTAGCATCCCTCTACGGACCACCCCACCTGCTCCTCCGCCAACGTGCGGATCACCAGGCGCAGTTGGTCCGTCTGGGAGGACGTTATGAAGCATCGCGGCAGACACCGGCGGCGCAGGCGGGGCAGGGCGCTGCGCGCGACCCTGGCCGGGACGGCCCTCGCGCTCACCGCCGCCGCCACCCTGATCAGCGCCTCGCAGGCCACCGTCGCAGACGCCCCCGGGGCTCTCAGGCCGGTCGCCGCGTCCGGCGGGGCCGGGCAGCCGCACCTGGCCGAGCACCGGGTGCCCGGGCGGTGGCTGGACCGGCTCGCGTCGAAGATGGGCCGGCCGGTCGGCGTCGGCACGGTGCTGGAGGGCGCGGACCTGCCGCTGCGGGACGCGGCCGGCTGCCCGGCCGCGGACAAGCGCAGCCTGCCGGTGGAACCGGCGGCCACCCGTGCGTACTGCTTCGGCGGCTCCGACACCCGGGGCTGGCGGGCCGGCGCGGTCACGACCTCCGGCGACGCGGACGACGACGGCCGCTGGGGCGGGAACCGCGTGATCCTCTCCGGCTGGACCCGGGGCACCGAGGGCGGCTCCCTGGACGGCCCGGCCCCCGGGCAGGGCCTGGCCAAGGTCGCCTTCGTCGACGCGAACGACCCCGGCGCGCCGCGTTACACGTGGGCCCTGCTGGCCGTCCCGGTGGACGGCGGGCGGGACTACCGGGGGCTGGTCTCCGCCCTGTCCGGCATGGTCTGGTACCAGGACAAGCTGCTGGTGACGACCCGCGAGGGCGGCCGGGACGCGCTGTACGTGTACGACCTGGACCGCATCCAGCGCGCCACCGTCGAGTCCGACGCGGTCGGCCGGGTGCGGGGCGGCTGGTCGGCGCACGGCTACCGGTTCGTGCTGCCGGCCGTCGGCTCGTACACCCTGCCCGGCGGGGGTGGCGCATCCCGCCCGGCCACCGTCTCCCTGGACCGCAGCACCTCTCCCGACAGTCTCGTCGCGAGCGAGTGGGTGCCGGCGGACGGCGACCGGCGCACCCGGCTGTGGCGCTACGCGCTGAGCCGGGACCCGGACCGCTCCGGCCTGCTCGCCACCGACTCCTCGGGGCGGGCGGCCCCGACCGAGGAGTACGAGACGAAGGCGGCCGACGTGCGGGGGGTGCTGGCGTACCGCTCGGGCTGGTACCTGGACCGCGCGGCGGGCAGTCCGGGCGGGCACGGGACGCTGTGGCGCCAGGACACCGAGGGCGCCCGGGCTGCGGAGTGCGGCACGGACGAGACACGCAACTGCTGGAGCGGCGGATCGGGCTCCCTGTCCTACTGGGAGGAGACCGGCGAGGTCTGGTCCCAGTCGGGGCGGATGCTGTTCGCGGTGCCGCTGACGTCGGTCGACCGGGCATCGCGCTGACCGCCGTCCACCAAGCGGGCGACCGATCGACAGACGACTAGGTCTGATGATTTTCTGACCCGTATGACCACCATCGCCGTGACCACCTGGTCCCTGGAGCAGACCGCCCCCACCGACCTGCTGCCGGCCGGCGCGCCGGACGGGGACGTCCGGGTCGTCCGCTCCGAGGTGCCCTCGCCCGAGTTCAGCCGGTTCCTGTACGCGTCGGTGGGCGGCGACATCCACTGGACGGACCGGCTCGGCTGGCCGTACGCACGGTGGGTGGAGCACCTTCAGCGGCCCGGCGTGGAGACGTGGGTGGCGTACGACCGGGGCACGCCCGCGGGATTCGTGGAGCTTCAGGCGCAGGACGACGCGGTCGTGGAGATCGTCTACTTCGGGCTGCTCCCCGCCTTCCGCGGCCGGCGCATCGGCGGGCACCTGCTGTCGTACGGGGCGGCCCGGGCCTGGGACCTCGCGGACCGCTGGGCGGGACTGACACCGACCAAGCGGGTCTGGCTGCACACCTGCAGCAAGGACGGCGAGCACGCGATGGACAACTACCAGCGGCGGGGCTTCAAGCTGTTCGACACCAAGGTCGAGGAGGAGGCGGAGGCCGCCGCTCCGGGACCGTGGCCTGGGGCGTTCCCCGTCTGACCTGGACGGACACGCCGGAGACGCCCGATGTGACCAACGACACCCTTGTCTTGCTCTGCGAGACAAGGGTGTCCGCATTTTGGATAAAGCTGGACTGTGTCCAGATAGCCGTGACACGCTTCCGTCATGTCTGGAACTGGAATTGCCTTGGTGAGTCGGCGGCACGTCGACCTCGGCCGCATGTCCAGCGCCATCTGTCCGGCGCACTGAGCGTACTCAGCCCGCGCCCGGCATCTTTCTTTCCAGCCTCACTCCTGCGCAATGACGCGCCCCATGCCCATGCGCCCGCATGCGCAGGTCAGAGCCGCATTTTCGCCTGTCCCGAAGGACGTATCAACCATGGCCGCCACCCCGCAGAAGCCTGCCGCCGCGACTCCCCGCCGCAAGGTGAGCCGTCACCGCGGTGAGGGTCAGTGGGCCGTGGGGCACCACACCCCACTGAACGGCAACGAGCAGTTCAAGAAGGACGACGACGGTCTCAATGTGCGGACACGCATTGAGACGATCTACTCCAAGCGGGGCTTCGACTCGATCGACCCCAACGACCTGCGCGGCCGCATGCGCTGGTGGGGTCTGTACACCCAGCGCAGGCCCGGCATCGACGGGGGCAAGACGGCCGTCCTGGAGCCGGAGGAGCTGGACGACGAGTACTTCATGCTGCGCGTCCGGATCGACGGCGGTGCGCTGACCACGCGACAGCTTCGGGTCATCGGCGAGATCTCGCAGGAGTTCGCGCGCGGCACCGCCGACATCACGGACCGGCAGAACGTCCAGTACCACTGGATCCGGATCGAGGACGTGCCCGAGATCTGGAACCGGCTGGAGGGCGTCGGCCTGTCGACGGTCACCGCCTGCGGCGACACCCCGCGTGTGATGATCGGCTCGCCGGTGGCGGGCATCGCCGAGGACGAGATCATCGACGCCACCCCGGCGCTGGAGGAGATGAAGCGCCGGGTCCTGAACAACCCTGCGTACTCGAACCTCCCCCGGAAATTCAAGACGGCCATCTCGGGTTCGCCCCTGCTGGACGTGGTGCACGAGATCAACGACGTCGCGTTCGTCGGCGTCGAGCACCCCGAGCACGGCCCCGGCTTCGACGTGTGGGTCGGCGGCGGCCTGTCCACCAACCCCAAGCTGGGCGTGCGCCTCGGCACCTGGGTCTCGATCGACGACGTCCCGGACGTGTACGAGGGCGTCATCTCGATCTTCCGCGACTACGGCTACCGCCGGCTGCGCACCCGCGCCCGTCTGAAGTTCCTCGTCGCCGACTGGGGCGCGGAGAAGTTCCGGCAGGTCCTGGAGGACGAGTACCTGAAGCGCAAGCTGACCGACGGCCCGGCCCCCGAGCAGCCGTCGCAGCAGTGGCGCGACCACATCGGTGTGCACCGGCAGAAGGACGGCCGGTTCTACGTCGGCTTCGCCCCGCGCGTGGGACGCGTCGACGGCGCGACGATCACGAAGATCGCCGACCTCGCCGAGGCCCACGGCTCGGGCCGGGTGCGGACCACCGTCGAGCAGAAGATGATCGTCCTCGACGTCGAGGAGAACCAGGTCGAGTCGCTCGTCGAGGCCCTGGAGGCGCTCGACCTGACCGCCCGGCCCTCCACGTTCCGGCGCGGCACCATGGCCTGCACCGGCATCGAGTTCTGCAAGCTCGCCATCGTCGAGACCAAGCAGCGCGGCGCGCAGCTGATCGACGAACTGGAGCGCCGCCTGCCGGACTTCGACGAGCCGCTCACCATCAACCTCAACGGCTGCCCGAACGCCTGCGCCCGTATCCAGGTGGCGGACATCGGTCTCAAGGGCCAGCTCATGCTCGACGACCAGGGCGAGCAGGTCGAGGGCTACCAGGTGCACCTGGGCGGGGCACTGGGCCTGGAAGCCGGCTTCGGCCGCAAGGTGCGCGGCCTGAAGGTCACCTCCGACGAGCTGCCGGACTACATCGAGCGCGTCCTGAAGCGGTTCCAGGCCGAGCGCGAGGACGGCGAGCGGTTCGCCACCTGGGCGGCGCGGGCCGGCGAGGAGGCCCTGTCGTGAGCGAGCGGATGGCCCCGTTCTACTGCCCCTACTGCGGGGACGAGGACCTGCGCCCCAGCGAGGAGGGGCACGGCGCGTGGGAATGCGCGGCGTGCAGTCGAGCCTTTCAGCTGAAGTTCCTCGGGCTGCTGGCCCAGGGGCTGAAGCGATCCGATTCCGGAGGGGCACAGATATGACGACCGTTCAGGACGAGCGCACCGCCGAGGATTTGAAGAAGCTCGCCGAGCAGGCGGGCCGCGACCTGGAGGACGCTTCCGCGCTGGAGATCCTCACGTGGGCGGCCGAGACGTTCGGCAAGCGCTTCTGCGTGACCTCGTCGATGGAGGACGCGGTGGTCGCCCACCTCGCCTCGCGCGCCATGCCCGGCGTCGACGTGGTCTTCCTCGACACCGGCTACCACTTCGAGGAGACCATCGGCACCCGTGACGCGGTCGACGCCGTGATGGACGTCAACGTCATCACGCTCACCCCGCGCCAGACGGTCGCCGAGCAGGACGCCGAGTACGGCCCGAAGCTGCACGACCGCAACCCCGACCTGTGCTGCAAGCTGCGCAAGGTGCAGCCGCTGGAAGAGGGCCTGAAGGACTACCAGGCCTGGGCGACCGGTCTGCGCCGCGACGAGTCCCCGACCCGGGCGAACACCCCGGTGGTCGGCTGGGACGAGAAGCGGCAGAAGGTCAAGATCTCCCCCATCGCCCGCTGGACCCAGGACGACGTGGACTCCTACGTCACCGAACACGGCGTGCTCACCAACCCGCTGCTGATGGACGGCTACGCCTCCGTCGGCTGCGCCCCCTGCACCCGCCGGGTCCTTCAGGGCGAGGACGCCCGGGCCGGCCGCTGGGCGGGCCGCAGCAAGACCGAGTGCGGGCTGCACGGATGACGACGACGATTCAGGAGAGTGACGTGACGACCGGAGCCACCGTCTGGCTCACGGGTCTGCCGAGCGCCGGCAAGACCACGATCGCCCACGAACTGGCCGGCCGCCTGCGCGAGGAGGGCCACCGGGTCGAGGTGCTCGACGGCGACGAGATCCGCGAGTTCCTCTCGGCGGGCCTCGGCTTCGGCCGCGAGGACCGGCACACCAACGTGCAGCGCATCGGCTTCGTCGCCGAGCTACTCGCCCGCAACGGCGTGCTGGCCCTCGTCCCGGTCATCGCGCCGTACCAGGACAGCCGCGAGGCGGTGCGCAAGCGCCACCAGGCGAACGGCACCTCCTACGTCGAGGTGCACGTGGCCACGCCGGTCGAGGTGTGCAGCGAGCGTGACGTGAAGGGTCTCTACGCCAAGCAGGCCGCGGGCGAGCTCACCGGGCTCACCGGGGTCGACGACCCGTACGAGGCGCCCGAGACGCCCGACCTGCGCATCGAGTCGCAGAACCAGACCGTGCAGGAGTCCGCGGCGTCCGTGTACGCCCTGCTCAGCGAAAGGGGACTGGCATGACGACGACCGTCGCCACCGTTTCCGAGGGAACCGAAAGCCCGTACGCGCTCTCCCACCTCGACGCCCTCGAGTCCGAGGCGGTGCACATCTTCCGCGAGGTGGCGGGCGAGTTCGAGCGGCCGGTGATCCTCTTCTCCGGCGGCAAGGACTCCATCGTCATGCTGCACCTGGCGCTGAAGGCGTTCCGGCCGGCGGCTGTGCCCTTCTCGCTGCTGCACGTGGACACCGGGCACAACTTCCCGGAGGTCCTCGACTACCGCGACCGCACGGTCGAGAAGCACGGGCTGCGGCTGCACGTGGCCTCTGTGCAGGACTACATCGACCGCGGTGTCCTCAAGGAGCGTCCGGACGGCACCCGCAACCCGCTGCAGACGCTTCCGCTGACCGAGAAGATCCAGGCGGAGAAGTTCGACGCCGTCTTCGGTGGCGGCCGCCGCGACGAGGAGAAGGCCCGGGCCAAGGAGCGGGTGTTCTCGCTGCGCGACGAGTTCTCCCAGTGGGACCCGCGCCGGCAGCGCCCGGAGCTGTGGAACCTGTACAACGGCCGGCACGCGCCCGGCGAGCACGTCCGCGTCTTCCCGCTGTCCAACTGGACCGAGCTGGACGTCTGGCAGTACATCGCCCGCGAGGGCATCGAACTGCCGCAGATCTACTACGCGCACGAGCGCGAGGTGTTCTCCCGCAGCGGCATGTGGCTGACCGCCGGCGAGTGGGGCGGGCCGAAGGACGGCGAGACCGTCGAGAAGCGCCTGGTCCGCTACCGGACCGTGGGTGACATGTCCTGCACCGGCGCGGTGGACTCCGACGCCGACACCATCGAGAAGGTGATCGTCGAGATCGCCGCCTCCCGGCTCACCGAGCGCGGCGCCACCCGCGCCGACGACAAGATGTCCGAGGCCGCGATGGAAGACCGCAAGCGCGAGGGGTACTTCTAGAGATGAGCACCATCACCACCGAGGAACTCGCGGAGACCACCCTGCTGCGGTTCGCCACCGCGGGCTCCGTCGACGACGGCAAGTCCACCCTGGTCGGGCGGCTGCTGCACGACTCCAAGTCGGTGCTCACCGACCAGCTGGAGGCCGTGGAGCGCGTCTCCGCGAGCCGGGGCCAGGAGGCGCCGGACCTCGCGCTGCTCACCGACGGCCTGCGGGCCGAGCGGGAGCAGGGCATCACCATCGACGTGGCCTACCGCTACTTCGCCACGCCCCTGCGGCGGTTCATCCTCGCCGACACCCCCGGCCATGTGCAGTACACGCGGAACATGGTCACCGGCGCCTCCACCGCGGAGCTGACGGTGATCCTGGTCGACGCCCGCAACGGCGTGGTCGAGCAGACCCGCCGGCACGCCGCCATCGCCGCGCTGCTGCGCGTGCCGCACGTGGTTCTCGCCGTCAACAAGATGGACCTGGTCGGCTACGAGGAGAAGGTGTTCGCCGCCATCGCCGAGGAGTTCACGGCGTACGCGACCGAGCTGGGCGTCCCCGAGGTCACCGCGATCCCGATCTCGGCGCTCGTCGGCGACAACGTGGTGGAGCCGTCCGCGAACATGGACTGGTACGGCGGCCCGACCGTGCTGGAGCACCTGGAGACGGTCCCGGTCAGCCACGACCTCAGCCACTGCCACGCCCGGCTGCCCGTGCAGTACGTGATCCGTCCCCAGGGTTCGGAACACCCGGACTACCGGGGCTACGCCGGTCAGATCGCGGCCGGTTCCTTCCGCGTCGGCGAGTCCGTCACGGTACTGCCGTCGGGCCGCGCCTCGAAGATCTCCGGCATCGATCTCCTGGGCGAGCCGGTCGACGTGGCCTGGACGACGCAGTCGGTGACCCTCCTGCTGGAGGACGACATCGACATCTCGCGCGGCGACCTGATCGTGCCGAGCAAGGACGCGCCCGCGACCACGCAGGACATCGAGGCGACGGTCTGCCATGTCGCCGACGCCCCGCTGACGGTCGGGCACCGGGTGCTGCTCAAGCACGGCACCCGCACGGTCAAGGCGATCGTCAAGGACATCCCGTCCCGTCTCACGCTCGACGACCTGTCCCTGCACCCGCACCCGGGACAGCTCGTCGCCAACGACATCGGCCGGGTGAAGGTCCGTACCGCCGAGCCGCTGCCGGTCGACTCCTACGCCGACTCGCGCCGCACCGGCTCGTTCATCCTGATCGACCCGAACGACGGCCAGACCCTCACCGCCGGCATGGTCGGCGAGTCCTTCGCGGCCCCCGAGCCGGTCAAGGACGAGTCCGAGGACGACGGGTGGGACTTCTGACATGACCTCCCCCGACTTCTACTCCACGTTCGCGAAGGAGGGCGGCCGCGTCGGCAGCGGTGCTCTCGGCAGCGGGCAGGGCGGAGTGGCGCGATGTGTGCGCTGACGTACGCGCACTGCCTGCGCGCCCTCACCCCCCACCGCCGTAGACGAAAACCTGCCGACCTCCCGGCCACGACCTGAAAGACCGTGACCGCCGGGCCTCCGAGAGGACCACCTCCCGTGCCTGCTTCATCCACTCTGCGCCGCGGTTTCGCGGTCGTCGCCGCACTTCCCCTGCTCACTCTGGCCGCCTGCGGCTACGGCTCCGAGGCCAAGGACGACGGCGCCGCCAAGGTCGCCGCCGGGGCCAAGAAGATCGAGGGTCTCGACACCGTCAAGATCGGCTACTTCGGCAACCTGACCCACGGCACCGCGCTGGTGGGCATGCAGAAGGGCATCTTCCAGAAGGCTCTCGGCGCCACCAAGGTCGAGCCGGCCATCTTCAACGCCGGCCCCTCGGAGATCGAGGCCCTCAACTCCAAGTCCATCGACATCGGCTGGATCGGCCCCTCCCCCGCGATCAACGGCTACACCAAGTCCGCGGGCAAGAACCTGCGCATCATCGGCGGTTCGGCGTCCGGCGGGGTGAAGCTGGTCGTCAACCCGGACAAGATCAAGTCGCTGAAGGACGTCAAGGGCAAGCGGATCGCCACCCCGCAGCTCGGCAACACGCAGGACGTGGCCTTCCTCAACTGGGCCGCGGAGCAGGGCTGGAAGGTCGACCCGCAGAGCGGCAAGGGTGACGTCACGGTCGTCCGCAGCGACAACAAGGTCACCCCGGACGCCTTCAAGTCCGGTTCGATCGACGGCGGCTGGGTGCCGGAGCCGACCGCCTCGAAGCTGGTCGCCGAGGGCGGCAAGGTGCTGCTCGACGAGTCGACGCTGTGGCCGGACAAGAAGTTCGTGATCACGAACATCATCGTGCGGCAGGACTTCCTCAAGGAGCACCCTAAGGTCGTGGAGGCCGTGCTCAAGGGCTCGGTCGAGACCAACAAGTGGATCAACTCCAACCCGGACGAGGCGAAGGCGGCGGCGAACAAGCTGCTGGAGCAGGAAACCGGCAAGGCGCTGCCGGCCGACGTGCTGGACCCGGCGTGGAAGTCGATCCGGTTCACCGACGACCCGCTGGCCTCCACCCTCAACACCGAGGCGGAGCACGCGGTGAAGGCGGGGCTGCTGCAGAAGCCGGACCTGAAGGGCATCTACGACCTGGCGCCGCTGAACAAGGTCCTGAAGGCCGAGGGCGAGCCCGCGGTCGACGACGCCGGTCTCGGCGTGAAGTAAGCCCGGTCCGAAGCCGCATTGTGAAGAGTTCCCAGGAGGTGACGACCATGGCCACGACCCTCACCAAGGCCGCCGACGGCACCGAGTCGGCCACGCACGCCGCCCGGATCGAGCACGTGTCGAAGTCGTATCCGGGCCCCGCCGGACAGCAGCTCGTCCTGGACGACATCACCCTCGATGTCGCGCCCGGAGAGTTCGTCACCCTCCTGGGGGCCTCGGGCTGCGGCAAGTCCACGCTGCTCAACCTGGTGGCGGGCCTGGACCGCCCCAGCGCCGGCGAGATCACCACGGACGGCCGTCCGGCGCTGATGTTCCAGGAGCACGCGCTGTTCCCGTGGCTGACCGCGGGCAAGAACATCGAACTCGCCCTGAAGCTGCGGGGCGTGCCGAAGGCCGAGCGCCGGGAGCGGGCCGAGGAACTGCTCGAACTGGTCCGGCTGAAGGGCGCCCACGGCAAGCGGGTGCACGAGCTGTCGGGCGGTATGCGCCAGCGTGTGGCGCTGGCGCGTGCGCTCGCGCAGGAGAGCAAGCTGCTGCTGATGGACGAGCCGTTCGCGGCGCTGGACGCCATCACGCGGGATGTACTGCACGACGAGCTGACCCGCATCTGGCGCGAGACGCAGGTGTCCGTCCTGTTCGTCACGCACAACGTGCGCGAGGCGGTGCGCCTCGCGCAGCGGGTGGTGCTGCTGTCGTCCCGCCCCGGGCGGATCGCGCGGGAGTGGACGGTCGGCATCCCGCATCCGCGCCGCATCGAGGACACCGCCGTGGCGGAGCTGTCCGTCGAGATCACCGAAGAACTGCGTGGGGAGATCCGCCGTCATGGCCAGCACTGATTCGACGACCGTCGCCAAGGACGGCAACGATCTCGCCGGTCTCGAGGCGGGCCTCGACGCGCTGGAGACGCGGCAGACGAGCCGGGTCCCGTTCCGGCAGACCTTCACCCAGAAGATCCTGCCGCCCGTCCTCGCCGTGGCGCTGGTGCTGGCGGTCTGGCAGGCGCTCGTCTCCTTCAAGGTCGTCGACGACCCGACCAAGCTGCCCGCGCCGTCCGCGGTGTGGGACGTCGTGCAGACGGCGTGGCTCCAGGGCGAGTTGCTCGGCTACATCTGGACCAGCGTCTCGCGCGGTCTGCTCGGGTTCCTCCTCGCCCTGGTGATCGGCACACCGCTGGGCCTGATCGTGGCCCGGGTGAAGTTCATCCGTGCGGCGATCGGCCCGATCCTGTCGGGCCTGCAGTCCCTGCCGTCGGTCGCCTGGGTGCCGCCGGCGGTGATCTGGCTGGGCCTGAACAACTCGATGATGTACGCGGTGATCCTGCTCGGCGCGGTCCCCTCGATCGCCAACGGCCTGGTGTCGGGCGTCGACCAGGTGCCGCCGCTGTTCCTGCGCGCGGGCCGCACGCTCGGCGCCACGGGTCTGAAGGGCACCTGGCACATCGTCCTGCCCGCGGCACTGCCCGGCTACGTGGCGGGTCTGAAGCAGGGGTGGGCCTTCTCCTGGCGCTCCCTGATGGCCGCCGAGATCATCGCGTCCTTCCCCGACCTCGGCGTGGGCCTGGGCCAGCTGCTGGAGAACGGCCGCAACGCCAGCGACATGGCCATGGTGTTCGAGGCGATCCTGCTGATCCTGATCGTCGGCATCGCCATCGACCTGCTGATCTTCAGCCCGCTGGAGCGGTGGGTGCTGCGCAGCCGCGGCCTGCTGGTCAAGAGCTGAGTCCCATGACCGACAAGCCCGTCCTCCTCGTCATCGCCCACGGCAGCCGCGACCCGCGGCACGCCGCGACGGTGCACGCCCTGGTACGCCGGGTGCGCGCGACGCGCCCCGACGTACGGGTGGAGACGGGCTTTTTGGACTTCAACGTCCCCTCGGTGCAGGGGGTCCTGGAATCCCTGGCGGTGCAGGGTGTGCGCGACGTCGTCGCCCTGCCCCTCCTGCTCACCCGGGCGTTCCACGCGAAGGCGGACATCCCCGCGGTCCTCGCGGACGCGCCCCCGCACTTGCGCATCCACCAGGCGGACGTCCTCGGTCCCTCTCCCCTGCTCCTGGCAGCGCTGGAACGGCGCCTGTACGAGGCGGGCCTGACGCCCGCCGACAAGTCCTCGACCGGGGTCGTCCTGGCCTCGGCGGGGTCCACCGACCCGGAGGCGATCGCAGTGATCGCAGACATCGCGCGGGAGTGGCGGCACACCGGTTGGTGCGCCGTGCGGCCTGCGTTCGCCTCCGCATCCCTTCCGCGCACGGAGGACGCCGTCCGCGAACTGCGCGCCCTCGGCTGCTCCCGCGTCGCCGTCGCCCCGTACGTCCTGGCCCCCGGCTTCCTCCCGGACCGTATCGCCCGGGGCGCGGCGGAGGCGGACGTCCTGGCGGACGTCCTGGGCCCGGCGCCGGAGGTGGCACGGGTGGTGCTGGAGCGTTACGAGGCGGCCAGGATGCCGCTGCCCGCGGCTGCGAGCGCCTGACGCCGGCCGGCCCCCCTGCCAACCCCATAGCCGCTCAGGCCGCCGGTTCCTCGTACGGTTCCGGTTGCAGGGCGAAGGAGTACGGGGCCCAGGGACCGCTGATCTCCACGCGGAGGCCTGGAATGCCTTCGGCGGTCGCGAGGATGCCCGTGCGGAAGGCGTGGACGCGGTCGGCCGGGACGAGGTAGGCGTCGTTGCCGATGTTGGTGCCGGGGGCCGAGCCCGCCAGGCTGCCGCGTTCGGGGGTGTGGGTGACGCGGTCGACGGCGAGGGCGACGGCGGTGTCGGTGAGGCGGGCGGCGGCCTGGGTGACCGTCCGCCAGGCCTCGTCGTTGCGGCGCTGTCTGCGGCGGCGGATGACCTGGTAGGCGCGGCCGACTCCGAGGGCCGTGATCGGGTCCGGTGCGGTGTCGGCGTCGGCTTCGGGTGGGGTGATGTCCGGGGAGGCGTAGGTCTTGACGCCGAGTTCGACATGGCCCGTGAGCCGGTCGAGCAGGGAGAGGAAGTAGCCGCGCCGGGTGTCCAGGGCCTGGCGGGCGCGGTCCTCGTCGCGGTAGACGGTGGCGAGGCGCAGGGGCAGTACGGCGGCACCGGAGGCGACCAGGGCGGCCACCACGGCGTGGTGGGAGCGGACCGTGGACTCCAGCCAGTCCACGTCGTGGAGGTGGGTCTGGAGGGGGACGTCGTCGTAGTCGGCGGGCGGTACGTGGCCGACGGCGAAGGCGAGCTGCGGGCCGGTGACCGCCGGGGTGATGAGGTGGATGGGTTCTCCGGCCACACCGCGCAGATGGGGCGTGGTAGCCGCGGCCTCGGGGGTGCGGCGCAGGACCGCGTAGGCGTAGACGAGGTTCGTGTCGCTCATGACTGCGGGCTCCTGTCGGTGGCCGTGCGATTCCTCTCGCGAGACTCCGTGCTCGTGCCGTCCGTCCCTAGGTACGCAGAGGGTGGCGGCGGTGTTCAGGTGAACGGCCGGCGGGTTGACCTTGCCCCAGGGGCAGGGCCGAGGGTCCCGGCATGAACGAGGACTTCTTCTCGCGGCAGACGCCGTACAGCGATCCCGGGGATCTCGACACGAGCGGCCTGCCCCGCGAGCCACGCCGACTGGCCGCGCTGGTCAGGGGCCTGATCATCCACCGGTACGAGGGCGGGCGATTCGGGTACGACGTGCCCGGGGAGCGACTGTGCCACGACGCCGAGTCCCGGTACGTCACGGAGATCCTGCGGATCCTGCGGGAGCGCGGGCGCACCCCCCTCACCGAACAGCGGGCGCCCGGCGGGAGGTTCGTGGGGACCTGCCGGGACTTCTCGCTCCTGCTGTGCTCGCTGCTGCGGGCCACGGGAACGCCGGCACGTCTGCGGTGCGGTTTCGCCACCTACTTCGGCGACGGCTGGTACGAGGACCACTGGGCCACCGAGTACCGCGCGCCGGACGGCGGCCTGCGGCTGGCCGACGCGCAGGTCCACAGCGGGTACGACGTGCCGTTCGATCCGATGGACGTGCCGCGGGACGCCTTCGTGGTGGCCGGGGACGTCTGGCGGGCCTGCCGCGAGGGGCGGGTGGATCCGCGGACGTGCGGCCTCGGCTCGGTCGAGGGGCTGCGTGGCCTGTGGTTCGTACGGGGCAACGTCCTGCGCGACCTGGCCGCGCTGAACGGTGTGGAACTGCTCCCCTGGGACGCCTGGGGGCCGGGGCTCCGCAAGGGCGCGCCGCTCACCGAGGACGATCTCGCGGCGGCCGACGCGGTCGCCGCGGCCCGCTCCGAGGACGACTGGCCGCGGCTCTTCGCGGACCCGCGGCTGACCGTGCCGGCCGTGATCACGTCGTACGCGCCGTATCTGGGGGAGCGCCGGATCACGTTGCCCGTTCGCTGAACGGGGTCGCCTGGTGGAACCAGAGCAGCCAGCGGCCCTCCGTGCGCCGCCACAGCGAACTGCGGTGTGCGCGGCTGCCGTCGTACTCCGTGTCGTACGTGAGGTGCACCAGGTCCGGGGCGAGCTGGACGCCTCTGAGGGCGCTGACCTGGACGGGGCGGCCTCCCGGCTCGGTGGTGGCGGCCAGGGACGCGATGATGCCGGCGCGGGTCCAGTGCCGGCCGGAAGCGCCGAACTCGTGGAAGTCGGGGTGGAGCAGTGCCGCGACCCGCTCGGGCGAGCGGCGCACCTTCGGAGTGAGCAGGGCGAGTTCGCCCTCCATCGCGGACTCGACGGCGGGGTTGTGCTCAGACACCCGTCATCTCCACCAGCTTGACGACGGTGTTCCAGTTGCGGGTCGTGGCGATCACGCCCTTGGTGATGCGCGGCCTGGACAGGTGCTCGGCCAGCTTGGAGCGGCCCAGGCCGTTCGGGGCGTACAGGTACAGGGCCCGGTCGCCGAGACGGAACTCCTCGGGGAGGTAGGCGTCCTGGTCGATCTCCGCGAAGCGGTCGGGGGTGACGGGTGCGGAGAAGTAGGTGACGTGGAGCTGTTTGGGCTCCAAGTCGGCGGCGGGGAAGGGGCAGGCGCCGGCGATCGCCTCGAGGTAGGCGTGGTCGCGCACGATCACGTCGACGCCGAACCCGAAGCGCTTGTCGAGGGCCTGCGCGATCTCGGCAGCCAGCGACTCCTCGTCGCCGTGTCCGGAGGAGAACACGGCCTGGCCGCTCTGCAGATGGGTGCGGACGTCGTCGTGGCCGAGGTCCGTCAGGAGCGTGCGCAGGTCGGCCATGGGGACCTTCCGGCTGCCGCCCACGTTGATGCCGCGCAGCAGGGCCGCGTATGTCGTCGTCATCCGCTCAGGTTAAAGGGGCCGTCGTGCCCCGTGGGGGTGGGCACGACGGCCGCTGCGGGCAGCTGCCCGGCCCCGTAAATTACTCACCGGTCGTTGCGGGGCACAACCGTCTGCTCAGGATCCACACACCCGAGGAGCCCGGCCTGTCCGTCGATAGGTGTAAGGGACCGCAGTCTCCGGGGGTCCTCCCCAGTGGGGAGAAGCTCGCTCCACAGGGATGAGTTCCGGCCCCGTCACTTCACCGGGCAGCACGACGAGATGGTTTTATCCGGCCCATACCTTCGAAACGAAAGGGGGCGGCAGGGGGCCGCCGCCGCATCACGAGGGGGCAAGCCGGTCATGGGGAACGGAGACATACGGGTGCGGGGCTTCGCCGCCCGGGCCGGCGGGTGGAGCGCCCGGCACCGATGGGCCGCCGTCGGTATCTGGGTACTGTTCGTCGTCCTGGCGATGGGGCTCGGTTCGGCCGCGGGCCGGGTCGACGTCAAGGACAGCGACCAGCTGAAGGGTGAGACGCACACCGCCGCGCGGATCATCGAGGACGCCGGGATCGACGAGCCGGCCGGTGAGACGGTGCTGATCCAGGCCAAGGGCGGTGAGCTGAAGGCGACGGACGGCGAGTTCCGCGACGCCGTCGACGCCGTCGTACGGGCTGTCGAGGGGACCGGCCGGGTCACCGAGGTGACCTCGCCGTACGACACGAAGACGATCTCCAAGGACGGCCGCAGCGCGCTCGTGCAGTTCGACGTGCGCGGCGAGGCGGACACCGCCGGCGAGCGGATCGAACCGGTGCTGAAGGCCGTCGAGGGCGTCCAGCGGGACCACGAGTCGCTGCGGATCGAGGAGATCGGCGGCGCCAGCATGATGAAGACGTTCGGCGACGCGTACGGCGAGGACTTCAAGAAGGCCGAGTACTCCGCGGTACCGGTGGCGTTCGGCATCCTGCTGATCGCGTTCGGCGCGCTCGTCGCCGCGCTGCTGCCGATGGTGCTGGCGATCACCGCGATCATGGCGACGATGGGTCTGATGGGTGTCGTCAGCCACGTCATGCCGATGAGTGAGACCGCCAACTCCGTGATGCTGCTGGTCGGCATGGCGGTCGGTGTCGACTACTGCCTGTTCTACCTGCGCCGGGAGCGCGAGGAGCGGGAGGCCGGCCGGGACGCGCAGACGGCCCTGAGGATCGCCGCCGCGACCAGTGGCCGGGCGATCGTGGTCTCGGGTGTCACGGTGTGCGTGGCCATGGCGGGCATGCTGTTCACGGGACTCGCCGAGTTCGAGGCGATGGGCCTGGCCTCGCTGATGGTGGTGGCCGTGGCGATGGTGGGGTCCGTGACCGTGCTGCCCGCGCTGCTGTCCCTGCTGGGCGGGCGCGTCGAGAAGGGCCGCATCCCGTTCCTGCGGCGGCGCGAGCGGGGCGGCAGCGGTGAGGGTGGCGGTCAGGACAGCCGGTTCTGGACGGCCGTGCTGCGGCGCGTCCTCGCCAAGCCGGTGGTCGCCGTCGTCGTGGCGGCCGGTGCGCTGCTCGCCATCACGGCTCCCGCGCTCGGCATGAAGACGCAACAGCTCACCCTGGACCAGGAGTTCGGTGACTCACTGCCCATCGTGCAGACGTACAACCGGCTCAACGACGCCTTCCCGGGGGGTTCCGAGCCGGCCGAGGTGGTCGTCAAGGCGCGCGACATCAACGCACCGGAGGTGAAGTCCGCGCTCGCCGGCTTCCGTGACCGGGCGATCAGTTCGGGTGCCTCACGCGGCCCGGTGGAGATCAGGCTGCACGACGCGCAGAACGTCGCCTTCGTCTACGTCCCGCTCGTCGGCGGCTCCGACCTGGACAAGGCGGGTGCGAGCCTGGACAAGCTGCGCGACGAGGTGCGGCCGGCCACGCTGGGCAAGGTCGACGGGGTCCAGGCGCCCATCACCGGGCAGGTGGCCGGCTCGAAGGACTTCAACGACCAGTTGGCGGGCGCCGTCGTCCCGGTGTTCGCGTTCGTCGTGGTGTTCGCCTTCGCGCTGATGCTGCTGTCGTTCCGCTCCCTGACCATCGCGGTCACGTCGATCGTGCTGAACCTGCTGTCGGTGGGCGCCGCGTACGGCATCCTCGTCGCCGTCTTCCAGCACGGCTGGGGTGCGTCCCTGGTGGGCGCGGAGGGCGTCGGCGCGATCATCACCTGGCTGCCGCTGTTCCTCTTCGTGATCCTGTTCGGCCTGTCGATGGACTACCACGTGTTCGTCGTCTCCCGGATCCGTGAGGCGCGGCTGCGGGGTCTGGCGACGAAGGACGCGATCCGGCACGGCGTGGTCACCACGGCCGGGGTGGTCACCAGTGCCGCGGTCATCATGGTCGCCGTGTTCGCGATCTTCGGGACGCTGTCCATGCAGTCCATGAAGCAGATGGGCGTCGGTCTCGCGGCCGCGGTGCTGATCGACGCGACGATCATCCGGGGTGTGCTGCTGCCGGCCGTGATGGCGCTGCTCGGCGAGCGCAACTGGTATCTGCCGAAGTGGCTGCACCGGCTGCCGGACCTCACGCACGACGAGGCGCCGCGGGCGGTCGCCGAGCCTGCGGCGCGGGCCGGCGAGGGCGAACCCCTCAAGGTCTGATCGCCACCATGGCGGGGCGGGGCCCGTCGGTCGCCGGAGCGACGAACGGGCCCCCTCTGGTCACCACTGGCCGCTGCCCACCAGGTAGGCGACGCCCGCGAGGACGGCCAGGATCAGCGCGGGGATCGCCAGACCCTTCGCCACCGCGGTCAGGGTGTGCGTGCCGCTCACCGCCTGCCTCGTGTAGTGCTCCCGCCGTGCGTCCAGATCGTGCCGGGCGTACGCGCCGACGACCAGCGCCGCCGCGCCGGTGATCAGACACACGATGAGCGGTGTGAGCGCTCCTTGCTCGCGGATGTTGTCCTCGACGTTGCCGGCCTCCCCTGCGTCGGCCCGCGCGACGACGGCCACCACTCCCCTCTGCATGGTCATGAAGAGCAGGGCGAGCGAGGTGATGGCGAGGGCGAGGGCGGCACCGGCAAGGGTGGGTGCGCGCCGGGACGGGGTCGTCCGGTCCCTTCGCTCCTGCTCTTCAGTGATCTTGGGAGGCTCCTTGGGCGGGGGCGGAGGCGGGACGGTCGAGGGATCGACGACCACCGTGCGCCGCTTGTCCTGCGTTTGGGGCTCGTGTGGGCCGTCCCCGTCCGCCGGGACCACCTCCGCCTCGACGTGGATCACCGACTCGTCGGCCACGCCCTTGAGCATGAGGTCGCCGGCGAGGTGCCCCGGGGCAGCCGTGTCGACGTGGACCTCCAGACCGCTGCGGGCCGGATCGACCCGCAGCCACGGCTGTCCGGGCTGGACCACGCAGTGACGCGCCAGCGGCGGGCCGTGCAGGGCCACGGACTGCTTGGGAGGGTGCGAACCCCTCGGTACACGGCCGAAGTCCAGGTGGTCCGGGGACGGTGCGAGGCGGATCTCGCTCAAGGCGGCGGCCGCCTGATCGGCGAGCGGCTGGACTTCATTGTGGGCGACCTCGGCCAGTTGCTGACGCGCCCCTTCCGCCACGGCCAGTTCGGGACGCTGCAGTCGAGCGCACAACTCCGTGACGGCGCCCCGCCGGGTGAGGAAGTCGTCGCTGTTCAGGGCCGCCCGCACGGAGGGTGGCGAGGGGATGGCGACGATCTTGATGCCGCCACGCCGGCTGTGTGCCAGATGCAGCTCCCCTTGCAGCTCCGCCGCCTTCTTCGGTGTCTGATGGGGGTTCTGCTCCCGCACGTGCCGGTAGACGTACTCGTACAGGTCGTCCAGGGAGACGTTGCCGTCCCCGTCGAGGTCGGCCTCGCCGGTCTCCAGGCCTTCGACCACCGCGTGCGTGAACAGCGAAGGACGCGGAGCGGAGTTCTCGGTGAGTTCGCGGTCCTCGAAGGCGTACTCCATGGAGTCGGACGCGGTGATGACGGCCCAGCCCCGCCCACTGACCGGCTCGTCCTTCGCGAACGACTCGAGGACGTTGACCTCTCCCGAAGCGCGTACGGAGGCCGAGCCCCGGGAGAAGGCGCCGCCGTAGCAGCAGTCGAGGAACAGGACGCTGCGGCCCGCCCGGGTGGCGGCCAGGCAGCCACGGACGAACTGGGAGGCGACGGCGGTGGCGGCCAGCAGTGGGGGCTCGGTGTCGCTCGCGGCGAAGTACAGCTCCCCGGACTCGCTCTTGAGGCCGTGGCAGGAGAAGTGCAGCAGGAGCGTGTCGGAGCGGCGACGGTCGTTGAAGAAGCCCTGAACGCGCCTGCGCATGAGGTCGGCGGAGGCGTTGTGCACGACCTCCACTTCGAAGTCCCCGATCTGCGGGTCGTGCAGCACCCGCTCGAGTGCCGCGGCGTCCTGGGCGGGCGCCCTGAGCTTCTTGAGCCCCTGGTCGGCGTACCGGTCGTTGGCGATGATCAGCGCGTGTCTGGAATCCGTCATGGCTCGGCTCCAGCCGGGGAATGGCGCGCGACGAAGATCTCGAGCGCCTCGGCGACCTGGTCGTCGGTGGCCTCGGACACCTCCAGGACGTCCTCCCCCATCTGCAGGCGCAGCGACGGGCGGGTGTCGTGGCGACGGCCCATCCACGACCTGATCACGTTGGCCACCTGGTTCAGGGCGGTCGCCGAGCTGCCCAGGGTCACCAGCAGGGCACCGATCTGGGTGACGTCCACGGCCCGTGCTCCGGGCGGTGGCTCCCCGCCGGGGAGCCTCGTGACGTCGTCGACGTCGAGATCGAGCAGCTCCTCACGCAGACAGCCGGTCAGCTCCGCGACACGTTCGGCTTCCGCGTCCTCTTCGGTGAGGAGGATGTGCAGTTCGTTCTCCACCGGGTCACCCCCGTGTTCGTCCATGGGGCGGCGCGGAGTCGGAGTGTCGGTGGGCTCCACGTCATCGTCTACAGTCTCAGCTGCTCAGAGCAGGGCGGCAAGTCACCCGGCCCGTCATGCAATTGACGGCTCAACCGGTAGGTTTCTCGTTCAACTTGAGGTGGCTCAGGTGGACGGACGGGCGTTACACCAGCCGCCGCACCCGGAGCACCTGCTCGTCGCAGCGCACGATCTCCAGTTCCCGGTCCGGGCGGGCGCCTTCGAAGGTGAGCGCGAGGTGGGAGTCCGACACGAGCCGCCAGCGGCCGGGCACGGCACCGGGGGCGTCGCCGCGGCCCAGCGGGTGGTCGACGAGGGTGCCGTCGGGGGCGAACTCCATACCGCGGCGACCGCGCGCGGGCGGGAAGGGGAAGTCTTCCGGCCGGTAGACCCGTACGTCCTCGTGGTCCTCCTCGTAGGAGTGGAGCCACGAGCGGAACAGGCCCGGCGGGGGCTCTCGCATGACCCGCACCTCACTCACCCGACGTCATTCACATTGTCGCTTTTATGCCAAAGTGACTAGAATTATCAGTGTATGGGTTCGGAGGGAACGGGCAACCGACCGCTCCGCCCGACGTCGCCCGGCTCTCGCGACGCGTTCCGGACGCGCACTTCCGCAGCCGCGTGCGCGGCGCAGCACATCCCCGCTCTCCTCGAAGGGCACGCCATGTCCGATGCGCAGGCATTCCTCCGCGCCACCTCGCCCGACTACAGCCGCTGGTGCGGCGCCATGGAGGTGCACCGCAGACTCCTCACCCTCAACCCGGAGTACGCCGAGAACCGGGCCCTGATCGAGAACACCGCGTTCGCCTACGAGTCGATGGATCAGGTCACCGCCCGGCAGGGCCTGATCGACATCCCCGTGGTCGTGCATGTCGTGCACAGTCACCCCGAGCAGAACGTGAGCGACGAACAGATCCACAGTCAGATCGATGTGCTGAACCGCGATTTCCGTGCGGGCAATCCTGATGTGAGCAAGGTGCCCGCGGTCTGGCAGGACCTGGTGGCCGACGCGCGCCTGCAGTTCCACCTCGCCCGCACCGACCCCCTGGGCCGCCCCACGGACGGCATCACGCGCACCGAGAGCGCCGTCGACGACTGGGACACCGACGACCTGGTCAAGTTCAGCCTGAGCGGGGGCCAGGACGCCTGGCCCGCGGACATCTACCTGAACCTCTGGGTCTGCCAGTTGCGTCGCGGGCTGCTGGGCTACGCCCAGTTCCCGGGCGGTGCCGCCTCCACGGACGGCGTGGTCATCACCCACACCGCCCTCGGCACCACGGGCACCGCGACGGCCCCCTTCGACGGCGGTCGCACGGCCGTGCACGAGATCGGGCACTGGCTGAACCTGCGGCACATCTGGGGCGACGACGACGAGGGCTGCAGCGGCAGCGACTTCGTGGCGGACACCCCCAACCAGGGCGGGGCGAACGCCGGTTCCCCCGCCTTCCCCCATGTGACGTGCGGCAACGGACCGGATGGCGACATGTTCATGAACTACATGGACTACACCGACGACGCCGCGATGTTCATGTTCACCAAGGGCCAGGCGGCACGCATGGACGCCACGCTCGACAACGCCCGGCTGACGCTCACCCGGCAGGCCGTCGCGGTGTGACGACGGCCCTACGCCGAAAGCCGGCTTCAGGGCCTGTGGAACTGCCGGGCGGCAGCCCTCCCGCGTCTCATCGACGTGCAGGGGCCTCGGGCTCGCGCCCTGGTGGCCGTTCCGGCATGTCCGTCCTTCGGTTCCCTGGCAGCAGCGCCGCGGGGAGCAGGCCGAGGGCCGTGATCGCGGCAAGGACGAGCAGAGTGGGACCGGCGGAGGCGGCGGCGCCCACGCTGGTGGCGACGGCGATGCCGAGGGTCGGGCCGATGTTCGTCGCCGTCTGCTTGAGGCCGCCGACGGCTCCGGCGTACTCGGGCGGCGCATCGCCGACGACCGTTCCGGTGGCGGTGACCATGACGGCGGCGAACCCGGCGCCGATCAGAGCGGTGCAGAGGGCCCCCGCCGGCCCTGTCGCGCCGCTCGCGGACAACCGTGCGAACCCCGCGACACCGATCACGACCAGGAGCGTTCCGGTGACGGCTGTCGGTCGCGGTCCCCAGCGGCCCAGGGCGACGCTCGCCAGTGGCGACCCGAGCACCATCAGCACCGTGAGCGGCAGAACGCGGAGCCCGGTGGCGAGGGGATCCAGGCCCAGGACGTCCTGGAGGAGGAAGGCGGCGGTGAAAAGGCTGCCGAACAGGCCCGCGGTGGCGAGCAGAAGCAGCGCCATGGACGCCGTCACGGGAACCGACCGTGTCACGGCCGACGGCACGATCGGATGGGCGGCCCGGCGCTGGCTCACGGCGAACGCGGCCGCCAGGGCCGCCACGGCGGCCAGTCCGAGCAGCGTGGGCCCACTGGTCCAGCCGTGCGCCGGGACCCCCGCCAGGGCGTGGACGAGGAGTGCGAGGGCGCCCGCCAGCAGCACCGCGCCGGTGAGGTCGAGCGGTTGCCGGGCCTGGCGCTCGGGGGTGGGAAGGCGGACCGCGGACGCGAGCAGCACCGCGGCGAGCACGACCGGGACGTTGAGCCAGAACACGGCCCGCCATCCGAAGTGCGCCACGAGGACTCCCCCGAGCACCGGGCCGCTTCCGGCGGCCACCGCGATCGCGCCGGTCCGCACGGCGACGGCCCGGCGGAGCTCCCGTTCCGGGTAGGCGAGCCGCAGCACCGCCAGTGTCGCCGGCTGGAGCAGGGCGCCGAACAGACCCTGGACCACGCGCAGGGCGATCACCCAGCCGACCGAGGGCGCGAGGGCGATCCCGGCGGAGGCGGCTCCGAAGCCGAGCAGACCGATGCACAGCAGCCGCAGGTGCCCGTACCGGTCTCCCAGCCGGCCCGCGAGGACGAGCAGGGAGGCCACCGCGACGAGGTAGCCGGTACTGGTCCACTGGACCTGGACGGGATCGGCGGCGAGCGCGTGCTGCAGGCCGGGCTGGGCCAGAAGCAGGACGGTGCCGTCCAGCGTGACGATCATCGCCCCGGCCGCGCTGACGAGCAGCGGGACGGAGCGCCGCAGCCGCGCGGTCATGAGGCGGCCGGGCCGAGATGAGCGTCCAGCGCCGCCTCGACGATCCGGTCGGGACCGTCGTCGGGTTCCTCGCCCGCGCCGCCGCCGAGGGCCAGTTGCAGACTGCCCCACGACCACAGTTCGGCGATGCCGTGCAGATTCGACCACAGGGCGGCCGCGGTGACGGCCGCCGAGGACTGCGTGGGCTCTTCCCGGCACCGGGCGACGAGCGCGACGACCTGCTCGAACATCGGCCGCGTCGCCTCCCGCAGCCGGGGCCCGGCCGGAGCCCCGGCCTGCCCGTCGCTGTCGAGGAGGTCATGACGGAACATCAGCTCGAACATGCCACGCCGCTCGCGCGCGTAGGCGATGTACACCCGCGCCAGTGCCGCGAGCTGGGCACGCGGGTCGGTGGTTTCGCGCGTGGCCGCGACGGACCGGAAGCCCAGTTCCTCGAAGCCCCGGCGGGCGATGGCCGACAGCAGCGCCCGGTGCGTCGGGAAGTACCGCCGGGGCGCACCGTGCGACACACCCGCCCGGCGGGCGATCTCCCGCAGTCCCACCGAGCCGCTGCCCTCCGTCAGCACCAGCTCCACCCCGGCATCGACCAGCCGCTCCCGCAGCGTCCCCTCGGCATCCATGGGACAGTGTCTACCAGGAGACCGTAGACACTGCCTACGCCTTGTCGGCGGCGGTGAACCGGGGTGGGGGATCAGCGCTGGTAGCGCGCCAGCACCAGGTTGCCGTCCTCCTCCAGCCGAACGCGCAGCTCACGCAGGCCGATCGCCCCGCTGTAGTACTCCTGGAAGGCGGGCGTGGCGACCTTGTCCTTCCACTCCGGGTAGCCGCGGACGGACTGGGCCGGTGCCGGTCTCAGGTGCTCGGCGAGGGCGGTGCCGGTGTCCCAGCCGTCCTTCGTCCGGTGCAGGGCGGGGTCCTTCAGGGCCTGCCCGCCGGTGGGCAGCATCCAGTCACCGAGGGCGAGACGGACCATGTTCGCCGGTCTGAGGAAGAAGTCGAGGAACTGCGCGGCCTCCTCCTTGTGCGGGCAGTCCTCGGCGATGGAGAGGGTTTGCGGGCTGACGCCCTGGGTGAGGCCACGGGCCCCCGCCGGAGCGGGCAGCACCTGCCAGGCGAAGCCCTTGGGGGCCTGCTGGGCGATCTGCTGGCGGTAGGAGAAGCCGAGCGGGACCATCGCGTACCGGCCCGCGAAGAAGCCGGGCAGCGTGTCGGAGCCACCGCTGCCCAGGGTCGTGCGAGAAGCACTGCGGTCGGTGTTCGCCTGGGCGTGAACCGTGCGCGGCACCACCTGGTCGGCCGCCTTGAACCGCACCGTCACCTTCCCGTCGGGTCCGCGGTGGAACAGCCGCCCGCCCGCCGACAGGGAGAGGTTGAGCGTGGCGGAGACGGGCTCCTTCAGCGGCCAGGCGACACCGTACTTCCCCCGCCCGCTGAGGCGTTCGCTGATGCGGCGGAACTCGGCCCAGCTCCACGGCTTCTGTGCCGTCGGGATCCGCACGCCGGACTTCCTGAGCCAGGTGGCGTTGGCGATCAGCACGCGCGGTTCCTGAAGGAACGGCACGCCGTAGACGCCGTCCCCGAAGGTCGTGGTCTCCCAGCTGCGTTGCGGGATGTCCGATGTCAGCCTCTCGGGCAGCAGGCCAGTGAGGTCCGCGAGGTAGCCGCCGTAGGCGAAGTCCGCGAGGTCGTCGGAGGCGTCGTGGATGATGTCGGGCGCCTCGCCGCCCTCGAAGGCGGTGAGGAGCTGGTCGTGGACGCTGTCCCAGGACCCCTGGACATACTCGACCCGGACGTCCGGGTGAGTGGCGTTCCACTCCTTCACCAGTTGCCTGTTGGCCGCGACGGACTCCTCCTGCCAGGCCAGGGACTGAAAGCGCAGGGTGATCCGGCCGTCGTCGCGGGTGCCGCCGGAGGAGCAGCCGGCGAGGAGCAGCAGCAGGGCCAGGACCAGGGCCGGCAGGCGTGTGCGCATCAGCTCTTCACCGCCCCGGAGAGCATGCCGCCCGTGATCCGCCACTGGATGAGGGCGAAGACGACCAGGGAGGGCAGGGTCGCGAGGAACGCGGCGGCCGCGAGCGGCCCGAGGTCGGCGACACCCTCGGCGCCGATGAAGTGGGTGAGGACCACGGGCAGGGTCTGTTTCTCCGGGCTCTTGAGGAGCACGAGTGCGAAGAAGAACTCGTTCCACGCGGTGATGAACGCGAACAGTGCGGTCGCCACGATGCCCGGCGCGAGCAGCGGGGCGGTCACCGACACCAGCGTCCGGACCCGGCCCGCCCCGTCGACGGCCGCGGCCTCCTCCAGTTCGGGCGGCACCGCCCGTACGTATCCGGCGAGCATCCACAGCGCGAAGGGCAGCGCCCACACCACGTACACCAGCACCAGCCCCGGCACCGAGTCGATCAGACGGAGGTTCTTCAGCACCAGGAACAGCGGGATGATCAGCAGGACGAACGGGAACGCCTGGCTGACCACCACCCAGCCCGTCACCGCCTTCGCGAGCCGGGAGCGGCGCCGGGCGACGGCGTAGGCCATCGGCGTCGCGATCAGCACGGCGATGACCGCCGCCGAGAGCGCGGCGAGCAGCGAGTTGAGGGCGGCCCGCAGCAGCGGCTGTTCGTCGAAGGCCTGCCGGAAGTTGTCCAGAGTGGGGTCCTCGGGGATCCACGTGGGGTGCAGACTGCCCAGCTCACGCGGTGGCTTGAACGCGGTGGAGACCAGCCAGAGGAACGGGAAGGCGAGGAAGACGAGGTAGGCGAGCAGCGCGGCGTACTGGCCGACGCGGGCCGGGCGGCCGGTCTTCACGCGTCGTCACCTCCCCTGAGACGGCCGGCGAGGAAGACGGCCAGGGCGATCGAGACGGCGGCCACCATCACGCAGCCCATCGCCGCCGCGTAGCCGAACTGGCCGTAGCGGAAGGCCTCTTCGTAGGCGAAGAGCATGGGCAGCCGGGTCCTGCCGCCGGGTCCGCCGCTGGTCAGCACGTAGACCAGGGCGAAGGAGTTGAAGTTCCAGATCAGGTTGAGGGCGGTGATCGCCAGGGCGATGGGCTTGAGGGCGGGCCAGGTGACCGTGCGGAAGCGTCGCCAGGCGCCCGCGCCGTCGACCGCCGCCGCCTCGTGCAGTTCGCGCGGGGTGTTCTGCAGCCCGGCGAGCAGCGCGACCGTGGTCTGGGGCATTCCCGCCCAGACGCCGACGACGATCACGGCGGGCAGCGCGGTCGCCAGTCCGCTGAGCCAGTCCCGGCCGCCGCCCAGCCCGAGGTCGCGCAGGGTCTCGTTGAGGATGCCCGCGTCCGGGTTGTAGACGAGCCGCCACATGATGCCGACGACGACCTCGGGCATGGCCCAGGGGATGATCGCCAGGGCGCGGGCGAACCAGCGCAGCCGCAGGTCCTGGTTGAGCAGCACGGCGAGGCCCAGCGCGAGCAGGAACTGCGGCACGGTCACGCCGGCCGCCCACACCAGCCCGACCCGGAACGACTCCCAGAACAGCGTGTCGTGCAGCAGGTCCCGGAAGTTGAGGGCGCCGATCCAGCGGGTGGGCTGAACGCGCCCCGACTGGGCGTCGGTGAAGGCCAGCAGGATGCCGTACAGCAGCGGACCGGCGCTGAGGACGAGGATCGGGATCAGGGCGGGCAGCACCAGGAACCAGGCGCCGTGGCCGAGGGCCTGCCCGCGCCGGTCCCCGCCGGTTCCGCGGCCGGTGCGCCGGCTCGACGACGAAAGCGGCGGGGGCTGCGGGGGCGAAGGGGATGCTGCCTCGGTCACCGGTGTCACGGAATCAGCCCCTTCGCACGGCTCGGCCGGCCTGGTCATGCTCGTGGAGGCCATATGCCTCGTCAAGGCACCGCGTACGCCGTCCTACCTGTGCCGATGCGACACTGACCGGTGGATGGCCGGAACCCGGTGGTCGAGGCGTGGACGACGGAGGCGGACGATGGACGAGGCACGGGCGCGGGACGTACTGGACGCGGCAGGGGTGCTGCCCGGTGCGGCCGGGTCGGCGCGGCTGCTCGCTCTGGGCGAGAACGCCGTGTTCGCCGCCGGAGATCTGGTCGTCAAGGTCGGCCGTGACGCCGAACTCCTCGACCGGGCGCGCCGCGAACTGGATGTCGCGGGGTGGCTCGCCGAGGCGGGTGTGCCGGCCGTGCGGGCGGCCGAGCCGAAGGCGCTGCTGGTCGAAGGGCATCCGGTGACGGTGTGGCACCGCCTGCCGGACGCGGTGCGGTCTGCCGAGCCGCAGGACTTGGCCGAACTGCTGCGGGTCGTGCACGCGCTCCCCCTTCCTCCCTTCGACCTCCCGCCGCGCGATCTGCTGGGCGGTGTGGAGCGGTGGCTGCGGCTCGCCGGGGACGCGATCGATCCCGCGGACGCGGAGTACTTGCGTGAGCGGCGCGACGGGTTCGCCGACCGGGCCGCCGCGCTCACACCGCATCTGCCGCCGGGGCCGATCCACGGGGACGCGCTGCCGCGCAATGTGCACGTGGGACCCGACGGGCCGGTGCTGGTGGATCTGGAGACGGTGTCGGCGGATCTGCGGGAGCACGACCTCGTGGTGATGGCTCTGTCCCACGACCGGTACGGGCTGCCGGACGAGGCGTACGCGTCGTTCACGCAGGCCTACGGCTGGGACGTCCGCGGCTGGGAGGGCTGCGGTGTGCTGCGCGGGGCCCGGGAGACGGCCAGTTGTGCGTGGGTGGCCCAGCATGCGCCGGGCAACCCCAAGGCGCTGGCCGAGTTCGAGCGGCGGGTGAGGTCCCTCAGGGACGGGGACGAGACGGTGCGGTGGTATCCGTTCTGACCGTCCGGCTCCCGGCCCCCGGCGCCTGCCTCCCTGCCGCCTGCCCGGCGCCTCAGACCGGCTCGTCCGCCAACTCGCGCAGCGGCCACGCCCCGTCGACGGAGGCGGTGGGGTCGCCCTTGCCGCGCAGGAAGCTCTGGAAGTCCGCCGCCCACTCGGCGTACCACTCGATCTGGCGGTGGTGCAGGGCCGCCGGGCCGAGGCCGGCGATCTTGGGGTGGCGGTCGGCTATCGCCCCGGCGAGGCGGGCCGCCGCCAGGGCGTCGGCCATGGCGTCGTGGGCGGCGTCGAGGACGACCCCGTACTCGGCGCAGACCGCTTCGAGATTGCGTTTGCCGCGGCGATAACGGTCGACCCGGCGGTCGATGGTGTACGGGTCGATGACCGGGGCCGGGTCCACGCCGCCCAGGCGGTCCCGCAGGGACGGCAGCCCGTGGCGCCGCAACTCCGCGGAAAGCAGGGTGAGGTCGAAGGCCGCGTTGTAGGCGACGACCGGTACGCCTGCCTTCCAGTAGGAGGTGAGGACGTCGGCGAGGGCGTCCGCCACCTGGTCGGCGGGTCTGCCCTCGGCCGACGCCCGCTCGCTGCTGATGCCGTGCACGGCCACCGCGTCCTCGGGGATCGGCACCCCCGGGTCGGCCAGCCACTCGCGGCGCCCGATCGGCTCGGCTCCCCTGACCTCGATCACGGCCCCTGTGACGATGCGCGCCTCGCGCGGATCCGTACCCGTCGTCTCCAGGTCGAAGCCGACCAGCAGCTCCCGGTGCCAGCCCATGGGCGGTCCCCCTTCGTGTGGTGCGTTCCCCCAGTGGTCCCCACCTTCGCATGCACCACTGACAATCAGAGGATCGCGTTCCGCTCATGCCCGGCGGCGGACCGGAGAACCACCCCGCACCGAAGCGCAGTTCATGACACCGGCCGCGAATCCGCCCACATCACCTCGAACTCCTCGCGGTACGTGGGAAAGAGGCCGCTTTCGTCCATCTCGCCCGACTTGACCACCTTGCTGCCGTTGCGCAGCACGAACACGGGTGCCTCCATGCCCCGGGTGCGGCGCAGATAGCTCTGCACGACCGCGATGCCGTCCGCCCCGTCGCCGTCCACCAGGTACGCGGTGAAGCGGGGCGTCTCGTCGAACACCTGGATCTCGAAGGCGCCCGGGTCGCGCAGCCGGGCACGGACCCGGCGCATGTGCAGGATGTTCATCTCGACGGCCCGGCTGAGTTCGCCGCGCTTGATGCCCAGTTCACGCTCGCGGCGCTTGACCGCGCTGGAGGCCGGGTTGAGGAACAGCAGCCTCACCCGGCAGCCGGACTCGGCCAGCCGCACCAGACGCCGGCCGGAGAAGTTCTGCACGAGCAGGTTGAGGCCGATGCCGATGGCGTCGAGGCGGCGGGCCCCGCCGAAGATGTCCTCGGCCGGGAACTGCCGCATCAGCCGCACCCGGTCCGGGTGGACGGCGACGACGTCGGCGTACCGGTCGCCGACCAGGTCCTCGACCGCGTCGATCGGCAGCCGGCGCGCCGAGGGCACGTCACCGCCCGCGCCCAGCATCTCCAGCAGCCGTGCCGAGGCCCGCTCGGCCTGGTTCAGCACGGCTTCGGACAGAGCCCGGTTGCGGGAGACGACGTTGCGGGTGACCTCCAGCTCGTCGAGGGCGAGTTCGACGTCCCGGCGGTCGTCGAAGTACGGCTCGAAGCACGGCCAGTGCTGCACCATCAGCTCGCGCAGCTGGGGCAGCGTGAGGAAGGACAGGACGTTGTCGTCGGCCGGGTCGAGCAGATAGCCCTTGCGGCGGCTGACCTCGCGGACGGCCACGGCGCGCTGCACCCATTCCTGGCCGGCCGGTCCGGCGGCGGCCACCACCCAGTCCTCGCCGTGGACGGGTTCGTAGACGGGCCGCAGCACGGCGGCGACGACCGCGCGCAGCCGCTGTTCGACGAGGTTCAGCCAGATGTAGGCCCGGCCGGCCCGCTGGGCGCGGGTGCGCACCTCGCGCCAGGCGTCGGCGTTCCAGTCCAGTTCCGGGCCGATCGAGCCCGTCGCGTCCATCGGCCGCGCCAGGGACACGGCTCCGGTCGGGACATCTGTGGAGTTCCCCTCGTGACCCTCGTCACCAGGGGGCAGCTCCAGCCCTCCCGAGCCCACCCGCGCACCGCCTTCCGCTCCCCCGAGCACTCCCCTTGTCAACGATCAAGGAAGGGTACTCCGGGAGCGGTCGGCGGTGCAGCCGGATGGGCAGGCTGATTCTCAACCCCGGGGCCGCCAGTGCCCGTTCTGCCAGCCGAGCTCGGCCGGAGTGAGCGGATTCATGGCGGTGACGTCGCGCGGGACGATGGAGAAGCCCTGCCAGTGGACGGGCATGGGCTGCTGGTCCTCGTCCCGGGCGATGTGATGGAAGCCGATGTTCGTCCAGACCACCGGGTGGGTCAGGGACTGCCCGTTCACCCACTTGTCGACGGACTTCCCGGCGCCCGCCCCGCAGTTGCCGGGATTGTTGCTGGCGAACAGTTCGCACTTGTTGTACTGCGTGACGTACACGTCGTGCTTGGTGTAGCTGCGGCCGGGGTACTTGGTGGTGGGTCCGGGGACGATCTCGTAGGAGCGCGCGTGTCCGTCCTTGTTCTTGCCGGTCGCGCTGACCACGCGCCACCAGCGGTAGCTCTTGCTGTCCCCGGCCAGTTCCTTGGTCACCTTGGTCCGGGTGGTCCTGGTGGTGGGGGCGCGCTGTCCCCGGGTGGGCGCGGTGACGGTGGAGTCGTACTGCTCGACGGTGTTCTTCGTGGAGCCGTCGAGCGCGAAGTCGAGCCGCCAGAAGGCGTTGTGGCTGTGGCTGGTGGCCTTGGCCGCGCTCGCGCCCTTGCCGATCGGCCAGCCGCGGCCGTCGCCGGCGTCGTAGTCGTCCCAGGACAGGCTGCCGGTGGCGCCGACGTTCATGGTGATCGTGCCGTCGTCCTGGAAGCGCCACTCGGTCATGTACTCGTACCAGCCGACCTGGTTCACCGTGTAGACGAGGAGGTCCTTGCCCTCGGCCTGGAAGACCTTGTTCGCGGTGTCGCCCTGCATGCGGTAGGCGTGGCCGCGGGAGCGGGTGGTGGTGCACAGGCCCTTGACGTTCGGGTCCTCGTTCCAGGAGTCCGGGACCTTGACGGTCTTGATGGTGCCGCCGGGGCACTCGCTCGGCGCGAGGTTCATCAGGCCCTGGGCGAAGTCGAAGCCGGTGAGGTCGTCGTACTCGACGTTGCCGTCGTCGTAGGGGACGTGGATCTGACCGAGCCGGGCACTGTTGAGGACCCTGATCGGTTTGGGTTCGCCCTTGGGCTGGTACGAGATCTTCTCCAGGACGAGCCCGGCCTTGCCGTCGTAGCGCCAGCACATCCGCCAGGTGGTGCCGGAGGAGAGCTTCTGCTCGACGCGGTAGGCGGCGCTGCAGTCGGCGGCGGGCGGCGCGGCGGGGGCGGCCTTCGGCTGGGCGGTGGCCGGTCCCGCGCCGGCCGTGGCGCCCGCGGCCAGCGCGGCCACGGTCAGGCCCACGGCCGCGCGGGTGCGGGCCTTGCTGTTGCTGTTCACGCGCATGACGAGATGACTCCCTGACGAGGAGGAGCGAGGTGGACGGTGAGTGAAGCGGGCGGGTCAGTGACCGAGCCGGGCGACCTTGCGGGCGCTCAGGTCGATCACCAGCGACCTGGCGTCGACCCACGGACCGTTCTTGATCTTCGGGAACAGCCGGACGCAGCGGTGCTCTCCGCACTTGTCGAGCACGGCGGGCTGGGCGCCCGGTGCGGCCCGGTAGACGGCTCCGCTGAGCTGGAGCTGGTCCGGGGAGGTGAGCGCCTTGCCGGTGGCGTCCCGGTAGTCGGCCTTCAGGCCCGCGCCGAGCGCGTCGGCGATCAGGAGGCCGGCCGCCTCGGCCTTCTCGGCGCGGCTCAGCGGCGGCTGGACACCGTGCTGGGTGCCGGTCGCCACGACCGTGCCGGTGCCGAGATCGACGGTCCGGGTGACGAGAGTGTCGTCCCCGTAGTCGTAGAACGTCACGTCGGCGCGCCGGGGCGCCTCCGGCCCGCCCGCGTCGTCGGAGTCGGGCTCGGCGAGGTCGACGCCGAGGCGCTCGGGACCCCGTTCCCCGTCGACGCTCTCGCTGCTGCTGAACAGCTGCCGGCTGAGGGCGATCTTCTCGGCCCGCTGCAGCTCGTCGTCGGTCAGCGGATCACGGCCCTCCCCTTTCCGCCCTTCGGAGGGGGCCGCCTCGACGACACCCGGCGCCACCGCCCGGCCGCCCGCCCCGGCGGCGCCCGCCCCCGCGGCCGCGGACTGCGGGACGGACCGCCCCGCCCGCGTGCCGCCCTCGTCCGCCCCCGCCGTGCCCGGCAGGGTCACCGCCACCATCACGGCGGTCCCGGCCACCGCGATGGCGGTACCGGCCACCACCTTGCCCAGGTGGCGGTGCACTATGTTGCGCACGTCTTCCCCCTACTCCCCCAAGCCCCGGGAGTATGTATGAGCCCCATTGGTTTGGCATACCGCGTATGCACTGGTCACTCGGTAAGAGGGAGATAAGTCATAGGAGGTTCCCTCACTTTCGGGGAGACTCGGGACCAAGGCGTCCCCACCGGCGCCGCACACCTGAAAGAGTCGTATCCATGCAGGTCTGGCCTGGCGAGGCGTATCCACTCGGTGCCACGTACGACGGCGCCGGTACCAATTTCGCGGTCTTCTCGGAGGCCGCGGACCGAGTAGAGCTGTGTCTGCTGCACGACGACGGCTCGGAGACGGCGATCGAGCTCCGCGAGAGCGACGCCTTCGTGCGGCACGCGTACGTTCCCGGCATCATGCCGGGGCAGCGGTACGGGTTCCGGGTGCACGGCCCGTACGCACCGGAGCGCGGGCTGCGCTGCAACAGCGCGAAACTGCTGCTCGACCCGTACGCGCGTGCGATCAGCGGTTCGATCGACTGGGGCGAGGAGGTCTACGGCTACCACTTCGACGATCCCGACCGGCGCAACGATCTCGACTCGGCGCCGCACACCATGACGTCGGTCGTGGTCAACCCCTACTTCGACTGGGGCGACGACCGGCGTCCGCGCACCGAGTACCACCACACGGTGATCTACGAGGCCCACGTCAAGGGCCTCACCATGCGCCACCCCGGTCTCCCGGAGGAGCTGCGCGGCACCTACGCGGCCCTCGCGCACCCGGCGATCATCGAGCACCTCACCGAGCTCGGGGTCACGGCCCTGGAGCTGATGCCCGTCCACCAGTTCGTGAACGACCACCGCCTGGTCGACATGGGCCTGAACAACTACTGGGGTTACAACACGATCGGTTTCTTCGCCCCGCACAACGCCTACGCCTCCTGGGGCGACCGGGGCCAGCAGGTGCTGGAGTTCAAGTCGGCGGTGAAGGCGCTGCACGAGGCCGGGATCGAGGTGATCCTCGACGTGGTCTACAACCACACCGCCGAGGGCAACCACCTGGGTCCGACCCTGTCCTTCAAGGGCCTGGACAACTCGCGCTACTACCGGCTGACGGACGACCCCCGCTACTACATGGACACGACAGGGACGGGGAACTCCCTGCTCATGCGGTCCCCGCACGTGCTCCAGCTGATCATGGACTCGCTGCGGTACTGGGTCACGGACATGCACGTCGACGGGTTCCGCTTCGACCTGGCGGCGACGCTGGCCCGGCAGTTCCACGAGGTGGACCGGCTGTCGTCGTTCTTCGACCTGGTGCAGCAGGACCCGGTGGTCTCGCAGGTGAAGCTGATCGCCGAGCCGTGGGACGTGGGCGAGGGCGGCTACCAGGTGGGCAATTTCCCGCCGCTGTGGACCGAGTGGAACGGCAAGTACCGGGACACCGTGCGCGACCTGTGGCGGGGTGAGCAGCGCACGCTCGCGGAGTTCGCCTCGCGGCTGACCGGCTCGTCCGACCTCTACCAGGACGACGGGCGCCGCCCGCTCGCTTCGATCAACTTCGTGACCTGCCACGACGGCTTCCCCCTGCACGACCTGGTGGCCTACAACGACAAGCACAACGAGGCCAACGGCGAGGACAACCGCGACGGCGAGAGCCACAACCGGTCCTGGAACTGCGGGGTCGAGGGCGAGACCGACGACCCGGACGTGCTGCGGCTGCGGGAGCGGCAGATGCGGAACTTCATCGCGACGCTGATGCTGTCCCAGGGCGTGCCCATGATCAGCCACGGCGACGAGTTCGCCCGCACCCAGGGCGGCAACAACAACGCCTACTGCCAGGACAACGAGATCTCCTGGGTCGAGTGGCCCGAGAACGACGAGCGCTCCGAGGGCGGCGAGGACGCCGAGGGCGGTGCGAGCACCGGGCTGCTGGCCTTCACCCGGGCGATGGTGTGGCTGCGGCGCAACCACCCGGTCTTCCGCCGGCGGCGCTTCTTCCACGGACGGCCCGTGGAGGGCACCCACGACGACCTGTCCGACATCGCCTGGTTCACCCCGGACGGCCGGGAGATGACCCAGCGGGACTGGGACTCGGCCCAGGCGTCGGCGCTGACGGTGTTCCTCAACGGCAACGCGATCTCCGAGCCCGGGGCGCGCGGGGAGCGCATCACCGACGACTCGTTCCTGCTGATGTTCAACGCCTCGCCCAAGCCGCTGGAGTTCGTGGTCCCGGTCAACCACGGGCGGCAGTGGGAGGTCGTGGTCGACACCGCCCTCGCGGACGGTGTGCCCTCGGACACCGGCGCCAAGGTGCAGGCCGGGGACCGGCTGGCCCTGACGGACCGGAGCATGACGGTGCTCCAGCGGCCCGTGTGACCACCCGGCGCGTGCGCGTCGTCCGGAATGCCACCCGTCCGGGCGACGCGCGGCGCACCTGGCGCGGGGGATGACACGAACGGCGGCAGGGCGGGTACGTAGGTCTCCATGACACCTGAGCGACTTGACCCGGTGGTGCCCACGGCCACGTACCGGCTGCAGCTGCAGCCCGAGTTCCCGTTCGGAGCAGCGGCGGCCGTCGTGCCGTACCTGGCCTCGCTCGGCGTCTCGCACCTGCACCTGTCCCCCGTCCTGGAGGCGGTGCCGGGCTCGACGCACGGCTACGACGTCGTCGACCACGCGCGCGTGCGTGAGGAACTGGGCGGCGAGGAGGGGCTGCGGGCGCTGGCGCGTACCGCGCGCGAGCACGGACTCGGCCTGGTGGTGGACATCGTCCCGAACCACATGGCCATGGCCCCCCGCCACAACCGGGCCCTGTGGGAGGTGCTGCGCGAGGGCCCGAAGTCGCCGTACGCGCGCTGGTTCGACATCGACTGGGAGGCGCAGGACGGCCAGGTGCTGCTGCCGGTCCTCGGCGGGCCACTGGGCGAGGTGCTCGGCGAACTGCGCGTCGACGGGGACGTGCTGCGCTACTACGACCACGTCCTGCCGCTGCGCGAGGGCACCGAGGACCTGCCCCTGCCGCATCTGCTGGACGCGCAGTGGTACCGGCCGGTGTGGTGGCGGCTGGCCCGGACCGAGCTCAACTACCGGCGGTTCTTCAGCATCTCGGAGCTCATCGGGGTGCGGGTGGAGGACCCGGAGGTGTTCGAGGCCACCCACGGCAAGATCCTCGGGCTGCTGCACGAGGGCGTGATCGACGGGCTGCGCATCGACCACCCCGACGGGCTCGCCGACCCCGACGGCTACCTCCGCAGGCTGCACGAGGCGACCGGGGGCCGCTGGACGGTCGTGGAGAAGATCCTCGCCGACGGCGAGCGGCTGCCCGCGTCCTGGCCCGTCGCGGGGACCACTGGCTACGACGCCCTGCGGCACGTGGACGGGGTGTTCACGGACCCCGCCGGGTTCGGGGACCTGCTGGGGCGGTACCGGCGTTTCGCGGCCCCGCAGACCGACCGGGGCGGGCAGTGGGATGCGACGGTGCGCAGGGCGGCGTACAAGGTCCTCACGCACGAGCTGGCGACGGAGACCGACCGGCTCACCCGGGTGGCGAGCCGGCTGTGCGCGACCTCGCCGGAGCCGGCCCTGCGCGACCGGGCCCCCTGGGCGCTGCGCACCGCGCTCCAGGAGCTGCTGGTCCGGATGGAGGTCTACCGGCCCTACGAGTCCTCCGACGCGGCGGCCGTGGTCACCGAGGAGGCCGCCGCCGACGCCCGGCACGCCTTCGCCGTGCCCGAGGAGGCCGGTGCCGTGGACGTGGTGCGGGACCTGGTGCTCGGGCGGTACGGCGACGAACCCGCCCAGCTGGAGTTCCGGACGCGGTTCGCGCAGACCTCCTCGGCGCTGCGGGCCAAGTCCGTGGAGGACACGGCGTTCTACCGGTACGTGCCGCTGCTGTCGGCGACCGAGGTGGGCGGGAACCCGGGTTCCCCCGCCCTGTCGCCGGAGGAGTTCCACGCGTACTGCGCGCGCGTGCAGCGTGACTGGCCCGTCACCGGGACGGTGGCCACGACGCACGACACCAAGCGCAGCGCGGACGTCCGGGCGGCGCTGCACGTGCTCACCGAATGCCCCGACCGCTTCGCGGACGTGCTCGCGGAGGTGACCCGCACCGGGGAGGGGGTGCCGGACGCGCAGCTCGCGTGGGCCGCCTGGCAGACGGTGTTCGGACTGGGACCGGCCCCACAGGCGCTGGAGCGGGTGCAGGGGGCACTGCTGAAACACGTGCGGGAGGCGGGCCTGCACACGAGCTGGACCGAGCAGGAGCCGCCGTACGAGGAGGCCGTGCGGGGTTTCGTTGCGGCCGGGCCGTGCGGGGCGCCGGGCGAGCGGGTCGCCGCGTTCCGGGAGTCGCTGGCGCCGTACATCCGGGCCAACGTGCTGGGCACGGCCCTGGTGCAGCTGACGATGCCGGGCGTCCCGGACGTCTACCAGGGCACGGAGGCCGAGTACCGGGCGCTGGTCGACCCGGACAACCGGCGGGCGGTGGACTTCCCGCCCGCGGAGTCCGGCGGCACGTCCGGGGAGAAGACGGCGGTGACGAAGGCGGCGCTGGGGCTGCGGGCCCGGCGGCCCGGCGCCTTCGGTGACACGGCGACATACATGGCGTTGCCGGCCGAGGGTCCGGCGGCCGCGCACTGCCTGGCCTTCGTCCGCTCCGGCGAGGTGCTGACGGCCGTGACCCGCCTGTCCCTGCGGCTCGCGGAGGCCGGCGGCTGGCGGGACACGCTGCTGCCGCTGCCGCCGGGCCGCTGGGCGGACGTGCTGGAGCCGGGGCGCGAGTTCACGGGGCACGCGCGCGTGGAAGAGCTGTTCGAGGGACTGCCGGTGGCGTTGCTGGAGAGGGTGGGCGACTGAGGTCAGGCGACCGAGGAGCCGTCCCGCGGGCAGTCCTCGCACCCCGGCAGCGGGGCGCGCGGGTGCGGCCAGGACGTCCGCAGGAGGTCGACGAACCTCTCCGCGGCACCGTTCGGCGGCAGGCGCGAGAAGACCGTCAGGGTGCGCCGCCAGGAGGGGTCGGGACGGCCGGCTCCGGCAGTGTGACGTCGTCCGGACCGCGAAGCGGTCGTCGATGGGCACCAGGAGGACGATCTCCTCCTGGCCGACCGTGGCGACGAGGCCCGGCGGGTCGGCCGGTGCCGGGCCGACGGCGAGATCCACCGCGCCCCGCAGGATCTGCTCCTCCAGCGCAACCGTGCTTCCGGGCGCTCCCTCGGAGCGACCCGGTCGCACCCTTGACACCGCACCATGGCCGTGGGGTACTGCGATGGCGAACTCGGGCGGATGTGACGGGGGTGAGTGTCCTGCCGGAGCTGCGCTACCCGACGGTGACCGAACAGGTCTCAGCTGCCCGGGCGTTGACCGCTCAGCGCCCCGGTGTGTGCACCCTGCGGCAGGTGGGTGTCTCACGCGCGGGCAGGCCCCTGCACCTGCTGTCCGTGGGCCGCGCGCGCCGTGCCGTGCTGGTGGTCGCCGGCGCCCACGCCAACGAGCCGACCGGTTCCTGCACCCTGCTCGCGGTGGCCCGCCGGGTCCTGGAGCAGCGGCAGTTGCGCGACGGCGTCTCCTGGCACTTCCTGCTGTGCGCGGACCCCGACGGGGCGAGTCTGCACGTGACGCCCGCACCGCGCAGCCTCTTCGACTACCACCTCGGGTTCTTCCGGCCCGCGGGCCCGGAGCAGCCCGAGTGGGCACCGTCCCTGCTGCCCCCGGACCGGCTGCCGCCCGAGACGAGGGCCCTGACGGGTGTCATCGACGAGCTGCGTCCCTACCTCCAGGTCACCCTGCACGGCACCGACCTGGGCGGCAGCTGGGTGCAGCTGACCAGGGACGTGCCCGGGCTGGCGGAGCCGTTCGCGAAGTCGGCGGCCGAGCTGCACATCCCGGTGGAGACGGGCGCCTCCGACGCCGCGGGCTGGCCCGCGTCCGGGCCGGGCGTGCACGTCATGCCGGCGCCGGGGATCGGACCGGCGTACCCGAGCCTGCCGGACGACGCGCGGCACAGCACCTGGTACCACGCTCACCGGTACGGCGGGCTGACCGCGGTGGTCGAAGTGCCGATGTGGGCGAGCGACCTGGTGGACGACCCGGCTCCGCATCCGGCTCCGGCGGCGGCGATCGGGCGGCTGGCCCGCCGGCTGCAGCGGGACGCGCTGGAGGTCACGCGCGTGCTCGACCAGGCGCTGCCCCGGCTGGCGGACCTGGACGGCCCGTTGCTGCGGGCGGCCCGATGGGGTCTCGAACTGGTGCCGGGGCTGGCCTCCGACCTGCTGAACACCCCGCCCGCCGACCTCACCCGGGCGTACGTCGGGAGCGTGGACGCGTTCGCGCGCCGTGTGCCACTGCGGGCGGCGGCGATGCTGCTGCGCGTGCTGCGCGGGACCGACGACGAGGCGGCGATGCAGCTGGAGGAGCTGGTGTCGGCCTGGAGCGGCGCTTTCGCGCAGCGTTTCCGCGCCCGCTGGGTGCCCTTGGAGCACCAGGTGGAGCACCAGTCCCGCACGGTCGTCGCGGCGGCGCTGCACGCGCGCGAGAGGGCGTAGCGGCACGTGGGCACACGATCGGACGGCTGCCGGCTCAGTCCCGCCGCACCGGCACCGGCTCGCCCGGACCGGGGCACGCGCGCGCGTGCCGTCCGGCCAGTTCGAACGCCGCGAGCACCACACGGGCCTGGTACTCCGCCTGCCGGGCGACCGGGATCCAGCGCGCCCCGCAGCCGTCGCGGTACTCGGCGCACCACTGGTCGATCAGCAGGTCCAGCTCCGGCAGCGCCCCGGCCGGGTCACGGCCGGCGGCCCGTACGAGCTGGTGCAGCAGTCCCGCGGTGCGCAGCGCGAGCCGGCGCCCGGAGATACGCAGGGCGACCAGATGGGCGGTGCTCAGGGGCGGGAGGGGATGGGCCGGGCTGTCGTCGGTGTCGGGGTCCCAGGCGTCGGCGAGGCCGGGGCAGACCAGGAGGTAGTCGTCGACCGGGGCGAGCAGGCGGGCCGCGTCGGGCACGGTGACCAGGTGCGGCCGGATCCGGGCCAGGAGTTGCCGCAGGAGGCCCGTGTCGTGGCGCAGGGTGCGGCTGACGGCCCGGAGCACGGCGTCCCGGTCCGCGGGCGGGGAGCCGTCCGCCACGGCCGTGACGCCCCACATGGGCGCCTCGACGACCGCGGTGACGGTGCCGTACCGGTACGGGTGGAACCACGTGGACTCGACGGCCGCCTCCGTGATGGCCGCGACCAGGCCGGCCCGGCGCGGCGGCGGGATCCGGTAGACGGCGGGCCCGAGGCCGGGCCAGTACAGGGCGTCGTACGCGCCGAGTTCGCGCGGTATGCCGAGCCGGGCGGCGATGTGGGCCAGGCGCCGGTCGAGACCCGGCAGGTCGTGGGTGAGCTCGACGAAGCCGCCGCCGATGTCGACGCCGTGCAGGGAGCACTGCAGGAACGGGCGCAGTTCGTCCTGGAGGCCGAGCAGGGCCCGGGTCTCCGGCAGGGCGGCGGCGCCCGCACCGTCGGGGAGCCACTCGGGCTGTTCCAGGAAGCCGGGCCGGAAGAAGTTCCGGACGTAATGGCCGAGCGTGTAGGGGCCGGGCAGCCAGCCTTCGTTGCGGCGCGACCCGTCCGGGTCGAGGCACAGCAGCAGGTTCCAGGTGGCGTCGGCGCCCTCGGTGAGCCGGGGGTCGGCCAGGGCCCGCTCGGCCAGGCGCAGGACGGTGGCTCCGCCCACCGGTTCGTTGGCGTGGGGACCGGCGACGACCAGCGCCTGGCGGCTGCCGTGGCCGACGGAGAGCAGCCACAGGGGGGTGCCCGCGCGGGACGTGCCGACCCGGCGCAGCCGGGCGTCACGGGGGTGGCGGGCGACGAGGGCCGCGGCCCGGGCACCCAGTTCGTCGACGGTCGGATAGCGCGGTCGGGGCGGCAGGGCACACCTCCCCCATGCGGTGCCGTCGGTTCACCAGGTGTAGATGGCGTACGCACAGTGAGTCACGACTTCGGGAACACGTCAACACCGTGGACCGCGACGGCTTTTCGGCCAAGGCGCCGAGGCCGACGGCCGGTAAGGCCCAGGCCGGAGCCGAGGCCCGGTCCTGTTTCCGGTCAGCGGGCCGTCCGCCGGAAGGTCATCGCTGGAAGGTCATCCGCCCGACAGCCGGAACGTCATCCGGCCGAAGCCCACCTGGTCGCCCTCGCGGACGACGGCGGCGCCGACGACGCGCCTGCCGTTCACCGTCGTGCCGTTGGTGGAGCCGAGGTCGCGCAGGACCCACAGGCCGCCCTGGTGACGGAGTTCGGCGTGGACGCGGGAGACGGTCTCGTGGTTCAGGCGCAGTCCGCTGGCGGGGTCGCGTCCTATGCGCAGCGGATGACCGTGCGCGGGGTGGGGCAGCTGCAGCTTGGGCAGTCGCTCGGCCTGCCAGGCCCTGCGCAGCCGCAGGGAGAAGCCGGAGACGGCCTCGACGGTGCCGAACACCAGGCGCGAGAGGCGGCTCTCGGTGCGCAGGTCGGCGGTGAGCGCGGCGAGTTCGTCCGGGCGGCGGGCGGCGAGCGCCAGTTCCATGCGGTGGACGAACGTGTCGTGGGAGAGGCGGCCCACGGCGACGCCGTCACGGAGCACCTTCAGCACCCGGTCGCGCTCCTCGTCGGAGAGCCGCGCGGGGGACGTGTTGAACTCGAAGGACGACGTCACGCTGGTGATTGTCGGGCAGTGCGGCCGGGCTGTCCAGAAAACGGGAAACCGGCCGCCAGGCGCGCGTACCCGGTGAGACCCGCCGCAAATGGGTGGATGGACCAGCGGATTGATCTCTTTTGACGCACCATGGACGGGCTACCTCACGGTGAACAGACGAAGGGGAACCGTCCGTGCAGTTCGAGGTGTGGGCACCACAGGCCGGCCGGGTGACGCTCCGGTGCGACGACGTCACACGCGTGCTGGAACGCGATCCGGAACGGCCGGGGTGGTGGCGGGGCGAGGCCGAGGCGCGCGACGGGTCCCGCTACGGCTTCGCGCTGGACGACGGGCCCGTGCTGCCCGATCCGCGCTCGCGGCGGCAGCCGGACGGCCCGGACGGGCTGAGCGCGGTCGTCGACCACGAGCGCTACCCGTGGCGCGCGCAGTGGCGGGGGCGTCCCCTGCCCGGCGCGGTGCTGTACGAGCTGCACGTGGGGACGTACACCCCCGAGGGCACTCTGGACGCGGCCGCCGAACGGCTCGGGCATCTCGCCCAACTGGGCGTCACGCACGTGGAGCTGATGCCGCTCACCCCCTTCCCCGGCACGCACGGCTGGGGCTACGAGGGTGTCTCGCTGTGGGCGGTGCACGAGCCGTACGGCGGGCCCGAGGCACTGAAACGCTTCGTCGACCGGGCCCACGAACTCGGCCTGGGCGTGGTGCTCGACGTGGTGCACAACCACTTCGGGCCGTCCGGCAACTACCTGCCCGTCTTCGGCCCGTACCTCACGGACACCCACCACACCCCCTGGGGCGCCGCGGTCAACCTGGACGCGCCCGGCTCGGACGAGGTGCGCGCGTTCCTGATCGGCAGCGCGCTGGCGTGGCTGCGCGACTACCGGATCGACGGTCTGCGGCTGGACGCGGTGCACGCGCTGGTGGACACGCGCGCCTGCCACTTCCTGGAGGAGCTGTCGGCGGCCGTGGACGCCCTGGCCGCCGAGACGGACCGGCCCTTGTTCCTGGTCGCCGAGTCGGATCTGAACGACCCACGGCTCATCACCTCCCGCGCCGAGGGCGGCCTCGGGCTGCACGCCCAGTGGAACGACGACTTCCACCACACCCTGCACACCACCCTGACCGGCGAGTCGCAGGGCTATTACGCCGACTTCGCGCGCGCCGGGCTCGGCGGGCTCGCCAAGACCCTGACCGGCGGCTACTTCCACGACGGGTCGTACTCCAGTTTCCGGGAGCGCCACCACGGGCGCCCGCTGGACCGCACGCGGGTGGCCGGGCACCGGCTGCTGGGCTACGGCCAGACCCACGACCAGATCGGCAACCGCGCCCAGGGAGACCGGCTTTCGGCCCTGCTCTCCCCCGGACTGCTGGCGTGCGCGGCCACGCTGATCCTGACGGCGCCCTTCACCCCGATGCTCTTCATGGGCGAGGAGTGGGCGGCGGGCACGCCCTGGCAGTTCTTCACCGACCACACCGACCCGGAGCTCGCGGACGCCGTACGGCGGGGCAGGCGGCGGGAGTTCGCCGCGCACGGCTGGAAGGAGGAGGACGTGCCCGACCCGCAGGACCCGGCGACCCGGGACCGTTCCTGCCTCGACTGGTCCGAGCCGGACCGCGAGCCCCACGCGCGCATGCTGGCCTGGTACCGGCAGCTCCTCGCCCTGCGCCACGAGCAGCCGGACCTGACCGATCCGGACCTCGCCGACACCAAGGTGGCCTACGACGAGGAGCGCCGCTGGATCGCCTTCCGGCGCGGGGACGTCCTGGTGGCCGTGAACCTGGCCTCCGAGGAGGCGGCCCTGCCGCTCGGCGTGCCGCACGCGCGGGTGCTGGCCGCCTGGGAGCCGGTGGACCGGCCCGGGGCGGACGGGACGGTGCGGCTGCCCGGGGAGTCGGCCGTGGTGCTGCTGCAGGAGTGAACGCCCGGCGGGTCAGGGGAGTTTGGCGTCCTGCGCCTCGAGGACGGGTGTGAGGAGCCCCGGCCTCGCGATGGAGGCGCCGCCCACCGCGGTGCAGACGGCGATCACGTCCCCGTGGCGTACCACGGTGGTGCGGATGGGGCGGGACGGGCCGCCCTCCTCCGTGATCATGCCGCGGTACGCGAGGGCCTCGTCGCCGACGTCGGGGTCTCCTCCGGCTCGAACGGGTAGTACGTCTCGCCGTGGCCGTTCGCCCTGACGGTGAAACCGAGGGAACAGCCCTGCACGGCATCTGCGAGGAGAGTGTCCATCGCCGTCATCGCCATGCCCTGGCCGTAGGTGGCGAGGGTGACGTAGATCCGGATGCCGGGTGCCTCCTCGGTCGAGACGACGCGGCTGAGGTAAGCCTGCGGCGTGCCGAGGGGCAACTGGTGCGTCATGGCCGCCAGCGGTACGCAGGCCCCGTCGCCGGTGATCTCCCGGGCGGACCTGGCGAAGACGGACTTCTGCCTGGCCGGGTCGAACTCCCGCACCGAGTAGCCGGCGCCGAGGTCGGCCGTCGTGACCATGAGCGCGGAAAGGCGTTCCGCCGGGGTCGCCTGCCGCGCCGGGGAAGGCGGGGCGCCGGATGTGGCGTTCGCGTGCCCCGTGCAGCCGGTCAGGCACGTGAGGGCGGCGGCCAGCAGGGACGTCGCCGTGACGGTGCGCTTCATGAGCGGAGGATAGCCGTACGGGATGTCGCACCCTCCGCCCCGCTACAAGGCGTCGTCCGCGTCCCCCAGGTCCGTCACCCGTTCCAGCAGGATGGGCTCCCAGGCGCGGCGCAGCCGGGTCCGCAGGACGGTGACGTCCTTGCCGGCGAGGTCGTCGGCGAGCTGGACCAACGCGTCGCAGCGGGCGAGCCACAGGCCGCGCAGACACGGGCGGGCGCCGTAGCCCGCGAGGGTGGCGGCGCGGACGGCGGCGGGCGCGCCGACGGCGAGGGCGAGGCCGGCGATGTCCTCGGCCGGGTCGCCGACGGCCGTGCCCGCCCAGCCGAGCACGCCGCGCACCCTGCCGTCGGCGCTGACCACGAGGTGACCGCCCGTGAGGGCGCGGTGGGTGAGGACCGCCGAGCCGGGCTGGGCGGCGAGCTGGGACGCGGCGGGCGGGGTGAGCTGGTTCAGGCGCGCGCGGTCGAACTCGTCGGCGCCGGCGAGGCGTTCGGCGGCGTGCACGGCGGCCCGGCGCAGCGCCTCCAGGGAGCGCGGCGCGGCGCGCGGCACGCCGAGCGTCTCGGCCTGCCGGACGGGCACCTCGCGCAGGCCCGTGAGGAGGCCGGCGAGGTCGGCCTCGCCGACGGCCGACACGTCGTGCTCCTCCCCCGAGCCGCCGGGCACCTTGGTGTCCAGCGTGAAGCTCAGGCCGGGCGCCCACTCGCCGTGCGCGACACTGACCGGCACCGTCACCGGGACGTGCGGGCGGACGAGGTCGCGCAGGCGCAGTTCGCGGCGCTGGCGCGCGGTGGCCTCCCGGTCGGGGGCCAGGCGCAGGACGTGGCGGGTGCCGACCCACCAGGTGACGGGTTCGGCGCCCGGTGTGGCGGGCCGGACGTCGGGACCGCGGCCGCGGCCGCTCGGCCGGTCCTCCTTGCCGGCCCGTCCGCCTTTGGTGTCCTGGGCGCTCCTGCCTTCCCTGGCGTCGTCGAGGAGGGACTGGACCAGCCGACGGACGGTGTCCGCGGTGGGTGTGGGTGCCTGGGTCATGGTCGCGCCGTTGCCGTTCGGGAGGCGTGCTGGGGACATCGGGGCCTCACTCCACTATGACCAGCTCGCGGGCGGTGGTGTTGAGGCGCCGCCCACCGTCCTCGGTGACGGTCACGATGTCCTCGATGCGGACCCCGAACCGGCCGGGCAGGTAGATGCCCGGTTCCACGGAGAAGCACATGCCGGGCACGAGGGGCCGTTCCTCGCCCTCGATCATGTAGGGCGGCTCGTGGGTGGTGACGCCGATCCCGTGTCCGGTGCGGTGGATGAAGTACTCGCCGTAGCCGGCGTCGGTGATGACCCGGCGGGCGGCCCGGTCCACGTCCTGGCAGGCTGCTCCCGGCCGCACCGCGCGGAAGCCGGCCTCCTGGGCCTCGCGCACCAGGTCGTGCACACGGCGCTCCTCGTCGGTGGGTTCGCCGACGTGAACCGTGCGGGAGGTGTCGGAGCCGTAGCCGTCCCGCAGGCCGCCGAAGTCGAGGACGACCATGTCGCCCCGGGCGATGACGCGCTCGCCCGCCTCGTGGTGCGGGTCGGCGCCGTTCGGGCCGGAGGCGACGATGGTGAAGTCGACCTGCTGGTGTCCGTGCCGGCGCAGCAGCCGGTTGAGGTCCGCGGCGACCTCGGCTTCCCGGCGTCCGGCGAAGGGGACGTTCCGGATCTCCTCGAACGTCGCGTCGGCGGCGGCTCCCGCGGCCGCCATGAGGTCCAGCTCCGCCGCGTCCTTGACGGCGCGCAGCATCGGCAGGGCCTCGGTGAGCGAGGCGTACGAGCTGCCGGGCAGGGCCTGCCGGAGTGCCAGCAGGTGCAGGGCCCAGGCGTTGTCGCTGATGCCGTACCGGCCCGAGGCATCGAGGAGGGCGGCGGTGGCGGCGTAGGGGTCCTTGCCGTCGGTCCAGTCGCGCAGGGTCAGCGCGGCGGCGCCGGCCGCCCGGTGCGCGTCCGGGGCCTCCAGGGAGGGGACGACCAGGACGGGGTCCTGCCCCGCGGCGAGGACCAGCAGGGTGAGCCGCTCCGTGACCGCCGGGGGCGTGTAGCCGGTGAGCCACACCAGGTCCGGTCCCGGGGCGACCAGCAGGCCCGCGAGACCGGCGTCGGCGGCCGTCCGCGCGGCGCGCTCCATGCGGGCCCGGTAGTCGTCGGCGGTGAAGGACGCTGTGGTGCTTCCGGTCATCCGGACCTCCCAGGCGGACGAAGGGGCTACGGGCAGCATCCTGCCCGGCCGACGGGGGCGGCGCGAGCCGTCTGCGGGCATTCACCCGGCGACTTTTCTAACGGCAGTGGATTGCCTAGCCGTTAGCTCTAATGCTTAGATGCAGCTCTTCCATTAGCGCTTGACCGAGGGGGCGTACGAAGGTGCTGGTACTCGCACACATCAGCGATCTGCATCTGGACGGGAGCACGCGGGCCACGGAACGCGCCGAGCGGGTGCGCGACCGCCTCTGGGAGCTGCCGGGCCCCGTGGACGCGCTGCTGGTGACCGGGGACATCGCCGAGCACGGCACGGAGCCCGAGTACGAGGAGGCCGCCCGCATCCTGGGGCTGCGCACCGGTGACGCCCCGTTCCCCGTGCTGACCTGCCCCGGCAACCACGACAGCCGCAGGCCCTACCGCAAGGCGCTGCTGGACCGGCCCGGGGGCGAGGGGCCCGTCAACACCGTGCGGGTCTTCGACGACGGCGCGGTGCTGATGTGCGACTCCAGCATCCCCGGCCGCGACGACGGGGAGCTGGACGACGAGACGTACGACTGGATCGAGACGACCCTCGACGAACTCGGCGGCGGGCTGCCGGCCCTGCTCGTCCTCCACCACCCGCCGGTGGCGCTGCACCACCCCCTGCCCGACGCCTATCCGCTGCGGAACCCCGGCCGGCTGGCCGGTCTGCAGGCCCGTAGGCCCGAGATCGCCGGGTTGATCACCGGCCACGCCCACACCCCGGCCGCCACCACGTTCGCCGGGCGGCCGATGGTCGTCGGGCCCGGCGTGACGTGGACGCTGCGGCTGCCGTGGGAGGGCGAGCAGATCGCGGACCGGGAGGCGCCGCCCGGATTCGCCCTCCACGTCCTGGACGACTCGGGGCGGCTCACGAGCCACTTCCGCGTCGTGCCGTGAGGGTCGCTCGGCCGCGTGCGCGCCCGGCGGTCACGCGGCCGGCTGGCGGGCCTGCCTCACGCGGCGAGGGCCGGTACGAGGGTCAGCTGCTCGTAGCCGCCGCTGCGGTGCCGGACCGTCAGTCTGACCTCGGAGCCCGGCCGGGTCCGGGCGACGGCCCGGACCAGATCGGCGGCCGTGTCGATCCGGGTGGCGCCGAAGGCGAGGAGGACGTCGCCGCGCACCAGACCGGCGGCCTGGGCCGGGCCGGGGACGTGCAGTCCCACGACCACGGCCCCCGGCTTACGGGCGTCCATGACCTGCACACCGAGGGAAGCGGTGGTGGGAGCCGAGGGGGCGGAGGCAGGCGGGGGAACGGGGGGTGACGGAGTGTGCCGTCCGCGCAGGTCGAGGCGTCCGATGTCGCCGAGCACCGTGGGACCCATCGCCCCGAGGCCGATCCCGGACAGCACCAGGACCGCGCCGGCGAATCCGGCGAGCAGAACGTTGAGAAGCCGCCTCCCGCGGCGCCGGGCGGCGTGCGGGCGCGACCGTGACGGGCCGGGTCCCGTCACCGGGGCGGCCCCCTCCCGGTCCCGCCCCGGCATCGGCTTGGGTCGCAGCGCGGTCTGTTCCATGGCTCGCCTCCCGGATGGTGCCGATCGCCACCGGCGGATCCCGGAGCGATCTCGGCAGGTGCTCTACCCGGCGCGTCGGCGGCCGACGAGCCACGAACGAGTGAGACTGACCGTGGACCGGGGCGGCCAGGGGTGGTGCCGAACACGGTCACGGCGCGTACCGCACGCGGGACTCCGGGTGCGGTACGAGCCGTGGAACAGGTGGGGCGGCCCCGGCCGGTGTGATCCTCCGGCCGGGCGATCGCAGCCCTCGGCGAAGGGGTACGGCCGCCGTGGCCTTCCGGCCGGGACGTCGGCGCCTCAGCGAAGAGCGGGCACGGGTACGGTCGGCGGCCGGTAGGGGAGGAAGCCGTGGGCGCGCCGGGACAGCCACGCCTCCTTGTAGCGGTCCACCTCCCGATGCCAGTGGAGGATGCCGGAGAGCCAGTTCCGCAGGTCCGCCACATAGGCCCCCATCGCCGCGCGCGCTTCCGACGTGAGCTGGAAGTCCTCGTACAGGATGGGCAGTTCGTGGGCGGCGACGTGCTCGAACTGGCGCATGCGCTGGTCCATGAGGTCGTGCACGATGCCGAGCCCGGTCGGGTAGTCGCAGCCGAAGAAGGACTGCACGACGAGGATCGCGTTGTGGATCTCGCCCTCGAACTCGATCTCCTTCTGATACGAGAAGACGTCGTTGAGGAGGCACGCGAAGTCCATCGCGGCGTTCTCCAGGGAGCGGACCGGGCCGCTGCGGTAGACCTCGGGCGGGACGGCCGGGCCGTGTCCCCTGCGGCACAGGCTCAGGGTGAGGTCGGAGCCGAAGGTCGCCCTGCGCATCTCCAGGTAGTCGACCGGGTCGGGGATGCGGTTCTGGAGCTGGTTGGACAGCTCCCACACCCAGCTCTCGGTCATGGCGTCGACCGCGTCCTTGAACGTGCGCCGCGCCTCGGGCGTCATCCCGGCGGTGGTGCGCGCCCACAGGTCCGTCAGTCCGCGTTCCATGGCGTTGGCCGGCAGCGGGGGTTCCTCGCCGTCGAGCGGCATGCAGTCGGACAGGCGGGCCGTGGTCAGCCGGGCGGCGGCGAGGTCGCGGCGGTGGCCGTACACCAGCGGGTAGTAGTCGTCACCGTAGGTGCCCCACGCGAGCCACTGCGCGCTCAGGTCGAGTGCCTCGGGCGTGGCGTCCGGGTCGAGGCCGGCCGAGCAGAGCGCGAGGTCGTAGGCGCGGAGCTTGTCCTCGTCCCAGACGCCCTCGGCCAGGATGCCCATGCGCTCGGCCCAGTGGCGCAGGCTCCGGCGGGCGTCGTCCAGATACGGGCTGAGCTCCAGCGGGAACGGCATGCGGATGTCGGGGATCCGCGACGGCCCGACCTTCTGGTACGGCACGTGCGTGAAGGACCGCAGCCTCCCCCACTGCCCTGAAGGCGTGGGCGGTGCCCCCATCACCCCGGCCGTCGCGAGCAGCGTGCGGACGTCCGCCGCCGAGGTGCCGAAGCCGCTGCATCCGGGCCGGGGACCACCGCCGCGCACCGCGTTCTCGTTCATGTAGCGGCTGGAGCGCAGATGCCACTCGTGGCCGCCGGACTGCCAGTCCTGCAGGCCCTTCGTGTACGCCGCCACGGCCGCGAGTTCGTCCGGGCGCAGGCCCTTCTCCAGGGCCACGGCGGGCACTTCGGTGAACGCCGTGTGCTCGAACTGGTGGAGGCGGGAGGTGAGGATGTCGTTGACGGTGTCGGCGGCCTGCTGGGTGCTGCAGCCGAAGAAGGTCTCCAGGACGAGCACGCCGTTGCTGTTCTCGCCCTCGTCCTCGACCTCGCGCTGGTAGGAGAACAGGTCGTTGCGCAGGTGCACGGCGTCGGAGAACGTCTCCATCAGCACCCTCAGCGGCCTGGTCCCGGCGACCGGGTCGGGCACTTCGGCGGTCGCGTACTCCACGAGCCCCGCCGACCAGGGGGCGCCGCCGACCTTGCGGCGCATCTCGATGTACTCGACGGGATTGGCGATCCGCCCCTCGTTGATGTTGGACAGCTCCCACATCGACTCGTTGAGGAGGTGCTCGGTGGCCACGGCGAAGCGGCGGCGCCACCCCTCGGACATCCTCGGCACCGTGCGCGCCCACAGGTCGGCGAGGCCCGCCTCGACCGGGTTCTCGGGCGACGGCACGGGAGCGGACAGGTCCAGCGGCATGAACAGGGGCAGCCGGTCCAGGTGCGCCTTGCCGGCGGCGCGGTCCGGGCTGCGCTTGTACCTCTCCAGGAAGTGGTCGTCGAAGAAGAAGACCCACACGTACCAGTCGGTGATGAGGGAGAGGTCGGGACCGTCGCAGTCGGGATGGGTGTAAGCGCAGAGCAGGCCGTAGTCGTGCGCGTCGAGGTCGGCCTGTTCCCAGACGCCGGATCCCTCCAGCATGCCCATCTCCCGGGCCCACTCGGTCGAATGGGCCCGGGCCTCGTCGACGTGCGGGTTCAGCCGCGCGGGATGCGGCATGTAGAAGTGCGGAAGTGTGAAGGGCTGCGTCATGGCCGGGGCCCTACCCGGCGTCCGGCGATGACATCCGCCGGACCGGACATGATCACACTATCGCGTGAATCGGGGCCGAGGGAGCCTGCACGGTACGTGCGGCGCTCCTCCGCGACCCCTGATCTCGTCTCACCCTTCACCGGGCTCCCGTACCTGGATCAGCGCGTGTGTGCCGCTGGTGCGCCAGCGCTGCTCCTCCGCCGCGACCAGGGCCGCCTCGGTGTGCGCCTCGAGGCCGGTGATCACGTCGGACTTCAGGGTGCGCAGGGCGGCGACCGGGCCGGGGAAGTAAGCCGTGACGTCCGCGAAGGGAGTCGTCGGCGCCCACAGCCGGTCGCCCACCAGACGGCGGTAGTTGAGGTCTCCCTTGACGATCGTGAGCGCGGCGGAGGCGAACTCGGCGCGCAGGTCGCCGGGCATCTCCTCGTACGGCAGGGGCGCGCTGGAGAAGGGGTGGGCGCGCAGGGCGAGGCGGCCGTCGGCCAGGGCGGACCACAGCCGCCGGCCGTACGCCGCCGCCGCTCCCCCGGCGCCGGTCAGGCGGCGCAGCGCGTCGACGACGTCGGCGGTGGTGGCGTCGGAGACGTAGTACGGACAGGGCTTGACGTGCAGGACCGCCTGGCCGATGCGGCCGGTTCGAAGGAGGTGGGCGACGAGGAGGAGATCGGGGACGAGTTCACGGCCCGCGTTGTCGGCGACCAGGCACAAAGTGCCCCCGTCGGCGCCGTCCAGCAGCGTCCGGAGCCGGTCGCTGTCGTCGGCGACCAGGCCGGGCGCGGCGTCCGCGGCCCGCTCGCCTTCGGCGGAGAGGCGGAAGCCGAGGTCGGCGCGATTGCCCCACAGGGAGCCGTGCAGCAGGGCCTGTTCCTGTTCGGCTGCGGGGCGGTCGGCGAGGTCGTCCAGCGCGGCGAGTTCGTCGTCGGTGTCGGCGGAGTCGAGTTCGGCGAGCTTGAACGGGCGGAAGGGGTCGATGCCCTGCCAGGGGCCCGGGCCGAACCAGCCGACGGCCTGGAGCAGCCGCCGGTAGAACCAGCTCTCGGACCACAGCCACGGCACGTCGAACCAGGAGCGGCCGGTGTACTCGCGCAGCCCCCAACTCTCCCACTGGTCCCGGTCGTGCGCGTTGGCGGGGAGCGGTTCGATCGCGCCCTCGGTGCAGTTGGCGAGCAGTTCGTCGAGGGCGCGGTGCTGCGCGGGTTCGTACGGGAAGGCCTCGCGGACCTGCCGGATGATCGCGGGGTGCCGCTCGGCCAGCACACTGTGGGGGAACGAGCCCGGCTGATTGCCGAGAAGCAGGGGTGCGGAGGGTGTGTCGGGCATGGGCCTCACCGTAACGCGCGGGCCCGGCGCGGCGTGGAGAACGGTCCGGCGCCCGGCTCACACCGGCGCGAGCTCCCGCTCGAGGCGCGCCGCCAGGCTCAGATAGCGGGCTCGGCGGGTGACCGGGACCAGGCCGCGGATGAGTATGGTCCACATCTCGGCCGTCCTGCGGGGCTGCCGCGCGACGGGCTCGCGGGAGCGCCCCACGACGCGGGTGCCGACGAAGAAGCAGACCAACGAGTGGGCCACGACGTCGATATCGATGTCGGGGTGGACGTCCGACTCCTTGACCGCGCCGACGAGCCGGGCCGTGACGAGGTCCAGCCACTCGGTGAACGGGTGGTTCAGGGGCGGCCGGGGCCGGATCCCGCCCGTGGCCAGCCGCAGCCCGGCCCGCAGCACCGGGTCCTCGACGGACATGCGGGTGATGCCGAAGGTGAGGCGCATCAGCGCCTCCAGGGAGGTGTGGCCGCGCTTGTCGGTCTCCGTCGCCAGCCGGCGGGCGGTGTGCGACTGCAGTTCGAGGATCGCGTGGGCGAGATCCTCTTTCGCCGCGAAGTGGAAGTACAGGGCACCCTTGGTGACGTGCGCGTGCTCCACGATGTCGCTGAGACTGGTCGATTCGTAGCCGCGACGGTCGAACAGGTCAGCGGCGGCCGTGATGATCGTCGAGCGGGTCTGCTCGGCTCGCAACTGCCTCGCCATCGGCTGAACTCTCCCGGGACAGAAATGAACGGGTCATGCCGTTTGTTTTTACCCCCCGTACACGATAACTCACCCTGAGACGGCGCTCATCACGCCTGTGCGCCGGAAAGTGGGTGCACATCCGGCAAAACAAGCGCAACCGGTGAGGAGAAACAGCGGGTTCGGTATCTAACTGTGGGGGATGTCGGGCCATACGTAAAGGCGGGCCGGCCGGTGCCCCATCCGCACCGGCCGGCCCGCCCGCTCTGTGGCCCGCCTCGTTCAGAGTCCTGGGAGAAGGATCACAGGGATCAGAAGGTCAGCTTCCAGCTGTTGAGGGTGCCCGTGTCCTGCGCCGCGGTGTCCTGGACGCGCAGCTTCCAGGTGCCGTTGGCCACCTCGCTGGACGCGTTCACCGTGTAGGTGGTGTTCACGTTGTCGGCGGAGTCCGAGGCGGCGGACTTCAGGCGATACGCCGAACCGTCCGGGGCGACCAGGTCGATGACGAGGTCGCCGCGGTAGGTGTGGGTGATGTCCACGCCGACCTGGAGGGCGGCGGGGGCGTTGCCGCTGCGGCCGCTGACGGTGATCGGCGACTCGATGGCGGCGCCGTTGTCCGGGATGGCGACGGAAGTCGTGCTGGAGAACGTCGTGCCGGTGGACGTGCCGCCCTTCACGGCCTGGACCGTCTTGGCGGCGTCCGCCAGGCCGGCGCCGCAGCCGCCGGAGCAGGTGCCGGGCAGCGGACGGGAGTTGGCCTTGATGGCCGACTCGATCTGGGCCGGCGTGAGGGCGGAGTTGGCCGACTTCATCAGCGCGGCGAGGCCCGCGACGTGCGGGGTGGCCATGCTGGTGCCCTGGTAGTAGGCGTAGTTCTCGCTCGACGGCGTCTTCGTGCCGGAGTTCAGCGTGGAGAGGATGCCGTTGGCGGTGGAGGTGCGGGTCTCACCGCCGGGGGCGGCGATGTCGACGAGCGAGCCGTAGTTGGAGTACGAGGCCCGGCTGCCGGCGCGGTTGGTCGCGGCGACCGCGATGACGTTGCTGCAGTTCGCCGGGGAGGCATTGGAGACGTTCTGGTTCTCGTTGCCCGCCGCGACGACGACCGTGGTGCCGCGGTTCACGGCGCCGTTGATGGCGCTCTGGGTCGCGGAGGAGCAGGCGCCGCCCCCGCCGAGGCTCATGTTGATGACCTTGGCGACGTTGGTGTTGGCGGGCACGCCGGAGACCGTGCCGCCGGACGCCCAGGTGATGGCGTCGATGATGTCGGAGTCGTAGCCGCCGCACTTGCCGAGCACGCGGAGCGGGGAGATCTTCGCGCCGTAGGCGATACCGGCGACGCCCTTGCCGTTGTTGGTGGCGGCGGCGATGGTGCCGGCCACGTGGGTGCCGTGCCAGGAGGAGGTGGAGGCGGCGATGCCCTGGCCGCACTCGTTGTCGTTGTACCAGTCGCCCGGGTCGGCCGGGTTGCTGTCACGGCCGTTGCCGTCGACGGACACGGCGGTGTCGGAGATGAAGTCGTAACCGCCGACGATGTTCGCGGCCAGGTCGGAGTGGGCCACGTAGCCGGTGTCGATGACGGCGACGGTGACGCCGCTGCCGGTGGTGGTGTCCCAGGCGCCGGGGACGTTCATGCCGGCGGTGGACTCGAACAGGTCCCACTGCTTGCCGTACTCGGTGTCGTTCGGCGTGATGGCCGTCGGCTTGTTCAGGCGGTCCGGGACGACGTAGGCGACCTGCGGGTCGGCCTGGTACTGGGCGACGACATCGGCGACATCGGCGCGGGTGGGGTCGCTGCCCAGCTCGACGAGGGCGGCGCCGGTGCCGAGGCGGCGCTGGAAGTCGATCTCCTCGCCCGTCTTCTCGGCCTTGGCGGCGGCGTCGGCGGCGGCGGCCTTGTCGGACTCGGCCTCGCCGGCACCGGACTTGTAGCCGACGATGAGGCGCTCGGCCTGGACGCCGGGGGCCGCTTCGGTCTGGGCGGCCGGGACCGCGGCCGGGCGGGGAGCGGACTCCTGGGCGACGGCGACCGAGGCGGGGGCTGCGGTCAGCAGGACGGCGGAGACGGCGGCGACGGATATCAGCTTCCGTCTGAGCTCTGGGGAGGTACGCACGGTCGTTGCCTTTCGTGGCCGGACTCCGGGCAGGGCGGAGCGGCGGTGGACTCGCTTCGTCCTCGAAGCGCAGGGGGGTGGTTCGAAAAGCGAAGAGCGACGCGATGGCCGGCCAGGCGTGGAGTGGAAGCGGGCCCGTTCGGGGTTACCGGTGGGTCAGCTGTGGTCGAACGATAGGCAAAGAGAAGGTCAGCGGGATACGGGGGAAACCCTCGATCGGGCGGGAACAGCACCCTCTATGGCGGGCAGTCGGGCGTTCGATGACCCCTTTTCGAGCGGGTCGTGGCGTGATGAACGCGTCGGGCCGATTTCCCGTACTGCACTACCGAACGTCGCCGTCCGGGCCGAGGAGAAGCAGACGGATGCCTCGCATGACCGCACACCGCGCCGCACTCGCGGCCGCCCTCGTGACCCCGCTGCTGCTGCCGCTGTGGGCGGCGGGGCCGGCTCTGGCGCACGGTGCTCCGACGGACCCGATGAGCCGGGTGGTGGCCTGTTCGCCCGAGGGTGGTGACCGTACGGGCACGGCGGCCTGCCGTGCGGCCGTCGCGGCGAACGGAGCGCCTTTCACGGCGTGGGACAACCTGCGGGTGGCGAACGTGAACGGCCGGGACCGTCAGGTCGTCCCGGACGGGAAGCTGTGCAGCGGCGGTCTGCCCGCCTACCGGGGCCTCGATCTGGCCCGCGCCGACTGGCCGTCGACCCGGGTGACGCCCGGCGCGACCCTGCGGATGCGGTACGTCTCGACGATCCCGCACACCGGTACGTTCCGCATGTATCTGACGAAGCCGGGCTACGACCCGGCCGGGCCGCTGTCCTGGTCCGACCTGCCCGGCAAGCCGTTCGCCCAGGTGACGGATCCGGCGCTGACGGACGGCGCGTACCGCTTCAAGGCGACGTGGCCGTCGGACCGCACCGGGCGGCACGTGCTGTACACGGTCTGGCAGAACAGCAGCACGCCGGACACCTACTACTCGTGCTCGGACGTGGTGTTCCCGGAGACGAAGAAGGAGCCGCAGAAGCAGGAGGAGAAGAAGAAGGAGCAGCCGGAGGAGAGGGTGGCCGGGAAGAAGAACGAGCCGGAGAAGGCGAAGGAGCAGCAGAAGCCGGCGGCGAGCCCCGCCGCGCACTCCTCCGGGCCCGCGCCGCAAGGCGACCACACCCCGGTGGCCACCACCTCCGGCCCGGCCTCCGGCCCGTCCGCGCCCATGCTGGCGGGCGGCGCCGCGGCGGTGCTGCTGCTCACCGGCGGCGCCGCCCTGGCCGTACGGCTACGGCGGCGCTGAATCAGGGTCCGGGGACCGGCTAGTTGACGTTGACGGCGACCCCGCCCTTGGTCACCGGGGCGTACTTGGCGGTGAAGAAGGCGTTGGCGAAGCACAGCGACGAACCGGACACCTTGGTGAACTGCTGGTTGGTGAAGGCGATGCTGTTGTCGGCGTTGCTCGCCGTGCCGGTCAGGCCGGGGGCCTGGTAGACACAGGTGACGCTGCCGAGCAGGGTGCGCAGCTTGACCGTGGACTGGACGGTGGAGCCCGCGGCCGGGGTGACGGAGACGGTGCCGCCGGAGGACACGCTGGTGGTGTAGGGCAGGTTGTCGACGGTGATGCCGCTGACGCCGAGCACCCCGACGACGTTGGTGGTGCAGCCGCTGGTGTCGAAGCTGTGCGAGGTCAGGGACTCGGTGGCGGTGCCGGGGGCGGCCGGGTTGTCGGTGACGGTGGCGGAGAACGCCGACTTGGTGCAGGAGATGCCGCTGGTGCCGGTCGCGCTGGAGTAGAACGTGGCGGCGGTGCCGCTCGCCAGGGACGCGTCCAGGACGTCGCCGACCGCGACGGCCGCGCCGTCGGCGGTGGTCAGGACGGGGGTGTCGGCCGCGGAGGCGGGGGCGGCGAGGCCCAGGGCGGCGACGGCGGCGGTGAAAGCGAGGAGGGTGCGCGTACGCATGCGGGTGTACCTCTTTCCATAGCGGGGGGTGAGGGGGTGGCGCCGGGCGCCCGCCGTTGCCGGCTCGTCACGCCTTCTCCGTACGTGACGGGCCGGCAACGGCAGACCGGACACCGGCCGGAGGCTCACACGGGAGGGGACCTCCGGCCGGGCCGGGCGGGGGGGGTGGCTGGTGGCACGTCGCCGGGGAAAGCGGCCATGCCGTGGCGTGGGCTCGGGCGAGGGAAAGCCCGTGCGGACGCACCGGGCGACGAGATGCCCGTACGGGGACGGGCGGGTCCGGGACACGGGGACGTGCCGGGTGACGGATCCGGCGCCACGGATCCGGTGGGACGAGGAGAGTTGTAGACCTGCGCCTCCGTCAACGTCAAGGTCTTGCAGGGGAGTTGTAAGGGGGCTGCGCCTTGTGGGGCACGGGCGGCTCACCCTCTGCGCGCCATCGACACTCTTTGTTCACACTTCCCTTGACCCCTCATGTAACCCCCGGTAACTTCCTGAACGGCTACTGCGGCGTAACGAGAAAGCCCTTGCGACCTCCGGGAGTTGCGAGAGACGTGCGTACGCGGTCGATGTCCGCGCCAGGGCAACGTGCCACCGAAGTCCGATCCGCACCGACATGTACCTGGAGCACACATGACCTCCTCCGCCGAGCACACCCCCGAAAGACCGGACGGCGCCACCGCCCCCGACGCCCAGGCCGCTCCCGCGCGACGCGGGCGGGTCCGGGCGCGCCGCGCCGCCGTGATGGCGGTGCCCGCCACCCTGGCCGCCGCCGGCCTCGCGGTCCTCACCGCCGAGGGGGCGCTGGGCGTGCAGTTCGCCATCTCCGGCATGCCGTTCACCGTCACCGCGACCGAGCTGAACGGCACCGGCTTCGCGCAGTTCGGCGGCCTGGACGAGATGGCCGAGGGCAGCCCCAACGCCGGCGACACCGGTGGCCAGGTACTGGTCGTCACGTCCGTGATCAAGAACGCGACCCTCTCCAAGCTGTGCCAGAGCGTCGACCTCGGCGGCACGAACCTGGTCATCCGGGCGGGTGAGGGCGCGCAGAAGGTCACCGCCAGCGATCTGACCACCGACTCGACCGAGCTGACCGGTGACGCCGCTTTCACCAACATCGAGATCGGCAACGACGCCAGCACGCTCAACAAGGCGGGCCCCAAGGGCCGCGGGCCCAAGGGCGTGTTCAGCCAGCAGTCCGACACGGTGCACATCGCCAACCTGCGGCAGACCAACTACGCCACGACGGCAGGTGTGTTCAAGCTGCCCGGTCTGAAGCTCGGCTTCAGCGGATCGGGCTGCTGATGTCGCGCGGTCCGCGCCAGGGAGTCCGGCCCGCCTTCCGGCAGTGGCGGGCCGGCCGCCCGTTCTGGGGCGGGCTGCTGCTCGCCCTGGGCGGGTTGGAGGTGCTGCTCACGCTGAAGGCGTCGCTGGACGTCATCCTGCACGTCGGCATGCAGGGTCTGGCCGGCTACCTGCTCCCGGCCGTGATGCTGCTGTGCGGCGTGCTCATCCTCTTCAACCCCGCCCAGCGCCTGTTCTATTCGGTCATCGGGGTCCTGGTCACCCTGGGCACCTGGCTGACCTCCAACCTCGGCGGCTTCTTCGTCGGCCTGCTCCTGGGCCTGGTGGGCAGCTGCCTCGCCTTCGGCTGGCTCCCGGACCAGGAACCCCGTGTCGGCCGCAGGCAGCGCCGCCGGGAGGCGAGGGCCGCGCGGGCCGTGCCACCGCCGCTGGAGCCGAAGACCGGCCAGACCGCCTGAATCAGGTCAGCCGTCCCCCATCCCCTGGCGCCGCCCGGCCGCGGCCACTTGGCTGGACGTGTCACGCGTACGCCACCGGCGTGCGCGCCGCCCGATCAGCCGTCAGCCCAGGGAGCGTCCGATGGAGTTCAGCCGCCCGATCGTGATCGACCCGACCGGCCGCGACATCCACGGCGAGGCCGCCCGGATCCGTGAGCGCGGACCCGTCACGCCCGTCGAACTCCCCCACGGTGTCCCGGCCTGGGCGGTCGGCAGCGCGCCGCTGCTCAAGCGGCTGCTCACCGACCCGCGGGTGTCGAAGGACCCGCGCCGGCACTGGCAGCGCTGGATCGACGGTGAGGTCGCACCGGACTGGCCGCTGTACACGTGGGTCGCGGTGCAGAACATGTTCACGGCCTACGGCACCGAGCACAAACGGCTGCGCACCCTCGTCTCCAAGGCGTTCACCGCCCGCCGCACCGCGGCGCTGCGGCCCCGGATCGAGGAGATCACCACGGCGCTCCTCGACCGCATCGCCAAGGCGGGGGCCGACGGCCACGCGGTCGATCTGCGGGAGGAGTTCTGTTATCCGCTCCCCATCCAGGTCATCGGCGAACTGCTCGGCTTGCCGGAGGATCTGGGTGCCGAGCTGCGGGTCGTGGTGGACGGCGTCTTCCACACCTCGGCCGACGCGGCGGAAGTCGCCGACATCTACGCCCGGTTCTACGCCGTCCTCGGTGAACTGGTCGCCGCCAAGCGGGCCGCACCCGCCGACGACCTGACCTCCGCGCTGATCTCGGCCCACGAGGAGGAGAGCGGCACCCGGCTCAGCGAGCAGGAGCTGCTCGACACGCTGATGCTGGTGATCAGCGCCGGTCACGAGACGACGGTCAACCTCCTCGACAACGCCGTCCACGCGCTGCTCACCCACCCCGCCCAGCTCGCGCACGTCCGCGAGGGGCGGGCCTCCTGGGACGACGTGATCGAGGAGACCCTGCGGGCCGAGGCGCCGGTGGCCAGCCTGCCGCTGCGGTACGCCGTCGAGGACCTCCCCCTCGGCGAACTGGGCGGCCCGGACGGGATGGTGATCCGCAAGGGAGAGGCGATCCTCGCCGCCTACGCCGCCGCCGGACGCGATCCGGAGCACCACGGCCCGGACGCCGCCGTCTTCGACGTCACCCGGGCCTCGAAGGATCATCTGGCCTTCGGGTACGGGGTCCACCACTGCCTGGGCGCCCCGCTGGGCCGGCTGGAGGCGCGCGTGGCCCTGCCGGCGCTGTTCGGGCGGTTCCCCGGCCTCACGCTCGCCGCGCCGGCGGACGGGCCTGCGCCGGTGGATTCCTTCATCTCGCACGGCCATCGGTCGCTGCCGGTTCTGACCGGCTGACGGGCGGTGCGGCGGGCGCCGCGTCCGGGGACTCCGGCGCCGCGGCGCCCTCCTCCTTCAGGGCCTTGGCCTCGCTTTTGAGGATCCGCATGGAGCGGCCCAGCGACCGCGCCGTGTCCGGCAGTTTCTTCGATCCGAACAGGACGATCACGACGATCGCCACGATCAGCAGGTGCCAGGGCTCCAGTCCGTTGCGCAGCACGTCCTGCCCTCCCTCTCGTCGACAGTTGCTACATTGCGCAACTGTACAACCCACGGGCGAGAGGCAAACGGACGCCGATGACGGTCACCAGCAATCGGACGACGGATCCGCCGCGGCACCGGAGCGGGGGCACCGGACGCGGCAGCCGGGGTGCGCCCCGGGACCGCGGGCGCCGGCGCGGACGCCGCCGCGGCGGAGGCATACGCACCGCCCTCCTGATCACCCTGGCGCTGCTCGTCCTGGCCGCGGGCGGTGCCGGCTGGCTCTATCTGAAGCTGGACGGCGACATCAGCACGTTCGACTCCGGCGGACTCTCCGACAACCGCCCGGACGCCGGTTCGTCGAAGGGCGAGAACGTCCTGGTCATCGGTTCCGACACCCGCACCGGCGGCAACAACGCGCTGGGCGGCGGCGAGAAGGACGACGTGGGCCGCTCCGACACCGCCTTCCTGCTGCACGTCTACGCCGACCACCGGCACGCGATCGCCGTCTCCATCCCCCGTGACACGCTGGTCACGATCCCGCCCTGCAAACGGCCCGACGGCACCTGGACCAGGGCCATGCCGAACACCATGTTCAACGCCGCCTACTCGGTCGGCCAAACCCCCGAAGGCAACCCGGCCTGCACCCAGAACACGGTCGAACAGCTCACCGGGCTGCGCGTCGACCACACCGTCGTCGTCGACTTCAAGGGCTTCGCGGAGCTGACGGAGGTGGTGGGCGGCGTGCGGGTGTGCCTGCCGAAGAACGTCTACGAGAACGACCTCGACCCGCATCTCACCGCCCCGGGCAGGCTGCTCTTCCCCAAGGGCGAGCAGACCGTGTCGGGACAGAAGGCGCTGGACTACGTCCGGATCCGGCACGGCATCGGCGACGGCTCCGACATCGGCCGGATCAAACGCCAGCAGGCGTTCGTGGCGAGCCTGCTGAAGGAGGTCAAGAGCAAGGGCCTCACCCCCACGAAGCTGTTGCCGCTGGCCGAGGCCGCCACGAAGTCACTCACCGTGGACCCCGGCCTGGGCTCCGCCGACAAACTGATCTCCTTCGCGATGTCCCTGAAGGACATCGACCTGCACAACACCAAGTTCGTCACCCTGCCCTGGCGTTACGAGGGATCGCGGGTGGCGATCGTCCAGCCGGACGCGGACGCCCTGTGGGCCGCGCTCCGGTCCGACCGCACGATCGACGGGAAGAACGCCGGCGGGAAGAAGGGCGACGGGAAGAAGGGCGCAACATCCGGCTCCGGAGCTTCTTCCGCCTCCCCCGCGCCGGTCTCCGGTGAGGGCGTCGACGTCACCGTCTACAACGGCACCGCCGTCCCCGGCCTGGCCGCCCGCGCCGCCGCCACCCTGACCGGGGACGGATTCACCGTGACGGGCACCGCGACGGCGGCCGAGCAAAACCACACGACCACGCTGGTCGAGTACGGACCGGGCCAGGAGGAGAAGGCCCGGACCGTGGCACGGGCCTTCCCCGGGGCGGAGCTCCGGTCCACGACCGGCAGCGGGATCAGCGTCGTCCTCGGGCAGCGTTACGCGGACGACCCGGAGGCGGGCGCCTCCGGGTCCCCGGCGCCGACGGCCGTGCCGTCCGAGATCGCCGACGGGGCCAGGTCCGCGGACGACAACCCCTGCTCGAACCTCACCTACGGCTGACGCCGCCGGTGCCGGGCGCGGGCCGCCGCCAGGGCCAGGGCGTACAGGCCGAGGACGACGGCCGGCAGCAGGTAGTACGCGGCGGGCAGCGGCGTCATGCCGAGGGCCGCCCCGAGAGGGCTCGGCGGCAGGAGCAGGCCGACGGCGGCGAGGCCGGCCGCCGCCAGGCCGACCGGGCCCGGCGGGCGGCCCGCCGCGTCGCGCCGGCCGGTACGCAGGAGCAGCATCACCGCGGCCTGGGTGAGCAGGTTCTCGGTGAACCAGGCGGAATGGAACACGGCCTCGTCGTCCACGGCGTCGGGGCCGTTCAGCGCCAGCGCGAGGACGGCGAAGGTGGCGAGGTCGGCGAGCGCGTTGAGCATGCCGAAACCGAGGGCGAACCGGAGGAAGGCGCGCGGCCTCAGCACCGCCGGGCCGCGCAGGGCCGCAGCGCCCGGACGGTCGTGGGCGAAGGCGAGCTGGGCCGCGTCGAAGCACAGGTTCTGCGCGAGCACCTGGGCGGGGAGCATCGGCAGGAAGGGCAGGAGCAGACCGGCACCGAGCATGGCGACGACGTTGCCCAGGTTCGAGGAGAGCGTGACGCGCAGGTACGAGGCGATGTTGCCGCTGGCGTGCCGGCCTGCCGTGATCGCGTGCCCGATCGACGTGAGGTCCTTGTCGGCGAGCACGACGTCGGCGCTCTCCCGTGCCACGTCGACGGCCGAGCGGGGTGCTATGCCGACGTCGGCGGCGCGCAGCGCGGCCACGTCGTTCACACCGTCACCGAGGAAGCCCACGGTGTGCCCGGCGGTGCGCAGCGCGGTGACGAGGCGGGCCTTGTCCTCGGGGGTGCAGCGGGCGACGACCGTCGCGTCGCCGGGGCCGTCGGGGACTTGCGCGGCGGTCCGCACCTCCCCCGGATCCAGGCCCAGGTCGCGGCAGGCCCGGGCCGCCGTGGCCGGGTGGTCGCCGGTGAGCACCTTCACGGTGACACCGCGGTCGGCCAGGGCGCGCAGCGCATCGGCGCCGGTGGGGGCGAGGGCGTCCCGGAAGGTGACCAGGCCACGGAAGGCCATACCGCGCGCATCGGCCGTGCGGGGCCCGGCGGGACGGTCGGCCGTGGCCACGGCCAGGACCCGCAGCCCGGCGTCCGCCTCCCGGGCCGCGAGGGCGAGCAGCCGCTCGTGTTCGCCGGGCGCTGTCGCACAGCGTTCCAGGACGGCTTCCGCGGCGCCCGTGAGGACGACGGTGTGCTGTCCGAGGCCGCCTCGCACCACCGCCGTCGAGGTGCGCCGGACGGGATCGAACGGCACGGCGTCCACCCCGTCGTACTCCTCGCCCGCCGGCCCGGCCGCCTCCAGCAGGGCCTCGTCGAGGGCGTCGGGGGAGGGCAGTTCGGCGAGCTGCAGGGTCCACCAGGCGCCGACGGCGGCCCAGCGCAGCACCTCGGGATCCTCCCGGCCGGCCGGGTCGAGGGCCCGTTCGACGACCGGGCGGTCCTGGGTGAGGGTGCCGGTCTTGTCGACGCACAGCACGTCGACCGCGCCCAGGTCGTGCAGCGCGGGCAGCCGTTTGACGATGACGGCGTGCGCTCGGGCGAGCAGGGCCGCGCCCCGGGCCAGACAGGTCGTGACGATCACCGGCAGCATCTCGGGTGTCAGCCCGACGGCGACCGCGACGGCGAACGGCAGTGTCTCCAGGCCGCGATCGCGCAGGGTGGCGTTGGCCATCAGCACCAGCGGCGGTGTCAGCAGCATGAACCGGATCAGCACCCAGGAGATGCCGTGCACGGACCGGTCGAAGGCACCGCCCTGCCGGGGTGCGTCCGGCACCCGGTGAGCGGCGGCGAACCGTGTCGCCGCCCCGGTCGCGGTGACGACGGCGGTGGCGCTGCCGGAGGCGATCGTGCTGCCCTGGAAGCACAGCCGGGACTCGCCGGGGGCGTCGACGTCGGCCGCCCGCTTCGCCACCGGCGCCGACTCCCCGGTCAGCGCCCCCTGTTGCACCATGAGCCCGCGGGCCCGCAGCAGCCGTACGTCCGCCGGGACCAGATCACCGGGACCGAGCCGGAGCACGTCGCCGGGGACCAGTTCGGCGACCGGCACCTCCCGGGGCTCCGGCTGCCCGGCGGGGTCGGCGCGGCGCAGCACCGTGGCGGTGCCCGCGACCAGTTCGCGCAGGGCGGCCAGGGACCGGTCGGCCCGGTGCTCCCCGCTCGCCCGCAGCACACAGCTGACCGCGACCAGGGCGAGGATCACCACGGCGGTGCCCCAGGAGGCGACGGCGGCGGACACCAGGCCGAGGCAGAGGAGTACGGCGGTGAAGGGGTCGCGCAGGGCGCGTGCGCACCGGCGGGGCCAGGAGGGGGTGCGGCGGTCCGGCAGGGTGTTCTCGCCGGACTCGGCCAGCCGGGAGGCGGCTTCCGTGTCGGTCAGCCCGCGGGGCCCCGACTCCAGCCGCCGCAGCACCTCCAGTGTGGTGCCCTCGGCGGGCTCAGAGGCCATGGAGGCGGCGGGGCGCCGGAGCAGCTCGGTCGGCGAGCCGGTCCACCAGGAGCCGCACGACCTCGACGACGTCGGGGTCGTCGACGTAGTACACCTGCCGACGGCCCTCACGGCGGGAGCGGACGAGCCCGGCCAGCTTCAGCTTGGTGAGGTGCTGGCTGACCGCGGGCAGCGCGCCGCCCACCCGCTCGGCGAGTCCGGTCACATCGCTCTCGCCCTGCGCCAGCGCCCAGACGATGTGCAGCCGGGCGGGCGAGGCGAGCAGAGCGAAGGACGCGGCCGCCTGCGCGAGCACGTCCTCGGAGGGGTCCTCGAAACCACCGCCGGCTGCCGCCACCGTCACCGCCCCTTCCGTCGCCTGCCCCGCCCTGTGCGCCGCCTCAGTCTAGGCGGGCCCGGAAGACCATCGCGGCGAGCGTTCCCCGAGGCCGTCGGGCCCGTCGCGAGGGGTCGGCCGAACCGCCCAGACGGTATGGAAAAGCCGAGGTGAGAGCCTCGACACCTCCCTTTGTTCGACCGGCCGGACAGATCATCACGATGCGGCAGCATCAACTCACGGCACGTCGCCGCTCACTTGACGACCAGTGGTCACACACGGTTGGCTCCGGGCCAGCGAGAGTCATCCGACCGGTGCGTCTTTGCGGTCCCGTCTGCGCTCTCACCCTGCTCTTGCTCGGCCGCACAGCGAGGTCCACCCCCCATGAACACTGCTTGCCCGCCCCACACCTCCGGCAGAGGCATCCGTGTCGCGGCCCTGCTGTCCGCCCTGTGTCTGCTGGTGTCGGGCTGCTCCGCCCTGGGCGTGGCCGACGAGGCGGAGGGCGGGAACGCCGCGGGCGGACCGGGCGGCGGGATGAAGGTCGCCCTGATCACTCACGGCGGCAAGGGTGACGCCTTCTGGGACCTGGTGCGCAGGGGCGCCGAGACGGCTGCCGCCAAGGACGGCGTCGACCTGACGTACGCGGGCGACGCCGACCCTGCCGCGCAGGCCGGGCTGGTGCGGGACGCGGTCCGCGACAAGGTCGACGGCATCGCGGTCACGCTGGCCAAGCCGGCGGCGATGCGGGGCCCGATCGCCCGGGCCAGGGCGGCCGGCATCCCCGTCGTCGGGCTCAACTCCGGCATCGACGCCTGGCGGCCGGCGGGCCTGCTGGAGTACTTCGGCCAGGACGAGTCCGTCGCGGGCCGGGCCGTCGGCGACAAGCTGGACGACGTCCGGGCCCGGCACGCCCTGTGCGTGGTGCACGAGCGGGGCAACGTCGCGCTCGAGGCGCGCTGCGCCGGAATGCGCAAGACGTTCCGCGGCGACACCGACAACCTGTACGTGGACGGCAGCGACATGGACGCGGTGACCGCCACGATCGCCGCCCGGTTGCGGCAGGACACGAGCATCGACGAGGTCGTCACCCTGGGCGCCCAGTACGGGCTCAGTGCCGTCGAGGCCGTGCGGCGGGCCGGCAGCCGGGCCAAGGTCGCCACCTTCGATCTCAACAGGGACCTGGTCGAGGCGGTGAAGAGCGGTGAGGTGCAATTCGCCGTGGACCAGCAGCCCTACCTCCAGGGCTACCTGGCGGTGGACGCCCTGTGGCTGTACCGGACCAACGGCAACGTCAGCGGCGGTGGAACGGCGCCGGTGCTCACCGGCCCCGCGTTCGTGACCAGGTCGAACGTGTCCGCTGTGGCACGGTTCGCGGCTGCCGGGACCCGGTGACCGGGCGCGTGTTGTGACGGTGTCGCCAAAGATTCGGTCAGGCCCGGCCCACATGCCCACTTGTACGGATAACATCCTGCGCATCCCATGTGCCGCACCCGGGACGGCACCACCGCCGCGCCCGTCCCCCACACCCCCCGACCTCTCCCCCTCCTCCCCGCTCCTCAGCTCCCGCTGATCGCCCTAGGACGACGATGCCTCGACGGACAGGTGCCCGGCGCCGCCTCGGTTCCATACGCCTCTCCCTGGTGTTCCTAACCCTCGTGCCCAGCGTCACCCTCGCCGCGATGTGGGGCGTGACGACGATCCAGATGTTCTCGGAGGGCCTCCGGCTGCGCGACCAGACGGAGCTCAGCCGGTCGACCGGCGCCATGGGCACCGACGCGACGCTCGCCCTGCAGCGGGAGCGCAGCCTGTCGGCCGCCTGGCTGTCCTCCGCGAAGGGCTCCCGGGCGGCCCTCGACGCCCAGCGCGAGGAGACCGACAAGGCGGTGGCCAAACTGGTCGGGCAGGCGGACGCGATCGAGAAGGCGCCCGCGCGCATATCCGACCGGCTGTACTCGGTGCTGGGCTCGGTGGGCAGCCTGGAGTACTACCGGGACCAGGTGGACCACCCGACCGACATCACCGCGCAGCAGGCGCTGGACCAGTACTCGTCGATCATCGACGACCAGATCCACGCCTTCCAGGAGCTGTCCCAGGTCGACGACGGCGACCTCACCTCGCAGGCCGGTCCGCTGGTCGGTCTGGAGCACGCGGCGGAGCTGGTCTCCCGGGAGGACGCGCAGCTGACCCTGGCCTGGCCGACCGGGCACCTGGACGACAAGACGTGGACGCAGTTCACGGAATTGGTGAACACGCGGCGCTGGCTGGTCCAGGACCAGGTCGTGCCGCAGCTGACCGGCGGCGCCAAGACACAGACCGAGCGGATCCTGGCGAGCCGGGACTGGCAGACGCTGCAGTCCGTCGAGGACCGGGTGCTGGCCTCGCGCAACACGAGCGGCAGCACCGACCGGATCGCCCTGCCGGACGCGCACAAGCAGTGGTCCGCCGCCATGGCGAGGCTGTCCGATCAGTACACGGCCCTCATCCAGCAGCAGACGGCGAGCCTGCTGCAGCGCAGCGCCGACAAGGCGGACGCCCTGCTGCTCAAGGCGGCCCTGCTGAGCGCCGGCGGGCTGCTCGCTCTACTGCTGTGCGTCGGCATGTCGTGGCGGATCACCCGCTCGCTGTCCCGGCGGCTGCGCGGTCTGCGCCGGGCCGCCGTCGACCTCGCCCAGGAGCGGCTGCCCGACGTAGTGGCCCGGCTGGAGCGGGGCGAGACGGTCGACCCGGAGTCGGCGACCACCCCCCTGGACTACGGTCACGACGAACTCGGCCAGGTGGCGCGGGCGTTCAACACCGCCCAGTGCACGGCCGTGCACACCGCCGTCGAACTGGCCGACACCCGGCGCGGCTTCCAGAAGATCATCCTGGGCATCGCGCGGCAGAGCCAGAACCTGGTCAACCTCCAGCTCAGCAAGCTCGACACGCTGGAGCGCGAGCACACCGACCCCGACATCCTCAAGGGCCTGTACGAACTGGACTCCACGGCCAGCCAGTTGCGCCGGTACGAGGAGAACCTGGTCATCGTCAGCGGCGAACGGCCCGGCCGCAGCTGGAGCGAGCCGGTGGCGCTGATGGACATCCTGCGCAGCGCGGTCGGGGAGGTCGCCGAGTACCAGCGGGTGGAGGTGCTCACCGAGGAGGAGGTGTGCGTCGCGCCGCCCGCGGTCGCCGACGTCATCCATCTGCTGGCCGAGCTCATCGACAACGCGACCGCGTACTCCCCCGCCCCGAGCTCCGTCACGGTGCGGGCCCAGATGGTGGCCAAGGGCCTGGCCGTCGAGATCGAGGACCGGGGCCTCGGCATGTCGGAGGAGGACTACGCGTCCTTCAACGAACAGCTGGCGGTGCCCCCGCAGTTCGACGTGGTGGCGCTCGCCGACGACCTGCGCCTGGGCATGTTCGTGATCGGCCGGCTGGCGCGCCGGCACGGCATCGCCGTCACCCTGCGCGCGTCGCCCTACGGCGGGACCACGGCGATCGTGCTGATCCCGCACGAGATCGTGGTGCGCGAGCCGGCGGACGGCGCGGCGCCGCAGCAGCGCGCCGCCGCCGGAACCGGTCCGGACCAGCTCGCGGCCCCGGCCGGCCCGAGAGGAACGGGCGGCGGCGCGAAGGACGGCGACGCCCAGGAGGACGGGCCGGCGGCGCCGGCCGGGCCGCAGGCCGTGGACGGACGGGACGCGAGGGACGCCGGGCCGAGCGGGGCGCCGCAGCGCGCCGGGGCGCCGGGCGGAACCGGGGGCGCCGTAGGGTCCGTTCGCGCGCTCAGACCTCTCGTCACGGCCCGCACCGCCGCCACCGCCCCGTCCGCCGGCCGCGAGGTCGTCCCCCGCCGGGACGGTCTCGCCCCGCTGCCCCGCAGGGTGCCGCAGACCAGCCTGGTGGAGGAGCTGCGCGAGGAGACCCCACCGGCCGACGACGCGGGCTCCTTCGACGACTTCACCGCGGAGGCCGCCGCGTCCTCCCTGGCCGGCTTCCAGCGCGGCACGCTCCGGGCCCGTGACGACGACGCCGAGCCGCCCCACCCCGACGAGACGGCCCCGGTTCCCCGCCGGGCCGCCACCGATCCCGTCGCCCCGACTCCGCCCGCCGACCGCTGACGAAGGACACCGCAATGACACGCCCCATCCCCGCCACGCACACCCAGCTCGACCAGCTGCTGACCGGACTCGTGGAGCGGGTCGCCGACGTGAACCAGGCCGTGGTGCTCTCCGAGGACGGCCTGGTGGTCAGCAAGTCCACCGGATTCCTGCGCGACGACGCCGAGCGGCTCGCGGCGACCGCGTCCGGGCTGATGAGCCTCAGCAAGGGCGTCAGCATGGACTTCCGGGGCGGTCCGGTGCGCCAGGCGCTCATCGAGATGGCCAACAGCTATCTGATCCTGACCTCCGCCGGGCCCGGCGCGCATCTGGTCGTGCTGACCGGCCCGGGCGCGGACGTCGGGGTGGTGGCCTATCAGATGAACATGCTGGTGAAGAAGATCGGCGAGCACCTCAGCGCGGCACCCCGGGGCATGGCCGGCCCCGTCGCCGATCCCGGCGTGTGAGGTGGACGTAGGTGATCCGGCGGGCCGGCTGGTCAGGCCGTTCGCTCTGACGGGTGGCCGGACCCGGCCCAGCCGCGCCGACTTCACGCTCATCTCGACGGTCACGGCGGTCGATCCGCCACCCGACACGGCGGTCCGTTGCCAGCCCGAGCACACCCGGATCCTGCGGCTGTGCGCCGAGCCGGTTGCCGTGGCGGAGCTGGCCGCCCGGCTCGACCTGCCGGTGAGCGTGGTCGTCATCCTGCTGTGCGACCTGCTGGAGGCGGGCCGGATCACCGTCCGCCCGCCGCGCCTCGTCTCCCGAACCTCCCCGGACCTGGACCTGCTGCAGAAAGTGAGGGACGGCCTTGGCCGGCTCTGACCTTGCCCCTGACGCGTCTTCGGCACCCGACACGGTCAAGATCCTCATCGCCGGGGGCTTCGGCGTCGGCAAGACCACCATGGTCGGCTCCGTCAGCGAGATCGTCCCGCTGCGTACCGAGGAGCCTCTGACCATGGCCGGTCTGGGCATCGACGACCTGGACGGCATCGAGGAGAAGCGGGCCACCACGGTGGCCCTGGACTTCGGCCGGATCACCCTCAGCCGGAAACTGGTGCTGTACCTGTTCGGTACGCCGGGGCAACAGCGGTTCTGGTTCATGTGGAACGACCTGGCGCTCGGCGCGCTCGGGGCCGTGGTCCTGATCGACGTGCGCCGGCCCGAGTCCAGCTTCGCCGCGATCGACTTCTTCGAGCGCCGCGGCATTCCGTTCGTCGTAGGGGTCAACGGCTTCCACGGCGAACACCCGTATCCGCCCGAGGAGATCAGGGAGGCGCTGGCGGTGCCGGACCATGTCCGGGTGCTGCTGTGCGACGCCCGGGACCGGGAGTCGTGCCGGGACGTGCTGATCGCCCTGATCGACCAGTTGATCGCGTCGGCGGTGCAGGCGTAGGGGCCGCTAGGAGACCGGCCCGGGCGGGTGCGCTCGTCCGGGCCGGGCTCCCGTCAGGCCGTCAGGCCGTCAGTTCAGGCCCGCCGACTTCAGCCACGCCGTCGCCACGTCCAGCGGGTCCTTCTTCTCCAGCTGCACCTGCAGATCCAGTTCCCGCAGCGTCTTCGTGTCCAGCTTGGCGGAGACGGCGTCGAGCGCGTCGACGCCCTTCTGGGGCAGGCCGCTCTTGTTGACCAGCGGGGTGACGTTGGCGAACCCGAAGAGGTTTTCCGGGTCCTTCAGGACGACGAACTTCTCCTTCACGATGGTCGGGTCCGTGGTGAAGATGTCCGCGGCCTGGATGGTGTTCTTGGCCAGGGCCGCCTGGGTCAGCGGACCGCCCGCGTCGAGCGCCTTGAAGGACTTGAACTCCAGGCCGTACACGGACTTCAGGCCCTTCAGGCCCTGCTGCCGGGTCTGGAACTCGGGCGAACCGCCGATCACCAGGTCCGGGGCGGCGTCCTTGAGGTCCGCGAGGGTGGAGGAGGAGGTGAGCTTGTACTTCCGGGCCGTCTCGGCGTTGACGGTGACCGAGTCCTTGTCCTCGGCGGGCGAGGACTGAAGCAGCGTCAGTCTGTTGTCCAGCTTGGCCTTGACGGCCGCGTTCACCGCCTCGGGTGACTTCTGCCCGGCCTTGGGGTCCAGGTAGGCCAGCAGCGAGCCGTTGTACTCAGGCAGCACGGTGACGGTGCCGTTCTTCATCAGCCCGTACGACGTCTCACGGCTGCCGATGTTGTGCTTGTAGGTGACCTCGATGCCCTTGGCCTTGAGCGCCTCACCGTAGATGTCGGCGAGCAGGGTGCTCTCGGCGAAGTTGTTGGAGCCGACGACGACGGTGCCGGCCTTCGCCTTCTCGCCCTCGAGTGGGTTGTCGGAGGAGTCGCCGGACGAACAGCCCGCGAGGAGCGCCGCAGCGGCGGTGAGCGCGACGGCCGCCACGCTGGTGTGCCTCGTCCTGGACCTGCTGCTCTTCGCGGTGAAAGTCATTCACCGATCCAATCCAGCCGCTTTGTGATCAGTCAAGAGCGCCCTGGTCACGGTTTGTTACAGACCCGGCCGTCAACGCCGGCGCACCCCCGGTGACACGGCCGCCCGGCCCGCCGCCCAGAACAGCGCGAGCGTGACGAGGGCCAGGGCGGCGACCAGGGTGGCACCGCCGACGACCTTCTCGTAGTCGCGCTGGTAGAGCCCGTCGACGATGTACCGGCCGAGGCCGCCGAGGCTGACGTAGGCGGCGATGGTGGCCGTCGACACGATCTGGATGGCCGCCGAGCGCAGACCGCTCAGGATCAGCGGCAGCGCGACCGGCAGTTCGACCTGGAACAGGATCCGCGACTCGTGCATGCCCATGCCGCGGGCGGCGTCCACCGGGGACGGGTCGACGGTGCGCACCGCCTCGTAGGTGGTCACGAGGATCGGCGGCACGGCCAGGATGACCAGGGGGATCATCACGGGCAGCAGGCCGAAGCCCATCACGATGACGATCAGCACCAGCAGGCCGAAGCTGGGCAGGGCGCGGGCCGCGGTGGCGAGGAAGGCCAGGGCGTTGCCGCCCCGCCCGGTGTGCCCGGTCAGCAACCCGACGGGCAGGCCGATCGCGGCGGCGAGGGCCAGGGCGAGCAGGGAGTACTGGACGTGCTCCAGCAGGCGTTGCGGGATGCCGTCGTAGCCGTGCCAGTGGGCGCCGTCGCTGAAGAAGGCGTTGACGAAGTTCAGTACGTTCACCGGGTCACGTCCTGAGGGGCGGGCAGGGGCTGCCGCCCTGGGGTCTTCGGGCGCCTGCGCGTGCCGCTCGGCATCCACGGGGTCAGCGCGAGACGCAGCAGCACCAGCAGGGCGTCGCACGCGATGGCCAGGACGGCCGTGGTGATGACGGAGTTGACGGCCAGTTCGGGGCGGTCGTACTTCTGCGCGTCGGCGAGGAGGTTGCCGAGGGCGCCCTGGTTGCCGATGAGGGTGCCGACGCTGACCAGGGAGATGCTGGAGACGGTGGCGACCCGGAGCCCGGCGACGATGGCGGGCACGGCGATCGGCAACTGCACCTGCGCGTAACGGCGTACGGGTCCGAAGCCCATGGCGGTGGCCGCGGCCAGGGTCTCCTGGGGCACGGACCGCACCCCGTCGACGATGGCCGGGACGAGCACCACCAGGCTGTACACCGCCAGCGGGATCATCACGGTCAGCTCGGTCTGGCCGGTGTAGTCGATGAGGACGACGAAGAAGGCCAGCGACGGGACGGCGTAGAGGACGGTGGTGGCGCCGAGCACCGGCGGGTACAGCCAGCGGAAGCGGACGCAGAGCTGGGCGAGCGGCAGCGCGAGAAGAAGGCCGGCCAGGACGGGCAGCAGGGCCTCGCGCAGATGGAGGCCGATCAGGCCGGCGTAGCTGTGCTGGAGGTCGCTCGGGATGTCGAAGAAGCCGTTCACGACGCGACCTCGGCCACGTCGGCGTGGCCTGCGGCATGGGCGCTGCGGATCGCCTCGCCGATGGTCGCCTGCGCGACCACCCCGGTCACCCGCCCGGCGTCGTCCACGGCGACGGCCCAGCCGGCCGGGGAGAGGACGGCGCAGTCGAGGGCGGCGCGCAGGGAGTCGGTGCCGGGAACGAACGGCCGTCCGTGCGGGACGAGCCGGTCGGGCCTGATGTCACCGGCCGTCAGGTCGCCCCGCTCACCCCAGCCGAGGGGCTTGCCCTCGGCGTCGGTGACCAGCAGCCAGGGGGCGTCGGCGGCGGCGATCCGCTCGGCGGTGGCGTCGGCCGGGATCACCGGGCCGCTGGTCAGCGGGAGTCCGGCGGAGGGGAAGAACGACAGCCGCCGGATGCCGCGGTCGGCCCCGAGGAAGTCCTCGACGAAGGCGTCGGCGGGGCTGGACAGCAGCTCGGCGGGGGGCGCGTACTGGGCGAGGTGACCGCCCTCGCGCATCACGGCGACCATCGTGCCGAGTTTGATCGCCTCGTCGATGTCGTGGGTGACGAAGACGATGGTCTTGCCCAACTCGTCCTGGATGCGCAGCAGTTCGTCCTGAAGCCCCTTGCGCACCACCGGGTCGACCGCGGAGAACGGCTCGTCCATGAGCAGCACGGGCGGGTCGGCGGCGAGTGCCCGGGCCACGCCGACGCGCTGCTGCTGGCCGCCGGAGAGCTGGTACGGGTACCGCTGGGCGAGCGCTGTGTCGAGGCCCACCCGCTCCATCAGCTCCGCCGCCCGGGCCCGGGCCTTCCGCTTGCCCCAGCCGAGCAGACGGGGCACGGTCGCGATGTTGTCGATGATGGTGCGGTGCTGGAAGAGGCCGGCGTTCTGGATGACGTAGCCCATGGACCGGCGCAGGGTGGTGACGGGGCGGCGCTGGATGTCCTCGCCGTCGAGGAGGATCGTCCCCTCGCTCGGCTCGACCATCCTGTTGATCATCCGCAGGGTGGTCGTCTTGCCGCAGCCCGAGGGTCCGACGAGGACCGTGATCGAGCGGTCGGGTATCTCCAGGGAGAGCCGGTCGACAGCCACCGTGCCGTCCGGATAGCGCTTGGTGACTGATTCGATCCGTATCAAGGCGCCGGAGCCCTTCGGTTGGCGGAAGCGTTGGCCAGGGTCGTACGGGCTGTTTCCGGTCGAGTCTAGAGGGCGCCCCTCACCGGTCCGCAGGGCGTACGTCCCGCACGGGCAGGCGCACGGTGAACACCGTCGCCCCGGGCGCGCTGTCGAGCTCGATGCGGCCGCCGTGGACATGGACCAGGGACTGGGCGACCGCGAGACCGAGACCGCTGCCGCCGCGGTCGCGGCTGCGTGCCTTGTCGACGCGGTAGAAGCGGTCGAAGACCCGGGCCCGGTCCTCGGGCGGGATGCCCGGACCGGTGTCGGCGACCCGCACCTCGGCCGCTCCGGGCACGAGGGCGACCTCCACCGACACCTTCGTCCCGGCGGGGGTGTGCACGGCGGCGTTGGTCAGGAGGTTGTCGACGACCTGCCGGATGCGCAGCGGGTCCATCGGCAGCGTCACCGGGCCGACACCGGCCAGGACGGTCAGCGGATGGCCGGGGCGGGCCGCGCGGAAGGCGTCCGCGGCCCGCCTCACCAGTTCCGCCAGGTCGGCCTCCTGCACGCGCAGCGGTGTCTCCACCTCCGCCGCGTCCAGCCGGGCGAGCAGCAGCAGGTCGTCCAGGAGGACGCCCATGCGGGCGGCCTCGGCGCGCAGCCGGGCCAGGTGCCGGTCGCGTTCCTCGGGGGCGTTGGCGGCGGCGTACTGGAAGAGGTCGGCGTACCCGCGCACCGACATCAGCGGGGTGCGCAGTTCGTGCGAGGCGTCGGCGACGAAGCGGCGCAGCCGCTGCTCGGCCCCGGCGCGCACGGCGAGGGAGTCGTCGATGTGCTCCAGCATCGTGTTGAAGGCGGTGCGCAGTTCGTCCACCTCGGGGCCGCCGTCCCGGCCGTCGGCGCGCAGCGGGAGCCGGGCCGCCGACTCGGTCAGGTCGTGCGAGGCGATGCCGTGCGCGGTGGACGCCATGTCGCTGAGCGGTTTCAGACCGCGGCGCAGCATCCGGCGGCCGAAGACGACCAGCGCGAGCAGCGCGAGGGCGAAGGTGACGACCTGGATCGTGATCAGCTGCCCGACCGTGTCCTCGATGTCCTCCAGGGGGGCGGCGCTGACCAGGACCACCCCGGGCTTCACCTGGCAGGCGCGCAGCCGGTAGGAGCCCGCGCCCCTGAGGTGCTCGGTGCGCAGGATCTCCTGGTGGGCGGCGGTCTGGGCCCGGGCGAGGGAGGTGAAGTCGTCGACGTCCTCCGGCAGATCGGCGGGGTCCTCGGGCCTGCGCAGCTCGGGCGTGCCGTTCCGCACGTCGTACACGGCATAGAACCAGCTGTAGTACTTCTTGCCCGAGAGGGTGCCGTAGTCCGCGATGTTCTTGGACTGGGCCACCTGGGCCTGGCCGAGCTGGGTGTCGAGCTGGGCCGACAGATAGTCCCGCATGTACGTGGTCAGGGCCGTGCCGACGACGGCGAACACCACCAGGGCCAGGGCGCCGAGGCCGAGAGCCATCCGGGTGCCCAGCCGCATTCCGCGGTAGGTCCGCCGCAGCCGGGCGATCACTCGGCGGCCTGCCGCAGCACGTACCCGAAGCCGCGCACGGTGTGGATGAGCGGCGCGCCGCCCCCGTCGGTCTCATCGGTTTCGTGGGGCTCGTCGAGTTTGCGGCGCAGCCGGCTGACGACCAGCTCGACGACGTTGGAGCGGCCGCCGAAGCCGTACTCCCACACGTGGTCGAGGATCTGCGCCTTGGTCAGCACGGTGGGCGATTTGCGCATGAGGTAGCGCAGCACCTCGTACTCGGTCGGGGTCAGCGACAGCAGCCTCGCGCCGCGCCGGACCTCGCGGGTGTCCTCGTCCATCGTCAGGTCGCCGACCCGGAGCACGGACCGCTGGAAGGCGGGCCCGGCACTGCGCCGCAGCACGGTCCGCAGCCGGGCCATCAGCTCCTCCACGGCGAACGGCTTGACCAGGTAGTCGTCCCCGCCGCGGGTGAGGCCGGCGACCCGGTCGGCGACGCCGTCGCGGGCGGTGAGGAAGACCACCGGCACCATCGTGCCGGAGGCGCGCAGCCGGTCCAGGACGCCGAAGCCGTCCACGCCGGGCAGCATCAGGTCGAGCACCACGATGTCGGGGTGGAACTCGGCGGCCCGCCGCAGGGCGTCCTCGCCGGTGTACGCCGTGATCGCCTCCCAGCCCTCGTAGCGGGCGACGGTGGCGACGAGGTCGGCGATGGGCGGGTCGTCGTCGACGACGAGAAGTCGTACTTTCTCCACACGCTCATAGTGCGGCACGCCTCCCGCGCCACCCCAGCCGCCCGCCCTCCCGCCGCCGGATCGATAGACACTTGAAAGTCGGGCGACAGCTTCCCGACAGCTCCCGCGCGCCAAGCTCGGTGTACCAGGAGCCGATCAAGGAGCTGCCGATCGTGACGACCCTCCATCAACGTCCTCCGGCGCCCCGCCCGGGCGTGCGGCCCCGCGTGGTGGGCCGCACCGGCCTGTCCGCGGTGCTGATGGCGAACGCGGTCGTGGTGGCCGTGTTCTTCACGCAGGCCGGTTTCGCCTCGAACGCGCTGATCGTGCTGGGCCGGCTGGCCGGTCTGTACGCGGCGCTGCTCATGGCGTTCCAATTGCTGCTGGTGGCCCGGCTGCCGTGGTTCGACCGGCGGATCGGCATGGACCGGCTGACGTCCTGGCACCGCTGGACGGGCTTCACGGTGCTGTGGCTGCTGCTCGCGCACGCGGTGTTCATCGTCTTCGGCTACGCCGAGTCCTCGTCCCTGGACCCGGTGAACCAGCTGGTGGACCTCGCCGAGACGGTCGAGGGCGTGCTGCGGGCGGTCGTCGCGCTGGCGCTCCTCCTGGTGGTGGGGGCGGTCTCGGCCCGGTACGCCCGGCGCCGGCTGGCCTACGAGACCTGGCACTTCATCCATCTGTACACCTACGTGGCGGTGATGCTGGCGTTCACGCACCAGGTCGCGGCGGGGACGACGTTCGCCTCCTCGCCGGCCGCGACGGCGTACTGGTACGGCCTGTGGGGCGGGGCCCTCGCCGCGGTGTTCGCCGGCCGGCTGGTGCTGCCGCTGTGGCGCAACCTCCGCCACCGGCTGCGGGTGACGGCCGTCGTCCCGGAGAACGACCACGTCGTCTCGGTCTACGTCACGGGCCGTGACCTGGACCGGATGCCCGCCCGGGCGGGGCAGTTCTTCCTGTGGCGGTTCCTGACCAGGGACCGCTGGTGGCAGGCGAACCCGTTCTCCCTGTCGGCCGCACCCGACGGCCGTACGCTGCGCCTGACCGTGAAGCGGGCCGGTGCCGGCAGCGCGGCCCTGCGGCATCTGAGAGTCGGCACACGCGTGTTCGCCGAGGGCCCCTACGGCGCCTTCACCGCCCTGCACCGCACCCGCCCCGACGCCGTGCTCATCGCCGGTGGCGTCGGTGTCACGCCGATCCGGGCGCTGCTGGAGGAACTGCACGGTCACGCGGTCGTCGTCTACCGGGTGGCCACGGACCGGGACGCCGTCCTCTACGACGAACTGCGCGACCTCGCGCTCGCGCGGGGCGCCGAACTGCACCTGGTGACCGGCCCGCCCGTACCCGACCGGCTGGCCGCGCCGGAACTGGCCCGGCTGGTGCCGGACCTAGCCGAGCGGGACGTCTACCTGTGCGGCCCGCCGCCGATGATGAACGCGGTGCTCGGCAGCCTGCGCGAGCTGGGTGTGCCGACCCCGCAGATCCACTTCGAACGCTTCAGCCTGGCCGGATGACGAGGAGAGACTCGTGAAGCGCGCCCTGCCCGTCCTCGTCCTCAGTGCCGCGGGCCTGATCCCCCTCTGGCGCTACGCGCCCTCGCAGGACACCGGTGCGTCCTCCGCCCCCGCCGAGGCGGCGGCGCCGGCGTCCAGCCCCTCGGCGTCCTCCTCGGGCGGCACCACGACCACCGTCGTGCGGGGATCCCTCGTCGACACCGAGAAGGGCCCGGTGCGGGTCGAGGTGACCTTCGACGGCGACCGGATCGCCTCGGTGCGGATGCTCCGGCAGCCGGACCACCCCCAGACCACGGCCGCGGTTCCCCGGCTGATCGAGGAGACGCTTCAGGCGCAGAGCGCCGACATCGACACGGTGTCGGGCGCGACGATCACCAGCGACGGCTACAAGGAGTCGCTCCAGGCCGCCATCGACGCGAAGGACTGAGCGGATGCGGGGGTTGCGGCGCGTCGAGCACGTCATGGGGTTCCCGGTGTCGGTACGGATCGACGACGAGGACGTCCCCGAGGCGGCGGTGGACGGCCTGTTCGCCTGGCTGCGCGAGGTCGACGCGCGGTTCAGCCCGTTCCGCCCGGACAGCGAGGTGTCCCGGCTGGACCGGGGCGAGGTGCGCGAGCCCGGTCCGCAACTGCGCGAGATCCTGGACCTGTGCGAGGAGTACCGGCTCGCGACCGGGGGCGCCTTCGACGTACGTCTGCCCGGCCGCGGCCTGGACCCCTGCGCCGTGGTGAAGGGCTGGTCGGTGCAGCGGGGAGCGGAGCTGCTGTCGGCGGCGGGCGCGCGGCGTTTCTGCCTCAACGCCGGAGGCGACGTGATCGCCTCCGGCGGCCCCTGGCGGGTCGGCGTGCGCCACCCCGAACACGCCGACCGGCTCTGCACGGTCCTGGACGTCACGGACCGGGCCGTGGCGACCTCCGCCCGCTACGAGCGCGGTGATCACATCCTCGACGGGCGCACCGGCCGCCCCGCGACCGGCCTGCTCAGTCTGACCGTGGTGGCCCCGACCCTGACGGAGGCGGACGCGGTCGCGACGGCGGCCTTCGCACTCGGCGGGGAGGGCGTCGGGTGGGCCGCCGCCCGGGAGAACTGCGAGGTGTTCGCGGTGGACGCGGAGCGACGGGTGCTGCGCAGCGCGGGGTTTCCGGTCGTGGGAGGTGATGTGATGGGACGTCAACTGCCGGGCAGGTCCTCCAGGAAGCCCGCCGGCGGCACGAAGAACAGGCTGCCGGTCACGGCACGCGAGTAGTCCAGCAGCGGGTCGGGACCCGAGCCCGGGCCGCCGAGGAACATCTTGCGCAGCATCGTCTCCGGTATCCCGGGCGTCGCGGCGTACGCGACGAAGTACGTGCCGAACTCGCCGTGCCCGGGCCTGCCGAAGGGCATCGCCGAGCGGAGGATCCTCAGCTCCGCGCCTTCGGGGCCGAGGACGGTGTTGACGTCCTTGTGCGAACCGGGTGCGTCGAGTTCCAGATTGGTGAGCTTGGTGCGGCCGATCACCTTCTCCTGGGCCTCGACGGCGAGGGCGTCCCAGGCGTCCACGTCGTGCAGGTACTTCTGCACCAGGGCGTAGCTGCCGCCCCGGAAGCCGGGATCCTCGTCGCCGACCAGTGCCGCGTCCGCCGCGGCCTGCCCGACCGGGTTCTCGGTCCCGTCGACGAAGCCGAGCAGGTTGCGCGAGTCGAAGTAGGAGAAGGCCTGCGTCTCGTCCCGCACGGTGACCGCGCCGCGCAGCCGCCGCACCAGCTCGGCGGCCAGCGCGAAGCACAGGTCGGTGCGGGCGGCCCTGATGTGGAAGAACAGGTCCCCAGGAGTGGACGGCGCGTGGTGCCGGGGCCCGGCCAGTTCGCGGAACGGGTGCAGTTCTGCGGGCCGCGGACCGCCGAACAGCCGCCCCCACGCCCGGGATCCGACCCCGGCGACGCAGCCGAGGCCGCCGTCGGGGCTGGGGAAGCCCACGGAGCGCACCAGGCCCGCGAGCGAGCCCAGCACCTCCCGAACGGCGCCTTCCCCACCGGGTTCGATCGTCGCGACCAGGAACACCGCGACCGACGCCGGCGGGTTGAGCACCGGCTGCGGCAGCGTCTCGCCCGAGGGCAGCGGTGACGTCATGGCTTCCCATCCCTTCGCCCGGACGGCACGGCCCGCCCGCTCCCCCCTCGGGACGGCACGGCCCACGCCCCTGACACGATGCCCAGCGAGCGGGCGGCCGGAACTCCCGGTCTGTCACGAGCAGTTGAAGCATCCCCCTCCTGCGGCACCGGCACGTCCCCGCGGACCGGCCGGCACCGTGTCGCGGCAGGGAGCGGTGACGGCCCGTCCGCCCGCTGCGGGGCGTGCGCGCCGGGCGGCAGGGGGAGGGAACCGGCACCGGTGAAGGGCAGCGCCTCGCGCAGGCTGCCGACCCGTCGTACGTCACCCGGCGGCCCCGGCGAGCCGGCCCGGCCGACGCCCCGCGCGGCACCGGAGCTCCCTCGACTTCGTTCGTCACCCACTCGCACCCCATCGGCACCGGTTACTGTCGTAAGTCACCGAAGGCCGACGGGGGGTTGCCCATGGTGAAGGACGCTCGCACGCCGCCGGACTGCCCTGGGGGTCACGACGGCATGCCGGAGAGCGACGCCGGGCGCCACCTCCAGAACCAACTCGAGATCCTCATCCAGGACTTCCGCAGGAGCACCGAACCACCGATGCCGGTGTTCGTCGTCCACGCCCAGGAGGGCCGGGACGACGACGCGGTGGCCGGGCTGGTCCGGCAGCTGCACGCCGGCCAGGAGGCGCACGGCACGCGCTGCGCGGTGACGCAGGACACCTACGAGGGTGCCACTGAGGTGCGCCGGGCCGCCGCCCTGGTCCGGGCGTTGAGCGACCCGCGCAAGTGGGGCGGCCCGAAGGCGCTCTACCGGCGCTACGCGTTCCCCCGGCTGCGGCTGGTGCACGCCATCGACGACGCGGTCGCGGCGCTCGGCGACAGCTGGCCGTCGCCCGCCCCGGGCAGCCCCGAGGCCGGGCAGGACCAGCATCGGCGACTGCTGGACGAGCTGGCGCAGCAGCGCTGGCGGCCGAAGAACGCCGCGCGCTGGCGCTCGGGCCTGCCGCTGTTCGACATGGCGCACATCCTCCCGGCGAGCCTCGTGACCGTCCTCGCCGCCCTGCTGGCCCGCAGCGACTGGTACGTCGCGGTCGGCGCCGGGCTCGTCTTCCTGCTGCTGCTGACCGTCCTCAACTACGTCCTGCCGGGCCGGGCCCCGATCTTCCTCTGGCTGCGCCGGGAGAGCCGCTGGTTCATGACGACCACGTTCCTGAGGGCGGCGGACCAGGAGGAGTCCACCGAGGTGTCGCTGCTGCGGCCGGTTCGCTCCTGGAAGGCGATCGCGGCCCGCGCCTACGACGTGGCCGAGGCGCTCACGGCGGGCGGCGACTTCCACCTCCAGCTGTGCGTGCTGGCGCTGCGCGAGGACCTGCGGGACAACCACCGCCGCTGGAGCTGGGACCTGCGCGGCTTCAAACGGCCGCGTCCGCCGATGCTGTTCCTTCCGCACGCGGACGACCGCAACGGCGGTATCGAGCTGATCCGGGCCATCAGCGACGTCCGCAGCCGGCGCAGCGAGCTCGACCCGCTGCTCGTGGTGGCCGCGGTGCGCACGCACGACGTGCCGCGTCTGGAGCGCAGTGTCGTCCAGGCTCCGCCCGCCCCGGACGCGATGCCGCCGACGTTCGGCGTCCGGCTGCGCACCTGGTACCAGGAGTGGGGCCGCAACCTGCGCGCCGAGCAGTCACCCAGCCGGGAGCGGTCCGTCCTGCCGTGGGTGATGAAGATCCCGCTGCCGCACGACCAGCTGGGCCCCGTCGAGGAGGGCCGCCACCACCTGCGGGCCTCCTCCCGGCCTACGCTCGCCCGGCTGGTGTGGGCCCTGCACACCCTCGTCCTGGTCATCGCCCTGCTCACCGCGGCCACCGTCATGCGGGCCGACGCCCTGCACGACCGGTACTGCTCGGCGTCCGTGCTGACCGCCAACCGGGACACCCGGCGCGAGCAGGGGTCCGACGGCCGCACGGAGTGCATCGGCATCGCGACGGACGACGTCCGCTTCGCCGACTGGCTGCCCGCACCCCGGGCCGACGACGACATCAAGGCGCTCACGGCCGACGACGACCCGCCGTGGACGGTGGCCGACCTGGAGGACCGCATCGCCCGGCAGAACACGGACGTCGTCGCCCACCACACGGGCAAGTACGTCACCGTCGTCTACGCGGGGCCGCTCAGCGCCGACCCCGCGTCCGGCTCCTCCCTGGTGAAGGGTGCCGAGGAGCTGGCGGGCGTGTACCTGGCGCAGGCCGTCATCAACGAGAACTCCAGCGTGAAGCTGCGGGTACTGATCGCCAACGGCGGCGTCGACCTGGGCCACCAGGAGGAGATGGCGGAGGCGATCGCCGCGTACGCCGCCCACGACCCGACGGTGGTGGGGGTCGTCGGCACCGGCCGCGACCTGAAGTCGAGCCGTGCGACGACCCGCACCCTGATGCGGGCCGGCCTGCCGGTCGTCTCCGGCACGAACTCCGCGACGTATCTGCCCCGCGAGTTCGCCAACTGGTTCAGCCTGGCCGCCACGGACGAGTGGCAGACCAAGCAACTCGGTCTGATCGCCGCCCAGTTGCGCACGCCCGGCCGTCGGCAGTACGCCCTCGTCCTGGCCCGCGACACGGCGAGGACCGACGATCTCTACACCGACGAGCAGGCGCGCTACGGCCAGCGGATGCTGCGACGCCAGGGCTTCACCCTGCTCGAGCAGCGGCGCTACATCCTCAGCGGCGGCAAGCCGGAACTCCGCTCGCACGCCCAGGAGGTCTGCCGGGGCGGACGGGTCCCTTCCGTGATCTACTTCGCGGGACGGGTGGAGGACATCGACCCCCTGATGACCCAGCTGGGCACCGAACCGGGCTGCGCCGGCAAGCCCCTGGCGATCCTCACCGGCGACGACCTGTCCAAGGCCGACTTCGCCGGCGGCGGCCACTCCGTCGCGCCGGAGGTCACGCTGTACCACGCGGCCCTCGCGGAACTGCAGAAGGCCTCCACCACCACGGCCTTCTACCAGGACGCCGCCCAGCACCTGCCGGGGCTGCGGGGCCACCGCCTGCGGTCCGACAGCCCGGCCCTGGCCAGCGGCCAGACCGCCCTCGCCCACGACGCGACCCGCGCCCTGTTCTGGGCGGCCACCCGCGACGACCGGCCGCAGAGCCGCGCCTCGACCTGGGTGAACCTGCGCAACGTCAGGATCGAGGGCATGGCCACCGGCACCATCGACTTCACCGGCGCCCCGCTCTACGGCGACCGCACCGGCCACAGCATCGTCCTCAAGGAGGTCAGCCGCGTCGCCGACGGCACGTCCGAGACCCGGGTGCTGTGCAGACGCACCGCGGGGGACACCCGGCGCCTCACCCAGCAGGAGTGCCGAATCCGCTGAAGCCGGTCTCAGCCCTGCTCGGGGGCCAGCCGCAGCGCGATCGAGTTGATGCAGTACCGCTGGTCGGTGGGCGTGGGATACCCCTCGCCCTCGAAGACGTGCCCGAGGTGCGAGCCGCAGCGTGCGCAGCGCACCTCGGTGCGCACCATGCCGTGCGAGCGGTCCTCGATCAGCTCCACCGCGTCGGTGTCCTTCGGGTCGAAGAAGGACGGCCAGCCGCAGTGCGACTCGAACTTGGTGTCCGAGGTGAACAGGTCCGCTCCACAGGCGCGGCACGAGTAGACGCCCGGGGTCCTGGTATCGGTGTACTCGCCGGTGAAGGCGGGCTCGGTGGCCGCCTGGCGCAGCACCGCGTACTCGCCCGGGCTCAGCTCCACGCGCCACTGCTCGTCCGGCTTCTCCACGTCGTACGGCATGAGCCTCCAGCCCCTCAGTTCGACAGACGGTCCAGGATGTGCGGGCCGAGGTCGGTGACGTCGCCCGCTCCCATGGTGAGAACGAGATCCCCGGGCTTCGCCATTCCCGCGACGACCGACGGGACGTCGGCCTTGTCGTGCAGCGGTGTCACGTCCGCGCCCGCGGCCCGGGCCGCCTCGACGATCAGCTCGCTCGTGATGCCCGGGATCGGGTCCTCGCGCGCCGGGTAGATGTCCAGCACGACGGAGGCGTCCGCGAGGGCCAGGGAGCGCCCCATCTCCTTGCCGAGCTCCTGGGTCCTGGAGAAGAGGTGCGGCTGGAAGACCACCAGGATCCGGGCGTCCCCGGCCGCCGCGCGCATGGCCTCCAGGTCGGCGGTCATCTCGGTGGGGTGGTGGGCGTAGGAGTCGATGACCTGGACGCCCGCGGCCTCGCCTTTCAGCTGGAGCCGCCGCTTCACGCCCGTGTACGCGGCGATCGCCGGGGCCAGCTCGGCCGCCGGGATTCCGAGGGCCGCACCGGCCGCCAGCGCGGCGACGGCGTTGTGCGCGTAGTGCCGGCCGGGGACGGAGACCGTGAAGGTCAGCTCCTCGCCCTCCAGCACCACGGTGACCTCGCTCTTGAGCCCCTGCGGCACGACCGACAGGATGCGCACGCCGGCGTCCTCGGACTCGCCGTAGGTCACCACGCGGACACCCCGTCCGGCGACGCGGCGGGTCAGCTCCCGCGCGCCCTCGTGGTCGGCGGCGATCACCAGCGTGCCGCCCCCGGTGATCCGGTCCACGAACGTCTCGAACGACGCGTAGATCTCGTCCATCGACGCGTAGTTGGCGTGGTGGTCGAGTTCGACGTTGAGGACGATCGCGACCTCGGGCGCGTACTTGTGGAAGCTGCGGTCCGATTCGTCCGCCTCGGCGACGAAGATCTCGCCCTCGCCGTGCAGCGCGTTGGAGCCGGGGGCGTCCAGGTCCCCGCCGATCGCGTAGGAGGGCTTCAGGCCCAGCTCGCTCAGCGACACGGCCAGCATCGACGTCGTGGTCGTCTTGCCGTGCGTACCGGCGACGGCGATCGGCCGCAGCCCGTCCATCAGGGCGGCGAGCGCGTCGGAGCGGTGCACGACGGGGATGCCGAGCTCGGCGGCGCGGGCCAGCTCGGGGTTGTCCTGCCGGATCGCCGACGACACGACCACACAGCTGGCGTCGTCGGCGAGGTGCTCCGCGGCGTGCCCGATGTGCACGGTCGCGCCCAGCGCCCGCAGCGCCTCGGCCGTCGCCGACTCCTTGGCGTCACTGCCCGCGACCACGGCCCCGCGCTGGGCGAGGATCTTCGCGATCCCGGACATCCCGGCCCCACCGATCCCGATGAAGTGCGGTCGGTCCATGGCGGGAGGAAGGCCGGCTGCCATGCGTGTCTCCAAGTTCGGGTGACGAGGGTCAGGGGGCCAAGCCTATTGCGTGCGCGGGCCCGGCCTGCCCATCAGGGGCGCGGACGACCGCGCGAACGGCCACGAACGGCCCGCACCCGGCACACCCCGCGGTCCGCCCCTACGCCTTGCTGTGCGAGAACAGCTTCAGCACCGGGACCCCCACCTTGTGCCGGGCCCGCGACGCCCAGTCCCGGTGGAAGAACTCCTCCACGTAATGGGGATCGGTCAGCACGATGACCTCGTCCGCACCGGCCTCCTCCACGAGGGACTTCAGCGCGTCCAGCGGATGGTCCTCGATCAGCCGCCCCTGCGCCGGACTGCCCGAGGCGCGCAGCGCGGCGAGTGACACCTCCAGCGCCCGCTGCCCCACGCTGAGTGCCTCCTCACCCTCCGGGGTCTCCCCTTCGCGGACGGCCTCGTCCAGTTCGCCGAGCGCCACGTCGTCGATGGCCCGCAGCAGGCGGTCCGCCTGCTCGCCCCGCGGCTGCAGCAGCACCTCGAAGGAGACCTGCTCCTCACCGTGCAAGGTGGTGACGAACTCCACGTCGGCCGACGTCAGCGCCTTCTCGATCATCAATACGCTGGTGAACACCAGGCGCCCCTTCTGCTCCGGGGGCCCAAGGCCCCACTTCGCCGCGGGCCGGCCGTGCCGGGCCCTGCGGAAACCATCCTTCACACAGGTACTGCCGGATCCAGTGTGCCCTCCGAAACCGAACAGAACGGCATATTCCGTCGATGAACGGACCGGCGGCGGGTCACCCCGCTTCGACGGCGTACCGGTCGGCCGGATTCCCCGGCCGCCGACACCTTGTACCCCGGGCCCGGCGTTTCATCACGCGGCACGGGTGCGCCCGTACCGCGTGAACAGGAAGCCGTCCTCCTCCAGCATCGACACCAGCCCGAAGCGGTGCGGGACGGTGACCGCCGGCCCTCCGGCGATGCGCTGCGCCTCGCCGGCCGTGAGCATCGGGGAGACGGTCAGGCACAGCTCGTCGAGCACACCGGCCGCGACCATCTGCCCGAGCAGTCGCGGGCCGCCCTCGGTGAGCAGCCGGGTGTGGCCGAGGTCGGCGAGGGCCCGGACGGCCAGGGCGGGGTCCACTCCGATGCCGTCCCCGGCGGTCACCACCCGGGCGCCCGCCTTCTCGGCGGCGGCGACGCGGTCCGCGGCGGCCGCCGCGCCCGTGAGGATCAGGGTGGGGACCAGGGGAGAGGTGAACAGCGGCAGCGAGAAGTCCAGGTCGAGACTGGCCGTGACCACCGCGATCGCGGGCGCGGGCCGCTGCCCGGCCGCCTCCCGCATGGCCGCGAAGTCCTCCCGCGCGCGTGCGGGCCGGTAGCCCTCCTTCCGCACCGTCTCGGCGCCGACGACCACGACGTCGGCCAGTGCCCGCAGCGTGCCGAAGATCCGCATGTCGGTCGCGCTGGAGATCGGCTGCGAACGGCCGTCGTGCTGGGCGGCCCCGTCCAGCGTGGACACCATGTTGGCGCGCAGCCACGGCACCGGCCCCCCGGGCCCGGGCTCCGGATAGGCGTAGGCGGCGGCCAGCTCCTGAAGGCTCCACTCCCGCCCGGCGTCCTCACCGGACGCGCCGTCCGGCGCCGGAGCTGCTGTTTCATCGGTCACAGGGAACAGACGTCGCATGCCGTGCAGTGTTCCACGCGCCGTAGCATGGTGAACCGTGTCTTCTCCCCTGGCCCCCTCCGGTAGCGGCCCCATAACCGACCCGGCCCCGCTGTCCCTGTGCGCCCGTGAGCCGCACGTACCCGCGGACCGGCTGGTCGCCGAGATGGTGCCGCCGCCGCGGTTCGACTCCGTCCGCTTCAGCACGTACATCCCCGACCCGAACCAGCCCAGCCAGACGGAGGCCGTCCGGGTCCTGGAGGGTTTCGCGGCGGGCCTCGATGCGGGAGGGTCGCCGGGAGCCGGCAAGCGGCGGCTGTTCGGTTTCGGCAAGGCACCGAAGAAGGCGCCGGCCGGACCGCGCGGCGTCTATCTCGACGGCGGTTACGGCGTCGGCAAGACCCACCTGCTGGCGTCCCTGTGGCATGCCACCCCGGCCGAGCCCGCGCTCAAGGCCTTCGGCACGTTCGTGGAACTGACCAACCTGGTCGGCGCCCTCGGGTTCCAGAAGACCGTCCAGACGCTGTCCGGGCACCGCCTGCTGTGCATCGACGAGTTCGAACTCGACGACCCGGGCGACACCGTTCTGGTCTCCACCCTGCTCGGCAAGCTGGTCGACGCGGGTGTGGCGCTGGCCGCCACCTCCAACACGCTGCCCGGCAAGCTCGGCGAGGGCCGGTTCGCCGCGGCCGACTTCCTGCGCGAGATCCAGGGTCTGTCGGCCCACTTCCGCGCCCTGCGCATCGACGGCGAGGACTACCGCCACCGCGGTCTGCCGGAGGCGCCGCCGCCGTACTCCGACGAACAGGTGACCCGCGCGGCGCACGCCACCGAGGGCGCCTCCCTCGACTCGTTCTCGCCCCTCCTGGAACACCTGGCCCGCGTCCACCCCAGCCGGTACGGCGCTCTGACCGACGGGATCAAGGCCGTGTGCCTCACTGGAGTGCACCCGGTTCCCGACCAGTCGACGGCCCTCCGGCTGGTGGTCCTGGCGGACCGGCTCTACGACCGCGAGGTGCCCGTGCTCGCCTCGGGCCTGCCCTTCGACCGGCTGTTCAGCGACGAGATGCTGAACGGCGGCTACCGCAAGAAGTACTTCCGGGCCATCTCCCGGCTCACCGCCCTCGCCCGCGACGCGGGTTCACTCACGGACCCCCGCTGACCACATCCCCCATAGCGCGTCAACCGCACCGCGGGTAGGGCTCGTTCAAGCCAGCCCACCTGCGGTTTTCAGGCTCTCTTCAGCTTGAAACGTTAAGTTAACCCTGCAAACGACTTTGCAGGGTTAACGTGTTTCTTGACCGGCCGTTGACCAACTGTTGGTCAGTACTAGACGCGCGAAGCACCGGAAGGGGGGCACATGTACCGAGGTACGACGGCACGGACCGTGGTTTCGATCCTCGCCGCCGTCCTGCTCTCCCTCCAGTTCTTCGCACCGACCGCGTCCTTCGCGTCCGCATATACGCACAGTCAAGCCGAGGCCAAGGCTCAGCACGGAACGAAGCCTTCCGGCACGTCCTCGCGCCCCAAGCACAAGCCCCTGGGGAAGGCGCTGCGCGACGAGACGGCGGCCTGTCGCGCCGGGCACCACGGGGACCCGACCGGTCCCCTGCGGACCCGCGACCGGTCCCACTCCGCGGACCTCGCACCCTCGGGTCCCGAGCGGCCGCTGCAACGGCACATCCGGCCCACGGGACCCGAACCGGTCAGACCCGGCGCCGCGCACGACCGCACGTCGAGATCCTCGACGTCGCACACGCCGGCGGCACTTCAGGTCTTTCGCTGCTGAGCGGCACAGCACTTCCCCCCACCCTTGCCATGCCCGTCCGACGCGCCCCCACTGCGCGCCAGGAGGAGTCAACACATCATGCAACCCCTCATCGACAACGCCCGCATCTTCGGACAGCGCCCTGAGGAGTTCGCCCACCTCGCCGAGGGTCAGTCCCCCGACGTCCTGTTCATCACCTGCTCCGACTCCAGGGTCGTACCGGCCCTGATCACGGGCGCCCGTCCCGGCGAGCTCTTCGAGCTGCGCACCGCGGGCAACGTCGTCCCCCCGCACTCCCTCGAGCACCCCACCTCGGAGGCGGCCACGATCGAGTACGCCGTGGAGGTCCTCGGCGTCAAGGAGATCGTGGTCTGCGGACACTCGCACTGCGGCGCCGTGGGCGCGGTGGTACGCGGCGACGACCTCTCCGGCGTCCCCGCCGTGCGCGACTGGCTCGCACACGCCTGTGACGAGCCCAAGTGCGCGGACCCGGCCGACAAGACGGTCACCGAGGCCGTGCAGCACCACGTCCTGACCCAGGTGTTGCGGCTGCGCTCCTACCCCTGCGTGGAGAGCCGCCTGACGGACGGCCGGCTCCGGCTGCGCCCCTGGTTCTACGAAGTGCACACCGGCACCGTGCGCGAACACCGCGCGGACACCGACTCCTTCGAGAAGGTGTGAGGGCGACCATGACCAAGTTCCCCTACCTCAAGCAGGACTTCCTCGCCTCCATCGTCGTCTTCCTTGTCGCGGTCCCGCTGTGCGTGGGCGTGGCGGTCGCCTCCGGCGTTCCCGCGGAGCTGGGCCTCATCACGGGCATCGTGGGCGGGCTCGTCACCGGGCTGATGCGCGGCAGCAGCCTCCAGGTGTCCGGACCCGCCGCCGGGCTCACCGTGCTGGTCTTCGAGGCCGTCAGCCAGTTCGGAGTGGCCACGCTCGGCGTGATCGTGCTGCTCGCCGGGCTGCTCCAGCTCGCCATGGGCTTCCTGGGGATCGGCCGCTGGTTCCGGGCGATATCCGTCTCCGTCGTCGAGGGCATGCTCTGCGGCATCGGACTGGTGATCATCGCCGGGCAGATCTACGCGGCGGCGGGCCTGAAGGCCCCGGAGTCCGGACTCGGCAAGATAGCCGGCCTGCCCGGGATGTTCGCCGACACGCTCGGCAGCACGGAGGCCCTGATCTCCCTCGCGATCGGCGCGGGCACCATCGCCGTCATCGTGTTCTGGAAGAAGCTCCCGAAGGCGGTCCAGACCGTGCCCGGCGCCCTCGCCGCGGTCGTCCTGGCCACGGTCGCCACGCTCGCCTTCAGCCTGCCGGTCGCCACCGTCCAGGTGGAGGGTCTGCTGGGCGTCATCCAGCCGCCCGGGGCGGAGGCCTTCGGTGAACTGGCGAACCCGGCCATCTGGGGCACCATCATCGCCTTCGCGCTGATCGCCTCCGCGGAGAGCCTGTTCAGCGCGGCCGCCGTGGACCGGCTGCACAACGGCCCGCGCACCGAGTACAACAAGGAGATGATCGCCCAGGGCGCGGGCAACACCCTGTGCGGTCTGCTCGGCGCGCTGCCGATGACCGCCGTCATCGTGCGCAGCTCGGCCAACGTCAACGCGGGTGCCAAGACCAAGGCCTCCCGGGTGCTGCACGGCGTGTGGCTGCTGCTGTTCGCCGCCGCGATGCCGTGGGCCCTGGCCCTGATCCCGATCCCCGCCCTCGCCGGCATCCTCGTGCACGCCGGCTGGAAGCTGATCCCGTTCGGCCAGATCCGGGCGCTGTGGCGGGCCCACAAGGGTGAGGCGCTCATCCTGGTCGCCACCGCGGTGTCGATCGTCGCGGTGAACATGTTCGAGGGTGTGCTCATCGGTCTGGCCCTGTCGGTCGTCAAGACCGCCTGGGAGGCCTCGCACATCAAGCTCGACATCATCGACAAGGGCGCCGGCCCGATCCAGGCGTACCTGTCCGGCAACGCGACCTTCCTGCGGCTGCCGAAGATCCTCGACAGCCTGGAGAGCCTGCCGCAGGACCGCCCGGTCGAACTGGACCTCTCGGGCCTGCACCACCTCGACCACGCCTGCCGCACGGCCCTGGAGAACTGGGCCGCACGCCACAGCGCGACGGGCACCGAACCGGTGAAGGTCACGGAGCCCGAGGAGGCCCCGGCGGAGAAGGTCACCGTCGCCTAGCCGGCGGACCGATCACCCACCCCTTGGTCCGGGGCGCGCCGGCTGCGCGCCCCGGACCTTGCGCGTCCACCCGCTTCGGTCCCGGCCCGCGGCCATGGCCCCCCGCCCCGGTTCGGGCATATCGTTACAGAAACGGACGAATTCGGACCTCTGAACCGGGAGGTCGGCATGGTCGAAGAGCTGGTCGGCGTGGTGGCCGCGGTCGGAGCCGGGGCGCTGGTGTACGTGGCCTCCGCGGCACGGGTCGTCAAGCAGTACGAGCGCGGGGTCGTCTTCCGGCTCGGGCGTCTGCACGGGGACGTGCGGCGGCCCGGGTTCAACCTCGTCATCCCCGCGGTGGACCGGATGCGCAAGGTCAATCTGCAGATCGTGACCATGCCCATCCCGGCCCAGGAGGGCATCACCCGCGACAACGTGACCGTGCGGGTCGACGCCGTCGTGTACTTCAAGGTCGTGGACCCGTCGGCCGCCGTCGTCAACGTGGAGGACTACCGCTTCGCCGTCTCGCAGATGGCGCAGACCTCGCTGCGCTCGATCATCGGCAAGAGCGAGCTGGACGACCTGCTGTCCAACCGGGAGAAGCTCAACCAGGGCCTGGAGCTGATGATCGACAGCCCGGCCGTGGAGTGGGGCGTGACCATCGACCGTGTGGAGATCAAGGACGTCTCCCTGCCGGACACCATGAAGCGCTCCATGGCCCGCCAGGCGGAGGCCGACCGGGAGCGGCGCGCCCGGCTCATCAACGCCGACGCCGAGTACCAGGCCTCCAAGAAGCTGGCCCAGGCCGCCCACCAGATGGCCGACACGCCCTCGGCGCTGCAGCTTCGGCTGCTGCAGACCGTCATGGCGGTGGCGGCGGAGAAGAACTCCACGCTCGTCCTGCCCATTCCGGTGGAACTTCTGCGGTTCCTGGAGCGGGGCGCACAGCCCGCGGCGGAGGGCGCGGGACAGTCGGGGGGCGCGGAGGACGCGCGGACCGAGGACCGCGCGCGGACCACGGACCGTGCGGAGATCGAGGAGCGTGCCGCCGACCTGACGGAGCAGCGCGCCGTCGACCTGACGGAGCAGGCCGGGGAGGCCATGGAGCGGCTGCGGCGGGCCGTGGAGCAGTGACGCGCGCTACGCGCGTGGTTCCCGAGGCCCGCACCAGGTGATAGACACAGCGGGATCACAGTTCCTGTCCGCCAGCAGGAAGGTTTCCCCATGACCGAATCCGGTCGCTTCGCCACCCGACGTCGGATGCTCGCCAAAACGGGCGCCCTGGGCGTCGGAATCGCGTTCTCCGGCGCCCTCTCCGAGCTCTTCGCCGGCACCGCCGCCGCAGAGGGCCTCGGCCACACCGGCTACGGCCCGCTCGTCCCCGACCCGAAGGGCGTCCTCGACCTGCCGGAAGGGTTCCACTACCGGATCCTCTCCCGCGAGGGGGACGAACTGCGCTCCGGCGAGGGCAAGGTCCCCTCCAACCACGACGGCATGTCGGCCTTCGGCGGCAGAGGCGGCCGGGTCCACCTGGTCCGCAACCACGAGAACCGCGTGAGCGGCAGAGTCCCGGTCCCGACCGTCGAGGGCCTCACCTACGACCCGGCCGGCAAGGGCGGCTGTACGGCGCTGACGCTGGATTCCCGGGGCAGGGTCCGGTCGGAGCGGGTCGCGATCGCCGGCACCGCGGTCAACTGCGCGGGCGGCCCCACCCCCTGGGACACCTGGCTGACCTGCGAGGAGACCGAGGACCGGGCCGGCACCAACGGCTACACCAAGGACCACGGCTTCATCTTCGAGGTCGACCCTGTCGATCCGCACCGCACCGGGGCCGTGCCGCTGACCGCGATGGGCCGCTTCGCGCACGAGGCGATCGCCGTGGACCCGCGGCGGGGGGTGGTGTACGAGACCGAGGACGCCTTCGAGAAGCCCTTCGGCCTCTTCTACCGCTTCCTGCCGAACCGGCCGCTGGGCGGCAGGGGTTCACTGCGCGCGGGCGGCCGGCTGCAGGCCATGCGCGTGCCCGGGGTGCCGGACCTGTCCTCCATCCAGGAGGTCGGCGCCGAGTTCGACCACATCGAGTGGGTGGACGTACCCGACCCGCAGGCCGCGCAGACGCCGATCCGGTTCCAGGACTTCGGCCGCGGCGGCATCACGCACGCGCAGAAGCTGGAGGGCTGCTACTGGGGCGGCCGTTCGGTGTACTTCGTGTCGTCGTTCGCGCGCCGCTCGGACGGTTCGGCCGCCGACCACTACGGGCAGGTCTGGCGCTACGACCCCGAGCGCCGCCGGCTCACCCTGGTGATCGTCTTCGGCCCGGACACCGATGTGCAGCTGCCGGGCGAGTCGCCGGACAACATCTGCCTGGCGGCCGGCGGCGGCCTCATGGTCTGCGAGGACGGCAACGGCGCCCAGCACGTCTTCGGTGTCACCCGGCGCGGCGAGGTCTACGCGATGGCCCGCAACCGGCAGAACATCGGCACCGAGCAGGAGCCCGAATGGGGCGAGTTCGCCGGGGTGACGTTCTCTCCGGACGGCGACACGATGTACGTCAACTGCTACACGCCCGGCACCACGTTCGCGGTGACGGGCCCCTGGCGGCGCTAGCCGGCGCTCCGCTCCCGACCCGGGCGCCGGGTGCGAAGCCCGGTGCCCCGCCGGACCATCGAGGCACAGGACGCGAAGGGGGCCCGATGACGCACAAGGACGGCACCTCGTTGCGGGAGCGGCTGCGGCTGCCCCCGGGCCGGCCGGTCGATCTGAGCCGGTACGACGCCGCCGCCACGGTGGGCGGGCCCCACGGCAAGGCGGCGGGCAGGGCCGCCACGACCCGGGTCGGCGAGCGGCTCGCCGTCCTCCAGGAACGGCTGTGGGCGGCGAGCACCGGGGGTGACCGGCGCCGGGTGCTGCTGGTGCTGCAGGGCATGGACACCAGCGGCAAGGGCGGCACGGTCAAGCACGTCATCGGCCTGCTCAACCCGTCCGGCTGCCGGATCACCGCGTTCAAGGCACCCACCGACGAGGAGCGCGCGCACCCGTTCCTGTGGCGCGTGGAGCAGGCGCTCCCGATCCGCGGCGAACTGGGCATCTTCGACCGCTCGCACTACGAGGACGTCCTGGTCGCCCGCGTCCGCCAGCTCGCGCCCGCCCCCGAGATCGCCCGGCGCTACGAGCAGATCAACCGCTTCGAGCGGTCCCTCACCGACGACGGCGTGACCCTGGTCAAGTGCTTCCTGCACATCTCCTACGAGGAGCAGCGCCGCCGGCTGCTCAAGCGCCTCGACAAGCCGGAGAAGCGCTGGAAGTTCGCCGCCTCCGACATCGACGACCGTGCCCTGTGGCCGGCGTTCCAGGAGGCCTACGAGATCGCCCTGGAGCGCTGCGGCACTTCCGACGCGCCCTGGTACCTGATCCCCGCCGACCACAAGTGGTACCGCAACTGGGCGGTCAGCACGCTGCTCCTCGAGCACTTCGAGGAGCTTGATCCGCGGTACCCGGAGGCGGACTTCGACGTGGCCGAGTGCCGGAAGCGGCTGCTGGAGCAGCCCTGATCCGCCCGTTCGGGCGGTCGGCGGGGCGCCGGGACACTGAAGCCGTCGGACGGGGGTACTCGGCGGCTCATGAGCGAGAACCAGCAGGTCAGCAGCTCTTACTGGCTTCAGACGGCGCCGGACGGCCACCACCCGCCGCTGACGGAGGACCTGGACGTCGACGTGGCGGTGATCGGCGCGGGGATCGCCGGGCTGAGCACGGCGTGGGAGCTGGTGCGGGCCGGGCGGAGCGTGGCCGTCCTGGAGGCCGGCCGGGTCGCGGCCGGCGTCACCGGCCACACCACCGCCAAGGTCACCGCCCTGCACACGCTCGTCTACGACAAGCTGCGGCGCACCCGCGGCCCCGAGGGCGCCCGGCTGTACGCGCGATCCCAGTCGGAGGCGATCGAGCACGCGGCCCGGATCGCCGAGGAGCTGGGCGTCGACTGCGAGTGGGAGACGAGGAGCGCCTACACCTACGCCCGTGACACCGGCCGGGTGGAGGAGCTGCGCGCCGAGGCCCGGGCCGCGGCCGAGGCCGGGCTGCCCGCGTCGTTCGTGACGGAGACCGGACTGCCCTTCCCGGTGGCGGGTGCGGTCGAGGTCACGGGGCAGGCCCAGTTCCACCCCCGCAAGTACCTCTTGGCACTCGCCGCCGACCTGGCCGGGCGGGGCGGGCGCATCTACGAGGACACCACCGTCCTCGGCCTGGACGAGGGCGAGCCGTGCAGGCTGTCGACCACGAGTGGGGCGACGGTCCGGGCCCGGGACGTCGTCGTCGCCACGCACTACCCGATCTTCGACCGTGCCCTGCTGTTCGCCCGCCTCTCCACACGCCGCGAGCTCGTCGTCGCCGGGACGATCCCCGCGGAACAGGACCCGGACGGCATGTTCATCACGCCCGACGAGGAGACCCGTTCGGTGCGTACCGCGCCCCACGAGGACGGGCGGCGGCTGCTCATCGTCACCGGTGAGCACTTCACGCCGGGCACGGGCGACCCCCGGGCCCGTTTCGAACGCCTCACCGCATGGGCCACCGGCCACTTCCAAGACCTGGAGGTCACCCACCGGTGGGCGACCCAGGACACCGAGCCCACGGACACGGTGCCGATGATCGGCCCCCTGCACCCGGGCGCCCGGCACACGTACGTGGCCACCGGCTTCGGCGGCTGGGGCATGACCGGCGGCATCATGGCGGGCCGGCTGCTGACCGCGCAGATCACCGGCGAGGAGTGCGAGTGGAGCGCGCTGTACGACCCGCGCCGGGTCAAGCCCGCGCTGCGTGAGGCGCCGGCGTTCCTCAAGACGCAGGCCAAGGTCGCCGGGCACTTCGTGGGAGACCGGCTGCGGCCCTCCCCGCCGGTGGAGTCCCTGCCGCCCGGCGAGGGCGCCGTGGTCCGCGCGAACGGCCACCGCCTCGCGGTGTACCGGGACGACGACGGCGGGCTGCACGCCGTCTCCGCCCGCTGCACCCACCTGGGCTGCCTGGTCGACTTCAACGCGGCCGAACGCGCCTGGGAGTGCCCCTGCCACGGGTCCCGTTTCGACACGGACGGCAAGGTGATCCAGGGCCCGGCGACCAAGCCGCTGGAGCAGCGGGACCTCTGACGCCACGCCCCCGGCCTACGCTGGACGTATGAGCGAGGACGACTACTGCCTGATCGACGCGACCAGGCCGCCCCGGGCGGAGGGGCCGCCGTTCGCGGAGTGCGTGCTGTGCCGGGAGCCGACGGAGTACCCCGAGTCGTACAAGGGCATCACGCTCTGCCCCGCCTGCGAGTGGCAGGAGGCGCAGCGTACGGCCTGCTCGGGGTGATCTGCCGGCTCAGGGTGTCCGCCCGTTCAGGGTGATCTGCGGGAGGCGAGAGCACCGGCCAGGGCCAGCGCCCCGGCCGTGACCAGGGCTGCCGCCCCCAGAGGCAGCAGCGGCAGTGGGACGGTGCCCCGCTGAGACCCGGTGACCAGGCCCTGCACCGCGGCCTGAGCCGGCGAGCCGGTGGCCACCAGGGACAGCAGCGCCGCGAGCAGCAGGGCGGGGACCGCCCGGCCCGGCGACCGCACCAGGGGCCGGCTGGTGAGCGCGCCGACGGCGGTGCCGAGCAGGGCGCAGGCCAGAGCGGCGAGCAGCCCGGCACCGCAGGAGGCGGCGAGTGGCACCCGGGTGCGGTGGTCGGAGGCCACCGGGTCACTGAGCAGCGTCACGACGAGGGTCGCGAGCGTGCCGAGCGCGGCGGCACCGGCCAGGGCCACCAGCAGGCAGGCCATGTGAGCCCGCGCGGGCCCGGCGGCCGCGGCCACGCATCCGCGGGCGGCGTCGGGTTCGCCGGTGACGCAGATCCGCGCCAGCCACGCGGCGACGGGCAGCAGGGCGGCGGCCGTGTACCCGAGCGAGTCGAGCACCGGCTGCCCGGCCTGGATGCTGATCGCGAGGAAGGCCGCGTACAGCAGGAAGGGCGGCAGCCAGCGCTGCGAGCGCAGCAGCAGGGCGGCGTGGTAGCGCGTCAGGGCGGTCATCCGCGCCTCCCCGGGCCGGTCTCCGCAGAGGCCACGCTCACCACGTGCCAGGGCGGGCGGGCCGCAAGCAGGGTGCGGAGCACGACGTCGGAATGCGGGGCGGGCACGGACAGGCGATAGGTGCCGGGCCCGGTTTCCTCGGCCGAGGAGACCGTCCGGCGCACCTCCTCCGGCAGCCGTCCGTCCGGCGGGCCCTGAGCCTCGACCAGCACCTGCGGACCGGACACGGCAGGAGCGTGCGCCGGCCCCTGCCGGACCACACCCGCGTCGCGCACGGCGTACGTAGCGTCGGCCAGGCCGGCGAGGCGGCGCGGGTCGTGGTCGACGAAGACAACGGAGCCGCCGGCCGCCGTGCGTTCGGCGACCGCGCGCTCCAACTCGGCGCGGGCAGCGGTGTCCAGACCGGTCCACGCCTCGTCCAGCACCAGCAGCTCCGGCTCCGCCAGCATGGCCTGGGCCACCGCCACCTTCTGACTGCTCCCCTTCGACAGCCGGGCCATGGGCGTCTCGGCGTACGCGAGGGCCCCGAGGCGCTCCAGCCACTCCCCGGCGGCCCGGGCCGCCGCCGCGCGGGTCAGGCCGTGCACGGCGCCGAGGTGGGTGAGGTAGCCGGTGGCGGTGAAGGGCAGGGCAGGCGGGAACCGCTCGGGAACGTAGGCCGTGCGTGGCCTGCCGGTGATCCGGCCCTCGCTCGGCGCGTCGATGCCGGCGAGCAGCCGCAGCAGCGTGGACTTGCCGCTGCCGTTGGCGCCCTCCACGCGGACGAGCCGGCCCGGAGCCACCGCCAGGTCGATCCCGCGCAGTACCCAGGGGCCCCGCAGACCGTAGCGGCGGCCCGCGTTGCGCAGACACAGGTCGGGTCGCATGCGGCCATCCTGCACGATCTTCCGGCTGGCACACTGGGGTTCGTGAGCGAAAACCCGACGCCCGTGAGCGAGAGCGGCAGTCCCTTCCGGTCCGAGCCCTCGGCGCGCGACGAGGCTCGGCAGTTCGTGCTGCCGCTGGTCGTGCGGATCGAGCGGGCGGACCCGCCGGCGCGCACGGACGCACTGGAGACGGCCGCGCGGGCGGTGCTGACGATCCTGGCCGACGAGCGGTCGGCCGGCGAGGGCGAGTGGGCCGGGGCGATGCGGGACTGGCAGGACGCCAGGATCCGCAAGGTCGTGCGGCGGGCGCGCGGCGCCGAGTGGCGGCGGGCCGAGGCGCTGCCCGGCATCACGGTCACCGGCAAGTCTGCCGAGGTGCGGGTCTTCCCGCCCGTCCCGCTGGACGGCTGGCCGAAGGATCTGGCCAGGCTCCAGGTCTCCGGCACCGACCTGGACGACCCGCAGCCGCCGGTGGACGCGGATCCGTCCGCCCCCGTGCTGTGGCTGAACCCCGGCCTCGGCATGTCGGCCGGCAAGGCCATGGCACAGGCCGGCCACGCCGCCCAACTGGCCTGGTGGGAGCTCTCCGGCGAGGAGCGGGCCGCCTGGCACGACGCGGGTTTCCCGCTCGCCGTCCGGACGGCCGACGCGGCACGCTGGCCCGGACTCACCGGTGGTGGGCTGCCGTTGGTGCGCGACGCGGGGTTCACGGAGATCGCGCCCGGCTCCTGCACGGTGGTCGCGGACCACCCTGCGCTGCGCCGCGAGCCGCAGCGGAGCGGCCGCGCGGCTCCCACCCGTTCGGAGTAGCCGCGGGCGCGGCGGCCTGGGACGAGTGCTCCAGTGGGGTTACCAGCCGGCCGACCCCAGGAGGCAGCCATGACCAGCGCCGCGCCCCCTCCCCCCGCTCCGCCCGCCCCAGGCGACCGGAGGCCCGACGGCTCCGGCGCGGGCGGTTCCGGCGACCCGTGGGCGGCCGGGGGTCTCGTCCTCGGCGGCGTCCTGATGGTCGTCTACGGCCTCTTCGCGGTGCTCCAGGGCATCGCGGCGATCGCCGGCGACGAGGTGTACACGAGCTTCGGCCAGTACTCCTTCGCGTTCGACCTGACCGCGTGGGGCTGGATCCACCTGATCGTCGGGGTGCTCGTGGTGGCCGCCGGGCTCGGTCTGTTCGTCGGAGCCGCCTGGGCCCGGGTGGTGAGCGCGGTCGTGGTCGGCCTGGCGCTCATCGCGAACTTCCTCTGGCTGCCCTACCAGCCGTTCTGGTCGATCATCATGATCGTGACCGGCCTGTTCGTCCTCTGGTCGGTGTTCAGCTTCCGCTCCTCCCGCCCGGTGTAGGGCCCGCTCAGGGCGGCGGCGGGCGCCGCTCGCGCTCCGCGACCACCGTGTGCATGCGGCGCGTCAGGGCGGTGGCCGCCGCCGTGAGGAAGACGAAGGTGTAGACGATCTGGACGACGGTCACCATGCGGGCCTCCTGCCCGCGCGGGGTGATGTCGCCGTAGCCGACGGTCGCGAGCGTGATGACGGTGAAGTACAGCGCGTCGACGCGGGTGCTCAGGCCGGTGAACTGCCCCGGCTGCCGGGCGAGGGCGTAGTACCCGGACGAGAAGACCAGCACGGCCAGGCACATCAGCAGCGAGATCATGATGCCCGACCGGGCCTGCGGCTTCTCCAGCACGACGTCGCGCACGTGACGCAGCAGCAGGACGGCGACGCATGTCAGGCACAGCACGAACAGCGGCCAGCCCAGCCAGGGGCGGTCGGCGCCCAGGCCCTCCAGCGGCAGCAGGAAGTAGGCCGTGCCGCCCGCCAGGAGCACCGCTGCGGCCCCGATCCGCAGCCGGCGGACGGCGGCCTCCCCGACTCCTTCTCCCGCTTCCGCGCGGGGCGGTGGGGCTGCTCGCTGCCATCGGGCATAGGTCCGGTCTACGACGGATCGGCGTGGGACGCGACCCTTGCACCTCCGTCAGTGGGAGCCGGGGGTACGGCCCAAACCTCAAATGTTGCTCTGAAGCCGGGCCGTGCGGGGTTCGGGGGCGAGCGGCTGGGCCATACCCCCCTCACGTTCGAGGAACGGGCCGGGTGGAGGAGGGGACGATGGAGCGACTGGGGACGGGCATCGGGTGGCGGCCGGAGATCGCGGACGCCGTGGAGCGCATGCCGCGCATCGACTGGGTCGAGACGGTGGCCGAGAACGTCTGCCCGGGGCACCTGCCCGACTCCCTGCGGCGGCTGCGCGAGCGCGGCGTCACCGTGGTGCCGCACGGCGTCTCGCTCGGCCTCGGCGGCGCGGACCGGCCCGACGCGGGACGGCTGAGCGCACTGGCCGAGCGCGTGGAGGCACTGGGATCCCCGCTCGTCACCGAGCACATCGCGTTCGTACGGGCGGGTGGGCCGCTGACCGCCTCTGCGCACCTGGAGGCGGGCCATCTGCTGCCCGTGCCCCGGACCCGGGACGCCCTGGACGTCCTGTGCGAGAACGTGCGCATCGCGCAGGACGCGCTTCCGGTGCCCCTGGCCGTCGAGAACATCGCCGCGCTGGTCTGCTGGCCGGGCGAGGAGATGACGGAGGGCCAGTTCCTGTACGACCTCGCCGACCGCACGGGCGTCCGTCTCCTGATCGACGTGGCCAACCTGCACACCAACCACGTCAACCGCGGCGAGGACCCGTCCAAGGCCCTCGCCGAGCTGCCCCTGGAGGCCATCGCCTACGTCCACGTCGCCGGCGGCTTCGAACGCGACGGCGTCTGGCACGACAGCCACGCCCACCCCGTCCCCCGGCCGGTGCTCGACATCCTGACGGACCTCGCCTCCCGCGTCAGTCCCCCGGGCGTCCTCCTGGAACGGGACGAGAACTTCCCGGAACCGGCGGAACTGGAGGCCGAGTTGACCGCGATCCGCCGGGCGCTGGAGGCAGGCGCGGTCGAACGCGTGAAGACAGAACTCCGCTCGGCCGCGCTCGCCGCCACACGGCAGAGGGGGACTGGCGCGGTCGACGACGAACCGGTCCTCGCGGCAACCGCCGCCGGACGGCGGGAAGCGGCTGCCGTCGGTCGGCTGGTGGGGGCAGCCGTTGCCCATGGGAGCCGTGCCGGGGGGCACGGCCATGAGACCGGGGCGGCCGGGGCGACACGGGGCGCCTCCGGCCCGCCCCATCCGGAAGGGGTCGCGGACGCGCGGCAGCGGCTCGGGCTGGCGCAGGCCGCGTTGCTGTCGGCGCTGGTCGCGGGCACGCCCGTGCCCGAGGGGTTCGACCGGGTGCGGGTGGGTGTCCAGGCGCGGGCGCTCGCCGCGAAGCGGGCGGACGTGGTGGCGAAGGTCGCTCCCGAGTTGCCGGTGATCCTCGGGGACGGGTACCGCACGGCGTTCCTCGGCTACGCCCAGACCCGCCCGATGACCGCCGGGTACCGGCGCGACGCCCTCACCTTCGCCGAGCACCTGCTGTCCGCCGGGCGCCCCGGGGACGCGCGGGCGCGGCGGGAGCTGCGGGAGTGGTGGCTGGAGCGGTCGGGCCCGGCCCCGCGCTCCCTGCTGCCCGGGCAGCGCCTCGTCCGCGCCACGCGCCGGGTGCTGCTGCGGCGTTGAACTCCCCCGCGCCGTGAGGGGCGAGGGCCCCGCCCCCGGGCCCCTCACCCCCCTCTCACTTCTGCCCGGCTCCGGGAGGAGGCCCCCCGGGCGTCGCACCGGCCTTCTCCGGCACGGCGTCACCCGCGGGGGCGTCACCGCGGCCGTAGTGGTGCGTGGTGAACATGTAGAGCAGGCCGGTGCCCAGCACGACCGCGCCGCAGAGCAGCACGATCCAGTTCTCCCACCACGGCTTCTCCGGCGTGCGCGCCCAGCAGATGTTGACGATGGCGAAGATGCCGTAGGCCAGTGCGGCGATGTTCACGGCGAGACCCCAGCGGCCCAGGGTGAACTCCCCCGCCGGACGCCAGCCCTTGAGCCGGGCGCGCAGCGCCGCCAGGACCACCATCTGGAACGATCCGTAGATGCCGAGGATCGCGAACGAGACGATGTTGGTGAGGGCGTCCTCGGAGAGCAGCGACGCGAAGGCGATGATCAGCGGCACCGCCGCCGACACGAACAGCGCCCAGCTCGGCACCGCGCGGGCGTGGACGAACCGCCGCAGCAGCCCGTGCCCGACGATCATCTCGTCCCGGGCGTACGAGTAGATGAGCCGCCCGGCCGCGGCCTGGAGGCTGATCGTGCAGGACAGGAAGGAGATGAGCACCACGGCCATCACCAGCCGGGCCCCGGTCTCGCCCATGGCGTCGTACAGCACGTCCACGACCGGGTCGGCCACCTCGCCCGAGATGACCGCGTTGAAGTCCGTGACCGACAGCAGCAGCGACATACAGGTGAACGTGGCCGCGGCGCCCCCGATGTAGATGGTGCGCCGCATCGCGCGGGGGATGACGCGCCCCGGGTGGGCGACCTCCTCCGCGGTGTCTCCGCACGCCTCGAAGCCGTAGTACTGGTAGAAGCCGATGATGGCGGCCGCCAGGAACGCCGGCAGGTAGGAGCCGTTCTCCTCGATTCCGTAGGTGTCGAAGATGATGCCGACGTTGTGGTGGCGGTGGGTGGACAGCAGGTAGATACCGACGACGAGGGCGCCGATGAGCTCGCCGCCGAAACCGATGATGGCCGCCGCCGACAGGGCTTTGGTGCCCATGTAGTTGATGAGGATGGCGACCACGATGAGCACGGCGGTGCACAGCACGGTGGTGTGCACGGTGGCGTCGAAGCCGAACAGGATGGCGATGTAGGGCCCTGCGCCGTAGGCGACCGAGGTGATGGTCACCAGCAGCGCCCACATGTACACCCAGCCGGTCATCCACGCCCAGCGCTTGCCCCACAGCCGCCGGGCCCACGGGTAGACACCACCGGCGATGGGGTACTGCGCGACGATCTCTCCGAAGATCAGTGCGACGAGGAACTGGCCGCAGCCGGCCAGCACGAACGCCCAGATCATCGGCGGCCCGCCGTCGACGATCGCGATGCCGAAGAGGGTGTAGGTGCTCACCACCGGGGAGAGGTAGGTGAACCCGAGGGCGAAGTTGGCCCAGGGGCCCATGTCCTTGCGGAACTCGGAGCCCGGCTCGCCGCCGGGGGTGCCGGAGGCCGGCGCGGGAGGCTGTGTACCGGTCACCGCTGCGCCTTCCGTCCCTCGGTGATCAGATCGGCGGCCCGTTCGGCGGCGAGCAGCACGGTCACCATCGGGTTGATGGTGGGCATCGTCGGGAACACCGACGCGTCGACGATCCGCACGCCGTCGAACCCGCGCAGTCTCAACTCGGGGTCGCAGACGGCCAGGGGGTCGTCCGCGGCACCCATGCGGCAGGTGCCGGCCGGGTGGTAGACGGTGTGGGCCACGCGGCGGCCGTACTCCGACAGGTCGGCGTCGGAGACGACGTCCGGGCCGGGCGCTACCTCGCGGACGAGCCAGTCGCGCAGCGGGGCGGTCGCGGCGACCTCACGCGCCACCTTCAGACCGTCCACGATGGTGCGCTCGTCGTGGCCCTCGGGGTCGGTGAAGTACCGGAAGTCCAGGGCGGGGTGCTCGGCGGGGTTGTTGCTGCGCAGCCACATGCGGCCGGTGGAGCGGGCCCGCGGCACGTTCGGCGTCATGCACACCCCGTGCCGCGGTACGGGATAGCCGAGGCGTTCGGTGTTGACGGTGAACGGCACCTGGTAGAAGTGGAACATCAGGTCGGGGCGCGGCTGGTTCTTGTCGCGGCGCAGGAACAGACCGGCGTCGGAGTCCATCGCGGAGTTGGGCGGCAGCGGCCCGGCGGTCTCCCAGACGATCACGGACTCGGGGTGGTCCAGCAGGTTCTCCCCGACGCCGGGCAGGTCGGCCCGTACGGCGATGCCCAGGGCGCGCAGGTCGTCGGCCGGGCCGATGCCGGAGAGCAGCAGCAGGCGCGGGGTGTCGATGGCGCCCGCGCAGAGCAGGAGTTCGCGCTCGGCGCGCACGGTGGCGGGTTCGCCGTCGGCGCCCCGGACCGCGACCCGGGTGAGACGGCCGGAGGCGTCGGGGATCAGCCGGTGGGCCCAGGTCTCCAGCTTCAGCGTGAGGTTGGTCCGGTGCAGCACCGGGTGGAGGTAGGCGACGGAGGCGGAGGAGCGCAGGTTGCCCTCCGGCTGGTAGGCCAGCGAGAAGAAGCCGGTGCCGTCGGCGAAGGGTTCGGCGTTGAAGTCGTCGACGACGGGGACGCCGAGGGCGCGGGAGGCCGCGGTGACGAAGTCCCGGGCGATCGGATTGCGGTCGGCCTCGGCCACCGGGACGATCTCGGTGAGCAGCCGGTCGCGGTAGGGCAGGATCGTGGCCGGGTCCCAGCCGGAGCAGCCGCGGCTCACCCAGTCGTCGAGGTCCTGCGGCAGCGGCAGGAAGCTGATCAGGGTGTTGTGCGAGGAGCAGCCGCCGAGCACACGGGCCCGGGAGTGCAGGATGTGTGAGTTGCCGCGCGGCTGCTCGACGGTGGTGTAGCCGTAGTCGAACTCCGAGCCGAGCAGGTTGATCCAGTTGCGCAGGCGCAGGATGCGCTCGTCGCCGACATCACTGGGGCCGCCCTCGATGACGCAGACGCGGCAGTCGGGGTCCTCGCTCAGCCGGGCGGCGAGCACACAGCCGGCGGTGCCGCCGCCGACGATGACGTAGTCGTAGGCGGACTCGTCGCCGTGCGCGGGAGTGGTGGCCATGCGGTGCCTTTCTTCGGTGGCCGGTCAGCCCTTGAACCAGCCGGAGGGGGCGGGGGCGAGGTTCTGGTAGATGTGCTTGGCCTCCTGGTACTCGCGCAGCCCCGTGGGGCCGAGTTCGCGTCCGACGCCGGAGCGGCCGAAGCCGCCCCACTCGGCCTGCGGTACGTAGGGGTGGAAGTCGTTGATCCACACGGTTCCGTGCCGCAGCCGCTGGGCGACGCGCTGGGCGCGGCTCGCATCCGAGGTCCACACGCCGCCGGCCAGGCCGTAGCGGGTGTCGTTGGCCAGCTCCACCGCCTCGTCCTCGCCGCGGAAGCGCTCGACGGTGACCACCGGGCCGAAGACCTCCTCCTGGACGATGCGCATGGACCGGTCGCAGTCGGCGAAGATCGTCGGCAGCAGGAAGAAGCCGTCGGCGAGGGCGGGGTCGTCGGGGCGGGTGCCTCCGGTGACGAGCCGGGCGCCCTCCTCCTTGGCGACGGCGATGTAGCCCTCGACCTTTTCGCGGTGCTCGGCGGAACTGAGCGGGCCGCTCTCGGTGCCCTCCTCCATGCCGTTGCCGAGCCGGATCGCGCGGGCGCGCCCGGCGTAGGCCTCGACGAACCGGTCGTGCAGCGTGTCCTCGACGAGCAGGCGCGAACCGGCGGAGCAGACCTGCCCGGAGTGCAGGAAGGCGGCGTCGAGGGCGTAGTCGACGGCGGCGTCGAAGTCGGCGTCGGCGAAGACGATGTTGGGGTTCTTGCCGCCCAGTTCCAGGGCGATGTTCCGCGGCCCCTCGGCGGCGCTCGCCATGATGGCCCGGCCGGTGTGCAGGCCGCCGGTGAACGAGACCAGATCGACGTCCGGGTGGCTGGTCAGGGCCGCGCCGACGGTCGCCCCGGAGCCCAGCACGAGGTTGGCGACGCCGGGCGGGGCCCCGGCTTCCTCGATGAGCCGGATCATGGCGATCGTGGTGAGGGGTGTGGTCTCACTGGGTTTCAGGACGAAGGTGTTGCCTGCGGCGAGGGCCGGGGCGACCTTCCAGGAGGCCTGCAGCAGTGGGTAGTTCCAGGGGGCGATGAGCGCGCACACGCCGACCGGCTGGTAGACGACGCGGCTGAGGACGTCCGGGCCGACGTCGACGACCCGGCCGCCGTCCTTGCCCGCGAGTTCGGCGTAGTAGCGGAAGGCGTTCGCCACGTCCTCCACGTCGATGCGGGCCTCGGTGAGCGTCTTGCCGGTGTCGAGGGTCTCGGTGCGGGCGATGTCCTCCCGGTCGCGCAGCAGCAGGTCGTGGACGCGCAGCAGGAGGTCGGCGCGGCGGCGGGAGGGGGCGTTCGCCCAGTCCTCCTCGGCGAAGGCGCGCCGGGCGGCGCGCACGGCGCGGTCGACGTCGCCGGCGTCGGCCTCGTCGACGGTGGTGACGACCGAGGCGTCGTAGGGGTTGACCACCTCACGTCGGCCCCCGGCCGCCGCCTGCGTCCACTGGCCGTCGATGTACAGCTCACCCACCGCGGGGCCTCCTTCGCGTCCGGCCGGAGCCCGATCGGCTCGACGGTCAGCAACATGGCCCATCGGACGGGCGGCGGCCACGGGGCACACCGCCACGACGGCGTCCGGGCGGCCCAGAGGACCCGGGTGGGCTAGTCACCCGGCAGTCCGCCACCGAGCTGAAGCGGAACGTCACATACCGACAACGCTCGGTCCGGATTGTGAACAAGGCATGGTGTTTTCGGGACCGTGTCACATACAAACAACATATGCTCTGGGTTCTTTTCCTGCTGGCGGCCTGGGCCGTGGCCGGCACGGCGTGCACGCGCCTGTGCCTGGCCGCCGTACGCGCCGCAGCCGTGGCGGCGGACACCGGCTCCGGTCGTGAACTCACGCTGTACGAGGCCGCGTTCCTCTCCGGCGGCCCCCGCCGGGTCGCCGACGTCACGCTGGTCGCGATGGCCCGTCAGCGCCGGCTGCTCCTGGCGCACACCGGCTGGGCGACGGTGGTCGACCCGCGCGGGCGGGACGAGATGGAGCGGTCGGTGATAGGGGCCATCGGTCCCGAGGGACAGTCCCGGATCGCGCCGGTGCGGTCCACGGCCGCCGCGGCCGACGCGGTGCGCGGGATCGCCGAGGGGCTGGTGCGCGCGGGGCTCGCGGTGCCGGACAGCGCCCGTACGACGGTCGCGGCGGCCGTCCGGCAGGTCCGCGTGGCCGCCGTCGCCGTCCTCGGGCTGGGCGTGGCCGCGCTGCTGACGCCCGCTCCACCGGACATGCCGCGGCATCTGGTCGCCCTGTGGTTCGCGCTGCCGCTCGCCCTGGCCCTGAGCTGCCTGGCCGTCGCCCGGATCGAGATCCACCCTTACTCCCGCTGGGCCTCCCCGGCCGGGCGGCAGTTGCTCGGCACGCTGACCCGGACGGCGGACGGCACCGCCGACGACCGCACGTACCTCACCTCGGTGGCCGTGCGCGGCGTCAGCGCCATCGGCGAACCGGACCTGCGCGCCGCGTTCGCGCACCGCGAGTCGCACGACTGACCGGACGGGGTGCACACGGGGCACACAGCCCGACACCGGCGAACGGTGCTTGCCTTCCCCCCTCACCGGACGAAACATCCCTTTCGTCGCCACCGTGCATCGAAGGGATACGCATGAGAGCCGCTCTCCTCTATTCGGCCGCCGGATCCCTGCTGCTGAGCACCCTCGTCACGCCCCCGGACACCCAGGAGCCGACGGGGGCGGCGGAGCGGCGCGGCACCGCCGTGGCGGCCGAACGGGCGAAGGAGGCCGGTGTCGACTTCGGCCCCTGCCCCGACGCGCAGGATCTGCCCGGCAGCATGCGGTGCGGCACGGTCCGCGTCCCGCTGGACTACGCCCGCCCCGACGGCGAGCAGATCGAACTCTCCGTCAGCAGGGCCCGGGCCACGCGGAAGGCCCCCCGCCGCGGCGGGCAGCCCGTCGGGCGGCAGGGCGCCCTGGTCTACAACCCGGGCGGGCCGGGCGCCACCGGCCTGTACTTCCCGCTGATCGGCCTGCTCCCCGAGTGGAAGCGGATCGCGGCCGCGTACGACCTCGTCGGCTACGCCCCGCGCGGGGTCGGCCGTTCGGCGCCGCTGTCGTGCACGGACCCGAAGCGGTACTTCACGGGCCCCTCGCCGTCACCGGCCCACCCCTCGACGTCGTACAAGGAGGAACGGATCGCACGGGCGAAGGCGTACGCGCGTGGCTGCGCCGAGCGCACCGGTGACTCCCTGCGGCACTACCACTCCCTCAACAACGCCCGCGACCTCGACGTGCTGCGCGCCGCGCTCGGCGAGGAGCGGCTGACCTTCATGGGCTCGTCGTACGGGACGTACTTCGGTGCCCTGTACGCCACGATGTTCCCGGGGCATGTGCGGCGGATGGTCTTCGACTCGGTGGCCCACCCCGGCCCCCACCGGATCTGGTACCGCAACAACCTCGCCCAGTCGGCGGCGTTCGAGCGCCGCTGGGCGGACTTCCGGTCCTGGGTGGCCCGGCACCACGACGTGTACGGGCTGGGGGCGACCGCGCGGGAGGTGCTGCGCAGCTACCGGCGGGCGAGCGCGCGGCTGGCCGCCGAACCGGCGGGCGGAAAGGTCGGACCGGGCCAGTTGCAGGGGGCGTTCCTGCAGGCCGGGTACTACGACGACCAGTGGCCGCACCGCGCGCACGCGCTCTCGGCGTACCTCAAGGGTGATCCGAAGCCCCTGATCGAGCAGGCGGAACAGCAGCCGGAGGCGGCGGCCGAGGCGGAGAACGCACGCGCGGTGTATCTCGCCGTCGAGTGCAACGACGCCCCCTGGCCCACGGACTTCACGGTGTGGGACCGGGACAACACCCGGCTCGCGCGGATGGCACCCTTCGAGACCTGGGACAACGTCTGGACGAACCTGCCGTGCGCCTACTGGCGGGCGCCCCGGCAGCGGCCGCTCGACGTCGGCACCGGTCCGGGCCAGCTGCCGCCGACGCTGATCCTGGCCGCCGAGCGGGACGCCGCCACCCCGTACGACGGTGCCCTCGACCTCCACCACCGTCTCGCGGGCTCGGTGCTGGTGACGGAGCGGGACGCCGGAGCCCACGGGCTGGCGGGCGGCCCGAACGCCTGCGTCAACGGCCACATGGAGGCGTATCTGCTGGAGGGGCGGCTGCCGGGACGGCGTACGGACTGCGCCCCGCACGCCGAGCCGGAACCGGCGGCCCCGGACAGGCCCGGGGCCTCGGCTCTCAGAGGCGTCCGCTGAGTCAGGCCAGCGAGGCGACCAGTTCGGCGACGTCCTTGCGGCGGCCCGTGTAGAACGGCACCTCCTCGCGGACGTGCATACGGGCCTCCGAGGCGCGCAGGTGACGCATGAGGTCGACGATGCGGTACAGCTCGTCGGCCTCGAAGGCGAGGATCCACTCGTAGTCGCCGAGGGAGAACGAGGCGACGGTGTTGGCGCGCACGTCGGGGTAGCCGCGGGCCATCTTGCCGTGGTCGGCGAGCATGCGGCGGCGGTCCTCGTCGGGCAGCAGGTACCAGTCGTAGGAGCGCACGAAGGGGTAGACGCTGACGTAGTCGCGGGGCGTCTCGTCGGCGAGGAACGCCGGGATGTGCGCGCGGTTGAACTCGGCGGGGCGGTGCAGCGCCATGTTCGACCAGACGGGCTCCAGGGCGCGGCCCAGCCTGGTCCGGCGGAAGAGGTTGTACGCCTCCTGCAGCGCGTCGCTGGTCTCCGCGTGCCACCAGATCATGAGGTCGGCGTCGGCGCGCAGGCCCGAGACGTCGTAGGTACCGCGGACCGTGACGTCCTTGGCGGCGAGCTGGTCGAACAGCTCCTGGACCTCGTCGGCGTACCCGGCGCGGTCCTCGGGGAGGACGTCCTTCAGCTTGAAGACGGACCAGAGCGTGTAGCGGATGACCTCGTTGAGGTCCTTGGCCAGCTTGCCCTTGTTCGGGATCCTGCCGGACTCGGGGGTGGGGGCGTCGTTGCTCATGGCCTCATTCTCCCGCTCCGCCGTGCAGGCTCTGCACCGGGTGGGCGGTGAGCTCCTGCACAGCGGCCGGGTCACCGTGGACCTGGTCGACGGCGGCGTACGCGCTCGCGATGCACGCGGGGACGCCGACGCCGTCGTAGGCGGCGCCGCAGACGGCGAGGCCGGGGAGGCGGGCGATGTGCTCGCGGATGCGGGCCACGCGCGCGTGGTGGCCAACGGGGTACTGGGGCAGGCCGTCGTCCCAGCGGGTGACGCGGGTGGCGACCGGGGTGGCGTCGAGGCCCGTCGCCGCCTTCAGGTCCTGCCGGGAGACGTCGGCCAGCTCGCTGTCGTCACGCTCGAGGATCTCCGTCTCGCCGTACCGCCCGACGGAGGTGCGCAGGACGACCAGGCCGGGGTTCTCGTCGGCGATCCAGCCCCACTTCTGCGAGGCGAACGTGGACGCCTTGATGGTGTGGCCGTCGACGGGCGGTACGAGGAAGCCGCTGCCGTCGGGCAGGGCCGTCTCACCGCGGCGGTAGGCCAGGGTGACCAGGGCCATCGAGGCGTACTCGACGGCGTCGAGTTCGGCGGCGGCCCCGGGGCTCTCCGCACGCAGCAGCCGGGCGGCCGCCGGGGCGGGCGCGGCGACGATCACGGCGTCCGCGAGCCACTCGCGCTCACCGGAGAACACGTGCCAGCCGCCCTCCGGGGTGCGCCGCAGCCCGGTCACTGCCGTCCCCGTGAGGATCTCGCCCCCGCGGGCCCGGACCGAGTCCGCCACCGCGAGGGGCAGGGTGCCGACGCCGCCCCGGATGCCCGTGAAGACCGGGCCGGTCTGCCGGGCCGCCGCCGCCCTGGCCTGGAGCTCGCGGACCCCTGCCGTCAGGGAGGTGTGGGTCCGGGCCACCTGGAAGAGCTGCGGAACGGCCGCACGCATGGAGATGCGGTACGCGTCACCCGCGTACACCCCGCCGAGCATGGGCTCCAGCAGGCGGTCGACGACCTCCCGGCCGAGGCGCTGCGCCACGTACTCCCCGACCGCCACGTCGTCGCCCACCTCGGTGCGGGGCAGCTCGGCGTCCCGCTCGATGCGGGCGAGTCCCTCCTCGGACAGCACACCGGCCAGGGCGGACGCGGTGCCGGGCACGCCCATCACATGCCCCTTTGGGAAGGGGCGCAGGGCTCCGCGGGTCCACAGCGAGGCCGTCGCCGTGGCCGGGGGCTGGAGGCGGTCGGCGAGGCCCACCTCGCGCGCGAGGTCCACCGCCTCGGGGCGGCGGGCCAGCAGCGACTCGGCGCCGAGGTCCACGCGGGCGCCGGCGACCTCGCCGGGCAGCAGCTTGCCGCCCACCCGGCCGGAGGTCTCCAGCACGGTCACCCGCGCCCCCCGGTCCAGCAGCCGGTGTGCGGCGGCCAGCCCCGCGACACCCGCCCCGATGACGACGACCCGCCCATGGAATTCGCGCATGCCCCCAGCCTCTCAGACCCCACCGACAGCGCCGCCGCGCCCCGGTGTCCGGCACGAGTCCCGACCGTGACCGCATCGGAACCGTCCCGGACCAAACGATCGGCACCGTCCGGGCGTCGAAGAAGCGTCAGCAGAATCGACCCCCGGGGGATGCCCGCATGCGCACACGACGATCCGTACGACACCCCGTCCCGGCCCTGGCCGCGCTCCTGCTCGCGGCCGCCCTCGCCCTCACGGGGTGCAGCGCCGGGGACGACGCCTCGGGCGGCAGCAACTCCACCGCCGACAAGGCGGCGGGCGACAGTGCCGTCTCGGGCGAGGCCGCCCCGGGCGGCACCGGAAGCGGCGCCAAGGCCACGGCGCCGCCGAAGCTCACCCCGAACCACATCATCCGCACGGCCTCCCTGACCGTGCAGGTCAAGGACGTCCCCAAAGCCCTGGACCAGGCCCGCACCGGTGTGGAGAACGCGGGCGGCTACGTCGGCAACGAGACGACCACCCGGGACGCCGAGGGCCACGAGCGCACCCGGGTCGTGCTGCGCGTGCCCGCCGAGAAGTACGACGAGGTCCTCGCCGGACTGGAGGGCTCCGGCAAGCTCCTCGACCGCAGCGCGAAGGCCGAGGACGTCACCGACCAGGTCGTGGACGTGGAGAGCCGGATCAGGACGCAGCGCGCCAGCGTGGCCCGGATCCGCGAACTGATGGACCAGGCCACCAGGCTCAGTGACGTGGTGACCCTGGAGGGCGAGCTGAGCACCCGCCAGGCCGACCTGGAGGCACTGCTCGCCCGGCAGAAGTCCCTGAAGGACCGCACCAGCCTGGCCACCATCACCCTGTCGCTGTCCGAGACCCCGGTGAAGAAGGAGGCGAAGGACGACGACCCGGGGTTCGTGGACGCGCTGGCGGGCGGCTGGAGCGCCTTCGTGGCCATGCTGCGCTGGCTCGCGGTGGCCTTCGGCGCGGTCCTGCCGTTCGCGGCCTTGGCCGCACTGGTCGTCTGGCTGTGGCTGCGCGTGGTACGCCCCCGGCTGCCGCGCCGCCCCGCGCCCGCGCCCACGGCGACCGCGCTGGGCCCGCTGCCCACGGCCCGGCCCGCGCCGGAGTCCGCGCAGCCGGGAACGCCGGGTGAGCGGGACTGAAATGCCCTGCTCCCGTAGCGTGTTCGCATGAACATGAGCCGTGCACGGGAGCGACTGGTCGTCATCGGCGGTGACGCCGCGGGCATGTCCGCGGCGTCCCAGGCGCGCCGCCTGAAGGGTCCCGGCGAGCTGGAGATCGTGGCGTTCGAACGGGGCCACTTCACGTCGTACTCGGCGTGCGGCATCCCCTACTGGGTCGGTGGCGACGTCACCGACCGGGACGAGCTCGTCGCCCGCACCCCCGAGGAGCACCGGGCCCGGGACATCGGCCTGCGCCTGCGCACCGAGGTGACGGAACTCGACCTCGACGGGCAGCGGGTGCGCGCGCGTGACGTCGACTCGGGCGAGGAGTCCTGGACGTCGTACGACAAGCTCGTCATCGCGACCGGCGCCCGGCCGATCCGGCCGGACATGCCCGGAGCGGACGCGGCCGGGGTGCACGGGGTGCAGACACTGGACGACGGCCAGGCGCTCCTCGACACCCTGGAGGGCACGCGTGGCCGCCGCGCGGTGGTGGTCGGGGCCGGCTACATCGGCGTGGAGATGGCCGAGGCGCTCATCAAGCGCGGCTACGAGGTGACGGTCGTCAACCGCGGCAGCGAGCCCATGTCGACCCTCGACCCCGACATGGGCCGTCTGGTGCACGAGGCCATGGAGGGCCTGGGCATCACGATGGTGAACGACGCCGAGGTCACGAAGATCCTCACCGGTGACGACGGGCGGGTCAGGGCGGTGGCCACGCAGGAGGGCGAGTTCCCGGCGGACGTCGTCGTGCTCGGCATCGGCGTCCGCCCCGAGACGGCCCTCGCGAAGGCCGCCGGTCTCCCCCTCGGCCCGCACGGCGGTCTGCTCACGGACCGCTCGATGCGGGTGCGCGGACAGGGGAACGTCTGGGCCGGCGGAGACTGCGTCGAGGTCCTGGACCTGGTCTCGGGCCAGGAGCGGCACATCCCGCTCGGCACGCACGCCAACAAGCACGGCCAGGTCATCGGGACCAACGCCGGCGGCGGCTACGCCACCTTCCCGGGCGTGGTCGGTACGGCGGTCAGCAAGGTCTGCGACCTGGAGATCGCCCGCACGGGCCTGCGCGAGAAGGACGCCCACCGCGTCGGGTTCCGCTTCGAGTCCGTCACCATCGAGTCGACGAGCCGGGCGGGCTACTACCCGAACGCCTCTCCCATGACGGTCAAGATGCTCGCCGAGCACCGCACGGGCCGCCTCCTCGGCGTCCAGATCGTCGGCCGGGAGGGCGCGGGCAAGCGCGTCGACATCGCGGCCGTCGCCCTCACGGCAGGCATGACGGTGGAACAGATGACAGCCCTGGACCTCGGCTACGCCCCACCCTTCTCCCCGGTCTGGGACCCGGTCCTGGTGGCGGCCCGCAAGGCGTCGGCGAAAGTCCGCGGTTCGTTGTGAGGTGGGGGGCGGCCACGCCCCTCAGGGGCGCGGGGAACTGCGCGACAAGCCACAACGAGCCCGCTGCCGGCAACGTCCCCGCACCCCTACGGGGCGTTCCTCACGCCGTCCCCGCCGTACCGGTGATCCGGTCGATCGCCTGCCGCGCCTGCTCCGCCGGCGGCCGCGACGGCAAAGAGGACACCGACGCCGCACCGGCCGTCACCGCCGGCGGCTGCTCCCCCGCCGGCTTCGCGTGCGACGCCACCCGGGTCGACCGCAACCGGTGGCTCACCGCCTCCTCCAGGGTCACGGGCCGCCGCAACTGGGTCGCCAGCCGCCCCGCGTCCTGGCCGAGGCGGGCCACATCCTCCCAGGGCAGCCGCACCACCAGCGTCAGCTCCGCCTCCCCGTCGGGCAGGGCGTGCATCGCGGGGGTCACTCGGTCGTTCATCGCCTGTTCCTCACGTCGGCCCCGCGACCCGCCTTCCCCGCGCCGCGGGCGGTTGCCGACACATACGCACGCCCGGGCGGCCGCGTTCACCGAAGCGGCCGATCGGGCGCGTCAGCGCGCGGTCAGCGTGTGCACATGCTCCACGAGCCGCGTCAGGGCGTCCGGGTCCGTGGACGGCATGACGCCGTGGCCGAGGTTGAAGACGTGCCCCTCGAGGTCCTTCGCCGAGTCCAGGACCTCGCGGGTCTTGGCCTCGACTGCCTCCGTCGGGGCGAACAGCACGGTCGGGTCGAGGTTGCCCTGGAGCGCCTTGCCGGGGCCGACCCGGCGGGCGGCCTCGTCCATCGGGACGCGCCAGTCGACGCCCACGACGTCCGCGCCGGCCTCGCCCATGAGGCCCAGCAGCTCGCCGGTGCCGACACCGAAGTGGATGCGCGGCACGCCGTACCCGGCGACCGCATCGAAGACCTTCGCGGAGGCCGGCAGCACCGAGCGGCGGTAGTCGACGGGGGCCAGCGCACCGGCCCAGGAGTCGAACAGCTGGACCGCCGAGGCGCCCGCCTCGATCTGCACCCGGAGGAACGCGGCGGTGATGTCCGCGAGGCGGTCGAGCAGATCGCTCCACAGCCCGGGGTCGCCGTACATCATCGCCTTGGCGTTCTCGTACGTACGCGAGGGGCCGCCCTCGACGAGGTAGCTGGCGAGAGTGAAGGGGGCGCCGGCGAAGCCGATGAGGGGCGTGGCGCCGAGCTCGCGGGTGAGCAGGCCGATGGCCTCGGTCACGTAGGAGACGTCCTCGGGGGTCAGGTCGCGCAGCTGCGCCAGGTCCTCCCGGGTGCGGATCGGGCGCTCGACGACCGGGCCGACGCCGGGCTTGATGTCCAGGTCGATGCCGATGGCCTTGAGCGGGACGACGATGTCGCTGAAGTAGATCGCCGCGTCCACGCCGTGCCGGCGCACCGGCTGGAGCGTGATCTCGGTGACCAGGTCGGGCCGCATGCAGGACTCGAGCATCCCGATGCCCTCGCGCACCTTGCGGTACTCCGGCAGTGAGCGCCCGGCCTGCCGCATGAACCACACCGGTGTGTGCGGCACGGGCTCGCGCCGGCAGGCCTTGAGGAAGGCGGAGTCGTATGCGGCGGACGGCTGCTGGGCCCGAGGGGCGTCGTTGGCACTCACGGGGCCAAGTTTCGCACGCCGCCGAACGGCGTGATTCAGCCCCTGGAGAGGCGCGGGGTGTCTAGCCCCGCACCCGGGCTCCGGTCCCCGTAATCTTCCCGCATGGCTGCGGCTCAGGGACGACCGTCGGACGGCGCCGGCGGAATGGACGAAGCGAAGGACACCGAGAACCACCGGCGGGAGGAGGACTCCGCCCCGCTGCCCTTCCGGGCCGCCGTCGACGCGCTCAGGGCGGCGCGGCTGCGGCCCCAGATCGAGGTCGAGCCGACGCCCCCGCCCAGGCGGCTCGCTCCTCACAGTTACGCGCTGGAGGCCGCGGTCGTCGACGGCGACCAGGATCTGGCCGACGGCCGGCTGGTGCTGCTGCACGACCCGGCCGGACACGACGCCTGGCGCGGCACGTTCCGGCTGGTGACGCTGGTGCGCGCGGAGCTTGAGCCGGAGATGGCGGCGGACCCGCTGCTGCCGGAGGTGTGCTGGTCCTGGCTGACCGGCGCGCTCCAGGCGCGCGGGCTGGCCTACGGGGAGCCGAGCGGCACGGTCACGCGCGCGAGTTCCCACTACTTCGGCGGGCTCTCCGCGCGCCCGGCCGCCTCGCAGATCGAGATCCGCGCGTCGTGGACGCCGCGCGAGGGTCTGGGCGGCGTCCCGGACACGGCCGCGCACCTGGCGGGCTGGTGCGATCTGCTCGCCCAGATCGCGGGACTGCCCCCGGCCGTTCCCGGGGACGCGTCGGTGGTGACGCTGCCCCAGCGGCGAGGCCCTCAGTCCCGCTGACCGGCCCCTTACCGGCCTCTGATCGGCCCCTGACAGCCCTCTGACCGCCCCGCACTGATCGACCTTGTGCGGGGCGGTCAACCATGTCCGGTCGACGATCACACCTGAGTACCCCTCTTGGCCGAATCACTTTGTCGATACGGCCACTTTCAACCGCGTATCGACACAGACCGAAACCGTTCGACCTTCGAATGATCGACCGCGTGTCCGAATTGCACGGATTGTTATCACCGATTCGTGATCATTCTCTAAAGGCGGACGGGTTCGGTGCCGAAGACGACTGTGACCTTGAAAGCACGGTTCGTCCCGGCTTCACCCCCCACGAGCCGGCCCCGTCCCGCACCCCAGGAGGCCTGGTGTCCGTTCTCCTCGAGCAGCCCGCAAGCCTGGTCGCCTACCGCCCGAACAAGCCGACCGCCATGGTGGTCGTGGCCGACCCCCGCGTCCGCTCCACCGTCACCCGCCACCTGTGGGCGCTCGGTGTGCGCGATGTCATCGAGGCCTCGTCCATCGCGGAGGCTCGTCCCCGCATCGGCAACCCCCGCGACATCTGTGTCGCAGACGTCCACCTGCCGGACGGCTCCGGCCTCACGCTGCTGTCGGAGACCCGCGCCGCGGGCTGGCCCAACGGGCTCGCCCTCTCCGCCGCCGACGACATCGGCGCCGTGCGCAACGCACTCGCCGGCGGCGTGAAGGGCTACGTCGTCACCGGCACCCGTACCAACGTCGGGCTCCCCACCCGGCCGGGCGCCGCCCCGATCGGCGCCGCCGCCGCACGACTGCACCGCCGCCCCCCGGGTGCCCCGAGCCACCCGGGCGGCTACCGCGAGCTGTCCGGTCGTGAGGTCGAGGTGCTGAGGCTGGTCGCGGAGGGTCAGTCGAACAAGGCGATCGGCGTCTCGATGGGCCTGTCCGCCCTGACCGTCAAGAGCCACCTCGCCCGCATCGCCCGCAAGCTCGGCACGGGCGACCGCGCCGGCATGGTCGCCGTGGCGCTGCGGACCGGGATCATCCACTGACCCGCTCCGCCGTGGCCCCTCGGTGATCACCCCTCACGTGACACGGGACCGGCCGTCGGCCCCGTCCACGTCACTCACGGTTCGTGAACCCGCTGCTTCCCCGACATGACTGGTTTGCGACCCTCGAGCGCCCGCCGCCGGAACGTTCCGTCGGCGGGCGCTGTCCACACATGGATACCCTTGACATGTGACCGACGCCCACGACACCGCAGCAGACAGCTCACTGCGAACCACCGGAGGCGCCCCTCCGGACGACGGCGGATCTTCTGCTACGGAGGCGCCGATCCCTCTGCTGGAGCCGCGTGAGGGCATTCCGCCCGTCATCGCGGACGAGACCGCCCTGGCCCGGGTGGTCGCCGCCTTCGAGGCGGGGTCCGGGCCCGTCGCCGTCGACGCCGAACGCGCGTCCGGCTACCGCTACGGGCAGCGCGCCTACCTCGTGCAGCTGCGCCGCGAGGGCGCCGGAACGGCCCTCATCGACCCCGTCGCCTGCCCCGACCTGTCCGCCCTCGGCGACGCCCTGTCCGGCACCGAGTGGGTACTGCACGCCGCCACCCAGGATCTGCCCTGCCTGCGCGAGATAGGCATGGTGCCGACGCGGCTGTTCGACACGGAGCTGGCCGGGCGGCTCGCGGGGTTCCCCCGGGTCGGCCTCGGCGCGATGGTCGAGAGCGTGCTGGGCTTCGTCCTGGAGAAGGGACACTCCGCCGTCGACTGGTCGACCCGGCCCCTGCCCGAGCCCTGGCTGCGGTACGCGGCGCTGGACGTGGAACTCCTCGTCGACCTGCGCGACGCGCTGGAGAAGGAGCTGGACCGGCAGGGCAAGCTGGAGTGGGCCCGCCAGGAGTTCGACGCGATCGCCTCGGCCCCGCCCGCCGAGCCCCGCAAGGATCCCTGGCGGCGCACGTCCGGCATGCACAAGGTGCGCCGCCGGCGGCAGCTGGCCGTCGTGCGCGAGCTGTGGCAGACCCGGGACCGGATCGCGCAGCGGCGGGACGTCTCGCCGGGCAAGGTGCTCGGGGACGCGGCCATCGTCGAGGCCGCGCTGGCGGTTCCGGCCAATGTGCACGCGCTGGCCGCGCTGAACGGTTTCGGCCACCGCGTGGGCAAGCGGCAGCTGGAGCAGTGGCAGGCGGCCGTGGACAGGGCGAAGGCGCTGAGCGAGGCGCAGCTGCCGCAGCCGGGGCAGCCGGTGGCCGGGCCTCCGCCGCCGCGCGCCTGGGCCGACAAGGACCCCGCGGCCGCGGCACGGTTGTCCGCCGCCCGGGCCGGGGTGTCGGCGCTGGCCGAGCAGCTGGGCATGCCGCAGGAGAACCTGATCACGCCGGACACGGTGCGGCGGGTGTGCTGGGAGCCTCCGGCGGTGGTCGACGCCGAGTCGGTGGCCACCGCCCTGGCCGGGCACGGGGCTCGGCCGTGGCAGGTGGAGCAGGTGACGCCGGTGTTGGTGACCGCGTTGTCCGCCAAAGCGCCGTAGAGGGCCTTCCCGGACGGGCGGCTGCGGGCTGTCCGTGGCTGTTCGCGCAGTTCCCCGCGCCCCCTGGGGGCCTCCTCACCTGGTCGCTCCCCTGGTGAAGCCGTTGTAGATGAACCGCTGGAGGAACAGGAAGACGATCAGGGTCGGGACGATCACCAGGATCGCGCCCGCCGAGATCGTCTCCCAGTGGGCGCCGAAGGGGCCCTTGAAGCGGAACAGCGACGTCGAGATCACGCCAAGATCTTCGGAGGGCATGTAGAGGAAGGGGATGTAGAAGTCGTTGTAGACGGTGATCCCCTTCACGATCACGACCGTCGCGATCGCCGGCTTCAGCAACGGGAAGATGATCTTGCGGTAGACCGTGAAGGCGTTCGCGCCGTCCAGGCGGGCCGCCTCGTCCAGGGACGTGGGGATGGACCGGACGAACTGCAGGAAGATGTAGATCGAGACGATGTCCGTGCCCATGTAGAGGGCGATCGGCGCCCACAGGCTGTCGAACAGGCCGAAGCTGTTGACGATCTGGAAGGTGGCCACCTGCGTGGTCACGCCGGGGACCAGTGCGGCGACCAGGAACAGGGCCAGGACCGCCTTGCGGAAGCGGAACCGGAACCGGTCGACGGCGTACGCCGTCATCGAGCCGATGAGGACCGTGCCGCCGATGGCGACGACCAGGATGATCGCCGTGTTGCCGAAGGCCGAGAGCATCCGGCCGTCCTGGAACGCCGTCACGTAGTTGTGAACGTTCGTCGGGTCGTCGGGCAGCGCTAGCGCTCCGCTGCCGCCGGCCATCTCCCGCTCGGACTTGAGGGACGTCAGGAACACCGCGGCGAGCGGGAGCAGGACCACCGCGGTCGCGGCGATCAGCGACAGGTACACGAGGACGCGGGTCACCGCGCGGCGGTTCATACGAGGTCCACCTTGTCGTCGGGGGCCAGACGCCGCTGCACCCAGGTCACCGCCAGGACGATCAGCAACAGCACGACCGCGGCCGCCGAGGCGAGCCCCGTCTTGTTGAACTGGAACGCCAGCTTCACGGTCTGGATCACGAACGTCTCGGTGCCGGTCGCGCCGCCCGTCATGATGTACGGGATCTCGAAGACCGACAGCGAGCCCGAGATCGAGAGGATCACGGTGAGGGACAGCACCGGCTTGATGCCCGGCGCGATGATGTACCGGAACTGGTGCCAGCGGTTCGCGCCGTCCAGCTCGGCCGCCTCGTACAGCTCCCCGGGGATCGACTGGATCGCGCCGAGGAACAGCACGAAGTTCAGGCCCAGGTAGCGCCAGACGGAGACACCGGCCAGGGAGGTGTTCGCCGACTCCGGGGTGCCGAGCCAGGCCCGGTCGCTCTCCACGCCGAACAGGCTCAGCACCGAGTCGAGGGTGCCGCCGTCCTGGAAGAAGTAGAGGAAGACGAAACCGATCGCCACCCCGTTGATCAGGTACGGGAAGAACAGCACGCCCTTGAAGAAGTTCCGGAAGCGGACGTCGAAGCTGAGGATCGTGGCGAAGTAGAGGGCGGCGACGATCTGGACGACGGAGGCCGCCAGGTAGTAGCCGCTGACCCAGAAGACCTCGAACAGCTCGGACCGGGTGAAGAGTTCGGAGTAGTTCTCCGCGCCCGTGTAGTGCAGTTCGGGGCTCACTCCGTCCCAGTCGGTGAAGCTGTACGCGACCATGTTCGCGATCGGGGCGTAGGTGAAGACCACCAGGAGAGTGAGCGGGGCGAGCAGGAAGAGCCAGGGGGTGGCCCCGCGCCACCGGCGTGCCGGGCGCGGGGTGGGGGCCGGGGCGGCGGTCGCCTTCGCGGCGGCCTGGACGGCCGCCGTCTCGGTGGCGCCCGGCATCAGGACCCCAGTGACTTCTGCGTCTCGGTCCACTTCTCGCCGAGGCCGTCCAGGAAGTCGTCCACGTCGCCCTTCCTGGCGCCGCGGGCCAGGTCGACGAGTTCCTGGCGGTAGTCGGGCTTGTAGATGCCGACCTCGGACCGGTTGTCGATGCTCTTCACCTCGGCGCCCTTGCTGTCGTCGAGTTCGAGGAGCTTGACGCCCGCCTCCTCGTAGGGCTTCAGGACACCGGGCAGCGGGGCGTCCTTGAGCGGGGACAGCGCCAGGTTGTCCTGCGCGTAGCCGGACTTCTCGGTGAACCAGTCGATCCAGGCCCGGGCGGCCTCCTTGTGCGAGGAGTTGACGTTGACGGCCTGGTTGTAGTCGGGTGACGTCACCGCGCAGAACGTGCCGCCCTTCTGGGCGGGGAAGGGCATGAACCCGATGTCGTCCGGGTCGGCGCCGGCCTGCTTCGCCGCGCCCTGCATCTGGATGACCGCCCAGGAGCCGAGCCACATGGTGGCGATCTCGCCCTTGGCCAGCTTCGGCTTGGACGCCTCCCAGTTGGTGGTCGTCGGGTCCTTCTCGACGAGCCCCTCGTGCACGATGTCGTGCAGCAGGGTGTCCGCCACGCGCAGGTCGGCGCCCTCGGCCCAGGGGTTGCCCTCGGCGAGCCTGGTCGTGGCCTGCTCGTCACAGCTGACCGAGCCCTTGGCGTCCGTCCACTGGCTGAGCGGCCACTTGTCCTTGAAGTTGGTGTAGTAGGGGATCGCGTCGGTCTTCGACTTGATCGCCTTCAGGCCGGCGAGGAACTCGGCCGGTGTCGTGGGCCATTCGGTGACCCCGGCCTGTCTCCACACCTTCTTGTTGTAGATGAACCCCGGAAGGGCGCCGAGCGGGCTCTGGCCGTAGACCTTGCCGTCGACCGTCGTGAAGTCGGTGAAGCGGTACTTCTTGCTCCGCTCGGCCTCGCTGCCCAGCGAGGCGAAGAACCTGGGGTAGTCCTTCTTCTCGATCACCGAGGGGATCATCAGGACGTCCCCGTAGTTCTCCGTGTTCATACGGATCTTGACTTCGCCCTCGTAGTCGGTGATGCCGTCGAACTCGACCTTCACCTTGGGGTACGTCTCGTTGAACTCGGCGGCGTACTTCTTCATCGTCCCGTCCTGCACGAGGTCGGTGCGGTGGGTGAGGACTGTGATGGTTCCGCTGACCTTCGCGGGGTCGTCGGGAGCCTCGGCGTCGGCACCCTTCGTGGAGCTTCCGGTGCCGGTGCAGCCGGAGGCCAGCAGGGCGGCGCCCGCGGCGAGGGCGAGGAGGGTACGGCGGTTCATGTGCGTCAGCTCCGTTCGCTGAGGGGAACTCGGGACGGACGAGCACGTGCGGTATGGCTGGTTCGGAACTCTGACAGCGCTTACTCAACCGGTAAAGTCCCAATCCCGCCAACGATGCGAAAACGACATCCGACTCTTCACTGAACCGGTTAAGGGAGTGCGCATGCTGGAGGCCACACCGCTCGGCGACGGATGGATCCTGCGGCACGACTCGGACAGGCTGCCGGCCACCGTGCCGGGGTGCGTGCACACCGACCTGATGGCGGCCGGGGTGATCCCGGACCCGTTCCTCGGCCGGAACGAGACCGAGGTGGCCTGGGTGGGGCGCCGCGACTGGACCTACGAGCGGGATCTCGGCGGCTCGTCCGCGCAGGAGCAGACCGACCTGGTCTTCGAGGGGCTCGACACCGTCGCCGAGATCTCCCTGGACGGGCGGACGCTGGGGAAGGTCCGCAACATGCACCGCTCGTACCGGTTCGACGTGACGGGCCTGTCCGGGCGGTTGTCCGTGCGGTTCGTCTCGGCGTACGCGGAGGCGGAGGCCGTACGCGGCCGGCTGGGCGAGCGGCCGGCGGCCTACGCCGAGCCCTACCAGTACCTGCGCAAGATGGCCTGCTCGTTCGGCTGGGACTGGGGGCCCACCCTGGTGACGGCCGGGATCTGGCGGCCGGTGCGCCTGGAGCACTGGTCGACGGCACGGATCGCCCGGGTACGTCCGCTGGTCACCGTCGACGAGGGCACGGGCGTCGTCGAGCTGAACGTGGACGTCGAGCGGACCCGGGTCGAGGCACCGCTCGCCGTGGAGGCGACCGTGGCGGGGGTGCGGGCGCGCGCCGAGATCGAGGGCGCGGGCGGGATCGTACGGCTGCGGGTGCCGGACGCGGAGTTGTGGTGGCCGCGGGGGTACGGCGAACAGCCGCTGTACGAGGTCGAGTTGACGCTGCTGCACGGCGAGGACGCCCTGGACGTGTGGCGGCGGCGCATCGGCTTCCGGACGGTGGAGCTGGACCGGGGAGCCGACGGGCACGGCACCGGCTTCACCTTCGTCGTCAACGGCGAACGGCTCTTCGCGCGGGGCGTCAACTGGATCCCCGACGACGTCCTCCCCTCCCGGATCACCCGCGAGCGCTACCGGGAGCGCCTGGAGCAGGCGGCCGGCGCGGGGGTGGATCTCGTACGGGTCTGGGGCGGCGGGATCTACGAGAGCGAGGACTTCTACGACGCCTGCGACGAGCTCGGGCTGCTGGTGTGGCAGGACTTCCCGTTCGCCTGCGCCGCCTACCCGGAGGAGCAGCCGCTGCGCGGCGAGGTGGAGGCCGAGGCGCGGGAGAACGTCGTACGTCTGATGCCACACCCCTGTCTCGTGCTGTGGAACGGCAACAACGAGAACCTGTGGGGCTTCAGGGACTGGGAGTGGGAGCCGCGGCTGGCCGGGGACTCCTGGGGCGAGGGGTACTACCTGGGCCTGCTGCCGCGGGTGGTGGCGGAGCTGGACCCGACCCGGCCCTACACCGCGGGCAGCCCCTGGTCGGGGTCGTGGGACCACCATCCGAACGACCCGGCGCACGGCACCCACCACTCGTGGGAGGTGTGGAACCGGGAGGACTACGCGGACTACCGGCTGAGCGTGCCGCGCTTCGTCGCCGAGTTCGGCTGGCAGGCGCCGCCCGCGTACGGCACGCTGCGCCGGGCCCTGCCCGGGGAGGAGCTCGCGCCGGACTCCCCCGGCATGCTGCACCACCAGAAGGCCGACGACGGCAACGGCAAGCTGGAGCGGGGCCTCGCGCGGCATTTCGCCGTGCCGGAGGACGACTTCGGCCGGTGGCACTACCTCATGCAGCTCAACCAGGCGCGGGCGATCGCGGCCGGGATCGAACACTGGCGTGCGCACTGGCCGGTGTGCGCGGGGACGATCGTCTGGCAGCTCAACGACTGCTGGCCGGTGACGTCCTGGGCGGCGATCGACGGGGACGGCCGGGAGAAGCCGCTGTACCACGAGCTGCGGCGGCTGTACGCGGACCGGTTGCCGGCGTTCCTGGCGGGGGACGGCGGCTTGGAGCTGGCCGCCGTCAACCAGGCGGCCGGGGACTGGACGGGGGCGCTCACCCTGCGCCGGATGTCGGTGACGGGTGAGGTGCTGGGGCACAGGGGTGTGAGGTTCACAGCCGGGCCACGGACCGTGGCCCGGGTCGAGGTGCCGCGCGAGCTGACGCCCGCCGGGCCGAAGGAGTACCTGGTCGCCGACGTGGACGGGCTGCGGGCGGTGCACTTCCCGCTGCCGGACATCGAAGTCGCCTATCCGCGACCCGAGTTCGATGTCGAACTCGCCCCGGACGGCATCACCGTGACCGCTCGCACCCTGGTCCGGGACCTGCTGCTCCAGGCGGACCGGCTGGCGCCGGGGGCGCGGGCCGACCGGGGGCTCGTCACCCTGCTGCCGGGCGAAGAGGTGACCATCGGGGTGCGCGGCTGGAAGACTCCGGACGCGGAGAGAGCCCGTTCGGCCCTGTACTGCGTGGAGCCCACCCGATGACGGCAACGCCACCCCCTCGCGTCACCATCAAGGACGTCGCCGCGCGCGCCGGCGTGTCGAAGGGTGCCGTGTCCCTCGCCTTCAACCACAAGCCCGGCCTCTCGGGAGCCACCCGGGACCGGATCTTCCGGGCGGCGCGCGAACTGGGCTGGGCGCCGAGCCTCACGGCGCGGACCCTGGCCGGATCACGGGTCGACGTGGTGGGCCTGGCGGTGTGCCGGCCGGCCCGGGTCCTGGGCCTCGAACCCTGGTACATGGAGTTCGTCTCCGGCGTGGAGAGCGTGCTGGCCGAGCACGCCAGCTCGCTGCTGCTGAGGCTGGTGCGGAACATGGACGAGGAGGTGGACGTCCAGGAGGCGTGGTGGCGGGCGCGGCAGATCGGCGGGTCGATCCTGGTCGACTTCCGCGCGGACGATCCGCGGGCGGCCCTGACGCAGCGCCTGGGGATGCCGGCGGTCGCCGTCGGCCATCCCTCGCTCACCGGGGGGCTCACGTCGGTATGGACGGACGACGCCACGGCCGTGACGGAGGCGGTGCGGTATCTGGCCGCCCTGGGGCACCGCCGGATCGCCCGGGTGGGCGGAGCGGCGGACCTCGGGCACACGGCGATCCGGACGACGGCGTTCGACGAGGCGGCGGGGGTGCTGGCCCTGGCCGGGGCTTGGCAGGTCGCGACGGACTTCTCGGGGGACGCGGGGGCGCGGGCGACGCGCTCGCTGCTGGCCGCGCCGTCGGCCGACCGGCCGACGGCGATCGTGTACGACAACGACATCATGGCGGTGGCGGGCCTGTCGGTGGCGGCGGAGATGGGGCTTCGGGTACCGGAGGACGTGTCGCTGCTGGCCTGGGACGACTCGCAGCTGTGCCGGCTGACGCATCCGACGCTTTCGGCTATGAGCCATGACGTGCACGGGTTCGGGGCGGAGGTGGCCAGGACGTTGTTCTCGGTGATCGCCGGAGGTGAGGGTGGGTCCCATCCTGTGCCGACACCGGTGCTGACGCCCCGGGGGTCCACAGCGCCGCCTCGGTGAGCGCCAAATGGGAGTGCGGGTGCGTCGTGGCTGTTCGCGCAGTTCCCCGCGCCCCCAAGGGCACCGCACCACCCGGAGATGAGATGTGACCTTCGCCGCTCCGCCTGTCAGGGGTGTGCAGCTACGTTACCCATAAGTAGCATGGGCCTGAGCGCGCGCTCAGCGCATCGCAGCAGCAATGCAGATCCTGACCCTGGAGGAGAGCCATCGTGCCTCGTACCGTCAGGGACGTCGTCTTCGTCGACGGCGTCCGCACCCCGTTCGGCAAGGCGGGCCCGAAGGGCATCTACCACGAGACCCGTGCCGACGACCTCGTCGTGAAGGCGATCCGGGAGCTGCTGCGCCGCAACCCCGGTCTCGACCCGAAGAAGATCGACGAGGTCGCCATCGCCGCGACCACGCAGATCGGTGACCAGGGCCTGACCATCGGCCGCACGGCGGGCATTCTCGCCGGGCTGCCGCAGTCCGTGCCCGGTTACTCCATCGACCGCATGTGCGCCGGCGCCCTGACCGCCGTCACCTCGGTCGCCGGTTCCGTCGCCTTCGGCGCCTACGACATCGCCATCGCGGGCGGTGTCGAGCACATGGGCCGCCACCCCATGGGCGAGGGCGTGGACCCGAACCCGCGGTTCGTCTCCGAGAAGCTGGTCGACGAGTCGGCCCTCTTCATGGGCATGACCGCGGAGAACCTCCACGACCGCTACCCGCAGATCACCAAGCAGCGCGCCGACGAGTACGCCGTGCGCTCCCAGGAGAAGGCCGCCAAGGCGTACGCCAACGGCAAGATCCAGGCCGACCTGGTGCCGGTCTCGGTACGCCGCACCTCCCCCGAGGCCGGTGAGACGGGCTGGGGCCTGGTCACCGCCGACGAGCCGATGCGCCCGGGCACGACCCTGGAGAACCTCTCCGGCCTGAAGACCCCGTTCCGTGTGCACGGCCGGGTCACCGCCGGTAACGCGGCCGGTCTGAATGACGGCGCCACCGCCTCCCTCATCGCCTCCGAGGACTTCGCGCGCGAGCACGACCTCCCCGTGAAGATGCGCCTGGTCTCCTACTCCTTCGCGGGCGTGGAGCCCGAGGTCATGGGCTACGGCCCGATCCCGGCCACGGAGAAGGCACTGGCCCAGGCCGGTCTGTCGATCTCCGACATCGGCCTGTTCGAGATCAACGAGGCCTTCGCCGTCCAGGTGCTGGCCTTCCTGGACCACTACGGCATCGCCGACGACGACGAGCGCGTCAACCAGTACGGCGGCGCCATCGCCTTCGGCCACCCGCTGGCCTCCTCCGGCGTCCGCCTGATGACGCAGCTGGCCCGCCAGTTCGAGGAGCAGCCGCACGTCCGCTACGGCCTGACCACCATGTGCGTCGGCTTCGGCATGGGCGCGACGGTCATCTGGGAGAACCCGCACTTCGAGGGGGACAAGTGAGCACCACCGCCGAGCTTCTCAAGCAGGCTTCCGAGCTGTTCCCGGACGAGGTCGTCACGAGTGCGCACGTACGCCACTTCGACCTCCCCCTCGGTGCCGGGCGCTTCGCCCTGATCACCCTGGACAACAGCCACGACCACACCAAGCCGACCACCTTCGGCCCGGCCTCGCTGGCGAACCTCAACGCCGCGATCGACCAGGTCGAGAAGGAGGCGGCGGACGGCGAGATCACCGGCGTCGGCATCACCGGCAAGCCGTTCATCTTCGCGGTCGGCGCCGACCTCAAGGGCGTGGAGATCCTCAAGGAGTACGAGCACGCACTCGCCATCGGCAAGGGCGGCCACGAGGTCTTCAAGCGGCTGTCCCAGCTGGCCGTGCCGACCTTCGCGTACTACAACGGCGCCGCGATGGGCGGCGGTGTCGAGGTGGGTCTGCACTGCACCTACCGCACCGTCTCCGCGGCCGTGCCGGCGTTCTCGCTGCCCGAGGTCTTCCTCGGCCTCGTCCCGGGCTGGGGCGGCTGCACGATCCTGCCGAACCTGATCGGCCCGGAGAAGGCCGTCTCGGTCATCATCGAGAACAGCCTCAACCAGAACAAGCAGCTCAAGGGCAAGCAGGTCTACGAGCTCGGGATCGCCGACGCGATCTTCGAGGGCGCGGACTTCCTGGAGCAGTCGCTGATCTGGACCGCGACCGTCCTCAAGGGCGAGCTGAAGATCGAGCGCCCGGTGATCGACCGCGGCGAAGGCTGGGACCAGGCCGTCGCCAAGGGCCGCTTCATCGCGGACTCCAAGGTGCACGGCGCGGCCCCGGCCGCCTACCGCGCGCTGGACATCATCGCCGCCGCCAAGGACGGCGACCTCCAGCAGGGCTACGACGCCGAGGACAAGGCCCTCGCCGACCTGATCATGGGCGGCGAACTGCGCTCCGGCATCTACGCCTTCAACCTGGTGCAGAAGCGCGGCAAGCGCCCGGCCGGTGCCCCGGACAAGAACCTGGCCCGCCCGGTCACCAAGGTCGGCGTCGTCGGCGCCGGTCTGATGGCCAGCCAGCTCGCGCTGCTGTTCCTGCGCCGCCTGGAGGTGCCGGTCGTGCTGACCGACATCGACCAGGAGCGCGTCGACAAGGGCGTGGGCTACGTCCACGCCGAGATCGACAAGCTGCTCGGCAAGGGCCGCATCAACCAGGACAAGGCCAACCGCCTCAAGGCGCTGGTGTCCGGTGTGCTGGACAAGGCCGAGGGCTTCTCGGACGCCGACTTCGTCATCGAAGCGGTCTTCGAGGAGATCGGCGTCAAGCAGCAGGTGTTCGCCGAGGTCGAGGCGGTCGCCCCGGCGCACGCGATCTTCGCGACCAACACCTCGTCCCTCTCGGTCTCGGAGATGGCGTCGAAGCTGAAGCACCCCGAGCGGGTCGTGGGCTTCCACTTCTTCAACCCGGTCGCGGTCCTGCCGCTGCTGGAGATCGTGCGCGGCGAGAAGACCGACGACGCCTCGCTGGCCACGGCCTTCGCCGTCGCCAAGAAGCTGAAGAAGACCGCGGTGCTCACCAAGGACGCCCCGGCGTTCGTCGTGAACCGCATCCTGACCCGCTTCATGGGCGAGATCCAGAACATCATCGACGAGGGCACCCCCGTCGAGGTCGCCGAGAAGGGCGTCGAGCCGCTCGGTCTGCCGATGTCGCCGCTGGTCCTGCTGGAGCTGGTCGGCCCGGCGATCGGCCTGCACGTCTCGGAGACGCTCAACCGGGCGTTCCCGGACCGCTTCACGGTCTCCCCGAACCTCGCGGCCGTCGTCAAGGCGGGCAAGCGCGGCTTCTACGTCTACGACTCCGGCAAGCCGGAGCTGGACCCCGAGGTCGCCGCGCTGCTGAAGCAGGGCGACACGGTCCTGACGGAGGAGCAGGTCCGCGACCGCGTGCTCGACGCGGTGGCGCAGGAGATCGGCATCATGCTCGACGAGGGCGTCGTCGCCGAGGCCCAGGACATCGACCTGTGCCTCATCACGGGCGCCGGCTGGCCCTTCCACCTGGGCGGCATCACGCCGTACCTGGACCGCGAGGGTGTCTCCGAGCGCGTGAACGGCAAGAGGTTCCTGGCGCAGGGCGTCGCGAGCGTCCCGGCGTAACGCGTAACCCCTGAGGGGGGCGGGCGCACGGTGGCAATCCGTGCACCCGCCCCCTTTCGCAGGCTCAAGAGGAAGTAGCTGGTTCCACTTTCTGCAAGCGGTCAGATCTCCCGCCAGGCCTCCAGCGCCAGCCCGGGCTCGTCCTTGCGGCGGGTGAGCAGCACGGTCCCCGTCGAGGGCGACAGGGAGGCCGCTACGGCCTCCTCGTGCTCGTCGAGCGCCACCGACACGACGGCGTCGGCGGACAGCCGGGGGCCGGACTCGGTCCACCAGGCGCCGGCCGACTCCTGCTCGGTCGGATACGCGGCGAAGGCGACCCGGCCGCTCGCCGACCGCTGGGCGAGCACGGTGCAGTCGTACCCCTCGATGACACACCGCACGGCGGAGACGGGCCCCGGGCCGGCGGAGGGCAGCAGGGTCACCGGCTTCTCACCGGGACGCCAGGCGCACAGGTCGCCGGAGCCGTCGGTGAAGAAGAGGGTGGTGTGCTCGGCGGACGTGGCCAGAGCGCGCAGCGTACCCGGACGTACGGAAGCGTCCACGCCCTCGGCCCGCACCGGCTTCTTGCCGTCCGACTCCTGCCGCCAGCGCAGGATCCCGCCGGGTACGGCGGCGTACAGCTCGACCAGCCCCGACTCGCCCGTGACGGCGGCCAACTCACCCTCGACATCCTGCCCTTCGAGGTCCAGCCAGCCTCCCCAGCCGCCCTTCACCTTCTGGTTGCGCAGGCTGACGCCGCCCTTGCCGTTGCGGACGAAGACATAACCGCGCCCCGCCCCGTCCACGGTCACGGCGGGCGGCCCCGTACGGTCGCCCTTCTTGTCCGGGTGACCGATGGGAGTCCAGTCCAGGGGCGCGAGGTGGGGGCGGAAGTGCGTGGTGTGCACGAGCCCTGACTCGCCCGGGGCGGTGGGCCGCCAGGCCGCCAGGTGGGCGTAACGGTCGGCGCCTTGTCCGACCGCTGCCTCCGGGTGCAGCTTCTGGGCACCGCCGACGGTTCGCGGTTCGTCCTCCCAAGGGCCGCCGGGGCCGCGCTCGGCCCGGCACAGGACGGCGTCGCGGGAGGGCAGATACACGGTGAGGCGGCCGTCGCGGCCGCGGATGAGCCAGTCGCCGTTCACCAGTTCACTTTATGCGGGCCCCACGGCTCGGCGCGCGGCCCACCCCCGCCGTGCGACCCTGGCCGCATGAACGAGCCTTCGCCTCTCCTCGTCGTGGTCGACGCCGCGAATGTCGTCGGGTCGGTACCGGACGGCTGGTGGCGGGACCGCCGGGGCGCGGCGGAACGGCTGCGGGACCGGTTGGCCGCGGAGGGAGTTCCCGCCGTGTCCGGCCCGGTGGAGATCGTCCTGGTGGTGGAGGGGGCCGCGCGGGGCGTGGAGTCCGTGCCCGGGGTGCGGGTGTCGACGGCGCCGGGCAGTGGGGACGATCACATCGTGGAGGTGGTCGCGTCGGCCGGCACCCGTCCCGTCCTTGTCGTCACGGCGGACCGGGAGCTGCGGCGGAGGGTCGGGGAGCTGGGGGCGGAGGTGGCGGGGCCGCGGTCTGTTCGTCCGTAGGACACGGCCCCGAACCACCACCCGGCGGTCGGACGGAGGCTACGGCGTGCCACCCCCCACGCTCGGCTGCTCCTCCCCCGCCTCGCGGCGGGCGAGGCGGCTGTGATTGCGGCCGTACAGGAAGTAGACGAGGAAGCCGACGGCCATCCAGATGGCGAAGCGGACCCACGTCTCGGCCGGGAGGTTGATCATCAACCACAGCGACGCGCACACCGACAGGATCGGGATGACCGGCACCCACGGCGTGCGGAACGCCCGGGGCAGGTCGGGCCGGGTCTTGCGCAGGATGATCACGCCGATCGCGACGACCACGAAGGCGAACAGCGTGCCGATGTTCACCAGGGCGGCGAGCTCGGTCAGTGGCGTGAACCCGGCGAGGACGGCGATGATCACGCCGAGCAGGATGGTCGGCCGGTGCGGCGTCTTGAACCGCGGGTGCACGTGCGAGAAGAACCGCGGGAGCAGCCCGTCCCGGCTCATCGCGAAGAACACCCGGGTCTGCCCGAGCAGCAGGATCATGCACACCGTCGTCAGGCCGACCGCGGCGCCGAAGCTGATGAAGCCCGCGAACCACGGATGCCCGGTGGCCTTGAACGCGTCGGCGAGCGGCGCGTCCACGTCCAGCTTGGTGTAGTGCTGCATACCGGTGACGACGATCGACACGAGGACGTACAGCGTCGTGCAGATGATGAGGGAGCCGATGATGCCGCGCGGCATGTCCCGCTGCGGGTTCTTCGTCTCCTCCGCGGCCGTGGCCACGACGTCGAATCCGATGAAGGCGAAGAACACGACCGAGGCGGCGGTGAAGATGCCCATCACTCCGAAGTTGGAGGGTGCCCAGCCGAACATCAGCTGGATCAGCGGCGAGTCCAGACTGGACCCGGCCTCCACGGGCTTCGCCTTGGGGATGAACGGGTCGTAGTTCTTCCCCTCGATGAGGAACGCGCCCGCGACGATCACCACGAGGACGACCGTCACCTTGATGGCGACGACGAGCGAGGTGATCCGCGCGGACAGCTTCATGCCGATCACGAGAATGGCCGTGAGAACGAGGACCAGCACGGCGGCGAGGATGTCGAAGCCGAAGACATCGGAGCCCTCACGGCTGCCCAGCCCCGCGGGCATCGTCCAGCCCGCGTTCTCCATGAGCGACTGGATGTAGCCGGACCAGCCGACGGCCACCACCGCCGTCCCCAGCGCGAACTCGAGGACCAGGTCCCAGCCGATGATCCAGGCGGGAAGCTCCCCGAGGGAGGCGTACGAGAACGTGTAGGCGGACCCGGCGACCGGAACCGTGGAGGCGAACTCGGCGTAGCACAGCGCGGCCAGCGCACAGGCGACGCCGGCGGCCACGAACGCCAGGGCGACCGCGGGCCCCGCGTTGTCCTTGGCGACTGTGCCGGTGAGTACGAAGATGCCGGTACCGATGATCACACCGACGCCGAAGACGGTCAGATCCAGCGCGGACAAGGACTTCTTGAGCGCGTGCTCTGGCTCCTCGGTGTCGAGGATGGACTGCTCGACCTTCTTCGTCCGGAAGAGGGTGCTGCTCACGGGGTACCTCCCACGCTTGTCGTCCTCGACATGATCGAGAGGTGGCACCATCCGTATGCCCCGGCACGGACCGATTCACGCCAATGGGCCGGTTCCACCACCCTCACGGTGGTGGAACCGGCCCATCTCGAACCCGCTCAGTCGCGCGCGGCGTCCACGGCGTCCGCCGCACTGCGCTCGAAGCGCCCGTCCAGCTTGGCGACCAGCCCGGTCACCTGCCGGGCGATGTCCGGCGCGGTCAGACCGATCTCGGCCAGTACCTCCGCACGCGAGGCGTGGTCGAGGAAGCGCGGCGGGATGCCGAAGTCGCGCAGCGGGACATCCACACCCGCGTCACGCAGCGCCTGCGCGATCGCCGAGCCGACGCCGCCGACACGGCTGTTGTCCTCGACGGTGACGACCACGCGGTGCTGCTCGGCGAGCGGGGCCATGGCCTCGTCGACGGGCTTGACCCAGCGCGGGTCGACGACGGTCGTGGAGATGCCCTGCCGGTCGAGCAGGGCGGCGATCTCCAGGCACATCGGCGCGAGGGCGCCGACGGAGACCAGCAGCACGTCCGGACGGTCGGTGCCGGGCTCGCGCAGGACGTCCATGCCGCCGACGCGCCGCACGGCGGGCACGGCGGGACCGACGGCCCCCTTGGAGAAGCGGACCACGGTCGGCGCGTCGTCGACGGCGACGGCCTCACGCAGCTGGGCGCGCACCTGGTCGGCGTCGCGCGGGGCGGCCAGCCGCAGCCCCGGGACGACCTGGAGGATGGACATGTCCCACATGCCGTTGTGGGAGGCGCCGTCGGTGCCGGTGACACCGGCCCGGTCCAGGACGAAGGTCACGCCGCACTTGTGCAGCGCCACATCCATCAGGACCTGGTCGAAGGCGCGGTTGAGGAACGTGGCGTAGACGGCGAACACCGGGTGCACGCCGCCCGTGGCCAGGCCGGCCGCGGAGACGGCGCCGTGCTGTTCGGCGATGCCGACGTCGTAGACCCGCTGGGGGAAGCGCTTGGCGAACTTGTCCAGGCCGACCGGCTGGAGCATCGCGGCCGTGATGGCGACGATGTCCTCGCGCTCCTCGCCGAGCTTGACCATCTCCTCGCCGAACACGGAGGTCCAGTCGGCGCCGGAGCTGGCGATCGGCAGGCCCGTGTCGGGGTGGATCTTGCCGACGGCGTGGAAACGGTCCGCCTCGTCCTGGAGGGCGGGCTGGTAGCCGCGGCCCTTCTCGGTGAGGCAGTGCACGATGACCGGCCCGCCGAACCGCTTGGCCTTGGCGAGCGCGGACTCCAGGGCCTCCAGGTCGTGCCCGTCGATCGGGCCGACGTACTTCAGGCCGAGGTCCTCGAACATGCCCTGCGGGGCGATGAAGTCCTTCAGCCCCTTCTTGGCGCCGTGCAGGGTGTCGTAGAGCGGCCGTCCGACGACGGGCGTGCGCTCCAGGACCTCCTTGGTGCGGGCGAGGAAGCGCTCGTAGCCGTCGGTGGTGCGCAGGGTCGCCAGGTGGTTGGCGAGACCGCCGATGGTCGGCGCGTAGGAGCGCTCGTTGTCGTTGACGACGATGACGAGCGGGCGGTCCTTGGCGTCGGCGATGTTGTTCAGCGCCTCCCAGGCCATGCCGCCGGTCAGGGCGCCGTCACCGATCACGGCCACGACGTGGTCGTCGCGCTCCATGATCTGGTTGGCCTTGGCGATGCCGTCGGCCCAGCCGAGGACGGTCGAGGCGTGCGAGTTCTCGATGACGTCGTGCTCGGACTCGGCCTGGGAGGGGTAGCCGGACAGGCCGCCCTTCATCTTCAGCTTCGAGAAGTCCTGGCGGCCGGTGAGCAGCTTGTGGACATAGGACTGGTGGCCGGTGTCCCAGAGCACCTTGTCCTTGGGCGAGTCGAAGACCCGGTGCAGGGCGATGGTGAGCTCCACCACGCCGAGGTTGGGGCCGAGGTGACCGCCGGTCTTGGAGACCGCTTCGACGAGGAAGCTCCGGATCTCCTCCGCCAGCTGGTTCAGCTCCTCCAGGTTGAGCCGGTCCAGATCGCGCGGTCCCCTGATACGGGTCAGCAGCGGCACCCGTGCCTCCTTGCAGTAGAGCTGTTGCCGGGCTTGTCGAGTCTAATGTTCCGCCTTCGCGGGCGGCGCCGAGGCTGTGCGTCGTACGTCACGCGTTCGGCCCTACCCATGGTGCGCCACGCCTACGACACAACTGTGCCCGGCACCTCGAAGGTGCCGGGCACAGACGGGTTTGCGCGGGTGCTACGCGCGCCCGGCGGTCTTCTGCGTCCTGCGCGTCACGGCGTCGATGACGACCGTGGCCAGCAGCACACCACCGGTGATCATGTACTGCACCGGGGAGGCGATGCCCTCCAGGGCGAGGCCGTACTGGATGGACACGATCACCAGGACACCGAGCAGCGCGTTCCAGGTGCGTCCACGGCCGCCGAACAGCGACGTACCGCCGATGACCGCCGCGGCGATCGCGTTCATCAGCAGGTCACCGCCACCGGCGCCCTGGTTGGCGGCGGCGATCTTGGACGCGATGAACAGGCCGCCGACCGCGGCGAAGGTGCCGGAGATGGCGAACACGGAGATCCGGACCCGCTCCACGTTGATACCGGCCCGGCGGGACGCCTCCACGCTGCCGCCGAGCGCGAACACCTTGCGGCCGTAGGCCGTGCGGCGCAGCACGAAGTCCGTGACCAGCAGCACCACGATGAAGATCACCACGGCGAGCGGCAGGCCCTTGTACTGGTTGAAGACGATGGCGGCGGTGAAGGCGAGCACCGCCAGCAGCACGGTCCGCACGATGGTCTCGCTCAGCGGCCGCGACGGCACGCCCGCGGCCTCGCGGCGCCGGTTGCCGAGGAAGGAACTGACGAAGAACCCGGCGGTCACGACCGCGGCCAGGCCGTAAGCGGCGGCCACGTCGGAGAAGTAGTAGCTGGTCAGCTGAACCACGACCCCGTCCGGGTCGAGGTTGATCGTGCCGTTGTCGCCGAGGATCTGGAGCATGAGGCCGTTCCAGAACAGCAGACCGGCCAGGGTGACGGCGAATGCGGGGACGCCGATCTTCGCGAAGAAGAAGCCGTGCAGCACACCGGCGACGGTGCCGGTGAGGATGGCCAGCACGAAGGCGAGCCACTCGTTCATGCCGTTGGTGACGTTCAGCACCGCGAAACTCGCACCCGCGACACCGGACACCGAGCCGACCGACAGGTCGATCTCGCCGAGCAGCAGCACGAAGACGATGCCGACGGCGATCATGCCCGTGCCGACCATGGCGACGGACATGTCGGACAGGTTGCCCGCGGTGAGGAAGTTGGAGTTCAGGCTCGTGAAGATGAGCCAGATGATCGCCAGGCCGATGACGACCGGGATGGAGCCCAGGTCACCGGACTTCATCTTCCGCTTGAATTCGGTGACGTAGCCCTTGAGGCCCTGCTCGCGCACCAGCAGCCGGGGGTCGACGACCGTGACGGCGGCCTTGGCCGCCTCGGGGTTCTCCACGACGTGGTCGTCGGGAGCCGTGGAGGTCTTGTCGATGCTCACTTGGAAACCTCCCCGTTCGTGCGCGCCGCACGGCGGGTCACGGCGTTGTCGGTGGCGCCGGTGATGGCGGAGATGATCTCTTCCTGCGAGGTCGACTTGACCTCGAAGACGCCGTTGTTGCGGCCGAGGCGCAGCACGGCGACCTTGTCCGCGACGGCCTTCACGTCGGCCATGTTGTGGCTGATGAGGATCACGGCGTGGCCGCGCTCGCGCAGCCGCTCGACCAGGTCGAGGACCTGGGCGGTCTGCTCGACGCCGAGGGCGGCGGTGGGCTCGTCGAGGATGACCAGCTTGGGCTCGCCGAGCATGGAGCGGGCGATGGCCACGGTCTGGCGCTGACCGCCGGAGAGCGAGGCGATCGGGATGCGCACGCTGGGGATGCGGATCGACAGCGTGTCGAGGAGCTCGCGGGAGCGGCGCTCCATCTCCACCTCGTCCAGGACGCCGCGCTTGCGGATCTCCCGGCCCAGGTAGAGGTTGCCGACGACGTCGATGTTGTCGCAGAGCGCGAGGTCCTGGTAGACGGTCGCGATGCCCAGGTTCTGGGCGTCGTGCGGCTTGTTGATCTGGACGGACCTGCCGTCCCATTCGATGACGCCCTCATCGATGGGGTGCACGCCGGCGATCGTCTTGACCAGCGTGGACTTTCCGGCGCCGTTGTCGCCCACCAGGGCGACCACTTCACCGGCGTGGACCTCAAGCTCTACGTCGGTGAGCGCCTGAACGGCACCGAACCGCTTGGAGACCCCGCGCAACGCCAGCACGGGCGTAGCGGACACGTGAACCATCTCCTTCGCCGCCTGACCCGGCGGGAGGTTGTGCAGAAGGGTGGGAGGAGTGATCACTCCGGCGCCCCGAATAGCTTGCGGGGCTGATGTGGCGGGGCACCGGAGGAACTCGGGGGGCGAACCGGTCCCCGCATGGAGTCACGGGAGTCCGGCTCGGACTCCCGTGCTCGCAGGGACGTGGCGGTTGCCTACTTGAGACCGATCTTGTCGCAGGCGGCCTTGTACTTGCCCGTGCAGATCTCGTTCACGGTGTAGATGCCGTCCTTGATGACGGTGTCCTTGATGTTGTCCTTCGTCAGCGAGACGACCGGGACGAGGACGGACGGGACGGCCTTGGTGGTCGGGCTGTCGACCTTGTCCTTGGCGATCGAGTCGAGCGACTTGCCCTGGGCGAGGGCGACGGCCATCTCAGCCGCGACGTCCGCCTCCTGCGGGTAGGGCTTGTAGACGCTCATGTACTGCTCACCGGTGACGATGCGCTGCACACCCGCGAGCTCGGCGTCCTGGCCGGTGACGGGGATGTCGGCGATGCCGGCGCCCTTCAGGGCGGTGATGATGCCGCCCGCCATGCCGTCGTTGGCGGAGTAGACGCCGACGATCTTGTCCTTGCCGAGGGCGGAGATGGCACCCTCCATGTTGGAGTTGGCGTTCTCCGGCTTCCACTCCTTGGTGTCGTACTCGCGGCCGATCTTGACCTTGCCGTCGAGCACGGAGTGGGCGCCCTGCTTGAACTGGGCGGCGTTCGGGTCGGTGGAGGACCCGTTCATCATGACGATCTGGCCGTCCTTGGCCTTGTCGCCGAGGGCCTTCAGCAGGGCCTCGCCCTGGGTCTTGCCGACGGTGACGTTGTCGAACGAGGTGTAGGCGTCGATCGGGCCCTCGGCCAGGCGGTCGTAGGCGACGACGGGGATGCCCGCGTCCTTGGCCTTCTTCACCGAACCGGCGATGGCCTTGGAGTCCACGGCGTCCACGATCAGCACGTCGACCTTGTTGGTCACCATCGCGTCGACCTGCTGGTTCTGCGTGCTGGCGTCCTGCTTGGCGTTGGCGTACTCGACCTTGCCCTTGCCGTCGGTGAGCTCCTTGACCTTCTTCTCGATGAGAACCCGGTCGAACTTCTCGTAACGGGCGGTCGCGTTCTCGGGAAGGAGCAGGCCGACCTTGATGTCGTCGCCCTTCTTGGCGGACCCGGAGGAGTCGGCCTTGTCGCCCGACTCCTTGGCGCTGCCACAGGCAGCAAGCGAAACGGCCATCGCACCGGCGGCAACAGCAACAGCGGCGCGACGCATACGCGTGTTCACTTCAGAAACCTCCCTGACGAGGCCGCGACATTGCGGCCGAGGTGGCTGGAAGTCAACTCGGCCACACGTGCGACGTCAAGAAGTAAATCCTTAACGAGATGGCAACGGTGCCATCCGTTCTCTAAGTGAAGGCAGGGGTGGCTGCCCGCAGCGCGCCGGGTGCGGTTCCGTCCAGAAGGGTCGAATCGCCCATCTCGCTGAGGGCGAGAGCGAGCGCTCCGAGCACCTCCGCACGGCCTCCGAGGGCACCGGGGAGAACGGACAAATGGCGTGCCGCACTGGGGATCGCGTAGCGGCCGACGGACTCCCGGATCGGCCCGAGCACCAGCTCACCGGCCTCGGCGAGATCACCGCCGAGGACCACCCGGCTCGGGTTCAGCAAGTTGCAGAGATTGGCCACTCCACTGCCGATGTGGCGGCCGACGTCGGCGATCACCCGACGGCAGCCCGGGTCTCCGTCCCGTGCGAGCCGTACGACGCCTTCCATGGTCAGATCGGTGCCGTGACTGGACTGGAGGAGCGGGAGCACGTAGCGCGCGGCCGCGAAGGTCTCCAGGCAGCCGCGGTTGCCGCAACGGCAGACCGGGCCGGACTCATCGAGTGTAATATGTCCGATTTCTCCGGCGGTGCCGCCGGGGCCGCGGTAGATCCTGCCGCTGATCACCAGGCCGGCGCCGACGCCGCTGGCGACCTTGATGTACGCCAGGTCGCGCACGCCTCGTCCGCTGCCCCAGACCATCTCGCCGAGGGCGCCGAGGTTGGCGTCGTTGTCCACGTGCACGGGGACGCCGAGGCGGCCGCCCAGCTCCTCGGCGGGCTTGGTGCCGGTCCAGCCGGGGAGGATGGCGGTCGAGCCGAGGGTGCCGGACTCGACGTCGATGGGGCCGGGGACGCCGAGGCCGACGCCGGCGATCTTGGTGCGGTCGACGCCGGTGGCTTCCATCAGGCGGGTGACCAGTTGTTCCGCGCGGTCGAAGCCCTGGGTGGACGAGGCGTCGACGTCGAGGGGCTCGGACTCCTCCGCCAGGACCTGGTGGGCGAGGTTGCCGATGGCGACGCGGAGGTGGGTGTGGCCGAAGTCGACGCCGATGACGATGCCGGCGTCGCCGCTCAGCGACACGCTGCGGGCGCGGCGGCCGCCCGCGGAGGTCGGTGTGACCTCGACGGTGCCGCCGTCCTTCAACTCCCGGACGATGTTGGAGACCGTGGCCGCGGACAGGCCTGTCGTCCGCGCGATCTCGGCCTGGGTGAGGGAACCCGCCAAGCGCACGGCCCGTACGACCCGCTCGAGGTTGGCTCGGTGCAGCGATGACTGCGACCCCGGAGTCTCCACGACGACCTCCTGCGCGCGGGGCCGCATCGATGAGGCCCCGTCTATGTCCAACTAGTGAACTCTAAGCTGAGCCGTTCGGGTTGCCTCCCGTCAAGAGGTTGAACTGATTCCGGGGTGTGTACGAGTCGTTGCGGAGCGCTATGTGGGGGTACGCGCTTTCTGCCTGCGGCGCTTGTGCGGCGGGGTGGGGGTGCGGGTGGCTGCGCCGATCGCCGGGTGGTGGGTCGGGGCCGCGCCGGGGGGTGTCCGTCCTCGGAACGTCGCGATGGGCTCGGACGCCGACTGACTGTGCGTTGACGCGACAACCGCTGCGGGCGGACACCCCCCGACACGACCCCTTGCGTACGACGGCGGGTGCGGGTGCATGGGGCTCCCGTCCTAGCTGCGGGCATGCGTGCCGCTGGGGGCGGCACGGCCCGGGCTACTTCAACGCCCCCGCAGTAAGCCCCTGCACCACCTGCCGCTGGAAGACGATGTACGCGGCGAGCACCGGCAGCATCGCCATCACCAGGCCCGCGAAGAGGCCCGACCAGTCGCCCTTGTAGCCCTGGCTGACCGCCAGCTGGACCAGGCCCTGAGTGAGGACCCGCTTGTCGGGGTCGGTGTTGAGGACCGTGGGGAGCATGTACTGGTTCCACTGGCCCAGGAAGTTGAAGATGCCGACACTGATCAGGCCCGGCTTGGCCATGGGCAGCATGATCTGGAAGAACGTGCGGCTGTGGGAAGCGCCGTCCACGAAGGCCGCTTCGGCGATGGACGTCGGCAGGGTGCGGAAGAACGCCGTGAGGAAGAACACCGTGAACGGCAACGAGTAGGCGATGTAGACCAGGATCAGGCCGTGGATGGTGTTCAGCAGGCCCATGTTGTTCACGACGTAGAACAGCGGGACCAGCGCGAGCATGATCGGGAAGCTCATGCCGCCGATGAACAGGAAGTAGATGAAGCGGTTGCCCGGGAAGTCGAACCGGGCCAGGACGTAGGCCGCCATGGAGCCGAGGACCAGCGTGCCGATGAGTGAACCGCCCACCACGAGGACCGTGTTGAGGAAGTAGTCGCTCATGTTGGCCTGGGTCCACGCCCGTGACCAGTTGTCGAAGTGCAGGGAGTCCGGGAGCGACCAGGGGGAGCTGAAGATGGAGCGGTCGTCCTTGAAGGACGTCATGACCGCCCAGAGCAGCGGCATGACCACCATGACCGCCCAGATGACCAGGACGCCGTGGGAGAAGACGTTGAGGACCGTGCCCTCCTTCTTCTCCTTCGCGGGAGGCGGCGGCGCGAGGTCCGCCTTGGTGATCGGGGCTCCGGACTCGGCCGGGAGCGGCGCGGGGGTTTCGGTCGTCTTCATGGGTCAGTACTCCAGCCGCTCGCGACGGCCCAGCCGCATCACCACGGCGGCGAAGGCCAGCGTGACGACGAGCAGGGCGACACCGATGGTGGTGGCGTAGGCGGCCTGCCCGTCACGGAACGCCTTCTGGTACACGTACAGGACCATGACGGTGGTCGAGTAGTCGGGACCGCCCGGCCCGGTAGTCATGATCTGCACGACCGCGAACGACTCGGCGCCCAGGGCGAGGATGCCCATGTAGACCCAGCCGGACTGCACCGTGTCCCACAGGAGGGGCAGGGTGATCCGGAAGAACGTGGTGAAGCGGTTGGCGCCGTCCAGCAGGGCCGCCTCGTACATGTCCGAGGGGATGGAGGCCATCCCGGCGGAGAAGAGGACCACGAAGAAGCCGACCGTGGACCAGACGAGGACCCCCATCACGGCCCAGAGGGCCAGGTCGGGGTCGCCCAGCCAGAGCGGCTGGAGGTTGTCGAGGCCGATGCCGCGCAGCAGCGAGTTGATCGCGCCGCTGTCCGGGTTGTACGCGAACGCGAACAGCAGCGCGACGATGGCGATCGAGAGGACCTGCGGGAAGAAGTAGACGATCTTGTAGAACGAGGAGCCCCGGACACCGGTGACCACCGGGCCGTTCCTTCTCTTTCTGCCGCCCACGTTGATCATGAAGGCGAAGAACAGCGCGAGGCCGATCGTCACCACCGGCAGCAGGAGGGCGAACAGCAGGCTGTGCTGCAACGACTTCCAGAAGATGTCGTCGTCGAGCATCCGGCTGTAGTTGTCGAAACCGACCATCTTGAATTCGGGGCTCAGACCGGTCCAGTCCGTGAACGAGTAATAGATGGACTGGATGAACGGCCAGACCACGAAGAGCGCGTACAGTCCCAGGGGCAACGCGAGGAAGCCCACGATGAACCGGTACTTGCCGTGCTGCATCGCCACTCCGGTGCCGTGTGCGGAATATGGGTTTTCCGGTGCCGTTACTGGTGCTTGTAGTGCTTGATGGAGTCGTCCTTGGCGGCCTCGTCGGCAAAGCCCTGGATCTTCTTGATGGCCTCGGCCGGGGTCAGGCGGCCGGCCATCATCTCGCCCAGGCCGGAAACGCCGATCTTCTCCTTCTGCAGCTGCACGTACCAGTCCTGCATACGGGGATTCACCACGTTCTCGCCGGCCTTGTCCAGTGCCGCGACGCCGGATTTCAGACCGGGGGTGAGGGCGATGCCGTCGGTGCCGCCGTTGTACGCGGTCAGCGACTTCACCTTGCCGGTGAAGTTCTTCGAGGAGGCCTCGCTGAGCATGATGCGCAGCTGCTCCATGCCGCCGGGAGCGTTCTTCGCCTTGGCCGGGACGATGAAGGGCTCGCCGCCGGAGGCCCAGATGGTGCCGAACGGCATCTTGTCGGAGGAGTCGATGCCGGTGGGCGCGGACACGGCCAGGTCGAAGTCCTCCGGGATGACGTTCGCCGACTCGTTCTCCACCCAGGAGCCGTTCGGGATGAACAGCGCCTTGCCCTCGGCCCAGGCCGTCTGCGACTGGATGTGGTCCAGGCCGGGGGTGCCCTTGAGGACGTAGCCCTTCTTGTAGAGCTCGTAGTACGCCTCGAAGCAGGCCTTGACGGCCGGGTGCTTCCAGGCGTTCGGCTCCAGGTTGTCGATCGCGTCGAGGACCTCGCGGCCGCCGACCTTCCCGATCATCGGGTAGAGCGAGAAGGGGATGTAATACGGGTATTTGCCCGCGTACGTCCAGCCCGCCATGCCCTTCTTCTTGGCCTTCGCGCAGACCGCGAGCATCTGGTCCCAGGTCTCGGGGTACTGCTCGTCGAGCGAGTCCAGGGCCTTCTGCGAGTACCAGACGCCGTACACCGTGTAGGCGTAGTAGAGGATCCAGACCTTCTCGCCGTCGAACTGGCCCATCTCCACGATGCCGGGGCGCAGCGTGTCGCGGACCTTCTTGCCCGGGTCGTCGTAGGAGGGCGCGTCCAGCAGCGGGGTGAGGTCGGTGAGCTGGTTCTTGCCGACCAGGACGCCCATGTCCATCTGCTCGGCGCCGGAGTTGTCGATGAGGTCCGGCGGGGTGCCCTGGTTGAAGCGGGGCTGCAGGGTGGACTGGATCTTCTGGGTGGCGGAGAACTTCACCTGGACCTCGGGGAAGTTCTTCTCGTAGATCTTCACGGCGTCCTCGGCGTATTCCTTGCCGAAACCGCCGTCGAACAGGACGAATTCCATGCCGGCCGTGTCGTTGACGGCGAGCGGGTTCTTCGCGGTCTTCTTGCCGGCCTTGGCCTTGTCGCCACTGTCGTCGCCGCCGCTGCTCGCACAGGCGGACAGGAAGCTCACGGTGGGGACGGAGATCAGCCCGAGCGCGGCGGACCTCTTGATCAGATCACGGCGGCCGACACCCTCGGTGCCGTGGTTCTCGGCGGAAGTGGATCCCATGCTCAAGTCCTCGCCTTCTCCAGGACTCAGGCGGTGAACCGGATCCTCCCGGCACCGCGATCGGGTCACGCTGGGTCGTGCAGGAACGTGCGGGTGGTGATGTGCAGATCGGGTGAAGCGTGCGACAGGTATAGTCCACTTCCCGCCAGCGGATCAACATCGAACACAGAGTTGGCCGCGGGTCTTATCCGAGTTGAGACCTCGCGGAAGTATGGACGGCCTGTGGGTGCTCCGCCGGAAAAATCCCGGCCACGGCGCCCGAATGCCACAGGCAACACCCTTGACACTCCCTGCCACTTGGGCGGCTACTGGTCCTTGCGCAACGAAGGTGACAACGTTGTCCACTGCGCAGGGAGGGTACCCGTTGACGCAACGGAAAGCTCGGCACAGATGGGGTTCGGCGGTCGTGTCGGCGACCGCCTTCGCTTTGGCCCTTGCCTCACAGGGCGTTGCAGTCGCACTGCCACAGGACCCGGGCGAGCCCGATCGGGGGTTCACCTCCTCCTTCGAGGCGGACGACCCGGTTCCGGACTGGTTGAACACCGTCGACACCGCCCCCGACGGCGGCAAGCGGGCCTCGGGCGTCGACGGCGGCTACAGCAGCGGCATACCGGGCAACGTGACCGACCGCGTCACGGACGTCCGGGCCAGTGCGGAGAACACGGGCGGCGGCGAGGTGAAGGAGAACCTCGCCGACGGCGAACCGAGCACCAAGTGGCTCACCTTCGAGGCCTCCGGCTGGGTCGAGTTCGACCTGGACAAGCCGGCCACATTGGCACGTTATGCGCTGACGTCGGCCAACGACCACGCCGAGCGTGACCCGAAGGACTGGGCCCTGAAGGGCTCCGCCGACGGCAAGGAGTGGAAGACCCTGGACACCCGCTCCGGCGAGACCTTCCCCGAGCGGTTCCGGACGCAGACGTACGACCTCGTCGAACCCGGTGAGTACCGGCACTTCCGGCTGGACGTCACCGGCAACAACGGGGGTGACATCCTCCAGCTCGCCGACCTCCAGCTGTCCACGGGCGGCACCGGCGGGCCCGTCCCGCAGGACATGCTCTCCCTGGTCGACCGCGGGCCCAGCGGCTCCCCCACCGCCAAGGCGGGCGCCGGGTTCACCGGGAAGCGGGCCCTGCGGTACGCCGGCCGGCACACCGCCGCGGGGCGGGCGTACTCGTACAACAAGATCTTCGACGTGAACGTGGCCGTCGGCCGGAACACGCGGCTGGCCTACCGCGTCTTCCCGTCGATGGCGGACGGCGACCTCGACTACGACGCCACCCACGTCTCCGTCGACCTCGCCTTCACCGACGGCACCCATCTGAGCGACCTGCGCGCCACCGACCAGCACGGCTTCCCGCTGACCCCGCGGGGGCAGGGCGCGGCCAAGATCCTCTACGTCAACCAGTGGAACCACGTGGCCTCGCGGATCGGGTCGGTCGCGGCCGGGAAGACCGTGGACCGGATCCTCGTGGCGTACGACTCCCCCAAGGGACCGGCGCGGTTCCGGGGCTGGCTGGACGACATCGCAATCGAGTCCGTCGCGCCCGAGCGGCCGAAGGCGCACCTGTCCGACTACGCGGTGACGACCCGGGGCACCCACTCCAGCGGCGGCTTCTCACGGGGCAACAACTTCCCGGCGACGGCGGTGCCGCACGGCTTCAACTTCTGGACGCCGGTGACCAACGCGGGTTCGCTCAGCTGGCTGTACGACTACGCGCGGGCGAACAACGCGGACAACCTGCCGACCATCCAGGCGTTCAGCGCCAGCCACGAACCGAGCCCCTGGATGGGTGACCGGCAGACCTTCCAGGTCATGCCGTCCGCGGCCGCCGGGACCCCGGAGTACGGGCGGGAGGCCAGGGAGCTGGCCTTCCGGCACGAGAACGAGACGGCGCGCCCGTACTACTACGGGGTGCGGTTCGAGAACGGCCTGAAGGCCGAGATGGCGCCGGCCGACCACGCGGCGGTGCTGCGCTTCACCTACCCCGGCGACGACGCGAACGTCCTCTTCGACAACGTGACGGACCAGGCGGGCCTGACGCTCGACGAGGAGAACGGGATCGTCACCGGCTACTCGGACGTGAAGTCCGGTCTGTCGACGGGCGCGACGCGGCTGTTCGTCCACGGCGAGTTCGACCAGCCGGTGACCGAAGGCGCCTCCAGCGGCGTCAAGGGCCACCTGCGCTTCAAGGCCGAGAACCGGACCGTCACCCTGCGCCTGGCGACCTCGCTCATCAGCCTCGACCAGGCCGAGGACAACCTCCGCCAGGAGATCCCCCGGGGCCGGTCCTTCGAAGCGGTGAAGAAGAGCGCCCAGCGGCAGTGGGACCGGCTGCTCGGCAGGGTCGAGGTCGAGGGCGCGACCCCCGACCAGCTGACGACGCTGTACTCCAGCCTGTACCGGCTCTACCTGTACCCGAACTCCGGTTTCGAGAAGGTCGGCGGGAAGCACCAGTACGCCTCGCCCTTCTCCCCCATGCCGAACCCGGACACCCCGACGCACACCGGCGCGAAGATCGTCGAGGGCGAGGTGTACGTCAACAACGGGTTCTGGGACACCTACCGGACGACCTGGCCCGCCTACTCGCTGCTGACCCCGTCCCGGGCGGGCGAGCTGGTCGACGGGTTCGTGCAGCAGTACAAGGACGGCGGCTGGACGTCGCGCTGGTCCTCCCCCGGCTACGCGGACCTTATGACGGGCACGTCCTCGGACGTGGCGTTCGCGGACGCTTACGTCAAGGGCGTCGGCTTCGACGCGAAGGCGGCCTACGAGGCGGCGGTGAAGAACGCCACGGTCGTACCGCCGAACCCGGGCGTCGGCCGCAAGGGCATGGCCACCTCCCCCTTCCTCGGCTACACGAGCACCGAGACCCACGAGGGCCTGTCCTGGGCGCTGGAGGGCTACCTCAACGACTACGGCATCTCCCGCATGGGCCGAAAGCTCTACGAGGAGACCGGCGAACGGCGCTACAAGGAGGAGTCGGAGTACTTCCTGAACCGCGCCCGGGACTACGTGAACCTCTTCGACGAGAAGGCAGGGTTCTTCCAGGGCCGCGACGCCAAGGGCGGCTGGCGGGTGGAGTCGTCGACGTACGACCCGCGGGTGTGGGGGTACGACTACACCGAGACAAACGGGTACGGGTATGCATTCACCGCGCCGCAGGACAGCCGGGGCCTGGCGAACCTGTACGGCGGCCGGAAGGGTCTCGCGGACAAGCTCGACGACTACTTCTCCACCCCGGAGACGGCCTCCCCCGAGTTCGTCGGCTCCTACGGCGGTGTCATCCACGAGATGACCGAGGCGCGGGACGTCCGGATGGGCATGTACGGGCACTCCAACCAGGTCGCCCACCACGCGATCTACATGTACGACGCGGCCGGGCAGCCCTGGAAGGCGCAGGAGAAGGTCCGCGAGGTGCTGTCGCGGCTGTACACGGGCAGCGAGATCGGGCAGGGCTACCACGGCGACGAGGACAACGGCGAGCAGTCGGCCTGGTTCCTGTTCTCGGCGCTCGGCTTCTACCCGCTGGTGCTGGGCAGCGGCGAGTACGCGATCGGCTCACCCCTGTTCACCGAGGCGACCGTGCATCTGGAGAACGGGCGCGAGCTGGTGGTGAAGGCGCCCCGCAACAGCGCGAAGAACGTCTATGTGCAGGGGCTGAAGGTCAACGGCCGGAGCTGGACGAAGACGTCGCTGCCGCACTCGCTGGTGGCCCGGGGCGGTGTCCTGGAGTTCGACATGGGCCCGCGGCCGTCGTCCTGGGGCACGGGCGAGCACGCGGCGCCCGTGTCGATCACCCGGGACGACGAGGTGCCGGCGCCGCGCGGGGACGTGCTGAAGGGTGACGGCGCCCTGTTCGACGACACGTCGGCGACGGACGCGAGGGTGACCTCCGTGGACCTGCCGGTCTCCGAGGGCGCCGAGGCGGTGCAGTACACGCTGACGTCGTCGGCGGACCGGGCGAAGGCACCGGCCGGGTGGACGCTCCAGGGCTCCTCCGACGGGACGGCCTGGCGGACGCTGGACCGGCGCTCCGGTGAGTCCTTCGCGTGGGACAGACAGACCCGCGCGTTCTCCGTGAGGTCGCCGGGTACGTACCAGAGGTACCGCCTGGTCCTCGACGGTGAGGCCACTCTGGCGGAGGTCGAACTGCTCTCCTGAGCAGCAGAGTTGGGGGTCCGATGCCGCTTCCCGTGCCCGTCCTTCCCGAGGGTGTCGATCCGGCCTGGTTACCGCCCGCCGCCTTCCGGGCGGTCGGTGGCCGGCGGACGCTGATCCGGGGATCGGGTCCGCTGGTGGAGACGGTGCATGGGGAGGTGGCCGAGGCCTGCCGGAGTTTCGGGGGCCGGGTCGTGCGGGACGCCGTCGCGGACGGCTCGTACGACCTGGTTCTCGGCCTCGGTACCGGCGAACTCGGTGACGAGGGCTTCACTCTCGCGCGTGCGGGCGGCACGACGACCGTCACCGCCTCGGGCGGCCGGGGGCTTCTGTACGGGCTGTTCCACGTCGTGCGTCTCGGAGAGGCGGCGTTCCTGGATGAGTGGGCGCCGCAAATCCATCGCCCGGCGCTCGCGCTGCGGATGCTCGACCACTGGGACAACGTGGCCGTGCACCCGGTCATGGGCCAGGTGGAGCGCGGGTACGCGGGCGGCTCGCTGTTCTGGCGGGACGGCGGGGCGCGGGGCGAACTCGAGCGGGTGCGGGCGTACGGCAGGCTGCTCGCGGCGTGCGGGATCAACGCGCTGAGCGTGAACAACGTCAACGTGCACGCGGCCGAGGCGCGGCTGCTGACCGACCGCATCGGTGACGTGGCCGAGATCGCGGGGGCGTTGCGGCCCTACGGCATCCGTACCCATCTGTCGGTCTCCTTCGCGTCCCCGGTCACGCTCGGCGGGCTGCCCACGGCCGACCCGCTGGACGAGGCGGTGCGCGACTGGTGGGCCGAGGCGACGCGGCGGGTGTACGAGGCCGTACCCGACTTCGGCGGGTACGTGGTGAAGGCCGACTCGGAGGGGCAGCCGGGGCCGTTCGCGTACGGCCGCAGTCACGCCGACGGTGCGAACCTGCTCGCGGCGGCGCTGGAGCCGTTCGGCGGCACGGTGCACTGGCGGGCGTTCGTCTACGACCACCGCCAGGACTGGCGGGACCGCACGACCGACCGGGCCCGGGCCGCGTACGACCATTTCGTGCCGCTGGACGGGGAGTTCGAGGCCGGTGCCGCGCTCCAGGTGAAGCACGGGCCGATGGACTTCCAGGTGCGCGAACCGGTCTCGCCGCTGATCGGGGCCATGCCGCGGACCCGGCTGGCGGTGGAGCTGCAGGTCACCCAGGAGTACACCGGGCAGCAGCGGCACACCTGCTGGCTGGGGCCCATGTGGAGCGAGGTGCTGCGGTTCCGGCACCAACCGGGCCTGACCGTCGCCGAGTTGGCGCGGGGCGGGCTCGTCGGCGTGTCCAACGCGGGTGACGACCCGTTCTGGACGGGGCATCCGCTGGCGCAGGCCAATCTGTACACCTTCGGGCGGCTGGCCTGGCAGCCGGACGCCGATCCGGGCGCGGTGCTCGACGAATGGATCGCGCTCGGCTTCCCGGACGCCCCCGCACGGCTGGCCGACGGGCTGCACGCCGTGCTCGACGGCTCGTGGCGGACGTACGAGAAGTACACCGCTCCCCTGGGGGTCGGCTTCATGGTGCAGCCGGGGCACCATTACGGGCCGAGTGTGGAGGGGTACGAGTACAGCCCGTGGGGGACCTATCACTTCGCCGACCGGGACGGCGTCGGGGTCGACCGCGGTGTGCGGGGCGGTACGGGGTTCGCCGGACAGTACGGCACGCCGTGGGCCGAGCTGTACGAGTCGCCGAAGACCTGCCCGGACGAGCTGCTGCTGTTCTTCCATCACGTGCCGTACGGGCATGTGCTGAAGAGCGGGAAGACGGTGGTCCAGCACATCTACGACACCCACTTCGAGGGGGTCGAGGAGGTCGAGGAGGCCCGGGCGGTGTGGGACTCGCTGGCCGGGCTGGTGGACCCGGCACGCCATGCCCGGGTGGCGGAGCGCTACGAGGAGCAGCTCCGCAGTGCCCGCGAGTGGCGCGATCAGGTCAACAGCTACTTCTTCCGCGCGTCCGGGGTGCCGGACGCGCGGGGGCGGCGAATCTTCTGAAGGGCCGCCACCCCCTTGTGCGTCATGCGGTGAAGTCCCTCCGCGTCTCGGCGATCACCGAGCGGCTGCCGTGCAGCAGGGACAGCAGCAGCGGGGCGGCCAGCAGGGCGGGAAGGGCCTCGGTCAGCACGGTCGCCGACGCGGCCGTCAGGACCAGCAGGGAGGCGGCGGCGAGAGTGGCGCGGCCGTGCCGGAACACGAAGTACGCGGCGAGGCGGGCGGTGTCCCGGGCGCGGAAGGCGAACAGGGACGTGAGGACGAGGGCGTGTGCGCCCCAGAGCAGGGAGCCGGTGCCGGTCAGCGCGAGCAGCAGCGCCCACCAGCCGGGCAGGCCGGTGGCGGAGAAGTGCGTGAGGGTGAAGGCGATGACCGTCAGCCACAGCAGCAGGGGCGCCCACAGCTTCAGTGCCGGTACGGCGTTGAGCCGCCAGCCGCGCAGATAGGCGCGGCCCGGGTGCAGCTCGGTGAGGTCGCGGCTGCGGTGGTGGAGGGCGTAGAGGGCGGCGGACAGGGCCGGCCCGAGGGGCAGCAGGCACAGGGCCGCCAGGGGGATGTTGGCCGGGTCGGGGCCGAGCAGCGGCAGTGCGGCCAGGCCCGGGGAGGCGGTGAGGAGGAGCAGCGCCTCGACGGTCAGGAGGGTGTGGATCAGGGCGCAGGCCCGGGAGAGGGTTCCGGTGCCGAAGCCGGAGGCGCGCACGGTGCTCATGTGGCGGCCTGCCGGCCGGGCGGCCGCCGCACGTGCCGGTGGCCCTGCCACGTGTGGCGGCGGTGCACCGCCGTTCCGCGGGTGAAACGGCCGCTCGGCGCCACGGGGACGCGGATCACCCGTTCTCCTTCCTGAACCGCTCGTAGGCCTTGTTGTGCAGGTCGACGAGCTGCTGCATGTTCTTCGACTTCAGCTCGGCGAGGTAGGAGTTCCACTGGGACAGCGGGCGTTTGCCGAGGACGAACTGGAGCGTGTTCTGGATGACGTGGTCCTTCAGCGGGGTCTCCCAGAGGGTGGCCTGCTCCTGCTCGAAGGACTGCAGGGGGTGGGCCGGGTCGACGGGCAGTTGCCGGCGCTGGGCCATGGCCTCCTGGAACTTCTTCTCGTCCGGGCCGAACATCGAGGAGACGAGCTCCCAGCTGCCCCCGTAGGCGAAGACGCCGTTGTAGAAACCGAAGTCCTTCTGCATGTCCTTCGGGGCGTCCGGGTCGGAGCCCATGAGGCTGATGCCGGGCTTCGGCCGGTACCGGCCTGCGGAGCGCGTGTGGGTGACGCCCTCGATGCCCCACCGGGCCAGCCGCTGGCCTTCGTCGGAGTACCAGAGCCAGTCCACGAACTGCATCATGGCGACGAAGTCGTCGCTCTTGAGCGCCTTGCTGGAGATCATGACGCCGTTCTCCAGCCGGCCGCCGCCCAGCACCACGGGACCGGCGGGTCCGAGCGGCACCGGCACCATGTCGATCCTCGCGCCCTTGACCTGCTTCTCCAGGTTGTACCGGTAGTCCTGCACCAGCACCTGCGGGTTGGCGCTCATCGCGTAGGACTTCTCGGCGAGCAGCTTCTGCAGCGCCTGGTCGTCGGTCTGGCTGAAGCTCTCGGGGTCCATGAGCTTCTCGGCGACGAGTCCGCGCAGGTACTCGACCATCTGGCGGTAGGCGTCCTGCGCGCCGGTGAACACGTACTTCTGCGCCTTGTGGTCGAAGCTGATGTTGTCGTACGTCCAGCCCGCCTTCACCCCGTACGCCTGGCCGAGGTAGCTGAACAGGGCGCCGCAGGGGAACGGGGTGTTGGTGCTCCAGCGGTCGGTGAGGGGGTACGTGCCCGGGTGCTCCTCCTTGAGCGCCTTGAGGACGTCGTACACCTCGTCCCACGTGGTGGGCAGGCTCAGGCCGTGCCGGTCGAGGACGTCCGTGCGGAAGGACAGCGAGTAGTTGGCCTTGGTCTTCTCGTGCAGGCCGGGCAGCAGGTAGTAGCGGCCGTCGGACTGGCGGATCGAGTCGAGCTCGGGCTCCAGCTTCCACTTGCGCACCTTCTCGCGGAAGTTCGGCATCAGCTTCACGTAGTCGCTGACCGGGAGGATCGCGCCCGAGGAGACGAAAGCGACCTCCGAGGGGTGGTACGTCTTCGGGATCAGGGAGGGGGCGTCGCCCGCGCCGATGAGCACGCTGCGCTTCTTCTCGTAGTCGGCGAGCGGCACGTCGACCGGCTCGAGGGTCACACCGGTGCGCTTGGTCAGCTCCTTCCAGAACAGCCAGTCGCTCTTCATCGGGTAGACCGGGTTGTTGTTGTGCAGCACCGCGAAGGACAGCGGCCTGGAGGCCTTGAACTGCTGCCCGGCCCGGTAGTTCTTCATGGCCCCGTCCTGCTTCTTCGACAGGTCCTTGCCGTCCCCGCCGTCGTCACCGCCGCCGCAGCCGGTGACCGTGGCGAGGCCGATGAAGCCGGCCGCGGCGAGTACCTGGCGCCGCGACAACCGTCCTTCGTTCTGCACGACAATCCCCTTGTTCCGTAGTCGAGTTGAGGAGCGGAACGCGGTCAGCCCTTGACCGCGCCGAGCATCACGCCCGAGACGAAGTAGCGCTGGACGAACGGGTACACGGCCAGGATCGGCAGGGCGGTGAGGACGATGGTGACCGACTGGATGTTGGCGCCGACCTGGCTGAGCTGCTCGGTTCCGGCACCGGCGTTGCCACCGCCGGTGGCGCCCTGGATGAGGTTGCGCAGGTAGACCGTGACCGGCATCAGCTCGGTCCGGTCCATGTAGAGGAACGCGCTGAACCAGGAGTTCCAGAAGGACACCGAGTAGAAGAGCACCATGGTCGCCACGACCGCCTTGGACAGCGGCAGCACGATCCTCAGCAGGGTGCCGTAGGTGCTCAGGCCGTCGATCTGCGCGGCCTCCTCCAGCTCCGTCGGCAGATTCTCGAAGAAGGCCTTCATCACCAGCAGGTTGAAGACGCTGATCGCGTTCGGCAGGGCGATCGCCCACACGCTGTTCTTCAGGCCGAGGCTGGTGACCAGGATGTAGTTCGGGATCAGGCCGCCGGTGAAGAACATGGTGAACACGGCGATGCCGACGAGCACGCCACGGCCCTTGAGGTGCTTCTTCGACAGGACGTAGGCGTAACAGGTCGTCAGGACCATGGCGACGGCCGTCGCCACGACCGTGTAGAGCACGGTGTTGCCGTAGTTCCGCCAGAACATCGAGTCCTGGAAGACGATCCGGTACGTGGTGAGGTTGAACCCCTTGGGCAGCAGCGTCACCTCACCGGCCCGGATCTGCCGCTCCCCGCTGAAGGACCGCGCGAGGATGTTGACGAAGGGGTAGAGGGTCACCAGCACGACGAGCGTGAGGATCACCCCGTTGACGCCCTGGAAGACCCGCTGGGAGCGGCTCGGCCTCACCACAGGCTCGTCCCCACCGTGCGGCGCGAGAGCGTGTTGGCGGACGTGATCAGGACCAGGCCGATGACCGCCTCGAACAGGCCGATGGCGGCGGCGTAGCTGAAGCTGTTGGACTCCACGCCGGCGCGGTAGACGTACGTCGAGATCACATCCGCGGTGGGGTAGGTGAGCGGGTTGTACAGCAGCAGCACCTTCTCGAAGCCGACCGCCATGAACGTGCCGACGTTGAGGATCAGCAGCGTGATCATGGTGGGGCGGATGCCGGGCAGGGTGACGTGCCAGATCTGCCGCCAGCGGCCCGCGCCGTCGATGCGGGCGGCTTCGTACAGGTCCTCGTCGATCGTGGTGAGCGCGGCGAGGTAGAGGATCGTGCCCCAGCCGGCGGTCTGCCAGATCTCGGAACCGACGTAGACGGTGCGGAACCACCCGGGTTCCTGGATGAAGCGGACCGGGTCGTGACCGAGCAGGCCGAGGACGTGGTTGACGGGGCCGTCGCTCGCGAGCATCTGCATCGTGATGCCCGCGACGATCACGATCGACAGGAAGTGCGGGAGGTACGACACCGACTGCACGAACCGCTTCAGGGAGCGCCGGCGCACCTCGTTCAGCAGCAGCGCGAGCACGATCGGGATCGGGAAGCAGAAGACGAGCGTGAGCCCGCCCAGCCACAGGGTGTTGCGGAACACCTGCCAGAAGGTGGGGTCACCGAGGAACATCCGCACATAGCGCAGGCCCACCCATTCCTCACCGAAGATCGAACCGCCGGGCTCGAAGCGCCGGAAGGCGATCACGTTGCCGATCATCGGCAGATAGCGGAAGACCAGGAAGAACAGCAGCGGCAGGATCGCCAGCGAGTACAACTGCCAGTCGCGGCGCAGTGCTCGTCGCCATGCGCTCCGGGTGGGCGCCCGCTCGCCGCGCCGGGGAGCGGCCCGGGCCGGCGGCTGGTCCTGGGAGCCCGGTGGGGCCGAAGTGGTGGACGTGCTCATTGCTCGGGCCTCCCGTGGACATGGGACGCGGAACCGAAACTTTCGAGCTCTTGCCGGTAACTTGCGGCAACCTATGGGGCTGAGAAAGCGCTGTCAATGGGTGCTGCGCCACTCGGGCGGGACGTTTGGGGCGCGTTGGAAGCCCATCGGAGCTGGGTATGACTCCGGAGTCACTCACCCTTGCCCGTCCGCAAGTTTCTGGATGACCACCGACTCCTGCGAGGTGCTGCTGTGCCGGCTTTCGACCTGCCACCGACCGAACTGGAGCGCCACCGCCCGGACATCGAGGAGCCCGCCGACTTCGACGCGTTCTGGCAGGACACCCTGACGGCGGCCGGGGAGGCGGAACCTCTGGTGTCGGTGCGGCCCGTGGAGACGGGCCTTCGGCTGACGCAGACCTGGGACGTGACGTTCCGGGGTTTCGCGGGCGACCCGGTGCGCGCGTGGTTCAGCCGGCCCGCCGGGACGGACGAACCGCTGCCCGCCGTGGTCGAGTTCGCCGGCTACGGGCGCGGTCGCGGCCTTCCGCACGAGCGCCTGACGTGGGTGAACGCCGGGTACGCGCACCTGCTCATGGACAACCGCGGCCAGGGCGACCAGTACGGGTGCGGCGGCGACACCCCCGATCCGCACGCCGTCGCACCGGGCGGGCCCGGGCCGGCGGTGCGCGGGCTGCTCGCCGCCGAGGACTATCACTACCGGCGTCTGATCACGGACGCGGTGCGTGCCGTCGCGGCCGTACGGGAGTTGCCGGGGGTCGATCCGGGGCGGATCGCCGCCGTGGGCAACAGCCAGGGAGGCGGACTGGCCCTGGCGGTCGCGGGGCTCGTGCCCGGACTGGCGGCACTGCTGACCACGGCGCCGCTGCTGTGCGGGATCCGGCGCGCCCTGGCCCTCACGGACGCCGGGCCCTACGGCGAGATCGCCTCCTACCTGTCCGTCCACCGGGGTGCCGAGCGTGCCGCCTTCCGGACCCTGTCCTATGTCGAGGGTGTCTCCTTCGCCCGCCGCGCGCAGGCCCCGGCCCACTTCGGGGTGGGCCTGCGGGACACGGTGTGCCCGCCGAGCGGGGCATACGCCGCCTTCAACCGCTACGCCGAACTGACCGGCACGGACCCGCGCAAGGAGATCCACGCCTATCCGTTCAACGGGCACGAAGGCGGCGAGGCGGTGCAGGTGCGGCGGCAACTGGACTGGCTGCGCGGGGTGCTGGGCTGACGATCCCCCGGGGTCACCCCGCGACCGGAGACTCCGCGGTGCAGCCGCCGGCGGTCACCAGGCCCCCGGCACTCTGCTCCTCGATCACCTTGCCCTTGTGGATGATCTTGCAGGTGATCCGGGAACCTTCGGGGTCGGCGGCGACCGGCATGACCGCCGCCGGCATGATGCCGCGCAGCGTGACCGTCTTCTTCCAGGGCAGTTCGGGCTTCGACACCGACTCGATCTTCGGATCCATGGCCTTGCCCCCGCCGCCGTGGAACTCGATCGAGTCGACGTTCTCCCCCGTCACCTCGTAGGTGACCTCGTACGTCTCGTCGACGGCCTTGTCGACCTGGTCGACCGCCTCGGAGCAGGCGGTGAGGCCGAGCGCGAGACCGGTGACGGCGACGGAACAGACGGCGGCGCGAAGGCTGCGCTTCAAAGGGATCCCCCCGGATCACGACGGTCGAGTCCCGCAGCCAACCGCAAAGGGCAGGTAAAGTCAACTCGCTTTACGCGCAGACCTGTTGGGCGATCGCCGGTGACGGCCGGCCGTCACACACCCGCACCCTCGCCGGCGAAGGCATTCGGCACACCGGCAGGGGCATCCGGTCCAGAGCCTCCTTCCGGAGCCGTTTACATCTGTGCCGCCGGGCGCTAACTTCCGCAACAGCGGGGTGGGAGCGCTCCCATCACGGTGGACCGGAACCCGCCCTCGAGCCGCCCCCACCCCGCACATCCGAACACCCGCACATCCGCAGGTCCGTACCCCACGAACGGATGGTGCTGTCATGATCGCGACAAAGAGGCCGGGGGGATCCGCGCTGCCCCGACCGGCGCTCCCCTCCCGGGCCAGAGCCCTCTTCCTCGTGCTGCTCTCCCTCCTCGTGACCGTCCCGGCCATCGGCCTGGTCATGACCTCCGGCGGCGAGGCGGAGGCGCACGGCACCCCCATGAAGCCCGGCAGCCGCACCTTCCTGTGCTGGCAGGACGGCCTGACGGACACCGGCGAGATCAAGCCGGTCAATCCCGCCTGCCGAGGCGCGCAGCAGGTCAGCGGCACCACGCCGTTCTACAACTGGTTCTCGGTGCTCCGCTCGGACGGCGCCGGCCGCACCCGGGGCTTCGTACCGGACGGCGAGCTGTGCAGCGGCGGCAACACCAACTTCACCGGGTTCAACACGCCCAGCAAGGACTGGCCGCTCACCCATCTCACCTCGGGCGCGACCGTCGACTTCTCGTACAACGCCTGGGCCGCGCACCCGGGTTGGTTCTACGTCTACATCACCAAGGACGGCTTCGACCCGACCAGGACGCTCACCTGGAACGACATGGAGGAGCGGCCGTTCCTGAGCGTCGACCACCCGGCACTGAAGGGCTCCCCGGGCACGGTCGAGGCCAACTACTCCTGGACGGGGAAGCTGCCGGCCGGCAAGTCGGGCCGCCACATCATCTACATGGTCTGGCAGCGCTCCGACAGCCAGGAGACCTTCTACTCCTGCTCCGACGTCGTGTTCGACGGCGGCAACGGCGAGGTGACCGGCATCAAGCAGCCGGGCACCCCGTCCGAGCCGGTCCCCGGCACCTGCACGGCCACCCGCAGGACGACCGGCACCTGGAACGGCGGCCACCAGTCCGAGGTGACCGTCACCAACACCGGCACGGTCCCGATGCTCGGCTGGATGGTCGACTGGACCCTCCCGGCGGGCCAGAAGGTCGACAGTCTGTGGAGCGGCAGCGCGACCTACAACGGCCAGGCGGTGATGGTCCACAACGCGGGCTGGAACGGCTCTCTCGCACCGGGCAAGAGCACGACGTTCGGATACGTCGTCTCCGGGGCGGGAGGTGACAGTACGAGCAGCCTGCCCTGCAGGGTGGGCTGAACCGCCGGACGGGCGGGCCCGGTGACCGGGGCGACGGTGACCGGGCCCGTCGCCACGGCACGCTCCGGGCGGGCCGGGCTGAGGGCCGGTACCCTCCCCGCGTTCCCGGCGACATAGGTTGGCGCCATGATGGAGGGGGCGAAGGCCGCGAGCGACTCGGCGGCCACGAACGGACGAGCCGGAGAGCAACGGCCGGAGACAGGCGGCCGGGGGAAGCGGCGCGGGGCGGCCCGCTCGTCCCTGCTGATGGCCCTGGGCACGATGGTGTCCCGGGCGACGGGCCTGATCCGGCAGGTGCTTCAGGCGGCGGCACTGGGCACGGGTTTGCTGGCGAGCACGTACAACACGGCCAACACCGTGCCGACGAGCCTGTACACGTTGTTCATCGGCGGTGCGCTCAACGCCGTGCTGGTGCCGCAACTGGTGCGGGCGCGAACCACCGAGGCCGACGGCGGCAGGGCCTACGAGCAGCGGCTGGTGACGCTCGTGGTGTGCGTCCTGGCCGTGGGGACGGTGCCGGCGGTGTGGGCCGCACCGCAGATCGTGGGCCTGTACATGCGCGACACCGCCGACGGCCATGAGGCGTTCGAACTGACAGTGGTCTTCGCCCGGTTCCTGCTGCCTCAGATCTTCTTCTACGGCCTGTTCGGCATCCTGGGGCAAGTGCTGAACGCCCGGGAGAAGTTCGGCGCGATGATGTGGACGCCGGTGCTGAACAACGTCGTGCTGATCGGCATGTTCGGCGTGTACCTGGGGCTGATGGCGGTCCCGGACCGGGTGGCGGACATCACCGCGACGCAGGTGCGGCTGCTGGGATGGGGCACGACGGCCGGCATCGCCCTCCAGGCCCTTGCGCTGGTCCCCTTCGTGCGCGCCGCGGGTTTCCGGTTCCGGCCGCGGTTCGACTGGCGGGGCGCGGGCCTGGGCAAGAGCGTCCACGCCGCGAAGTGGACGTTGCTGTTCGTCCTGGTCAACCAGGTCGCGCTGACCGTGGTGACGAACTTCGCCAACGCCGCGGACCAGGCGCTGCCGGATGCCGGTGCCGGCTACTCGGCCTACATGTACGCGCAGACCATCTGGATGCTGCCGCAGTCGATCGTGACCGTCTCCCTGGTGACCGCGCTGCTGCCGCGGATGAGCAGGGCCGCCGCCGAGGGCCGGATCCCCGAGTTGCGTGCCGACCTCTCGCGGGCGCTGCGGGTCACCGGGGTGGTCGTCGTGCCGGCCGGGTTCCTCTTCCTGGCTCTGGGCCCCCAGATCTCCACGCTGCTGTTCGCCCACGGTGCGGCCGACGCCGCGACCGCCCAGCCGCTCGGGCAGATGCTCCAGGCGTTCGGGCTCGGGCTGATCCCGTTCTCTGCGCAGTACCTCCTCCTGCGGGGCTTCTACGCCTTCGGGGACACCCGCACCCCGTTCTTCATGGCGACGTGGATCGCCGCGGTGAACATCGCGCTGGCCGGCTGCTGCCACCTGCTGCTGCCCGCGCGCTGGGCGGTGACCGGCATGGCCGGCGCCTACACGGTGTCGTACCTGGCAGGGCTGGTGATCACGGCGCGGCGGTTGCGCGGGAGGCTCGGCGGCCGGCTCGACGACGGGGAGGTGCGCCGGACGTACACGAAACTGCTGTGCGCCGCCGCCCTCGCCGCGGCGCCGGGCTGGGGGGCGGCCCGCGCCTGCGCCACGTCGCTGGGCGACGGCACCTTTCCCACCGCGCTGGGCCTGGCTGCCGGAACGGCCGTGATGGCGACCGTGTATCTCGCCCTGTCCCGCGTGATGAAGGTCGACGAACTCCGCGGCTTCGCCCTCCGGCGGTGACGGCGGCGGGATCCGGCCGGGCGGCGCCGCCTCAGCCGAGCGGCTGCCGGAGTGCCGACCGGGCGACCGGCCCCGCCGGGCATGCGGAGCGCACCAGGCCGGGCGCCCCATATGTCTCAATTATCCAGGTGTGCGATTCTGTGTGTGGGTGCCCTGCCGCTCGTGTGCGGCGTGGATCCGCCATGGGAGGCGCGACCCCGCGCCGCCGCTCCCGTGCCCGCGTCGTCGCCTGAGTTCCGGGGACTCCCACCTGCCGGTGGCTGCGGCATGGACGGGAGGTGGATGCGGACATGCCCCACTACGGCGATGCCCGGGCCGCGATCCCCGGTCTTCGGGCGCCGGGGAACGGGGGCCCCGGTCCGCCTCGCCCCGCTACGGAACCGGCCGCGCGAGCGCGGCTCCTGGCGTTCGCGGGGGTGACGCTGGCGGCGGTGTACGTACGCGTCGAAGACGGGGCCGAGCTGCGGCTGGTGGAGGCTGTCGGCGCCGGGGCGGAGCAGCGGTACCGGTTGCCGGGGCGGGTGGTGGTCCCGCTTCCGGGGCAGTCTCCCGTCGCGGGATCCGCGTCGTCGCCCGCCGGACCCGGGCATCGCGCCCCGAGCGGTTCCGGCGGGCCGGCATCGAGCGGTCGCAGCGGCCCGGCGCAGGACGTCGGTGCCCCCGGCGCCCCCTCCCCCGCCCCTTCCAGTCGTGCCGGTCCCGGCGGCACCCCTGCGGGCCCGGGGACGGAAGGCGGTGGCCCGGCCGTCGCCGAGGCCTATCTGCGGGGCCGGCCCGTGTGGCTCGCCGGTGTGGTGCTCGCCGGAGGGACGGACGGTGCGCCCGCCTCCGTCCCGCTCGGAGCCCTGCCGCTGGGGGCCGCGGGCGGCTGGCTGGGGTGTCTCGTCGTGGTGGGAGAGGCCGGGGAGGGGTTCGGGTCCGAGCAGCGGGAGTTCCTGGAGCAGTACGCCGAGGCCGTCGCCGAGCGGCTGCGCGGCGAGGCCGACCGGACGGCGCCCTCACCGCTGCTGGATCCGGCCCTGCGCGCCATGGGAGTCGGGTCCTTCGCCCTGTCGCCCGGGACCGGGCTGGTGGAGACCGACCCGGCGCTGCTCGAACTCGTCGGCATCCCCGAGGGCGGTTTCGACGGCAAGACCGACACCCTGCTCTCGGTCAGCGTGCCGGAGGACGTCCCCGCGCTGATGTCGGTCATCGAGCCGTCCGCGCAGGCGCCGGGCCGTCGTGAGCTGGAGTTCCGTATCCGCAGGCCCACCGGTGAACTGTGCTGGCTGCGGCTGAACTGCCGGGTGCTGAAAGGGCCCGACGGCGCTCCCGAACGGGTGCTGGGCGTGGTGAGCGCGGCGCCGGTGCTGCGCCGCAGTGCCAGCGACGTCGCCCGGATCCAGTGGCTGACGGCCGCGCTCGACGACGCCACGACCGTACGGGACGTCAGCCGGGTCGTCGTCGCCGCGTTGCGCGAGCCGCTGGGTGCCGACCGGGTGGCACTCGCCGAGCTGCTGGAGGACCGGCTGGCGGTCACCGTGCTCGACCCGCCGGGTGCCGGTGCCTGGCCGGAGCTGTGGCGCCGTGAGTGGCGCTCGGAGTGGCCCGACGCGCCGGTGTCCGCCCTGCCCACGCTCCAGGCGGCCCTGCGGGACGGGCGGATGAGCCTGTGGCCGGCGGGTTCCGCCCTCGAACCAGGGCTCGCCGGGGTGGGCCCCGGCGGGCTCGCGGTGCTGCCGCTGCCGGCCAGGAGCGGGGTGGCCGGGGTGTGCCTGGTCGGCTGGGACACCCCGCACGAGTTCGCGCCCGAGGAGCGGGCTCTGCTGACCGCCACCGCCGGCCTGGTCGGGCAGGCCCTCAAACGCGCGCACGCCTACGACGCCGAGCAGGAGCTCGCGACGATGCTCCAGCGCAGCCTGCTGCCGCGCCGGCTCCCCAAGCTGCCCGGGGGCACGGCCGTGGCCCGCTATCTGCCCGCCCGGCGCGGTCTCCAGGTGGGCGGCGACTGGTACGACGTGATCGCGCTGTCGGAGAGCAAGGTGGCCCTGGTGATCGGGGATGTGCAGGGACACAGCGCCGGGGCCGCGACGATCATGGGCCAGATGCGTACGGCGGTGCGCGCCTACGCCGTGGAGGGCCATCCCCCCGACGTGGTCGTCGCGCACGCCAACCGTCTGCTCGTCGGCATGGAGACCGACCTGTTCGCCACCTGCTGCTACGTCGAGCTGGACATGGAGGAGGGCAACGCGCTGTTCGTCCGGGCCGGGCACCTGGCCCCGCTGGCGCGGCACCCCGACGGCGGCACCGAGGAGATCGCGGTCGAGGGCGGACTCCCGCTGGGCGTCCTCGCGGAGGCGGAGTTCCCGCTGACGGCCCTCGCGCTGGCGCCGGGATCGGTGCTCGCGCTGGTGACGGACGGTCTGGTCGAGTCGGCGGACCTGCAGGTGGACGAGGGGATGCGGCTCGTGCGCCAGGCGCTCGCCGCAGCCGATCCCGCCGACCCGGGACGGATGGCCGACGAGCTGCTCGGAGAGGCCGGGCGGCGTGAGGACGACGTGGCGGTGCTGCTGCTGCGCTACGACGGGATGCGGGTACGGCCGGTGCGGGCGGGCTGGGTGGTGTGGCGGCTGCCGGACGCGGTGATGCACGCCCGCCGGTTCAGTGCGCGCACGCTGCGTTCCTGGGGCATCGCCGCCGAGGCCGACACCGTCCTGCTGGTGGTGTCGGAGCTGGTCACCAACGCGCTGGTGCACACGCAGGGCGCGGTCCGGGTGGAGCTGACCCTGGCGGCGGACCGGCTGCGGGTGACCGTGAACGACTCCTCACCGCGGGCACCGGCCAAACCGGTGGTCGTGGACTGGGAGTCGACGGGCGGGCGGGGCCTCTTCCTGGTCGAGGCCATGTCGGCGGCCTGGGGTTCGGTGCCGGTGGGCGGCGGCAAGCAGGTGTGGAGCGAGATCGTCGTCACGCGCCGGGAGAGCGAGCCCGGTGAGGAGCCCGACGAGGAACCGGAGAGCGAGCCGGAGGAGGAGCGCAGACCGGGCCGCGTCTGGGGCCTGGGCCGCGACCGGACCTGGGGCCTGGGCCGCAACCGGGACCGCCGCAAGACCCGTGACCAGGGCCGGTCCCGTGACGACGACCGGACGGAGGGACGCGAGGGCGAGCAGGCCGTCGGTCTCGACCGGGCCATGGAGCACATCGGTGACGGGGCCGCGGAGCCACCCGCGCCCCCTCACCCGGACCGGCCCCACGAGGGAGGCCCCTGATGCGCGGCCTGGGTCTGCGCGGTGCCGCCGGGCTGCTGGCGGTCCTGCTCGCCGTGTCCCTCACCGCGTGCGCGGACAGTGGCGGCGAGGGCGAGGGCGAGCTGACCATCGGGCTGTTGCTGCCGAGCCGGGCGGTGCCCCGCTGGGAGAAGTGGGACCGGCCCCTGATCGAGAAGCGGATCGGGGAGCTGTGCTCCGAGTGCAGGGTCGTGTACGCCAACGCCGAGAACGACGCGGGCAGCCAGCGGCAGCAGATGACCTCCATGATCACCCGGGGCGTCTCGGCGCTGCTCCTGGACGTCGTCGACCCCAAGGCCCTGCGCTCCTCGGTGCACGCGGCGCAGCGCGAGGGCATCCCGGTCGTCGCCTACGACCGCCTCGCCGAGGGCCCGATCTCGGGTTTCGTCAGTTTCGACGGCGCCGAGGTCGGCAGACTCCAGGGCCAGGAGCTGCTGAAGGGCATGGGCGCGAGGGCCGACGGTGGCGGTGTCGTCATGGTGAACGGCGACCCGTCCAGCCCCAACGCCGCCTGGTACCAGGGCGGGGCGCGGTCCGTCCTGAAGGACGAGGTGCGCATCCTGAAGTCGTACGACACCGTGGGGTGGCGCACGGAGAACGCGCACGACCACATGTCCGCCGCGATCAGTGCCCTCGGCCCGGGCGCGATCGACGGGGTGCTCGCGGCCAACGACTCCATCGCGGCCGGTGTCATCTCGGCCCTCAAGAGCGCCCGTGTCACGCCGCTGCCCCCGGTCACCGGGCAGGACGCCGACCTCGACGCCGTGCAGCGCATCGTCCAGGGCGAGCAGTACATGACCGTCTACAAACCGTTCCGGCAGGAGGCCGAGGCGGCCGCCGCGATGGCCGTCGCCCTGGCCCGCGGCAACGACATCGACTCCCTGGTCACGACGAAGGTGGACAGTCCCACGACCGAGGACGTCCCGGCGATCCTGCTCACGCCCACCGCCGTGACGCGCGAGACGATCGGCCGGACGCTCGTCCGCAACGGTGTCTACACGCTCGACCAGATCTGCACCCCGAAGTTCCGCTCGGCCTGTGTCCGCGCCGGGCTCACCCGGTGAGCGAGGTGGTCCCCGTGGCCCATCCCCCCGTCCTGGCCCTGCGTGGCATCACCAAGCGGTTCGGCGGTGTCCAGGCGCTGGTGGACGTCGACCTGCAGGTCCGGGCCGGTGAGGTGGTGGCCCTGGCCGGTGACAACGGAGCGGGCAAGTCCACGCTGGTCAAGGTGATCTCCGGGGTCAGCCCCGCCGACCGGGGCGTCATCGAGTGGGAGGGGCGCCTCGTGCAGATCAAACGCCCGCACGACGCCCACGCCCTCGGCATCGCGACCGTCTACCAGGACCTCGCCATGTGCGACAACCTGGACGTCGTCGGCAATCTCTTCCTCGGCCGTGAGATCGACCGGGTGGGCGTCCTCGACGAGGTGGAGATGGAGCGCCGGGCCCGTGACCTGATGCGGGCGCTGTCGATCCGCATCCCCGACGTGCGGGTGCCGGTCGCCGTGCTGTCGGCCGGGCAGCGGCAGGCCGTCGCGATCTCCCGCTCGCTGATGGGCGCCCCCAAGGTGCTGCTGCTCGACGAGCCCACCGCCGCCCTCGGCGTGGAGCAGACCAGCCATCTGCTCGACCTGATCGAGGAGGTCCGCGACCGCGGTATGGCGATCATCCTCATCAGTCACAACATGGGCGACATCAAGGCCGTCGCGGACCGGGTCGCGGTGCTGCGGCTGGGCCGCAACAACGGTCTGTTCGACGTGAGCACCGTGACCCAGGAGCAGATCATCTCCTCTGTCACGGGGGCGGCGGACAACGCGGTGGCCCATCGCTCCAAGGGCGACGAAGGGGCGTGGCCGTGAGCCGCGGCGGCGGGCCGCACCCGGACGGCGGACCGGCGGGGCCGGGCAGCGCCGGGCCGGTCACCACGGATCGCGAACAGGCCGCCACCCGAGGGTGGCGCGACGGGGTGCGCCAGTACGCACTGGAGGTCCGCGGCAGCGTGCGGGGCGGGGAGCGGGGGCCGCTGCTGGTCCTCGCCGGGCTGCTCGTGATCTGGATCGTGTTCCAGGGCCTGGACGACAAGTTCCTCTCGCCGCGCAACCTGTCCAACCTCAGCGTGGACATCGTCGGGACCGGGCTGGTGGCCGTCGGGATCGTGTTCGTGCTGCTGATCCGGGAGATCGATCTGTCGGTCGGTTCGGTCAGCGGCCTGGCGGGGGCGGCGTTCGCCGTGCTGAACGTGAACCACGGGGTGCCGGAGTGGCTGGCGGTGATCGTGGCGGTGGCGGTGGGGACGGCCGTGGGTGCCTTCCACGGGTTCTTCCACGCCTGGCTCGGTGTGCCCGCGTTCGTGGTGACGCTGGCCGGACTGCTGATCTGGAACGGCCTGACGCTCTACCTGCTGGGTGCCAGCGGCACGATCAACATCGACGAGGAGGGCCTGGTCGCCTCCCTGACCAGCCGGCACTTCGGCAACGACCTGGTGGCGTACGCGGTCGCCGCGCTCGGCACGGCCGGGTACTTCCTGGCCGCCCACCGCCGGCGCAGCCGCCACCGGGCGGCCGGGATGCCCTACCGGACGGAGGGCGACATCGGGATGCGCACCGGTCTGCTCGCGGTGGTCGCCTTCGCCGGTGCCCACACCCTCAACCGGTTCCAGGGGCTGCCGCTGGCGCTGCTGATCTTCCTGGTGGTCCTGGTCGTCTCGGACTACCTGTTGCGCCGCACTCGTTACGGGCGGCGGGTGTACGCGCTCGGCGGCGGGGTCGAGGCGGCGCGGCGGGCCGGGATCGGGGTGGAGCGGGTGCGGGTCGCGATGTTCATGGTGTCGGGGACGCTGGCCGCCTTCGGCGGGCTGTTCGTGGCGTCGGGACTGACCTCGGCGAGCCCCACGACGGCCCGGGCCGCCGGTTCGGGGATGCTGCTGATCAACGCCATCGCGGCGGCCGTCATCGGCGGGACCAGTCTCTTCGGCGGGCGGGGCTCGCCCTGGTCGGTGCTGCTGGGTGTGGTGGTGATCCAGTCGATCGCCTCGGGGATGGGGCTGCTGGGGGTCCAGGACGCCGTGCAGTTCATGATCACCGGCGGGGTGCTGCTGGCCGCCGTGGCGGCCGACGCGTTGTCCAGACGTGCCCAGGCGCGAGGAGGCCGACCGTGACCGCGCCCTGCCCGGAATGAACCTGTCTATGCCTTTTCCCATGTAATGCCTAATAAAGAGCAAAGGTGGGTAGGGGCCGAGGTGTCATGAAACGCAGCCGCCTCGCCCAGGCGGCCGTGGCCGTCGCGGTCGCGGCCGGACTGGTCCTCGCCGGGTGCGGTGACGCCGATCTGCCCGGCGGTGAGGAGCAGGCCGAGCTCAGCGTGCTCGCGACGGACGTGCCGCAGATCCAGACCTTGAAGAAGCTCACCAAGAGGCACTTCACGGCGCAGACCGGCATCACCGTCGACTACACGCTGCTCCCGGAGAACGAGGCGCGGCAGAAGATGAACCGCGAGTTCGCGACCCAGGCCGGCACCTACGACGTGGCCAGCGTCAGCGCGTACGAGGTGCCGATCTACGCGGACAACGGCTGGCTCGCCCCGCTGGACTCCTACGTGAAGGCCGATGAGGACTTCGACCAGGACGACGTCTTCGAGAACCTGGCGTCCTCGCTGACCGGCGAGGACGGCAGGCTCTACGCCGAGCCGTTCTACGGCGAGGGCTCCTTCCTGATGTACCGCAAGGACCTGTTCCGCAAGGACGGGCTGACCATGCCGGCGGAACCCACCTGGAAGCAGGTCGCCGACCTCGCCGCCCGGGTCGACGGCTCGGAGGGCGCGAGCGGCATCTGCCTGCGCGGCCTGCCCGGCTGGGGCCAGAACCTCGCCCCCATCAACACGGTCGTCAACACCTTCGGCGGCGCCTGGTACGACATGGACTGGAACGCCCGGCTGACCTCTCCGGAGTTCAGGAAGGCCGTCGCGTTCTACGTCCGCCTGCTCCGCTCCCACGGCCAGCCCGGCGCCGAGCGGATGGGCGTGCTGGAGATCCTGGACCGTTTCGTCGAGGGCAAGTGCGCCATGATGTACGACGCCACGTCGCTGGCCTCGTCGATCGAGGCCGACAGCTCCCCGGTCAAGGGCAAGGTGGGCTACGTCCCGGCCCCGCACGAGAAGACCGACAAGGCCGGCTGGGTGTGGACCTGGGCCTGGGGCATCCAGCAGGCGTCGGAGCACAAGGACGCAGCGTGGGAGTTCATCTCCTGGGCCTCCTCCAAGCAGTTCCAGGAGCTGGTCGGCCAGGAGATGGGCTGGACCGCGGCCCCCGCCGGGAACCGCAGGTCGCTGTACGAGAAGCCCGAGTACCAGCAGGCCGCCGCTGCCTGGTACCGGCAGGAGTACACGGCGGCGACGGACTCCGCCGACCCGAAGGACCCGGGCGTCGGCCCCCGCCCCTACACCGGCATCGGCTTCCTCGGCATCCCCGAGTTCGCCGTGCTGGGGACGGCGGTCTCCGAGCAGATCGCGGCCGCCATCGCCGGCCGGCAGTCGGTGGACGCGGCCCTCGACAAGGCGCAGGACCTCGCCCAGGCCGCGGCGGCGAAGTACCGCGGCGAGTGAAGCGGCTTGCGCGGTGGATCCGGCGAACGGCGCGGGCCGCGCCCCCGGTCACCCGGGGACGCGGCCCTCGAACTGCCGTGGTGGTCCGCTTACTTGCGGATCAGGCTGCGCAGCACATACTGCATGATGCCGCCGTTGCGGTAGTAGTCCGCTTCGCCGGGGGTGTCGATGCGGACGACCGCGTCGAACTCGACGCCGGTGTCGGTGGTGACCTTCACCGTGCGCGGGGTGGTGCCGTTGTTGAGCTCCTCGACGCCGGTGAAGTCGAAGGTCTCCTCACCGGTGAGGCCGAGGGACGCGGCGGTCTGGCCCTCCGGGAACTGCAGCGGCAGGACGCCCATGCCGATGAGGTTCGAGCGGTGGATGCGCTCGTAGGACTCGGCGATGACGGCCTTGACGCCCAGGAGCGCGGTGCCCTTGGCGGCCCAGTCACGGGACGAGCCGGAACCGTACTCCTTGCCCGCGAGCACGACGAGCGGGATGCCCTGCTCGATGTAGTTGCGCGAGGCGTCGTAGATGAAGGAGACGGGGCCGCCGTCCTGGGTGAAGTCGCGGGTGTAGCCGCCCTCGGTGCCCGGCGCGATCTGGTTGCGCAGGCGGATGTTGGCGAACGTGCCGCGGATCATGACCTCGTGGTTGCCGCGGCGCGAGCCGTAGCTGTTGAAGTCGCGGCGCTCGACGCCGTGCTCCGTGAGGTACTGGCCGGCCGGGGTGTCGGCCTTGATGGCGCCGGCCGGGGAGATGTGGTCGGTGGTGACCGAGTCGCCCAGCTTGGCGAGCACCCGGGCGCCGGAGATGTTCTCGACCGGGGCCGGCTCGTGGGCCATGCCCTCGAAGTACGGGGGCTTGCGCACGTAGGTGGACTCGGCGTCCCACTCGAAGGTGTTGCCGGTCGGGATGGGCAGCGCCTGCCACTGGGCGTCGCCCGCGAAGACGTCGCTGTAGGACTTGGAGAACATGTCCTCGCCGATGGCGTTGGCGACGACGTCGTTCACCTCGGCCTCGGAGGGCCAGATGTCCTTCAGGAAGACCGGGTTGCCGTCCTGGTCGGTGCCCAGGGCGTCCTTGGTGATGTCCACCTTCATGGAGCCGGCGAGCGCGTAGGCCACGACCAGCGGCGGGGACGCCAGGTAGTTCATCTTGACGTCGGGGTTGATCCGGCCCTCGAAGTTCCGGTTGCCGGAGAGGACCGAGGTGACCGCGAGGTCGTGGTCGTTGACGGCCTTGGAGACCTCCTCCGGCAGCGGGCCGGAGTTGCCGATGCAGGTGGTGCAGCCGTAGCCGACGAGGTTGAAGCCGACCTTGTCGAGGTAGGGGGTCAGGCCCGCCTTCTCGAAGTAGTCGGTGACGACCTTGGAGCCCGGGGCGAGGGTGGTCTTGACCCAGGGCTTGCGGGTCAGGCCCTTCTCCACCGCCTTCTTGGCCACCAGCGCGGCGGCGACCATGACGTACGGGTTGGAGGTGTTGGTGCAGGAGGTGATGGCCGCGACCGTCACCGCGCCGTGGTCGATCTCGTACGACGTGCCGTCGGGGGCGGTCACGGTGACCGGGTTGGACGGGGTGCCGTTCGGGATCGTCGAGGGCGCGTCGGAGCCGGGGAAGGACTCCTTGCTGGCCTCGTACTCGTCGTTGACGTAGTTGCGCACGTCCTGCGCGAACTGCTCGGCGGCGTTCGCGAGGACGATGCGGTCCTGCGGGCGCTTCGGGCCGGCGATGGACGGCACGACGGTCGACAGGTCGAGCTCGAGCTTCTCGGAGAAGTCGGGCTCGGCGGCCGGGTCGAGCCAGAGGCCCTGCTCCTTGGCGTACGCCTCGACCAGGGCGAGCTGCTGCTCGCTGCGGCCGGTGAGCCGCATGTAGTTGATGGTCTCGTCGTCGATCGGGAAGATCGCGGCGGTGGAGCCGAACTCCGGCGACATGTTGCCGATGGTGGCGCGGTTGGCCAGCGAGGTGGCGGCGACGCCCTCGCCGTAGAACTCGACGAACTTGCCGACGACGCCGTGCTTGCGCAGCATCTCGGTGATGGTCAGCACGAGGTCGGTGGCGGTGGTGCCGGGCCGCAGCTCACCGGTGAGCTTGAAGCCGACGACGCGCGGGATGAGCATGGAGACCGGCTGGCCGAGCATGGCGGCCTCGGCCTCGATGCCGCCGACGCCCCAGCCGAGGACGCCGAGGCCGTTGACCATGGTGGTGTGCGAGTCGGTGCCGACCAGGGTGTCCGGGTAGGCCTTGCCCTCGCGGACCATGACGACCCGGGCCAGGTGCTCGATGTTCACCTGGTGGACGATGCCGGTGCCGGGCGGGACGACCTTGAACTCGTCGAAGGCGGTCTGGCCCCAGCGCAGGAACTGGTAGCGCTCCTTGTTGCGGCCGTACTCCAGGTCGACGTTCTGCTTGAAGGCGTCGTTGGTGCCGAACTTGTCGGCGATGACGGAGTGGTCGATGACCAGCTCGGCCGGCGCCAGCGGGTTGATCTTCGCCGGGTCGCCGCCCAGCTCCTTGACGGCCTCACGCATGGTCGCGAGGTCCACGACACAGGGAACGCCGGTGAAGTCCTGCATGATCACGCGGGCCGGCGTGAACTGGATCTCCTGGCTGGGCTGGGCCTGCGAGTCCCATCCGCCGAGGGCACGGATGTGGTCGGCGGTGATGTTCGCGCCGTCCTCGGTGCGGAGCAGGTTCTCCAGCAGGACCTTGAGGCTGTAGGGAAGGCGGGCCGAGCCCTCCACCTTGTCCAGCCGGAAGATCTCGTACGACTCGTCGCCCACCTGCAGCGTGCTGCGGGCGTCGAAGCTGTTCGCCGACACGACAGTCTCCTTCATTGATGTGCGCGTACCACCACGATCCTGCCGCCACGGCATCTCGGCCGATCCGCTAAGGTAAGGCTAAGTTAGGTATGCCTTACCGAGGGTGGCGGCTTGCGGTGCTCTCTCGGCAGATATCTCGATGTCGAGATAACTCTAGTACACGAGCGCCGGATGGTCATGCCCCGGCGCCCCTCGCACGGTCATGCGCCCACTTTTCCCGGGTATCCGAACGAGGTCCGCACACGACGGACCGGGTATCCACGCATGACGGAGAGGAGACAGGCATGCCGCTCACGTTCCGCAAGAGTTTCCGGATCCTTCCGGGGGTGCGACTGAACATCAACAAGCGCTCCTGGTCGATCACCACCGGCGGCGGAAAGAACGGCCCCCGTTACACCCGCAGCAGTACAGGACGCCGCACGACCTCGATGGATCTGCCCGGACCCTTCGGATGGCGGCGCACCACGAGGACACGTCGACACTGAGCGCGCCGGGCGGGGTTGACATCCCGTCACCCGTTCGGACCCCCCGGTCGGGCCGCATCTCATATCTGAGATAACCTCAGCCTCATGGCAGACGACTATCTCGAACGCATCGGCAAGCTCATCCGTGACGCCAGGCAGCACCGTGGCTGGACACAGTCGCAACTGGCCGAGGCGCTGGGCACCAGCCAGAGTGCCGTCAACCGGATCGAGCGCGGCAACCAGAACATCAGCCTTGAGATGATCGCGCGCATCGGGGAGGCCCTCGACAGCGAGATCGTGTCGCTCGGCTACGCCGGTCCGATGCACCTGCGGGTGGTCGGCGGGCGCCGGCTGTCCGGTGCCATCGACGTGAAGACGAGCAAGAACGCGTGCGTGGCACTGCTGTGCGCCTCCCTGCTCAACGAGGGGCGCACGGTGCTGCGCCGCGTCGCCCGCATCGAGGAGGTGTACCGCCTCCTCGAGGTGCTGAGCTCCATCGGCGTGCGCACGCGGTGGATCAACGACGGCGTCGACCTGGAGATCGTGCCGCCGGCCGAGCTGAACCTGGCGGCGATCGATGCGGACGCGGCCCGCCGCACCCGCTCCATCATCATGTTCCTCGGCCCGCTGCTGCACCGCGTGGACGCCTTCAAGCTGCCCTACGCCGGCGGCTGCGACCTCGGCACCCGCACGATCGAGCCGCACATGATCGCGCTGCGCCGCTTCGGCCTGGACATCGCCGCCACCGAGGGCCAGTACCACGCCCGGGTCGACCGCGCGGTCAGTCCGGACCGCCCGATCGTCCTGACCGAACGCGGCGACACGGTCACCGAGAACGCCCTGCTCGCGGCCGCCCGGCACGACGGCACCACCGTCATCCGCAACGCCTCCTCCAACTACATGGTCCAGGACCTCTGCTTCTTCCTGGAGGCCCTCGGCGTCAAGGTCGACGGCATCGGCACGACCACGCTCACCGTGCACGGCGTGCCCACCATCGACGTCGACGTCGACTACTCCCCCTCCGAGGACCCGGTCGAGGCGATGAGCCTGGTGGCCGCGGCCGTGGTGACGGAGTCGCAGCTGACGGTCCGGCGCGTGCCCATCGAGTTCCTGGAGATCGAGCTCGCGGTCCTGGAGGAGATGGGCCTCGACCACGACCGCACGCCCGAATACTTCGCCGACAACGGGCGCACCCGGCTGGTGGACCTCACCGTCCGGCCCTCCAAGCTGGAGGCGCCGATCGACAAGATCCACCCCATGCCGTTCCCGGGCCTGAACATCGACAACGTCCCGTTCTTCGCGGCCATCGCGGCGGTCGCCCAGGGCAAGACCCTCATCCACGACTGGGTCTACGACAACCGGGCGATCTACCTGACCGACCTCAACCGCCTCGGCGGCAGGCTCCAGCTCCTGGACCCCCACCGCGTCCTGGTCGAGGGCCCGACGCGCTGGCGCGCCGCCGAGATGATGTGCCCGCCGGCCCTGCGCCCCGCGGTGGTCGTCCTGCTGGCGATGATGGCGGCCGAGGGCACGTCGGTGCTGCGCAACGTGTACGTCATCAACCGGGGTTACGAGGAGCTGGCGGAGCGGCTGAACTCGGTGGGGGCGCAGATCGAGACGTTTCGGGACATCTGACGAGCGGATGCCGCCGACCCCCGTCCGGCCCGCTGGGGTGTCAAGCGACACGCGCCCCCTGGCGTTCCGCGTGGCGGGCGCGGCGCCGGGCACGGGGTTCCTCCAGGGTGCCGAGGGCCTCGAGCACGAGGCGGACACAGCACGAGAAGGCGGTCAGGAGCGCCGGCGCGAGGAACGCCCCGTCCCAGACGACCGTGGTCAGGATGAGGAGCGCCGCCCCCCATGCCGTCGCGGCGGCGGCCCCTGCCCGGCGGCGCATCGGGAACAGCAGCCACGGGACGACCGGGGCGAAGAAGAACATGGCGAAGCCTATGAGCAGTACTGCGGCGGCCATGGCGGGCACCTCGCTCGTCTCTCGCAAGGAGGGGTGGCCCCCTGCCTCGGGGGCCACCGTCACTTTATCGAGCCTCTGCATGGACGCCATGGGCGACCAGGCTCAGTCCTGTCGCGCGACTACCGCGTGTACGGGGCGTCGGGCGTCTTGTCCGGCGCGTTGCAGAAGTGCGCCGTGTCCGGGTCGATGCCCGGGTTCGGGTCGGGCGCGTAGACCACGATGTCCCACGGGTTGCCGGAATGGCCGCCGGACATGGTGCAGTTCGCGTACGGGTCGTCCGTGCCCGGCGGGGAGGCCGGACCACTGAAGTGGTAGAAGTCGCCCGTCGTGATCGGCGCGCTGGAGCCGGTGAAGGCACCGCTCAGGTCGATGGCCTTGTCGTTGCGGTACAGGTACTGGTTCGGCATGTAGCTGGAGCGCAGGATCGAGGCACCGCTGACCTGCTTGAGGGTGCCGTCGGCACAGCTCTTGAAGTCCAGCTCCTGCCAGATCGGCGGGGCCTCGCCGAAGATCGACCCGGTGACGCCCGGCTTGAAGAACATGTTCCGGATCTCCTGGGACATCAGCGCCATGGGATTGTCGGACGAGCCGGTGTCGCTCGAGACCCGGTTCACCCAGTCCTGCACGCTGTCGGTGAGCCCCTTGTCCGCCAGGGCGCTGCGATAGCCGATCGAGCCGCCCGCGGTGTGCATCACCGCGACACAGGTGCCGCCGGCGTCCGTGACCACGTTGTCGTCGTTGTCGGTGATCACGGGCTTCACGCCGATCGACTTGTACGCGCGTCCGGGCAGGATGCCGTTGCTGTCGGTCGCGGTGGTGGTCGTCCTTCCGTCGTGGACGTTCAGGTTCGTCGTGGTGTAGTCCAGGTCCGGCGGTGTGATGCCGTAGTCCGTCTGGAGCGCGGCGAAGAACTCCCGCACGAAGTCCGGGATGTGTGTGTCGGCGGTGCGGTCGTCGTAGGACACGCTCTCGCTGCCCTGGATGATCTTCCCGTCGTCGGTCTTCACGTACGAGACGGTGGCCTTGTTGTACATCTTGTACGCGCCGTCGTCCGTGCCGAACCAGTCCGGTCTGCTGTCGGACGTGGGCCGCTTGGTGTACGGGTTGGCGAAGTGCATCCAGGCGGGGACGCTGGAGCCGTCGGGGTGATCGGTGGTGCTGGTGCCGGCCTGTGTCACCTCGTCGTGCCACCGCTGGGCGGCGGCCTTGGTCTCCGGCTTGACGCAGGTCGGGGAGCCCACCGTGTCGATGCAGGTAGGCAGGGCGATGATCTTCCCCGAGACGTCCAGCGCCCAGTCGTGCAGGGCCTGACGCGACTTCAGCGGGGTGTTGAAGAGGCTCGACTCGGGGCGGACGTCGATGTTCTGGTCCTCGTCGAAGAACGCGTCCGCCTCGACGGTGTCCGAGACGTACGAGCCCTGCACCGGCTGGAAGGCGACGGCGCCGTAGGCGACGTCCTGGTCGGCGTTCCCGTCGTCGGCGTAGTTCACCAGCGTCACGCTGGGGGTGCCGGTGAATTTGTACGCGCCGAGCGACACCCACGTGTTGCTGTTGTCGTCCTGGTCGACGACCACGTCGCGGGTGCCGCCCGCCACGCCGGAGACGCTGTAATGCGCCTGCTTCGTCTGCGCCCCGGTGTCCGGTACGTGCACGTAGACCTTGGCGAGGTCGAAGGTGCCGTCGGGGATCCACGTGCCGCGGATCGTCATCGGGCCGGAGGTCGTACCGCCCAGATGGGCGTCGTTGCGGGTGTGCGTGTACCAGAAGTGGCCGCCGTAGCCGCCGCCGATCTGGTGCAGGTCCGCCTTGGCCTCGTAGTGCTGGTCGGCGTCCGCGTAGAACGTGAAGCGGAAGGTGCCGGCGGACTGTATCGCGCCGCAGTCGCTCCAGGTCGGTGTGCCGTCGGGTACGGAGGCGACGACGGTGGAGCCGGACGGGGCGCCGCTGCACACGGGGGTGCCGTTCTTGAGACGGTAGCCGCGGCCCGGCTCGGAGATCAGCGTCTGGTACTTGATGTTCTCGTTGCCGCAGGTGGTGGCGCAGTCGTCCTTCCAGGTCGCGTTCGACTGGTTCCACCAGTACTGCGCGTAGCAGGCGGCATCCGGGCAGTCCGGCGGGCTGGCCGGGTCGCAGCCGTTGTGGACGTTGCAGAAGGTGCTTTTGGGCGGGGAGACCAGGGAGCGCTGGACGTCGTTGATCCACCAGGCGGGGCGGAAGCCCGCCGAGGAGAAGCCTGCCTCGCCCGCCCAGTCCTGGCGGCCCGAGGTGGCGTAGGAGAAGCCGGTGTCTATGGACCAGGCGGCCCAGCCCATCACCTTCTCCTCGTACGGCCAGTCCTGCGGATGTGCCGCGTCGTGGTTGGCGTCCGGGTCGACCGTCGTGTCCATGAACGGTTTGTCGTTCTTGTACACCGGGTTGGCGGGGTTGTTGTACCAGCCGAGACCCCAGGGGGTGCCGGGAGCGCCGGGGGCGTTGAAGCCCAGGTTGTAGTTCCAGGCGGCGGTGAACCAGTTCTCCACCTTGGCCGGGTCGTCGTTGTTGACGGTGACCGTCTGGCCGGCGGTGTGCACCTCGTTCCACTTGTCGGCGAGGATCTTCATCGACGCTGCGATGTTGCTCGCGTAGTCGACGGCGACGATCTTCTGCTTCCCCGGGGACAGAGATGTCTCGTTGTCCTTCTCGTGCCCGGCCATCCGCATGCCGTCGGTGACCTGGCCCACTCCGTAGCCGCAGTCGGACTTGTCCCAGTGGATCTTCCAGTAGTCGGCGAGCGTGCCGCCGCTCTGGTGGCCGTAGTAGCCGTCCACAGCCGCCAGCGGGCTGCCCATCTGGCCGGGGATGGCGCCGGACTCGGCCTGCCACAGGTTCGACTCCTGCGCCAGGATGCCGAGCATGACGTTGACCGGGATCCGGGCACCGGCGGCGCCGTTCAGCGTCGGCTTCGGGAAGAGGCCCTGCGGGTCGACCGTCCCCAGGCCCGCCTGGTCGCGGTAGCCGCCCTGCCGGATGTAACCGGAGGTCAGATCACCGCGCACGGCCATGTCCACGGCCCACTCGACCTGGTTCGGCGTCGGCTGCAGCGCCTGTGCACCCACATCGTTGCGGGAGACCGAGCACCAGCGGTCCGGGTCGGTCGGGTCGTGTGCCGGGTCGGTGGCCGTCGTCGTGGTGGCGAGCGCCGTGCGCTCCAACTGTGTCTGCAGGCCCGCCGGTGCGTTCTCCGTGACCGGCTTGCTGCCCGTGCCCAGGGCGGGCGAGGGCTTCTCGGTGCCCGCGGCGGCCTGCGGCGCCACCTTCTGGGTCACCGCGGTGCCCGTGGTGGCGGCGGTGGCGGTGATGGTGGTCGGCTCCGTCTTCGCCAGCGTCTTCGGCGAAACGGCCGGCGTGTCCGTGCCCGGCGCCGCCTTGTTCTGTCCGGCCTTGGTGAAACCTCGTCCGGCCTTCTGGATGCGGTCGAGCCCCGCCTTCATGCCGGGGGTGAGGACCGGGTCGACGGCGAGTCGGCCCTGCGTGGACACATCGGTGCCGGCCGGCACATCGAGCCGGGTGATGCCCGTGCCCCGGGTGTGCACGGCACCGGACAGCCTGCCCGTCAGATACGCCTTGCCGGGCCCGCCTGCGGCCAGGTCGAGTGCACCGGGCCTGCCGGAGGCCACCGTGGCCGCCTTGCCGTGACCGCGCCAGATCTTCGCCGTGTGCTTCTTCGTGCCGCGTTCGACGAAGGCGATCCTCCTGCCGTCCGCGTCCAGCGGCCGGATGTCGAAGGCGACCGCGTCCGCGGACGTCACCTTCGTCGTCCTGCCCGACGTGCTCTTGCCCGTGTCGCCGAGGCGGACCAGGTTGCGGCCCAGTGCGCCGACGGCCCCGCCGGTGACCGGCGCGGCCGAGGTGACCTCGCCCTTCACCGACGCCTGGGTCAGCTGCCTGCCCGCCGTGTCCACGGTGACCACGCGGCTCTTCGTCCTGGCCGGGTCGTTCATGTCCCGGTAGGTGGTGAACGCCGCCGTGTGCGCTGAGGTGTTGCACGTGGGGTCGAAGTAGGCGAGCGACGCGGTGAAGCCGAGTTTGGTGACCGAGCCCGTGCTGGTGTTGACGACGGCCGTGAAGGCTCCGCCCTGGAACAGGTCGGGTTTGTTCGTGAACGTACGCGGCGCGTAGACGACGGCAGCGTGGTCACGGTCCATCAGGCACTGGTTGCCGATCCAGGAATCGGCCGGCAGGCCCGGCTCTGCCAGGATCGCCGCGGTCTTCCACGCGTACGCGTTCTTCGAGTCGGCGACCAGGATGTGCAGGCCGTCCGCGTCCGCGGCGGCCGTCACCGCCCGGTCCCGGGAAGTGTTCCACCCCTTGCCGAGCTTCTTGCCCGGATCCTTGATCCGGCCGGAGGACAACGCGGGCGCGGAATCCTTGGAAGAAGGGATATCCGACCAGAGGTTGTGACCGGACTTCGTTTTCGCGCCGGCTGCGCCGCCCGGCGTGCCGAATGCGGGGGCCGAGCTCAGCAGGCCACTTCCCAACGCGGTGCACGCCGCTATGACGATCAAAGGTCTGTGAATTCTTCGTCGAGGTCTCAAGACGCAAATCCCCTGCTTTCCCGGTTCTTATGTGAGTGGGGACGGCCGGCTCGCCCACGCGCAGCACTCGACCGACGACCCCGGTCGGGCGTCCCGCCGGCTTCCTACTTCCGATCGACGACGGGAGTGAACTCATCGACGTAGATCTTCGGTACCTGCGGAACCGGACCCATGTCTTTCGAGCCGATCAGCGCGTCATCCCGCCCGGTTTTTCCCGGAGGAACGTCCTGAAGCCAGAACCGGTTGTACGCGGTCCAGCCCGCACCGTCGGCAATGCTGATCTGGACCGAGTACGTCGCACGCCGCTCGTAGGTGTTGGCCACCTCGATCTCGGTACGCACACCGCTGTTCTCCGGTGTGGCGCGCACGGTCAGATCTCCGTACACCAGGACACGCGTACGGCCTTCGGAGTGCACCGACGGAACAGGCGAGGGACGTGCCTGCGGACTGCTCCGCTCAGCGCCCGGAGTCACCGGCCGCCGCGACACGGGGGCCTTGTCGGCGGCGCCGTCCGTACATCCGGTGGCCAGCAGGCATGCCGCTGTCAGGTACAGAGCCCGGGTCAGCCACGGTCCGGGCGCCACTGCACCGGCTCTCACCGGGCGGAATCCGCCATCTGCTTGCTCGCGGCGGCGACTTCCCTGTCGTGCTGCTCCTTGATGCCGGTCAGCCGGCTCTTGTTGTCGGTGATCTGCTTGTTCTGGATGGCCGACTCCACGCCGAACCAGATCTTCACCAGGTCCGTCTGCGTCTTGCAGTCGATGTCGTCGACCGCCAGCGCGATGGACTCCTGCGTCGGTTTCCCGTCGTCGGTGACCCCTTGGTCCATGGCCTTGTAAGGGTCGGCGAGCCCTGAGTGCCCCTTGCCGTCCATGCATGAGGACCAGGCGGCGACGGCCTTGACGACCTTGTCGTCCTTCAGGGACTGTTCCAGGCTGTCACCGGCGAGCTGCGCCACGAAGGTCGGGTCGGCTCCCTGCACGCCGAGCTGCTCCTTGGACCATCCGACGCAGCCGCCCGTCTTCAGCCTCTTCCCGTTGTACTCCGCCCGAGCCGGCTTCGTGCCCTGGTTCGGCGCGGCGACCGGCTCTCCCGCCTTGACCGTGTGCGGCGGTTCGGGCTTGGTGTGGCCGGTCAGGACCTCGACCTCGGCATCGGACAGATCACGCATGGGCTGCGTGGTGTGCTCCTGCAGCGCCGGGGGGAGCTCGTAGCCGTACTTCTCGGCATCGGCCCGGTCGGTGATGCCGTAACGGCGTTCGATGTTGGCATCGTTGTCGCTGGGGGGCGGGTTGGCGCCTGCTCGCGGCAGCGTCAGGTCGATGCCGTAGTCCTTCATACAGGACTGCTGAAGATCATCGGCGGCCTGCTCCACGGCGACCTGGTCCTCGTAGGAGTCCATGTACGCCTCCAGCGGGAGGGTCAGACCTTTCGTCAGGCCACGGGTGGGAACCTTTTCGGGCCAGTTCTCCTTGTTCACGATCGGTCTGCCGTCAGCCGTGTTCTGCGTGGTGTGCGCACTCGTGACGGCGGAGCAGGCGCTGACCAGGAGAGCTGAAGCGGCCAGGGCTACGGCGGTGGCGGTCCGCTTGGTGTTCTGCACGGAAGTTCCTTCTTACGCGAAGTGGGAGGAGGCGTTGTTGTTCTTCAGGGCGGAGATCAGGTCGGTGATGTTGCAGTCTCCGTAAGGCCCGTTCTTCGCGAAGTACTGAGAGGTGCCGCCGTAGCCGGAGTTGTAGTAGACGCGGTAGTTGTCGTCTTCGGCGCAGTTCTGAACGGACGCCGCGTTGTTCTTCATGTACTGGCCGTTTCCATAGCCGCCGTTGCCGAAGACGTACCGGTAGGTCGACAGCGACGAACCCTCGTACTGGCTTGTGCCCCAGTGGTCGGACACGTTGCCGTAGAACGTCGTGAACGCCGACTTGTAGTAGCCGTCCTGGATGGCGATGTCCTTCGAGTTGTAGAACAGCCACAAATCACCGTACGAGCAGGTGATCCACGGAACGTCGCAGTTGTCGGTGACGTTGTAGGTGGCCGCCTGGGCGGGTGCGGCGCCGAACAAGAGCGACGCACCCGCGGCAAGGACCGTTCCAGCCGCAGCCAGCTTGCTGCGGGCAGATTTGACTGTCATGAGCCCCTCCCCCCACCAACGCCACGCCGGCGTCGGTGACACAGTGTCAGTTGCGGTGTACACATGCCTTTTTCGCAGTGCGATATCCGCGGACGGGCGAGAAGCTATCACCCTCCTATGTAAAGGGAGGCACAAGAACTTGATGAGCAATTGCCAAGAGTTCGGTTCGGGTGCGGCGTGAACAGGAATCGGCGTCCTTTTTGTGCGCTCGGCGAGGGCGCCCTCAGCGAATGCGGCACCGCCGTCGAGTCCGCCGGGGAGCGACCCGGCCGCAGGCGCCTTTCCTGGGACCTGCCGCCGCGTGGAGGGGCGTGCCCGCGAGACGACCGGAAGGCGCATTCGCGCGGGTCGGATGCTCTGACCGGCGGAGCGTCGCAGGTCACAGCGCCTGCTGTCGCCTCCGGGACACGGCAGGAGCGCGCCCTCAGGTGTGGGCCCCGCCGTAACGGGATAGTCCGCCCCTGTGGACGCGCTCCTGGTGACCTTCGGGCACAGCACCGCCGGCCGGGACCGGATCGGCGAGCTGCTGCGTGATGCCGGTGTGTCCGCCGTCGTCGACGTGCGGACCGCTCCCGGGAGCCGCCGCAACCCCGATCTGCTGCGGGAGCGGCTCGCCGAGTGGATGCCGGCGGCCGGCATCGCCTACCGGTGGGAACCCGGCCTCGGCGGGTTCCGCCCGCTGCCCGCGGACAGCCCGGACGTCGTCTGGCGCAACGAGTCCTTCCGCGGGTACGCCGCCCACACCCGCTCCCCCGAGTTCGTGACCGCGATGGACCGGCTGCTGCGGGAGGCGGCTGGCGCACGAACCGCCGTGATGTGCAGCGAGGCGGTCTGGTGGCGCTGTCACCGCCGTCTCATCGCCGACTTCGCGGTGCTGGCCCGCGGCGTCCCCGCCCGGCACCTCATGCACGACGGGCGGCTGAGTGCGCATGCGCCGACACCGGGAGCCCGTCTGCGCGACGACGGGCTCCTCGTGTACGACGCCCCCACCGAGCCGCCCCGGGGCTGAGCCCGTCAGTACAGCTTGTTCACCGCCGTCACCGTCGTCGCCTTGAAGTCCGCCACCTGGGCGTGCTGGAAGTTGCCCATCTGGCCCCAGCGGACGACCGTCACGGTCGCGCCGTCGCGGCCGACCGAGAAGAGGTTGATGTCGGAGGAGCCCCAGGCGGAGACGGTGTGGATGCCGTAGACGTCGGCGCCCTCCTCGACGTTCAGCTTGCCGTAGTACTTCTGCGTCGCCGTGATGTCGGGGTCCTGCTGCATCAGCTTCTTCGCACAGCCGGCGAGGTCCTTGCGCAGCAGCGCCGCGAAGTCCTTCGCCCACTGCTCGCTGCGCCCCTCGACCGTGAGCTGCTGGGCGTTCGTGTCGTACTCCGTCCAGTACTCCCGGTGCGTGGTGATGGACGGCAGCGCGTCGCCCACGCACATCGGCAGCGGGTCGGGCTGGCCGGCGGTGACCGGCCCCGCGTACCAGGGAGAGGCCGGGTGCGGCGGCAGCTCGGCCGGCTCCAGGAACCGGGGCGTGTCGGAGGCCGGTGCGGTGGCCGCGACGGCCGGCACGGCGGCCGCGGCGACACCGGCGACGGCTGCCAGCGCGGCCACGGTGGTACGGATGCCTCGGTTACGGATCTTCATGGTCTCCCCCATCGGTTTCCCCCGGCTTTCCCGGCCGGATGCGCGGGCCTTTGCCCTTGCCCCCCGTATGACCCGCCACCCGCCGCGACCGTTGCCCTGTGGGCCTGCCACGGATCCGTTCCGATTGTCACCGCTCCGCTACACGCGGGCCGAGCCCCTCCCCGAGCGCGGCGACGGCGGCGGGGCCGTGGCCGGCGGCGAGGAGAGGGGTACGGATGTCGTGCTCCAGGTCGGGCACGTAGCCGATCAGGACGTCGGCCGGGCCCTGGATGCGGACCTCGCCGAGGACGGCGGGCAGCAGGAGGGTTCGGGCGCGGTCCAGGAGGCCGGTCCAGGGGCCGGCGGTGACGGTGACCGGGGCGCCGGCGTTGGTGAGGATCCGCACGGTGGAGAAGCGGTACGACAGGGGCGTCGCCGCGCCGGCGGACCAGCGTTCGAGGGCGAAGTGCGGGCCGGCGCAGAGCACGGTGCGTACGACACCGTCGTCCTGGCGCACACTCAGGCCGGAGTGGAACTCCGGTCGGGGACCGGGACGCCACTCGTCGAGCAGGCGGTCCAGGTTGGCGTGCCACTCGTGGTCGGGGACGGGCGAGCCGTCCTCCATGCGGTGGCGCATGGCGTGCTGCTGGATGTCGGACGTCTGCTCGATCTCGTACACGAGGGTGTCCGGGCCGAAGCTGTGCAGAGTGCCGCCGGGGACGAAGACGGTCTGCCCGGCGCGGAGCGGCAGGCGGCGCATGACCGCGTCGAAGTCCTGGGCCAGCAGCGCCCGGTGCAGGGTGTCGCGGTCCACGCCGGCGCGGACGCCGACCAGGGCGGTGGCTCCCGGTGCGGCGTCCAGGACGTGCCAGGCCTCCGTCTTGCCGTGGGGTTCGCCCTCCAGACGGCGGGCCGTGGTGTCGTCTGCGTGCAGATGTACAGGAAGCGCCCCGCGGCCGTCGATGAACTTGGTGAGCAGCGGGAAACGCGGCCCGGGCGGGAGCCGTGGACCGAGCAGTTCGACCGGGTGTCCGGCCATGATCTGCCGCAGGGTGCTCCCGGCGAGGGGACCGTCGAGGACGATCGAGGCATCGCCCCCGACGTCGCTGACCTCCCAGGTCTCGGCGACCGGCCCGTCGGGCAGCCCAGTGCGGCCCAGCCGCCGGGCGATGGCCCGGCCGCCGAAGGCGTGCTGCTTGACGGGGGTGGTGAGCCGCAGCGGATGCCAGTCCACGTCCCTCCTCGGGCGGGTCGGTTGCCGTTCCCGGCCCGGAGTACCCCCGGGGCGAGAGGCACACGCGTGCGGCACCCGATGCCCGTGACGGGCCTCGGACCGCGGATGCCGCCACCTCGCGCCCGGCGCGCGCCGCTGCCCCGCCCGTGATCCGCTTCACACCGACCGGAGGCCCGGGCCCGGGCCTTACAGGGCGTAAAGCGACCGAAGAATGGATAGGGGTCATACGGCGATACGCGAGGAGTGTCCGACGTGCCCGGATGCCGGGTGCTGCGGCTTCAGGGGAGGGAGCGCGCATGGACGGCCGGCCCTTGCACGTCGGACCGCAGCCGGAACCCTTGTACCTCGAACCGCGGCTGGAGCCCCGGCTGAGGTCGCTCATGGCGGCGCACGACACGCTGCACTCGCTCGTCGACGCGCTGGGCTCACCTCTGCACGTCGTGGTGCCGGACCAGATCGTCGAGAACCTGGAGCGGTTCCGCTCGGTGTACCGGGCGCACCATCTGCCGGGGCAGGTCTTCTACGCCCACAAGGCCAACCGGTCCAGTGCGCTGCTGCGGCGGCTCGCCGCGACGGACGCGGGCGTGGACGTGGCGTCGCTGGACGAGTTGCAGCACGCGCTGGGTGCCGGGTTCGACGCCGGCCGGATCATGGCCACGGGTCCGAAGAACCCCGAGTTCCTGTGGCTGGCGGCCCGTGCGGGCGTCACGGTCGGCGTCGACGGCGCCGCCGAACTCGACCGGCTCGCCGCCCTGGTGCGCAAGCACGCGCTCGCGCCGGTGCGGGTACTGCTGCGGCTGTCGGGATTCGAGACCTCCGGGGTGAAGGTGCTGAGCCGGCGCAGCCGCTTCGGCACTCCCGTAGCGGAGTTGGAGTCGCTGCTGGAGGCGGTCGAGCGGCATGCCGACGCCGTCGAACCGGCAGGGGTGGCCTTCCATCTGGACACGACGAGCGTCACGGAGAAGGCGACCGCCCTCGAAGGGTGTCTGGCCGCGCTGGAGACGTGCCGGAGCCGGGGGCTGCGACCGCGGGCCGTGGACATCGGCGGCGGGTTCGGCGTCGGCTATCTCGCCGAGCGGGAGCAGTGGGAGGCGTACACGAGCGGGCTCACCGCGGCCGTGCTGGGCCGGCGTCCGCCGCTGACGTGGGGCGGGCACGGCTACGGGCTGCGCGACGAGTCGGGCACTCTGCGCGGCACGCTCGGCCTCTACCCGGCCCACCGGCCCGTCGCCGGCGCCGCCTACCTGGAGGAGCTGCTGGCCCAGCCCGCCGCCGCACTCGGCGGGCGCCCGCTGGCCGCGCTGCTGCTGGAGCACCTCTACGACCTGTACACCGAGCCCGGCCGGGCTCTGCTGGACCAGTGCGGCCTGTCGCTGGCACGGGTCCTGGAGGTCCGCGGCCGGGAGGCCGAAGGGCCCCTGCTCGTACGCCTGGCGGCGAAGGCGGACGACATCGCCCTGGAGGACCACGGCGTGCTGATGGACCCGGTCGTCCTCCCCCGCGGCGGAGCCGGGCCGGGCGGGGGGCCCGTCGCCGTGCACCTCTTCGGCAGCCTCTGTCTGGAGAGCGACCTGATCACCCGGCGCACGGTGTTCCTGCCGCGTCGCCCGGAACGCGGCGACCTGCTGGCCTTCGCCAACACCGCGGGCTACGCCATGGACTTCCACGCCACGCGCGCCCAGCACCAGCCCGCCGCCCGCAAGGTCGCGGCCTGGCAGGACGGCGACGCCTGGCGCTGGTGCCTGGACGACCAGTTCTGGCCGATCACGCCCTCGGGGGGAGCCCAGTGAAGTACGACAGCATCACCGAGGCGATAGGCAACACCCCTCTGGTGCGGATAGACCCGGCCGTGCACGGCCTTCGGAACATCGACCTGTACGCCAAGCTGGAGATGCTCAACCCGTTCGGCTCGGTCAAGGACCGGGCCGCCTGGAGCATGGCGGGGCCCCTGCTGGCGGAGGCGGTCCAACAGGGCAGCCAGGTGGTCGAGCTGTCCAGCGGCAACACGGCCAAGGCCCTCGCGGTCATCGCGGGCATGCACGGCCTGGGCTTCAGAAGCGTCACCAACCGGATGCGGGTGCCGGAGATCAAGGACCTCCTTCTGCTGCTCGGCGCGGAGATCGAGGAGCTGCCCGGGCAGAGCGAGTGCCTGGACCCGACCGCCACGGACGATCCGCTGACCCTGTTCCACCGCGCACTGTCCGCCTCCGGGAGCGCCTGTCTGCACACCGACCAGTACTTCAACCCGCGCAACACCGAGGCCCATCTCACCGGCACGGGGCCGGAGATCGTCAAGGACCTGGACGGCCGGGTCCCGGACTGGTTCGTCGCCTGCGTGGGCACCGCCGGTTCCTCCACGGGCGTCGCCCGAGCCCTGCGCGAGGAGGACCCGTCGGTGCGGGTGGTCGGGCTCGTGGCTGCCAAGTCCGACTTCATCCCGGGAATCCGCACCATCGACGAGGTGCAGGAGGTCGGCCTGTTCGACCCGGACACGTACGACACCCTGGAGTCGGTCGGCGCGGACGAGGCGATCGAGGGGATGCTGACGCTGAACCGCCGTTGCGGCATCCTCGGCGGGCCCACCGGAGGGGCGGCCTACTTCGGCGCGGTCCGTCATCTGCGGGCGCTGGACGAGGAGTCGGAGGAGCGGCGGACGGCCGTCTTCATCGTCTGCGACCGGGTGGAGAGCTATATGAGCTACGTCCGGCAGCGGCGCCCCGATCTGCTGGGCCGGCCGCCCCGGAAGAACTCGCCCGCCGACCTGTCCGACGCCGAGGTCGCCGGGGCACCGTCGGTCACCGTGGCCGACGCCCGGCGCTGGATCGACAGCGACCGGCCGCTCGTGGTGGACCTGCGCAGCCCGTACGCGTATGCGGCGCTGCACATCGACGGGTCTGTCAACATCGTCGACGAGCTGTTCGCCGAACTGGTCCGGGGCGGCCTGCCGTTCAGCAAGCGGCAGTCGGTACTGCTGGCCTGTCCGGTCGGTGAGCAGTCGGCGCGCTACGCGGCACTGCTGACCCGGATGGGCCACCCCGACGTGCGCAGCCTGGCCGGTGGCGTCATCGCCTGGCGGGACGCGGGTGCGCCCCTGGTGCGGGACTGACCGGCATGACCGCACCGCTCACCCGCGAGGATCCGCGCCCGTGGCAGCGGGCGCTGCGCGCGCAGTTCCCCATCGTCACCGGGCATCCGGAGCTGGCGTACCTGGACAGCGCGGCCACGGCGCAGAAGCCGCAGGCCGTGCTGGACGCCGTGCAGAGGTACCTGACGACGTCCAACGCCAACTCCGCGCGTGGCACCTACACCTGGGCCAACCGGACCACGGAGCTCGTCGAGCGGACCCGTGAGCGCGTCGCCCGGTTCCTCGGGGACGCGCGGCCGGAGCGCTCCGCCGTCCACTTCACCTCCGGCACCACCGAGGGGCTGCGGACCATCGCCCGCGACTGGCTGCCGGGTTTCCTGCGCGACGGCGACGAGATCGTCGTCCCGGACGCCGACCACCAGGCGAACATCGTGCCGTGGCTGGAGGCCCAGCGGCTGCTCGCTCGCGAGGGCGTGCACGTGCGGGTGGTGCCGATGCCGTACCAGAGCGGCTCCGGGGACTACGACCACCGCGCCCTGGCCGAACGGGCGGGCCCGCGCACCCGGTTCGTCGCCACCACCCATGTGCACCACGTCTACGGCGGCGACATGAACGTCCAGCGCATCCGCGAGGCCGTCGGCCCGGACGCGGTCATCTGCCTGGACGCCGCGCAAAGCGTCGGCCATCTGCCCGTCTCCGTGGCCGAACTGGACGTGGACTTCGTCGTGTTCTCGGGCCACAAGGCGCTGGCCCTGCCCGGTTCCGGGGCGGTGTGGGCCCGGCAGGCGCGGGGGCCGGCGTTCGCGCCCGGGGGCTGGAGCGGCACACCGAACACCGTGGGCATCGCCTCGCTCGAAGCGGCCCTGGACTGGCTGGACGCGGCCGGTGTCGACCGGATCGAGCGCTGGACGGCCGATCTCGCGACCCGCCTCACGGAGGGGCTGCGCCGGCTGGACGCCTACGAGATCCTCGGCTGCCCGCTCAGCCTGGCGGCCGGCACGACCGTGCAGCGCCGCCGGGGCATCGTGACCCTGCGGCACCGCGCCATCGACTCGGGCGACCTGGGGTTCATCCTGTTCAGCCACGGGTTCATGGTCCGCTCGGACCATCACTGCCAGGGCGACGCGGGCGAGAAGACCGGTTCGGTGCGGGTGAGTCTGCACGTGTACAACACCGCGGAGGAGATCGACCGGCTGCTGTCGGTTCTCGCCTCACTCCCCTGACATGGCCGACTATGCGTAATGGGAACCGTTTCCACCTGTAGGCTCTGACCGGCAGGAGTCAGGTGCGATACGGCGAGGTGGCGCGACCGGATGGGGCTGAGTCTGGCGACGGCGGAGCGATGGGTGGAGCGCTGGGAGCTCCAGCAGCAGCGGTACGCCGTCGACCGCGAGGAGCGGTTCACGGTGATCGCCGACGTCGTCGAGCACGCCACGGCCGGGTGCGCGGCTCCACCCCTCGTCGTGGACCTCGGCTGCGGGCCCGGCTCCCTCGCGGCCCGGCTGATCCGGCGGCTGCCGGACGCGGAGATCGTGGCCGTCGACCGGGACCCCCTCCTGCTGGAGCTGGGCCGCACCCACCACCCGGACGCGGCCCGCTACGTCGACGCCGAGATCGGCGCGCCCGGCTGGACGTGGGCCCTGGATCTGGACCGGCCCCTGGACGCGGCGGTCTCCACCACGGCCCTGCACTATCTCGACCGCGACACCCTGCTGGCGACCTACCGGCAGCTCGCCGTGCTGCTGCGCCCCGGGGGCGTCCTCGTCAACGGCGACCACTTCCCCCAGGGCGAGACGGGCCCGGCCGGGATCGCCGCCCACGTGGGGCGGTGCCGCGCCGAGCGGCAGCGCGTGTTCGCCCACGAGGACTGGAGCTCCTGGTGGGCGGCTGCCGGCGACGACCCGGAGCTGACCGACCTGCTCGCGGAGCGCCGCCGCCGCGCCGCACCCGACACCGGCCGCCCCGCCGAACTCCCGCTCCCCGCCCACCTGGAACTGCTCCGGCGGGCCGGCTTCGACCAGGCCGGACCGGTGTGGCAGTACGGCGACAGCTGCGTGGTCGTGGCGGTGCGCTAGCCGCGTGTTCACCCGCGCGCCCCACACGGGGTGCGGCGGCGGGCGGGCGCTCCGACACTTCATGCGGAGACCGCTCTCTGCCGACCTCCCATGCCGGTCTCGGCGGAAGCGCCGCGAGCGGCCACGCGCACACGCGAGGAGCCCCCATGACCACCGCCGAGCACGCCCCCCACGACAACCACGCCCACACCCACGGCGACGACTGCGGTCATCTCGCCTTCACCCACGGCGACCACACCGACTACGCCCACGACGGCCACATCCACCGGATGCACGAGGGTCACGCCGACGAGTGCGCCAACGCCGGCCACACGGTGCACCGCAACCACGATCACGAGCACGGCGACGCCTGCGGCCATCTGGCCGTACGGCACGGCGACCACACCGACTACGTGCACGACGGCCACCGCCACGCCGCCCATGAGGGCCACTGGGACGACCACTGAGCCGCTGACCGGCATGCAGATCGTTGTCACATGCGCCATGAACGACTGCTCTGTGTCGCTTGGCTCTTGAACCGGTGAGGCCCCGTGAACCCGGGGCGCTCACCGGTTCCGTCCACCGCCGTGCTCAGCTCCGGGTCAGGGTGATGTCCTGGTTGTCGACCGCGTGGAAGACGGGCAGCGGCAGGCCGCCGAAGCTGCGCAGTTCCACCACGGTGGCCTCGACGTGGGCCGGACCGGCCGCAAGCGCGCCGGACCCGACCCGGCCCGAGTTCACCCAGCGGTGCTCGGCGCCGTCGCACACGGCCCGGGTGCCGCCGATGCCGTAACGGGTCGTGGAGGAGCCCTGGCTCACGGAGGAGCTGACGAAGACCGGGCCGCTGGAGCCGGAGCAGCGGTAGGTGCCGGACAGGGTGATGGTGCCGTCGGCGGTGATCCGGCCCACGGCGTCGACCGTGACGGATCCGGTGGGGGCGAGGGCGGACGCGGTGGCGGGCGCCGCGCCCGCGCCCGTGAGCAGGAGCAGCGCGGCACCGGCGGCCGCGCCGAGGAGGGAACGTACACGCATGAGGGAAACCTCCGGGGAAGCATGGAATCGGGGCTTCCACTCGTACCGGTCCCACGGCCCGGGCGCCCGTCATGCTCACCCTTCGGTGGCGAGTGGGAACCGGCCGTCGTGGAACCGTCCTGGGAATGTACGGGGCGTGTCACGCTTCCCGCCGGGCCGTTCCACCGCGCCCGGGACGGGAGGATGGTCTGTCTGTACGCGTCATACGAATCCTTCGGATGGCCCTACCGACGTGGAGGTGCGCCATGTGTGCCCACCAGCCCCAGTGCCCCGCGACCGACTCCCCCTCCCCCGCCGCGCACGTCGTGGCGGCCCGTCCCGAGCAGGGCTGGAGCCTGCTGTGCGACGGGACGGTCGTCTTCGACGACACCGGCGAACTGCTCCCCGACGGGCGCGTGGTGCAGCCCCGCCGGGTGACGGCGCAGGGACTGGCCGTCGCGGCCTGACCCGAGGCCCCTTCACGGCGGCACGGCGGTGTCGCTACGGCAGGACCGCGAAGCCGTCCAGCTCCACCATCGCCTCCGCGTCCCACAGCCGGACGACCTGGACGACCGCCATGGCGGGATAGTCGCGTCCGGCCATCTCACGCCACAGGCGGCCGAGTTCGCGGGCGTGCGCGCGGTACGCCTCGACGTCCGTGGCGTAGACGGTGACCCTGGCCAGGTCCGAGGGGGTGCCGCCGGCCGCGGTGAGGGCGGTCAGCAGGTTGGCGAGGGCCCTTTCGAACTGCTCGGGCAGGGTGCGGCCGGTGACCTTGCCGTCGGCGTCGAGGGCGGTCTGGCCGGCCAGGAACACCACCCGTGACCCGGAGGCCACCACGGCGTGGGAGAAGCCGGCCGGCGGGGACAGCTCGGGCGGGTTGACGCGCTCGGTGCTCACCGGGCCTCCTGACGGGCGTACAAGTCCTTGGCGATGATGCCGCGTTGCACCTCGCTCGCCCCTTCGTAGATGCGCGGGGCGCGCACCTCGCGGTAGAGGTGTTCGAGCAGATGGCCCCGTTGCAGGGCCCGGGCGCCGTGCAGCTGGACGGCCGCGTCGACGACGTACTGCGCGGTTTCGGTGGCGAGCAGTTTCGCCATGGCGGAGCGCCGGGGCACGTCGGGGGCGCCCGCGTCGTACGCCGACGCCGACGCGTGGACCATCAGCCGGGCCGCCTCCGTGCGCAGGGCCATCTCGGCGACCTGGTGCGCGACGGCTTGCAGGTCCTTCAGCCTGCCTCCGAAGGCGTCCCGCCCGGCGGTGTGGGCGAGCGTCGCGTCGAGGGCCGCCTGCGCCATGCCGACGGCGAACGCGCCGACGCTGGGGCGGAACAGGTTGAGCGTTCCCATGGCGACGCGGAAGCCGCGGTCGGGCTCGCCGAGCACGTCGTCGGCGGTCACCGGCACGGCGTCGAAGTCGAGTGCGCCGATCGGGTGCGGCGAGAGCATGTCGAGACCGCGGCCGGTCAGGCCCGGGCGGTCGGCGGGCACGAGGAAGGCGGTGACCCCCCGGGCCCCGGCGCCCGGGGTGGTGCGGGCGAAGACGGTGTAGAAGTCGGCCTCGGGGGCGTTGGAGATCCAGCACTTCTCACCGGTGAGCCGCCAGCGGGCGGGGCCGTCGGGGGCGGCGGTGAGCGCGGTGCCCTCCGAGCCGCGGCCGTCCCGCGAGGCAGCTCGCGCGCCCGGCCGCAGCGCCCGCGCCGACGCCTGCGACGCGGGGTCGTCCCGCGGGTCGGCCTGCGCGTCCGCCCGCCCTGCCGCGTCCGGCGCAGGACCGGCCCGCAGTCCGGCGTCCATCTGAGCCCGTTGCGCGCCCGCCACCACGTCCGACGACCGGCCGCCCTCCCGATCCCCGCCCGTCTCTCCCACCCGCAGCGCCCGCCCCGCCGCGTCCGACGACCTGCCGGCCCATAGGTCCGTGTCCGCCTCCGCCCGGAGTTGCAGCGCCACCGCGTCCGATCCCGCGCCGGGCTCGCTCAGGGCGAAGGCCGCGATCGCCGTGCCGGCGGTCACCCGGGGGAGCCAGCGGTCGCGTTGGGCCTGTGTGCCGCAGGCGTGGACGGGATGGGCGCCGAGGCCCTGGAGGGCCAGGGCCGTCTCGGCTTCCGTGCAGGCGTAGGCCAGGGACTCGCGCATCAGGCACAGGTCGAGCGCGCCCGAGGTGAACAGCCGTCCGAGCAGGCCGAGGCTGCCCAGCTCGGCCACCAGGGCGCGGTTCACCCGCCCCGGTTCACCCTTGTCGGCCGACGGGCGGAGCCGCTCCGCGGCCAGGGCACGCAGTTCGGCGCACCAGGCGAGTTGTGACGGTTCGAGTGAGAATGCGGTCATCGCCGGTCCCTTCTCCGCCACCCTGCGTTCCGGCGGGGCCACTCCGAGGTTATCGCGGACCGTTGACTGCCGTCACCAACACGATACGCTCCAGAGGCGAGCCCACCACGCCAAGGGGGCGAACCGTATGAATCCACGGGGCACGGCCCACGTCGACACCTTCGCCCGGGACCACCTCCCACCCCCGGACCAATGGCCCGAGCTCCGCTTCGACTTGCCGGAGCTGCACTACCCCGAACGGCTCAACTGCGCCGCCGAGCTGCTGAACGGCCCGCCCGACGAGCGCCCGGCGTTCCTCACCGGCACCGGCGAGCCGTGGACGTACGGCGACCTGCGCGCCCGGGTGGACCGCATCGCCCATCTGCTCACCGGCGAACTCGGTGTCGTCCCCGGCAACCGGGTGCTGCTGCGCGGCCCCACCACCCCCTGGCTCGCGGCGTGCTGGCTGGCGGTGCTGAAGGCGGGGGCCGTGGCGGTCACGGTGCTGGCCCAGCAGCGCCCGCACGAGCTGAGCACGATGTGCGAGATCGCCCGCGCGCGGCACGCCCTGTGCGACATCCGGGCCGTCGACGACCTCGCCAAGGCCGAGGTCCCCGGCCTGCGGATCACGACCTACGGCGGCGACGCCCCGGACGACCTTTTGAAGCGCCCCGCCCCCGGCACCCCGTACGAGGCCGTCGCGACCGCGGCCGACGACGTGGCGCTGATCGCCTTCACCTCCGGCACCACCGGCCGCCCCAAGGGCTGTCTGCACGTCCACCGGGACGTCCTGGCGATCGCCGACACCTTCTCGCGGCACGTCCTGAAGCCCGTGCCCGACGACGTGTTCACGGGCAGTCCCCCGCTGGGCTTCACCTTCGGCCTCGGCGGGCTGGTGGTCTTCCCGCTGCGGGCCGGGGCGAGCGCGCTGCTGCTCGAACAGGCCGGGCCCCGGCAACTGCTGCCCGCCATCGCCCGGCACCGGGTCTCCGTGCTGTTCACCGCCCCGACGGCGTACCGCGCGATGCTCGACGAGCTCGACGGGCACGACCTCTCGTCGCTGCGCCGCTGCGTCTCGGCCGGCGAGAACCTGCCCGCGGCGACCTGGCAGGCCTGGCACGAGCGCACGGGCCTGCGCGTCATCAACGGCATCGGCGCCACCGAGCTGCTGCACATCTTCATCTCCGCGGCCGACGACCGGATCCGGCCCGGGACCACGGGCGTTCCGGTTCCGGGCTGGCACGCGCGCGTGCAGGACGAGGACGGCGATCCCGTGCCCGACGGGCAGCCGGGGCTGCTCGCCGTGCGCGGGCCGGTCGGCTGCCGCTACCTCGCCGACCCGCGGCAGCGGGACTACGTGCGCGGCGGCTGGAACGTCACCGGCGACACCTACGTCCGCGATCCCGACGGCTACTTCCGCTACGTCGCCCGCGCCGACGACATGATCATCTCCGCCGGCTACAACATCGCCGGCCCCGAGGTGGAGGAGGCGTTGCTGCGGCACCCGGACGTGGTCGAGGCGGCGGTCGTGGGCCGGCCCGACGAGGCCCGCGGACAGGTCGTGCTGGCCTTCACCGTCCTCAAGGAGGGCGCGGAACACGACGCCGAGGCGCTGCGCGCCTTCGTGAAGGGCGAGCTCGCGCCGTACAAGTGCCCGCGTGAGATCGTCTTCCTGGACGCGCTCCCGCGCACTCCCACCGGCAAACTCCAGCGGTTCAGACTGCGCGCCCCCGGGGTACCGGAACGCGACCGCGAATGATCCGTACGACCTAAGATGATCAACGTGTCCGACCAGCATGCACCACGGTCTCTCATCGTCACGCTCTACGGCGCGTACGGCCGCTTCGTGCCGGGCCCCGTGCCGGTGGCCGAGCTCATCCGGCTGCTGGCCGCGGCCGGCGTGGACGCCCCGTCCGTACGCTCCTCAGTGTCGCGGCTGAAGAGACGCGGACTGCTCGTTCCGGCCCGCACCGCCCAGGGCGCGGCCGGTTACGAACTGTCCCCGGACGCGCGCCAGCTGCTCGACGACGGCGACCGCCGCATCTACGCCTCGGCCCCGCCCGAGGACGAGGGCTGGGTGCTCGCGGTGTTCTCGGTGCCGGAGTCGGAGCGGCAGAAGCGGCACGTGCTGCGTTCCCGGCTGGCCGGGCTCGGCTTCGGCACCGCCGCCCCGGGGGTGTGGATCGCGCCGGCCCGGCTGTACGAGGAGACCCGGCACACGCTCCAGCGGCTGCGGCTCGACGGGTACGTCGACTTCTTCCGCGGTGACCACCTCGGGTTCGCCCCGACCGCGGAGGCCGTCGCCCGGTGGTGGGACCTGGCGGCCATCGCCAAGGAGCACGAGGCGTTCCTCGACCGCCACGCGCGCGTGCTGCGCGACTGGGAGAAGCGCGAGGACACCCCCGCCGAGGAGGCCTACCGGGACTACCTCCTCGCGCTGGACTCCTGGCGCCACCTCCCGTACACCGACCCGGGCCTGCCGTCCGAGCTGCTGCCCGCCGACTGGCCGGGGGTCCGCTCGGCGGCCGTGTTCCGGGGGCTGCACGAGCGGCTGCGGGACGCCGGGGCGGGGTTCGTGGGGCTCTGACCCACGCGGGCACCGCCCGGTTCGCCGGGTTTGCCCCGTCACGGAACGGTCAACGATGTCCGCGAGCGGACGGAGCACGGAGCGGGAGGCGGGCCGAGGCATGACCGTCACCACACCACCGGGCACGGCGGGCGCCCGCGCGGACCGGCTCCGGTGAGACGGCTGGGCCGCTCGGTGCACGGCGGGTGGCGGCGGGCCGGTGCGCACACCCTCCTGCGGCAGGGCCGCGACCTGGAGTTGATGCACCGGGCCACGGGGTTCGCCACGCTCGCGCTGGTCACGCTGGCGCCGCTGCTGATCGTGGTGGCCGCCGCCGACCCCCTGGGACGGGGCGGTTTCGCCTCGTGGCTGGCCGACGGCATGGGGCTGTCCGGGCGGTCCGCACGGCTGCTCACGGACATCATCAGCCCGCCGCGCAAGGTCATCGGCACCACGAGCGTGCTCGGCGGGGTGGCGCTGGCCGTCTTCGGTGTCGCCTTCGGCGGGAGTGTGCAGAACGGCTACGAGCGCATCTGGGGCCTGCCCTCGGGTCCCTGGCACCGCGTGTGGCGGCAGGCGGTGTGGATGATCGCGATGACCGCCTACCTCTACCAGGAGGTGCAGACGCGCAGCCTCGTCTCCGGACCGGAGCGGATCGCGCTGAGCTCGGCGTCCGGAGTGCTGTTCTTCTGGTGGGGGCAGCGCTTCCTGCTGGGCGGGCAGGTCCGCTGGCGCGATCTGCTCCCGGGCGCGCTGGCCACCATGCTGGGGCTGGGCGGCCTGCGCATGTTCTCCTACTTCGTCTTCACCCCTCTCATCGTCACCAACGCGATCAGCTACGGAGCGATGGGCGTCGTCCTCGTGGTGGAGTCCTGGCTCATCGGCGTGGGCTTCGTCGTCTACGGCGGGGCGCTCCTCGGCCGCTGGGCCCTGGAGCACCACGGGCACCGGGTCCGCACCGGGTAGACCGCACTCTTCCGTAGAAACGCACATGCCGCCCCTGGGGGTGCAAGCCGCCGCTCATGCGAATCGACAGGGGTGTTTTGGCTCGCATCTGCGGCATTATCATCGGCGCACGCCCAGCCGAGGGAGAAGACCCGTGAAGACCCGTACCGTGCGCCGGACCCGACGGCCGCTCCAGGTGGCCGCCGTGGGAACCGCCGCCCTGCTGGCCCTGAGTGGCTGCTCGTCCTCCGGTGCCGACTCCTCGGCGAAACCGGACTCCTCCGGGACGGGCAGGCTCTCCGGCGAGGTGACGGTGTTCGCCGCGGCCTCGCTGAAGGAGAGCTTCACGACGCTGGGCGAGCGGTTCGAGAAGGAGCACCCCGGCACGAAGGTCACCTTCAGCTTCGGCGGCAGCGACTCCCTCGCCGCGAGCATCACCGGCGGCGCCCCGGCCGACGTCTTCGCCGCGGCCAGCCCCAAGACGATGAAGATCGTCACCGGTGCCGGAGACGCCTCGGGGCCGCCCGCGACCTTCGTCCGCAACAAACTGGAGATCGCCACCCTGCCGGGCAACCCGCACAAGGTGACCGGCCTCCGGGACCTGACCGGCCCGGACCTGAAGGTGGTGCTCTGCGACAAGGAGGTGCCGTGCGGCGCGGCCGCCCGGAAGGCCCTCGGCGCGAGCCGGCTGAAGCTCACGCCCGTCTCCTACGAACAGGACGTCAAGGCCGCGCTGACCAAGGTCGAGCTGAAGGAGGCCGACGCCGCAGTCGTCTACCGGACGGACGTGCGGGCGGCGGGTGACAAGGTGGAGGGCGTGGAGTTCCCCGAGTCGGCCGACGCCGTCAACGACTACCCGATCGCCCTGCTCAAGGACGCGCGGAACACCGAGGCCGCCAAGGCGTTCATCGCGCTGGTGCGGTCCGCCGAAGGCCAGAAGGTCCTGAGCGGGGCCGGATTCCTCAAGCCGTGAGCCACCCCACCGACCGGCCCCGCGCCACGGACGGCACCCTCCGGGGCCGCCCGCGGCGCCGGCGCGTCCGCAGGGGCGTCCCGCTGCCGCTGCTGATCCCCGCGCTGACCGGCCTGGCCTTCCTGACCGTGCCGCTGGTCGCCCTGCTCGTGCGGACCCCGTGGCACAGCCTGCCCGGGCAGCTGACCAGCCCGGATGTGTGGCAGGCGCTCAGACTGTCCCTGCTCTGCGCCACGGGGGCGACCGCGGTGAGCCTGGTCGTCGGCGTGCCGCTGGCGTGGCTGCTGGCCCGCGTCGACTTTCCCGGCCGCGGACTCGTGCGCGCCCTCGTCACCCTGCCCCTCGTCCTGCCCCCGGTCGTCGGGGGTGTGGCGCTGCTGATGGCGCTCGGCCGCAACGGCATCGTCGGGCAGTGGCTGGACTCGTGGTTCGGGGTCACGCTGCCCTTCACCACGGCAGGCGTCGTGATCGCGGAGGCGTTCGTGGCGATGCCGTTCCTCGTCATCAGCGTCGAGGGCACCCTGCGGGCCGCCGACCCGCGCTACGAGGAGGCCGCCACCACGCTGGGCGCGTCCCGCTTCACCGCGTTCCGCCGGGTCACGCTGCCGCTGATCGCGCCGGGTGTGGCGGCGGGCGCGGTGCTGGCCTGGGCCCGGGCGCTGGGCGAGTTCGGCGCGACGATCACCTTCGCGGGCAACTTCCCCGGCCGCACCCAGACCATGCCCCTGGCCGTCTACCTGGCCCTGCAGAGCGACCCGGAGGCCGCGATCGCCCTCAGCCTGGTGCTGCTGGCCGTGTCGATCGCGGTGCTGGCGGGTTTGCGCGACCGCTGGATGCGTGCCGGATGACCGAGACCCACGAACAGGACCCGCACGCGGCCCCGGTGGCGGACGGGCTCGACGCCCGGCTCGTCGTGGACCGCGGCGGCTTCCGCCTCGACGTGGCGCTGACCGCCGCGCCCGGCGAGGTCGTCGCTCTGCTCGGGCCCAACGGCGCCGGCAAGACCACCGCGCTGCGGGCCCTGGCCGGTCTGACCCCGCTCACCGACGGCCATCTGCGGCTGGACGGCACGGAGCTGGACCGTACGCCGCCGGAGGCCCGCCCGGTCGGGGTGGTCTTCCAGGACTATCTGCTCTTCCCCCACCTCACGGCCCTCGACAACGTCGCCTTCGGTCCGCGCTGCCAGGGCGCGACCAAGGCCGAGGCCCGGGCGCAGGCCGCCGAGTGGCTGGAGCGCCTGGGTCTCGCGGCGCACAGCGGTGCCAAACCGCGCAGGCTCTCCGGCGGGCAGGCCCAGCGCGTCGCCCTCGCCCGTGCCCTGGCGACCCGGCCCCGGCTGCTGTTGCTCGACGAGCCGCTGGCGGCCCTGGACGCCCGCACCCGGCTGGAGGTCCGTGCCCGGCTGCGACGCCATCTGGCCGATTTCGAGGCGGTGGCCGTGCTCGTCACCCACGATCCGCTCGACGCGATGGTGCTGGCCGACCGGCTGGTGGTGGTGGAGCACGGCCGGGTCGTGCAGGAGGGCACTCCGGCCGACATCGCCCGCCACCCCCGCACGGACTACATCGCGCGGCTGGTCGGCCTGAACCTCTACCGGGGCGAGGCGGACGGCCACGCCGTCCGGCTGGCCGACGGGCCGTCCCTCACCACCACCGAGGTCCTGTCCGGCCCGGTCTTCGTGGCGTTCCCGCCGAGCGCGGTCACCCTGCACCGCGAGCGGCCCACCGGCTCCAGCGCCCGCAACCTGTGGCGGTGCGAGGTGGCCGGTCTGGAGACCCACGGCGACCAGATCCGGGCCGACCTCACCGGTGAACTGCCCCTCGCGGCCGACCTCACGACCGTCGCGGCGGCCGAGCTCGGCCTCCACCCGGGCGCGGAGGTCTGGGCCACCGTGAAGGCGGCGCAGACCCACGCCTACCCGGTCTGAGACGGCCGGCGTCCCCACGGGTCAGGCCGCCGTCCCGACCGGCGCGCCCTCCGGGGCGACGGCGGTCTCCTGCACGACGCGGCGGCGCCGCACCGGCACGACCGTCGGGTGGGCGACGCCCCAGGCCGCGCCCTTGCAGATGATCTCCTTGTAGAGGGCGGCGAGCCGGCCGGTCAGGGCCGCGGGCTTCGCGCGGTCGTCGGCGGTGACGTACTGGATCAGGCCGTCCTTGCGGCCCAGCGAGATGCACTGGTTGAAGTAGCGCACCGGCACGTTGGGGACCTTCCGGCCCGTCAGGCGGGCCGCGATGGCGTCGGCGGCCTGCCAGGCGGAGGGGACGCCCGAGGCGCACGACATCCGCAGCGGCTTGTCCCCGGGGCCCATCGCCAGGGCCGCGTCGCCGACGGCGTACACGTCCGGGTGCGACACCGAGCGCATGGTCCGGTCGACGACGATCCGGCCGGTGCCGGAGACCTCCAGGGTGGTGGCCTGTGCGATCGGGTGGACGGCGAATCCCGTGGTCCACACGGTGACGGCGGCCGGGAGGACCGTGCCGTCGGCGGTGGTGACGCGGTCGGCCCCGACGGCGGTCACGGCGGTGTGCTCGTGGACGGTGATGCCGAGCCGGTCGAAGGTCTTGCGCAGGTGTCCGCTGCCCTTGGGCGAGAGCCAGTCGCCGAATCCGCCGCGGACGGCGAGGGCGACATCCAGGTCCGGCCGGGCCTCGGCGATCTCGGTCGACGCCTCGATGCCGGTGAGGCCTGCGCCGACCACGACCACGGACTCTCCGGCGGTCAGGCCGGCCAGACGCTCGCGCAGCCGGAGCGCGCCGGGACGGCTTGCGATCTCGTAAGCGTGTTCGGCGGTACCGGGCACACCCTGGTCGTTCCAGCCGCTGCCGAGGGCGTAGACCAGGGTGTCGTATCCCAGCTCCTCGTCCTTCGCCTCCCCGGTCGCGTCGGGGGCGGCGACGGTGACCGTCCTGCGGTCCACGTCGACGGCGGCGACCTTCCCCTGCTTGAGTGCGACGCCGGTGCCCTCGAACATCTCACCGAAGGGCCGGGGCGTGAGGTCCTGGCCGGCGGCGAGCTGGTGCATCCGGACGCGTTCGACGAAGTCGGGCTCGGCGTTGACGAGGGTGATGGCTACGTCCTCGCGGTGCAGTCGCTTGGCGAGGCGCCCGGCGGCGGTGGCTCCGGTGTAGCCGGCTCCGAGGACGACGATGCGGTGCTGCATGGCGTGACTCCTGTCATGACGGCTGTCTTCAGCGGGTTCGCCTCTTGAACCGGGCGGCCCGCCGTTTCCTGACAGAAGCGCGATGTGATCCACGTCACATCACGAGAGGTCGGATCAGAAGACCCTGAGCAGGGGCTCCCCGTGATCGCCTGCGGCCCACAGGCGGGTCGCGCGTTCGAGCTTGTCGGGGTTGACCTGGTTGCGGAACGCCATGATGCCGTCGTCGGCGACCTCCAGGCACATGACGCCGATGACCCGGCCGTCGAGGACCACCACGAGGGCGGGGTCGCCGTTGGCGCTCCAGGCGTAGACGTCGGGTGAGCCGCCGACCAGGGCGCGCTTGGCGGAGCTGGGCTTGAACAGGCCCCGCATGAACTTCGCGACCGCGAGAGCACCCTCGAACGCCCTGGCGCGGGCCGGGACCTTCCCGCCGCCGTCGCCGACCGCGACGGCGTCCCCGGTGAGCAGCTGCACGAGCGGCTCGGTCCGGCCGCTGGAGGCGGCCGCGAGGAACTCGTCGATGATCCGCCGGGCTGCGGCCTCGTCGATCTCGGTGCGGGTGCGGGCCCTGCCGTCCGCGACGTGTTTCTTCGCCCGGTGGAAGATCTGCTGGCTGGAGGCCTCGGTGATGTCGAGGATCTCCGCGATCTCGCGGTGCGGGTAGTCGAAGGCCTCCCGCAGGACGTACACCGCGCGCTCGTTCGGAGAGAGGCGCTCCAGCAGGACGAGCACCGCGTACGAGACCGACTCGCGCTGCTCGGCGGTGTCGGCGGGCCCCAGCATCGGGTCCCCGGCGAGCAGCGGCTCGGGCAGCCACTGCCCCACATAGGTCTCACGCCGCGCCCGGGCCGAGGTGAGCTGGTTGAGGCACAGGTTGGTGAGCACCTTCGTCAGCCAGGCCTCGGGGACCTCGATGCGGTCGGTGTCGGCGGCCTGCCAGCGCAGGAACGTCTCCTGGACGGCGTCCTCGGCTTCGCTCGCCGACCCGAGCATCCGATAGGCCACGGCCTCCAGGCGCGGTCGGGAGGCTTCGAACCGGTCCACGTCGTCCAGCGTCAGGGGCATGCCACGGATCCTAGCGGCCGGGTGCGTCACCACCTCCGAGATCAAGTCGTGGTTTGGGGGCGTCCAGGCGGCCCGTCCGGGGGCGGCGGCTGCCCGCGCGGTACGGGGCCGGCCAGGGCGCGCCCGGTCCCGTGTAACCCTGTTCGGCCGCGGCGTGCAGGGTCCAGTGAGGGTCGTAGAGATGGGGGCGGGCGAGAGCGCAGAGGTCGGTGCGGCCCGCGAGGATCAGGGAGTTCACGTCGTCCCAGCTGGAGATCGCCCCGACCGCGATCACCGGGATGCCGGTGGCGTGGCGGATGCGGTCGGCGAACGGTGTCTGGTACGACCGCCCGTACTCCGGCCGTTCGTCCGCCACGACCTGACCCGTCGACACGTCGATGGCGTCGGCGCCGTGCGCGGCGAAGGCCCGGGCGATCTCGACGGCGTCCTCGGCACTCGTGCCGCCCTCGGCCCAGTCGGTGGCGGAGACACGGACGGTCATGGGCCGCTCCCCCGGCCACACGTTCCGTACGGCGTCGAAGACCTCCAGGGGGAAGCGCAGCCGCTTCTCCAGGGAGCCGCCGTAGGCGTCGGTGCGCCGGTTGGTCAGCGGGGAGAGGAAGCCGGACAGCAGGTAGCCGTGCGCGCAGTGCAGTTCGAGCAGGTCGAAGCCGGCCCGGGCGGCACGGACCGCGGACGCCGTGAACTGCTCGCGGATGTCCGTCAGTTGGGCGCGGGACAACTCGCGCGGCGTCTGACTGAACGGCTTGTACGGGAGCGCCGAGGGGGCCACGAGCGGCCAGTTGCCCTCCTCCAGCGGCTCGTCCATGCCCTCCCACATCGGTTTCGTGGAACCCTTGCGGCCGCTGTGGCCGAGCTGCACGCCGAGGGCGGTGCCGGGCGCCCGAGCGTGCACGAAGTTCGCGATCCGCTTCCAGGCCTCCGCCTGCCGGCCGGTGTAGAGGCCGGCGCAGCCGGGCGTGATCCGGCCCTCCTCGCTGACGCACACCATCTCGGTCATCACCAGTCCGGCCCCGCCCAGCGCCCGGGCCCCCAGGTGGACCAGGTGGAAGTCGCCGGGGACACCGTCGACGGCCGAGTACATGTCCATGGGTGAGACGACGACCCGGTTGCGCAGGGTCAGGCCGCGCAGCCGGAACGGCGTGAACATGGGAGGCGTGCCGGGCGGGCAGCCGAACTCGTGTTCCACCTTCTGTGTGAAGCGTGGGTCGCGCAGCCGCAGGTTGTCGTGCGTGACGCGGCGGCTGCGGGTGAGCAGGTTGAAGGCGAACTGACGGGGCGGTTGGTCCACGTACAGGGGGAGGTTCTCGAACCACTCCAGGCTGGCCCGGGCCGCGCGCTGCGTGGAGGCGACGACCGGTCGCCGCTCCGCCTCGTAGGCGGCCAGGGCCTCGGGCAGCGAGCCCCGCTCCTCCAGGCAGGCGGCCAGGGCGAGCGCGTCCTCGACGGCGAGTTTGGTGCCGGAGCCGATGGAGAAGTGGGCGGTGTGGGCGGCGTCCCCGAGGAGGACGACGTTGCCGTGCGACCAGCGGTCGCCGACCACCGTGCGGAACGTCGTCCAGGTGGAGTTGTTCGACTTCAGGGGACGGCCGCGGAGCGCCTCCGCGAAGATCTTGGCGCAACGCCCGATCGACTCCGCCTCGCCGAGTTCGTCGAATCCGGCCGCGTGCCAGACCTCTTCGCGCATCTCGATGATCACCGTCGAGGCGTCGGTGGCGTAGGGGTAGCCGTGGAGCTGCATGACGCCGTGCTCGGTCTCGGCGATCTCGAAGCGGAAGGAGTCGAAGGGGAAGTCGGCGGCGAGCCAGATGTAGCGGCAGCGGTGGGTCGTCACCCGAGGGCGGAAGACGTCCGCGTGCTTCTCGCGGGTGGTGCTGTGGACGCCGTCGGCGGCGATGACCAGGTCGTGGGTGTGCGGCAGGTCCTGCGGGGCCTCGGTGTGGAAGCGGAGGTCGACGCCGAGGTCGCGACAGCGGGTGTGGAGGATCTCGAGCAGCCGCTTGCGCCCCAGGGCGGCGAAGCCGTGTCCTGAGGAGGTGTGGCGGTTGCCGCGGTGGACGATGTCGATGTCGTCCCAGCGTACGAAGTCGTGCCGGAGGGCCTCGTAGACCTTCGGGTCGGCGTGCTCGATGCCGCCGAGGGTTTCGTCGGAGAGGACCACGCCGAAGCCGAAGGTGTCGTCGGGGGCGTTGCGTTCCCAGACGGTGATGTGCCGTTGCGGGTCGAGGCGTTTGAGGAGGGCGGCGGCGTAGAGGCCGCCGGGGCCGCCGCCGATGATCGCGACGCGCAGTGGTTCATCCGGCTCGGTGTGCCGGTGCGGGTCGTCGGTGGCCGTTCGCGCAGTTCCCCGCGCCCCCGAACGCGTCACGCTCACCGTCCGCTCCATTTGGGAGGGCGCTTTTCCGTGAACGCGGCATGGAACTCGGCGTAGTCCTCGCCGGTCATCAAGAGCGCCTGTGTGGAGGCGTCGAGTTCCACCGAGGCGGCCAGGGGCATGTCCAGCTCGGCCGTCAGGAGTGCCTTGGTCTGGGCGTACGCGAGGGCCGGGCCCTCTGCCAGGCGGCGGGCCAGCTGTTGTGCGGCCTTGTCGGAGGCGCCTTCCTCCGTCAGTTCGCTGATCAGGCCGATGCGCTCCGCCTCCAGGGCGCGGACCGGGTCGCCCAGCATCAGCAGACGGGTCGCGTGACCCAGGCCGACGACCCGGGGCAGGAGGTAGGCCGCGCCCATGTCACCGCCGGAGAGGCCGACGCGCGTGAAGAGGAACGCGAAGCGGGCGGTGGGGTCGGCGACCCGAAAGTCCGCGGCCAGGGCGAGGACCGCTCCGGCGCCCGCCGCCACACCGTGGAGTGACGCGATCACCGGGAACGGGCACTCCCGGATCGCGCGGACCACCTGGCCGGTCATCCGGTTGAAGTCCAGCAGTCGCGCGGTGTCCATGCCGAGCGTCGCGCCGATGATCTCGTCGACGTCGCCGCCGGAGCAGAAGCCGCGGCCCTCGCCGGCCAGCACCAGAGCCCGTACGGACCGCTCACGGGACAGTTCCGCGAGCAGGTCGCGCAGGTCGGCGTAGGCGCCGAAGGTGAGCGCGTTGAGCTTCTCGGGGCGGGCGAGGGTGACGGTCGCGACGCCGTCGTCGGTCTCGACGCGCAGATGCTCCCAGCCGGAGGTGCGGGCGGCGGAGCCGGTGAAGGGACTCATGACGTGCGGCCTCCTCGGGCGGGCACTGCCTCACTGAGCTCTACCCCACGAAGTTATCACTCATCCGTGACTGCCGTCATGAGTGCGCGATAGACCGTACGGGTAGGACTTCGGTGACCGGCCCGGCGCGACCCGGCCCGGTCACATCCGTCACAGATCGTCCACACCGGCGTAACGGCGGGAGCAGCGGTGCGCGGCGGCGCGTTCACCTGGGTAAGCCGTCCGGCACGGGGGCAAGGGCGCCTCCGACGGTGCCCCTCGGACGCCTCCGGAGAGCGGCGCCGTACCATTCATCAGGTTGAAAGCAGGATGTCCTGCTCCATGAACGGACCCGCCTTGTACGAACTCCCCTCAGCCCCCGCCTCCTGGCGCATCGCGCTGCCGCACACCGCAGCGGCGGTGCCCGTGGCTCGCGCCCTGGTCCGTACGGCGCTGACCGAGCTGGACCACGGGGCGGACTGCGACACCGCGGAGCTGCTGACGGCGGAGCTCGTGGCCAACGCCGTGGAGCACACCACGGGCGAGACGCCGATAGAGCTGGTCGTGGAGCTGATGCCGTCGGGCTGCCAGGTGGAGGTGCACGACACCGACCCGGCCCCGCCCGGCGACCTCACGTGTCCGGCCGGTGGACCACCCGACCCCTGGCAGGAGCACGGACGCGGGCTGCTGCTGATCCGCGCCCTGAGCTCCTCCTGCGGGCACCGGCCGACCGAGTCGGGCAAGGCGGTCTGGTTCAGGCTGTCCGCGGTGCCGGCTCAGCGGCGCCGGTCGGTGTGACACTCGCCACCGGGCCCGTTCAGGCCAGGGTGGCCACCATGACCGCCTTGATGGTGTGCATCCGGTTCTCCGCCTCGTCGAAGACGACCGAGTGGGCCGACTCGAAGACCTCGTCGGAGACCTCCAGGTACTCCAGACCGTAGGCCGCGTGGATCTCCTGCCCGACCCTGGTGCCGAGGTCGTGGAAGGCGGGCAGGCAGTGCAGGAACTTCACGTCCGGGTTGCCGGTGGCGCGCAGGACGTCCATGGTCACGGCATAGGGAGCGAGCGCGGTGATGCGCTCGGCCCAGACCTCCTTCGGCTCACCCATGGAGACCCAGACGTCCGTGGCGACGAAGTCGGCGCCACGGACACCCTCGTCCACGGTCTCGGTGAGCGTGATGCGGGCGCCGCTGGTCACGGCGAGCGCGCGGGCCCGGTCGACGATCTCCTCGGCCGGCCAGTACTCCTTCGGCGCGACGAGCCGTACGTCCATGCCGAGCAGGGCACCGGTGACCAGGTAGGAGTTGCCCATGTTGAAACGGGCGTCGCCGAGGTAGGCGAAGGAGACCTCGCCCAGCGGCTTGGCGCAGTGCTCGGTCATGGTCAGCACGTCGGCGAGCATCTGGGTGGGGTGCCAGTCGTCGGTGAGTCCGTTGTAGACGGGGACACCGGCGTGCGCCGCCAGCTCCTCCACCTTCCGCTGACTGTCGCCCCGGTACTCGATCGCGTCGTACATCCGGCCCAGCACCCGCGCGGTGTCCTTGACCGACTCCTTGTGCCCGATCTGGGAGCCGAAGGGGTCGAGGTACGTGGTCGAGGCGCCCTGGTCGGCGGCCGCGACCTCGAACGCGCAGCGGGTGCGGGTGGAGGTCTTCTCGAAGATCAGCGCGATGTTCCGGCCCTGGAGGTACCGGGGTTCGATGCCGCCCTTCTTGGCGGCCTTGAGGTCGGCGGCCAGCTCGACCAGAGCGCGGAACTCGTCCTCGGTGAAGTCCAGCTCTTTGAGGAGATGGCGGCCGGCGAGGGCGGTCGGGACAGTCGCCATGGGGGCGCTCCAGGGATACGGGGACACAGAACTTCTGGAATACTATACGAACCTCAGCATGTATATACGAGGGCCTGTCGGAGCGGGGTTCAGGGCACGGGCCCCAGGGGCCTGCTACACGGGGTCACGTTCGACCGGGCAGCTCATGCACCGCGGCCCACCCCGGCCCCGGCCCAGCTCGCTCCCCGGGATCTCTATCACCTCGATGCCCTGTTTGCGCAGGTGGGTGTTGGTGGTGGAGTTCCGCTCGTAGGCGACCACGACCCCGGGTTCGACGGCGAGCACGTTGCAGCCGTCGTCCCACTGCTCGCGTTCGGCCGCGTGCACGTCCTGGGTGGCGGTCAGCACACGGATCTCGTTCAGACCGAGGGCCGCGGCGATCGCGCGGTGCATGTGCTCCGGCGGGTGGTCGGTGACCTTCAGCTCCTTCTCGCCGACACCCGGCTCGATGGTGTACGAGCGGAGCATGCCGAGGCCCGCGTACTGGGTGAAGGTGTCGCCGTCGACCATCGTCATCACGGTGTCGAGGTGCATGAAGGCACGCCGCTTGGGCATGTCGAGGGCCACGATCGTCTCGGCGGACCCGGCGGCGAACAGCTTGTGCGCGAGCATCTCCACGGCCTGCGGGGTGGTGCGCTCGCTCATGCCGATGAGCACGGCCCCGTTGCCGATGACCAGCACGTCCCCGCCCTCGATGGTCGACGGGTAGTCGGCCTGCCCCTTGGACCACTCGTGGAACGTCTCGTCGCGGAACAGCGGGTGGTGCCGGTAGATCGCCTCGAAGTGCACGGTCTCGCGCTGCCGGGCCGGCCAGCGCATCGCGTTGATGGACACCCCGTCGTAGATCCAGGCGGAGGTGTCGCGGGTGAAGAGGTGGTTGGGCAGCGGGCCCAGCAGGAAGTCGTCCAGCTCCATGACGTGGAAGCGCACCGAGGTCGGCTCGGGGTTCTGGTCCAGGAACTCGCGTTTGGTCATGCCGCCGATCAGGACCTCGGCCAGGTCGGGCGCGGGCAGGTTCTCGAAGGCGGCTCTGAGCGGGTCGGTGGCCAGCGGGCCGTACTCCTTCTCGTCGAAGACTCTGTCCAGGACGAGGGATCTGGCCGCCGGGACCTCGAGCGTCTCGGCCAGCAGGTCACCGAAGAGGTGGACGGCGACACCGCGGTCCCGCAGGACGTCGGCGAACCCGTCGTGCTCGGCGCGGGCCCTGCGCACCCACAGCACGTCGTCGAAGAGCAGCGAGGTCTTGTTGCTGGGGGTGAGCCTTTTGAGCTCGAGATCGGGCCGGTGCAGGATGACGCGGCGCAGCCGCCCGGCCTCGGAGTGGACGTGGTATGCCATGCCTCCATCCTGACCGCCCGGGCCCGGGTTGACGCGCACCCCGCATGTTTCGGCGCACTTCTGTTCGTGTCCGGATGACGACAACGGGCGGGGCGGGGTGCGCGGTGGCGAGTGGGAGTGGGCGACGGCCACACCGTCGCCCACCCGTTCACAGCCGCGGGTCCACCGGCTCCGACTCCAGTGCCAGCACCCCGAACACCGCCTCGTGCACCCGCCACAGCGGCTCGCCCCCGGCCAGCCGGTCCAGGGCCTCCAGGCCCAGGGCGTACTCGCGGATCGCCAGGGACCGCTTGTGGTTGAGGAACCGCGAGCGCAGCCGGGCGAGGTTCTCCGGGCGCGTGTACTCCGGACCGTAGATGATCCGCAGGTACTCGCGGCCGCGGCACTTGATGCCCGGCTGCACCAGCCGGCCCTGGCTGTCGCGGGCCACCGCGCCGACGGGCTTGACGACCATGCCCTCGCCGCCGCGGCCGGTCATCTCCAGCCACCAGTCGATGCCGGCCCGGACCGACTCCGGGTCGGCGGTGTCGACGTAGAGCCGGCGGGTGGTCTGCAGCAGGCCGCTGCCGTCGTGCTCGACGAGCCGGTCGAGCAGGGCGAGCTGCTCGTCGTGCGGCAGTCCGGCGAGGTTGCGTCCCTGCACGGCGAGGATCTGGAACGGCGCCAGGCGCACGCCGTCCAGGCCGTCGGTGGTCCAGCAGTAGCGGCGGTACGCCTCGGTGAACGCGGCGGCGTCCGTGGCGCGTTCACCGGTGCGGGACAGGAGTCCTGCCACGTCCACGCCGCGCGCCGCCGCACCCTGGAGGGCGGCCAGCGCCCGCGGGAGCACCGCGCCGGACGCGGCGCCCACCGCGGCGTACTGCGACCGCAGCAGCCCGGACGCCTTCAGCGACCAGGGCATCAGCTCGGCGTCCAGCAGCAGCCAGTCCGTCTCCAGCTCGTCCCAGAGACCGGCCTCGCCGATCGACGAGCGCACCCGGTCGAGGATCTCCTCGGTGAGGGCGGCGTCGTCCAGGAAGGGACGTCCGGTGCGGGTGTAGAGGGAACCCGTGGGACCGTCCACTCCGAAGCGCCTGCGCGCCGCCTCCGCGTCCCGGCACACCAGGGCCACCGCCCGCGACCCCATGTGCTTCTCCTCGCACACGACCCGCGCGACACCGTCCTCCTCGTACTGGGCGAACGCCTCCGCCGGGTGCTCCAGGTAGCCCTCCACGTGGGACGTGGCGGTCGGGGCCATGGTCGGCGGGAGGTACGGCAGCAGACGCGGGTCCACCGCGAAGCGGCTCATGACCTCAAGAGCCGCCGCCGCGTTCTCCTCGCGGACCGCGACGCGGCCCTGGTGCCGGGTCTCCACGACCCGGCGGCCCCGCACGTCCGCCAGGTCCAGCGGGCGGCCGTCCTGCCCGCCGGGCGCCTCGGAGCGCAGCGGCTTCGCCGGCTCGTACCAGACCTGCTCCGCCGGGACGTCGGCCAGCTCGCGCTCCGGCCAGCGCAGCGCGGTGAGCTTGCCGCCGAAGACCGCGCCGGTGTCCAGGCAGATGGTGTTGTTGAGCCAGGTCGCCTCCGGTACGGGCGTGTGGCCGTAGACGACCGCGGCCCGGCCCCGGTAGTCCTCCGCCCACGGGTAGCGCACCGGCAGCCCGAACTCGTCGGTCTCCCCGGTGGTGTCGCCGTACAGGGCGTGGCTGCGGACCCTGCCGGAGGTGCGGCCGTGGTACTTCTCGGGCAGACCGGCGTGGCAGACGACCAGCCGGCCGCCGTCGAGGACGTAGTGGCTGACCAGACCGTCGAGGAACTCCCGTACCTCGGCGACGAACTCCTCGCTCTCGCCCGCCATCTGCTCGATGGTCTCGGCGAGGCCGTGGGTGTGCTGGACGTTGCGGCCGCGCAGGTGGCGGCCGTACTTGTTCTCGTGGTTGCCGGGCACGCACAGGGCGTTGCCGGACTTCACCATCGCCATCACGCGCCGCAGCACGCCGGGGCTGTCCGGGCCGCGGTCGACCAGGTCGCCGACGAAGACGGCCGTGCGGCCCTCGGGGTGGACGCCGTCGACGTAGCCCAGCTTGGCCAGCAGCGCCTCCAGTTCGGCGGCGCAGCCGTGGATGTCGCCGATGATGTCGAACGGGCCGGTCAGGTGGGTCAGGTCGTTGAAGCGCTTCTCGGTGACGACCCTGGCGTGCTCGACCTCGTCCACGCCCCGCAGGATGTGCACCTTGCGGAAGCCCTCGCGCTCCAGGTGCCTCAGGGAGCGGCGCAGTTCGCGGGTGTGGCGGTGGATGACCCGTCGGGGCATGTCGGCACGGTCGGTGCGGGTCGCGTTGCGTTCGGCGCACACCTCCTCGGGCACGTCGAGCACGATCGCGATCGGCAGCACGTCGTACCTCTTGGCCAGGTCGATCAGCTGACGGCGGGCGTCGGACTGCACACTGGTCGCGTCCACGACGGTGCGGCGTCCGGCGGCCAGGCGCTTGCCCGCGATGTAGTGCAGGACGTCGAAGGCGTCCTTGGTGGCGCTCTGGTCGTTCTCGTCGTCCGAGACGAGGCCGCGGCAGAAGTCGGAGGAGATGACCTCGGTGGGCTTGAAGTGCCTGCGGGCGAAGGTGGACTTGCCGGAGCCGGACGCCCCGACCAGCACCACCAGGGACAGGTCGGTGACGGGCAGCACGCGCCCCTGTGTCTCGTCGGTCATGCCGCCTTCGCCTCCTTCGGGCTGGTCATCGTGAACACGGCCATCTGGGTGGGCGGGCCCACCTCGGGGTCGTCGGGACCCACGGCGAGGAACTCGACGCCGTAGCCGTGCCGTTCGGCCACCGTCTCGGCCCAGGCGCGGAATTCGGCGCGGGTCCACTCGAAGCGGTGGTCGCCGTGCCGGACGTGGCCGGCCGGGAGGGACTCCCAGCGCACGTTGTACTCGACGTTCGGGGTGGTCACGAGGACCGTCCTCGGACGCGCGGAACCGAACACCGCGTACTCCAGGGCGGGCAGCCGGGGCAGGTCGAGGTGCTCGATCACCTCGCTGAGCACGGCGGCGTCGTAGCCCTTGAGCCGGACGTCGGTGTACGCGAGGGAGCCCTGGAAGAGCTGGACGCGCGAGGCCTGCCGCTCGCCCATGCGGTCCAGCTTGAGCCGCCGGGAGGCGATGGTGAGCGCCCGCATCGACACGTCCACGCCCACGATCTCCGTGAACACCGGGTCCTTGAGCAGCGTCTGCACCAACTGGCCCTGTCCGCAGCCGAGGTCGAGGACCCGGGCGGCTCCGGACTGCCGCAGTGCCGTGACGATCGCCTCGCGGCGCTGCACGGCCAGCGGGGTCGGCTTCTCCTCCGCCTCCGTCTCCGACTCGACCGCGTTGTCGATCTCCTCGACGTCACTGTCGTCGGTCTCCGCGAGACGCACCAGCTCCAGACGCTCGGTGGCCTGCCGGGTCAGCGCCCAGCGGCGCGAGAGGTAGCGGCTGGTGATCAGCCGCTGCTCCGGGTGGCCGGGCAGCCAGCCCTCTCCGACGCGCAGCAGCTTGTCGACCTCGTCGGGGGCGACCCAGTAGTGCTTGGCGTCGTCCAGGACGGGGAGCAGGACGTAGAGGTGGCGCAGGGCCTCGGCGAGGGTGAGCGCGTCCGACTCCAGCACGAGGCTCACGTACCGCGAGTCGCCCCACTCGGGGAACTCGGTGTCCAGTGCCACCGGTTCGGCGGTGACGGTCCAGCCGAGCGGCTCGAAGAGCTTCCGTACGAGGTCCGGGCCACCCCGGGCGGGCAGCGCGGGCACCTCGACCCGCAACGGCCTGACCTGGCCGGGCAGCTCCGGCCGGGCGTTGCAGACGCCCTTCATCGCGCTGGAGAAAACGCTGCTCAACGCCACGGCGAGCAGCGAGGAGGCCGCGTAGGGGCGGTCGTTGACGTACTGCGCGAGTGCCGCGTCGGGGGCACCGCCTCGACCCTTGCCCTTGCCGCGCCTGACCAGTGCCACCGCGTCGACCTCCAGCAGCAGCGCCGCCGTGCAGCGCCCGGCCTCGGCCTCGGGGTAGAGGACGTGGGCCGTGCCGTAGGAGGTGGAGAACGCCTGCGCCTTGTCGGGATGCTTGTGCAGCAGGTAGCCGAGGTCGGTGGCGGGGCGTTCCGGCGTGCCGGTGGTCGTGATCGTCAGGAACATGCGGAGGGCCTCTCCGGCTGGGTGGACGGTTCGGTGCCGTACGCGCGAGAGCCCCCAGGAAGGGTGATCCTGGGGGCTCGGCAGGACGACGTCCACAGCTTCGCACACCTGTGCCCACCAGCGCCTTCGGTTATCGAGGGCGGCTCGGTGGGGCGGACTACGCCAGTTGCGACTGCACCTGCGCGGAGATCAGCTCCAGGTGGTCGAGGTCGTCGAGGTCGAGGACCTGGAGGTAGATGCGGCTCGAGCCGGTCTCGGCGTAGCGGCCGATCTTGTCGACGACCTCGGCCGGGGAGCCGGCCAGGCCGTTGAGCTTCAGCTCGTCGACCTCACGGCCGATCGCGGCGGCCCTGCGGGCGACCTCCGCGTCGTCCCGGCCGACGCAGACGACGAGGGCGTTGGAGTACGTCAGCTCGTCGCCGCGGCCCGCCTCCTCGGCGGCGGCGCGGACCCGGGCGAACTGGCGCTCGCTGTCCTCGACGGAGCCGAAGGGCATGTTGAACTCGTCGGCGTACTTGGCGGCCAGCCGCGGGGTGCGGGACGGGCCGTGGCCGCCGACGAGCACGGGGATCTTCGCTTGCGCCGGCTTGGGCAGGGCGGGAGAGTCCGTGAGGTCGTAGTAGGTGCCGTGGAAGTCGAACGTCTTGCCCGGGTCCGTCCCCCACAGGCCGGTGACGACCTCCAGCTGCTCCTCGAGGCGGGCGAACTTCTCCTTGGGGAAGGGGATGCCGTAGGCCTTGTGCTCCTCCTCGAACCAGCCGGCGCCGAGGCCGAGTTCGACACGGCCGCCGGACATCTGGTCGACCTGGGCGACCTGGATGGCGAGCACGCCGGGCAGCCGGAAGGTGCCGGCGGTCATCAGGGTGCCGAGCCGGATGCGCTTGGTCTCGCGGGCGAGTCCGGCGAGGGTGATCCAGGCGTCGGTGGGGCCGGGCAGGCCGTCCACGTTGCCCATGCGGAGGTAGTGGTCGGAGCGGAAGAAGGCGTCGAAGCCGAGATCCTCGGTGGCCTTGGCGACGGTGAGCAGAGTGTCGTAGGTGGCCCCCTGCTGGGGCTCGGTGAAGATGCGCAGATCCATGCTTCCATCCTGCACGCCGGGGCGCGTGATCACGCCGTCGGTCCCCCGTACCGTCCGGTCCCCGGTCGGGTGAAATTACGTCCATACCGCGGGGCCCGGGTGACCGGGCCAGTGACCGGCCCCGATGGTGATCGTTGGCTCGGGCGGAGCCGGAGCCCCCGGCTTCCGCACCGGGGGGTGGACCGCCGGGGCGTCACCCGCGCCGGCCTCCCCGGGGGCCGGGGGCCGAGGAGGCCGTCATGTCCGAAGAGACCGTGCCGCAGCAGGGCGGGGCCGGGCAGCCGAAAGGGCTGTTGCAGCAGATGGAGGAGCTGATGGCGGCGTTGAACGCGGATCTGTCGGCGTTGGACGCGGATCTTCAGGCGGCGGGGGACGCCGAACGGAGGCTCGTCGAGGAGGGGCCGGCGGGCTAGGGTCTCGCAGACGCGGCCGAGCGGGGCGCAGCTCCTCCCACTCGGCTCGGAACGGGCCGTCCGGGGAAGGCGGCGGGGCCCGGCCGTTCGGCGCCACTGCGATGGAGGCGGCCCCGGACAGTCCCGCGCCCGCCGGCCCCGTCCCCTACCCCGCTTCCCTCTCCGGCAGCGCCAGTTCCCGGTCGGCGAGTCTGCGGAGCATCTCCAGGACGCGGTCGCGGGACTCGTCCGCCGCGTCGATGGCCTCCATGCACTGCCAGTACGTGCCCTCGTCGTCGGCGGCGCTGGCCAGGGCGACCAGGGCGATGCCGACCTCGCCGAGGAGGCCGCCGAGGTACATCAGGGTGTGGCGGGCGTCACCCAACTCGGTGAGCTGACCCGCCAGCAGCTCGCCGGGGGCCAGCACCGGTGGGTCGAGGACACCGCAGCCCCGGCCCGCCAGCTCCGTCAACCCCAGTGCCTCACCGCGCAGTTCCGGTGGTCCGGCGACCGCGAGGCGGCTGCCGATGGCTTGCGCGAGGGCCTGGGCCTGCCACACCTCTGCCAGGGTCTCCCGCGTGTCGCCGCCCGCCGCCAGGGACCGCCTGCTCGTCACGATGAGCCGCACCGCGTCCATGCGCTGCCCCCGTCTTGTCCGACGCGCTGCGCGCGTCCGTCTGCCCACACTCCCTTGTTCACTACCCAGCGTGAGGGGGCGTGAGACGAAAAGCCAGAGGAAGGCGGAAAATTGCGGACAACGATTCGGATTCGGGCCGCTATGCGATTACGCAGAGTACAAGTGGATGCCCACCCTCCAGGCGACCGTACGGACGTCAGGCCGGGAACCTCCGCTCGTTCCGGTCGATCTTCGCGTTCAGTGCGGCGAGCGGGTCGATGCCGAGCACCTCGCACAGCTGGAGCAGATAGGCGAGCACGTCGGCGACCTCGTCGGTGACGCGGTGCGCGGTGTCCGGGTCGGCCATGACCCGGGACGACTCCTCGGGGGTCAGCCACTGGAAGATCTCGACCAGTTCGGAGGCCTCCACGCTGAGCGCGGCGACCAGGTTCTTGGGGGTGTGGTACTGCTGCCAGTTCCGCGCGGCCGCGAAATCGGCCAGGCGACGTTGCAGTCCGGCCACGTCCAGGTGATCAGTCACGGTCCAGGTGTACCACCGTGGCTCCCTCCGTCCCGGTGGCCCATGCACCGTCGCTGACCGCGCCGACGAGCCGGATGTGCCCCCGCTCGCACATCCGGGCCGCGAGGCTCAGCAGTTCCCGCCGTTGCCGCGGGTCCAGGCCCCGGTCGAAGCCGTCGGCGAGGATCGTGAGCGACTGGAGGGCGGCGGGCACCTCGCCGGCCGGGTCGACCTCCAGCACTCCGGGGCCGGTGAGGAGGACCAACGCGAAGGCCAGGTAGCGCAGTTCGCCGTGGCCGAGCCGGCCCAGGTCCGTGTGCAAGCCGTCGCCCCGGTCGAGGGCGGCGGCGACCGTTCCGTCGCCCTCCAGCCGGGCGACCACGTCCTCCACCGGCCCGCTGCAACCGGCCCGCACCGCCGCCACGAGCTGCGCGTGCCGGCGCCCGCACTCGGCCCGGGTACGCCACAGGACGTCGGCGAGATTGCCGCAGCCGCCCCGGAGGCGGCCGGAACCGGCCGTCACGGGGCCGCGCATACGGGCGGGTTCGGGGTCGCAGGCGAAGGCCGAGCGCAGGGCGACGACCATCTGCTCGGCCGCCGCCAGCACCCTGCGCTGCCCCGGTGTCTTGCCGGCGACGCGCAGGGGCAGCAGGGCGGTGCCGAGCCGGTCGTCCGGGAGCGGACCCCGGGTCACGGGAGTCGGCCCGGCCGTGTGCCAGGCGGCCTGCACGGCCCGCTTGCCCGGGTCGCGCAGGGCGGTCTCCAGGAGGACGAGCCCGTCGGACGTCAACCGCTCGCCCACGACACGCAGCTCCGGCTCGGCCTGTACGGCCACGTCGAGACGGACCGGGCCGGTGGGGCCGTCGGCGGTGCAGCCGATGCGGAATCCGCGGCGGCGCTGCGCGTCGGGCCGGGCACGCTCCGGCACACAGGCGACCGGGTCGGGGAACGCCTCACCGAGCTCGGCGCCGCCCCCGAGCCGGGCGAGGGCCTCGTACGCCCGCAGCACGCTGGTCTTGCCGCAGCCGCTTCGGCCGGCGAGCAGGGTGAGGGGTCCGAGCGGGAACGCGGCGCGGCGGTGGGTGCTGAAGGCGGCCAGGCGCAGTTCGGTGACCCTCGGGCGGTCGGGATGGCCGGGGCGAGCGGGCGGGGCGGGGGCGGCGGACCGGTCGGAGAGAGCCGGACGGCCCGAGGGAGCGGACCGGTCGGGGGAAGCCGGCCGGCCGGAAGGAGCGGGCCGGTCGGGGAGGGCGGGCTGGGTCATAGCCGGACGGTAGGGCTCCGCCGAGGGGACGAACCGTTCCGTCTCCGAGGGCTTCCTACGAACGAGCTACCGTCACACCCCGGGGAGCCCCGCGCCTTCCATCAGCCCCGTCACCTCGGTCCCCGCAGGTGTCAGCAGGAACACGTTGCGGTCCACGCGGTGCATCCCGCTCGCCAGGCCGAAGACCACGCCCGTGCTGAAGTCGAGGACCCGCTTGGCGACCTCCGTCTCCGCCCCGGTGAGGTCGAGGAGGACGGGGACGCCCGCCATCAGCCGCTCGGCGACGTCCCGGGCGTCGGCGAAGACGTTCACCCGCAGGACGACGAAGCGGCGGCGGGTCTCCGTCTCGGCCTCGGGTATGGACCGGTGGCCGACGGCGGACGGCCAGGCGTCCCGGCCTCGCAGCGGCACGACCTGGGCGAGCCCCTCCCACTGTTCGTCGGTGACATCGTGGCTGTTCACCGGCATGCTCCGTCCTGGCTCGCACTAGCTGTCTGCATCGGGCAATTCTTGCGCAGAGTCACCCGTTCGGCCCAATGCGACACGCTCCGCGACCTCATTGCACCTCACAACGGCCGGAAGGCGGCTGTGTGACGGGCGTAACCCCCGATGATCAAGCCGTGTGACAGAGGCGTAACGGGCGATTCGTACCGTCGTAGGCATGACCACGACCCCCTCGGACCGGCCGGACACGCGGCAGGTGCGCACCGTCTGCTCGTACTGCGGTGTCGGCTGCGGCCTCGTGCTCGATGTGGGGACCGGCCCGGACGGGCGGCGCACGGTGCTGAAGGCGTCCGGTGACAAGGCGCATCCGGCGAACGCGGGGCGGTTGTGCACCAAGGGCGCGACCACCGCCGACCTGCTCGCCGCGCCCGGGCGGCTGACCGGCGCGCTGGTGCGGGACGGCCGGGGCGAGGAGGCGGCCCCCGCCCCCGTCGCCGACGCGATCGCCGAGACCGCGGCCCGGCTGCGGACGATCGTCGACGAGCACGGGCCGGACGCGGTCGCCTTCTATGTGTCCGGGCAGATGAGCCTGGAGGCGCAGTACCTGGCGAACAAGCTGGCCAAGGGCTTCGTGGGCACGAATCTGATCGAGTCGAACTCGCGGCTGTGCATGGCGAGCGCGGGCACCGGCTACAAGCTGTCGCTGGGCGCTGACGGGCCGCCCGGGTCGTACGAGGACTTCGACCGGGCGGACGCCTTCCTGGTCATCGGGTCGAACATGGCCGACTGCCATCCGATCCTCTTCCTGCGGATGATGGAGCGGGTCAAGGCGGGCGCCAAGCTGATCGTCGTCGACCCCCGGCGGACCGCGACCGCCGCCAAGGCGGATCTGTTCCTGCAGGTCAGGCCGGGAACCGACCTCGCGCTGCTGAACGGCCTGCTGCATCTGCTGCACGAGGGAGGGCACACCGACCCGGAGTTCGTCGCCGGCCACACCGAGGGGTGGGAGGCGATGCCCGGGTTCCTCGCCGACTACCACCCGGCGGCCGTCGCCGGGATCACCGGCCTGACAGAGGACGACCTGCGCGAGGCGGCCCGGATCATCGGCGCGGCGGGCACGCGGTGGATGAGCTGCTGGACCATGGGGCTGAACCAGTCCACGCACGGCACGTGGAACACCAACGCCCTGGTCAACCTGCACCTGGCGACCGGGGCGATCTGCCGTCCGGGCGCCGGGCCGTTCTCCCTGACCGGGCAGCCCAACGCCATGGGCGGGCGCGAGATGGGTTACATGGGGCCGGGGCTGCCGGGGCAGCGGTCGGTGCTCGTCGACGAGGAGCGGGCGTTCACCGAGGAGGTGTGGGAGCTGCCGCCGGGCACCCTGCGCGCCGACGGAGCCGGGCAGGGCACCGTCGACATGTTCCGGCGGATGGCCGACGGTGAGATCAAGGCCTGCTGGATCATCTGCACCAACCCGGTCGCCTCGGTCGCCAACCGCCGCACGGTCATCGAGGGTCTGGAAGCCGCCGAGTTCGTCGTCACGCAGGACGTGTTCACGGACACCGAGACCAACGCGTACGCCGACGTCGTCCTGCCCGGCGCGATGTGGACCGAGGCCGAGGGGGTGTTCGTCAACAGCGAGCGGAACCTCACCCTGACCCGGCAGGCGGCGGACCCGCCCGGGGAGGCGATGGCCGACTGGCGGATCATCGCCGGGGTGGCGTGTGCGATGGGGTACGAGAAGGGGTTCTCGTACGACAGCGCCGAGCAGGTCTTCGAGGAGATCCGGCGGTTCTGGAACCCGAAGACCGGCTGGGACCTGCGTGGGGTGACCTACGAGCGGCTGCGCGAGACGCCCGTGCAGTGGCCGGCCGCGCGGGAGGACGGGCCGGAGCGCAATCCGGTCCGGTACGTGGGTGACGAGGGGCTGCGCTTCCCCACGGCTTCCGGGCGGGCCGTGTTCTTCGCGCGGCCGCATCTGCCCGCCGCCGAACTCCCGGACGACGACTACCCGTTCGTGCTCAACACCGGGCGAGTGCAGCACCAGTGGCACACCCTCACCAAGACCGGGAAGGTCGCCAAGCTCAACAAGCTGAATCCGGGGCCGTTCGTGGAGCTGCATCCGGACGACGCCGCCGCGCTCGGGGTGGACGAGGACGACCTCGTCGAGGTGGCCTCCCGGCGCGGTCGGGCCGTGCTGCCGGCCGTGGTGACGGACCGGGTGCGGCCGGGGTGCTGCTTCGCGCCGTTCCACTGGAACGACCTGTTCGGCGAGTACCTGAGCATCAACGCGGTGACCAGCGACGCGGTGGATCCGCTGTCGTTCCAGCCGGAGTTCAAGGCGTGCGCGGTGTCGCTGGCGAGGGTGGCCGCGCCCGCACGTCAGGCAGCGACGCCCGCGCCGGAGGCACCGCCCCTGATGCCCACGACGGTGACACCGGGCACCGCGAACCCCTTCGGCCTCGAACCCTCCCCTCCCCCGGTGCTCTCCGCCCAGGAGCGGCAGTACCTGACCGGTTTCCTCGCCGGGCTCGGTTCGGGCGCCCCCGGGGTGCCGGTACTGCCGCCCGACGCGCCCTTCTCGCCCGAGCACGCGCTGTGGGTCAACGGGGTGCTGGCCGGGATGTACTCACGCACCGGGGAGACCGCGCCGCAGGACCGGCCCGGCCGTGAGGTCGTCGTGCTGTGGGCCTCGCAGACCGGGAACGCGGAGGAGTTCGCCACCGCCACCGCCGAGCGGCTGACCTCGACGGGGCACCGTACGACCCTCGTCGGCATGGACGACGCCGATGTCGGCGCGCTCGCCCGCACGGCCGACCTGCTGTTCATCACCAGCACTTTCGGGGACGGCGACGCGCCCGACAACGGCTCCGGCTTGTGGGACGCGCTCTCCGGCGAGCTGGCCCCGCGGCTGGACGGGGTGCGGTACGCGGTGCTCGCCTTCGGCGACTCCTCGTACGACGACTTCTGCGGCCACGGGCGGCGGCTGGACGCGCGCCTCGGTGAACTGGGCGGGGTGCGGCTGGCCCCGCGCACGGACTGCGAGCCGGACTTCGAGCCGTCCGCCGGGCAGTGGCTGGATCAGGTGCTTTCGGCGCTGGGCGAGAAAGCCGCGGCGCCGGCTGAGAAGTCCGCGGCGCCGGCCGCGAAGCCCACGGCTACGGCCAAGCCGGTCACCACGGCCCGGCTCGTCGGCAACCGGCTGCTCAGCCGGGCCGGGGCGGGCAAGGAGGTCCGGCGGTTCACCTTCGACACGAGCGGGACGGACCTGGCGTACGAGGCCGGGGACGCGCTCGGTGTGCGGCCGGTCAACGCGCCCTCGCTGGTGGAGGAGTGGCTGGCGGTGACCGGGGTGGACGCCGGGACGGCCGTGACGGTCGACGGTGTGGGCGAGGTGCCGTTCGGGGAGGCGCTGCACCGGCATCTCGACATCACCCGGATCACCCCCGACCTGCTCCGCTTCGTCGCCGAACGCGCACGGGACAAGCACGAGTTGCGCAGGCTGCTGCGACCGGACAACAAGGACGGGCTGGCGCAGTGGAGCTGGGGGCGGCAGGCGGTGGACGTGCTCGCCGAGTACGCGGTGCGCGCGGGTGCCGAGGAGTGGGCCGGAGTGCTGCGCAGGCTCCAGCCGCGGCTGTACTCCATATCGTCGAGCCCGCTGGCCGACCCGCACCGGGTGTCGCTGACGGTGTCCGTGGTCCGGTACGAGAACCTGCACGGCCGGGCGCGCGGCGGGGTCTGCTCGCCGTACCTCGCCGACGCCGAACCGGACACGGAGGTACCGGTGTTCGTGCAGCGCTCACCGCACTTCCGGCCCCCCGCCGACGCCTCGACGCCGATGATCATGGTCGGCCCGGGCACCGGTGTGGCGCCCTTCGTCGGTTTCCTCGAGGAGCGGCGGGCGCTCGGCCACCGGGCCCCCTCCTGGCTGTTCTTCGGCGAGCAGCACCGGGCGACGGACTTCTACTACGAGGAGGAGCTGACGGCGCTGCTCGACGAGGGCAGCCTCACGCGGCTGGACACCGCCTTCTCCCGGGACCAGCGCAACAAGGTGTACGTACAGGACCGGATGCGCGAGCACGGGCCGGAGCTGTGGCACTGGCTGCGCGACGGGGCCCGCTTCTACGTCTGCGGCGACGCCTCCCGGATGGCGAAGGACGTGGACCGGGCGCTGCGGGACATCGCGATGGCGCACGGCGGGCTGGGCGAGGCGGAAGCCGCCGCGTACGTGAAGCAGCTCGCGGCGGACAAGCGGTACGTGCGCGACGTGTACTGAGCCATGTACGGCACCGGCAACGCGTACTGAACCCGCGTACCGAACCGAGCCGGGTCCGACCGAACAGGCCCCTTACCCGGAGCACACCGGAATCTTCACCTCCCTCCGGGTTCCGCTCACCGGCGGCGATTAGCGTCCGGCGGCGTGTATTCGGCAGAAACGACGCTGGTGGTGCCCGGCCCGCGCACCCAGTCGGCGCTCTCCACGCCGCCGGCCGCCCCGGCCCAGTGGCACCGCGTCCTGACCCTGCTCGCCGACATCGGGCTGTTGATCGGCACGCGTGCGGTGTGGACGTCGGCGGCCGGTCACCGTCCTGCGGTGGCCGCCGTGATCTCGCTGTGCTACGCGTCGATCCTGACGTGCGGGGTGCTGGCCCTGGTCGTCCGGCGGGTCCGGTCGCTGGCCCGGGTGGACGTATGTGTGCTGGTGACGGGTGTGACGCTCACCCTGTGCGCGTGGATCATGCTGCACAACGGCTCCGACGAGGCCCTGCTCACCACCCAGGCGGCACGGGACCTGGCCGCGGGGCGCCCGGTGTACGGGCAGCCCTGGCCCTGGCTCTTCGGCCACGGCGTGGCCCTCACCCCGACGGTGACCGGCGGCTACGACTTCACCTACGGCTATCCGCCGCTCGCCCCGCTGCTGACGGTGCCGCTGCTGTGGCTGGGCCACGCCGGCACTCCGGCGACGGCGGTGAGCACCGGCGCGCTGATCACCGGGACGGTCGTGTTGTGGCGGATGCTGCCGGCGCCGTGGCGGTCGGCGGCGACCCTGGTGTGCCTGGGCTTCGGGATGCTGCCGTCGTACGGGCGGCTCGGCTACCCGGCGGTCGTGGCGCTGGCGCTGCTGGTGCCGGTGGTGGTGCGCTGGCCCCGTACCGGGGAGGGCGGACGGCTCGGGGCCGTGGGACTGGGGCGGGCGGTCTGCCTGGGTGCTGCGTGCGCGGCGCAGCAACTCCCCTGGTTCCTGGCGCCGTTCCTGCTGGCCGGGATCTTCGCGGTGCGGCGCGGTGAGCTGGGCGGCCGGGCGGCGGCGCTGGTGGTGCTGCGGTTCGCCGGGGCCGCGGCCGGCGGGTGGCTGCTGATCAACGCCTACTTCGCCGTGAGCGAGCCCGGACGCTGGCTCACGGGGATCGCCCTGCCGCTCACCCAGGGCGCCGTGCTGCACGGTCAGGGCGTGGTGGGCATCTCGCTGTACCTCACCGACGGCAGCGACCGGATCGGCTGGTACTCCCACGCGAGCCTGCTGCTCTTCGCCGGGCTGCTCGCGCTGTTCGCGCTGTTCGTGCGGCGGCTGGGGCCCGCCGCGACCGTGCTGCCGTGGTGCGTGTTCTACCTGGCGACCCGGTCGCAGGACGGCTACTACCTGCTGATGACGCCGCTGTGGCTGGCGGCGGCGGTGACCGCTCCGGCGTCGGCGTTCGTCCGGGCCTGGCAGCCGCGTCCCGGTCCGCTGTCACGGACGCACGGCGGCCCCGCGCGGATCGCCGCGACGATCCTGCTGCTGGCACCGGCCCTCGCCTGCGCCGCCGTGGCGGCGACGGGCACACCGCCCCTGCGGATGCGGGTCACGGCGGTCCAGCACCCCACCGCGGCCACCGTCTCCCGCCTCGCCCTGCGGGTCACCAACACCGGCGACACCGCGCTCACCCCTCACTTCATGCTGACCACCGGTCAGGGCATGGCCGCGTACTGGCGGGTCGTCCGGGGCCCGCGCACCCTGCGCGCGCACGGCACCGCCCCCTACGAGCTCCGGCCGCCCACAGGCCGCTTCCCCCTGCCCCTCCCGGGGGTCCGCATCCGCCTGCGCGCGTTCACGGCGTCGCCACAGACCCTGTCGAGCGCGGATGTGCAGGAGGCGGTGCGCGGGGCGGGCTGACGGCGGCGCCGCTGCGCCCGGGAGCGTCAGGCCGTGGCCCGGGTGAAGCGGAGGGTGGCGGTGACCGTGGTGCGGCCGCGGATCATGCCCAGCTGGTTCCAGCCCATGCCGAACTGCTCGCGGTCCACGGTGAACTCGGTGTCCAGGGTGAGGCCCGCGGCGTCCCTGTCCGTCACACGCGCGGTCAGGGAGACCGGCCTGCTGATGCCCCGCACCGTGAGCTGGCCGACCACGTGCACCTGGTCCCCGTCACGGAGTTCGGCGCTGCGGGCCGCGAAGGTGATCTCGGGGTGCTGGTCGGCGTCGAAGAAGTGCTCGGACCTGAGGTGGGTGTCGCGCTTGGCGTTCTGGGTGTCCAGGGAGGCGGCGTCGAAGGTCAGGGTGCCGATGGCCGACCCGTCGGACCGGACCTCGCCGGTGCCGCCGACCGTGCCGAAGGTGCCCTTCACGGTGACCAGGCCCCACATGGTCCTGTGCCGGATGCCGACGGTCGAGGCGGTCGCGTCGAGTTGCCACTGTCCGGTTTCCACGGTGACGGTCATGATCGTTCTCCCTGCTAGATCATTCAAATTTGGAATACTGCACGCACGCTAGTCGCTAATCCAAAATTGAACAACCCCCTCCTTCAAATTTGGACGACGGGTAGACTCGACGGCATGGCCGACCCCGAGGAGCACCCCACCGACCAGCCCGAATGCCCGTCCCTCGGCGGCGGCGGGCTGCTGCCCGCGGAGCTGCGCGCCTGGATGCTGCTGCTGGCCGCGACGGGAGCGGTGGAGCAGCGGCTGCGCGCGGTCGTGAAGGAGACGCTCGATGTCTCGCACGACGAGTTTCTCGTCCTGTGCCTGCTCGCGGAGCAGCCCGAGGGCGGCCTGCGCATGACGCGCGTCGCGGAGCTCCTGGGCCGCCCCAAGACCCGCCTCACCTACCAGATCGCCTGCCTCCAGCACGGCGGCCTCGTCACCCGCAGGTCGGTCTGCGGCGACAAGCGGGGCATCGAGGTCGCCCTCACGGACAAGGCCCGCCACCTCCTCAAGGAGGCCTCGGCCCCGCTCGCCACGACGGTCACCGAGTCCCTGGCACGGTTCATGGGACCGGAGCAGTGCGCGGCGATGCGGGGGCTGGTGCCGGATGTGGCGGGGGACGCCGGCGCCGAGTGAGCCGGGCAGTTCACTCGCCACCGCCCAGGCGCACGGCAAGGCCGTCGACAACAGTGTCCGGCTGACGGCCGTTGGGGGTGGCCGCCATGCCGTTGTCAGCGCTGCGCCGCTGAGCGGCGGCCACCGCCGCCCCCACGATCCCGGGCGACATCATCTACACGGCCGTAGAATCCGGGAACACCGGGGCGGCGGAGAGCGTTGAACCGGACGACACATCACACGTCTAAGGAGCACGTTCTTGTCCGCCAGACCGACGGACCCTCCGGGGCACAGTCCCCGACCATCCCGCCTCGGCACCAGTGATCGCGGCACACGGCGGGGTGGTGTCGGATGAGTGCCGCGGAGGCCCTGCTGGGCCTGCTCGCCGTGTTCGTGCTGACCGCCGGCACCGGCTACTTCGTCGCCCAGGAGTTCGCCTACGTCTCCGCCGACCGGCTCACCCTCGCGCGTGAGGCCGAGGCCGGGGACCACAGGGCGGCCCGTGCCCTCACGGTGCTGGAGCGGCTGTCGTTCATGCTGTCCGGCGCGCAGCTCGGCATCACCGTCACCGGCCTGGTGGTCGGCTTCATCGCCGAGCCGTCGGTGTCGGCGCTGCTCAGGCCGGCCCTGTCGGGTCTCGGCCTGCCCGACGCGGCCGTCGGCACCGTCGCCGTCGTGCTCGCCTTCGTGCTGGCCACGGTCGTGCAGATGGTGCTGGGCGAACTGGCCCCGAAGAACCTCGCCATCGCCGTGCCCGAACGGCTGGCGAAGGCGCTGGCCCCGTCCACCCTGGCGTATCTGAGGGTCGTCGGCCCCGTCGTGCGGATCTTCGACGGCGCGGCCGACCGGCTGCTGCGCAAGGTGGGGATCGAGCCCGTCGAGGAGCTGCACCACGGCGCCACGCTGGAGGAGCTCGGCCATCTGATCGGCGAGTCCCACGAGCGGGGAGAGCTGCCGGAGGACACCGCCGCGCTGCTGGACCACGCGCTGGAGTTCTCCGAGCGCACCCTGCACGAGGTGATGGTGCCGCGCGCCGACGCCGTGTTCGTCCGCAAGGACGCCGGCGCCGAGGAGGCCATCGGCCTGATCGCCCGGCACGGCCACTCCAACTATCCGGTGCTCGGCGACCACCCGGACGACATCGTGGGCGTGCTGGGCGTGCGCGAGCTGATGGCGCTGCCCGCCGCCCGACTGGCCGGGGCGCGTGCCGGTGAGGTCGCCCGGCGACCGCTGCTGCTGCCGGACACGCTGCCACTGCCCGACGCGGTGACGCGGATGCGGGAGCACGACGACGAGTTCGCGGTCGTCCTGGACGAGCACGGCGGCGTGGCGGGCGTCGTCACCTACGAGGACATCGCCGAGGAACTCGTCGGTGACATCGCCGACGAGTCCGACAAGGTCACCCTGCTCGCCCTCGCGGACGGCGACGGCTGGCTGGTGGACGCCGGCCGCCGGGTGGACGAGGTGGCCGAGGCGACCGGTGTCCGGCTGCCGGAGGACGACGACTACGACACCGTGGCCGGCCTGGTCGTGGACCGGCTCGGCCGCTTCCCGACGGTCGGCGACCGCGTCACGGTCGAGCTGCCCGAGGGCGGCCGGGCCGTGATCGACGTCCGCACGCTGGACCGGCACGTGGCCGACCGCGTCCGGATCGGCCTGCTCGTGGAGGCCGCGGAAGCCGAGGAGATGGCGTGAGTTTCCCCATGGCGGTCTTCGTGACCGTGCTGCTGCTGATCGGAAGCGGCTTCTTCGTCGCGGCCGAGTTCGCCCTCGTCGCCGCCAAACGGCACCGCATGGAGAAGGCGGCCGCGGAGGGACGGCGCGGTGCCGGAGCGGCGCTGGCCGGGATGCGCGAGCTGTCGCTGATGCTGGCGGGCGCCCAGCTGGGCATCACCGTGTGCACGCTGGGCCTGGGCTCGGTGTCCAAGCCGGCGATCTCGCACGAACTCGACCCGCTGCTGCGCACCCTGGGCCTGCCCAGTGCCGTGAGCTACGGCGTGGCCTTCGCCGTGGCGATGGTCGTGGTGGTGTTCCTGCACATGGTGGTCGGCGAGATGGCGCCCAAGTCGTGGGCGATCGCCCACCCCGAGCGGTCGGCGATGCTGCTGTCCCCGCCCTTCCGGGCGGTGGTACGGGCTGTACGTCCGCTGATCCGGCTGCTCAACCGGGTGAGCAACGCCCTGGTACGGCTGTGCCGGGTGGCCCCGCGCGACGAGCTGGCCTCGGTGCACAACCGGGAGCAGCTGACGCACCTGGTGGAGGAGTCGGAGCGGCTCGGTCTGATCAGCTCGACCGACTCGGAGCTGCTGACCCGTTCGCTGACCGAGCCGGAGACGCCGGTCGCCGCGCTGCGGATCCCGTCCGCCGAGATCACCTGGGTCGAGGGGGACGCCGGCCTCGACGCGCTGCTGCGTTTCGCCGCCGAGCACGACCGCACCCGGCTGCTCGTCCGGGAGAACGGCACGGTCCTCGGCTCGGTGCACGCCCGGGACGCCCTGGTGGCCCGGGCCCGGGGCCGGGCCACGACCGCGCGGGACCTCGCCCGTCCGGTGCCCGAGCTGGCGGAGACCGCCACGGTCGCCGACGCCATCGAGGTACTGCGCCGCCGCCGCTCGTCCCTGGCCGTGGTCCGCGACGACGCCGGCCGGCTCTCCGGCCTGGTCACCCTGGACGACCTGCTGGCCCGGCTGCTGCAGCCGGCCGAGGTGGCCTGAGGGGGCGGGGCCTGCTGCAGAGGGGCGGGTCCGCCGTCCCGAGGGGACGGGCTCGCGGCAGGGCAGGGCCCGACGCCCGGCACGAGACGGAGTCCGGGGGCCTGGGGGCCCGGGGGCCGTGGCCTGCCGGCGGGCCGAGCCCGTGGTCTTACGCGGACCGGGTCCGAACATCCAGCACATCTGCACACCGTGCGCCGGGCGGTCGCGCGGCGCCCGGGTCTCCGCCGCGTCCCCTTCGCGACCTGGGGTTTTGGGGGTGAAGTGCCCGCTTCGGGCATCGGGGCGCAAGAGTCCCGCGCGCGGTCGGGCGACGGGCTGTGTGAAGGATTGGGCGCATCCCGTGACCCGGAGGTCACAGCCGTGAAGGCGGTGGCCGCACGGAGGTGCGCGGCTTCGGCGGGCAGTTGGATCTCTGCTCCGGGGAGTGCTTTGATCCTGCGCACGGCGGGAGCGGCCGGGGCGGAATCCCGGTCTCCGGAATCCCGCGGGCACCCGCGCTCACCGCCCCTGCGAGACATTCACGCGAAGGGAAACACCCCCATGAACCTCACCTCTCGGGTCGACACCGCCGAGCTCACCGACGCCGACCTGGACGCCGTCGCCGGCGGCAACGCGGGCGGCGTCGATGTCTCCGCGGGCCTCGTGGGCGGCCTCTCCGCCGGCCTGGTCGGCCCCCTGGCCGGCGAGGCCTGCGCCGCGGTGCAGGCGGCCGTCTCGCCGCAGGGCGCGGCCGCGGGCGGCCACGCGGGCATCCACACGACGTCGCTCTGACGCCAGTCGCGTGAAGGGCCCCGGGAAGCGATTCCCGGGGCCCTTTCGCGTGCGGGGCGCGCGGGTCCACGGCAGCGGGAACCTCCCGGGGGCAGCGGCAGCAAACGTGCAGAATTTGCGAAACACGTGACGGAAACCTGGACACCCCGGGGGTGGGTAACACGGTGAGAGGGCGTGGCGCAGACTTACTCGGACCCCTCAGATCCCGTCTGCAAAGCGAGAGGAACAGCACCGTGAAACCTGACTCGATCTCGACCGGAGAGCTGCCGATCTACGAGAGCCTCATACGCGAACGCGGTGACGTCGTGGAGGAGGCCCGTGTGGTCGCCGAAGAGACCCAGCATCAGATGAGCCAGGCGCTGAACGGGGTCGCGGTGGCCCCGCAGGAGACCGGCGCGGCGTGACCCCCGGGGGGCATCGCGCCTCCCGGGGATCCGCGCGGGCGCTCCCCCGCCGGGCCGTCACCCCTCGAGCGGGTCGTGGCCCCAGTTCATCAGGGAGTACCGCCACCGTGAGTCCCGTACGTCCCCGGAGGGCCGCTGGGCCAGGTGACGGCGGACATAGCCGACGACCTTGCGCATGTGCCGGTAGTCGTCGTCCGTGAGGTCGCCCTTCCTGGTCCGCAGGATCTCCACGATCCGACGGCCGGAGGCGTGTCCGGTGGACTCGCCCCCGTCCTGGTGCTGCCCCGCGTTCTGCGAGTCGTCGGACTCCAGCCACTTCTCCAGACCGGCCGGTGTCATGTTCACCAGCTCACGGAAGTCGCTCCAGGTCTCCTCGCGTTCCCCGGCGTCCACGCCGCCTCACTTCTTCTTCTTGAGCGCGGACGGCTTGTGCACCGCGGTCCTGCCGGACTTGTCGCTGCGCACCTCGTACTGCGGGTCGTCCGGCGAGGCGTCGACCGTGCGGCCGGACGCCTCCGTCCGTTCGGTGATCTCCCGTTCCACCTCGCCCTCGGTGCGGCTGCCGTGACTGCTCCAGGTGACCTTGTCGCCCTTCTTCGGCTTCCCGCCCTCGCTGCGGCCCTTCGCCATGCCGGTACTCCCTAGCCGAGACGTGTGCTGTCCTTCCAGCGTGCGGGCCGGGCGGTCAGGACGCAGCTCGGCGGGCTCCGGCCCGGCCGTTGGCCGTGTCGCGGAAGGCCCACGCCATCCGGGGCTCCGTCACCCGGCGGAAGGCGCGCCGTACGGGCGGTGCGCACAGCGCGGTGACGGCCACGGCCGCGACCAGGGTGGCGGCGATCACGCCGATGGGGCCGCCCCGGACCGGCTCGTACCAGCCCCAGTGCTTCGCGGCCTGCGCGACGAAACCGTGCAGCAGGTAACCGGACAGGGTCCCGGCGCCCAGCACCGTGAACCAGGTCCGCCGCCCGGGCACCCAGGCGAGGAAGCAGCCGACCAGGACGAGGGAGCAGCCGAAGACGGCCAGGGTCATCAGGGGCCCGTACCAGACGGGGACGCCCAGTTCCGGGGCGCTGTCCGCGTGGAAGAACCAGGCGTAGTCCATCCGCGGCACCGCGAAGTACGCCAGGCCCAGGGCGCAGGCGGCCACCGGAACGGCGAGTACCCGCGCCGCCCGCCGTCGCACCAGCCGGAAGTGCTCCGGCCGCAGCAGCAGACCGAACACGAAGTACGGCAGGAACTGCAGGACGCGCTGCAGATCGAGGTCGCGCCCGATGGACGGCGCGGTCGTGGCAGCCATCGCGATGGCCAGGGCGAGCGGGAGCGGCCACCGCACCAGCCGCCACAGCGGCGTGGTCAGCCGCCAGACGAACAGGGCCGCGAGGAACCAGGTGAGGTAGAGGGGGTCCAGCAGGCTGACCGGGCGGTCGGGGTCCTGGCTGGACCAGCGGGTGAAGAAGGTGTACGCCGTCTCGAACACCACGTACGGGACGGCGACGCCGGTGACCAGACGCCGGAGCCGGGCCGGGCTGCCGTCGAACGTACGCGAGAAGTAGCCGGAGATGATGATGAACGCCGGCATGTGGAAGGCGTAGACGAGGGTGTAGAGGGCGGTGACGGTCCTGCTGTCCTGGCGCAGCGGCTCCCAGGCGTGCCCCACCGCCACGAGGACGATCGCGAGGTACTTGGCGTTGTCGAAGAACGCGTCCCGCTGCCGGGCCGGGCGGTTCGCGGCGGCGGGCTCCTCCGTGCGCGCACTCGGGGTCGTTTCCGCGCCCGGGCGGAGCGCGGTCATCGTGTCACTCACGGGCCCTCCCGAAGCGGCTCGAGGCGTGGTCGCCTCTTCCGGCAGGGAGTGAAGGAAGGGAGTGTGCGCAGAACATCGCCCGCAACCTGATCACAGGGCCGTGCGTTCGTTCAACTCGTAACGGACATGGCTCGCTTCGGTTCATGCCCGGGTGTACGTACCGGGACGGGCGATCGTCTCCCGCAGGGCCGTGGTGAGGGGGTGCCGTGGTGCGGTGAGGACCTGCTGGGCGGGTCCCTGTTCGACGAGTTCACCGGCGTCCAGTACGGCGATGCGGTGGGCGGGGGCCGCCGTGTCCAGGTCGTGGGTGATCAGGACGAGGGCGAGGTCGCCGCGGTCGCGGGCCAGGCCGGCGAGCAGGTCGAGGAGGCCGCGGCGGCTCACGGCGTCCAGGCCGGAGGTGATCTCGTCGCACACCAGGACCCGGGGCCGGGCGAGGAGGGCGCGGGCGAGTGCGGCGCGCTGGAGTTCGCCGCCGGAGAGCTCGCCGGGGCGGCGGCGGGTGAGCTCGTCCGGGAGGCCGAGGCGGGCGAGGGTGGCGCGGGCCTCGTCCGTCGCCGTGTCCTCGGCGGTGCCGCGCAGCCGGACGGCGGTGCGGGCGACCTGGGCGAGGACGGGCCGGTGCTCGTCGAAGGAGGCCAGGGCGTCCTGGAACACGTACTGCACGGCGGCGAGTTGCGCCCGGCTGCGGCGGCGCAGGCTGCGCGGCAGTGCGGTGCCGTCGAGCAGGATCTCACCGTCGTGGTCTCGGTGCAGACCGGCCAGGCAGCGGGCGAGGGTGGTCTTGCCGCTGCCGGAGCGGCCGACGACGGCCAGACATGTGCCGGGATGCAGGGCGAGGTGCGGGACGCGCAGGACGGTGGTCCCGGGGTCGTGCACGGCGTTCAGATGCCGTACCTCCAGGACGGGTTGGCCGGGATCGACGGGTGTGTCGGCACGCGGTGCCGGGCGCTGTGCCTCCAGCAGCCGGCGGGTCCAGTCGTGGCGGGGTGCCTTCCACAGCCGCTCCGCGGGGCCCGACTCCACGACCTGGCCGGCGCGCAGGACGAGGACGTCGTCGGCGAGCGCGCGGACGACGTCGAGGTCGTGACTGAGCAGGACGACCGCGATGCCGCGCGCGGCGACCGCCGCCAGCCGGTCGACGACGGCCCTCTTGGTGAGCACGTCCTGGCCGGTGGTGGGCTCGTCGGCGACGATGACCCGGGCGCCGAGGAGGAGGGCCTGAGCGAGGACGACACGCTGCTGCTGGCCACCGGAGAGCTGGTGCGGGTACCGTCGCAACAAGGCCTCTGCGTCGGGGAGTTGTGCCTCCGAAAGGGCTCGCAGAACCAGTCGCCGAGCCGCGCCACGGCGTTCGGGGCGGGGCAGACGGCGCACCTGCGGGCGGGCGATGTCGTCGAGCAGGGCGCTGATGCGACGGGCCGGGTTGAGCACGGTGGCCGGGTGCTGGGGAACGTAGCCCACCGGGCCGTCTCCCGGCCGGCGCACCTCCCCCGTGACGCGGGCACCGGCCGGATACTCCCCCAGCAGCGCCAGCCCGATGGTGGTCTTGCCGCTGCCGGAGGCACCGACCAGGGCGGTCACCCGGCCGGGCAGCACCCGCAGGCGCACTCCGTCGACGATCGCCCGGCCGTCGATCTCCACCCGCAGCTCGCTGATCTCGGCGGCGGGTTCCGCCGGGCCCGTGGCGTGGTTCACGGCCGCCGTCCCTTCCTTCTGGGGCTCTTCTCCAGCGCGGCGTCGAAGAGCAGGTTGGTGCCCGTCGTCAGGGCGACGATCAGCAGCGCGGGGACGACGACCGCCCAGGGCTGCACGAAGAGCCCGGTTCGGTTGCGGTCGACCATGACCGCCCAGTCGGCGGCGTCCGGGGCGACTCCCACACCGAGGAACGCGGCGGTCGACACCAGGTACAGCACACCCGTCAGCCGGATGCCGGCGTCGGCGGCCAGGGTACGCAGGGCCGAGCGGCCGACGTAGCCGAAGGCGACGCGCCACCATGTCTCGCCCTGCATGCGCAGCGCCTCCACGGCGGGCCGGGAGGCGGCCTCGGCCGCGGCGGCGCGGACGATCCGGGCGGCGTCGGGCACGTTCACCAGCGCGACGAGCAGTGCCAGGCCCGTGGCGCCCGGCGAGAACACGGACGCCACCAGCAGGATCAGCAGCAGCGACGGTACGGCGAGCAGCACGTCCAAGGGGCGCATCAGCAGGTCCTCCAGGCGTCGCGCGGGGGTGAGCGCGCCGGCGAGTCCGACCGGCAGCGCGACGAGGTAGGCGAGGGCCGTCGCGGCGAGCGCGGTCAGCACGACCGTGCGGCCGCCGTGCAGCACCTGCCGCCACACGTCGCGACCGACGAAGTCGGTGCCGAGCCAGTGGCCGCCGCCGAGGGTGAAGGAGGCGGAGCGGGGGCCGGGCGCACCGGCGAACAGGGGCCCCAGGAGGGCTAGCAGGACAGGGACGGCGACGATCACGAGGCCGAGAAGGAACCGGCGCGACACCCTCACGCCGCCACGCCCGCCCGGCGCGTCAGCCCTCACGCCGCCACCCCCGCCCGGGGCGTCAGCCGGTACGCCAGAGCGTCCGCGCCCAGGTTCAGTACGACGGTCAGCACGCCGAACACCACCGCCAGCCCCTGCACCACGGGCACGTCCCGCTCGGCGACGGCGTTCAGGAGGACCGTCCCCAGGCCGGGGATCACGAACAGCGCCTCCACGACGATGACCCCGCACAGCAACCAGTCGATGGTGCGGGCGAGTTGCTGGGCGGCAGGAGCGAGGGCGTTGAGGAGCGCGTGGGTGTAGCGGACGCGGGCGCCGGAGACACCGTAGCGGCGGGCATGGGCCGCGTACGGCGAGGCGAGGGCGTCGACCATGCCGGCGCGGACCAGCCGGGACAGGGAACAGACCGGGCGGGACAACAGGACCAGCACGGGAAGCACCAGCACGGCGGGGTGACCGAGCAGGTCCGTGCCGAAGCCGACCGCCGTCGGCGGCAGCCAGGTCAGTTTCAGTGCGAAAACCGTCACCAGCAGCACTCCGAGTGCGAACTCGGGGACGGCGTACACGGCGAGCGTCGCCGAGCTGATCAGCCGGTCGACGAGCCGCCCCTCGTGGCGGGCGGCGAGCACACCGAGCCCGAACCCGAGGGGGACGAGCAGGGCGAGGGTGAGGGCGGCCGGCAGCAGGCTCGGGCCGAAACCGTCGGCGATGTATCCGGTGACCGGGCGGCCGGAGGTCAGGGAGGTGCCGAAGTCGCCATGCAGCATGCCCGTCGCCCAGTCCGCGAGCCGTTCGTGGGCGGGCCGGTCCAGGTCCATGGACGCGCGGATCGCGGCGATGCGGGCGGGGTCGGGCTGGTCGCCCGCGAGGGCGACCGCGGCGTCGCCCGGCAGCGCCTCGGTGAGCGCGAAGACCAGCAGCACGACGGCCACGGTCTGCACGGCACCGAGCACCAGCCGCCGGGCGACGAACGAGCGCAGACCGCTCCGCTTCACGCCAGCCATACCTTGTCGAAGCGGGCCCAGTCGAGGGTGTTGGCGGGGGCCTTGGTCTCCACTCCCCTGACGTTGCGTGCCGTTCCGATGATCCAGTCCGCGAAGCCCCAGATCAGGAAGCCGCCCTCGGTGTACAGGCGGCGCTGCATCCGCGTGTAGACAGCGGCCCGTTCGGTCTTGTCCCGGGTGGACTGGGCCTGCTGGTAGAGGGCGTCGAAGTCCTTGTGGTGCCACTTGGTGGCGTTGGTCGTGGAGTCGGTGAGCAGGCGCTGGGAGATGTGGGCCTCGATGGGCATGGCACCGGAGCGGTAGCAGCACAGGGTGCCGCCGTCGAGGATGTCGCTCCAGTAGGAGTCCTTGCTGCCCGTCTTCACGTCGATGGTGACGCCGGCCTCGGCGGCCTGGTCGCGGAAGATGCTCGCGGCCTCGGTGAACCCCGCGGCGACGGCCGAGGTGTCCAGGGTGACCTTCAGCTTCTCGGCACCGGCCTGCTTGAGCAGGGCCCGGGCGTGGTCGAGGTCCCGCTCGCGCTGCGGCAGTGCGGAGGCGTAGTACTCGTAGCCCTTGCCGAACAGGTCGTTGCCGACCTCGCCCGCACCGGACAGGGCGCCGTCGACGAGTTCCTGCCGGTCGGCGATGAGGAAGAAGGCCTCGCGCACCCGTTTGTCGTCGAAGGGCGGCCGGTCGGTCTTCATGCAGAACGCCTGCATGGCGCTGTTGCGCAGCCGCACGATCTCGATCCGTCCCCCGCCTTCGTGGGCGCGGGCGGTGGTGGGGTTCAGTTCGTGCGCGTACTCGACCTGTCCCGCAAGGAGGGCGTTGACGCGCGCGGACTCCTCGTTGGCGACGACGAACTCGATCTCGTCGAGGTGCGGGGCGCCGTCCCAGTAGTCCTCGTAGCGGCGGAAGACGGCGGAGCGGCCGGGTGTGAAGGAGACGAACCGGAAGGGGCCGGAGCCGATGGGCTTGTCGTCGAAGCCGGTGGCGTGCCGGGGGACGATGTACGCCCCGAACGCGGCGAGAATGTTGGGGAATTCGGCCGTGGGGCGCTTGCAGACGAACTCGACGGTTCGCTCGTCCGCGGCACGGCTGGCGTCGAGGTCGATGGGCTCCAGGGACGCCTTGGCGCGGAAGGCCTTCTCGGGGTCGGCGATACGGCGGTAGCTGTACAGGACGTCCTCGGCGGTGACCGGCTTCCCGTCGTGGAAGGTGGCCTGACGCAGCGTCACCCGCCAGCGCGCCAGGTTCTTGTCGGACTCCCACTTCTCGGCGAGGCGGGGCCGGGCGGAGAGATCCGCGCCGTAGTCGGCGAGCTTGTCAAAGAGGGCCTTGGCGCGGGCGACGTCGGCGAACAGGTTGGCCAGGTGCGGGTCGAGGGTTTCGCTCGCGCCGCCGCCGGCGAAGGCCGCGCGCAGGCGTCCGCCCCGCTTCGGCGGTCCGTCGCCGCTGCCGGTTGCCTTGTCGTCCGTGCCGCCGCAGCCGGTGAGGGCGAGGGCGGCGGCGCCGGTGGTGGCGGCGAGGAAGCCGCGGCGGTGCAGGCCGGAAAGGGGTCTGTCGTACATGCCTGGTCCTTCGTGTCAGGGGGTGTGCAGCCGCGCGACGAGGTGCAGCCGGTCGCCGTCGGTGGCCGTGCCGGGTGAGGTGGCCTCCGGCCAGGGGGGTTCGGTGCGCGGGCCGGGGCCGTCGTGGAGTTCGAGCACCTCGAATCCGTGCGCGGCGAGGAAGTGCCGCAGTTCGTGCGGGAACAGCAGGCGCCAGGCGGAGTGCTGCGTGACGGGCGGGGAGGAGTCGCCGGTGGTCCATACGCGGGTCCGGCGCAGGAGCTGGGCGGCGCGGTCCAGGGTGAGGGTCGTCGTGGACCGGTAGGTGATGCCCTGCCAGGTGAACGCGTCGACGACGGGCCGCTCCAGCAGGTCGGTCCGGCCCAGGAAGTACGCGCCGTTGCGCATCTCCGCGACGAGCAGTCCGCCCGGGGCGAGGGCGTGGCGGCAGGAGGCGAGGAAGCCGTCGAGCTGGTCGTTGGTGTGGCAGTACAGCAGGGAGCTGTCCAGGCAGACGACGGCGTCGAACGCCGACCGGCCGAGGTCGAAGCCGTGCAGGTCGGCCCGGACGTACCGGGGCCCGGGTTGGTGGGCGCGGGCATGGGCGAGCATCGCCTCGGAGAGGTCGGCGCCGGTGACGGTCCGGCCGGCCCGGTGCAGTCCGGCGGCGTCCCGGCCGGTACCGCAGCCCATGTCCAGCACGCGCGCCCCGGCTCCGTGGTGGCGCAGGCGGTCCTCCGTCCAGCGGGCGGCCCGTCGTTCGGCGTCGGGGAAGCGGGCCTCGTACAGCGCGGGGTGGTCGGTGAGCAGGTTGCCGCTCGTCATGCCGTGCTCCTCTCCCCGACCGGGACGGCGGACTGGGGGGCGCTGCGGGCGGGCAGGGCACCCAGCCGGTGCAGCCAGGCCACGCCGAGCGCGGAGAGAAGGCCGCAGAGCGCGCAGCTCACCCAGGGCAGCCATACGGCGTTCCGCGCTCCGCTGTCCATGGCCCAGCCGACGGCGGCGTTGCCGAGAGCGGCGGCGACGCCGGAGACGGCGTAGAAGATCCCGAAGTACGTGCCGGTCAGCTCGGGGCGGCCGAAGCCGGGGATCAGCTCCATGACGAAGGGCTGGGCGACCATGAGGCCGAGGTAGAGCAGCAGGGCGCAGGCCAGGAGTGGCAGCAGGCCGGGGCTGAAGGCCGGCAGCACGAAGGACAGCCCCATCATCGCGAGTCCGCCGGTGATCCAACCAGCCCTGTTGCCAAGGGACTTGAGGGCCCGGGTGATCCTCAGCTGGAGCGCCAGGTTCGCCACCGTACCGACGAGGAAGACGAGGCCGGCCGCCCCGTCCCAGCCGGTGGCCCGCCTCGCTCCGTCCGGCAGCAGCAGATACAGCTGACTCTCGAGGGTGAACAGGCCGACGACGGCGAACGAGAAGGCCAGGAACGCCCGGTTGCCGAGCACCTCCCGCCAGTCCCCGAGGACGCCACCCGCACTCGGCTCGGCCTTGCGCACGGGCAGGACGAGGGCCTGGGCCGCGGTGAGCACCGCGAAGATCCCGGCGGCGGTCAGAGCGGACGTACGGAAGTCGACGAGGAGCAGCACACTGCCCAGCAGCGGCCCGACGAGCGCGCCGGACGTGGCGAACACGTTGAACAGGGCGAACGCCTCGGCCCTGCGCTCCCCCGCCTCCTGCGCGAGATACGCCCGCACGGCCGGGTTGAACAGCGCCCCGGCGACGCCGCTGAGCACGGCGGCGGCGAGCAGCACCGCGAGCCCGTCGCCGAGCGCGAACAGCGCGAACCCGAGGGTGCGCAGGGCGCATCCGGCGATGATGACGCCGCGCGCGCCCAGCCGGTCGGAGGCGGAGCCGCCGATGATGAACAGGCCCTGCTGGCTGAGGTTGCGCACGCCGAGGACGATGCCGACGGCCGCCGCCGACAGGCCGAGGTTCTCGGTGAGGTGGGTGGCGAGGTAGGGGATGAGCAGGTAGAAGCCGGTGTTGACGCCGAACTGGTTGACCAGCAGCAGCCGCACGGCGGGCGGGAAGCGCCGTATCTCATGCCACGTCCTCACGTGCCGCCACCTCCTCGACGCCCAGCCCCGGAGAGCCACTCGCCCGTACGACGCCGTCGCCTCCGCCGATACCGGTCCACGGGTCGTGGGCGAGCAGCAGGTGTCCGTCGAGGTCGGCCCAGCGGGCGCGGCCGGCCAGGTGGACGGCGGGAGCCAGGCCGAGCGTGCTGGCGGTGAGGCAGCCCAGCATGAGTGCGGTGCCGCTGCCCTCGATCGACTCGGCGATGCGCAGGGCGGTGTGCACGCCGCCGCACTTGGCGAGCTTGACGTTGACGCCCTGGACGCGTCCGGCGAGGCGGCGGACATCGTCCAGGTCCACGGCGTCCTCGTCGGCGATGACGGGCAGCGGTGCGCGTTCCGCGAGGGCGCCCAGGGCGTCCGGGTCGCCGGGGGCGACGGGCTGCTCCACGGCTTCCACCCCGAGGTCGGCGAAACGCGGCAGCAGGGCGGCCGCCTGCGCCATGGACCAGGCGCCGTTGGGGTCGAGGAGCAGCCGGGCCCGGGGGGCGGCGCGGCGGACGGAGCGGACCCGTTCGATGTCGTCCTGAGGGTCGGGGGCGCCGGCTTTGACCTTGATGATCTCGAAGCCGCTCGCGGCGAGACGGCGTGCTTGCGCCGCCGCCCGGCCGGGGGTCGTGATGCCGATGGTGCGTGCGGTGGCCGCGACGGGCGGTTCGGCGGCTCCGAGGAGGCGGTGCACGGGGACGCCCGCCCGCTTGCCGGCCAGGTCGAGCAGCGCCGACTCGACGGCGGCGGTCACGGCGGCCGGCACGTCCACGCCGGGCCACTCCCCCGCTCGCAGGGCCTCCAGGGCGCTCTCCGGATCGGCGAAGCGGCCGGGGTCCGCCGCGGTGAGGAGTCGTATCAGCCGGTCGGTGCCGAGTCCGTAGTAGACGCTGGTGACGGCCTCGCCGTGGCCGCGCAGTCCGTCGTGCTCGACGGTCAGCCAGACGGCGTCGCGTGCGGCCATGACGGAACGGGAGATGCGCAGGGGTTCGGCGAGTTCGAGGCGCACGGTGCGCAGACGGGACTTCACGGGCGCTCGTTCCGGAGGGCGGGGGCGGCGAGCGGGTCGGTGACCCTGGTGCAGCGGACCCAGCCGGCGGCCTCGGCCGCGTACGGGTGCGGGATCTCGACGGGCCGGGTGGCCGCGGTCGACGGCTCGAGGCCGTGGGCGGTGGTGAAGTCGTCGTCGTAGACCGTGCCGAGGTAACGGTGCGGGCCGTCGGGGAAGACGGTGGCGACGACCGCCCCGGGGTGGACGCGGGCCGCCCAGGCGGCGACCCGGGCCGCGGCTCCCGTGCTCCAGCCGCCGCTGACGAAGGCGCCCCGCGCCAGCCGCCGGCAGCTGTCGACGGCCTCGGCGGGGCCGACCCAGTGGACCTCGTCGAAGGCGTCGTAGGCGACGTTGCGCGGGTGGATGCTGCTGCCCAGGCCGCGCATCAGCCGGGGCCTGGCGGGCTGGCCGAAGATGGTGGAGCCGGTGGCGTCGACGCCGATGAGCCGCAGGGCGGGCCAGTGCCGGCGCAGGGGGCCGATGATGCCGGCGCTGTGCCCGCCTGTGCCGACGCTGCACACCAGGATGTCGAGGTGGTCGAGCTGCACGGCGAGTTCGGCGGCCAGGGAGGCGTAGCCGGCGGTGTTGTCGGGGTTGTTGTACTGGTCGGGCCAGTAGGCGCCGGGCAGTTCGGCGAGCAGGCCGCGCAGCAGGGCGAGGCGGGCGGCCTGCCAGCCGCCCCGCTCCGCCGGACGGTCGGCGATCTCCAGCCGCACCCCGTGCGAGAGCAGCAACTGCCGCATGGACGGTTCCAGTTCACGGTCGCCGACCAGCACGATGGGATGGCCGAGTGCCTGTCCGGCGAAGGCCAGGCCGATGCCGAGCGTGCCGGAGGTGGATTCCACGACCGGTGCGCCGGGCAGCAGTTCGCCGCGGTCACGCGCGCCCAGCAGCATGGACACGGCGGCCCGGGCCTTCATCCCGCCCACCGCGAGCCCTTCGAGCTTGGCCCAGAAACCGGGGTGCGGGCCCGGCAGGCCGGCGGCGATCCGGGCCAGCGGGGTTCTGCCGACCAGGGACAGCAGCTCGCGGCGGGCGTCGGGCAGGACGGCGGTCGTGGTCATCGCCGGCCTCCCGGACGGGAACCGTCGTAGCGGTGGAGGACACCGGGGCCGCCGTCCAGCCAGAAGAACGGGTACGGCTCCGCGCACACCGCGGTGACGCCCTGCCCGAGGAGGCGGGGCAGCACGGCGCTCCCGGTCTGGGCGAACATCACCAGCTGCTTGCCGTGGGCGAGCGCGTGCCGCCGCAGCGGTTCGAAGGTTCCGTTGCCCAGGGTCATGCCGGAGACGAGCAGGGCGTCACACCGCCCCGCTGCGGCGAGCGCGTCCGTGACGACCGGCTCGCCCCACTCGGTGCGGTCGCCCTTGAGGTCGCAGGGTACGTAGCGCAGTTGGCGCGAACGCAGCGCTTCCAGCAGGGAGTTGACCACCCCGACCACGAGGACGGTGGCGCCCGGCGGCAGGTCCAGCAGATCTGCGACGGCGTTCGCCCGGGCCCGGGACTTCTCCAGCGACGACCCGCCCGGCAGCGCGACCGGCGTGGCCCCGTGCTCCGGGGTGTGCGGCGAGACGTGCATCAGGTAGGCGTCGAGGGCCGCCACCCGTACCGGCGGCAGCGGGTGCTCCAGCAGCCCGGCCACGTCCGCGCCCACGCACTCCTCGACGGCGCTGTCCGGCAGTGTCCCGGGCTCGACCGCGCAGGAGCCGACGGCTGCGGCCAGGCGCAGGCTGAGGACCTCGTTGCGGTAGCCGGTGCCGCGCCCGTCGTGCCGGACGGCCTGGCGGGTGGTGAAGGCGACGGCGATGCGCAGGGTGCCCGGGTCGGGCCCGAAGGCCCCGGCGCGCACCAGGCCCACCAGGTCCTCGTACGTCCGGCAGGTGCCGGTGAGGGCGGTGGTCACCGGATCACCAGCCCGGCCCGCAGTCCGTCCAGCAGGGTCTCGACGCGGGCGCGGGCCCCGAGCCCGTCGGGGTCGCCGGCCATGACGTGGCCCAGGTACTCGTTGTTGCTGCCCGCGGCCTTCACCGTCCGTCCCGGCTCGGCAAGTTGCACTTCCAGAACCCCGGGCAGGTCTTCGGTCCCGCGGCCGTCGAGTGCTTCGAGGGTGCCCGACGATCCCGGCACCAGGAAGCCGATGGCGGCACTGCGCAGCCCGGTGTCCGTGTGCCGCAGGTCGGGCGCGCGGCCCAGGGCGACGTCCACGCAGGCGGCGGCGAGGTCGATTCCGGTGACGTGCCGCACCAGTTCGGTGATGCGGTTCCCGGCCGGCCGGGGGTTGACCTCGACCACGCGTGGTCCGGCGGAGGTCAGTTTGATCTCCGTGTGCGCCACGACCCCGTCGGTCAGCCCGAGGGCCTTGAGCGCGGCCAGGGCGGTCTGCTCGGCGGCCTCGGCGTCGGCGGAGGTGAGGGCGGCCGGGAACATGTGCCCGGTCTCGACGAAGGCGGGTGCCCCGGCGACGCTCTTGTCGGTCACGCCCACCACATGGACCGCGCCGGCGTACGACACCGTCTCGACACTCACCTCGGGCCCGTCCAGCAGCTCTTCCAGCAGCACCACGGGGGTGCGCCGCTGGCCGCGGGCGTTGAGAGGGAAGTCGGCCAACTCGCGGCAGGCGGCGGACAGTCCGGCCTCGTCGTCCACCCGGCGCACGTACATGCCCGCGCACAGGTCGACCGGCTTGACGACCAGCGGATATCCGATGCCGTGTGCGGCCCGGGCGATGTCGGCCCACTCCTCCTCCACGGCGAAGCGCGGTCCGGGCACCCCGGCGTCCTCCAGGACGTGGCGGGTGGCGTCCTTGCGGCAGGCGTCGCCGACCGCCTCGGCCCCCGGGCCGGGCAGGCCCAGCCGCTCCGCGATCCGCGCCACGGCGGGCAGGTAGTAGTCGCAGGAGGTGATGACCCCGTCGAAGCCGAGCACGCCGTGCAGCCGCTCGGCCTCCGGGAGCAGCGCCTCGATGTCGTTGGTGTCGGCCGTGATGATGTGGCGGGCCCCGAGCAGCGGATGGGCCGTCCCCTCCGGTGCCGAGCGCAGGTAGTGGTGCAGATCGCGGGTGAGGAGCGTGAACGCGTGCCCGTTCTCCCGGATCGCCCTCGGCAGCAGTCGGCTCATGGACCCGACCCAGCTCTCGACCACCAACAGATGAGCCACGACTCCCCTTTCTTCACGATGAGTTCGAGGCATGCGGGCAGCCCGGCGGGGCCTCGGCGAGGAGGGCGCGGGATACCGTCGGAGACGCTACCGATAATCATTTTCATTGTCATCTGATCGAGCGAAAGATCTTCCCGAGAACCCGCGAATCCCGCCCCGGCGGCCGAGGCGCCCTCACCTCTCCGCTTCACCGCCCGCCGAACGCGTCGAGGGCGAGGGGCTTCCACAGCCCCTCGCCCTCGTCACGACCCTCCGCCGCTCAGGTCTCCTTCCACACCAGCACGGTCAGTACGGCGCTGACGACGGTGACCGGTACGGCGCCCTGGTTCAGCAGCCGCACCCGCATGCTCCGGCCCGACGCGACCCGCTTCGTGACGGGCACGACCACGAAGGTGCCGCCGCCCGTCCCGACGATCTCGTGGATCGGGTGGTCCACGCGCTGCTCGTCGTCCTCGTACTCCGTCATGCGCGCCTGGACGACGGCGCCCGCCGGCAGTCCGTCGATGTGCAGGCTGAGGGTTCCGCCGAAGCGGGCCGGGCCGCGGGCGAAGACGCTTCCCCCGGTGGCGTGGTCGCCGGTCTCGTCGGTCCATTCCGCGGTGAACTCGACCGAGTCCCACGCGCCGGGCGCGAGGTCGTACGGCTCGGCGGCACCGAGGTTGACGTACTGGGGCATGGGGTCCTCTCCTTCCCACCGGCCCGCCGGGAGGGCCAGGGCATCGGCGACGTCGCGGCGGAAGCCGGCCATGTCGAATCCGCGCGGGTCGACCTTCCAGTCGCTCCATTCCAGGTGGCCGATGGCGCTCTTGGAGCCCCAGCCGTGCGCGCGGCAGACCGCGGCGGTCGCCTTGACCATCGCGAGGTACTGGGCGGGCGGCCACGGATCCCTGCCGTCGCCCTTGTTCTCGCACTCCCAGCCGTAGAAGCGGGCGTTGCCGTCGACCGAGCCCGCCGAGCCGTCGTGCTCGTGCGTCGGGGGCGGATACGTTCCGTACGACTCGCCGATGACGGCGTCGAGGACGTCGCCGTCCCCGCCGCCGGCGTGGTTGGCCCGGCCGTTGCCGGTGAGGTGGACGACGCCGTCCTTGGTGATGCACCCGGTGGCGAGCGGACCGGGCAGAGCACTGTGGCCGTGGAAGATCAGCCCGACGACGTCCGTGCCGGGGCCGGTGACGGTGTGATGGACCACCACGCCGTGCACGGGGCCCCAAGGTCCTTTGTGGTTGCGGTTGTTGGTGCGCCAGCCGGCGACTTCGTGAACGGTGCAGCCCTCGGCCTTCAACGCGGCGACGAGCCGGGCGGCGGTGAGCGGGGTGGCCATGAGTCAGTCCTCCGTTCCGGCGCGTGCGTGCCGGTCTGAAGACGGTCGATCACATGTGGGGAGCGGCCTGGTCCCGAAGAGTGGCTGATCTCGGGGCATGCTGAATTTCGCAGCGTGCCTGATCCTGCACTGCAGTTGTCAGGCCCCTATCATTCTTCCGCCGTTCGACCCGCCGCTCACCTCGCCGTACGCCCCGCACCGAAAACGGCGCGATTACGACGTCCCGGTACCGGATTCCGACCGTCCGCGAGCCGGGGCAGGGCCTGTCAGAGCGGGTCCGTGGCGGGTTCGGCGCGGTAGGGGTCCAGTGCCGCGGCGCGTTCGTGGTAGGGGATGCGGGAGAGCCGGGACACCATCGTCCACATGTCGCGTTCCGCGGCGAGGGTCTGCGGGAGGGCGAGGCCGAGAGAGGCCGCGAGGGGTCTGCGGCCGGTGTTGACCAGGGCGCGGACGGCCGCCGCCCACTCGTCGGTGGCGGTGACCGCCGACCGGTACCAGACGGGAACGAGCCCGGTGAGGACGACGAGGGCGCTCACCAGGGCGAGACGGTCCGGCCGGTCCCCGGCCGCCAGCGCGAGAGCCGCCGCCAGGGCGACGGCGACGTGGCCGGACAGCAGGGCCACGAAGAAGTCGACGCTGGCGCGGGCCAGTTCGCTCTGGCGGCGGATCTGGTCCGGGACGCAGCCGGTGAGTTCGTTCCACAGCAATTGGGTGTCGAGGCGGTAGCGGTCCCAGCCGTACTCCTCGAAGCGGCGGATGGCGTTCCCGAGCCGGGTCGGGGCGATCTGGTCGTCGGCGATCGGGAACCGGGCGAACCGCTCGCGCAGCAGCCCGCGCTGCACAGCGGTGCGGCGCCGGTCCCGCCTGGCGGCCCGGGCGAGCCGCGGGTCGGCCAGCAGCCGGGCGAGCTCCTGCGCGTCCCCGGGCCCCAGCGTTCCCTGATCGGCCGCGCGGCGTTCCAGACGGAGCACGGTCAGCCGGTCCGCGAGGAACGCCCTGGTCCGACGGCTGCGGCGGCAGCCCGCTTCGAAGGCCCGGGCCGGCCACAGCAGGTACCCCTCCAGGACCCGGTAGAGCGCGTTCTGGCAGGCGTTGGCGACGAGGCCGAGCAGCAGCGCCCCGGTCAGCAGGGTGAGGCCGGTGCCGGGTGCGTTCGCGCCGCGCAGCCGTTCGAACGGGCCGAGGCCGCGAAGGCTCGGGGCGACGGCGAGCAGGAAGACGGCCAGGTTCAGCGCGGTGGGCAGGATCCAGCCCACGAGCAGGGTCCAGGCCCCGCCCAGCACCCCCTTGGCGATGTCACCCATCGGCGGGGTCGGGCCATTCGTCGTCGTCGGAGCCGGTGCTGGGTCCGGGTGGGGTGTGGCCGGCCGGGGTTCCGTACCCGCCGGGGCGTGCGTGACCGGCGGGCCAGGTCCGCTTCGGCTTCTCGGCGGGGCGCAGCGTGCGCAGGCCGTCCTCCACCCGGTCGAGGGCCAGGGCGAGAGCGGCACCGGAGGCCAGGGCCCGGACCGGCTCGGCTGCCGCGAGACGGTCCCGGAGCAGGGCGACGAGGTCGAGCGTGACGTGACCGGTCCGGGAGATCTCGTCCACGGCCGCGTCGCACTGGTCTCTCAACGCGATGAGCTCATCCGAGTCCCGCAGCAGTGTGAGGTCGGACCGCACCTTTGTGAGCACGTCGAGGAGTGCGCCGGCGGCCTCGTCCGTGCGCGGAGCGGGTATGGGCTGCCACGCGCCACCACCGATCGTGATGTGCGCGGACTCATCGGTGTGACCCGTGGACGTGCTCTCCGGCCGCTCCCCCTCTGCTGCCATCGACTCTCCTCCGTTCGCTGCCTCGCTCGGCCGGTTCGGTGATCCAACCGCATCCCGGGAGGGCTGGGCAATGTGGGGGGTGCGTCATCAGCGCGATTCCGGGACGCCGGAGGTTCGGGCATGGGAAGGGGCCGGTTCCGGCGGTGAGGCCGGGACCGGCCCTTCGTCAAGGGGTGAAGCGCTACCGGACCCGCTGCCTACCGGCTGGGGCGGCGGTACGCCTTCACGACGCTTGCGTAGCTGTTCCTGGCGTGGCCCTGGGCGATGACCCCCTCCATCAGCGACTCGGAGTACTTGGGCAGTTCGGTGTCGACGCCGAGGGCCTCGGACTCCTCGACGAGGTGCTTGAGCGCGCCGAGGTGCGTCTCCAGGGTGGCGTCGTTGGCCGGGTACTTCTCGTCGCCGGCGTCGATCTGCGCGGCGTAGTCGGCCGTGAACATCTTGATGGCGTCGAGCCACATGTGGGCCCAGGGCAGGAACTCCTGCGCTTTGACGCCGCCGGTCTCCACGATGGCCACGCCGTGCAGGAAGCTGTTGAGGGCCCCCCACATCAGACCGAGCAGCGACACGTCGAACAGGGCGGGCTTGCCGTGGTCGGTACCGAGGTAGGTGGTGCCGCCGCCGAGGAGCTTCAGCACGGGCTCGTGGGCGTCGAAGACGGCCTGGTCACCCGCGTAGAAGAGGACGGAGGTCTCGGCGCCGATGCCGGGCGGGGTGATCATGATGGCGCCGTCGAGGTACTGCGCGCCGTTCTTCTCCGCCCACGCGGCGGTCCGGCGGGCCTGCTCGGAGGAGCCCGTGGTCAGATTGACGACGGTCCTGCCGCGCACGGCGTCGCCGAGCGAGCCGATGACGTCGTGCACCACGTCGTACGTCGAGACGCACACGACCACCAGGTCGCTCGCGGCGACGGCGTCGGCGGGGGTCGCGGCGAGGACCGCGCCGTCCTCGACGAGGCCGTCGGCCTTGTCCGCCGAACGGTTCCACACGGTGGTGGCGTGACCCGCCTTCAGGAAGGCGGCGGCCAGGGCCTGCCCCATCAGGCCGAGGCCGAGCACCGACACCGAGGTGTGGTTGTCACCCATGAATCAGTTCCTCCAGGTACGAAGTGGGTGTGCTGAGCGAACCGGCACGCTGAGCGCGCCGGTGAGAGAGCGGTCCGGGGCGTCGTCTCAGAGAAAGACGGTGCCGGGCTCCGGGCCGGCCAGGGCGCGGCCCCGAGGCGCGAGACCGACGTCGATGTCGGCCGGCGCGTGCAGCGAGAAGCCCTGGACGTCGCGGTGGCAGCGCTGCGGGTGGACGTCGCGCGTTTTGCCCGCGAGGGGCCCGAACCGGCCCTTCCTGAGACTGCCGATGATGATGACCGGCCGCAGTCGTTCCTTCCCGGCCACCTGCCCCCGCCTCCCGCGCCGACGCCGAACCGCTTCTCCTCCAGGAACCCTGGCGTCTGCCCCTTCGGATCTGCTTCGGACGACTTCGGAAACGCTGCGGGAAAGCCCGAAGGGACGGTGGCGGAGCCCTTTCGCCGCACGTCGGCGCCGGTCGTCGGCCGGTTACGCTGAGATCATGGAATTCGGGGTGCTGGGGCCGCTGGAGGTGCGCACGGACGAGGGTCGTCTCGTGCGGGTCCCCGAAGTCAAGGTGCGCATGCTCCTCGCCGATCTGCTCGCCCACCACGGGCAGGTCGTCCCGGCGGCGCGGCTCATCGAGGACCTGTGGGGCGGCTCGACCTTCACGGCCCGGCCGACGGCGTCGCTCCAGGCCAAAGTCTCCCAGCTGCGGCGCGCGTTGGAGGACGCGGAGGCGGGGAGCCGGGAACTGATCGCGCACCGGCCGCCCGGATACGCCCTGGGCATCCCGGCCGGTGCGCTCGACGCCGGACGGTTCCGCGAACTGGTCGCCCGGGCCAGGTCCGGCGCGGACCCCGTGACGCGGGCGGCGCTGTACACCGAGGCGCTGGCCCTGTGGCGCGGCCCCGCGTTCGCCGAGTTCACGGACCAGCCGTCGGTACGGCCGACGGCGGCGAGCCTGGAGGAGGAGCGCCTGACGGCCGTGGAGGAACACACCGCGGTGCGGCTGGAGTTGGGTGAACACAGCCTGCTGGTCGGCGAGTTGACAGAGCTGGTCGAGCAGCATCCGCTGCGCGAGGGCCTGCGGGGTGCGCTGATGTGGGCGCTGTACCGGGCGGGACGCTCCTCCGATGCCCTCGACTGCTTCAACGACCTGCGTCGCCGGCTCGACGAGGAGCTGGGGCTGACACCGGGACCGTCCCTGGAGGCGCTGCAGCAGGCGATCCTGCGCCATGACCCGGTTCTGGCCCGGCCGGAGCCGCCCGCGCCGTCCCATGCGGTGATGCGGGCGGGCCCGGCGCCGACAGGTTCGGCCACACCCCTGGTGGGCCGCGAGCAGGACGTCCCGGCGATCCGGGCCCTGCTCTTACAGCGCCGCCTGGTGACGCTCACCGGCCCGGGAGGGGTCGGCAAGACGCGTCTGGCCCAGGCCGCCGCGGAGAATCTGGCGGGCGCGTTCGGCGAGGGCATCCGGCTGGTGGAGCTCGCGGACGCCGGGGGCCTGGAGCGGTTCGCCGGCGCGGAGGCGCTGGCCGAACAGGTGATGGCGGCGCTGGGCATCCGGGAGAACGCCTCCGACGACGCCGAGGGCCCGGCGGACCGGCTGGCGAACGCGCTGGCCGGGCGGCGGCTGCTGCTCGTGCTGGACAACTGCGAACACGTCGTGGAGGCCGTCGCGCACCTGACCGGCCTGCTGCTCAGCCGGGCCCCGCACCTGCACATCCTGACGACCAGCCAGGAACCCCTGCGGACCCGTGACGAGACGGTGTACCCGGTGGCGCCGCTGTCGCTCCCCCCGGAGAACGACCCGGATCTCGACGCCCTGACGAGCGCGGGGGCCGTACGTCTCTTCGTGGACAGGACCAGGGCGACGGACCCGGACTTCGTGCTGGACGCCACCACCGCCCCGCTCGTCGCGGATGTCTGCCGACGCCTCGACGGCATCCCGCTCGCCCTGGAACTGGCCGCCACACGCGTGCGGTCGCTGGGCATCGCGGAGCTGCACGACCGGCTCGACGACCGCTTCGAGGTACTCAACAGCGGTTACCGTGACGCCCCTTCGCGCCACCGGACGCTGCAGGCCACGCTCGACTGGAGCTGGAGCCTGCTCGACGACCGGGAACGGACCGTGCTGCGCAGGCTGTCGGTGTTCGGCGAGGGGTGCGGGCTGCGGGCCGCCGAGGACGTGTGCTCCGGCGGCGGCGTGTCCCCCGCCGACGTCCTCGACGCGCTGAGCCTGCTCGTGGAGCGCTCCCTGGCCGTCCGCACGGAAGGGCCGCGGGGTCCGCGCTACCGGCTGCTGGAGTCGGTCGCGGTCTACGCGCGTGACAGGCTCGCCGAGTCCGGTGAGCACGCCGAGACCGCCGCCCGGCACCTGCGCCACTGCGTCCGCCTCGCCGAGCGGGCCCGGCCGCGTCTGCACGAGCGGGAGCAGTCCCGCTGGCTGCGGTACCTGGACCTGGAGGCGGCGAACGTGCAACGCGCGCTGGCCGAGGCCGACCGGTCAGGGGCCGCGCAGGAGGCGCTGCGCCTGGTCAACTCGCTGACCTGGTACTGGTACGTCCGAGGTCGGCTGGGCGAGGCCCGCAGGGCGCTGGCGACGGCCCTGGACACGCCGGGCGAGGCCGCGCCCGCGGAGCGCCTGGAGGCGGAGTTCTGGTACACGGGCATCCGTCTGCTGCTCGGCGAGCACGACGGGGAGTGCGACGCCCCGCAGGAGTACCCGCCGGAGTCGACCCTGGAGTCGACCAGGGCCCAGTGGTTCCTGGCGCACGCCCAGTGGACGGTGGGGGCGCTGGCCGAGGGGGAACAGCGGGTCGAGCGGGTCCTGGTCCGCTTCCGCACCCTGCGTGACGCGTGGGGCACCGCCGCCGCCCTGACCACGCGCGCGTGCTTCGCCCTGGCCCGCGGCGACCTCGAGACGCTGCGCGGCGACGCCGAGGAGGCCCGCGCCCACTTCGCGGAGCTGGGCGACCTGTGGGGCCGGCTGAAGACGACCGACGTGCTCGGCAGGCTCGCCGAGATCAACGGCGACTACGACCTGGCGGACCGCCTGCACCGGGAGAGCCTGCGGATCGCCCAGGCCCTGGAGACCTGGCCGGAGATGTCCGCGAAGCTGTCGGGACTCGGCCGGATCGCCCTGCTCACCCAGCGCTACGACGAGGCGGACGAGCTGCACACGCGCGCGCTGCGGATCGCGGTCGGGCAGGGCAACCGGCCGGCCGAGCAGTTCGCCGCGCTGGGCCTCGCGCTCAGCGCGCGCCGCCAGGGCCGGCTGGACGCCGCCGAGGAGAGGCTGCGGCCCTGGCTCGCCTGGAACCGCCGCCGCGGGGACGCCCCCGGTCTCGCGCTGGTCCTGGCCGAACTGGGCTTCATCGCCGAGCAGCGCGGCGACGCCGACCGCGCCCTGGCCTGTCACCGGGACGGCCTCGCGGCCGCCGCGACGACCAAGGACCCCCGCTCGATCGCCCTGGCCCTCGAGGGCCTGGCGGGCGCGTACTCCCTGTCCGGGGCGACGCGACGGGCGGCCCGCCTCATCGGGACGGCAGCGGCGACCCGCGAACGGGCCGGCGCCCCGCACCCTCCGGCGGAGCGGGGGGACGTGGAGCGCATCGCGGCCCGGCTGCGCGCCGCGCTGGACGAGGAGACATACGCGAGCGAGTTCACCGAGGGGACCCGGCGCGGCCATGAGGCGGAGGTCCTGGCGGAGGGACACCCGCCGACACCGTGAGCCGGCAGCCCTCCGCCGCCGCCTCCCCCGGGCAGCTCGTGATCGTCGCGGATGCCCGCCCCGGCCTGCACCGCGACCGGCGTGCGTGACAGTCACCCTCGCGCGAACGGTGCCAGACTGGATGGCGTGGCACAGGCGGATCGGCAGCCCACCCGGCGGCTGGAGCAGGTCATCATGGACCTGCTGGAGCGGCGTGCGCCCACTTCTTCCATCTGTCCTTCCGACGCGGCCCGGGAGGCCTACGAAGGCGACGACGAAGGCTGGCGGGCCTTGATGGAACCGGCCCGCCGAGCCGCCTGGCGTCTGGTGGCGGCCGGAAAGGTCGAGGTGACCCAGGCAGGCCGGCCCGTCGCGGAGTCCGAGGCGCGCGGCCCCCTCCGCATCCGACGCGCGGGCCGGTGACGGCCCGGTCGCACGTGATCCGGGCCGGTGACGGGCCGGCCGCACACGATCCGGACCGCTGTGGAACGATCCGGTCACCGGGCATCACCCGCAGGAATGGCCGCACCCTGTCGTGGCCGACCGGGGCGCGGTGCTCGGCGCACCTTGCCCCCGCCGACCGGAGGGTGCTACCCCGCCGTGCGGCTGGAGCTGCCGTGCGAAGGGACGCCGGGCCTCCCTCCGGGTTCTAGAGTCGAGGCGGACATCGGCGGGTGGCACGGACGAAGGTGAGGCGGAGAACACGTGATCCGAGTGGTGGTGGTGGACGACGAGGCGCTGGTCCGCTCGGGGTTCGGGCTCATCCTGAGCGCCTCCGACGACATCGAGGTCGTCGCCACCGCGAGCGGTGGTGAAGCAGTGGATACCGTCCGCCGCGAGCGGCCCGACGTGGTCCTGCTGGACATCCGGATGCCGGACGTCGACGGGCTCACCGTGCTGCGCGAGGTTCGTACGATGCCGGATGCTCCGGTCGTGGCGATGCTCACCACGTTCGACGCCGACGAGTACATCCTGACCGCGCTGCACTCGGGCGCGGCCGGTTTCCTGCTCAAGGACACCGAGCCGGAGCAACTCGCCCAACTGGTGCGCACTCTGGCCGCCGGCGGTGTGGTGCTCTCCCCGAAGGCGTCGCGGACCCTGCTGCACAGCCACCCCGGCACCCAGACGGCCGTCGACGAGGAGGCGGCCCGGGTGCGGCTCCTCACCGCCCGCGAGCGCGACGTGCTGCTGCTGGTGGCGGAGGGTCTGTCGAACGCCGACATCGGGGCCCGCCTCCACCTGGGTGCCGGCACGGTCAAGGATCACGTCAGCGCCATCCTCACCAAGCTCCGTGTGGCGAGCCGGGTGCAGGCCGCGCTGCTGGCGCAGCGTGCCGGTCTGCTCGGCGAGCACCCGCGGTCGGAGGCCGGCCGATGAGCCGTGCACGTGCCCTGTGGCAGCGGGTCCCAGCGCCGGTCGTCGACATCGCTGTGGTGGCGGTGGCGGCGGTGGACGTAGGCGTGGTGAGCATGTGGGGGCACACGCCTCTCGGGGTGGCACTGGCCTCGGTCGGCTGCGCCGCGTTGGCGTTCCGGCGCAGGTTCCCGCTCGGCGTCTTCCTGCTCACCCTGCCCATCGCTCTGATGCAGGACGTCGCCGTCGCTGTGCTGGTGGCGCTGTTCACGCTGGCCGAACGCTCCCGTAACCGCCCTCTCCTCGCGGTGTGCGTCGCCCTGGCCGCCGTCGCGAGCAGCACTCCGTGGCCTCTGGCCGAGGTCGACCGCACCATGACACTGGTCTTCTTCGTGTACGGCCTGGCGACGAGCGCCGCGCCGGTCCTCTGCGGCCAGCTTCTCCAGGCACAACGGGACTTGGCGCGGCGGCTGGCCGAGATCGAGGAGGCCAGGGAGCACGAGCGGACCCTGCACGCACAGGCCGTGCTCGCCCGCGAGCGCGCCCAGTTGGCCCGCGAGATGCATGACGTGGTCTCCCACCAGGTCAGCCTGATCGCCGTACGGGCCGGAGCCCTTCAGGTCGCCGCCAAGGACGCGGACGCCGAGGAGGCCGCCCGCACGATCCGTACGCTGAGCGTCACCACCCTCGACGAACTGCGCACCATGGTCACCCTGCTGCGCGCCTCCGGCGGCCACGCCACCGAGCTGACCCCTCAGCCCACCCTGGCCGACCTGCGCAAACTGGTGGAGTCCAGCGGCATCCACGCGGAGTTGTCGGGTGAGCTTCCGCCCGCCGTGGGCACCCCCGCGCAACGGGCCCTCTACCGTACGGTCCAGGAAGCGCTGACCAACGTCCGCAAGCACGCCCCCGGTGCCGGAGCACGCGTCGAGCTGTGGCAGGACGGCGAGGGCATCGGAGTGACCGTCACCAACTCCGCACCGACCCGCCCTTCCCTCTCCCTGCCCGGCTCCCGGCAGGGCCTGGTCGGTCTGCGCGAACGGGCCGACATCCTGCACGGCACCCTCGACGCGGGTCCGACCGCGGAGGGCGGCTACCGGGTACGGCTGCGGATTCCCCTCAGCGCGAGCTGACCCCCCTCACCCTGGTTCGTCGTCATGTCGCGGGCGTCAGGAGCTGGGTGGCCGCCAGTTGCGCGTACAGCCGGTCCAGGGTCACCAGTTCCTCGTGCGTGCCCACGGACCGGACGTGTCCCCCGTCCATGACGACGATCCGGTCGGCGCCCGTCACCGTCGACAGACGGTGCGCCACCACCAGCACGGTGGTCTCGCGGGCCACCTCCGTGATGGCGTCCCGCACCGCCCGCTCGTTGACGGCGTCGAGTTGCGACGTCGCCTCGTCCAGCAGAAGCAGCCTGGGCTTGCGAAGCAGGGCGCGGGCCAGGGCGATGCGCTGCCGCTCGCCGCCCGACAGCTTCGAGCCACGGTGTCCGACCGGGGTGTCCAGACCGTGGGGCAGGCGCTCGACGAGGGTGTCGAGTCGCGTCCGGGCCAGGGCGTCGCGGATGTCGTCGTCCGTCGCTCCGGGCGCCGCGAAGACCAGGTTCTCCCGCAGCGTGCCGGCGAGCACCGGCGCGTCCTGCTCCACATGGCCGATGACAGATCGCAACTCGGGCAGAGGCCAGTCCTGTACGTCCGTGCCGTCGACGAGGACCCGGCCGTCCGTGGCGTCGTAGAACCGCTCGATGAGCGCGAACACCGTCGACTTGCCCGCACCGGACGGTCCGACGAAGGCCGTCATGCCGGTGCGCGGCACGTCGAAGCTCACCTGCCGATGGGTGTACGGCAGGCCCGGGCGGTAACGGAAGGACACGTCCTCGAAGCGGACCGACACCGGACCCGGCACCGCTGCCGGCCGGGTGGGCCGGGCCTGCCCGGGCAGGGCCTGCCGCCGGGCGGTCGGTTCCGTCGCCAGGTGTTCCACCTGCGCGATCCGGGAGATCGCGGCCGCCCCCTCCTGATAAGAGGTCACGGCGTCGATCAGCTTGGACACCGGCTCGATCAGGTAGAAGAGGTACAGCAGGAAGGCGATGAGGGTCGACACGGGAATCTCCCCGGACGCCACCCGCGCCCCACCGACGCCGAGCACTGCCAGGAAGGCCAGCTGAACCGCGAGTTCGTCGGCCGAGCCGGCGACGGCCTCCCACTTCGCGCTCTTCACACCGTGCCGCCACGCCCGCTGTGCCGCCGCCTCCACCCGGGCGGTCTCCCGCTCCTCGGCACCGGACGCCTTCACCGTACGGAACGCCCCGAGCGCCCGTTCCAGCACGATCGAGATGTCCCCGACCGCCTCCTGCGACCGCTCGGTGGCCCGCGCGATCCTCGGCATCACCAGCATGACGGCCCCGCCGACCACCGCGACCACACCGAGCGTCACACCCAGCAGCACGACGTCCAGGTACGCCATCATCACGATCGCCGCCACGAAAGACACCGCTCCGGTGGCGGCGGAGACGACCGCGTGGGTGCTGACGGCCCGCAACAGCGTGGTGTCCGAGGTGACCCTGGACATCAGATCGCCCGGCGGTATCCGCTCCCACTCCGCGATCCGCAGCCGCATCAACCGCCCCGCCAGGGTGCGCCGCGCGGCCAGGACCACCGATTCCGCCGTCCGCTCCAGCACGTACGCGCCGAACGCCTCGACAGCGGTGCCCAGCAGCACCAGCACGGTGAGCGCGACAAGGATGCCGGCGATGGTCTCACCGGAGGCGAGCCGGTCCACCAGGGCCTTCGTGGCCAGTGGCTGCAGCAGTCCCCCGGCTGCCCCGGCCAGGGCACACAGCAGGCCCAGGGCGACGGCCCACCGGTGCGGCCGGACGTAGGCGCCCAGTGCCTTGACCGTCTCCCGGACGGACGGGGACGTCTCATCCGTCGTCAGGGCGGATGCGGTGTTCACGAAGTTCCTTTCCTCTGCGGTCTGCCGGGCACGGCATGGGCGGTCCGGCGCACCGCGGGTGTGATCAGGTGTCGGCTCACCACGGGCGTGAGCAGGTGCCGGCTAGCCGGCGAATACGGCCGCCCTCGCGGCGAGGGCGTGCGCCAGCCCTTCGGGGAACTCGGGGCGCAGGACGAACAGAACGAACGCACCCGCCGCCACCGTCAGGCCGAGGAACTCCAGGAGTTCGCCCCTGCCCGGGACGGCGTCACGGTCCGGTACGTCGACCGGTGTTCCCAGGAAGCCCTCGCGGTCGTTGCGTCGCGCACGATGTGTCATGCCTCCAGCCTCTGAGCCCGTTTGCCCCGCGCCCATCCGGCACCTGTCGGGTGCACCCCCGCCGAGTGGCTGGAGAGGACAGCCGTCCGGTCGCACCGGGCCGGGCCGGAGAGGAGACTCCGCCGACCGGCAGGGCGGTCCCCGCCGATCGGCGGGGGGACCCACCCCGGCCCCCGGGAGGGCCCCCCCCCCGGGGTGGTGGGAAAGGCCAGCCGCCCGGTCCCACCGGGCCGGGCGGGGGAGGACCTCCCGCCGACCGGGAGGGCGGTCCCCGCCGATCGGCGGGGACACCACCGACGGCTGCCGGATGGTCCCCCGCACGGCGCCCACGCGAGGTTGTCCGTATGACACAGACACAGCCGCCACAGGCGACGCAGGCTCCGCAGGAGAACTCGCCTTCGCCGCCCCGCACTTCGCCCGAGTCCGCCGTGCCGGACTCGCCCGGTCCGTCGATGGGCCGCCTCGTCGGGGTGGATCTGGCCCGCGCGCTGGCGGTGTTCGGCATGTACGTCGTGCACATCGGTCCCCCGCTGTCGGCCACGACCGGCGTCGCCTCCTGGATCCGGTACGTGGCGGACGGTCATTCATCGGTCCTGTTCGCCACCCTCGCCGGGTTCTCGCTGATGCTGCTCGCCGGCCGCCGTGAGCCGAAGACCGGCGTGGCCGGCCGGCAGGCGAAGGCCCGCATCGCGATCCGCGCCGTGGTCCTGCTGGCGCTGGGCACCGTGATGGCGATGGAGTACGGGGGCGTGATCATCCTCGGCTTCTACGGGGTCTACTTCCTGCTGGCCCTGCCCCTGGTGCGCCTGCGTGCCAGGACGCTCGCGATCATCGCGGCGGCTCTGGCCCTCGTCACACCGCAGCTGGCGTTCGCCCTGAACGCGCTGCTGACGCCGTCGGTCCAGCAGAGCATCAACGCCTACGACCCGCTCCACCGCCTCAGCGACGTAGGACTGCTCGATCTGCTGCTCACCGGTTTCTACCCGGCGCTCACGTGGATGTCGTTCGTGACGGCGGGCATGGCGCTGGGCCGCCTGGACCTGTCCTCCGGCACCGTCCGGCGGCGCCTGGCCGCGCTGGGTGCCTCCCTCACCGTGGCCGCGTACGGCATGTCGCTGCTGCTCGCCGGCAAGGGCGCGTTGCGGAGCATGGCGGAGGACGGGTCGTCGTCCGCGAGCTCCGGTTCGATGCCCCCGGACAGCGGGTCGGTGTCTCTCGACGGTGGGTCGTTCCCCGACCTGCCGGCGTCGTCACTGCTGACGGCGGGGCCGCACAGCGGCACCACGTTCGACATCATCGGCAGTGTCGGAGTCGCGATCCTCGTGATCGTGGGCGCGACGGCGCTGATGGACCGCCTGCCGCGTCTGCGCCGCCTGGCGAAGCCGGTCATCGCCGTGGGCACCATGTCGCTGACGGCCTACGTCGGCCACTTCCTCGCACAGTCCGCGCTGTCCCTGTCGGCCGGGACCGACACCCAGCGATCATGGGGACCGCTGCTCATGTTCGTCCTCGGAGCCACCCTGTTCGCCGCGATCTGGTCCCGCTTCTTCCGCCGCGGCCCTCTGGAATACCTGCTCAACACCGCCACCAGGCCGGCGAAGCACATCCGATGAAACCGGACCGGGGTGGAACGGCTTGACACTCCGCCCCGGCCTGGACGATGGCAAAGAGCTCGAGTGGTCCTGCGGCCCGACCAGGAACTCGTGTGCATCGGGTTCCGCTTGGACGCGGGAGCACCTGGCGTGAATACACCCGGCGCATACCCCACTGGCCGGCCCGGTGCTCCCATATATGACGTGACGTCAGGGGCGTGAGCCGGACGAAACCCGCAAGTAGCCAAGTCTTCCGTGTCGCGAGACTAGACAGGAGCAACGTCCGTATCCGTTAATCCATCCCATGTATCACTCAAGAGGGTTGATCGAACCGAGACCCCGACGCATGAGCACGTGACGGCGTCGCACCCGACCGACCGACCACCCGACCTGTGAGCGCACGCACCGAAGACCAAGCAGTCACCTTCCCCCCACCGAAGGGTGCGAGATGTCTTCCTCCGTCAGCAGACGGCGTCTCCTGCAAGCAGCCGGGGCCACGGCCGCCGCCGCTGCCACCGGTTCCTTCACCGGCGCAGCGCCTGCCCGAGCGGCCGCCCCTCCCGCGAGGCCCGATATCGGGGTGTCCGCGCATCCCTTCGCCCTCGGCCAGGTCCGGCTGACCGCGAGCCGCTGGCTGGACAACCAGGACCGAACGCGCAACTACCTTCGGTTCGTCGATGTCGACCGGCTGCTGTACAACTTCCGCGCCAATCACCGCCTGTCCACCAACGGCGCGACGGCGAACGGCGGTTGGGACGCGCCGACGTTCCCCTTCCGCACTCACGCCCAGGGGCACTTCCTCACCGCGTGGGCACAGCTCTACGCGGTCACCGGGGACACCGTCTGCCGGGACAAGGCAACCCATATGGTCGCGGAGTTGGCCGCGTGCCAGGCCAACAACAGTGCCGCCGGTTTCGGCGCCGGGTATCTCTCCGGCTACCCCGAGTCCGACTTCACCGCCCTCGAGCAGCGCACCCTGAGCAACGGCAACGTGCCGTACTACACCATCCACAAGACCCTGGCCGGCCTGCTGGACGTGTGGCGCCTCATCGGCAGCACACAAGCCCGTGACGTCCTGCTCTCCTTGGCGGGGTGGGTCGACCGGCGCACCGGCCGGCTGAGCGGTCAGCAGATGCAGGCCATGCTGCAGACGGAGTTCGGCGGCATGAACACGGTGCTGACCGATCTCTATCAGCAGACGGGCGAGGCGCGGTGGCTCACCGTCGCCCAACGGTTCGATCACGCCGCGGTGCTCGACCCTCTGGCGGCCGGCCAGGACCGGCTCAGCGGACTGCACGCCAACACGCAGGTGCCCAAGTGGATCGGGGCCGCCCGGGAGTTCAAGGCCACCGGCACCCCTCGGTACCGGGACATCGCCACCCATGCCTGGAACTTCTGCGTCGGCAACCACACTTATGCCATCGGCGGCAACAGCCAGGCGGAGCACTTCCGCGCCCCGAACGCCATCGCCGGCTACCTGAACAAGGACACGTGCGAAAGCTGCAACACCTTCAACATGCTCACCCTCACCCGGGAGCTGTTCGCGCTGGACCCGAATCGGGCCGCCCTGTTCGACTACTACGAGCAGGCGTGGCTGAACCAGATGATCGGCCAGCAGAACCCGGCAGACGACCACGGCCACGTCACCTACTTCACCCCGCTCGATCCTGGAGGCCGGCGCGGTGTCGGCCCGGCGTGGGGCGGCGGCACCTGGAGCACCGACTACGGCACCTTCTGGTGCTGCCAGGGCACCGGCCTGGAGATGCACACCAGGCTGATGGACTCGATCTACTTCCACAGTGACACCACGCTGATCGTGAACCTGTTCGTGCCCTCGGTGCTCACCTGGCCGGAGCGCGGCATCACCGTCACCCAGACGACGGCCTATCCCGTGAGCGACACCACGGCCCTGCGGGTCACCGGGGACGCCGGCGGAACCTGGGCGATGCGCATACGCATCCCGAGCTGGACCTCCGGGGCCACCGTCAGCGTCAACGGCGCGGCGCAGAACATCACCACCACGCCCGGCGGCTACGCCACCTTGACCCGCTCCTGGACCTCCGGCGACACGGTCACCGTCCGTCTGCCCATGCGGGTCGTCATGCGAGCGGCGAACGACGACGCGAACGTCGCCGCGATCACCTACGGCCCGGTGGTCCTTTCCGGCAACTACGGCGACTCCGCGCTCAACTCCCTTCCGAGGCTCGACCCTTCCTCGATCAGACGGACCGGCGGCACATCGCTCGCCTTCACCGCCACCGCCAACGGATCCACCGTCGCCCTGGGCCCGTTCCACGACGCGCACGGCCACAACTACACCGTCTACTGGAACACCGGCGGTACCGGCACCGTCCGTCTCGCCAACGTGGGCAGCGGTCTCGTGCTGGGCATTCAGAACATGTCCACGGCCGACGGTGGCCGCGCTCTCCAGTGGAACGACTCGGGGACCGCCGACCACGACTGGCACATGATCCCCGACGGAAACGGGTTCCGCTTCCGCAACGCCCACAGCGGCAAGGTGCTCGGTGTCCAGGACATGTCCACGGCGGACGGCGCGACCGTCCTGCAGTGGGCGGACAACGGCACCGCCGACCATCGTTGGACGCTGCTCGACCAGGGCGACGGCTCCTACAAGATCCGCAACGTGCACAGTGGCAAGTTGCTCGCCATCGCGAACAACTCCGCCGCCGTCGGCGCGTTCGCGGTGCAGGATCCGGACGACGGCACCGCCGACAACCGCTGGCGCATCGTGCGGAACTGACGCCTCCAGGGGAAGCACATTGTGATCACTCTCCCCACTCCCCCGCGCGACACTTCGACCATTGTTCGTCATCTCGAACACCGCTCACTCAAGGAATGAGATCCCCATGCGCAGACGTGGTTCAAGCCTCAGGCATCTGTCTGTGGTGCTCGCGGCCCTGGTCGCTGCGGCGGCGACACTCGTCGCCAACCCGGCTCAGGCGGCCACCAGCGGCGCGTTGCGCGGCACCGGTTCCGGCCGGTGTCTCGACGTGCCGAACGCCGGCCAGACGGACGGCACGAATCTGCAGATCTGGGACTGCACGGGCGGGACCAACCAGCAGTGGACACTGACGGACGACGGCCGGCTGACCGTGTACGGCACCAAGTGCCTGGATGTGCCCGGCCACGCCACCACGGCCGGTACGCGGGTGCAGATCTGGGCCTGCCACGGCGATGCGAACCAGCAGTGGCGGGTGAACTCCGACGGCACGATCGTCGGAGTGGAGTCCGGGCTCTGCCTGGACGTCAGCGGCGGCGCCACGGGCAACGGCACGGCGGTGCAGCTCTGGAACTGCAACGGCGGCAGCAACCAGAAGTGGACGGGTCTGTCCGCGCCGCCGGGCGACACGTGTGCTCTTCCGTCGGCGTACCGGTGGACCTCGACCGGCCCGTTGGCTCAGCCGTCGAACGGCTGGGTCGCGCTGAAGGACTTCACCACCGTGCCGTACAACGGCAAGCAGCTGGTCTACGCGACCACCTCCGACGGGTCGTCGTGGGGCACGATGGCGTTCCGTCCCTTCACGAACTGGTCGGACATGGCGACGGCCACCCAGACCGGGATGAGCCCGGGCTTGGCGGTGGCGCCCAAACTGTTCTACTTCGCGCCCAAGAACATCTGGGTGCTGACGTCCAACGGGTGGGGTACCGCCTGGCCCTTCACCTACCGCACGTCCAGCGACCCCACCAACCCCAACGGCTGGTCCGCCCCGCAGCCGCTGTTCACCGGCGGCCTCCCCGAAAGCGGCCCGATCGACCCGACCATGATCGCCGACGACCAGAACATGTACATGTTCTTCGCCGACGACAACGGCAAGATCTACAAGTCGACGATGCCGATCGGGAACTTCCCGGGCAGCTTCGGCTCGTCGTACACCACGGTCATGAGCGACACGAAGGAGAAGCTGTTCGAGGCGCCGGAGGTCTACAAGGTCAAGGGCCAGAACCAGTACCTGATGATCGTCGAAGCGATGGGCGCGAACGGCCGCTATTTCCGCTCCTTCACCGCCTCCAGCCTGAACGGCCCGTGGACCGTGCAGGCCGGCAGCGAGAGCAGTCCCTTCGCCGGCAAGGCCAACAGCGGTGCCACCTGGACCAACGACATCAGCCACGGTGACCTGGTGCGCACCAACGCCGACCAGACCATGACCGTCGACCCCTGCAACCTGCAGTTCCTCTACCAGGGCAGGACCCCCGCCTCGGACGGCACGGACTACCTGAAACTGCCGTACCGGCCGGGTCTTCTCACTCTGCGACGCTGATCCGAGGTCCACGGAATACGCCAGCCATCGCGGGGCCGCAGGCGGTAGCGCCCGCGGCCCCGCTCGGGTGTCGAGGTCAGGACGGGTCGCCGTACTGCAGGCCGCGTCCGTTGGTGCCGACGTAGACGCGGCCATAGGCGTCGGGATCGCCGGTGATGACGCCGCCGATGGCGCCCCACTGATGGGCCTTGTCGTTGACGCGGAGCCAGGTGGCGCCCTTGTCGGTGGAGCGGAAGACGCCCGTGACGTCCTTGACGGTGCCGATCAGGTACAGGGCCTGGTAGCGGGCGCCCGGCTTGGCCTTGCCGAAGCCGAGGGCGGAGGCGGACCGCACCGTCTTGAGCGTGGTGAAGGTGCGACCGCCGTCGGTGGAGTGCAGCAGCCCCTTGGTGCTGCCGGCGATCCACACCGAGCGGGCTTTTGAATTGCCCGCTATGCCCAGCACCTTGCCGCTGTTGCGGTTCACCAGCTCGTAGTAGCCGTCACCGGTGGGCCGCAGCCTCCACTGCTGGTTGGCGGTGTTCTCGTCGGGCCACTGCTGGATGCGGGTGCCGTCGGCGGTGGAGAAGCCGTCGACGTCCAGCACCTTGCCGCTGCGCACGGAAACCAGCCGGTAGCAGGCATCGCCGTCGACCGTCGCGGCCTGCGAGTCCTCCTGCGCGAACAGGAGGTACGGCACGAGGACGGCGGGCACACCGAGCACCAGACCAGTGGCGGTCCGACGGCGGCGGTGACGCCCACGGCGCCCACCGTCCGTGAGGTGGTTCATGGGGAGGCGTTCTCCTTGCATGCTGTACACACGGAAATCCGGATACCGGCCACCGAACTGGCCGGATCCGATTCCTTGTGGTCACAGGCTGCGCAAAGGGTTGCCCAGATCCCCGGAGCAGGGGGTCATCCGGCGGTCAGAGTGGTCCACTTCTGGTTGGAGCCGCCGTTGCAGTCCCACAGGTGGAGTTGCGTGGCGTCGGCCGTGGAGGAGCCCGGAACGTCGAGGCAGCGGCCCGAAGCGGGGTTTCGGTAGCCGCCGTTGTAGGGCTGCCATACCTGGTTGGCGCCGCCGTGACAGGACCAGAGCTGCACCTTGGTTCCGTTCGCGGTGCCATAGCCGGCGGCGTCGAGGCACTTGCCCATGGAGCGCAGCGTGCCGTCGGTGTAGGCGGACCACAACTGGTTGGCACCGCCGCCACAGCTCCACGTCTGGACGGCGGTCCCGTCGGCTGTGGCGGCGCCTTTGACGTCCATGCACTTGCCGGCGATGCCGGACTGCACGCGTGCGGGGGCTGGGGCGGGGTTCTTCAGCCATCCGGCGCTGTCCGCGGCCCGGACGCCCCGGTGGAAGGCGTCGGCCATCTTCTGGTAGCCCGAGTCGTTGGGGTGCAGGGGGTCGGCCAGGTCGGCCGTGGTGAGGCTGCTCATGTCGACGTGGGCGACGTGTTTGCCCGCCGCTTGTGCGTCGCTGACGATCTGGCGGGTGGCCTGGTTGTACGCGCCCCGGAACCGCTCCTCGGAGCTGCTGGTCGACACGACCAGGGAGGCGACGAGGACCGTGGCGTCGGGGACGTCGGCGGTGATCTGGTTGACCAGCGACTTCAGCCGGGCGATGGCGGTGTCGACCTCGGAGGCCCCCTGGAGGTCGTTGGTGCCGATGTGCAGCGTGACGACATTGGGCCGGTAGCGGGTGAGCGAGGCGTCGGCGAGTGCGGCGATCTGGTCGATGCGGTACCCCGAGTGGCCCTCGTTGTCGGGATCGGACATCGAACCGGCCCGTCCGGTGCCCACGAAGTCCAGCGGGTGGCCGTCCGCAGCGAGTCTGTCCCACAACGCCGCCCGGTAGCCGTTGCCCGTACTGCTTCCCACACCCCAGGTGATGGAGTCGCCCAACGGCATGACCCGCAAAGGCGTGTCGGGGGCGGCGGAGGCGGGGGTCACACCTGCCGCTGTCAGCCCGAGCACGGCGGAGACGAGCGTGACCAGGGGGAGGATGCGGGACTTTTTCATGGAGTTCCTTCTCTTCGGCGAGTGATTGTTGTCCAGCGGGCCGACCGCCGCCCGGCGGGCATCGGGGTGCGGTGCGTCACGGCGATCCGCTCGGCGTGCGGATCGCCGAACACGAGCGGCGCCGTGCCGGCCCGCCTCCACCGCTGCGGTGGCGAACGCCGTGGGGACGAGGAAGCCTTTGCGGCTTTGGTCCGGAGCAGGCGGAGGCGGCATTCGGCGTCATCGCGTCAACCCTTCTTGGCGCATCAGGACACCCGGCGGAGGGCCGTCGGCTGCGGTGTCGTGACCGGAATCGGCAGAGCTGAAAGCAGACATCCCATTACTGCTGCGTGATGCACCGTCGAAGCGCTTCGACGTTGCTGGGAGGTTAAGTGAGGGCCTGAGAGCACACAAGGGCGCACTCGAAGATTACTCAAAGATGCAACAACCGCGCCCCTGCGCTCTGCTCAACGCATCGAGGGCGATCTCTTGACACTGCCCCGGACCTCTGACGAGCATCGAAGCGCTTCACTTTCCTTCTCCGGCCACCTCGGGGGAATCTCATGCGTCTGCCCACGCGCCGCACCCACCACCGTCGTTGCGCGGCCGCGACGACGCCTGCCGAAGCGCGTCGACAACCCTCCGTCGCGGCTCCGCCTCGCCGGAAAGATGGGATCCCTGCACCAGCTCACGCCCGCCTTCGATCGCCTGAGCGTCGACGGGGCACACGCCGGCCAGGAGCGTGTTCACTTCACCGCCGCCACGACGCGGTGCGGCGTCCCGGGCCCTCGTCAGAGCCGGCCGCCCTCGCCCATATCCGCCGGGCCTGATGCCAGAGCCCGGAGCGACCCACCGCCGGACCGGGCCGATCCCGGCCGCGCCGGATCCAGGAAGGACAGCGTCATGTCCCCGAAGTCCAGGAAGAGAACCGTCAAGGATGTGCTGGCCGCCCTGCTTTTGGGGATCTCGCCGCTGATCGCGGCGCTCGTACTGACGGGCAGCTCTGCCACCACCGCGTCGGCCGCGTCGGCCGCGTCACTGAAGGAGGTGACGGACTTCGGCAGCAACCCGGGCAACCTGCGGATGTACACCTACGTGCCCGACAGCGCCCCGGCACGCCCGGCGGTGCTGGTGGCGGTGCACTATTGCACCGGCACGGGGCCCGCCTTCCACTCCGGCACGGAGTTCGCCCGCCTTGCCGACCAGTACGGGTTCATCGTCGTCTACCCGGACGCGAACGTCAGCGGGCAGTGCTTCGACGTCTCCTCGCCCCAGGCGCTCAAGCATGACGGGGGCAGTGATCCCATGAGCATCGCCTCGATGGTCCGGTACACCGTGCGGAACATGAACGCCGACGCCGACCGGGTCTACGTCACCGGTGCCTCGTCCGGCGCGATGACGACCAATGTCATGCTCGGCGCGTACCCCGACTTGTTCAAGGCGGGTGCGGCGTTCATGGGCGTGCCGTTCGGCTGTTTCGCCACCACCGACGGCTCCGGCTGGAACAGCGCCTGCGCCACCGGCCAGATCACCAGGACCCCGCAGGCGTGGGGCGACCTCGTCCGGGCCGCCTACCCCGGGTACACCGGCCCGCGGCCGCGGATGCAGCTGTGGCACGGCACCGAGGACGAAGCGCTGCACTACGCGAACTTCGGTGAAGAGATCAAGCAGTGGACCGATGTGCTCGGGGTGAGCCGGACACCGGCCCGCACCGACTCCCCGCAGACCGGCTGGACCCGCACCCGCTACGGCTCCACCACCGCACAGGCACCGGTCGAGGCGATCAGCGTCCAGGGTGTGGGACACGCCCTGCCCTCCAGCGGTATGGCGGCCCGGGCCATTGCCTTCTTCGGACTCGACGGCTCGGGCGGCTCCGGAGGCACCACAGGTCCTGTCCACGCCACCGGTTCGGGCAAGTGCCTGGACGTCCCCGGCTTTACGCAGACCAATGGCGCCCAGACGCAGATCTGGGACTGCAACGGCCAGACGAACCAGTCCTGGACCAGTACGCCGGCCAAGCAGCTCACCGTCTACGGCGGTGCGAAGTGCCTCGACGCGACCGGCACCGCGGCCGGTGCGAAAGTCGCGATCTGGGACTGCAACGGCGGCACCAACCAGCAATGGAACCTCAACCCCAACGGCACCATCACCGGCGTCCGGTCAGGCCTGTGCCTGGATGTGGCCGGTGCCTCCACCGCCAACGGCGCACCGGTCACACTGTGGGACTGCAACGGCGGCACCAACCAGCAGTGGCGCTTCGGCTGACACCACCGCCCCGAGGCTGAGGAGAGCTTCATTTCCCGGTCGGTGAGTGACACATTCGGTCGGTGTGCTGGTCAGGGCCCGGTAGCCGACCCGGGCGGGCTGTGGCTCAGGCGTCGATGACGACGGGGATGATGAGGGGCTTGCGGCGGTGGGTGCGGAACGCCCAGTTCGCCACGGCACGGGCGATGAGCTGTTCGAGCTGCCGCGCGTCCCCGACGCCTTCCTCGGCCGCGGTGCCCAGGGCCTTCTCGATGACGGGGATGACCGGTTCGAAGGTGGCGTCGTCATGGACGAAGCCGCGTGCCAGGAAGTCGGGGGCCTCGGTGAGGGTACCGGTGTCCGCGTCGACGATCGCCACCACCGTGACGACGCCTTCCTCCGCGAGGGTGAGGCGGTCCTTGAGGGACGCTTCGGTGGCGCCGCCGACTGCCATGCCGTCCACGTAGACGTTGCCGGCGGGGACCTTGCCGGTGATGGACGCGCGCCCGCCGACGAGGTCGACGACGACGCCGTCCTCGGCGATGACGACCCGGTCGGGGTCGACGCCGGTACGGATGGCGAGGTCGCCGTTGGCCCGCAGGTGGCGCCATTCACCGTGCACCGGCATGACGTTGCGCGGTTTGACGATGTTGTAGCAGTAGACGAGTTCGCCGGCGCTCGCGTGCCCTGAGACGTGCACCTTGGCGTTGCCCTTGTGCACCACGTGGGCACCCCACCGGGTGAGTCCGTTGATCACCCGGTAGATGGCGTTCTCGTTGCCGGGGATGAGGGAGCTGGCGAGCAGGACGGTGTCGCCCTCGCCAATGCGGATCATGTGGTCGCGGTTGGCCATCCGCGACAGCGCGGCCATCGGTTCGCCCTGCGAGCCGGTGCACACCAAGGTCACCTTGTGGTCCGGGAGCTTCTCCAGCTCCTTCGTGCTCACGACCAGACCGGAGGGGACCTTCAGATAGCCCAGATCACGGGCGATGCCCATGTTGCGGACCATCGACCGGCCGACGAAGGCGACCTTGCGGCCGTGCTGGTGGGCGGCGTCCAGGACCTGCTGGATGCGGTGCACATGGCTGGCGAAGCTGGAGACGATGACCCGACGCGGCGCGGTGCGCATCACCTGCTCGATCGCCGGGTTCAGCTCACGCTCGGAGGTGGTGAAGCCGGGTACTTCGGCATTGGTGGAGTCGGTGAGGAACAGGTCCACGCCCTCCTCGCCGAGGCGGGCGAAGGCGCGCAGATCGGTGATGCGGTCGTCGAGGGGGAACTGGTCCATCTTGAAGTCGCCGGTGTGCAGCACCATCCCGGCCTGGGTGCGGATCGCGACCGCGAGGCTGTCGGGGATGGAGTGGTTGACCGCCACGAACTCACAGTCGAAGGGCCCGAAACCGCGCCGGTCGCCCTCCCGCACCCGAACGGTGCGCGGCCGGATGCCGTGCTCCTTGAGCTTGGCCTCCAGGAACGCCAGTGTCAGCTTGGAGCCGACAACGGGAATGTCGGACCGCTCGCGCAACAAATACGGCACGCCGCCGATGTGGTCCTCGTGGCCGTGGGTGAGTACCACGGCCACGACATCGTCCAGCCGGTCCCGGATGGAGGTGAAGTCCGGCAGGATCACATCCACACCGGGCTGCGTCTCCTCGGGGAACAGCACGCCGCAGTCCACGATGAGCAACTTGCCGGCGTGCTCGAAGACGGTCATGTTGCGGCCGATCTCACCCAGACCGCCCAGGGCGATGACCCGCAGCCCTCCCTTGGGAAGGGGCGGGGCGGCTTTCAGTTCGGGGTGCGGATGGCTCATGCCTTCACGGTACCCGGAGAGTGGGACGGCATGATCCATCGCCCGTGCGGTCTCTTCCGCCCGGCAGTCCGGGGCACCCACACCTGCTGCGCCTCCGAAGAAGCTGTCACGGGCAGCTCTCACCAGGACCGGGATGGTCGCCGATGACGCAGTCGCCGCGCATATGCCCCCCTGCCCCGGAGTACGGCACCGGGCGATCCGTGTGCGCCTGTCCGGACCAGTGGTGCCACTGCCCGAGCGCCCGGACGGGACGACGCATAGAATTCGCTCTCATGCCGAAGCCTGACGATCTGATCGTTGACATCGCTGCCCTCGTGGAGTCCGGGCAAAGCAATCAGATGTCCCTGACAGTGGTCACCGGTGGTGCTGTCATCACCGGCCGCCTGGCTCCCGAAGCCGTATGGCGGCAGAGGGTGTCGGAGGTGCTGACGGACTCCGCGCACCTGGGCGATTTCTCCGCCGTCTTCGACACCCCCGCGAAGAAGGACGGGCCGCCCACACATCTGCACTTCCACGTCGCGCGGATCCTGCAGGGCACGGTGGGGATCCCGGAGACGGGCGGGATGTACCGCATCGCGATCGAGGACGTCAGCGCCTGGACCGTGGGCGACTTCAGCTACTCGGACCACTGACGCACCACCGCGCCGGGAGCGGGCGGCACGCAATGAGGGCTCTACCGGCGTGCCGGTAGAGCCCTGTGTTCTGTGTTCGGCTCCGCGTGTCCCGCCGGTCAGCCGCGCGGGGGTGCCGTGCGTCACGGAAGCCCGCTGCGCAAGTGCGGCCTCGGGAAGGGCGGCGCGACAGCCGGATCGAGCGCCTCGCACACCTCCAGCACGTCCTGGGCGTACTCGACGGCAGCTCGTTCCGGCCGGTTGTTCCGGACGGCGTCCGCAGGCGGACTGTGCGGTCCCCGGCATCGCTTCCGCGGACCACGCCTCACGGCCTGGGAGCGCCGCGCACCCTCGGATGACGAGACGCATATCGAGTGACCCACCTGGAAGCCACGGCCGTCGCGCCTTGCCCTGTGTGACTGACGATGACGTAGGCGCTCCCATCATCCCAGGTCAGCGGGAACTTCCTCGCATGTCATCGTCTACGGCACGACTGTCACGCGGTGGATCGGTGCCGTGGGAGGGGCGGCGGAATTTAGTGGTCGGTAATTCAGCCTTTAGACCGCCCTGCTTGTATGCACTGGTCAATCACCTTCCACAGTAGGAGGTCCATGTGCCTGCGCAGCCCACGCGCGACCAAGTCGAGCGGTTCGTCGTCGAGACCCTGGTGGACTGCGGCGCCGAGCGGGACGAGATCCACACGGACGCCACATTCGACGAGCTGGAGATCGATTCCCTGGACCTGGTGGACCTTGGCCAGTCGGTGAGCAAAGAGTTCCAGATCAAGCTTCGCCCCAAGGATCTGGACGATGTGAAGTCCGTGGGTGAGGCGCTGGACGTCATCTGCGCTGTCGCCGGAGCTAAGTGAGCCGCCGTATCGCCGTCACCGGAACCGGTGCGGTGACGGCACTCGGTAACGGTGCGGACGTCCTGCACGCCAGGGTGGTCGCCGGTCACAGTGGGCTGGCCGACGGTGTGGGGCGCTGCCGTGAATTCGTGCCCGAGCATGCGCTCAACCGCAAGGAGAAGCGCCGGACCGATCGTTGTACCCAACTGGCCATGGCCGCCTGCCAGGAAGCGATGGCACAGGCGGGGTGGACCGAGCAGATGCCATACGACGGAGGGCGAGTGGCGTGTGTCGTCGGCACCGGGATCGGCGGCTTCCACACCCTCAGGACTCAGCTGGACGTCCTGCGCGAGGACGGTCCGGACGCGGTGTCGGGGCTGACCATCCCGATGATGATGGCCAACGCCACTCCGGCACAGCTCTCGTTGAAGTACGGTTTCCGGGGCGAGAGTTGGACAGTGATGTCGGCCTGCGCCGCGGGGGCCCAGGCTATCGGCTCCGGGGTACGGCTGATCCGCGCCGGCGAGGCTGACGCCGCGGTGGTTGGCGGCACCGAGGCCGGGCTTTCGGAATTCATGCATGCCGCGTTTCTGAACGCGGGAGCGCTCTCGCCGACCGGTACGTCCACACCGTTCGCCAAGGACCGCGACGGCTTCATCATGGGCGAGGGAGCCGGGATCCTGGTCCTGGAGGACCTGGAGTCGGCTGAGCGCCGCGGCGCCACGGTGCTTGCCGAGCTCGTCGGCTACGGCTCCACCACCGACGCCCACCACGTCACGGCGCCGGAGCCCTCCGGGACCACCGCGGCCCTTGCGGTGCGCAAGGCGCTCGACGACGCGGGACTGGCACCGAGCGACATCGGCTACATCAACGCTCACGGTACCGGCACGGTACTGAACGACCTGGCGGAGGCCACGGCGATGGCGTCCGTACTCGGAGACGAGCTGAGCCGTATCCCGATGTCCTCGACGAAGGCATCGATCGGACATCTGCTGGGTGCCGCGGGCGCCGTGGAGGCGGTCGCCGCAGTGCAGGCGCTGCGCCATCGGGTGGTGCCGCCGACGGTGGGCCTTGCCGATCCGGACCCGCAGCTCGACGGCGTCCGCCACGTGTTGAAGGCGTGTGCGCTGGAAAAGCCGGTCGCCCTGTCCACGTCCTTCGGCTTCGGCGGCCATAACGCGGTTCTCGTCCTGAAGGGGGGCACGCCGTGCTGAACACGGAACGCACCGTTCCGTGCTCCTGGGTACACAAGCGGGCCGTGGAACAGGTGTTCGTCACCAGCGTCGCCGAGCAGGACGGGCGGCTGCTCGCCATGGCACAACTGCCTCGCACGCACCGGCTCTACAACGACGTCCCTTGCGACGGACCCGAGGCGTGGCACGACCTTCTGCTGCTCGGCGAAGTCGCACGGCAGTCCTCCGAGGCGATCGCGCATCAGCTGATGGGTGTACCGCTGGACCGCCAGTTCGTCATCGGTCTCATGAAGATCGCGGTCCTCGACAGAAAGGCCATGACCGCGGGTCCTGCGAGCGAGGACGTGCTCGTCGAGTTGGTGGTGCACAAAGCGAAGAGACGCCCGGACGGAACGCTCCGACAGCTGCGAGCCTCCGTGACATGCCGGCTGAAAGGTGTTCCCGCCGCCGAGTTCAGCGGGACGCTGATGCTGGTCGAGCAGGCCTCCTACCGAGCACTGCGCGAGGGCGCCGGACCGGCAGTGGTCAGCCCGGGTGGCGTGCGGCCGAGTCCGGCCGAGGTCGGTCGTACCGACCCGCGCAACGTCGTGATCAGCGATCTGCGCCGTGAGGGCACGGAACTGACAGCCCGTCTTGATGCCAATGTCCACGACCCGGTCTTCTTCGACCACGAACTCGACCACTACCCCGCGATGCTTCTCGGGGAAGGCGCCCGCCAGGCCGCGTTGGCCGCGTTTCCCGGCGCCAGGACCATCACCTCATACACCTTCGCATTCGAAAGGTTCGCCGAGTTCGGAACCCCGGTGACCTATCGGGTCACCCCCCGCGAAGACTCTGTCGCCCTGGAGATCGTGCAGGGCGAGGAGATCATCGCCACCGGCAAGATCATCACCGATTGAGGAGTGACCGTGCCTGCTGAGCCCTATTACCTGGGTGACAACCCGTCCAAGCCCGTGCCGTTCGACGGTGTGATCACCGCGTCGCACTACGTCGTTCCGCTCTTCGCGACCATGGACTGGGACCAGGTCCCGCGGGAGAAGGTCGTCGAGAACATCGCCGGCCTGCAGGATCCGGGCGGCAATCTCAACGACGAGATCATGATGTACATCCACGTCCCGTACTGCAAAAGCTTCTGCCACTACTGCAACTTCAACCGCTTTCACTACCCCAAGCAGGACTCGGAGCGGCTGGAGAAGTACACGGACTACCTGATCAAGGAAATCGACTGGTACATGCGCCAGCCGTATGTCCAGGCGCGCAAGTTCACCGGCATCTACATCGGCGGCGGAAGCCCGTCGACGCTGCCCACCTCGGCCATCGAGCGGCTCAGCTCACACCTCGCCAAGGTCATACCGAACTACGACTCCATCGAGAAGAGCTTCACTGGCGAGCCCCGCACTCTGCGTCGGCCCGGCCTGCTCGAAGTGCTCAGGGACCAGGGCTGGGACCGCATCACGTTCGGCGTGGAGACCCTCAACCCGGAGATCCACCGCAAGATCGGCCGCCTGGACACCCGCGAGGACGTCGATGCGATCTTCGACCGGATGCGGGATCTCAACTACAAGGCCGACACGTGCGTCGACATGATGTACGACCTGCCCGGGCAGTCGCTGTTCGGCTTCCAGGACGAGCTGACCGAGTTGGTGGACAGCTACGACCCCACCGAGATCGACCTGTTCACGACGATCTACCTGCCCTATCGGCCGCTGCACAAGATGATCCTGGACGGGCGGGTCGCCCAGCCGGGCAGCCCGTGGCAGTTGCTGGCGATGCGTGAGCACCTCTACGACTTCCTGTCCGAGAAGGGCTACCACAACACGATCGCGGAGACCTGGTCCAAGCGCAATGAGCGGAGCCAGTACCAGACCGCGCACTGTGCACGGCAGGACATCATCGGCATCGGCTGCGCGGCCCGCGGCAACGTCAAGGACATGGTGTCCATCAACCCGGAGAAGGTCGACGACTGGCAGAAGAACGTCGACGAGCACGGTGCCTCCACCGAGACCCTTCAGTCCATCGGGTACGAGGGCGTACTCGACCGGATCATGGTCATGTTCCCGCGCTACAAGCACCTCGACAAGTCGCTGCTCGGCGACTTCGGGGAGAAGGTCGATTCGGAGGTCTTCGAGCGGGTGCTGAACGTCATCGACGGGCACCTGGAGAACGGCACCGTCGAGGACGAAGGCGATCACTTCCGCGTCACCAAGCTCGGTGTCATCTGGCACGGCAATCTGCAGACGGACTACCTGCGCCACGCACTCAACACCGAGGGCGAGGTCCTCATCGAACACCTCACGGAGGCGAAGGAGGACTTCGACAGGGAGGACCGCTTCGGGATCAACGAGCAGACGACGTTCATCAAGGAGAACGACGACCTGTATCCCAAGCTCATGAAGTGAGGCGAGGATGAGGGAGATCACTGTCAGTGTCCCGTCGACGGGCGGTGCGCAACTCGTGCTGAAACTGTGGCGCGGCGATCGTGTCGATGCCCCGGTGGCGCTCGTGGTGCCGGCGATGGGAGCGCGGGGTGCCTTCTACGGGCCGCTCGCGAAGCGGCTGCACGCCACCGGGCTGCACGCCGCCGTACTCGACCTGAGAGGCCAGGGCGAGTCGACTCCGCGGCCTCGCCGCGGGGTGGGCGCGGGCTATCGCGAACTGGCCGAGGACGATCTCCCTGCTGCCGTCAGGGCCCTGCGCACCGAACTTCCACAGGCGCCCGTCGTACTCGTCGGGCACAGTCTCGGCGGTCAAGTCGCCCTGCTCGCAGCGGCCGCGGTCCCGATGGACGGCGTGCGCGCCGTGGTGCTTGTTGCCTCGGGCTCGGTGTGGTGGCGCGGCTTCGGTGCCCTGCACGGGGTCCGGAATCTGGTCGGCGGTCAGCTCTTCGCCGTCGCCGCCACCCTGCTCGGCCACTGGCCGGGAGACAAGCTGGGCTTCGGAGGGCGCCAGTATCCAGGTGTGATGCGTGACTGGGCCCGCCAGGGGCGCAGCGGCCGCTACCGCCTGGAAAACAGCGACATCGACTACGAGGCGGCGCTGGCGGGCCTCGAGCTTCCGGTGCTCGCCATCGATGTGGAGCACGATGTGCTTGCTCCGCCCGGAGCCGTGCAACACCTGCTCGGCAAACTCCCCGCCGCGACCGTGGACCGCTGGACATTCACGGACGACATGGCCGGGGGCAAGAGGCTGGATCACTTCCGCTGGGTCCGGCACAGTGAGGCACTCGCCGCACACATCGAGGACTGGACCGGCAAGACGCTCGAAGGAGGCGGCTGACATGGCAGCGGACATAGCGGTGATCGGCGGAGGCTGGTCGGGAATGGCTGCGGCTTGGCGACTGCAGCGGGCCGGCCACATGGTCTCGCTCTACGACGAGCAGGACCGGCTCGGCGGTCGTTCGGCCAGTGTGCAACTGGGCGACCGCATGCTGACCGCAGGAGGCAAGAACATCGGGCGGAAGTATTCCGCATTCCGCTCGTTTGCCGCCGAACTGGGTTGTACCGACTGGGAGTTCTTCGGCATCAACTCTACCCGCAGCGACGGTGGCCGGGACCGGACCATCGATTCCACCAGGAAGCTCTCTTCGCTCTTTCACCTGCTGAAGGACATCCCTGCCCGGGACTTGGGCCGCGGCCTGAGGGTCGTGCGGGCGGTCCGTACCCGGGACGAGAACCGCTTCCTCGGAGGACCCGGCCTGACGGCTATGGCCGCGAAGCACGGCGACCCCACCCTCGCCGAGTACTTCGGTCCGACCCTGCGCAAAAAGCTGATCCGGTCGTTGACGGTGCGGATGAACGGCGCTGAGGACGATGAGGTGCACCTGGAGTGCTTCGGCACCCATCTCGGCATGGTGATGGATACCTTCGAGCAGCTCAGCAGCGGTTTCGGGGAACTCTTCGAACAGTTCGGGAAGTACGTCTCCTTCCGCGGCGGCACGCGGGTCACGGACCTGGAGGCCCTGCGCGGGCAGCACGACGCGGTGGTCGTCGCTCTGCCCGCGCACGCGGCCGCCTCACTCCTGGATCCTGCGGCTCAGGGTCTGGCGGAAGAGCTGCGCGGAGTCCGCTATTTCCCGGCCGCCGTGATCCTCGCCGAGTACGACCGCCCGGCCTTCGGGGCGCGGGAACGCGCGTTCGTGCAGCCGGCCGGTTCACCGTTGAGCAACATCGGCGCCTACGGTGTCAGTGACCGCCACATCGTGCGCTACACCTTCTCGGGTCGGGCTCACCGCGCCGCTGAACGTTCCGATGAAGAGCTGATCGAGCTCGCCGAGGCCCAGCTCGGCAAGCAGACCGGCCGGGTGGGCGCCCGGCGGATCGCCATGGTCGTGAAGCGCTGGGAGCATGCCTACTGCGGCTACAGCCGTCACCACAGCGCACGGCTCGCTCGCATCGACCGGGCCGTGAACAGTCTGGACAAGCTGGAGCTGACAGGCGACTACCGCCGCGGTGCGTCCATCGAGGCATGCTTCCGTGCCGGCTACGAGAACGCCGACAAATTGCTCAGGGTGCTGTGATGGACCCTCTGGTGCTCGTGGAGGACATCGGGAAATCGGGCGACAACGCAATCCTGACGCTGAACCGCCCTGATGCGGGCAACGCGATGAACCATGCCCTCCTGACGGAACTGGCGGCGAAGACGAAGGAACTGTCCGGGCGCAAGGGAGTGCTCGTCACCGGCGCAGGTCGGGACTTCTCCCGCGGCGGTGATCTGCGGGAGATGAACGAGCGGCTGAACGATCCGGCAGTCGACTCGCGTGCGTACAGCTATGAGCTGACCGACCTGCTGGCAGCGGCGATCCGCAACATCAGGGCGCTTCCCTGCCCCGTTGTCGCCGCCGTCAACGGACAGGCTGCAGGGGCCGGCATGTCCCTCGCCCTCGCCTGCGATCTGCGGATCGCCTCACGTCGCGCGGCGCTCCACATCGCCTACGGCGCGCTGGGCGCCTCCACCGACGGAGGTATGTCCTGGTTCCTGCCCCGCTTGGTCGGGCACGGCCGTGCCGTGGAGCTTCTCCTGGAACAGCCCATTCTGCGCGCGCCACGCGCCGCCGAACTGGGCCTGGTCACCGAGGTCGTTCCCCCGGAGGAACTGCGAGAGCACGCGTTGCGCCGACTCCAAACGCTGTCCCGCGTGGCCCCGCACACTGCCCGCAGCGCGAAGCGCCTGCTGGATATCGCACTGCATACACCCTTGGAGGAGCATCTCGTCGCCGAACACGCCCTCTTCGCCGACGGCGCCGTCTCCGCGGACCTGCGCGCCGGGATCGGTGCGTTGCTGGCGGGAGAGACCCCTGAGTTCCGGGGCCGCTGACTCCACGGTCCGGTTCGCACGGTTCGCAGACGACTGCGCGGGCCGGATGCCGCAGGCGCAGAAGCGGCATGTCAGGTCGCAGACCCGAGCCTGGGTCCAGGAATCTCTCGTACGCGCATGTGGCGGCCGGCCGGTGACGGTGCGGCCGGACAGCAATGGAAAACCGCATGCCTCCTGCGACGGCCGCGAACTGTTCGTCAGCTGGAGCCATTCGGACGCGGTGGCCGTGCTCGCGTTCTCCTGGGAAACCCCGATCGGTGTGGACGTGGAGCGTGTCCGGTCGCGCCGCAACCTTCCCGAACTGGCCACATCCTGCCTTACCCCGGGGGAACTCGCATACTGGCAACAGCGGCCCACAGCCGCCCGCTTCACCCGTCTGTGGGCTCGCAAGGAGGCAATCCTCAAGGTCCGAGGCGAGGGCTTTCCCGCTCTGCTCGACACGGTGTGCACGCTGCGAGAGCCGGTGCACGACCTGGTGGCCCCGCCTGGATACCGTGCCGCGGTCGCCGTGGGGTCTGTTCAGCTCCCGTACGAAGAAAGGCTCAACCATGCCTGAGGACAGCGCCGGCCCGCTCCGCCGGGCGATGGAGACCATCCGCTCACTGCGCGCCGAGTTGAACGCGGCCCGTGGCACCCGGCGCATCGCCGTGGTGGGGGCGGCGCTGCGCGCGCCCGGTGGCATCAAGGACCGGGCGGGCTACTGGGCGGCCCTGATGGCTGCGGATGACCTGACCGGGAACTATCCCGCAGACCGGCCGAAGCCGGGACCGGCCGAACGCGGCGGGTACCTGACCGACGCACTCGCTTTTGACGCGGACTTCTTCGGCATCTCACCGAGGGAGGCACGGAACCTGGATCCGCAGCACCGGCTGCTGCTCGAAGTGGCCTGGGAGGCTTTCGAGGACGCTGCGATTCCGCCTGAGACGGTTGCCGGGTCAGCCGGCGTATACGTCGGCATCACCGGTCAGGACCACCGGTCCTGGGCTGAGGAGGACCCGAGCCCGTCCTGGCTGATCGGCAACGGGCACTGCTTCGCTGCGGGACGCCTCGCGCACACCCTGGGCCTGGGCGGGCCCGCGCTTGCGATCGACACGGCGTGCTCTTCCTCACTGGTCGCCATCCACCAGGCCGCCCGCGCGCTCACCGCCGGCGACTGCGACGTGGCGCTGGCCGGCGGCGTCAATCTGATTCTCGGCCCGCGCTCCACCATGGACATCAGCCGCACTTCGGCACTGTCTCCCGACGGCCGTTGCCGCCCCTTCGACGCGAGCGCCAACGGGTTCGTTCGCGGGGAAGGGTGCGGGATGCTGATCCTCAAGCGCCTTCCCGACGCGGAACGCGACGGTGACCGGGTGCTCGGCGTCATCGAAGGAGTCGGCATCAACCATGACGGCAACTCCACCGGCTTCACCGCGCCAGATGTCGATGCTCAGCGCCGGCTGATCGAGTCGGTCTTGGCCACTTCCGGCCGTACCTGCTCCGACGTCGGCTACCTGGAGGCGCACGGGACCGGGACGGCGCTCGGCGATCCGATCGAACTGTCCGCCGCAGCAGAGGCGCTGGGCGGGAACCGCACCTGGCATGTCGGCTCGGTCAAGTCCGTCATCGGGCACACCGAGGCGGCCGCCGGGGTGCTCGGCCTGCTCAAAGTGTTGCTGGTGCTCGAGCACTCCACGGTGCCGCCGCAAGGCGGTTTCGGCAAGCTCAACCCGCGGATCGAGGAGCGCGGGGGTTTCGTGGTACCGCGTTCCGCCGTGCCCCTGGACGCCGCGGCGGGGCGCCTCGCGGCGGTCAGCTCGTTCGGCATGAGCGGCACCAACGCACATGCGCTCCTCTCAGGCCCGGTGCCGGCGGCCCGGAGAGTGGAGCCGACGGACGGGTTCCTGGTCTCGGCCCATACGGACGAGGCCCTGCGGGCGCTGGCCGACCGCTACGCCGCCGCGCTCCCGGATGACGACGCGGCCTTCGCGGCCTTCGCCAGTACCGTGACTCGCGGCCGCACTCGGCTGCGCAAGGCCGTGTGGGCCAAGGCCGGCACTCCCGCACAAGCCCGCGAGGCGCTGCGGGCGCTCGCTGCCGGTGTGCCGGATGCCCGTGTCCAGCCGCTGACCGATGACGACGCCCTGCCCGAACCGCACCCGGGCCGCATGGTGGTGACGGTACCCGGCTATCCCTGGCAGCGCCGCCCCTTCAGTCTGCAGCCGCTCTCCTGATGCATCGGCCGACCGCCTGACGTACGCCCAACCGTACGTCAGGCGGTCGAGTCCGCTCAGTCGTTCGCGCCGACCAGCGCGGTGAGCGCGGGTACCAGCCGCGCCAGCGTCCCGTGCTTCCACAGCAGGGTCGGGCTGAGCCGCAGTCCCAGAGCCGTCTCCAGCCGGGAGCGCAGCTCCAGGGACATCAGGGAGTCCATGCCGAGCGAGCGCAGTGGCACATCGGGAGTGATCTTCTCAGGGGCGAGCCGGAGCACCAGCGCCGCCTCGTCACGGGTGAGGGCAGCGACCTGCTCGGCCGAGAGGTTGCCCGGCCCGGCCGGCACTGTGGCGGCTCCGGTGGCGGCGAGTGGCTGCCAGCTCGGCAGAGCCGCAGCAGCCGGATACATCTCCAACCAGCGCGCAGGGTCCAGTGCGAGGCAGCCGACCACGTCCTCATCGGCTGCGAGGAACCGATGGAGGGCGCTCCAGCACTCTGCGGGCGTGATGGATCCCAGTCCACGCGCTGCGAGCCGGTCAGACCCCTCCGCGGCCAGTCCGCCCCCGGAAACCGGGCCCCATTGGACGCTCAGCGCGGGCAGGCCGGCGGCACGGCGTTCGCGGGCGAGCGAGTCCAGGGCGGAGTTGGCCGCCGCATAGGCCGCCTGACCCGCGGTACCGACGTAGGCGGCGGCCGAGGAGAACAAGACGAACAGGTCGAGTCCGTCCGCCGCGGTGAGCTCGTGCAGTACCCGGGCCCCGTCTGCCTTGGGGCGCAGCGCCCGGTCGATCAGGGCGGAGTCCACGTTGGCCAGGGTGGCGTCGGCGAGCACTCCCGCGGCGTGGAAGACACCGCGCAGCGGCGGCAGCCCGGAGCGGATCTCGTCCAGCACCACACGCATCCGGACCGGATCCGCGACGTCCGCGGACCAGATCTCCACCTGGGTGCCGCCGCGCCGAATGGCATCGATACGGGCCATGTCCTCAGGACTCCTCGGCCCGCCGCGGCTGAGGAGGGCAAGCGCGCCGGCGCCATGGGCGGCGAGGTGTTCGGACAGAGAGAGACCGAGGGCGCCGAGCCCTCCGGTGATCAGATAGGTGCCGCCCGGGCGGAACCGGTCACCGGGCAGTGGCTCGGGAGCCACCTCCACTGGTGACGACGTGATCACCAGTTTGCCGATGTGCTCGCCGCGGGCCATCGTGCGGAACGCTCCCTCGGCGTCCGCGAAGCGGAACTCCCGCACCGGCAGCGGCGTGAATTCGCCGGCCGCCAGCAGACGCCATACGGTCCCCAGGACGCTTGCGAACCGCTCGGGGTGGCGACGCAGCAGCCCGGCGATGTCCACCGCGGACACGGTGACCGCCTTGCGGAAGGCGCCGAGCCCGATCGTGCTCTCGGCGTAGATGTCCCGCTTGCCGACCTCGATGAAGCGACCGTCTTCGGCCAGCACATCGAGGCCCAGCGTAAGGGCGGCGCCGGACAGCGAGTTGAGCACAACGTCCACACCTCGCCCGCCCGTCGCCTCGCGCACCTGCCCCGCCCAGTCGAGTGAGCGCGAGTCGAAGACGTGTCGGATGCCGAGGCCGCGCAGGTAGGCCCGCTTCTCCTCTGTGCCGGCGGTGGCGATGACCTCGGCACCTGCCCTGCGTGCCACCTGGAGCGCGGCCAGCCCGAGCCCGCCGGTGGCGGAGTGCACGAGGACGGTCTCGCCCGGGCTGAGCCGGGCCCGGTCGATCAGCGCGTACCAGGCGGTGACCAGCACCATGGGCAGCGCTGCCGCCTGCGCGTCGGTCAGCCCTTCGGGCACGGGTACCACGTGCCGTGCGTCCGCGGTCACCTCGGAGCCGAGCGCCCCGAACGCGCAGGCCACCACCTGGTCGCCAGGGGCGATACCGGTCACGTCGGCCCCGACGGCGGTGACCACGCCGGCGCACTCCAGCCCCAGGAGCGAACGGTCCCATGAGGCGTCCGGGTAGACGCCGAGGGCCTTCATCACATCGATGAAGTTGAGGGCTGAGGCCGAGGTGCGGACGGTGACCTGACCGGCCCGCGGTGTCGTCGTCTCCAGGGGCCGCGCAGCAAGCGTCTCGAAACTACCGGGACGGGCAACAGTGAGCCGGAACGGCCGCTCACCGCCGCTTCGGGTGGCAGGCGGCAGTGTGGGGCCGCCCCCGCGCGTTCGCCGTCCGACCAGCCGTTGCCCGTCGTGCAGCGCAACGCGGTCGTCGGTCGCGGCCAGCTCGTCGGCGTCGAACTCTCCGGTGATCAGGCGCGCTCCCAACTGGGGATGCTCGGCCTGCACCACGGAGACGAACCCTTCGTAGGGGCCGGCCTCCCGCGCCACGACTGCCAGCCGTGCGGCTGGGTTCGCTGCGAGCGTGCGGCGTACGAGACTGGCCAGTTCGGCCAATCCATCGCGGGCATCATCAGGGGCGATGAAGACAATCACGTCGGCCCGGTCGAGTGCCACGCCCTCGGGCACCGGCCCTGGCAGTCGTGCCGGATCACCGTGCCAGTACACCGACCCGGGCTGACCGGGCGTGCGCTCCTGGGCCTCCATGACCGTGCGGAACACCAACCGGTCCGCGTCGCCCGTCTGTCCCGCGCTCTGCGGCAATCCGGCGAGCACCACTCCGTCCAGACGTCCGAGCGGTATCCCGTCCTCGGTGAACACTGCGATGTCCACACCGTGTTCGCCTCGCCGGGCGTGGACGAGAAGCCGGTCTGGCACCTGGGCCGGCAGAACGGCGGTCGCCACCGCGACCGGCAGACAGGGGCCCTCGGTCACCACCAGCGCAGCCTGAAGCACGCCGTCCCACAGCACGGGGTGCACGGCTCCGGCGAGCCGCCCCGACCGGCTGCCGGCCGGCAGCGCCACGCTGACCAGCGCCTCGCCGTCCCCCAGCCGTGCCTCGTTGACCGTCTGGAAGGCGGGGCCGTACGGCAGACCGCGGGAGGCACAGCGGCGATAGAAGTCCGAGGCATCGACCGATCTGCCTGAGGCGGCCAGGTGCACAGGAAACAGCGGGAGTTCCGCCTTCTTGTCCCAAGAGGCCACGGCCTGGCAGTGCACCGTCCAGCCCGTCTCCCCGCCGGAGGCCACTGCGGCCGTTCCATGCGGACCCGCCCCCGGTTGCCAGATCGCGGCGAGACGTACGGGTTCGTCGGTGAGCGGCAGCGCTTCCATCAGCCGGACGTCGCGGATGGTTATGGGGCCGTCCGTACGCTCGCGCAACGCGTGTTGCAGAAGAGCCAGCTGGCCGCCGCCAGGGAAGACGGCGACGTCGTGCAGCCGGTGATCAGCGAGCCATGGGTGGCCGGCGAGGGACAGCTCCAGCGCGCCCTCCCACCGGCCGTTCGCGGTGGAGGGCCTCAGCGCCAGCTCCAGTCGGCCGCGGCTTGCGGTGCGTCCCGCGGCGAAGGCGTAGCGCTCGCGCTGGAAGGGGTAGGGAGGCAGGCCCTCGACGGGACGGCCCGTGCCGGCGAGCCCGTAGGCGGGCAGCCCCGAGACGTATGCCGCACCGAAGGCCGCGGCCAGATGCTCGGGCGAACCTTCGTCGCGGCGCAGCGTACCCAAGACCACAGGCGGATCGTCCCGCTCGTCGCCGAGCTGACGCAGCGCTGTGCCGAGGCCAGGGTGTGGGCTGATCTCGACCACATGGGTCACGCCGTTGTCCAGCAGCAGGCGTACCGCCTCGGCGAACCGGACCCGGCTGCGCAAGTTGGCGGCCCAATGGGTGGCGTCCAGCTCATCGCCCGTCTTCCACCGCAGGTCCACGGTGGAAAGCAGCGGGGTGTGCCCCTCCCGGGGTGAGACCGGGGCCAGGGCGGTGCGGATTTCATCGAGGATGGGGTCCATCTGCGGGCTGTGCGAGCCGTAGTCCACGTCCACCAAACGGCAGAAGACGTCCTCCGCCTCCAGGATCTCCTTCAACAGGAGGACGGGGTCGCTCTCTCCGGCCAGCACGCAGGAACGCGGCCCGTTCTCCACCGCCAGTTCCACCAGGCCCTCGAAGCCCGCGAGAGCCGCGAGCGCGCTGTCGGCGTCGAGGTCCACCGCCAGCATCCGGCCGTGCCCGGCGACCTTGCGCAGCGACGCGCTGCGCCGGGTCACGGCGAGTGCGCCGTCTTCGATGGACAGCGCTCCTGCGACGGTGGCGGCGGCGATCTCGCCCTGGCTGTGACCGACCACTACATCGGGACGGACGCCGGCCCGCGCCCAGGCAGCGGCGAGCGAGACGGACATGGCCCACAGCGCCGGCTGCACACGCTCCACACCGGTCAGCGGCTCACGTCCCGTCACCAAATCACGGACGTCCCACGGCACATGGGCGCCGAGCGCCTCGGCGCAGCGATCAAGGGTGTCGGTGAAGGCGTCCTCTGCCCCGTACAACTCGGCACCCATGCCAGCCCATTGGGCGCCCTGCCCTGGAAACACGAAAGCGACCTTGCCGACTTCACGGGCCCGGCCCGCGGCGACTTCACGCAGCTCACGCCCCACGAGTGCGCGCCGCTCGGCGAAATGGTCCCGGTGGTGCCCGAGCTTCTGTCCCACCGCACGCGCGTCAGCCCCGCCGGCCACGAGGTGCCGTACCGCGGCCGTGCGCGCGTCGAGTCCTTGCGGGGTATGCCCGCTCAGCGGCACGACGAAGACCTCGTCGGCGGTCACGGGTACGTCATCGGGCGCGAACGCCACCGAATCCCCCAGCTCCACCACCACGTGCGCGTTGGTTCCGCCCCAGCCGAAGGAGTTGACGCCGATCCGGTCGCCGGGCCGCAGTGCCAGCGCTTCCCGTACGACCTCCAGGTTGAGGCCGTCGAAGTCGATCGACGGGCTGAGTTCGTCGGCGTGCAGACTGCGTGGAACCCGCGCGTGCTCCAACGCGAGGACCGCTTTGACGATACCGGCGAGGCCTGCGGCAGCCTCCAGATGTCCGATGTTGGTCTTGACCGATCCGATGCGCAGAGGCCGGGTGGGGAGGGCGGAGCCGAGCACTTCGCCCAGGGCGGACGCCTCGGCGGAATCGCCGCGCACAGTGCCGGTGCCGTGCGCCTCCACGTAGGCGACCGAGGCGGGATCGATGCCGTCGGGGCCGTAGACGCGGCGCAACAGGTCCATCTGGGCCGCTGGATTGGGGGTGACCAAGCTGTCGCCGCCGCCGTCGTTGTTGACGGCGCTGGCGCATACGACCGCCCGGATCCGGTCTCGGTCCCGGGCCGCGCGGTCCGCGGCCTTCAGATAGACAACGGCTACCCCTTCGCCGCGCACGAAGCCATCGGCTCCCGCCCCGAAGGCGTGGCAGCGCCCGGTGGGCGAGAGACCGCCGAAGTGGGTCAGTCCCACCGTCACTTCGGGAGTGAGCATCAGATTGGAGCCACCGACGATGGCCGCGTCCACCTCTCCCGAGCGGATCGCCTGGCACGCCTGGTGCAGCGCGACCAGCGAGGAGGAGCAGCTGGACTCGATGGTGAGGCTTGGTCCGGTCAGCCCCAGGGTGTACGAGATACGGGAGGAGAGGATGTCGAGAGAGTTGCCGACGATGGAGTGCTGGGTGGGCGGGGCGCCTCGGTCCTTCCGCAGCAACTCGTGATCGTGCCACAGGCCACCGATGTAGACTCCGGTACGGGTGCCGCGCAGCGTGGCCGCCGGAGTGTCGGCGTCCTCCAAGGCGCGCCAGACCGTTTCGAGGAGCAGCCGCTGCTGCGGGTCGAGAACCTCAGCCTCGCGCGGGGAAATACCGAAGAAGCCGGCGTCGAAGAGGTCGACGTCGGCCAGAAATCCGCCGACAGCCTGAATCTCCTTCGTGGGGTCGGCGACCTCGTCCGGGTCCCAGCGGTCGGCGGGTACCGGGGTGATGGCGTCGCGGCCGTGGTCCAGCAGATCCCAGAACGATTCAAGGTCGGGTGCCCCTGGGAATCGGCCCGCCATTCCCACGATCGCGATGCTCACTCAAAGCCTCCTGGGGATGTGTCGCACACCGAACCGCGATGCTAGGCGTCAGGACAAAACAGCTGCTAAAGCCCGACTGAAGCCGGGGGCATCGGGGGAAGCCACGAGGCGCTCGCGCCGCTAACGTGCCGTGCCATGGACGTGATCCAGGCATTCGACCGAGCACGCGCCGCCCAGCCCGGGTGGGCCCGAACCTCAGCGCGACGTCGCGCCGCGGTGCTGCTCCGCTTCCACGACCTCTTGCTCACGCGCAGAGAGGAGATCCTGGCACTGGTTCGCCAGGAGACCGGGAAAGTGCGCCCGCACGCGGTAGAGGAGGTGCTGGCTGCCTCTGTCGTGGCCCGCTACTACGGACGCCGAGCCCCTCATCAGCTGCGCCCGCGCAGGCGCCGCGGCGTGGTGCCGGTACTCACCCGCACCACGGAACTACGCCATCCGGTCGGTGTCGTGGGCCAGATCGTCCCCTGGAACTACCCTTTGGCGCTCGTCGTCAGCGATGCCCTCCCTGCGCTCGCCGCAGGAAACTCGCTGGTCACCAAGCCGGACAGCCGCACTGCCGGAACCACTCGCTGGATCCGCGACCTCATGGTCGAGGCCGGCCTGCCCGAGCAGGCATGGCAGCTGGTGACCGGTGATGGCCCTGTCGTCGGCGCGGCGCTGGTGGACCAAGCGGACTACGTCTGTTTCACCGGATCGACCCGCACCGGTCGCGAGGTCGGCCGCCGGGCCGGCGAGCGTCTCGTGGGGTGCTCCCTCGAACTGGGCGGCAAGAACGCGCTTGTCGTCCTCGACGACGCGAACCTGGAACGTGCGGTGGAGGGCGCTGTCCGCGGCTGCTTCACCTCCACGGGGCAGCTGTGCATGTCGATCGAGCGGATATACGCACATGCCGATGTGGCGGACCACTTCCTGAAGGCGTTCGTCGACCGCGCCGGCGAGCTGACCTTGGGCCGCGACATCGGCCCGTTGATCTCCGCTGATCAGCTCGCCAAGGTCGAAGCGCATGTCGAGGACGCCGTGGCCAAGGGCGCCACCGTCCTGACCGGGGGCCGGTCGCACGACCTCTTCTACGAGCCCACGGTGCTGTCCGGGGTCACACCGGAGATGCGCCTGTACGCCGAGGAGACCTTCGGCCCGGTGGTCGCCGTGCACGTGTTCACCGGCGACCCTGCCCACTTGGTCAATGACACCGCGTACGGACTCAACGTCTCCTTGTGGACGCGCCGTCCCGCCCGTGCGCGTGGCCTCGCCGCCCGGCTGCGCACTGGCCAGGTCAACATCAACGAGGCATACGGCTCCGCTTTCGGCAGCGTGGACGCCCCTATGGGCGGCCGCGGCGATTCCGGGGTCGGGGCACGGCACTCGTCGGAAGGCATCCTCCGCTTCACCGAGCCGCAGACCGTGGCCGAGCAACGGTTGGTGCCCATGGGCCCGTTCGCCCTTGGTCCGGTGCAATTCCAGGGCGAACGCTACGAGGAGCTCATGGTACGGGTGATGCGGACGCTCAAACTGTTGCGTCTGCGGTGATCACCAGCGGACGGGGAGCCTGCGCACTCCGCGGATGAGCAGTCCGGGGCGCCACTCCAGTGCTTCCGGGGCGGTGTCCAGTGCCAGCTTCGGGCATCGGCGCAGGAGTGTACCGATGGCGACCTTGGCCTCGAGCCGGCCCAGTGGTGCGCCGATGCAGTAGTGCACCCCGTGGCCGAAGGCCAGGTGTCCCTGAGTGGACCGCCGGATGTCGAAGGTGTCAGGCGCGGCGAACTTGGCCGGGTCCCGGTCGGCGGACGCGAACACCACCCGCACCGTCGAGTCCGCGGGGATCACGGTGCCCCGGAAAGAGGTGTCGGTGGCGGTGTAACGGAAGGTGGAGTTCTCCACCGGTCCTTCGTAGCGCAGTATCTCCTCGATGGCGCTGTCCAACAGGCGCATATCGGCTCGCAGTGCCGCAAGTTGGTCGGGGTGGCGGAGCAAGCAGAGCAGCCCTCCGGATATCAGGTTCGCTGTGGTCTCCTGCCCCGCGACCAGCAACAGGAAGGCCATGGCGATCAGTTCGTCGCGCGAGAGCCGGTCGCCCTCCTCGTCACGGGTCCTGATCAGCGCGCTCATCAGGTCGTCACCCGGCGTCTTGGCCTTGGCGGCGATCAGCTCGATCAGATAGGCCTCGATCGCATGGATCGCCTTCGTCATCGAGTCCGGGCCCTCAGGGGCGACGAAGTCGTTGGACCAGCCGCGGAAGGCGTCCCGGTCCAGATCGGGGACGCCGAGCAGTTCGCAGATGACCGTCATCGGCAGCGGGAAGGCCAGCGCGTCCACGAGATCGGCTCGCCCTGCGGACTTCGCCGTCAGCTCGTCCACCAGCTCGTCCGTCAGCTCCTGGATCCGTGGTTCGAGGGCGGCGATGCGCCGTCCGGTGAACTCCCGGGTGACAAGCTTCCGCAGTCGGGTGTGGTCCGGAGGGTCGGTTTCCAGCAGGTTCTTGTCGATGGGCGAGATCCCGCTGTCCGTGGCGCTCGGACGGGGCCGGTTCTTGCGGAACCTGGGGTCGGTGAGGGCTTCCTTGGCCGCCTCGTACCCGACGACGAGCCACTGTTCACCGGCCTCGCTCCGCACGCGATGCACGGGACCCTGCGCGCGAAGTTTGGCGTAGAGCGGGTAGGGATCCGCGTTGAACTCGGCTGCGTCTGACGTGAGATCGATGAGGCGGGTCATAGCGGTCACCCTAGGTTCGTCGACAAACGCTCCGCTAAAGCGCAGCTAACTCCCGCCGGGCGTGGACAGGGTGAGGTCCGCATCAGAGCCCATCGGCGAGGCGCCGGACCGCGCTGTTTCTCTCCGTGGGACCAATCGGTCGGCGCGATGGAGAGGCCGGCGCGCGGTACGGCGTCCTGTGGCGGTCTGCTAGGCGGCCCGGGCATCCAGGTACCGTGATCCCAGCCTCGGGTCACGGGCCAGGACCGAGCCGTGCAAGCGCCGAATCTGTTCGCCGGGCTCCAGGCCCAGTTCCCGTACGAGGGACTCACGGATTTTCTGGTAGACCTGCAATGCTTCCGCCACGCGGCCGTTGCGGTAGAGCGCGATCATCAGTTGGCAGTGCAGGTTCTCCCACAGCGGGTACTCGGCCACCAGTCCGTACAGCTCGCCGATGATTCCGTTGCCGTGGCCCAGCAACACCTCGAGCGCGATCCGCTGCTCGAGCGCGTTGAGCCGCCGTTCGTCCAACTGCCGCGCCAGGTTGTCGAAGATCGGCAGCCCTCGAAGGTCGGCCAGAGCGGGCCCCCGCCACAGGGCGCACGCGGCCTGCCAACAGCGCAGGGCCTCCACCTCGTGCCCCATGGCCTGCGCTGCCTTGGCCTGGCCGACGTACAGCTCGAACCGGTGCAGATCCAGTTCCTCTGGTTTCAGTTCGAGCACGTAGCCGTGCGGCTTCGTCACCAGCCGATGGGCGAAACCGCCGTGCACGTCCAGGTGCTTGCGCAGCCTTGAGATGTAGACCTGCAGAGCGGTACGGGCGGTGCGTGGCGGGTGCTCGGCCCACAGCGCGTCGAGGAGGAAATCACGTGACACCACGGACCCGGCCTTGACGCAGAGCAGGGCGGTCAGTGCACGGATCTTCGTCGGCTGCGGTGTGATGCTCTCGGCATTCCTGCGGGCCTCGAGTGGGCCGAGTACCTGGAAATACAGCGTCATGTTTGCTGACTCCCCGTTTTCTCTTCAGCTGCCTTGACGAGCGCTCGACTCTCGATCCTTCACGCGGGTCCCATCCCAGACAACCCCTACCCTGATCACCCCCTAAGGGGTACCTGGAACTGTGAGTCCGGGACGCTTGAAGGACGTTTAGGGGAGCCTTGGGGGATATTTTGCCTGGCGGTTACATTCTCAGGGCGGCAGACAGGTCGAGGCGTCCGCTTATTCCCAATTTGCGGTAGACCCTGGTGAGATGTTGTTCCACCGTGCTGACCGTCAGGTGTAAGTGGACGGCGATCTCACGGTTGGTGGAGCCGTGCATGGCGAGCGTGGCCACCCGGCGCTCAGCTTCGGTGATGGAGGCCGTGGTGCTCCTGGCGGAGGGTTTCGGGGCCGGCACGTCGCCCCCCTCCCGGCTGCGACCGGGCTTCCGGTCCACTGCGGCGAGGGCGGATCGCCAGGGGATCAAGTCCGAGAGGTCGACTCGCCAGTGCGCAAGCAGGTCGCGGCAGGCATAGAGGTCGCCGAGTCCGGCGTGGCGGCGCCCCTCCTGTAGGTGGTGGGTGCCGCGGGCATAGAGGTAGTGCGCACCCGGCAGAGTTTCGAACATCGCGTCAGGGACCGGGAGTTGCGCACACGCGGCGGCGCCGTCACCGTCGCCCAATGCGGTGCAGGAGAGGATCTTCGCAGCGAGCGGGACGCCCACGGTGATACCCCAGGCATCCGGCGGGATCAGCGAGAGAGCCTGATCCACCCCGGCGAGGGCGAGCGTGTACTGACCGCGCTGTAAGTCCAGGGCAGCACTGGCCGCGGCGAGTACCGCGCGCGCAGTATGAGACCGACGGGGGAACTGCAGCAGCTGTCGCTCGAGAGCGTGGTGCGGTTGCCGGTGCAGGAGCATCGCCATCGCGGAGACGGAGGGCGCAAGCGTCGGGTCGTGCAAGGCTGCGGCGCGGTGGCGCTCGGAGACGTCCTCGTCCGGCCTGTACCACGCATCGCTGTCGAGAGGGTAGACGTGCCGGAACCAGGCGAGGCCGCTCTCCAGACGCATGCGCAGGCCCATGGGGAACTCGTCGGTCCGCTGTCCCAGATCGGTCAGGATCTCGGCAGCCTCCGCGGGGCGTCCGTGCCACATCAGATAGGCAACGAGGCGGACCGAATTGTGCGGAGTGAGGTTGCCCCGCCGGTGCTCGTTGAGCAGCGGGTCCAAATGACGGTGAGCCGCTGCTGGATTCAATTCCCATTCTGCACTGAGCAGTTCGACCTGCACATTGGCCCGCTCCACTGCCTCGGGGTAGGCCTCGGCCGCGCGCAACCAGGATATTGCCTCGTGCGGGGCGCCGTTGCCCAGTTCCTGCTGGGCGGCGCGGCGCAGCACGTCCCGGCCCCACGCACCGCCTTCGGGCCCGCCCGCTATCAGATGCCGGGCCACGACAGAGGCATGGGCACCGTCGTCGTGTACGACCCGGGCGGCACGGCGGTGAGCGGCGGCACGCTCCGTGGGCGACATCCGGTCCAGTGCCACCGCGGCCGCTGCGGAACTGCGGTAACGGAATTCCTTCACGAGACCCAGCTCTTCCAGCGTGGTGCAGTGAGAAGCGCTCGCTCCGGACGTGCTCCGGGTCAGCCGGTCGAGCCGGCTCGGTGTTGCCTCGCAGCCAAGTATCGCGAGCGCCTTGGCGGTTTCCAACTCGGCTTCGGAGAGCTGGTCCAGTAGATACTGCACGGCGAGACGGAACGTCTCTCCCGCTCGCTGTGACTTCTGGCCCACACCCCTACGGTCGGAGGCCAGGGCGTGCAACAACAGTGGGCTACCACCGGCTTCGCGCAACCAGGCCTCGCCCATGGTCCGGCTCGGCACCGCACCCGGCCCGTCCCCGAGCAGTGGGGCACTGTCGGACAGCGGGGCAAGCCGGATCAGCGTACAGGCCGGATTTCTCACGAATTCCGCGAACAGCTGCGACATGGTGTGCCCGCTGCCCATCCGGCCGGCGAGGACCAGCAGCATTCTGCTCGGCGCGACCCTCCTCACCAGGTAGAGCAGGCACTGCAAAGAGGGATGGTCCGCGTTGTGCACATCGTCCACGGTCAGAACCAGCGGGCCCAGCTCGATCAGCTCTTGGATCACGCCGTGTGCTTCTTCGGCCGCGTCTCGTGGCATCTCGGCCCAGCCTGCCCATTCGGCGTCGACCTGCAGCCGCGCAGCAGCGTCGACGAACTTGGTGAGCCGCTCCGGCTGCCGAGGCTTCAGATTCCAGTGCGCGGTGCCGAACAGCTGCCGGACCACGCCCATCGGTACACCTCGCTCGGCTCGCGAGGCCAGCGCACCGAGTACCAGCGCCCCGGTCTCCTTCGCGTGCCGGTGCACGACCTCGAGCAGACTGGTTTTTCCCATTCCTGGTGCGCCAACGACGAGTGCCGCACGCCCACTACCTCTCCAGGCCTCATCGAGCAGTGCTTTCACAGCATCGCCGGCGGCAGGACGTTCGACGACTTTCATGGGACTCTTCACCTTTTGGCGGGCTGGTTTCGGTCATCCGAACGAACTCCTGGCTGGAGTGGTCGACGCTTTCGTATAGGCCTTCTTGAGTACCCAGACGTCAAGCAGCTTCCAGCCATTGCGTACCCCACACCACTCGAGGTCCACGCCACACAGCAGCCCATCGGACACCACGCAGACGATGAGTCCATCGGTGCGGCTCAGGTCGAAGCGCAGCCCGCTCGATGACGACGCCGTGCTGCTTCCGATCGTCGTCTGGTCCGGCGCGCACGCTCATCAGCGGGCAGGACGGAGCGAGTCTGATCGGTCAGCCCGTCGACCTCGGCTTCCGGGCCCAGTCAGACCTCGGCTCCCGTGAGAAGTCCTAGTTTCACACCGCGATCAGTGTCAAAGACCCAGGGCTGGACAGCCCTCTTTGAAGCACGTCGACTTAACCGGCTGGGAGCGTGCCGCTAAAGCCCCGCTTATTTCGTGCTGACCGACATTAGTCCTCGTGTAGAACGGGTCCATGCGGAGAAAAGGCTCGTCGTCGACTTCAGCCGAGGCCGGACCCGGTCGTACGTATGCGTTCGGCGCCGTGATCGTGCGTACGCTCTTGCGGCTTGTCGCACGCAGGGAATGGCGGGGTGCCCACCATCTCCCCGGTCAGGGCGGATACATCGTAGCGATCAACCACATATCACACGTGGATCCGTTCGCCTATGGACACTTCCAGTACAAGAACGGCTTGCCGCCCAGATTCCTGGTCAAGTCCTCGGTCTTCAGGGTGCCGGTGGTCGGAGCCTTCCTGCGGGCCACCGGTCAGATCCCCGTGGAGCGCAACAGCCACCGAGCGGCGGACGCGCTGCACGCTGCCGTCGCAGCGCTCGAAGGCGGGCGATGCGTGGCCATCTACCCGGAGGGAACCCTCACCTCCGACCCCGATCTATGGCCGGGGCGGCCCAAAACCGGTGCGGCCAGGCTGGCGTTGAGCACCGGAGCGCCGGTCATCCCGGTGGCGCAGTGGGGTGCGCACAAGATCCTTCCCCCTTATGGCAACGGCAGGCGGCGTCTGCTGCCGCGCCCCACGTTGGTCGTCGCCGCGGGACCTCCCGTCGACCTTTCCGACTTCCACGGCGCCGAACTTACGACGCCGGTGCTGCGCCAGGCCAGCGAACGGATCATGGGCGCTGTGACGGAGCTGCTGGAGGAGATCCGAGGGGAGAAGCGGCTTGCTCCGGGAGTTGATTCCACCGCCGCGTCACCCCTGCATGATGAGAACCGCCGCAGGGCCTGACGACATTGGGGTTGGTCGCGAACTCGGGAACCCTCGCCGGTAGACACTGTCTACGCCTGTGATGTAGAAACTGTCCATGGAACGTCAGACCTCCCTCCGGGATCGGCTCATCGATGTCGGGGTGGACCTTGTGATGACCGAGGGGACGAGCTCGTTAGGGCTTCGGGAGATCGCCCGCCGGGCGGAGGTGTCGCATGGCGCGCCGCGCCGGTACTTCCCGACTCACCATGCCCTGCTCTCCGCCATCGCCCACCGAGGCCTCGCGGACCTCAAGGACCGGTTCGCCGCCGTGACGAGGGGCATTCCGTCAGCGCGTGGCCAGTTGGAGACGCTCGGCAAGTCGTACATCGGGTACGCGCTGGAATGCCGCGGCATGTTCGAACTCCTGCTCCGCCACGACCTGCTCGACAGCCGGCGGCATACATCGGACGAGCCTCGGCTGCGGGAGCTGACCCTGCCACTCTTCGGGATCATCGTCGAACTCGTTGCCCGGCACCGCGAGGAGGAGAAGGGGACGCGCCCCCTCGGCACGACGAGGGACATGCCCCCGCCTGCCGTCGCGGCTGGGCTGCTCTGGTCCCAGCTGCACGGCATCGCCCAGCTGTGGGCCTGGGGCAGCCTGCCCCTGGCTCTCGGCACCGCCGGGACCGGCGGTGCCGAGAGCGACGTGCTCCACACGCTCGTCGCTGCCGCCACGGACACCCACCTTGGACCGGTGAACCCTTGACCGAGACCGTACGGCAGCGCCTCGCACTCGTAGTGAGTGTCGCCGGCGCGATGATCGTCGCACTTGACGGAACGGTGCTGACCGTGGCGCAGCCCGAGCTGCAACGCGACTTCGGCTCCAGTGTCGAGCAAGTCCAGTGGACCAGCACCGGCTACATGCTCGCAGTGGCAGCGCTCCTCGTCATCGCCGGACGCCTCGGTGACCGGTACGGGCACAAGCGGCTGCTGCTCTTCGGCGTGCTGGGCTTCGGGGCCACTTCAGGCGGCATCATGCTCGCCCCCGACATCGGCTGGGTGATCGGAATGCGCGCCCTGCAGGGCGTGTTCGGCGCCCTCCTGCAACCGGCAACGCTCGCCCTGCTGAGACTCGCCTACCCGGCGGACAAGCTCAACACGCCGGTCGCCATCCGCACCAGTTCGATCGGGGTGGCCGCGGCCACCGGTCCGGTCCTCGGCGGCTTCCTCGTCGCCCATTTCGGTTGGCGTGCGGTGTTCACAGTGAACGTGCCCATCGCGATGGTGATCGCTGTCTTCATCCTGTTCGTCCGGGTTCCGGCGCCGTCCGGCCGCGATCGCCAACGGCTCGATCTGCTGGGTTCGGCCCTGCTCGCGGCCATGCTCACGGTTTTCGTCCACACCATTGGCGCCATTCCCCGCGGCGGGTGGAGCTCATCGTCGACGCTCCTGGGGTTCGTCGCCACCGCGGGATTTGCCGTCGCCCTCGTCATGCACGAACGCCGCACCGCGAACCCGATCGTGCCCCCTGCCGTGCTGCGGTCCGTACCCGTGACGGCGTCCATGGTGATCCTGCTCCTCACCACCAGCGGCATGTTCGGCGCCCTGTTCGTGAGCACGTTCTCCCTCCAAGACGTCCTCGGGCTCGACCCGTTCGCGGCCGGACTGCGGGTGCTTCCGATGACCGTACTGATGGTCGTCGGTGCCCCTGCCGCCGCCGGGGCGTTGAGCCGCTACGGTGCACGCCGCTGCGCGATCACAGGTACGCTCCTCGTCGCCTTCGGCATCGTGGGTCTGGTCCAGATCGAATCGGCGGGCACGTGGTGGATCACCGGCCTCTCCTTCGCCGTGCTCGGCGCGGGGTTCGCCACCGTGATGGTCACCGCCACCGGCACCGTCGTCGGCGATGCGCCTGCCGGCTACGCCGGGGTCGTCGGCGGACTCAAGCAGACGGCGATGAACATCGGGCCGACCCTCGGTATCACCGTCGCCGCAACCATGATGGTGGTGAAGCCCTCCTACGGCGGGGTGCCGGCAACGGCCTCGAGCCCGGCGGCCTCCTTCGGACTGGGGCACACGCTGCTCGTTCTGGCCGCGATCGCCGCCCTGGCCGCGCTGCCGGGGTGGCGGCTCCCCTCGAGAGCGTCCCGCACCATGGAAGTGGCGAACTGATCCATGTACTTCGCACAGCGGAGATCGCCCGGCCCGAGAAGTTCGGACTGGGCGACCCCTCATGGATCCATGGCGGCGAGGAAGGCGCGCCGGCGAGCGTGGCCGACGGCTCAGGCGTTCAGGCCAAGCCGCCACGCTGGTTGAGCCGGTCGTCGCGCGTCGGTCTGTGCGGGGAGGGAGGTGATGTAAGCCGTCCGTCCGGCGCCCACACACGACACATCAAAACCCTGGTGCGCTCCGAGGAGAGCGGACGTCTCATCAGAAGCCACCGAGTGCCTGTGCGGCGTGCGATGTCCACCCGCTGCGCACGCAGCACACCGCGGTCGATGGAGGTGGTGACAGCTACTCGACGCTCGTGGCGACGGGTGCGTGGGCCAGGTGGTCGGCGATCTCGACGGATCGTTCGAGGCGGCCTGGGCCGGCTCGACGAGCAGGCGAAAGCGCCACTCCTGCTCGTGGAGTGGCGCTGTCACCCAGGTGTGATCGGCCGCTGCGCGGCCTGGAATCACCCCTGGTCGGCACATGGTTGGCCAGGCGTCTGGTGGTGCGTCAGCGAGCGGCTCGGCGAGAACGGATCACCTCGATCAGCACGGGCGAGAACGAGACGATCATGATCAGCGCGATCACCGGGAGCATGTAGTCGTCGATGCTGCCCTCGAGCGAGTGGCCGAGTCGGTAGCCGAGCAGGATGATCCCCACCGTCCACACGATTCCGCCGATCACGTTCCACACGAAGAAGGTGCCTCCCCGCACGCCCAGAAGTCCGGCCACGGGGTTGAGGAAGGTGCGCACGATCGGCACGAAGCGGGCGAGCACGATGGCCTTCCCGGCGCCGTACCGGCTGAAGTACGCCTCTGCCTGCACGACGTGAGCCTGCTTGAACATGCGCGAGTTGGGGCGTGCGAACAGCTTGGGTCCGAGCCGCGCGCCCATCAGGTGACCGAGTTGTGCGCCACAGACCGCAGCCACGGGCGCCCCGATCAACAGCGCGGGCAGCGAGAGGTGGAAGTCGGGGCGGCCGAAGACCTCTGCCGCCGCTCCCGAGGCACCGACCCCGGCGAGGAAGAGCAGCGAGTCGCCGGGCAGAAAGAAGCCCATCAGCAGTCCGGTCTCGATGAAGATGATGGCCAGGATGCCTATGAGCCCGAACGCCGTGATCACCGACTGGGCGTCCAGCACGTTTACAGCAAGGTCCATGTGGACCCCCCCATGAAGGTTGGTGTGGTAGCGGTGGCGCCCCTGTTCGGCGGCACCGGGTGAAGATGAGTGGTGTGCGGCCGGAAGCCGACCGAGATGTCGACCTCTTCCGTCACGTGGAGTTGCTCGCGGACGAGGTCGCGGCACAGACGGACGAAGCGGATCCCCGGCTGGCAAGCGGGCTGCCGAACGCCCTGCGCACGCCTTTTCCGCCGCGCGCCCCGCGTCAAGGCCGTGGGAGTCGGCTGCGCCGCCCGACGATCGGTGCGCGACGCTCGCCACGTTTCAGCACCGGACGGAGCGCGTTCACCGGTGAGCGTGTGAGCGCCCGGCCGCGACCACCACCGGGTCGGTCAGGGCGAGCCGCTTCCCCCCGTCGGCGACCCGCAGCAGGACCCCCTGCGGCAGCGGCGCCAGGTTCCGCACGCTGGTCGGCCACTGGGCCCCTTGCCGGTGAAGCTCGGCTGGTACGGCCCACCGGTACCGCGGTCCATGCGGTGGGCGACCCGCAGCCGGCCCCCTGGGCACGGGCGGAAGACGCCTTCCAGCACCTACCCCTTGTCTGTGGGTCGCTCGCCCAGGATGAGCGGCGCCGAGGTGTCGGCGAAGAACGGCGGGGCGACCACGCTCAGCCCGCCGTCCACCGCCAAGGTCTGGCCCGTGATGTACTCGGCCCCCGGCGAGAGGAGGAAGGCGATGGTGTCGGCCACCTCCTGGACCGAGCCGGGCCGTCCCTTCGGGATGCGTTCGAGCACCGTGGCCATGTCCGCCATCCCCGGCACCCCGTAGAAGAACTCCAGGGAGTCGGAGTCGATCAGGCCACCGTTGACGGCGTTCACATTGATGCCGTACGGGGCGAACTCAACGGCCATGTAACGGACCCAGGACTCAATGGCGGCCTTCATCGAACCGAGGGCGGCGTACGTCGGGTAGGCGCGGATGCTGCCGTAGCTCGACAGGGCCACGATCCGCCCGCCTTCGTCCATCAGCCGGACCGCCTGCTGCGCACCCAGCACGAAGGACCGCAGGTTCATGGCGTGAGTACGGTCCAGATGGTGCGGCTCCAGGTCGAGGATTTTCTTGAAGACGCCGGCCGCGGCATTGGAGACGAAGTAGTCGAGCCGCCCGAACTCCTTCTTCACCGTGGCGAAGAGACTCTCCACGCCCTCGACCGTCTCGACGTCGGCCTGTACCGCCAGGCCCCGGCCACCCGCCTCCTCCAGTTCGGCCACTGTCTTCTCGGCGAGGTCGGCGTTCTTCTTGTAGTTCACCACCACTGTGGCGCCGTCCCGGCCGAGGGTGAGCGCGAGCGCCCGCCCGATGCCTCGAGAGGCGCCGGTGATCAGCGCCACATGGTCCTGGGACTTCTTCTCCCGCGCGTTCATCGGTCTGCCTCCGTACGGTTCAGGAGCTCGCGGAAGACAACGGCCTTCTGGATCTCGTTGGTGCCTTCCTCGAAGCGCTGAGCTCGGGCGTCCCGGTAGACCCGCTCGATCGGGCTGGACTTCCAGTAACCGGAACCGCCGTGCACCTGCAGGGCCTTGTCGGTGACCCGCCCGAGCATGTCGACCGCCGTCAACTTGGCCATCGACGAGAGCATCGCGGCGTCGTCTGCCCCGGCCTCCCAGCGGCGAGCCGCGTGCAGGGTGAGCTGCTTCGCCGCCTCGATGTCCGCCTCGTTCTCTGCCAGCATGAACTGGAGCGCCTGCCGTGAGGTCAGCGGCCGGCCGAAGGTCACCCGGTTCCGGGCGTACTCCAGCGCCAGCTCCTGGGCGCGGCGGGCCAGCCCCACGCAGCTCATCGCCACCGAGATTCGTGAAGGTGTCAGGAATCCGCCCAACGCGACGGCCAGGCCGTCCCCTTCAGCACCGAGCCTGTTCGCCACCGGGACCGGCGTCCGGTCGAAGGTCAGGCGGGCGTGGTCCGTGCCGGTGACCCCCATGGTCTGTGAGGTGTCCTCGACGGTCACCCCAGCCGCGTCCCGCGGCACCATGAGGGCGACGGTGCCCTCGTGTCCGGTGCTGCCGGCCAGCCTCGCGGCCAGCAGCCAGTAGTCGCACCGCACGCCGAAGGTGATGAGGTGCTTGGTGCCGGTCAGGTAGTACGTGTCGCCTTCCCGGACGACGCTGGAACGGATGTCGGCGCCGGATCCGGCGTTCGGCTCGGTCAGCGTGAAGGCGACCTTGAGCCGGCCGGCGACGGAAGGCAGAACGAACCGCTCGCGCTGTTCAGGGGTGGCGAACTGGTCCATGGCCCGCCAGGTCCCGTTGACCACGTGCACCACCATGCGCAGGGAGCCATGGCAGCGGGAGAACAGTTCCATCACGTCCATCCACTGCGGGAAAGACAGGCCACGCCCGCCGTACTCGCAGGGAGCGGCAAGCGACAGGTAGCCGCGCTCACGCAGCTCGGTCCAGAGTTCCTCGGGGACCGTACCCGTGCTCTCGATCCGGTGGGCCCACTCCTCGGCGGGTCCTGCAACGTATGTGGCGACTTCGGCCCTCAGTTGCTCGAACTCGGCCGGTGCGATGCCCGGCTCCGCCGGTGCGACGTCGGTGATGCTCATGCCTTCTGCTCCTCGAGTGGTGCCGGGCAGAGGGCCTCGGCCCGCTGCCTGAGAACGAACTTCTGGACCTTGCCGGCCGGATTGCGAGGCAGCCGGTCGACCAGCTCGAGACGTTCCGGCCAGTAGTGCTTGGAGACCTGGTGGTAGTCCAGGTACTTGCGCATCGCCTCCAGGTCGAGGTCTGCGCCGTCGACGAGCGCCGCGAAAGCGCAGGCGCGTTCGCCGAGCCGCTCGTCCGGTGTGCCGACGACCGCGACCTCGTCCACCGACGGATGCTGATGCAGCAGTTCCTCGATCTCAGCGACGGGGACCTTCTCCCCACCACGGTTGATCACGTCCTTGACCCGGCCGGTGATTCGGACGTAGCCGCCGGAATCGATGACGGCGAGGTCCCCGGTGCGGTACCAGCCGTCGCTCGTCCAGGCTTCGGCCGTCAGGTCGGGACGGTCCAGGTAGCCCACGAAACAGGTCGGGGATCGGACCTCGAAGTTGCCCTCACGCCCGACCGGCAGCGTCCCTCCCGCGTCGTCGGTCACCCTGAGCCCCACCCCGGGCATGGCACGGCCGTCGGTGCCCCACACCTTCTCGGGTGGATCGTTCGGCGCGGAGAGCGATCCCAAACAGGTCTCCGTGGTGCCGAAGGCGCCACAGACCGTGGTGCCGAGGACGGTGGTGGCCCGCTCGGCCAGGCTCCGCGGCAGGGCTGCTCCGGCCACGACGATCGTCCGCAGCGTCTCCGGGGCCCGGCCCCCCGCCTCGACCTCTTTGAGCAGGTCGGCCAGGAACGGCGTCGCCGCCTGGACGAAGGTGGCTCCGTGTTTGACGACCGCCTGCAGGGCGGTGCCCGGGTTCCAGTGCGCCTGGACCAACTGGGGCACCCCAAGGGTGACAGCCAGCCACATCCCGTAGAGGAAACCCGTCTGGTGTGCCAGCGGCGACGGAATGAAGACCACGTCGCGGTCGTCCAGTCCGAGCCGTTCGGCCTGCAGCCGGACGGCGTGACCGAGGGTGTCGTGCCGATGCAGGACACCCTTCGGCTCACCAGTGGTCCCTGAGGTGAAGAGCAACTGCGCCAGGGCGTCGGGAGCCGGCTGCCGTGCGGCGAGCGCCCCGGTGTCGACGGGCGTGGCGGCTGTCGCGGCGCCCCAGTCGGACCAGGTCAGTCCCGCGTCGTCGGCGGGGAGTTCCACCACTCCCCCGTCGGCCGAAACCACGGCCACATGACGGACCTGGGCCCGGCCTACCGGGTCCTCGGCGAACCAGGACGCGGTTTCCCCCCGGTGGTCCCGGTTCCTGAACCTGTCCGCGATCAGCAGGACGCGCGCACCGGAGCGGCGCAGCGCGAAGGCCATCTCCCGCTGCCGGAGGATGGGCATGAGCGGGCAGCAGACGGCGCCGATTCGCAGGGTGGCGAGCGAGATTTCCACGAACTCGTGCCAGTTGGGAAGCTGATACGCGACCGCTTCGCCGGGCTGCACGCCGAGGGCCAGCAGGGTTGCGGCCGCGCGATCGACCCGCTCATCGAGCTCTCGCCAGGTTATCTCGGCGTCGTACCCGTCCCGCACATCCACCAGGGCGGTGCCGTCCGGTCGGTGCTCGGCCCAGTGGCGCAGCTGCTCGGGAAGCGAGGCGGGCGGAGTGGCAGCAGGGCCCGGCTCGACGGACAGCCGCAGCCCCAGGCCGGTCAGGTCTTCCAGGAATCCCGGGTACGAGATCTGGTAGGCGTTCGGGTAGGTGAGGGTGGTGACACCGTGTGCCTTCGTGCCGGCCAGGGCGAGCGACATCAGGATCCGGTGGTCGTTGTACGAGGAGACGCGCGCGCCTCTGAAGGCGATGACCCCACGCACGCGCAGCCGGTCACCCTCGACAGTGAGGTCCGCGCCCATGGCGTTCAGCTGGAGCATCGCGGCGACCCGGTCGGACTCCTTCAACCGAACGTGCCCGATGTGCTCGAAGACCGTCTCCCCGTCGGCCAGGCCGGCCAGGGTGCAGAGCACCGGGAGCATGTCCGGGACTTCCCGGCAGTCCACGGTCGTGCCGCGCAGCCGGATGCCGTCGTGGCGGATGCGGACACCGTCGGCCTCTCCCTCGACCGTCATCGGCACCCCCATGCGCCGGACGACGTCGAGGAAACCGATCTCCGGGTGGTCGGCCGGGTCGCCGTCGAGCCGTGTGATCCCGCGCAGCAGTACGTCGGAGGGGTGGATGGCGGCGGCCGCGATCCCGAACGCGGCGGAGCCGAGGTCCGGCGGAAGCGTCAAGTCGGTCGGCCGGGCGCTCTGTCCGGGAGCGATGTCGAACCGCCGCCAGTCGTCGGACACGGTCACCTGGAGACCGAAGCGGCGCATCATGGCCACCGTCAGCTCCACGTACGGGCGCTCGTTCAGCTCGCCGGACACCTCCACGACGGTGGGGCCGGAGGCGAAGGGGGCGAGCAGGAGCAGCCCCGAGATCCACTGCGACAGCGTGCCGGGTATCACCACCCGGCCTCCGGTGGGCCGGCCCGGGGTCAGATGGACGGGCGGGCAGCCGTCGGCCGAGTCCAGTTCGACCCCCAGCCGGCGCAGCGCGTCGAGCAGCGGTCCGACCGGCCTGCGGCGGAAGTACTTCTGTCCGGTCACGGTGACCGGGGACTCCGCCAGTGAGGCGAGGCCGAGCATGAGGTACAGCGTGGTGCCGGAGCTGCCGGCCGAGACGGTCTGCCGACGCGGCCGGTAGCGGCCGCCCTGCACCACGTACGTGTCGCCCTCGACGCTGATCCGGGTACCGAGGTCGCGCAGCAGGCGGACGGTGTACTGCACGTGGCGGGCGTCCGAGACGCCCTTGATCCGGCTGGTGCCTTCGGCGAGCGAGGCGAGGATCAGCGCGCGGTGCACGTGGTACTTGGAGGTGGGGACCAGCAGCTCGCCGCGCAGCGGCTTTCTGGTCGGCCTGACCATGAGATGCATGAACTGCCTTTCCGGCTCTCTGAGTCGGGACGGAGGGTGGCCGGTCAGGCCGGAGTCTCACCGTGCTCGAGGTAGGCGACGGTCTCTCCGACGGTGGTGAGACGGTCGAAGACGGCGTTGGGCACATCGGTGCCGAGGCGGCGCTGGATCAGGACGAACAGCGAGACGATGGCCAGCGAGTCCATGCCCAGGTCGTCGATGAACGAGCTCTCCAGCGTGACGTCCTCGGCCGGAACACCGGCGACCTCGTCGAGGATTTCCTTGAGGACCTGCAGGGTGTCGCTCTGAACAACGGTCATGATCAGTTCTCCTTGGTCGGATGGGCCGGCGCGGTGGTGGCCTGTACGGGCGGTCCGGTGGGCGCCGGTGGCAGTCGGACGACCTGACCGCCCCAGACGAGGCCGGTGCCGAAGGAAAGCAGCAGGGCGAGCCCGCCCGGCCTGGCTTTGCCCGAGGCGAGCAGCTCCTGGATGGCGAGCGGAATCGACACCGCGGAGGTGTTGCCGTGGATCTCGACGCTGCGGGCCACCGCCACGTGGTCGGGGATCCCGAGCTCTTTGACCAGTTCATCGATGATCCGCATGTTGGCCTGGTGCGGGATGAAGGAGTCGAGGTCCCGGACGGTCACACCGGCCTGCTCCAACGTCTGGGCGGCGATGGGGCCGAGCTGATACGCGGCCCACCGGAACACCTCCCGGCCGTCCATGGTGATCACTGGCCACTCGGGGGCGGGCGCGTCGCGCAGCGCCGCCCAGGAGTGGCTCTGCCGGATGGTCTCCTTGTGCGAGCCGTCGGAACCCCAGACCACCGGGCCCACACCCGGCTGGTCGCAGGGGCCGACCACGGCGGCGCCTGCTCCGTCACCGAAGAGGAATGCGGTGCCGCTGTCCTCCTGGTCGAGCAGTTCGGAGAGCCGCTCCACGGCGATCACCAGTACGTACCGGGCGCTCCCCGCGGCCACCATGTCGGACGCCAGCGACAGCCCGTAGCAGAAGCCGGCGCATCCGGCCGAGATGTCGAATGCGCCCGGTGCGGCGGCGCCGATCCGGTGCGCGACACCGGCCGCAAGTGAGGGGAACTGGTGCAGGTGGGAGACGGTGGACACGATCACGCAACCAACCTCGGAGGCGGCGATCCCGGCGTGTTCCAAGGCCCGCTCGGCGGCCGTGGCGGCCATGAACTCCACCGTCTCCGTCGGCTCGGCCCAGTAGCGGAACCGGATCCCGGAGCGGCTGCGAATCCACTCGTCCGAAGTCTCGATCCGCTCGCAGATCATCTCGTTGGTGACCTGCCGCGACGGCAGGTAGGTGCCGATGCCGAGCAGACCCGTCAGGGCTCCCCGGAACGCCGAACCGTGTTCTGACAGTCGGGTGTTCACGCGGTCGCCACCCCCTCGAAGTCCGCAGGCCCACACCAGCGGACCAGCGCCGCGCCGATACTCAGGCCCGAACCGAACGCGGCGAGCACCACCTGGTCACCCGGGGAGAGCCGGCCGAGGTCATCCGCCTCCCGCAGTACCAACGGAACGCTGGCACCCGAAGTGTTGCCGTACTTCTGGACGTTGGTGACCGTGCGGTCGTCCGGTACGCCAAGGGCGGCCATGATGCCGCGGACGATGTAGAGGTTGGCCTGGTGCAGGGCGAACAGGCCGACGTCCGACACGTCCTGTCCTGCCCGCGCGAGCAGCTCCTGAATGATCTTGGGCACTTCACCGACCGCGAAGTCGTGCACGGCCTTGCCCGAGAGCGTGGCGAAGTTGTCGCCGAAGGCACTGGTCAGCCGGCGGCCGTCGCGCAGCGTCCGCTTCTCGCGCGCCACCCAGACCGCCTCGTAGCGGGACGGGTCGCTGTGCAGCAGCGTGGGGCCCACCCCTCGGTCGGGACGGCAGCGCTCCAGCAGGTAGCAGGCCGCGCCGTCGCCGAAGATCACTGCCGGGCCTGGGTCCTTCCAGTCCATGGTCCGGGTGTTGACGTCGGCGAGCACTACGGCGACCCGGCGGTACTCCCCGGAGGCGAGGTACTTGGCGCCGACGTCCAGCGCGAACACTCCTCCAGGGCAGGCTCCGCTGTTGATGTCGAAGCCGGTGGCTCCGTGCGCGCCGACCTTCTCGATCACCCGCATCGCCGTGGGCGGTGCCATGTTGTCCGGTGTGTAGGTTCCGCAGATGACGAGATCCACCTCGGACGGGCTGACGCCCGCCCGGGCGCACGCGTCCTTGAACGCGGCGGCCCCGAGGTCCGAGGTCCACTCGTCCTCGGCGGCCATCCGGCGGGTCTCCACGCCGATGTTTTCCCTGATCCAGTCGTCCCGGGTGAGGAGGATTTCCTCCAGGTCGGTATTGCTGACCACCTTTTCGGGGAGATATCCGCCGACCGCCCGAATTCCCACGCCCCAGGACCGCGCCAGCGGTGTTCCGGATATGTCCATTCAAGGTTTCCTGTTCGATTCCATGAGCCGGTTCAGATGATTCGGCGTGCGCAGCACGTGTTCACGCCCCGCCCCCGGCCGCTGGGGGATGGAGCACCAGGGCCGCCGCCTGACCCCCGGCATCGGTGGTGAGCACCAGTGCGGGAGCGGGACGCAGCTTCTGCGTCCGAGCAGCGACGCCGATCGTTGGCAAGCACGGATCCCATCGGGTGAACCCGCCGGTCGGCGGCGCCAGGCCGGCCTCCAGAGCGCGCGCCGTCAGCACGAGCTGCACCAGGCCGCTGGCGCCCGCACAGTCGCCGAGCACCCCGAAGGGGCTGAAGACGGGAACGGACGGGCCCATCAGCTCGTGCAGGGCGCGCGCTTCCGGACCGTCGACGCCTGGGCCGCCCGTGGCCGAGGAGCAGACGAGGCCGATGTCGTCGGCGTCGAGCCCAGCCTCTCGTAGCGCCGCGAGCGCGGCACGCATCGCCGTGTCCTGCCCGGAGTCGCCTCTGACCGTGCTCCAGCCCGACACCTCGGCAAGCACCCGCGCACCGCGGTCGCGCACCCTGCGGAGGCTTTCGAGCACCAGCACGACTACGGCCTCGCCCGGCACGGCGTCGCCGCGCTCCGCGGAGAAAGGCCCCGGCCCCGGCCGGTCCACCCGGACGGCTGTGGGGTCCAGAGTTTCGACAGCGGCGACGAGAACGACCTCCGCCGCGCCCGTAAGCACCTGATCGGCACCCACGGCCAACGCGTGGCTGCCCGAGCAGCGTCCTGCGGTGACCGTCACAATGCTGCCCTCCGCCCGTGCGGAGACCGAGAGTTCGGAGGCCACGGCGTTGAGACTCGCTTGGGGGCCGGATGACGGACTCACGAGTGCCGGGCCGTAGGTCACGCCGTCGTGCAGCACCCGCAGATAGTCGTCGAGGCCGGCGGTGGTGGTCCCGAGGACGACGCCCACGTCGGCCGGCATCGGCGCACCGCCGACGTCGAAGCCGGCATCCCGCCAGGCGAGCGCCCCTACCCGGGAGACGAGCAGGGATTCCCGGCTCAGCGCGCGGAGCCGTTTTCTCTCGAACGCCGGTACCTCCGGCAGATCGGAGGAAAGAACCGCGGCGAAGCCGGCCCCGCGGAAGGGGCCGTCGCCGTAGGTCGTGGTGGTGACGGCCGTGCTGCCGCCGAGCAGAGCCTCCCACGTCGCGTCCAGTCCGGCACCCAGCGAGCCGGCGACAGCCATTCCGGTGATGGCCACGGAACGGGTCATCGAGCCCTCCTGGTACCGAGTCGGGTGAAGACGGTGCACCCTGTGTTGCCACCGAATCCGAAGGCGTTGTTGACGGCCACGTCGACGCGCGCCTCACGGGCCTCGACGGACACGAGGTCCATTGCGCACTCCGGGTCCACGTCGGCCAGGTTGGCCGTCGGCGGGATCACCCCGTCACGGATCGCCAGTACGCAGCCGACCGCCTCGATGGCGCTCGCTGCGCCCTGGGCGTGCCCGAGCGCCCCTTTCAGAGACGAGACCGCTGGGGTACGGGCACCGAAGACATCCCGGATCGCGCGGGCTTCGACCCGGTCGTTGGACGGAGTGCCCGTGCCGTGCGCGCTGATGTAGTCGACCTGGTCGACCGGGACGCCGGCCTGCGCCAGAGCCCGCTCCATCGAGCGCCGCGCACCGCGCCCCTCGGGGTGTGGCGCAGTCATGTGGTAGGCGTCGGAGGCACTGGACCAGCCGGCGAGCTCCGCGTAGATGCGTGCACCGCGGCGGCGGGCGTGTTCGTACGACTCCAGCACCAGCGCGGCCGAGCCCTCGGCTACGAGCAATCCCGCACGGTTGCGGTCGAACGGCCGGGCCACGTCCGGCGCGAGCGATCGCAGGCTGGTGAACAGCATGAGGAGCGCGGACGACATCTCGTCCACACCGCCGGCGATCACGAGATCGGCACGGTTGGCCCTGATGGTGTCGGCGGCGTACGCCAGCGCGCTGTTCCCGGAGGCACAGGCGCTGCTGACCACCGAGCTCGGACCCGTGAAGCCCAGTTCCCGGGATACGGCGTCGGCGAGGTCCACCAACGGGGGGGCCGAGTCCAGTCCGCCCGTGCCGGACGGCGGCACACCGCGGTGGAACCGCATGACGCCCGCCTCCACCGCCGCGCGATTGCCGAGCAGGGTACCCATGCAGACGCCGGCGCGGGCCGGGTCCGAGGCCCACGGCCGCACACCTGCATCGGCGGCCGCTGCCAGGCTCGCGGCGACGGCCAGCTGTGTGCTGCGCGGAAGGGCCGATCGCGCGTCGCCGAACCCCTCGACCTCACCCCCCATCCGGTGGGGAAAGCCGGTGACGTCGCACAGCGTGATGGGTCCGGTGCCGACCGTCCCCTTCACCGCCGCCTGCCAAAACTCCCCGGCCGTGGTGCCGATCGGCGTGAGGGCGCCGACCCCTGTCACTACGACCGCTGCGGACTGCCCGTGTGCAACCAATTTCTGTGGTTCCCCTCGTGTGGTGGCCCTCGTCCTCCTAGACCAGCCCTTCGCCGCCGTCCACGCTGATGACGTTTCCGGTGAGCCACGACGAGTCGCTCGCCGACAGCAGCACGACGGCTTCGGCGATGTCCTCCGGGACGGTGGCCCGGCCGTGCGGATTGGCCTGCGTGGCCCGCTGGATCAGGTCGTCGCAACCGGGGATGCGCTCCAGCGCGGGCGTCTGGGTGACGCCCGCCCGTAGCGCGTTGACCGCGATGCCGGAAGGGGCGAGTTCGACCGCCAGCTGCCGCACATGCGAGACGAGTGCGGACTTGGCCGCCGACACGGCTCCGTAGTGCGAGATGACCCGGTTGTCACCGTGGCTGGTCAGGGTGAAGACCTTGGCGCCCCGTTGCAGCAGCCCCGCGGTGTGGAGGTCCCTGACCCAGTAGACGAGGCTGTGCGCCATCACGTCGCTGGTCATGTCCATCTGGCGGGCGGTGATGACGCTCGGCTCGCCGTTGCTCGGGATGAACGGCAGGAGGCTACCGAAGGCAAGGGAGTGAAGCACTACCCGCACACCGGCGCCGCCGGTGACCTCCGTCAGCTTCTCCACCAGCTCCGCCCGCGTCGTCCTGCTGGCGGCGTTGGCGTTGTGGAAGGAGACCTCGGCCCCCAACTCACGTAGCTCATCAGTGAGTTCGTCGATCGCTTCCAGCCGGGCCGCGGAGTCGAAGTGCACGCCGAAGATGTTCGCGCCCTCTTGCGCCATCGCCAGCGCGGTGGCCCGACCCATCCCGCTCGACGCGCCGAGAATCAGACACCAAGTGCCCTTGGTCGAAGTCAACATGTGTACCTCTCACTGTGTGCCGGGCGAATGCCCTCGGGCCGGCCGCCTTCCGCGGCGCCTTGCCGGCCGTCTCCCCCTGCGGAAGGGAATGTCTCGCGGATCAGGTCGTCCACGGCGTCGGCGAACCTCTGCGGCTGCTCCTCCATCGGCAGGTGGCCGCAGTCCTGGAAGACGCGCAACCGTGCGTGGGGCAGTGCCGCGGCGAGCCCGCGTGCGTCGTCCAGTGGCGCGAACGGATCCCCGTCACCGGCCACGACGAGCACCGGCAGATCGAGGGCTTCCGTGTCCAGGAAGGGACTGCGCAGGTAGGTGTCGAAGAAGCGCAGAAAGCCGTACGCTCCCACACGGTCACGGACACGCAGCGCCATGTCGCGACGTATGTCGTCGTCGAGGGGGCGCCGGGAGCCGACGCGCAGGCATTCGTCGAGGAAGCCGTGGTACGAGTTCAGGTAGTGGGTCGCGGTGTGCCAGGCGAAGTCCTCCGGACTGCGTCGGTGGAACGGTGCGACGACCACGACTGCTGCGGGACGCACCACGCGGTCCATGGCGGCCACGAACTCCAGGGCGAGCCCGGTGGAGAAGGAGTGTGCGATCAGCACGTCCACCCCACCAGGCACCGCGTCCAGTGCCTGTCCGATCCACGCGGCCGGATCGCCGCGGTGACTCCAGGTCTCCTTGCCGGCGGCTCCCCAGGGCATGAGCGCCGCCCAGAACTCGACTTCGGGCGCTGCGATCCGCGCGCAGTCGCGCCATACGGTGTCGGTCCCGGCCAGCCCGTGCAGCGCCAGAACGCGAACGGGCTCGCCTGCCGACGCCTGCCGTGTCCTGCGAACGAGGACCTCGTCCGCGTACGGCCCGGCATTGCGGCGGATCCAGGAACCCTCCCCGTGCTGGGTACCCATCAGGCCGCCACTGCGGAGCACAGAGGCGCGCGGAGTACGAGCGGCGCCGCAGCCACGGCCTGCTCCAACCGGCGCGTGGGGCGCAGGGACTCCACACCGGTGACGATCCAGCTCATGCGGCGCTCCGGGCGGATTCTCGGAAGTGCGGGGATAGAAAAAGTCCGCAGCCCCTTCCGCTGATTTCTGTCTCTTTTCCCCGGAGTCTCATGCCGTCCAGACACTGTCGTCCTGCCCCTCCATTTTTCCTGGTTCACAGATTCATTGGGCTTCCGTCTCGCGGCGACTCCAGACGACCCCGCAGCCACTTATCCGCAATGCCTTGAAAGAAAATTATCACGCCGCACTAAAAGCTGTGATAAGCCTTCCTATGACTCACGCTTTTGCGACCGGCCGTGCAGCGCTTTGAGCGCCTTCCACGGCCGGGACGAGCCGCCTACCAGGCATGGCGTCGTCCGCCACGGCCTGCGTCGGAGCCTTGCCGCAGCGGCCTTTGAAGCCCGGACGACGGCAAGGCGGGAAGGCCTCGAAAGACCGGACTAATGGCAGACTACGCCTCTCACTAAAGCCGACCAAGAAGGCCGATAAAGCCAAGCCCGGGCGCCTTGAAACAGTCCCGAATCATTGGTCATAGTGGTCGCCCGGCGTGGGAGCGTGTCGTCGCGACTCATCAGCCACGTGCTGTACCGGGCGCGCGATCGCCGGCGCACGAGAGACAACCGATAGAGATACGTGGGTGAATATGCTGACCTCTGCAGAGGCGACGGCCGAATCGCGTCCTGCCCGGCGACCGCACGCACCGCCGCTGCTGGACTCATTGACCGGGCTGCGTGGCCTGGCCGCGATCCTGGTGTTCGGCTTTCACTTCACGACCTTCCAGTTCGTCTTCGGCCCGACGGGCGGCCTGGAGTTCGCCCCGCTGACGCGCCCCCGCTTCCTCACCATGAGCGGGAACTTCGCGGTGGGCAGCTTCTTCATCCTCAGCGGCTTCGTCCTGGCCCTCACCACACGTGAGGGGACGAGCCTCGCCAACTTCTGCGCCAAGCGCGTCGGGAAGCTGTATCCGGTCTACTTCGTTACGACCGCGCTGGCCATCGGTGCCATCGTGGTGCTCGGGATGCCGATCACCGCGGAAAACATCATCCTGCACCTGACACTGCTGCAGTCGTGGGTCCCCTTCCAGGAGATCTACACCGGCGTCAACCCGGTCACCTGGTCGCTGAGCACCGAAGCCTTCTTCTATCTCCTGTTCCCGCTCGCGCTGTTCGTCGTGCAGCGTCTGACCTCGCGGGCCCTGTACTGGGTCCTCGGTGCCGCCGTCTTCCTCGAGTTCGCGCTGCCGCTGTACGTGATGCACTACTTCACGGTGAAGACGTCGGGCGGCCACCTGGAGTACTTCAGCACCGGGTCCCAGGGCGGCGACCTGGTCTACTGGCTCACCCTGCCCTTCCCGCCCTACCGCTTCCTCGAGTTCCTCGTCGGGATGGTGTGCTGCATCCTCCTCAACCGGGGCGTGCTTCCGACCATCCGGCAGAGATGGGCGTGGGCCTGGTGCGCCGTCGCCTATGTGATCGGTACGTACAGTGATGGTCCGCTCCAGCGGACGGCGGTGGGCTTCGTCGCGCTGCCCTTCCTGGTGGTCGCCCTGGCGCAGGCCGATCTCGCGGGCCGCTGGTCGCTGCTGCGCGGCAAGGTCTTCGTGGGGCTGGGGAAGCTGTCCTACGGCATGTACGCGATCCAGCTCCTGGTGGTCCTGCCGTCCGAGCCGTTCGTCATGCGCTGGTTGTCGTCCCTGTTCGGGGTCCCGACGTCCTCGCTCGGCGAGCCGGCGTGGAAGGTGCTGATCATGATCGCCTACTTCGGTCTCGTGATTCTCCTGTCGGTGCCGATCTACCGGTACATCGAGGTTCCGGCTTACGACTTCGCCAAGCGGCTGTATCGGTCCCGGAAGGGTTCGCCGATGTTCGCCGCACCGGAGTCCGCGGGAAAGCCGAGCCTGTGAAGGTCTGCGTGATCGGCTCCGGGATCTTCGGCATCGCGGCCGTCCGGGAAATCTCACGGCACCTTCCGGAGTGGTCCGTGCACTGGGTGTCGGAGGACCCCGAGGCCGGCGGCCTGTGGAACACCACCTCCAAGCGGAGCCGTGTGTACGACGCGCTGTTCCTCAACACCTCACGGCAGCGCAGCGCCTTCACCGACACGGCGATCCCGGCCGAGCCGTCGGTGCACTTCGTCCACCACTCGCTCTACTCGGCCTACCTCGCCCAAGTGGCCGCCGAGTGTCAGGGCACGCAGCGCCACTGGGAGTGCCGAGTCGACTCGGTGTCCGCCCAGGAGGGCGGTGGCTGGCTCGTGCGGTGGCATGACCTTGCCGGAGCCGAGGCGGAGGAGGAGTTCGACGCCGTCGTCGACGCCACCGGCCACAACGTCGACGCCGTGTGGCCCGACGTGCCGCGTGCGGCCGAACCGACGTACGCGCTCAGCCATTCCGCCGAGTACAAGAACGCCGAGCCGTACCGCGGGAAGAGAGTCCTCGTCATCGGCAACGGCGCCTCGGCCGTGGACATCGCGTGCGAGCTCATCGCCGCCGCATCGCGGGTGGAGATCAGCATCAGGACCCCGAAGTGGTACCTGCCCAAGGTGCTGCTGGGCAAGCCGATCGACCACTCGGGTGGCGGGTTGAGCCACGCCCCGCTGCTGGGCCGCGTGATCGCCAGAGTGGGGGAGTCGGTCGTCCGCCGCGTGGTGGGCTCCTACGAGTCCTTCGGACTGGAGGCCCCGAAGAGCCCGCTCGCCGTTTCGACGCCGGTGTTGAGCGACCACTTTCTCCCCCATATCAGCCACGGCCGTCTGCACACGCGCGCCGGGGTCGTTGCCCTCGAACAGGACTCCGTCCGCTTCGCCGACGGCACCGAAGGCACGTTTGACGCGGTTATCGCGGCGACGGGGTTCCAGGACGCCTCCCCGCACCTGCCCGCCGGTGTGCGCGACACGCTCAGTCGGCGCCGGCTCGGCTTGTCCCTGGAGGCACCAGGGTCGCCGGGGTTGTACCTGCTCAACCGCTTCCGCTGCGGTGACTCGGCGGTCGCGTGCGCCGAAGTCCAGGCCGCAGCAGTCGTGCGCAGCCTGCCGAGGTCACGCTCCCGTTCCGCCGCGCCTCCGGATCTCGCGGGACCGGAGGTCGCCGGACGCCGGATCACCGCCCGCACTCTACGGAAAGTCTACGAGGCATACCGATGAAGACAAGGCCGGGGAAACTGGGTGGCGTCGGGCTGGGCTGGTACGTGCCCGATCGGCGCATCGACAATGAGACGGTCTCACGATGGTGCGACGTGACCCCGGAGTGGATCACCGGGCGCACCGGGGTGGAGGAGCGCCGGTACGCCGACGTTGGAGAGCCGACCTCCACGATGGCGGCCCGGGCTCTCGCCATGGCCCTGGAGGACGCCGGACTTCACGGCAGCGACCTGGCCGCCGTCATCGTCTGCACCTCGACCCCAGACCAGCCGCAGCCGCCCACAGCGGCGTTCGTCCTCGCCGAACTCAAGCTGTCGGACATACCGGCCTTCGACGTCAACGGGGTGTGCGCCGGGTTCCTCTACGGCCTGGGCGCTGCCGACGGATGGCGCAGGCGCGGACCGGTGGCCCTCATCGGCGCCGACAAGTACTCGACCATCCTCAACCCGCGGGATCGCAGGACCGTGAGCCTCTTCGGCGACGGGGCGGGCGCGGTCATCCTCGACGCCCTGCCCGCCGACTCCGAGGGGGTCAGCGTGGTGGCGAGGTGTCAGGCCGAGCACGTGAACCTGGTGCGCGTACGCGGCGGCGGCAGCAACCTGCCGCTCCGGCACACGCACGACCCCCTGGCGGACCGGTTCGAGATGGACGGGCGGGGGGTCGTTGCCTGGGCGGAGTCCGCACTCCCACCGGTGGCGGCCCAGGCGTGCGACGAGGCCGGCGTGGCGCTGGCGGACATAGACCGGTTCGTATTTCACCAAGGCAGCGGCCGGATGGTGGAGTTCTGCGCCAAGTGGCTCGATGTGCCCATGGACAAGGTCGCGGTGACGGCGGACCGGTTCGGCAACACCGGTGCCGCCACGATCCCCTTGACGCTCGCCATCGAAGCCGGAGCGGGACGCATCACGAGGGGCGACCGCGTGATGATCGCCGGACTCGGCGGGGGGACCGCGGCCTGCGCCACGGTGGTCACGTGGTGAACCGGCAGGTATCTACGGAAAGCACGGCTGCCGCGGCCGTCGGCCCGCGTCACCGCGTGTGCCGTCCCCTCGGCGGCGGCCAGAACTCAAGGTGAGGCTAATGACGATCGACATGGGCGCCGGCCCGACCGACCTTCCGCGACTGCCGCAGGGAGCGCCCTCAGGGTGTCCCTACGCCCCGCCGGAGTCGGTGGCGTCGCTTCGGGAAACCGCTCCGCTGACGCGGGTGGTGCTCCCCGACGGTGAGCCGGCCTGGCTCGCTACGAGCTACGAACTCGTACGGGAGGTCCTCACCCACCCGGGATTCAGCGCCAACCCGAAAGCTGATGGCTTTCCGCGGTGGAACCTGCCGGGAGGCACCGACCTGCCGATGAGCATGACGCACGCCGATCCACCGGTGCACACCCGGCTGCGCGCGCCGGTCTCGGGCGAGTTCACCCCCCGGCGCATCCGCCGGCTCCGCCCTGACATCGAGCGCATCACCCTTGAGCGTTGTGCCGCCATCGAGGCGCTGCCCCAACCCGTCGACCTTGTCACCGAGTTCGCCACCCCCATCCCGGCTCTGGCGATCAGTCTGCTGCTCGGCGTGCCCGCCGACGACCTGGCCGACTTCGAGCGGAACATCCGCCTCGTTCTCGCCCACGACGACCTGGAGTCGAGCGAGCGCGACCAGGCCAAGCTCGAACTGCTGTCCGCCGTGACAAAGCTGATCGCGGACAAGCGCGCCCAGGCGGACGACAACCTGCTGAGCAAACTGATCACCGAGAACCCGGACATGAGCGACATGGAGTTGGTGTCGTTCGTGGCACTGCTGCTGTTCGCCGGGTTCTCCACCACCGCGCACATGATCGAGCTCAGCGCTCTGACGCTGATCCAGCGCCCGGACCTCGCGGAGCGGGCGCGCAACGACCTGTCCGTCATCCCGGCTCTGGTGGATGAGTTGCTGCGCTACCACTCGATCGCCCGGGACTCGCCGAGGAGGGCGGCGCTCGAGGACATCGAACTGGGCGGGGTCACGATCCGGGCGGGCGAGGGCGTCATCGCCTCGGTCCAGGCAGCCAACTGGGACGGGACCGCGTTCGCCGATCCGGACACCATCGACCTCGACCGGCCCCGGACGCCGCGGCACCTCGCCTTCGGCCACGGGATCCACGTGTGCCTGGGGGCGACCCTCGCCAAGCTCGAGCTCGAAGTGGTCCTGGAGGAACTCGTCACGCGCTACCCGAACATGAAGCTGGCCATCCCGGAAGAGGAGATCCGGTTCCGGACCACGACCCATCTCCATGGCTGCTATTCGCTGCCCGTGGACCTCGGGCTGGAGGCCGGTGCGTGAAGCCCACCGTGACCCTCAACCAGGGTCTGGACGTTCCCCGACTCGGTCTGGGCATGTGGCAGATCCCGGACGGTGACGCCGAGTCCGTCGTGGGCACCGCGCTGGAGGCCGGGTATCGCGGCATCGACACCGCTACCAGCTATCGCAACGAACGCGGCGTCGGCGCCGCCGTGGCCGCGTCCGGCATTGCGCGCGACGAGATCGTCGTCACGACCAAGCTCTGGAACAGCGACCACGGCACCGACGAGGCGCTGCGGGCCTTCGATGCCAGCCTCGAACGGCTTGGCATGGACCGGGTCGACATCTACCTCATCCACTGGCCGCTTCCGCTGCGGGACCGGTACCTGGAGACCTGGCGTGTCCTGGAGAAGCTCCACGCCGAGGGACGGATACGCGCGATCGGCGTCTCCAACTTCACGGCCGGCCAGCTCCGCCGGCTCATGGACTGCTGCGACATCATCCCCGCCGTCAACCAGGTCGAGCTGCACCCCGGCTTCCAGCAGGCGCAGCTGCGTGAGTTCCACGCCGCGCACGGCATCGCCACACAGGCCTGGAGCCCGCTCGGTTCAGGGCAGGGCCTGCTCGACCTGCCGGTACTGGGCGAGATCGGCCGGGCACACGGGCGCTCGCCGGCACAGGTGGTGATCCGCTGGCATCTGCAACTCGGCAACCTCGTGATCCCCAGATCCTCCGCGGCCACCAGGATCAAGGAGAACTTCGACGTCTTCGACTTTTCCCTGGATGAACACGAGATGGCCAGAATCACCTCGCTCGACACCGGTCAGCGGCGAGGACCCGATCCCGACACCTTCGACTACGGGTAGAGTCCGCCGTTCGGCGGTGGACGAAGGGTAAGTGCGCTGTCACGGCGCGCAAGCGGCGGCTCACGGCGGTGGTACCGGCTGTGAGCCGCCGCGGAGCGAGTGCCGCGCAGATCAGACGAGTCATAGAGGAACAAGGCGATGATTTATGAGCACCTGAAGCGGCTGACCGGACCGGTACTGCGTACCGCCGTACGACTCGAAGCCGTGGGCCTGGAGAACATGCCGCGGTCGAACGGCGTCATACTCGCGTCCAACCACCTGTCCATCGTCGACTCCACATTCCTGCCGCTGGTGCTGGACCGGCAGGTGACCTTCATGGCGAAGTCGGAGTACTTTGCGGGAGGCCCCTGGCCGATGCGGATCGTCTCGTCCTTCATGCAGGGCAGCGGGCAGGTTCCGGTCGACCGCGAGAACCAACGGGCGGCCGTGGCCTCGCTTGACGCGTGTCTTCGGGTGGTGAAGGACGGCGGCGTCTTCTGCATCTACCCCGAGGGCACACGCTCCCCGGACGGCCGGCTCTACCGGGCCAAGACAGGCGTGGCATGGCTGGCTCTCACATCCGGCGCGCCCGTGGTGCCGGTGGCCATGAGCGGCACCGACCGCGTCCTGCCGCCCGGGCGCGCACTTCCCCGTCCGGCCAAGGTCAAGGTCACCTTCGGCAAGCCCGTCGACCTGTCCGCGTACGAGGGTTCCGCCGGTGACGCCCGTGCCCGCAGGGCCGTCTCCGACCTGATCACCCAGCGCATCGCAGAGGTCTCCGGCCAGGAGTACGTGCCCGTCTACGCGGCGAAGGCGAAGGAGCAGGGCTGACCCATATGGCAAAGGGCCCGCGTGCCGTGAGGCCGCGGGCCCTTTGCCATACGTCAGTCGGGGATTCCGCCGTCGACGTGCAGTACGTGCCCGGTGATGTACGAGGAGCGGGGCGACGCCAGGAACGCCACGGCCTCCGCCACCTCCTGCGCGGTCCCCAGTCTCCCGACCGGGATCTTCTTCACCGTGCTGTCGCGAACCGCCTCGCTCACCGAGTCGGTCATGTCCGTCGCGATGAATCCGGGCGCCACGACATTGGCGCGCACGCCGAACCGGCCCACCTCCTTGGCCAGCGACTTGGTGAACCCGATGATCCCGGCCTTTGACGCGGCGTAGTTCGTCTGCGCCGCATTGCCGTACACGCCCGTCACCGAGGAGATGGTGACGATGCTGCCGGTACCCCGCTTCATGAACTCGAAGATCGCCGCGCGGCACACGTTGTAGGTACCCGTCAGGTTCGTCTGGATGACGGTGTGCCAGTCGTCCGCCTCCATCCTCAGCAGCGGAGCGTCACGGATGACCCCGGCGTTGGAAACCAGGACGTCGATCGGCCCCAGGGTTTCCTCGGTCTGCCTCAGGTACGCGCGTACCGCCGCCCCGTCGGCCACGTCGACCCGGGCGGCCGACACCCGGACACCGTGCTCCTTGGCAAGGCTCTCCATCTCCGCGGCCGCGTTCGACGCCGTCTGGAAGCAGTAGCTGACGTGGTAGCCGTCGGCCAGCAGCCGTTCCACCACGGCCCGTCCGATGCCTCGGGACCCGCCGGTGACGACGGCGACACGGGTGGTGTCCTCAGCCATGGCTCAAGCGCTTTCGAGCTTGGCCGCGAGCAGGCTGTAGGTGCTCCGCAGGGAGCGGACCTCCTTCATGTGCTCCTCCCCGATCTTGACCTGGTACTTGCGCTCCAGGGAGACCAGGATCTCCAGTGCCAGCAGGGAGTCCATGTCCAGCTCTTCGACGAAGTCGGCGTCGTCGGTCACCTCGGCGGTGTCGATATCGAGGATGTTCGCGATCGTCTCGCGGAGGTCCTCGATGTCCAGTGCGAGGGATTGCTGCACCATGTCGTCTCTCTTTCTCATATCGTGTGCTGCGTGATGGGGTGCCGCGGGACGGTATGTTCGGGCGGTCCGCCCTGCGGCGCTAAGGGCGGTACGCCCTCAACCTTCAGCCGACGTGCGGTAGTTGGCCGGGCTGCGGCTTGGTGGTCGTCATGGCGATGGCGACGTTGCCTTCCCTGGCCGCTGTGACCACCAGCCGGGCTCGCCCGCAACCGGACCGGACGCCCTCGGCGAGCAGTGCCACGGCCTGCAGTGACCCGGCGCGCGGTACTTCCGTCGCCGGCGGCACGTCAGGCCCCCTCCGACCGCGGACCGCGTCCGAGACGGCCCGTGCGACCGGCGATCCGTCCGCCACCAGGCGGACGTCGATCGCGTCGTCCCCGTCGAGCCCCGCCGTGACGGCGTCGAGGGCCGAGACCACGATCCGCTCCGCCCGCTCGCGGCCTGCGGCCGTCGACAGCGCACGCGGCGGCAGGAACAGCAGGCACGACCGCAACAGCGTCGTCCCCGGTCCGGCCGATGCGCGAGGGCGCAGTACGAGGACGGCGGCGCCGGTTTCGGGCAGCGCATCCGCGGCATAGGGATCCGGCGCCTCGGTCGCGCCGGCGAGTACGACCTCCGCCCGCCCGCCCGCCACTTCGTGGGCCGCCAGGTGCAGCGCCTCCACGCCGGCCACTCGTGGTGAGGTGACTGTCAGGTTGAAGCCCTTGAGCAGGTGCTCGGTGGAGAGCCGGGCGCCGACCAGATTCACCGAGAAGAAGGGCGCCGTCATGGGGCTGATGAAGTCAGCCCCCTCGGTCCGAGTCGTCCGGTCGATGACGGAGTGCAACTCCGCCACGGCGCTGTTCGTCCCGACCACGGCGCCGCGCCGCTCCTCGGGGCACCGCTCCAGCAGGCCGTCGCTGCCCGCGACCGCCGCCCTGGCCGCCGCCAGCAGGTACTGGCATGCCTCGGGCAGGTATTTGTAGCCGCGCGGGCCCAACTGCGATCTGTGGTCGAACCAGGCCTCACCGGGCGCGATGCCGACGGGCGGCTCGGTGACCCCGACGCCGCTCACCGCCGCCTCGGCGACCTGGGGCCGCGCGATCACGGGACTCCTCCGTCGAGCACGAGCGACACGTTGCTGCCTCCGAAGGCGTAGGAATTGATCAGCACACCGGGCCGGGGCAGCGGCGTCGGGCCGCCCTGCGGAAGCCACACGTCGCACGCCGGGTCCTGCCGCGCCAGGGCGATGTTCGGCGGCACCTGCCCATGCCACAGGACGAGGGCCGCGGAGACCGCGCTGAAGGCGGCCGCGGCACCGGCTGTGTGCCCGATGTAGGCCTTGAGGCTGAACAGCGGCGTGGTATCGCACTGCTGCCCCAGCACTTCGCGCAGCGTCTCCGACTCCAGCAGGTCGTTCTGCTGGGTCCCGGTGCCGTGCGGGATCACGCAGCCGATCGTCTCGGGCCCGCACCCCGCGTCCCGCATCGCCTCACGCGCCGCACGCAGCCACTGGCGGCGGCCCGGGTCGGGCGCGGTCGTGTGGTAAGCGTCGCAACTCCACGCGGTGCCGGACAGCCTGCCGTAGCTACGGCGGCGCGCCGCCGCCCGAGCGGACTGCACGACGAGCATGGCCGCGCCCTCGCCGAAGACGGTCCCCTTGCGGTCGGCTTCGAAGGGACGGCAGCCGTCCGGATCGATCGCTCCCAGCCGATTGAAGGCGGCGATCGGTACACCGGCGCTTCCTTCGGCCCCGCCGACGAGCACGGTCTCCGCCTCACCGCGCCGGATGAGGTCCATCGCGACGCTCAGGGCGTAGCCGCTGGCGGCGCAGGCGTTGCTCACGCTGATGTTCGCCCCGAAGGAGCCCAGCGCACCGCCGACAGCCGAGGCGACGGAGAAGGACGACGTCCATACCGCGTCATCGGGCACACCCGCGCGGAAGGCGTCCTCACGTTCCTCGCACATCCCTATGGCGGTGGCGATGACCACGGCCATTCCGGCGACCTCTTCGTCGGTCAGGCCCGCGTCCACGACCGCCTGGCGGGCGGCGTGCAGGGCGAACCTCGATGCTCGGCCCCAGGTGGCGTCGTCCTCGGCGTGCGCCGATGCGTCCGTGCCGGGCGGGACCTGGTAGGCGAGGGGAGCGCGGACATGTCCGGCCAGCGACTCCACTGGCGTGGGGCTGCTCCGGCCGGCCTGCAGGCCCTTCCAAAAGGCCTCGGGGCCGTCGCCGAGGCAGCTGATGGCACCGAGGCCGGTGACGAAGACCTCCATGTCCATCAGCCGCCCGCGATCGCTTCGGCGGCGGGCGTGCTCCTGGGGGCGTACCGGTGCACGTAGTCGAGGCCGGCGAGCGTGTGCACCTGTTCCATGACGGAGTCGGTGACCAGCCGGCGGACCTTGTAGTCACCCTCGCGCCCGGCGAACTCGGGGAAGGTCATGGGCGAGCCGAAGTGCATGTCGAACCGAGTGACGCGCCACATCAGCCTGCCCAGCGGCTGCACGCGGTCGGTTCCGGCCAGGCCGCAGGGGATCACCGGCGCGCCGGTAGCGAGCGCCAGCCAGCCCACCCCGGCACGGCCGCGGTAGACGCGCCCGTCGGGAGAGCGGGTGCCCTCGGGGTGGATCCCGAAGATGCGTCCTTCACGCAGCACCTCTTCGGCACGCTTGAGGGCGTCCACGCCACCCGCTCCACCGTCACGCTTCACCGGGACGAAGCCGAGGGTGAAGAGGAGCTTGACGCGCAGGCGGTGCCGCAGCCCCGTGCCGTCGAGCCGCTCGGCCTTCCCGATGAACCAGACGGGGCGGTTGGCCATGAGGGAGATCAGAACGTGGTCGCAGAAGGAGAGATGGTTGGCCGCAATGATGCAGGGACCGGAGGCCGGGATGTTCCCGAGGCCGCTGATGCGCGGCCGGAACACCAGGCGTAGGAGCAGGGCGAGTACGGCCCTCAACATCGAACGGAACATCGGTCCCCCTGAGTCTTGTGCTGCGTCATGCCGTGACGAACGAGGTCTGCCGGGGCGGGGTCAGTCGGCCAGCGTTGCCGTACCGGAGGCGGACGGGGCCACGGCGTTCCGTCGCGTCTCGCTGGGGCGCCACCCCGGGGGGCCGAAGACGTAGCCGAGGCGGTGGCGCCAGGTGCGCGCCTGACGGACGTCCCGGATCATGTTGGCGAACTCGTGCACCTGGATCTTCCAGATGTTGTACGTATCGATCTGCTTCGTCAGCCCATAGGTGGGCCGTCGAAGTTCGGGCTGGAAGGTGCCGAACATCCGGTCCCAGATGATCAGGATGCTGGAGAAGTTCTTGTCGAGGTACTCCGGCTCGATGCCGTGGTGGACGCGGTGATGCGACGGCGTCACCAGGAGGAACTCGATCGGCCTGGGGAGCTTGCGGATCTTCTCGGTGTGGGCGAAGAGCCCGTAAAGGAGGTGGACGGACTGCGTGGCGAAGACGAGCGCCGGGTGCACCCCGAGCAGCGGAAGCGGCAGCCAGATCATCTTCTCGAACCACTGCGCCCACTTTCGGCGCAGTGCCGTGGAGAGGTTGAAGTACCGGCTGGAGTGGTGGACCTGGTGCCCCGCCCAGATCAACCGGACCGCGTGGGACGCCCGGTGATTCCAGTAGAGGAGGAAGTCCACCCCGAAGAACAGCACCACCCAGGTGCCCCAGAAGGACGGCGACATGTGGAAGGGCGCCACGTACTCGTAGACCGGCACGTACAGCGCCAGCGCCACGACACGCATGAGGGTGGACCACCCCAGCGCTCCCAGTCCGGTCGTGATGCTGGCGGCGTGGTCCTTCAGGTCGTAGCCCGTCAGTTCCTCGTCGTCGCTGAACTTGATGGCCACCAGTTCGATCAGGATCAGCAGGGCCACTGCCGGTATGGAATACACGGCCGGGTCGTGCAATCGCTCCACTATTTGGTCGAACATCGCCATCCCTTCAATCGCCTGCCACCGCCCGGATAAACCCTGTGAAGCGGCTCCTCGGTCATATTTACACAACGGCCTTAAGTCACTCCTACGTGCTGTGCTGGGGTTCTGCTAAACCCTCACTTAAGACCTGATGGCGTGGGGCCTTGTTCTCGTTTTCCCGGTGGGGTGACTGGTCGTAAGCTCTCGCCAGGCAAGGACCCAGCGGCTCTCCCATCGACCGAACCCGAAAGATCCCACGATCGGGCCATGTGATGCGAACGCAAGGTTTCAGCCCCTGTAGTCCTTCGCGGTCGGTCACAGATAATCGTCCGGGCATTGCTCGTCGCGCGTCGACTCACAATGTCGTTGCGGCCCCTCTTCGATAACTCGCGCAGCGGGAGAACCGTTATGAATGAAACAGTAGGGATCGATCACCAGAACGGCGGCAGGGCCGGCTACGGCGGCCTTGGCGGTGCCGCCCGCCTTCGCGCTCTCCTGGAACGCCCGGGTGTGGTACGGATCGTTGGCGCCCACAATCCGCTGGGCGCACGCCTCGCCGAACGGGCCGGTTTCGACGGCGTCTGGTCGAGCGGTCTGGAGATCTCGGCATCGCAGGGCGTACCGGACACCGACATCCTCACGATGAGCGAACTGCTCTCGGTGGCCGGGTCGATGGCGGCGACCGTCAACGCCCCCGTCATCGCCGACGCCGACGCCGGCTACGGCAACGCGCACAACGTGATGAACATGGTCCGCCGTTACGAGGCAGCCGGCATCGCCGGCATATCGATCGAGGACAAGCGTTTCCCGAAGGTCAACAGCTTCATCCCCGGCCGACAGGAGCTCGCCCCCATCGGCGAGTTCTGCGGCAAGCTGGCCGCAGCCAAGGAAGCTCAGCGCGACCCGGACTTCGTGGTGATCGCGCGGATCGAGGCGCTCATCGCCGGGCAGGGCATGGACGAAGCCCTGCGGCGCGGTGAGGCATACGTCCAGGCCGGCGCCGACGCGGTGTTGATCCACGCGAAGAGCGACTCGCCGGAGCCGGTGCTGGAGTTCCTCAACTCGTGGCAGCAGCCCACGCCCGTGGTGGTCGTGCCGACCACCTACCACACCATCACGGCCGACGAACTCGGCGCTGCGGGGGCCAAGATGGTCATCTACGCCAACCACGGCCTGCGAGCCGGGATCACCGCAGTCAGCAACACCTTCAGGACCATCCTCAAGGACGGTCGCACCACTGGGCTCGAGGAGCGGATCGCACCGCTCGCCACCGTCTTCGAGCTTCAGGGGATGAGCGAGCAGAAGCGGAACGAGGCCCGCTTCATCGCCGCCTACGAGACCGGGCACGAGGAGGACCTCACGCCGGTCGGCTCCGAGCGGGCGGCGCAGCGATGAGCGCACCCACGGTTCTCGGCCTCGACGCGCCGACCGTGGTCGACCTGGTGCGCGAGCGTGGATTCGGGCCGTTCACCGGCGTGCCCTGCTCGTACCTCGGCCCGGTCATCAGCTGTCTTCAGGACCGGTATCCGCAGGAGTACCTCATCGCCGCGAATGAGGGCGAGGCGGTGGCCGTGGCCGCTGGTGCGCGGCTCGCCGGGCGCACGCCGGTGGTGATATTGCAGAATTCCGGACTCGGCAACGCCGTCAACCCGCTGACCTCGCTGTGCCACACCCTTCGGCTCCCGGTCCTGCTCTTCGTCACCTGGCGCGGCCGGCCTGGCTCCCCCGACGAGCCGCAGCACGAGCTGATGGGCGAGATCACCCCTCAGATGCTGACGGCCATGCGGATCAGGAACGAGATCCTCCCCGACGAACCTGCATCACTGGCGGCGCTGCTTGACGAGGCCAAGGCCCATATGGAGGCCACCGGGCTGCCCTTCGCCTTCGTCGTCCCCAAGGGATCCGTCGCCCCGTACGCCGCCGGCCCACCGCCATGTGAGCGCGGCGGTCCGATGCTGCGCGCCGAGGCGATCAGTCGTGTCGTGCAGAGCATGGACCCGGCCACCTGCCTGGTCGCCACCACCGGCAAGACGGCCCGGGAGCTGGAGCGGGACTGGGATCGCGCGCGGAACCTGTACGTGGTCGGTTCGATGGGCTGCGCCTCCAGCGTCGCCCTCGGGGTGGCGTTGTACGCCAGGGATCGCAACGTGGTGGTGCTCGACGGCGACGGCGCGGCGCTCATGCGACTGGAGGCCATGGCCGCCATCGGGCGTCTGGCGCCGCCCAACCTCTTGCACATCCTGCTCGACAACGAGTCCTACGAGTCCACCGGTGGGCAGCCCACCGCCTCCGCAGACGTCGACTTCGGCGCGATCGCGCGGGCCTGCGGCTATAGAGCAGCCCATGACGTCACCAAGCCCGTCGAACTCACCGCCGCGGTGGCGGCCGCGCAGGGCGCCGGGGGCCCCCAGCTGATCCGGGTGCGGATCGCCTCCGGATCCGATCCGCGACTCGGCCGTCCGGCCCTGTCCCCGCCCGCTTCGGCGGCCCGGTTCATGGAGGCGATCTCCGCATGACATTCGGCATCGTGGAGGGCCTGACCGTGCACTCCGAAGAAGGCCCAGGCGTCGGCCCCGACGGACGGACGCGCAGGCTGGTCCTGATGAACCCCGGCCCGGTGATGACCGACGAGCGGGTCCGTTCCGCGCTCGCCGGACCCGACATGTGTCACCGGGAGCCAGAGTTCTCCCGGCTGCTGACCCGGGTACGGCGCAAGACGACCGCGATCTGCGGGGGAGGCGACGACCACGCGGCCGTGATACTCACCGGCTCCGGAACCTGCGCGGTGGAGGCGGCGATCAGCTCCACGGTCCCCGAGGCAGGCGGGCTGCTGGTGATCGACAACGGCCACTACGGCGAGCGGCTGCACCACATCGCCAGGGCGCACGCTGTCCGGACCCACCGCTGGGAACTCGGCTGGGGTACGCCGGTGGACCTCGAGGCGCTCGACCGGCTGCTGGCCGCGGATCCCGGACTGACACACGTAGGCGTAGTGCACCACGAGACGAGCACCGGCATGCTCAACGACGTGGCCGCGGTCACCGCGATCGCCCACGTGCACGGGCGCGAGGTCGTCGTGGATGCGGTCAGCAGTGTCGGAGCCGAGGCCCTCTCCCTGCGCGACGACGCACCCGACTGGCTCGCCGGCTCGTCCAACAAGTGCCTCGAAGGAGCCCCCGGGCTGAGCTTCGTCGCGGCCCGGAAAGCCGCCTTCGACGCACTGGGTGGCAGGCCGCGCCGCACCTACTACCTGGACCTGCACCGGCACTACCGGGCACAGGAAGAGGCGGCCGCTCCCGCCTTCACACCCGGCATCCCGGCCTTCTACGCCTTCGATGCCGCGCTCGACCTCGCGCTGGCCGAGGGCCGTGAAGCCCGCCTGGCCCGCTACACGCGCCTCGCGCAGCGGCTGCGCAGCGGCCTGGAGGAGATGGGCCTGGAGATCCTCCTGCCGCCGGAGCACAGGGCTGCCGCTCTCACCGCCGTCCGCATCCCGCAGGGGCTCACTTACACCGAACTCCATGAAGAGCTGCGACGGGACGGCTTCGTCGTCTACAACGCCCAGGAGCAATTGGCGCAGGACTTCTTCCGCTTGTCGACCATGGGATGCATGACGGCCGGGGAGATCGACTCCTTCCTCTCCGCCCTTGACCGCCTGATGGCAGAACGCCATCGCTGACGTTCGGTCGTTTTCTCGGCGCACGATCACATCCACGAAGAGAGGTACCCGGTGACCGCCGCCCAAGCAGCCGCCTCCGAGCAGCCCGCGCCCCCCTTCAGACTGGCGCTGGTCGGAGGCGGGCCACGCGCCACCTACCTCCTGGAAAGGCTGTCGGCCACCATTGGCCGGCTGGATGCGGGACGGAGGCTGGAGGTGCACGTCTTCGAGCGCTCCGGTGCGTTCGGTGCGGGACAGGCCCACGACCCCGCTCAGGCGCGGACCAGCTATCTCAACCGCATCGCCTGCCAGGTCGGATTCGCGGCGGACGAGAGCGTCGTCGGCGCCGGCCCGCTTCGGCAGGAGGCGGAGCGTCCCACGCTGTACGAGTGGTGCCGCCGCCGGTTCGCCCGCACCGGGGAGCCGGACCTCGCCATCGGCCCACGGGACTGGCCCAAGCGCTACGTCCACGGGTTGGCCCTGCGCGAGATGTTCGACACCTTCGCCGGAGAGCTGCGTGCGCACCCGGCGGTAGAAGTGGAACTCCACGCCGCCGAAGTAGTCGATGTGCGCCCCTCGGACGACTGCGTCCGCGTGATCACCGGCGAAGGGTCGGCGGTCCACCCGGCGGACGCGGTGGTGCTGCTGACCGGCCACACCAGCCACGACCCGCAGCGGGTGCCCGCTTCCAGGCAGCTGGCGGAGTTCGCCGAACGCACCGGCGCGCAGTACGTGCCGCAGCCTTATCCCCTCGACGTTGCGCTCGACGTCGAGCACTGCGGCCCCGGTACGGTCGTCGGATGCGCGGGCATGGGTCTCACCGCCATCGACGCGATCCTCTATCTCACTGAGGGCCGCGGCGGCACGTTCCACAGCGATCCGGTGGACGGGCTGGTCTACCGGCCCAGCGGCAACGAACCGGCCTCCATAGTCGCCTTCAGCGGTGCAGGTCTGTTCACCTTCGCGAGGCCCGACAACCACAAGGAGCGGGACGGCGGCCCCGGAGACCACACCGGGCGGTTCTTCACCACCGACGCCATCGATCGACTGCGGGCCAATGCAGGCCGACCGGTCGCGCACCGTTCGGGCAAGCAGCTCCAGCTCGACTTCGACCAGGACGTCCTGCCACTGGCCGTCCTGGAGATGGCACATCTCCACTACGCCGCCCTGTTCGGCCCTGCCTCGGACTCCTTTCTGACACGAGGGGCCGCGGTGTGCGCCGAGGCCTTCGTCACAGGGCCGCGCGAGGCGAGCGAGGACCCCGAGCAACTGCTGGGGCCGCTCGATGAGGCCGTCGGCGAGGTGGGGGCCCTCCTGGCGGAGGTGGTGCGGGGCACCGTCCCAGTACCGGCCGCACAGGCGCGCGCAGACTGGCCGGTCCGCGAGGTACTGCTGCACTGGGCCGAGACGGTGTACGGCCCCTCCGTGGCATGCGAAGTGGCACACCGAATCGACCGCGGACTGCCGCCGGGCCCCGCGCTCGAGGAAAGCGACTCTCCGTGGGGGCTCGAAACCGACCCGGAGGGGAACCGGTTCAGTTGGTGGCGCACCGTCTCCCCCGTCGAACCACAGGGGACCGCCGCCGACCAGCGCAGCGCGGTGTTGCGTTTCATGAAGGCCGACGGACTCTGGGCGCGACAGGGGAACGTGCGCAACCCGCACAAGGCCGCCGCGGACGGCGTCTGGCGTGACCTCAGGTCCGTCATCTCCTACGCCGTCGACGAGGCCGGACTCGTTCCACGGTCCCAGCGCAGATTCCTGGATCGCTATGTACGCCACCACAACAGGCTGGCCAACGGAGCCGCCGCCGAGATCATGGACAAGGTCACCGCGCTCATCCGGCACGGCATAGTCGACGTCTCCACGGGCCCCGGTGCTCGTATTCGACTGGACGAGGAGCAGGGGCGCCTGCTGGTCGAGGGGCCCCGAACAGGGACCTCCCGGGAGCTCGACGTCCTGGTGGAGGCCCGGATCCACCCATTCGATCCGCGGCTGGACGCCCTGCCGCTGTACCGCAATCTCCTGGAGCGCGGGGTGGTTCGGCTGTGGATCAACAAGTCCGAGGATGGTGAGACCTTCGTGCCGGGCGGGCTGGACCTGACCCCGCAAGGGCATCCAGTGCGTGCCGACGGCAGCATCGATCCACGCGTCACGGTGCTGGGCGTGCCGTCCGAGGGAGCGCGGTCATTCCTGCTTTCGGCGCTGCGGCCCAATGCGGACCACTACGTGATGCACGACATCATGACCTGGTTGGAGGGATTCTGGGAGACGGTCGCCCCTCGGTCAGCGAGGGAAGACCCCTCGCCTCAGCAGCAGTTCGATGACACGAGGGCACGGGTGGAAGCAGCTCGCTGAGTCGCCCCACCCGTGTCTTCCGCGGTCCTGCGACGCCGAGGCCGGCAAGGTCAGGGGTTCCTTCGCGTGCGAAGGAACCCCTGACCGCTCTTGCGACCCAGATGGCCGCCGGCCACCAACCGCTCCAGCGCAGCCGGCGGCGTGTAGCAGGGCTCGGGGAACTCGTCGCTCAGCCGCCTCAGGATGGCCAACGAGACGTCGAGACCGATGGTGTCCAGCAGCTTGAACGGACCCATCGGATACCCGAAGCCGTTCTCCACCGCCGTATCCAGCTCCCGTGGGTCCACGTCAGCGCGGTCCAACAGCCGGATCGCGTCGGCGAGATAGGGGAAGAGCAGGTAGTTCACGATGAACCCTGCCCGGTCCCGGCACGGGACGGCCGTCTTGCCGATCTCGGCGCAGAAGGCGTTCGCGGTACTCAGGGCTTGATCGCTGGTGCGCGGCGCACGCACCACCTCGACCAGCCTCATCACCGGGGCGGGATTGAAGAAGTGCAGTCCCAGCACGTCGTGGTCGCGCCCGGAGGCCTCGGCGCAGGCTGCGACGGAGAGGCTGGAGGTGGTGGTCGCCAGTAGCGCCCCCGGGCGGCACACGTCCCCCAGCGTCGCGAACACCGCGCGCTTCACCTTGAGTTCTTCCGCCGTCGCCTCGATCACCGCGTCGCGGTCGGCGATGGCCGCGAAGTCGTCAGCCGCGGTGAGCAGGGCCCGCACGGATGCCATCGCTTCCGGCGTCCTCCTGCCCCTGGCCACCGACTTCGCCAGCGAGGAATCGATCGCGGCCAGCGCGAGATCCGCCTTGGCCCGGTCCCTGGCGACCAGGACCGTCGGCAGGCCGGCGGAGGCGGTCACCTCGGCGATGCCCCGTGCCATCGTCCCCGAGCCGATCACGCCGACAGTCCGGACGGCGCAGTCCACCGCTGCGCTCGTCACGGCGTGCCGGGCGTCCTCGGGCCGTCCGAGCACGTCGTAGGCGTAGAAGCCCTGGCCGCCCGCTCGTCCCTCCAACCCGGCCTCGACCATCGTTGTGAGCAGCGGCGCAGGACGGTACGCGGCGTTGCCGGTGCTCGCGTGCAGAGCGAGCAGCTTCGCGTGGACAGTGCGCAGGCCCACCTGGTCCACGGTCTCCAGCGGCCCGGCCGGAAGCCCGCAGCCCAGGCGCATGGCCGTGTCCACGGACTTCTGGTCGGCGTAGCCGGAATCGACCATGGCGACCGCACGGTTGAGGTATGCGTAGACCAGCGCGGTGGCGTCTTCGCCGACGCGTGCGCCGAGCGACTTGACGGCCAGACCGCTGTCGGCCACCACGGCGTCGAGCGCCGTAATGGCGTCATCACAACTCAGCGCCGTCCGGACCGGCTCGACGGCGCTTCCGGGAGCCGGCGGGCGCACGAACCGTAGTCCCAGCGTCCTGGCCGGGCGTCCCGAGGCGATCGCGAGCTCGGCCAGCGCGACCGACGACGCGGTACTGACGAGCACGGTGCGATCAAGGCACACGCTGTCGAGGCGCCGTAGCACGTCGATCTTGACCGACTGCTCGTCGGGTACCGACTCGATGACCAGCATGGCCGCGCCCAGCGCCGCCACCTCATTCGTCAGCGTCCAACTGCCCTGACCGTCTTCGCTCTCCGTACCACTTTCGGCGTCCGCCGCCTTCATCCGCCGATCGACACGGGTCAGCACGTCGAGTTCGCTGTCCACCCCGATGACGTCGTACCCCGCGGACCGCACCATGGCCAGCAGGGCTTCCCCCACCGTGCCGAGGCCGACGATCCCCACTACCGATGACTTATTCGCCATGATTCGTCACTCTCCTCCGGGACGTTCGGTACCGGCGTTCTCAGTTCGCGGGCATGCGGAAGCGGTTGATCGCGTCGATATGCTTCGCCCGCATCTCCCGGTCGCGTACGCCGAGTCCCTCTTCCGGCGCGAGGGCGAGGACGCCGACCTTGCCCTGGTGGAGGTTGCGATGGACGTCGTGGGCGGCCTGGCCTGTCTCCTCCAGCCGGTACGTCTTCGACAGGGTCGGGTGGATCTTGCCCTTGGCGATGAGGCGGTTGGCCTCCCAGGCCTCGCGGTAGTTGGCGAAGTGCGAGCCGATGATCCGCTTGAG
>NZ_LGEA01000002.1 GCF_001280065.1 Streptomyces sp. NRRL B-1140
GCCGCGGTGACGAAGTCGGCGCCCTTGCGCAGGAACGCGTCGACCGGTCCGGGCGCGCCCTTGCCGAGGATGCGTTCCTTGAGGAATCCGGCACGGTCCTTGGCCGTGATGTCGGGGTTCTGCTCGGAGCCCGACAGGGCGAACTCCTTCTCGATGATCTTCTGCGTGAGGATGAACCAGGAGTGGTCGTACCCGGCGATGTCCTCGGTGGTGCGCAGGTGCTTCAGAGTGCCGAGCGTGTCGTAGCCCGGCAGGAAGGGTCCGGGCAGGCGGCGGCCGAGGGCGTCGAACCACATCGAGGACGGCCCGGGCAGGATGCGGATGCCGTGGCCGGGCCAGATCGGGTCCCAGTTCTGCAGTCCCTCGGTGTAATGCCACATGCGGTCGCGGTTGACCAGCCGGACGCCCGCCTCGGCGCTGATGTCGAGCATCCGCCCGTCGACGTAGGCGGGGACGCCGGTGACCATCTCGCGCGGCGGAGTGCCGAGGCGTTCGGGCCAGTAGCGGCGGACGATGGCGTGGTTCGCGCCGATGCCGCCGCTGGTGACGATGACGGCCTGGGCGGTCAGTTCGAACTCGCCGACGGCGTCGCGGCTGGAGGCGACACCCCGGGGGGCGTTGTCCTCGGCCAGAACCGTGCCGCGCACGCCCCGGGCGGTGCCGTTCTCGACGACGAGCGCGTCGACGCGGTGGCGGTGGTGGAAGGTGAGCAGTCCGTCGCGGGAGGCCTGCTTGGCGTACCGCACGAACGGTTCGACGACGCCGGTGCCGGTGCCCCACGCGACGTGGAAGCGGGGCACGCTGTTGCCGTGCCCGTGCGCCGTGAGGTCGCCGCGTTCGGCCCAGCCGACGGTCGGCAGGAACGTGATGCCGTGCCCGTCGAGCCAGGACCGCTTCTCCCCCGCGGCGAACTCCACGTAGGCGCGGGCCCAGCGCACGGCCCAGGAGTCCTCGTCCTCCAGCCGGTCGAAGCCGGCGCTGCCCCGCCAGTCGCTCCAGGCGAGGTCGAAGGAGTCCTTGACGCCGAGGCGCCGCTGCTCCGGCGAGCCGACGAGGAACAGCCCGCCGAAGGACCAGAAGGCCTGGCCGCCGAGATTGCCCGCGTTCTCCTGGTCGACGAGGGCGACCCGCCGGCCCTTGCTGGTCAGCTCGTGCGCCGCGACCAGCCCGGCGAGTCCCGCTCCGACGACGATGACATCGGCATCCATGGCGACCGTTCCCTTCCTCAGTGCTTCGTGTGTTCGGGGGTGCCGCTGCCGTCGGTCAGCAGGGCCGTGAGGAGCTGCTTCAGCCAGCCGCGGGCGTGTTCCAGGTCCCGGTCCAGCAGCAGTTGCGTGGTGACGCCGTCGTACGCGGCGACGACGGCGTGGGCGGCGCCGTCGATGTCGCCCAGCACGGCGGGCAGCGCGGTGTGCCCGCGGGCGCGGCCGAGCCGGTCGGCGATGGCACGCCGCAGCCGCGCGCGGTGTTCGAGCAGGCTGCGCGCCACCTCCGGGTCGCGGGCGGCGTGCACGAGGAAGTCCGTTTTCACCAGGAGCCAGTCGCGGTCCAGGAGCAGCACGTCGGTGACGCGGTCCACGGCGGCGGGCACGTCGAGGTCGGGTCCGTCGAGGGCGAGCGCGCCGGACACCTGCTCGGCGATCAGGTCGGCCCGTTCGCGGTACAGGGCGAAGAACAGCTCGTCGAGACTGGAGAAGTTGGAGTAGAAGGCACCCCTGCTGTAGCCGGCGGCCTCGCAGACCTCCTCGATCGAGACGTGGCCGAAGCCTTTGGCCGCGAACACGGAGAAGGCCGCCCGGAGGAGGTTGGCGCGAGTGTGCGCCCGGCGCCTGGTCACGCGTCCGGCGGTCCCCTCGGCGGCCATGCCCGGCCTCCCCTCGATCCTTCGGGCTTTTCGATACACGACTGTATTGGATACATGAATGTATCGAAAGACCATCTCACCCTGAACACATTTTCGATTTTGGGGTACGCTGGCGGCATGCACCTCCAGGGCTCCCTCTTCGACCAGGCCGAAGAACTGCGGCTCGGGCCTCTGGACGGGATCAGCCGCAGCGACCTCGGTTTCGGCGCCTGGCTCGACGTGCTTCCCGGGTGGCTCAGCGGCTCGGCCGAACTGTTCGAGCAGCTGGCGGCCGAGGTTCCGTGGCGCGCCGAACGGCGGAAGATGTACGACAACGTCGTGGACGTCCCCCGCCTCCTCGCGTTCTACGGCGCGGACGATCCGCTGCCGCACCCCGTGCTGAATCGGGCGAGGGACGCCCTGAGCTCCCACTACGGCGAGGAACTGGGCGAGCCCTTCACGACGGCCGGGCTGTGCTACTACCGCGACGGCCGGGACAGCGTGGCCTGGCACGGCGACCGCATCGGACGCGGAGCCCGCGAGGACACGATGGTCGCGATCCTGTCCGTGGGCGCGCCCCGCGATCTGCTGCTGCGCCCGATGCGGGGCGGCCGCGAGACGGTGCGCCGTCCGCTGGGCCACGGCGACCTCGTCGTGATGGGCGGCTCCTGCCAGCGCACCTGGGAGCACTCCGTGCCCAAGAGCACGCGGGCCACGGGCCCGCGCATCAGCATCCAGTTCCGTCCGCACGGCGTGCACTGAGCCTGCCGAACGCCCACCCCCCACCGGCCCGTTGAGACGAACCCGGCGATTGGGCCGACCGGGGGTTCTGCTTTGCTTTCCCCGTCGGGTGGGACCACACGAGGCGGGCGATCATGCGGGCGGACGTACATCACGTCGCGGACGGCACCTATCTGGTGCACGGCTCCGACACCAACTGGGTGATCCTCACCGAGGGGGACGCCGTGACGCTGGTCGACACCGGCTACCCCGGCGACCGGGAGCAGGTCCTCGCCTCGCTCGCCGAGGTCGGTGCCTCACCGGAGGCGGTCGCGGCCGTGCTGATCACCCATGCGCACAACGACCACCTGGGCTCGGCCGAGTACCTGCGCACCGCCTACGGCACGCCCGTGTACCTGCACGAGGCCGAAGTGCCGCACGCCCGGCGCGACTTCCTGCACCAAGTGTCCCTCGGGACGGTGCTGGGCAACGGCTGGCGACCGGGCGTGCTCCCGTGGGCGGTGCACGCGCTGCGCTCCGGCGGCACGAGGCACAACCCGGTGACGGCCCCCGAGCCGTTCCCGCGGTCCGGCGCCCTGGACCTGCCCGGACGGCCGGTTCCGGTGCACACGCCGGGTCACACCGACGGGCACTGCGCCTATCACCTGCCCGGCGCCGGCGTGCTGATCTCCGGGGACGCCCTGGTCAGCGGGCACCCCACCGCGCGGCTGGAGGGGCCGCAGCTGCTGCCGGACATGTTCCACCACGAGCGGCCGCGGGCCCTGGCCTCCCTGGACGTCCTGGCGGAGCTGGAGGGCGAGCTGCTGCTGCCCGGGCACGGACCGGTCCACCGCGGGCCGGTGCGGGACGCCGCTCTGAGGGCCCGGGAACGCGCCCTCTAGTCTGATGTGACGATCGGCGGCGAGACAAGGACACCCGGCCCATGGCACTGCAGATCAGCGCGACCAACCCGGAGCACCCCGCGCTCCTGCTCGAACTGCCGTGGGACGTGCCCCTGGAGGAGTGGCCGGAGGAGTACCTGGTGCCGCTGCCGCGCGGCATCTCCCGGCACGTCGTGCGCTACTCCCGGGCGGGCGACGAGGTGATCGCCGTCAAGGAGCTGGCCGAGCGCCCGGCGCTGCGCGAGTACGACATGCTGCGCGACCTGGACCGGCTCGGCATCCCGTCGGTGGACCCGCTGGCCGTGGTCACCGGCCGCACCGACGCGAGCGGCGCCCCGCTGGAGAGCGTCCTGGTCACCCGGCACCTGGGCGGCTCGATGCCGTACCGCTCGATGTTCGAGACGACCATGCGCCCGGCCACCATGCACCGGCTCATGGACGCGCTCGCCGTGCTGCTGGTGCGGCTGCACCTGGCCGGGTTCGCCTGGGGCGACTGCTCGCTGTCCAACACCCTCTTCCGGCGCGACGCGGGCGCCTACGCCGCGTACCTGGTGGACGCTGAGACCGGTGACCTGCATCCGCAGCTCAGCACGGGACAGCGCGAGTACGACCTCGACCTCGCCCGCGTGAACATCAGCGGGGAGCTGCTGGACCTGGAGGCGTCCGGGGCGCTGCACCCGTCGGTGGACCCGATCGAGTTCGGCATGGAGATCTGCGCCCGCTACCGCGGCCTGTGGGACGAGCTGACCCGGGCCTCCGTCTATCCGGCGGGCAAGTACCACTACATAGAACGCCGGATCCGCCGTCTGAACGACCTCGGGTTCGACGTCGCCGAGATGCAGATCGAGCACGCCTCGAACGGCGACACGGTCAGCTTCGTGCCCAAGGTCGTCGACGCCGGTCACCACCAGCGGCAACTGCTGCGCCTGACCGGCCTCGACACGGAGGAGAACCAGGCCCGGCGGCTGCTGAACGACCTGGAGAGCTGGATGGCGACCCAGGACGACTACGCGCCGGGCGATCCTCTCGGAGCGCGTCCCGAGGTCCTGGCCCACCGCTGGGTGCGGGAGGTCTTCCGCCCGACCGTGCGGGCCGTGCCGCTCGAACTGCGCGGCACGATGGACCCGGCCGAGATCTACCACCAGCTCCTCGAACACCGCTGGTACATGTCCGAGCAGGCCCAGCACGACATCGGTCTCGACGCGGTGGTCGAGGACTACATCCAGAACATCCTGCCCAAGGCCAGTAAGACGCTGCAGCCGACGGCGGAGTGAGGAGGAGCCGGGGCCCTCACCCGTGCGGCACCACCGCCACCGGGCAGTCGGCGTGGTGCAGCATCCCGTGGGCCACCGAGCCGATGCGCGCCCCGACGGCCGTGCGGTGGGCCCGGCGGCCGACGACCATCAGCTGAGCCGTCCCGGCCACCGACAGCAGCACCTGACCGGCACTGCCCATCTCCACGTGTTCCTCGACCGGCACACCGGGGAAGCGGTCCCGGAACGGCCGGACGGCGGCGGCCAGGCTCTTCCGCTCGTACGGCTCCAGTCCCCCCGCCTCGTCGAGGAGCTTCAGTGAGCCCGGGCTGTAGGCGAAGACGGGCGGCAGGTTCCAGGCCCGTACGACCCGCACGGTCGCCCCGCGCGCGGCGGCCGTCTCGAAGGCGAAGCGCAGCGCGTCGGCGCTGTCTTCCGGGTCGCCCTGCTGGCCCACGACGATCTCCCGCCCGGCGGCCTCCGACGAGGACTGGTCCCCGGCCCGCACGAGCACCACGGGACGGGTGGCCTCGGCGATCACCTGCTGGCCGACCGAGCCGACCAGGAAGCCGACGATGCGGCCGTGCCCGCGCGAGCCGAGGACGAGCATCTCGGCGTCGGCCGCGGCGTCGGCCAGGGTGTCGGCGACGGCCCCCTCGATGACGTCCGTGGTCACCTCGAGGTCCGGGTGCCGTTCGGTGACGGTCCCGACGGCCTCGGTCACCGCGCCGTGCACCCACTCGGCCTGGCTGTCCGCGTCCGTGGCGACCGCGGTCTCGATCAGCTCCGGCGTCTGGAACCGCCAGGCGTGCACCACGCGCAGCGGCCGGTCGCGCCGCACCGCCTCCCGCGCCGCCCAGGCGAGGGCCGCGAGGCTCTCCTGCGATCCGTCGACCCCTGCGGTGATCGGGCGTGTCATCCGGCTGCCTCCCTGTGGAACGTCACTGTGCCGCCCAGTCTTCACCACCGCCGCCGCTGCCCGCGCCCGACGGAGCCGATCTCCGTATCGGAGCGCCGCGCGGCGATCGAACATACGATGGGCGGAGGTCGGCGCGGTGCCCCGGGGACGCCGTGCCGTGAGTCGACCGCCCGGAGTGGGGGACGTATGGCACAGGCCGCCGATTCGGCGCGGACCGTCATCATGACCGTGGACGACGACCCGGGCGTCTCCCGGGCCGTGGCCCGGGACCTGAGGCGGCGGTACGGCGCGTCGTACCGGATCGTGCGGGCGGAGTCCGGCACCTCGGCGCTGGAGGCGCTGCGGGAGCTCAAACTGCGCGGCGATCTCGTGGCCGTGATCCTGGCCGACTACCGGATGCCGCAGATGAACGGCATCGAGTTCCTCGAACAGGCCCTCGACGTCTACCCGGGCGCGCGGCGCGTGCTGCTGACCGCGTACGCGGACACGAACGCCGCGATCGACGCGATCAACGTCGTCGACCTCGACCACTATCTGCTCAAACCGTGGGACCCGCCCGAGGAGAAGCTGTACCCGGTCCTCGACGACCTGCTCCAGGCCTGGCGGTCCAGCGACTACCGGCCGGTGCCCAGCACGAAGGTCGTCGGGCACCGCTGGTCCTCGCGCTCCTCGGACGTACGGGAGTTCCTGGCCCGCAACCAGGTGCCCTACCGCTGGTACTCCTCCGACGAGCCGGAGGGGCGGCGGCTGCTGGCGGCGGCCGGCGAGGACGGGGTGCGGCTGCCGGTGGTGATCACACCGGACGGTTCGCCCATGGTCGAGCCGGAGGCCGTCGACCTCGCCGCCCGCGTCGGGCTGGCGACGACACCGACGGCCGACTTCTACGACCTGGTCGTCATCGGCGGCGGCCCGGCGGGGCTCGGCGCGGCCGTCTACGGCGCCTCCGAGGGCTTGCGGACCGTGCTGGTGGAACGGTCGGCGACCGGCGGGCAGGCGGGACAGAGTTCACGCATCGAGAACTACCTGGGCTTCCCCGACGGTGTGTCGGGGGCGCAGCTCACCGACCGGGCCCGGCGGCAGGCGACGAAGTTCGGCGCCGAGATCCTCACCGCGCGCGAGGTGACGGCCCTGGAGGTCAACGGCGCGGCGCGGGTCGTCCGGTTCTCGGACGGCTCGGCGGTCGCCGCCCACAGCGTGATCCTGGCGACCGGCGTGTCCTACCGTCAGCTCGCGGCGCCCGGCTGCGCGGAACTGACCGGCTGCGGGGTGTACTACGGCTCGGCCCTGACCGAGGCGCCCTCCTGCCAGGACCAGGACGTGTACATCGTCGGCGGCGCCAACTCCGCCGGGCAGGCGGCGATGTACCTGTCCCGGGGCGCCAAGTCGGTGACGCTGCTGGTGCGCGGCGAGTCACTGGCCGCGTCGATGTCGCACTACCTGATCCAGCAGATCGAGGAGTCGCCCAACATCCAGGTGCGGGTCCGCACGGTCGTGGAGTCCGCACACGGCGACGGCCGTCTGGAGCGGCTGACCCTGCGGGACGTGGACAGCGGGCAGACCGAACAGGTCGACGCCCAGTGGGTGTTCGTGTTCATCGGCGCGGCCCCGCTGACCGACTGGCTGGACGGGACGGTGCTGCGGGACGAACGCGGGTTCATCCTCGCCGGGCCGGACCTGACCCCCGACGGCCGCCCGCCGCAGGGCTGGGAGCTGGACCGGCCGCCGTACCACCTGGAGACCAACGTGCCCGGCGTGTTCGTGGCGGGCGACGCCCGCTCGGAGTCCGCGAAGCGGGTCGCGTCCGCCGTCGGAGAGGGAGCCATGGCCGTGATGCTCGTCCACCGGTACCTGGAGCAGTCGTGAGCGGGCGGTCGGCGCCCTGCAACCCGCAGGAGATCGGGGCGCTGTTCCTGTTCGAGAAGCTCACACCCGAGCAGCTCGGCCGGTTGTGCGCCGAGGGGCGGGTGGAGCGGTTCGAGCCCGGACCGGTGTACACCGAGGGCGAGCCCGCGACCTGCTTCTACGTGATGCTCGAAGGCACGGTGGTGCTGTACCGCCGGGTCGGGGCGGACGACGTGGAGGTGACCCGGACCTCGCAGCGCGGGGTGTACGCGGGATCCATGCAGGCGTATCTGGGCGACCGGGTGCGGCAGGTCTACAACAACTCCATGCGTGTGACGGAGCCGTCGCGGTTCTTCGTGCTGCCCGCCGACACGTTCGCGGACATCATGCAGGAGTGGTTCCCGATGGCGGTGCATCTGCTGGAGGGCCTGTTCTTCGGATCGAAGAGCACCCAGCGGGCCATCGGGCAGCGTGAACGGCTGCTGGCACTGGGGTCGTTGTCCGCGGGACTCACGCACGAGCTCAACAACCCGGCCGCGGCGGCCGTACGGGCGACGGCGACCCTGCGGGAGCGGGTCGGCAAGATGCGCCACAAGCTGGCGGTCATCGCGCAGGGTTCGTACTCCCCCGAGGTCATGGCGAACCTCATCGACCTCCAGGAACGCACGGCAGAACGGGTCGCCAAGGCACCGGCGCTGAGTCCGCTGGAGGCGTCCGACCGCGAGGACGCCGTGACCGACTGGCTGGACGACCAGGGCATCGAGGAGGGCTGGCGGATCGCGCCCACCTTCGTCCAGGCCGGTCTCGACGTGGACTGGCTGGACCAGGTCGCGGCGGCGGTGGACGAGGACATCCTGCCCAGCGCGATCGGGTGGCTCAACTACACCGTCGAGACCGAGCTGCTCATGGACGAGATCAACGACTCGACCACCCGCATCTCGCATCTCGTCGACGCGGCGAAGCAGTACTCGCAGCTCGACCGCGCGCCCTTCCGGCACGCCGACGTGCACGAACTGCTCGACTCCACCCTGCTGATGCTGTCCGGCAAGATCGGCAAGCGGATCAAGATCGTCAAGGACTACGACCGTACGCTGCCGAAGATCCCCGCGTATCCCGCGGAGCTCAACCAGGTATGGACGAACCTCATCGACAACGCGGTCGCGGCGATCAACAGCGCGGGCGGCGAGGGGACGCTGACCGTGCGGACGGCCGCGGAACACGACCGGTTGCTGGTGGAGTTCCGCGACACGGGCATCGGCATCCCGGCACAGGACCGGGAGCGGATCTTCGATCCCTTCTTCACCACCAAGCCGGTGGGTGAGGGGACCGGGCTGGGGCTCGACATCTCCTGGCGGATCGTGGTCAACAAGCACCACGGCGGCATCCGGGTGGATTCGGAGCCGGGGAACACGCGTTTCGAGGTGCTGCTGCCGCTGACAGCGGTGGAGGAGGAGTCTCAATGAGTGGCGAGAACGGGATCGACCCGACTGCGCGGCCCAGCGGCAGCGGGTGTGCCGAGTGTGACGCGGCCGGCGGCTGGTGGTTCCACCTGCGGCGGTGTGCGCAGTGCGGGCACGTGGGGTGTTGTGACAGCTCGCCGGCGAAGCACGCGACGGGGCACTTCCGGGAGACCGGGCACCCGTTCGTGCAGAGCTTCGAGCCGGGTGAGGACTGGTACTGGAACTATGAGACGAACGAGCTGTACGAGGGCGGGCCGGAGCTGGCGGAGCCGGTGAGCCATCCGGTCGATCAGCCCACGCCGGGGCCGGCGGGGCGGGTTCCCGTCGACTGGGCGAAGGTCCTGCGCACCTGAACGCCCGGGGTTCGCTGTCCGGTGGCGGCCGTGGGCCGTGTGGGGTGGATCGCGCCCGGGCACCGCGGCGAAGCCGCGCCCCGTCCGGCCCCGTGCCCCTGAAGAGAAGGTTGGTTTAGTGCCACAGGCATCATTCGTCGCGCCGGTGGTCGGCCGGGATCCTGAACTCGATCGGCTCTCCGGCGTGCTGGAGCGTGCGCGCGCCGGCGAGACCCGGGCCGTGCTCGTGGGCGGGGACGCCGGTGTCGGCAAGACACGCTTGCTGGACGAGATCTCGGTTCGGGCCGCCGACGCCGGCATGACCGTGCTCACCGGGCACTGTGTGGATCTCGGCGACGTCGGGCTGCCCTACCTCCCGTTCACCGAGGTGCTCGGGGTGCTGGCCGCCGATGAGCGGTTCTCCGGTGCCCTGGCCGCGCATCCCGTGGTCGAGCGGCTGCTGGGAGCAGGATCCGACTCCGTGCGGGACGTGGACGGGCGGCTGCGGCTGTTCGAGGGGATGGCGGGCCTGCTGGCCGAGGTCGCGGAGGTAGCGCCGCTGCTGCTCGTGCTGGAGGACCTGCACTGGGCGGATCAGTCGTCGCGGGATCTGCTGCGGTTCCTGCTGGGCCGGGGCGTGCTCCGGCACCGGCTGGCGGTTTTCGCCTCGTACCGGGCCGACGACCTGCACCGCCGGCATCCGCTGCGGCCGCTGCTGGCCGAACTGGTGCGGCTGCCCGTCGTCGAGCGAGTGGAACTGCGGCCGCTGGCCGATCCCGACGTGGACCGGCTGGTGCGGGCCCTGGAGTCCCGGCCGCTGCCGGACGCCACGGTGCGGCGGATCGTGGAGCGGGCCGAGGGGAACGCCTTCTACGCGGAGGAGTTGCTCGCCGCCACCGACACCGAGTCGGGTGGTGTGCCCAGCGCGCTCGCCGATGTGCTGCTGATCCGTTTCGAGCAGCTCTCCGACAGGGCGCAGCAGGTGCTGCGGACCGCCTCCGTCGCCGGGCGCCGGGTGGAGCACGACCTGCTGCGGGAGACGGCCGGGCTGCCGGAGGCGGAGCTGGAGTCGGCGCTGCGGGAGGCGGTGGGACGGCAGCTGCTCGTGGCCGGTGACGGGGACACGTACTCCTTCCGGCACGCGCTCGCCCGCGAGGCCGTCTACGCCGATCTGCTGCCCGGGGAGCGGGCGAGGCTGCACGGCGCGTTCGCTCGGCTGCTCGCCGGGCGCGGGCGGGCCGAGAGCGCCGCCGAGCGCGCCCACCACTACCGGGAGAGCCACGACCTCCCCGAGGCGCTGGCCTCTTCGCTGGAGGCCGCCGATCACGCCCAGCGGGTCGGTGCGCCGGCCGAGGAGCAACGGCATCTCGAAGCGGCCCTGGACCTGTGGTCGGCGGTCGGTCCCGGGGCGCGGCCCCCGGGCGTCGACCGGGTGACGCTGACCCTGCGGGCGTCGGCGGCGGCCGCGCACGCCGGGGAACTGCACCGGGCGGTGTCTCTCGCCCGGTCCGCGCTGGCCGGACTCGGTCAGGACCCCGAGTCCGAACTCGCCGCACGGGTCCGCTACACCCTCGCCGGGAACCTGCTCAGCGTGGACAGCCTGACGGCGGCGTTCGCCTACAGCAGCGAGGCACTGGCGATGATCCCGGAGGACCCCCCGTCCCCGACGTGGGTGTGGGCGGCGGCCACGCATGTCCTGGCGGCACGCCACATCGGGGAGAACGAGACCGCGCTCGAGGTCGCCCGCCGGGCCCTGGCAGTGGCGGAGCGGCTGCGGATGAGCGACGCCCAGGCGGACCTGCTGATCTCCCTGGCGGTTTTCGACGGTGAGGGGCGGCGCGGCCGGGAGGGCCGGCAGCTGCTGGTCAAAGCCCGGGAGCTCGCCCGGACTTCGGGCAACGCGGCCGTGGAGCTGCGCGCCCTGTTCAACCTGGCCATGGGCTGTTACGAGTCCGGCGCCCTCGCGGAGTGCGTGCCCTGGCTGACGGAGGGCCTGGACCGGGCCCGGCGCGCCGGGCTGCTGTCGTCGACCTACCCGCTGGAGATGCGCTATCTGCGGCTGCTGGTGCTGAACGTGCTGGGCCGCTGGGACGAGTGTCTGCGCGCCGCGGCGGCCGACGCCGATGTGCTGCCGGCCGCCGGCGGGTACACGATGGGTCCCGCGCTGTACGTGAGGCTCGCGCGCGGAGACCTCGCGGCCGCCGACCGGGCGCGTGCCCTGCTGGAGGGGCCGTTCGACTGGATGGCCACCCTCGTCGCGGGCATCGTGCTCACCGACGCGGCGGCCCTGCGCTCGGATCCCGAGGACGCGGTGCGGTGGGCGCGGACGACGGTCGCGGCCCTCATCGACGAGGCGGGTACCCGCCCGGACGTCACGGTGCGGCTCGCCGCGCTGGCGCTGTCCGCGGTGGCCGACGCGGCGTCCGGGCTGCGGTCGGCCGGTGACGAGGCCGGCTCCCGTCGCTGGACGGACACCGCGACCGAACTGGTGGAACTGGCACGGACGATGGCCACCCGCGACGACGGCACGCCCCAGGGTCCCGAGGGGCAGGCGTGGCTGGCCCGGGCCGAGGCCGAGTGGATCAGGGCCGCGTCGGGGCCTGACGTGGCCGCCTGGGCGAGGGTGGTGACGGCGTTCGGCTACGGCGACGTCTACGAGCGGGCCCGGTGCCGCCTGCGGTACGCCGAGGCCCTGGTGGCGGACGGGCGACGCGAGGAGGCGGCGTCCGAGGCCCGAGCGGTGCGGGAGACCGCGGACCACCTCGGTGCCACGCCGCTGCGCGAACGCGCGGACGACCTGATCCGCCGCGGCCGGCTGTCGGACAGGCCCGGCAGCGACGACCGGGCCGCCGTCCTCACCGCGCGCGAGCAGGACGTGCTGCGGCTGCTCGCCCTGGGCCGCAGCAACCGGCAGATCGGTGAGGAGCTGTTCATCAGCGGCAAGACCGCGAGCGTCCACGTCTCCAACATCCTCGCCAAGGTCGGCGCGTCGAGCCGCGGAGAGGCCGTGGCGATCGCCTACCGCGAGGGCCTGATCACCCCGGAGCCGACGACGTCCGGCTGACGGCACGTGGCCGGGCCCTAGCGGGCCTCGCAGTCGAGGCTGTCCAGGTCGACGGCTTCGGCCATGGCCCGCATGCCCTGGTCGTCGGGGTGCAGATGGTCGCCGCCGTCGTAAGCGGGGAGCATCCGCTCGGGGTCGTCGGGGCTGCGCAGGACGCGGTCGAAGTCGGCGACCCCGTCGAACTCGCCGCTGTCCCGGATGAAGGCGTTGACCTGCCGTCGCACCGCCTCCCCGGCGGGGTCCCACTCCTGCCAGCCCTTGTAGGGGGCGATCGTGGAGCCGACGACGCATTTCCCGGCCGCGTGCGCCCGGTCGATCAGCCTGCGGTACCCGGCGATCAGCCCGGCACCGGTGGCGCCGGGTTCGGCCTTGATGTCGTTGATTCCCTGGAAGAGGAAGACCGTGCGCACGCCCGGCAGCGAGAGCGCGTCGCGCCGCACACGGTTGAGGGCGCTCTGCCCGGGGCCGTCGAGGAGGACCTTGTTGCCGGCGATGCCCGCGTTGGCCACGCCCTCGACCCTGGTGCCGGCGGACTTGCTCAGGCGACGGGCCAGGAAGTCGGGCCAGCGGCGGTCCCGGTCGGTCGTGGAGTGCCAGCCGTCGGTGATGGAGTCGCCGAGCGCGACCACGGCGCCCGTCTTCTCCCGGGGCCGGACGGTGACGGCGTCCAGGTAGAACCAGGAGCCGGTCCGTTGCTTCCAGTGGGCCGCGCTCTCCTCCGCGGCGTGGTCGCCGACGGTCTTGTAGGACGTCTGCATCGCCAGCCAGTGTCCGGTGAGCGCGCCGCCCGCCCGGGGCACGTACATGCTGACGGCGAGGGTGCGCCCGGCCGGTACGCGGCCGGGCAGCGGGTCGCTGTAGACGATGCCGCCGGCGGGGACGGTGACGGAGCGGGCGCCGTCGAAGGTCAGGCGTCTGTTGGTTCCGGGGACGAGTGCGGCACCGGCCCGTCGAAGACCCGCGTGGACGTTGGTGAACGTCGCCGGCCGGTCGCCGAAGGCGTTGGACAGCCGCACCCTGAGGCCGCTGCCGCCCACGCTGGTGCGCACCATCAGCCGGTAACCGCGGCCGTCGGCCGCGCCGTCGGCCGCCTCGCTCAGGTGGCCTGCGGACGAGGCCCAGGTGACCACACTGGGCCCGGCTGCCCTCGGGGGACGGGGCGGTGGGCCGGGCCGCTCCTGGGGCACCGTACCGGTCCCGCAGCCCAGCGCGACGCAGCAGGTGAGGGCGGCCAGGGTGGCTCGGCAGCGGGGGCGGGCGGTGCGGGACATCGTCGGCGCTCCTTCGGCCGGTCGGGGCGGGTGCGGGCGGAGGTCGTCCCGGCGTACCTCACCGTAGTGGTGCGGTCGGCGGCGCTGCGCAGGTGGTCCCGACGGGCGGGCCGTGCCGTCCCGTGCGGTCGGTGAAGAGGGGTGAGCCGTGGGTGGGCGAAGCGGCCTTCGGCGTGATCTTGGCGGAGGGGGACGCTCCGGGCGAGGATGCCGGGATGAAGGGTGACCTCTTTTCAAGTGAGCACGTGGTGCGGCCGGCCGTGGCGCCGGGTATGACGGTCGAGAACGCCAAGTGCCTTCGTTACACGGTGAACGGCGAGATGCTCGCCCGGCAGGGCGCGATGATCTCCTACCGCGGCAGCCTCCGGTTCGAGCGCAAGGGGCAGGGCGTGGGCGGCATGCTCAAGCGCGCGGTCACCGGGGAGGGCCTGCCGCTGATGGCGGTGCGCGGGCAGGGCGAGGCCTGGTTCGCGCACGAGGCACAGAACTGTTTCATCGTCGAGGTCGAGCCCGGCGACGAGTTCACGGTCAACGGCCGCAACGTCCTGTGTTTCGACCCCACGTTGTCGTACCGCATCGCCACCGTGAAGGGCGCCGGCATCACCGGCGGCGGCCTGTTCAACAGCGTCTTCACCGGGTACGGCAAGCTGGGTCTGGTGTGCGAGGGCAACCCGCTCGTCATCCCGGTGTCGCCGGAGTATCCGGTGTACGTCGACACCGACGCGGTCGTGGGCTGGACCGCGGGACTGCAGACCTCGCTGCACCGCTCCCAGTCCCTCGGGTCGATGCTGCGCGGCGGTTCCGGCGAGGCGGTGCAACTGGTGCTCCAGGGCGAGGGGTACGTCGTCGTCCGGCCGAGCGAGGCGACCCCGCACAAGGCGGGTCAGCACTGAACGTCTGTCACGTGATCTGCGCCTCACAGGCAACCCGGTTCGTTCCGCCGACGTCTTGACCGGCAACAGGGGCTGCCCTGGCCCGAGGGGCCGGGGCAGATCTCCACCCCTCTATACACACCATGTATACGCAGCATGTATACATGGCGTGCATACGGACCGAAAGGCATCGATGTACGGCAAGGCATTCGCCCCGGAGTACCAGGGCGCGCTCACCACCCTGTCCGTCAACTCCTCGCTGACCGACGTCCTGGCCGCAGGCACCGAGCAGTTGCGGGCCGCGGAACGCGCCGGACAGCCCGGGGAGGCGGCCCGCTCCGGACTCGCCGTGGCCGAGGCGCACCGCCGGCTGGGCCGGGTCGAGGACGCGGAGCGGGCCTGGAAGGCGAGCTACCGCGCGGCCCGGCAGGCGGAGGACCTCGGGGCGATGGCCTGGGCGTTGTGGAGCGGCGGCACGCTGGCCCGGCAGCGCGGCGCACTCCCGCTGGCCCGCAGGCTGCTCCGGCTGGCGGCCGACCTGGGCGAACGCGGCGGGGACGTCGTCGTCCGCGGCTACTCGCTGGCCGGGCTGGCCGAGACCGGCCGCATCCAGGGCGACTACGAGGCCGTCGGCAGACTGCACGAGCAGTTGCTGGCCGAGGCCCGGCGGCGCGGCGAGGCGCGGCACACGGTGTGGGCGCTGGAGGGCATCGCTCAGATGCACCGCAACACCGGCCGCTACGACTCGGCGTACGCGCTGTTCGAGGAGGCCGCCGAGATCGCCGCTGGTGCCGAGGACCGCCGCGGCCACGCCTGGGCACTGCGCGGCCTGGCCGACGTGGTGTCGGTGCGTGACCGGGACACCGAGCGGGCCCTTGCGCTGCTGACCGAGGCGGAGACGACGTGCCGGGCGATGCGGCTGTCCAGCGCGCTCGCCTACAACCACAAGATGCGCGGCAACGTCCTGTACCGGGCGGGGCGTTACGGGCAGGCGCGCGAGCTGTACGAGCAGGCGCTCGCGGAGTTCCGGGAGATGAGGGAGCCGCGCGGGGAGGCGCTCTCGCGCCTGGGACTCGCCAAGTCCCTGGCCCGCCTGGGCCGCGACCCTGACGAGACGGCGGCCGAACTGGCGGACCTCGCCGTCCTGCTGGAGCGCATCGGCCTGCAGCACGCCCGCCGGATGGTGGCCCGGGCCCACGAGGAACTCGGTATACCGTCGGCCGGGCCGGCGACGGGGGTGGCCCTGTGAGGGCGCTGCCGACGACGGTGGAGACAGCCCGGAGGAAGGTCACGGCGGCCGAGGCACCCGCCACCGCGCGGACGGCGCGCCGGGGCGAGCCGCACGATCGCGCGGCCGGCGCCGGTGACGTCCCGGCGGTTCTGGGCCGCTGCCGCGCCCTGGTCCGGCCCGCTCTGGAGGAAGCCGTGGGGCGTCTGCACCCCTGGGTGGGCGAGATGGCCGGCTACTCCTTCGGCTGGTGCGAGGTCGGCGGGGCACCTGCCGTGGCCTCCGGCGGCAAAGGTGTGCGGCAGGCACTCGCGGTGCTCGGCGCGGAGGCGGCCGGTGCTCCGGGCCGGGCGGGGGTGGCCGCGGCGGTCGCGGTGGAACTGGTGCACGCCTTCTCCCTGCTGCACGACGACATCATGGACGGCGACGCGGACCGGCGACGCCGCCCGGCCGTGTGGAAGGCCTACGGCACGGGGCCCGCGGTGCTGGCGGGCGACGCGCTGTTCGCCCTGGCCGTCGAGACGCTGGCCGCGCAGCCCGGTGGAGCGGCGGGCGTGCGGACGCTGTCCGCGGCGCTGGGTGACCTGGTGCGCGGGCAGGCGGACGACCTGCTGTTCGCCGACCGCCCGTGGACCGGCCCGGAGCGGGTACGGCCCGAGGAGTACCGGGCGATGGCGGAGCACAAGACGGGCGCGCTGCTCGGCTGCGCGGCGGCGCTCGGCGCGGTGCTCGGCGGTGCCCGCCCCGAGACGGCCGCCGCGCTCGACCGGGCGGGCCGGCACCTGGGGGTCGCGTTCCAGATCGTCGACGACGTGCTGGGCATCTGGGGTGACCCCGGTGTCACCGGTAAGCCGGTCCACGGTGATCTGCGTGAGCGGAAGAAGACGTTCCCGGTGCTGGTGGCCCTCGGCACCCCGATGGGCGGCCGGATCGCCGCACTCCTGACGTCGGGTGCGGCGACGGGCACGGCGGCCGCGCTCATCGAGGAGGCCGGCGGCCGCGCGGCGGCCCTGACAGAGGCGCGCCGGCACCTCACCGCCGTCGAGACCTCACTCTCCGGAGTCCCCCTGGCAGCGGAGGCCGTCGGGGACCTGCGGTCGCTGCTGGGGTACCTGGTGCGCCGCGACGTCTGACCCGCCGGGCCGGAGTGCGCCGGTGACACAGGGCCGTGCCCGCGAACCGCTTTGACCTCGGCCCCCCGGGCGCGTCAGGGTTCGATACGGCGCGTTCCGCGACCCCGCGCCGGAAGGACACCTGCCATGATCGGTATGCCGGAGATCGAAGCCGCGGCCGGGCGCATCGCCGGGCACGTCGTGCGCACCCCGACCGTGGACAGTCCCGGGCTGTCGGCGCTGCTCGGCGCACCGGTCACCGTGAAGCTCGAACTGCTGCAGCGCACCGGCTCGTTCAAGGCGCGCGGGGCGGCGGCGAAGCTGCTGTCGCTGGGCGAGGCCGAGCGGGCCGCCGGAGTCGTGGCGGTCAGCGGCGGCAACCACGGGATCGCCGTCGCGGTCATGGCCGCGGCCCTCGATGTGAAGGCCACGGTGGTGATGCCCCGCTCGGCACCCGCCCGTGCCGTGGAGATCGCGGAGGAGGCCGGGGCGTCGGTGCGGCTGACCGACGACATGGACGGCGCGTTCGCGCTCATGACACGGCTTCAGCAGGACGGTCTGACCCTGGTCCATCCCTTCGACGACCCCGCGGTGATCGCCGGACAGGGCACGGTCGGCCTGGAGTTCGCCGCCGACGCCGGTGAACTCACGGACGTGCTCGTGAGCATCGGGGGCGGCGGCCTGATCGCCGGTGTCGCCGCCGCGCTGCGGGCGTGCCGGCCCGGCGTGCGGGTGTGGGGCGTGGAGACCGAGGGCGCCCAGGCCATGTCCGAGGCGCTGACGGCGGGCGGCCCGCAGCCGGTCGCCCTGTCGTCGATCGTCTCCACGCTGAGCGCCCCGTCCGCGTCGCAGCTGACGTACGACCACGTCCGCGCCCTGGTGACCGAGGTCCTCGTCGTTCCGGACCGGGAGGCCGTGCGGGGCGTGCTGGACCTGGCCGAGCACGCCAAGCTGTGGGCCGAACCGGCGGCGGGCTGCCTGCTGCCCGCCGCCCGGCAGGTCCTGGAACGGGTCGGCGACGGGGCGCGGCTCGGCCTGGTGGTGTGCGGAGGCAACGTGACGACGGACGACGTGTTCGCCTGGTCGCGTCGCTTCGGGCTGCGCTGACGTTCCGGCCACCCCGGGAATCCGTCGCGAATTCATCGGAGGGCTCCGAGTTCAGACGTTGCACGCCTCCGCATTTACCGTCGGTTACCACCAGGCGGGGCCGGAATTCGCCAATCAACGGGAAGCGGCGGTCGAATTTTTCTCGTCCGTCTACCCCCGGCTGCCTAGGTGAACCGTGTCCGGGACACGAAAGGCGCTCTTTCCTCGCACACTTGCTCCCACCCTTTGAACGAAAGACAGGAATGGACACGGAGTTGCGATCCGTTTGAACGCGGGCCGCCCCACTCCCCGTACTTCTGGAAAAGGTGAGAGCCAGGTTTCCAGCGAGGGATGGCCATGGGCAGGGCGCACGTCTCCACACACCAGTTGGTCGCCGGCCGGTACCGGCTGCTCGAGATCATTCATCGCGAGACCAACCGCATCTGCTGGTACGCCGAGGACACCGGGGCCGGAGAGATCTCGCGCCCGTGTCTGGTGACCCAGATCGGGCTCCCGGAGGACCCGCACGGGGCCGAGCGCCGGGCCGCCGCCCGCCTGCTGCGCACGACGGAGAACATGGCGCTGCTGTGCCCCGGCCGGATCGCCGCGGTCGTCGACGCGGTCGAGGAGGCCGGCGCGCTGTGGACGGTCAACGAGTGGATCGACGGCACCGCCCTGGGTGAACTCCTCTCCGAGCAGGGCACGTTCAACTACGTGCGGGCGGCGAGGATCGGCCTGGAACTGCTCGACGTGCTGGACGCCGCGCATGCCGAAGGCATCACGCACGGCGAGCTCAGCCCCGGCCAGGTGTTCGTGCGCGAGGACCATTCGGTCGTCGTCACCGGTTTCGGCCTGGCCGGCGCGACCCTCGCGCCCCGGCTGACGGCCCCCGCGTTCGCCTCCCCGGAGCAGGCCCGCGACCAGCGCATCGGCCCCGCGGCCGACCTGTGGGCGCTGGGCGCGATCCTCTACACGACGGTCGAGGGGCGACCGCCCTTCCGGGACCGGGGGCGCCCGGAGAACACCCTGAAGGGCGTGGACCGGCTTCCGCTGCGCACGCCGGTGCGCGCTGGGCCGCTCACCCAGGTCGTGCAGGGGCTGCTCCGCAAGGACTCACGAGAGCGGCTGACCCGCCCGGTGGTACGTGAGGCGCTGACCCGCGCCCTCAGCGAGGACCCCGATGCCGCCCTGGCCGCGGCACCCGTCCCACGGCTGCGCGGCGCCTACGCCGCGGTGCGAACGGGCAACCCGGCGTGGAGCAGACGGACCGTGGTGGCGGGCACGGCCCTGGCCGTCGTCACGGTCGCGGTCGCCGTGCTCGCCGCGACCCAGGGGCTGCCGGGCACGGACGGCGGCAGCGACGCGGCCGAATCGCCGGCCCGTCCGCCGGCCTCCGCCGCCACTCCGGGCGAGGGCACCGGCGGCGGCAGCGCTGAACCGTCCGGGACGCCCAGCCGGCCCAGGTCCCCCTCCACCACACCCTCTCCGTCCTCCCCGCCCGCCGCGCCGCCCGAGCCCACCCCGACACGCGCCCCGTCCTCCCCGAGTACGGCCCTGCCGCCCGGGTTCCAGCGCTACCGGGCGGCGGAGGGCTTCTCCGTCGCGCTTCCCAAGGGTTTCGAGCGGCTGGACACCGACCGTGACGGCGAGGTGTACCGCGTCGTCTTCGGCGCCGAGGGCGACGACCGCACACTCGCCGTCACCTACAGCGACCGGGCGGGCCCGGACCCCGTGGCCGTGTGGCGGGACGACGTCGAGCCCAACCTCAAGCAGGCCGATGGCTACGACCGGGTCGGGTCGATCCGCGCGACGACGTACCAGGGCCGCAAGGCCGCCGACATGGAGTGGACGGCGTACGTCGGCGGCGACCGGGTGCACACCTACGGCCGGGGCTTCCTGCTCGGTGGGGGACGGAGCTTCTCGCTGCGCTGGACCACCCCGGACGCCGACTGGGACAAGGCCGCCAACCAGGAGGCGTTGCGGACCTTTTTCACGACCTTCCGGCCGGACTCAGACTGACCCGCGCGGGGCGCGCAGGGCGGTGAGAGGGCCGGGGTGCAGCGGCGAGGTGCGCCAGTGGGCGGTGAGCGTCCCCTTCGCGCGGGAGCAGGTCAGTGCCAGACGGTGCGGGGTCTCCAGGAACACCACGTCCCCGGCCAGCGTGCCGCCATCGGACCAGCCGCCGCTCACCGCGGCCGGGACGGGTTCCTCCGCGACCGTCCAGCCCTCCCCCGCGATCCGCAGGTCGAGCCGGTCCGGACGGTCCGGACGGTCCCGCTCTCCGGTGAGGGTGAGCGTCCAGCCGTCGGCGTCCCGGGTGAGCCCGGCCGAGCGGAGCGGTCCCGCCCCGTCGGAGGACGTGAACACGGCGCCTGCCCAGTCCCGCTCCCGGCCGAAGGGTTCCGGACGCCCCGGGGCGGGGGGCAGCGCGAGCCGGCCGAGGCGCTCCCGCAGCTCCGCGTCGGCGGCCTCGCGGCCGGTCAGCGGCTCGGGGCCGAAGGCGGGCAGCAGATGCTTCCAGGCCAGGTTCAGGTACTCCTGCATCCGCTCGGTCGCCGAGGTCGCCGCGATCACCACGTCGTGCTCCGGCAGCACCAGGCAGAACTGGCCGAATGCTCCGTCGCCCCGGTAGCCGTGCCGGGACGTCCAGAACTGATAGCCGTAGCCCCGGTCCCAGTCCTGCCGGTTTACGTCTCCCATCAGGCCGGCGGTGGGTGTGCGGGGGTGTGCGGCGCGGGCCGCCCACCCCTCGGGCAGCAGCCGCTCGCCTTCCCAGAGCCCGTCGCGCAGATACAGCTGTCCGAATCGGGCGATCGCGTCGGTGGTGGCGTGCAGGCCGCTGAAGCCGAGCTCGCGGCCGGTGCGGTCCGACAGCCAGGCCACCTCGCCGATGCCCAGCGGATCCAGCAGCCGCGGCCGCAGGTACGCGGTGAGCGGCTGCCCCGTCACCCGCTGGACGATCGCGGCCAGCGTGTAGGTGGCCGGCTGGTTGTAGGCGAAGACGGTGCCCGGGTCGGCGTCCGGGGGCAGCAGCAGGAACTGCCGGACGGGTTCGGAGACGTTCCGCCCGAAGGCCTCGTCGACGGTGTCCCTCCGGTGGCCGCTCGCCATGGATGCCACGTGCCGCACCAGCATGGCCCGGCTGCGCGGGTCGGTGATGTCGGCCTCGAACTCCGGGAAGTACGAGGCCACCTGCGCGTCGAAGTCGAGCAGCCCCTCCGCCTCGGCCAGGGCCGCGGCGGTCGCGGTGAAGCTCTTGCTGAGGGAGTACAGCAGGTGGCGGCGTCCGGCGGTGTACGGCGCCCACCAGCCGGCGGCGACCAGCCGCCCGTGCCGCATGATCATCAGGCTGTGCGGCTCGATGTCGGGCGCCGCTTCGAGGGCATCGAGGAAGGCGTGCACCCCGAGGGCGTCGACGCCCTGGGCGGCGGGGGCGGAGTGCGGCAGGTCCGGGGCGCTCATGCAGGCATCCTGCATCCGTCGGCGACCTTGATCGAGCCGTTTTCAAGTCCCGTGTCAGGGGACTCGCCGGTTATGGTGCAAATCGGATACACGATGATGACCGAGCAGGCCGGCCCCCGAGAGCTCGTCGACCACGTGGTGCGGGCCGAGGAGGCGGGCTTCGACTTCTCGGTGACCTCCGACCACTACTTTCCGTGGCTGCGCTCGCAGGGCCATTCGCCCTACGCGTGGGCCGTGCTCGGTGCGGCGGCCCAGGCCACGTCACGTATCCCGCTGATGACGTACGTGACGTGCCCGACGTTCCGTTACCACCCGGCGGTGGTGGCGCAGAAGGCCGCGACGCTGCAGTTGCTGTCCGAGGGCCGGTTCCGGCTGGGACTGGGATCGGGCGAGAACCTCAACGAGCACGTGGTGGGCGGCGGCTGGCCGTCAGTCGACGTGCGGCACGAGATGTTCGAGGAGGCCGTGGAGATCATCCGCGCCCTGTTCGAGGGCAAACACGTCAACCATCACGGCGCACACTTCGACGTGGAGTCGGCCAAGTTGTGGGACCTGCCGGACGAGGCACCGCCCATCGGCATCGCCGTCTCCGGGGAGCGGTCCTGCGAACTCGCGGGCCGGCTCGGCGACCTGGTCATCGCCACCGAGCCCAAGGGCGGGCTGCTGGAGTCGTTCGACCGGCACGGCGGCCGGGGCAAGCCCCGCGTCGGCCAGCTGCCGGTCTGCTACGACCCCGACCGGGACGCGGCCGTCGAGCGGGCGCACTCCCAGTTCCGCTGGTTCGGCAGCGGATGGAAGGTCAACTCGGAGCTGCCGCATCCGGACTCCTTCGAGGCGGCGACCCAGTTCGTCACACAGGACGACGTCGCCGAGGCCATCCCGTGCGGTGACGACCCGGACGCGTTCGTCGAAGCCGTCCGCCCGTACGCCGAGGCCGGCTTCACCGAGGTCGCCCTGGTCCAGATCGGTGGTGAGTCGCAGCCGGCGTACCTGGACTGGTCGGAGAAGACCCTGCTGCCCGCGCTGCGCAACGCGTTCGGCTGAAGCCCTCGGCCATCTCCTGCACGGCTTGTTCGACGAGTTGAGCCCTCCGCTCCGGGGGGCTCTTCTTCACGAGGGCGCTGATCCGCTGGGCCTCCTCGGTCGTGGGCAGGTACCCCGCCAGGAGCAGGGGCAGCACCAGGCGCCGGACGAGCACTTCGCCGGCCGAGCTGACCTGCGGCCTGCGCACCACCGAGACGTTGACCCGGATCGCGTGCTCGTTGCCCGGCGGGACTCCCGGCCGGTCCGTCTCGATCGCGGCATAGCGGTAGCCGTGCGCCCGGTCGCAAGGAGCGCAGCCGGCCGGGCCGCGGGTGAGCCGGTCGCCGCAGTCGGGGCACCGGAGCCGGTCGAGAGCGGCGTCCACCAGCCGCCAGTCGTGCCGGTCGGGTTCGGCGACGACCATCTCGGCCAGAGTCCGCTCCTGCTCGCCGCCCGCCGTCGTGTCCCACCGCCGCAGGAAATCGGCCCACTCCCCCTCGACGATGCCGTCCACCAGGTCTCGGCAGACGGCGCAGCCGGGGGCACCGCCGTACGCGTACCCGCCGCACTCCGCACAGCGGAGCGGCACCTCGCCCTCTCCGGTTCGCCCCATGCCCGGCATTCTCACGCACCCGCGGCCGCGGACGATAACGGTTTTCGGTGGGCCGTGCGGGCGGTGAACGGCGAGGTCAGCGGGTGCCGCTAGGCTTCCGTCCGCATCTCGTGCCGTTCCGTCTGCCCCGCCCCTGGAGAGTCGTCCGTGACCGTAGCCATGACCCCGCCCGAGACGTCCCCCGCCTCCCCGGCGCCCGTGTCCGACCTGGTCGCGCGGGACGCGCGGGAGTTCGGGGCGTACGCCAGGACCGGAGGGTGGGCCTTCGGACTGAAGGTGGCGCGCAGTGTGCGGCCCGGCGGGCAGGGCGCGGGCGAGACGCCGAAGGTGTCCGCGAAGGAGTTCGCGGAACTCGCCGGCTGCTCCCCGGAGCGGGTCATGCGCTACTACAAGGCGTGGGACCGGGCGGCGGACGACGGGATGGTCCCGCAGTTCGAAGCGCTGACGCCGGGTCAGGAGGTGGACCTGCCGGACGCCGACGTGTGGCTGAGCTACTACGTCTCCCGCAACAGCGCCACCTCCGAGCGCGGCACAGCCATCTCCGAGGCGGCCGAGGCGGAGGGCATCCGGCCCACGAAGGCGCTGGAGGTCGCGGAGAACCCCACCGCCCTGCGGGCCGCGATCCTCGCCGACCCCTCCACCGCCCGCGCGGCCCGCCAGGCTCTGCTGGACCGCGTCCGTGAGGATCCGGACCTCCAGTCGGAGCTGGCTCGCGACGTCGTGCGCACCGACGAGCTGAAGAAGGCCGTCGCCGGTGAGAGCAGGGCGGCCGACCGGATCGGATACGTGCGCCAGATCGCCGAGTCGGGTCAGTTCAAGACGCCCGCCGGGCAGACCGTCGACGCGCCCTCTGAGCTCCGTCAGGAGGCCGAGCGCCATCTGTCGCTCATCGACGAGCTGGACGAGGGCGAGGATGCCGGCGAGTGGGCCGCCGAGGCGTACGACACGATGAAGTCCCTCGTGGTGGAGACCGTGGAAGCGGACCCGGGGCTGCGGGTGCAGGAGCGGCGCACGAAGTTCTACAGCAGCCTGCAGAAGGCGACGAAGGTGTTCGAGGAGCTGACCTTCGACGACGCCGGGGAGTTCTACGAGGACGACATGGTCCAGCGCCTGGAGGACCTGCAGAGGGCGGTCGCCGTCTGCATCGAGTCGCTGCGCGGTGCCCGTGGGAATCACCCGGCCGGCTGAGCATTTCGGCGAAATCGGGGGTACTAGAGGGCTCTACGTCGGTTCTTCCCGGAGGCCCCCTCGTGAACTCGTTCGTCCACAAGACCCTGGTGGTGCAGCTCCAGGCGGGTGACACGGAACGTTTCTCCGTGCTCGCCCACCTGAGCTACGACGCCGCGGACCCGTTCGCCGTCACCGTGGTCTTCAGCCATGACGGCCGTGTCCTCGCCCGGTGGCAACTCGACCGGGAGATGCTCGGCGAGGCGCTGCGCCGTCCGGTCGGGGTGGGCGACGTGCGGATGCGCCCGCAGTCGCGGGGGATGTGGCAGGAGCTGCGCATGGAGTTCCTCGGCGATGCCCGTCCCGACGGCGGCCGGCACCACGCGGTGGTGTTCGGATGGGCGCCGGGGTTCGCGGCGTTCCTGCGTGAGACCCACGCGGTGGTCCCGCCGGGCCGCGAGGAGGTCCACGTCGACGACTTCCTGGAAGGGGTCCTCGCCGGGGGCTGATGCGCGGCCGGTATGAGTAGGCGTACTCATGCCGCGGGCCCGCCCTCGGCACGACGATGAGCTCCCCTGATGAGGAGCCCGCCATGTCCGCTCTGTCCGACGCACGACCGGGGCGCCGGCCGTCGCTGCGCGCCGTCCTCGCCTGCGGCGTGCTCGTGGTGCTGATCCTGTCCGGATGGAACCCGCACGACCGGATGACCTGGTTCCTGGAGGTCGTCTGGGTTCTCGTGGGCCTGCCGCTGCTGTTCCTGACCCGGCGCCGCTTCCCGCTCACCGACGTGCTGTGCTGCCTGCTGGCCGCCCACGCCGTGGTGCTGATGGTGGGCGGCCACTACACGTACGCCGAGGTCCCGCTCGGCGACCGGGTCCGCGACGCCTTCGGCCTGGACCGTAATCCCTACGACCGGCTCGGTCACCTGATGCAGGGCTTCGTCCCGGCCGTGCTGGTGCGCGAGCTGCTGGTGCGCACCTCGCCGCTGCGCGGCAGCCGCTGGCTCGCGCCACTGACGGTGTGCGCGTGCCTGGCCTTCAGCGCCGTCTTCGAGATGCTCGAATGGGCGGCCGCCGTGGCCGGCGGGCACGCGGCGGACGCCTTCCTGGCCACCCAGGGCGATGTCTGGGACACCCAGTGGGACATGTTCTGCGCGCTGATCGGGGCGAGCGTGTCGCTGCTGCTGCTCAGCCGGCTGCACGACCGGCGACTGGCCGCGCTGCCGTCACCGCGAGGTGTAGCGGTGGCGGGTCCACAACGGCAGGACGAACCAGCACAGCAGGTACCAGCCGACCACGCCGGCCACCAGGTAGGGCACGAAGCCGTCGTGCGTCGCCACGCGCAGGATCAGCAGCAGTGACGCGGTCGTCGTGGCGAGCAGCAGCACGAGGCCGAGCAGGGTGAGCCGTGAGGCCAGCCGCACCGCCTGCGGTTTGACGCGCCGCCCGGCGACGAGGCGGTGCAGGGACACCGGTCCTATGAGCGCCCCGGTCGCGCAGGCACCGAGGACGACCGTGACCAGGTAGATCGTCTGGTCGGTGTCGGAGAGATCCGCGTACTTGGGGGTGAACACGACGGTGAGCAGGAAGCCGAACAGGATCTGGACGCCCATCTGGGCCACGCGGACCTCCTGGATGAGCTCCTGCCACATCCGGTCCGCTCTCTCCTCCTCCGTCTCGTTGCGCCCCCTGCGCATGGCCCCGCCCTCAGCCGCGTCCGCCACAATTCCTCCCTGCGTGAGATGCGAGCTCTCCTCCTTCCCGGGTTCCCAGGAACGACTCCCCGTCCCGGGAGCGGCGGCGGTTTGAGCGATCAGGGGGCGGTTACACGGACGGCGCGAATGACGCAGAGTCCTAGGAGGTCGTGGACGCATGTCCGGTACGCAGCTCACCGTGACGCTCAGCGGCGGAGGCACCGACGACGCACGAGCGGTCGTCCGGGCCCTGGAAGGCACGTTCGGGGCGCCGGACGAGCGCCCCGCCGACGAGAACGCGACGGTCCACACGGCGACCTTCGACGGGGAGAGCGGCGCGGGTTCCGCCGCCGGTGACGGAAAGACCCCCGGGCGGCTGTCCGCGCCGGTGACCGTCACCGTGCAGGGCAGCCCGGAGGCCGTACGGCGGGCGAGCGACACGCTCACCCGGGTCTTCACGGCACGCGACGACGGTGCCGCCTCCGGCGACCAGGAGCAGGAGAGGCAGCTGCTCCTGGAGCCCTGAGGGCGGGCGTCACCAGCGGGACTCGACCTGGTCCTTGATACGCCGGTCGTACAGGTCGCGGATCGCCGCCAGGGTCTCACCGGGCAGTTCGGGCAGACGGGCGGCGGCCGCGTTGGCCCGGGCCTGCTCGGGTGAGCGGGCGCCGGGGATCACGGTCGTGACGCCGGGCTGCTCGACGATCCAGCGCAGGGCCAGCTGGGCCGGGGTGTATCCCTCGGGGGCGAGTGCCGCGAACTCGGCGGCCGCCTCCACGCCGGTGGCGTAGTCGACGCCGGAGAAGGTCTCGCCCTGGTCGAAGGCCTCGCCGTGCCGGTTGTAGGTGCGGTGGTCGTTCTCCGGGAAGACGGTCTCCCGGGTGTACTTGCCCGAGAGCAGGCCGGAGGCCAGCGGTACCCGGGCGATGATGCCGACGCCCGCCGCCCGGGCGGCGGGGAGCACTTCGAGCAGGGGTTTCATGCGGAACGGGTTGAGGATGATCTGCACGCTCGCCACGTTCGGCCGGGCGATCGCGGTCAGCGCCTCCGCGCAGGTCTCGACGCTGACGCCGTAGGCGGCGACCCGCTCCTCCTCCACCAGGGTGTCGAGGGCGTCGAACACCTCGTCGGTGGAGTAGACGGGAGTGGGCGGGCAGTGCAGCTGCACCAGGTCGATCCGGTCGACGCCGAGGTTGCGCCGGCTGCGGTCGTTCCAGGCGCGGAAGTTGTCCAGGACGTAGTTCCCGGGAATCTGGTCGACCCGGCGGCCCATCTTCGTGGCGACCATGACGTGCAGGTCCGGGCGCCCGCTGAGGAACGTGGCGATGGTCTGCTCGCTGCGGCCGTCGCCGTACACGTCGGCGGTGTCGAAGAAGGTCACCCCGGCTTCGGCCGCCGCCTCCAGGACCGTGAGGGCTTCCTTGTCGTCGACGTCTCCCCAGTCGGCCCCCAGCTGCCAGGTGCCCAGACCGATGACGGAGGCGTGCTGACCCGACCTGTCGAATGTGCGCTCGTCCATGGGCGTCAGTCTGTCACCTGTCACGACACCGTGCGGAGCGTATCCCTCCGGCCTGCCGAGCCTGCCCAATTCACTCACACGAGTGAATTGATGCGACAGGAACACGTCACGTGTCAACCGGCCCCTAGCGTGACGTCACGTGACCACCGGTTCAGCGAACAACCATCCGTCGGACGCCTCGTCCTGGACGCGCCGGCGCCTCCTCCTCACCGCCGCCGCACTGGCCGCCGTACCCGGTCTTCCGGCGGATCCGGCGGCCGCCGCCGCGGAGCTGCCCGGCTTCCCCGCGGACGTCGCGCTGTACCGCTCGGCGTACCGGAACTGGGTCGGTGAGATCACCGCCGACGGTCTGTGGGCCTGCGCGCCGGACGGCCCGGACCAGGTGGTCGCCGTCGTCAACTGGGCGTGGCGGCACGGGTGGCGGGTGCGCGCCCGGGGCGCGTCGCACGGCTGGTCGCCCCTGACGGTCACGGAGGGGACGCCGTCCGGTGCGCCGGTCCTCCTCGTCGACACCACGCCTCACCTCACCGGCCTCGCCCTGGACTCCCCCACCGCCGTGCGCGCGGGAACCGGTGCGACCATGGAGGCCCTGCTGACCTTCCTGGAGGAGCACGGCCTCGGCGTCACGGCCGCCCCCGCTCCCGGCGTGCTGACCCTGGGCGGCGCGCTCGCCGTCGACGCGCACGGCACCGCGGTACCCGCGCGGGGTGAGCGACGGCGGTCCGGGCACACCTACGGCTCGCTCAGCAATCTGATCCTGTCCCTGACCGCGGTCGTGTGGGACTCCGGGGCCGGCGCGTACGCGCTGCGCACGTTCCACCGCGACGAGGCGGACTGCGGCGCGCTGCTGACGCACCTCGGGCGGTCCCTGGTGACCGAGGTGGTGCTGAGGGCGGGCGCGAACACCGACCTCAGGTGCGTGAGCCGTACGGACATCCCGGCCGGGGAGCTGTTCGCCGCGCCCGGGTCGGGCGACGGGCGGACCCTCGCGCGGTTCCTTGACGAGGCGGGGCGGGTCGAGGCGATCTGGTTCGCCTTCACCGAGCACCCCTGGCTGAAGGTGTGGAGCGTCTCCCCCACCCGGCCGCTGACCTCGCGGAAGGTGACCCGGCCGTACAACTACCCGTTCTCCGACAACGTCCCGGGGCCGGTGGCGGAGCTGGCCGGGAGGATGACGTCGGACGCGGCCTGGTACCTGGCGCCGGTGCTCGGCAACGCCCAGTACGAGGCCGCGGCGCTGGGGCTCGTGACGACGCTGTCCGCCGATCTGTGGGGGCCGTCCAAGAACACACTGCTGTATCTGAAGCCGAGCACGCTGCGGGTGCACGCCGACGGCTACGCGGTGATCACCTCACGGGACCGGGTGCAGCAGGTCGTCTCCGAGTTCGCCGCCTTCTACCGCGAGCGGCTGACGGCGTACGCCGCCCGGGGCAGCTTCCCGGTCAACGGCTCGGTGGAGATCCGGGTGACCGGCCTGGACGACCCGGGCGACGTGGGGGTGCCCGGGGCCCGCCCGCCGCTGCTGTCGGCGCTCCGGCCGCCGGAGAACCACCCCGAGTGGGACACGGCCGTGTGGCTGGACGTCCTCACGCTGCCGGGCACGCCGGACGCGGAGGCCTTCCTGCGCGAGATCGAACGGTTCCTCCTGCGCACGTTCGACGGCGGTTTCGCCCTCACCCGGGTGGAGTGGTCCAAGGGGTGGGCGTACACGGAGGACGGTGTGTGGAGCGACGAGGAGGTGCTGGGCGACGTCGTACCGGCGGCGGTCGGCTCCGCCGAGTGGGCGGAGGCGGACACGGTACTGGACCGGCTCGATCCGCACCGCGTGTACGGCAACGCCTTCCTGGACCGGCTGTTCGGCTAGGGCGTGAGGTGCGCCTGGACGGTCGGGGCGTACCGGTCCGTCAGGGCGTCGACGGTGCTCGCCCTCAGTTCGGTGCCGCGGGCGATGCCGTACATCACGCCCAGGCCGAGCAGGGTGGCGACGGCCAGTTCGGCGCGCAGGGCCGCGTCGGGGCCGGTGAGGCGGGCGGTGAGGCGGTCGGTCACCTGGGTGCGGAAGTTGGCGCGCAGGATGTAGCCCTGCTCGCCGTGCAGGGGGGCGAACACGATCCGCAGGAGCGGGTCGGCGCCCTGCTCGGACTGGCTGACCAGGACGTGCCGGACCATGTGCGGGCCGAGGTCGTCGAGCGGCGCGTCGAGCAGCGCATCGGCGTCGGTCTCGAAGGACATGACCCGGGCGAACAGCGTGTCCTTGTTGCCGAAGTACTTGAGGATCAGCGGCGGGCTCACTCCGGCGCGGTCGGCGACGGCCTTGAGGGTGATGTCGCCGTGTGCGTGCCGGGCCAGCAGGTACCGGGCGGCTTTCAGGATGGCCGTCCTGGTCGACTCGGCGTCCCTGCGGGCGGATGAGGGCGTGGCGGCTGGAGTGCTCACGGCACTCATGCTCCCTCCCTCGCCTGTTCGCGCGCGCCCCGGGTGCGGTTGCGGTCCTGATCCGGGCCGCCGGTGGCTTCCCCGGCGAAGTCGCCGGGGATGCACAGGGCCGCCGCCGCGGCGAGCAGCGCGACCGCACCGGCCATCGCGAACGCCAGCAGATAGCCGTGGAGGGTGGGCACCGGGGCGCCGCCGACCGGACTGGTGTGGTGCACCAGGACGGCGGCCACGGCGGCGCTGGATCCGGCCTGGCCGATCGTGCGCATCAGGACGTTGACGCCGTTGGCCGAGGCGGTCTGCCCGGTGGGTACGGCCCGCAGGATGAGGGTGGGCAGCGCCGAGTAGGCCAGGGTGGTGCCGACCGCGACGACCGTGGCCCCCGCGATGATCATCCAGAGCTCACGGCTGTCGGCGATGCGGACGGCGTATCCCGCGGCGATGACCGTCGCCCCGAGAGCCAGGGTGATGCGCGGTCCGCGGGCGGCGGAGATCCGGGCGGAGACGGGCGACAGCAGCAGCATCACGATGCCACTGGGCAGCAGGCACAGCCCCGTGGCGACGATGGACAGCCCGAGCCCGTACCCGGTGGCCTCGGGCGCCTGCACCAGCTGGGCCGTGACCAGGGTGTTGGCGTAGAACGCGAACCCGGCGAGCAGCGCGGCCACGTGGGACAGGCCGACCCGGGGCCTGCCCGCCAGCCGCAGGTCGACCAGGGGGCGTTCTGCCCGGAGCTGCTGCCACGACCAGAGGGCGAGCACGAGGAGGGCGGCGGCGAACAGGCCCAGGACACGGCGGCTGCCCCACCCCCACTGACCTCCCTGCGACACCCCGAGCAGCAGGCAGACCAGCCCGGTCGCCAGTCCGATCGTGCCCGGTACGTCGAAGCGGCCGGGCTCGCGCACCGGTGACTCGCGTACCGCCCACCACACCGAGGTCACTCCCGCGGCGCCGAGGGCGCTCGTCACCCAGAACATGGTGTGCCAGTTCGCGTACTGCACGATCACGGCGGCCAGCGGCAGACCGAGCGCGGCGCCGATGCCGACGGTGGAGCTCATCAGCGCCACGGCCGACCCCCGGCGCTCCGGCGGCAGCTCGTCCCGCAGGATGCTGATGGACAGCGGAACGACCGCGGCGGCGGCACCGGACAGGGTGCGGGCGGCGATGAGCACGGCGATGTCGGAGGTCAGGGCGCACAGGACCGATCCGGCGGTCATCAGCCCGAGGGCCGCCATGAGCACCCGCCGCTTGCCGTACATGTCGCCGGCCCGGCCCAGGACCGGCGTGAGGACCGCACCGGAGAGAAGGGTGGCCGTCACCATCCAGGAGACCGTGCCCGCCGAGGCGCCGGTGAGCCGGGGCAGGTCGGGGAGCAGGGGCACGACCACGGTCTGCATGACGGCCATGAGGATGCCGCCGAACGCGAGCACCGGGACGGTGAGCCGTTCCCGCGGGGTGCTCGCCCCGGGTGGCTTGCGTATCGCGGGGGTGTGGTCCATGGACGCTCCAGCGGGCAGCGCGCCGGGCTACGGCGCGGGTGAATTGCTATTCACCCTAGCTGGTGAATAGCAATTCACCCAACTCACAAACACGCCTAGTCGCGATCTGCTTACGCGTGGTAGCGCCACGTGTGCCGACGATCTGACCACCGAATTGCGCCAGTTTCGCGGCGTGACGTGCACCACGAGCAACGCACCGCACCGGCAGAAACATCCGCCACACCACCCTTCGCGGGCGGAACTTCCCCTTCCGTGCCCGCGCGCGATCCCTCCGCAGCAAGATCATCTTGGTTCAATCTTGCATGACATGGGGGGAATTGCCCGGATCGCAGCCAACCGGCTCGGGCGGATTTCTCCCGGTAGCGGGCGGGCCGGTAGGCATGCGGGGTCATCTACCGAACCGACCCAGGAGGTCCGTATGCCGGAACTCAGCCGTCGCAGCGCGCTCACCGCCGCGGCCGCCCTCGCCACGAGCGCGGGTGCCTTGTCAGCCGTCACCACCCCGGCCTCGGCCGCCGGGCACCACGACTCCCCCGGGACCTTCGACGAGGTGTACAAGGGCCGCCGCATACAGGGCCGCCCGGCCACCGGGTCCGGCCACCACGCCCATCACGGCGCGGGATACGCGGTGTTCGTCGACGGGGTGGAGCTGCACGTGATGCGCAACGCCGACGGCAGCTGGATCAGTGTCGTCAGCCACTACGACCCGGTCGCCACCCCGCGCGCCGCCGCCCGCGCCGCGGTGGACGAGCTGCAGGGTGCGCCCCTGCTGCCCTTCCCCGCCAACTGACCCCCACCGAAAGGCATCTGGAGCACCCGCACATGGCTGTCCGCAAGAACCAGTCCACCCTGACCGCCGACGAGAAGCGGCGTTTCGTCGCCGCGCTGCTGGAGCTGAAGCGCAGCGGCCGCTACGACGAGTTCGTCACGACGCACAACTCGTTCATCGTCTCCGACACCGACAACGGGGAGCGGACCGGGCACCGCTCACCGTCCTTCCTGCCCTGGCACCGAAGATTCCTCCTGGAGTTCGAGCGGGCGCTGCAGTCGGTGGACGCGTCGGTGACGCTGCCCTACTGGGACTGGACCGTCGACCGTACGCCGCGCGCCTCGCTGTGGGCGCCCGACTTCCTCGGGGGCACCGGGCGGGAGCGGGACGGCAGGGTGACGGACGGGCCGTTCTCCGCGTCCGGCGGGAACTGGCCGGTCACCGTGCGGGTCGACGGCCGTACGTTCCTGCGGCGCTCCCTGGGATCCGGTACCCGCGAGCTGCCGACGCGGGCCGAGGTCGAGTCGGTGCTGGCGATGCCCACGTACGACATGGCGCCCTGGAACAGCGGCTCGGACGGCTTCCGCAACCACCTCGAAGGGTGGCGGGGTGTCAATCTGCACAACCGCGTCCACGTCTGGGTCGGCGGGCAGATGGCCACCGGGGTCTCCCCCAACGACCCGGTGTTCTGGCTGCACCACGCGTACATAGACAAGCTCTGGGCGGAGTGGCAGCGCCGTCACCCCGGCTCGGGCTACCTGCCCACCGCGGGGACGCCGAACGTCATCGACCTGAACGAGACGATGCGGCCGTGGCACGACATGAGTCCGGCGGACCTGCTGGACCACACGCGGTTCTACACGTTCGACGTCTGATCAGACGCTGGCGCCCGAGCGGCACTCCGGGTGGCCCCAGCCGCTGTCGTTCTTGGCGATGGGTTCGCCGGCCGTGTACGAGCGGCCGCACTGGCAGCGGCCGGGGAACTTCGCCTTGATGGTCCGCGAGGAGGCCTTGCCGCCCGCGCCCTTGGCCGTGCGGGCCGCGCCGCCGCGCGGGCGGGACCGGGGAGTCTTCGCGGGGGTGTCCGGGGAGGGCGGCGGCTCGGGAGAGCCGAGGCCGCTGCCCGCGGGCTCCTGGGCGGTGGCGGCCTGGCTGGCGGCGCGGTCGGCGAAGTCGTTGAGCCGGTCACCGTCGACCTGGTGGGCGGGGACGTAGCGGAACTCGACCGAGCGGCCGTCCAGGAGCTCGTCGATGCGCACGACGAGGTCCTGGTTGGCGACCGGCTTGCCGGCGGAGGTCTTCCAGCCGTTGCGCTTCCAGCCCGGCAGCCAGGTGGTGACGGCCTTCATCGCGTACTGCGAGTCCATCCGGACCTCGAGCGGCACGTCCGGGTCGGTCGACGCCAGGAGGCGCTCCAGCGCGGTGAGTTCGGCGACGTTGTTGGTGGCCCTGCCCAGCGGCCCCGCCTCCCACCGCTCCGGCGTCTCGGAAGCGTCGGCGACGACCCAGGCCCAGCCCGCCGGCCCGGGATTTCCCTTCGAAGCCCCGTCACACGCGGCCACAACACGTTCACGCATGCGCTCGATCATGCCATGGCCGCGGGTGCCGTCCGGCCGCGAGGGCCGGGTGCCCGTGCCGCACTAGGCCACGTCGGTCAGCTTCGGCATCTCGCCTTCGGTCTTCGTGGTGTCGATCACCGAGAAGCTCGCGCCCTGTGGGTCGCTGATGGCCGCGAACCGGCCGAACGGAGTGCTCATGGGGCCGAAGCGCAGCACGCCGCCCAGCTCGGTGGCCTTCGCCACGGCCTCGTCGCAGTCCTCGACGGTGAAGTAGACGTTGATGTACGGCGGCATCTCGGGCGGGAACTCCTCACCCATCTTCATCCGGCCCAGCACGGTGCGTTCGCCCAGGTCGTAGACCCGGAAGTTCATCTCGCCGTCCTCCATGTCCCGCTGCCGGTAGGAGAACACGGCGGGGAAGAACGCGTCGGACTTCTCCGGCTCGCGGGTGAAGACCTCCGCCCAGGTGTAGGCGCCGGGTTCGGCCATCGCCTGGAAGCCCTCGTGGGTGCCGGCCTGCCAGACGCCGAAGACGACACCACCGGGATCGCGGGCCAGGCACATGGTGCCGAAGTCGGCGACCCGCATCGGCTCCATCAGCACCTCGCCGCCGTGATCACGGATCCGGGCGGCGGTGGCGGCGGCATCCCGGGACGCGAAGTAGAGGCACCACTGCGACAGGCCCTCCTGGCCCGGCATCGGCGGGACGACGGCGGCGACCGCCTTGCCGTTCACGGAGGCCTCGGTGTAGTTGCCGAACTCCGCCGCCGCCTCGGCGAAGGTCCAGCCGAGGACCTCGCCGTAGAAGCTCTTGGCCCCTTCGAGGTCGCTGAACATCGCGTCGGCCCAGCAAGGGGCTCCTTCAGGTTGCACGGCCATGGCTACGGCCCTCTCCGCGAGTGGATTCGTCCGTTTCCTCACGCTAGCCATCCGGGGGCGGACGCGCGCGTCGAGCAGACCCGCACACGGCGCACGTCTTCCCCCCGGCGCCCGGTTGTGCTTGCCTGAGTGCCGTTTCGGTGGCCGGGGCGGGAGTTGCCGTATGCGCAAGCCGTGGGTCGTGGGGGTACTGCTGGCCGGGATGTTCCTCGGCGGGTGCGGGGATCCGGCGTCCGCACCCGAGGAGCCGGCACCGGCCGTGCCCCGGGCGTCGGCCACCACCCACCAGCGCGTCCCCGCCTCCCCCGGTCCGGGGCCGGAACGGGCGCCCACGGTGCTGTACCTGGGCGACTCGCTGGCGATGGAGGCCCAGAAGGTCCTGGGCGAGGAGTTACGCCGGGACCTGGAAGCGAAGTACACCGGTGCCCCGTACTCCGGCACCACGCTGTGCGACTACCTGGAAGGCACGGCCGACCGCTCCCTGGTCCCGGCCCCCGACAAGGCCGCCGCCCTGGTGCGCAGGCTGCGGCCGGACGTCGTGGTCCTGCAGTTCTGGGGGAACTCCTGGGGCTACACGCCGTGCATGGACGGCATCACCTACGACAAGTCCCCGGCCCGGTACTTCACGCGGTACGAAACCGACGCCCGCCGGCTCACCGAGCAGATCGCCGCGGCCGGGGGCGACGGCCGCCCGCGGATCGTCTGGGTGTCGCAGGGGCCGGACCCGATCACCCCCGAGCGGGTCCGGCGCGTCAACGCGCTGTACGAGAAGCGTGCCGCGGCCTCGGGCGGCCTCGTGGCGGACGCCGGGAAGACGGTGAGCCCGGCCACCGGCCGGTACAGCTGGACGCAGTACCTGCCGTGCACCGCCTACGAGCGCGGCCACCCCGGCCTCTGCACACAGCCCGGCCGCGGCCGGACGGCCCTGCACCGCGACGACGACTATCTGCACTTCTGCCTGGCCCCCACGACCTCCAGGCCGAAGCCCTGCCCGGTCCGCTCCCCCGGGATCCTGCGCATCGCCCGGGAGATCACCAAAACCGTTCGACAGGCGGCGCGTTGACCGCTCGAATGGGCGGCATGGGTGCGGTGCGGATGCATGAGGACGAGCTGGACATCGACGTCTCGGTCGTCGGCCGGCTGATCGCGGGACAGTTCCCGCGGTGGGCCGGACTGCCGCTGCGGCGGCTGGAGTCCTCCGGGACGGAGAACGCCATGTTCCGCCTCGGCGCGGACAAGGTCGTACGGCTCCCCCGGCACCCCCGTGCCGTGGAAGCCATCGCGCACGAGCTGCGCTGGCTGCCCCGGCTGGGCCCGGCCCTGCCCGTCGCCGCACCCGAAGCCCTCGGGCGGGGCGAACCCGGGGACGGCTTTCCCTGGCCCTGGGCGGTGTACGGCTGGCTGGACGGCCGCAACCCGGAGCCCGGCGCGCTCGACGAACCCGCCCTGCTCGCCCAGGATCTGGCGGCGTATGTCACCGCCCTGCGCCGTGTCGACGCGTCGGAGGGGCCCCCGGGCTACCGGGGGGTGCCGCTGGCGGCCCGGGACGCCTTCATGCGTGAGGCCCTCGCGCAGCTCGCGGGCCGGGTCGACACCGCCGCGGTGACGAAGGCCTGGGAAGCGGCCCTGCGCGCTCCGGAGCACACCGGCCCGCCGGTCTGGGCCCACGGCGACCTGATGGCCGGGAACCTGCTGGTCGAGGGCGGACGGCTCAGCGCCGTGATCGACTACGGGACGGCAGGGGTCGGTGATCCGGCCGTCGACCTCATCGCTGCCTGGTGCCTGCTGCCGGCCGCGGCCCGCGGAGTGTTCCGCGAGGCCGTGGGCGCCGGCGAGGCCGAATGGGCCCGGGCCCGGGGCTGGGCCCTGTCGATCGCGGTCATCGCGCTGCCCTACTACTGGGACACGAATCCGCCCGTCGCGGCGAACTCCCGGCACGTGCTCGGGGAGATCGCCGCGGAGACGGCGTAGGTGTCGGGCCGGCACGCTGCGCGGGACGGCTCCGCCCCGTCGGCGGGGCGCGTCATTCGCCGGCGTACGCCTTGTCCAGGGCGGCGATGTCGAACTTGCTCATCGCCATGAACGCCTGGGTGACGCGGGCGGCCTTCGCCGGATCCGGGTCGGTGATCATCGCGTCGAGCCGGTCCGGGACGACCTGCCAGGACACGCCGAACCGGTCCTTGAGCCAGCCGCAGGGGCCGGGCTCGCCGCCGTTCTCGGTGAGCCTGTTCCAGTAGTAGTCGATCTCCTCCTGGTTCTCGCAGAAGATCATGAAGGAGATCGCCTCGCTGAACCTGAACTCGGGTCCGCCGTTGAGGCCCAGGAACCGGTGTCCGTTGGCCGTGAACTCCACGGTCATCACGCTCCCGGCGGGCTGCGGGGCGCCCTCGGGGTAGCGGGCGACCTTGCCGATGCTGGAGTTCTTGAAGACCGAGACGTAGAAGTGGGCGGCCTCCTCGGCCTGGCCGTCGAACCAGAGGCAGGTGGTGAATCCGTCGGTGGTCATGGGTCCTCCCGGGTGCGTGGAACGCTGTCACCACTGTCGACCGGTGCGCGCTGGGGAACTCATCGGCCGGCCGGCCGTCAATTCAGGTGGCCGTTACACCGTTCGGAACTAGCATCATGCTCATGACGTCCACGCCCGCCGGCAGCGGCATCCGTCCCTTCCGCATCGACGTACCGCAGAGCGACCTCGACGACCTCCACGACCGCCTCGACCGCATCCGGTGGCCCGACGAGCTGCCGGGCGTGGGCTGGTCCTACGGCGTTCCCTCGGGCTATCTGCGCGAGCTGGTGCGGTACTGGCGGCACGACTACGACTGGCGGGCCGCGGAGGCGCGGCTGAACGCGTGGCCGCAGTTCATGACCGAGATCGACGGCGCGCAGGTGCACTTCGCCCACGTCCGCTCCCCCGAGCCCGACGCGACCCCGCTGGTCGTCACGCACGGGTGGCCCGGTTCGATCGTGGAGTTCCTCGACGTCGTCGGGCCGCTGACGGATCCGGCCGCCCACGGGGGCGATCCGGCCGACGCCTTCCACGTCGTGCTGCCGAGCATCCCCGGCTTCGGGTTCTCCGGTCCCACCCGGGAGACCGGCTGGGAGGCGCGCCGGATCGCCGACGCCTGGGCCGAGCTGATGACACGCCTCGGCTACGAGCGGTTCGGCGCGCAGGGCGGCGACTGGGGGGCGGCGATCTCCCGCGAACTGGGCCGCGTCCACCCCGGCCGGGTCACCGGCGTCCACCTCAATCTGCTGCCGGGCGCCCAGGCGGCCACCGAGCCGACCGCCGAGGAGCTCCAGGCCCTGAGTCCCGCGGAGCGGGAGCGCACGCTCACCTCGTGGCGGCGCTGGACGCAGTGGTCCCGCGACGGCACGGGCTACTTCCATGTGCAGTCCACCCGGCCGCAGACCGTGTCCTACGCGCTCACCGACTCCCCCGTGGGCCAACTCGCCTGGGTCGTCGAGAAGTTCCAGGAGTGGACGGACTCCGGGGAGCTGCCCGAGGAGGCCGTCGACCGGGATCTGATGCTGACGAACGTGATGCTGTACTGGCTGACGGGCACGGCGGGCTCGTCGGCCCGGGTCTACTACGAGCGGGCCCACGCCCGGGGCGAGCGGGTGGCCGCTCCGCACGAGCCCTCCACCGCGCCGACCGCCGTGGCGTCCTTCTTCGGCGATCCGCAGATCCCGCTGCGGCACCGGGCCGAGCGCACGGAGAACATCGTCCGCTGGACGGAGTTCGACCGCGGCGGGCACTTCGCGGCGATGGAGCAGCCCGACCTGCTGGTGGGTGATGTGCGGGCGTTCTTCCGTCAGTTGCGGGAGAAGGGCTGAGGGCGTCGGGCTCTGCCGGCAGCGGATCTGCCGAGGGCAGAGAAACCGTTCGCGGGGCTCGCCCGAGGCCAAGAGTGGAGTCGACGGCACATCCCGACACGTCGGCGGCACCTGCCGCCGCACCTGAGGAGAACCGATGACTCCACTCACGACCCTCGCCCCGCGGGCGGAGGAGGGCGACACCCCTCCGACCCGTTTCGACGACCACCTGGCCGCCCAGCTGCTCGCGCAGCGCATCGTGCTGCTGGGCACCCAGGTCGACGAGGTCTCCGCCAACCGGGTCTGCTCCCAGCTGCTCATCCTGTCCGCGGAGGACGCGCACACCGACATCAGCCTGTACATCAACAGCCCGGGCGGCGCGGTGCACGCGGGCCTCGCCATCTACGACACGATGCGGCTCATCCCGAACGACGTCTCCACCCTGGCCATGGGGTTCGCGGCCAGCATGGGCCAGTTCCTGCTGAGCGTCGGCGCCCCGGGCAAGCGCTACGCCCTGCCGAACGCGCGGATCATGATGCACCAGCCCTCGGCGGGCATCGGCGGCACCACCGCCGACATCGAGATCCAGGCGGAGAACCTGGAGTTCACCAAGCGGACGATCGAGCGGATCACCGCCGAGCACACCGGTCAGAGCCCGGAGACCATCTCCCGGGACGGCGACCGGGACCGCTGGTTCACGGCGGAGGAGGCCAGGGAGTACGGCATGGTGGACCGGGTCGTGGAATCCCTCGCGGACGTCCGCCCGGCGGTCACCCGGCGCAGGATGGGGCTGCAGTGATGGGTACGTACACGATTCCGAACGTCGTCGAGCGCACCCCGCAGGGCGAGCGGTCCTACGACGTGTTCAGCCGGCTGCTGTCCGAGCGGATCATCTTCCTCGGCACCGGGATCGACGACGGCGTCGCCAACGTCGTCATCGCCCAGCTCCTCCACCTGGAGTCGTCGTCGCCGGAGAGCGAGATCGCGATCTACCTGAACTCTCCGGGTGGCTCGTTCACTTCACTCATGGCCATCTACGACACGATGACGTTCGTGCAGGCGCCGATCTCCACGTTCTGCGTGGGGCAGGCGGCCTCCACGGCGGCCGTGCTGCTGGCCGGCGGAGACCCGGGGCGGCGGTTCGTGCTGGAGCACTCACGGGTGCTGCTCGGTCAGCCGGCTGCAGGAGGGCAGCGCGGCATGGTCTCCGATCTGGCGCTCCAGGCCAAGGAGATGGTGCGCATCCGCTCCCAGGTCGAGGAGGTGCTGGCGCGGCACACCCACCACGACGTGGCGACGCTGCGGGCCGACATGGACCGCGACAAGGTGTTCACCGCGCAGGAGGCGGTGGGCTACGGGCTGGCCGACGAGGTGCTCAGCCGGCGCCTCGCGAGGGTATGAGGCGCCGGCCGGCCGACGCGGCTCAGGCCGCCAGGCACATTCCGTCGTGCGACGAGGGGGACGCGCCGCGGCGGTCGCTGCCCGCGTAGTGCGAGCTGAGCCGGATCAGTTCGCCCCGCGCCCTGGCCAGCAGGTCGCCGAGGCTCAGCCCGAGGGCGTGGGCGGCGGCCGCGAGGACCTCCGACGAGGCCTCCTTGCGGCCCCGTTCCACCTCCGAGAGGTAGGGCATGGAGATCCTCGCCTCGTCTGCGACGTCCTTCAGTGTGCGCTCCTGCGCGAGGCGCTCGCGGCGCAGGACGTCACCCACCAGGTCCCGCCACAGCGGCTCCTTCACGGCGGGGTCGGGCGGCGCCTGGCGTGGGGGTGCGCCCGGGGGACGAGCGCCGTGCGGGCGCAGCGGAATGACTCGGGCTTCTTTCGGCAGGTGGTTGCTCACTTCTCCAGCCTAGGAATCCCGGCCGTCGGGGGAAGGGCCCGGCGTTCCGCCCTGGGGGGAACCACGGCGCTCGTGACGGGACGGGGACGACGAGCCAGGGGTATAGCGTGACATTCCTTCCCTTTTCGCCCATGGCAAAATCGGAGGGCATGGTGCGCGTCAACCCGGGTACCCGCAACTCGGGAGTACCTATGCAGATGTCAGCCGTGACGTTCGTGGGAGAGGTAATGGAGACCGCCGTGATCCGGTCGAAGGCACAGGCCGTCGAAGAGAACGCCGAGGCCAGCGCGGGTGACGGAGCACTGCCAGGAGTCGTGGACCCGCGGTCCGTGGCTCCGCGGGACGCGAGGCAGCTGTCCCGCCAGTTCTTCCAGCGCCTGACGGAACTCGAAGAGGGAACGCACGAGTACCAGTACGCGCGCAACACCCTCATCGAGATGAACATGTCACTCGTGCGCTTCGCCGCCGGCCGGTTCCGCGGCCGCGGGGACGACATGGAGGACATCGTCCAGACCGGCATGATCGGCCTGATCAAGGCCATCGACCGGTTCGAGCTCTCGCGCGAGGTCGAGTTCACCTCGTTCGCCCTGCCGTACATCGTCGGCGAGATCAAGCGGTTCTTCCGGGACACGACGTGGGCGGTGCACGTGCCCCGGCGGCTGCAGGAGCTGCGTGTCGAGCTGGCCAAGGCCCGTGAGGAGCTCGCCAGCCGACTGGACCGCGAGCCGACGGTCGCCGAGCTGGCCACGCTGATGAACATCTCCGAGCGTGAGGTCGTGGAGGGGCAGATCGCGGCGAACGGGTACAACTCGTCGTCGCTGGACGCCGCACTGACCGGGGACGGCCCGGAGGGTGGCGAGGCGGTCCTGGCCGACTTCATCGGTGTGGAGGAGGACGGGCTGCGGCTCGTCGAGGACTTCCACTCGCTCGCCCCGCTCATGGCGGAGCTGAGCGAGCGCGACCGGCAGATCATCCACATGCGGTTCGTGGAGGAGGCCACCCAGGCGGAGATCGGTGAGAAGCTCGGCTGCTCGCAGATGCACGTCTCCCGGCTGATCAAGCGGATCATCACGCGACTGCGCGAGGGCATGCTGGGCGAGCTGGGCTGCGCCTGACAGAGTCGTGCGACCAGCGGGTGCCGTCCCCCATGCGGGAGTGGGGCGGCACCCGCGAGCGTTGTCCGGACCAGGTTCTCGAACAGCTTCCGTCGCTCGTCGACGATTCGTTCCGTCCGGTGACGCATTCACCCGGACGGCTTATGCGCCCGTTGCGCCCGAGAGCGGCAGAACGGCACGCACACGCTTGCCGACCGGCACCCGTTCCACGCTGACCTGCTCCGCGAGTGCCTGGACGATCTCCAGACCGTGCCGGCCGATGCGCTCGGGATTGCGGGGAAAGACGCGGGGCAGTGCGGAGCTGCTGTCGTAGACCGACACCGTCACGGCGGCATCGGTGCCGACGAGCTCCAGGATGTACGGCCCGTTGCTGTGCCGGTCGGCGTTGGTGATCAGCTCGCTCACCACCAGCAGTACGGCACCGTCGACCCGCTCGTCGATACGGGCGCACCACTCGGTCCTGAGCTGGTCGAGAAACAGCGCGGCGAAGGACCGCGCCTCGGCGATGCATCCCTGCTCGCCGGTGTAGTGTGCCGCCCGCCTCAGCGGTTCCACGGGCACGTCGAAACCAGTCGGTATCACTGCCCCGTCCAGGTGGTCGATCATTCTTCTCTCTCCGGGAAGCCGGACTGGCCGGACGCTCTGCACCAGTGCTCGTACCCCGGGCCCGGCTTCACAGTCCTGACAGATTCTCCCCCATTCGATGACGCGGGCATTGTCCCCCCCTCGCGGGGCACCCGGGAAGAATCAGGACCGGCCGAGGGCGGCCGGGCCGGATCGCCGGAGGTGCGCGGTGGCCTGGTGGACATGGCTGGTCGTGGTGGTCGCGGCGCTCGCCGCCGTCGCGGCGGTGACGCTCGCCGTGCAGGCGGGGCGACGGTCGGGGACCGTCATCGCGGTCCGGCGCCGGCCCGGCGGAAAGGGCCTGCGATGAACGAGCTGCTGGCCGCGCGCAGTCTGACGACCCTCCCGGTGGTCACCCTGGGCGGCGACGCCGTCGCACAGGTCAAGGACACCGTGTTCGACGCCGCCGCCGGCCGGATCACCGGTTTCACACTGAGCGGGCGCGGCCTGCTGAGCGGGCCTCTGAAGCAGAGCCTGCCGTGGCCGGCGGTGCACGCGCTGGGTCCGCACGCGGTCATGGTCCGCGACGCCCTCGCGCTGCAGGACACCTCCGTCGTGGTGGCCCGTCGCGAAGCCCAGCAGGGCCGGGTGCTGCACGCGAAGGTGCTGACCGACGAGGGCGCCGAGGTGGGCACGGTGCTCGACGTGATCGTCGAGGGCGGCACCAGCGGCCGGGTCGTGGGCTTCCGGATCGCCGCGGCGAAGGCACTGGTGCAGGGCTCCCGACGCCGCCGGCACCGGGTCTACGTGCCGCGCGGCGAGACACTCGCCGTCTCGGGCCGTGCCCTGGTCATTCCGGCGGACGCCACCCGCTACGTCGCCGACGACCTGCCGGCCTTCGTCGCCCGGGTCGGGGCCTTCCAGGCCGGGCGGGAGGGGTCGGCGCCATGATGCTGTTCTCCGAGGCGCGGGGCCTGCCGGTGCTGACACTGACCGAGGCCGAGGAGGTCGGCGCGCTGAGGTCGCTGACCGTCGACGCCGTGACGGGTGTGGTCACACACGTCCGGGTACGGGGCCGGCACTCCCGCAAGGACACCGTGCTGGCCTGGGGCTCCCTGCACGCCATCGGCCCGGACGCGGTACTGGTCCGCACGACCGCCGAACCGGCAGAGGTGCCGCCGCACCACGAGCTGCCGGGCCTGAGGATCCTCACCGAGACGGGGGACACCCTGGGCACGGTCCAGGACGTCGCCTTCGAACCGGAGACAGGCCGTGTGGAGGCGGTCGTCACCGCGCACGGCGATCTGCCGGGCGACCGGCTGCTCGGACTCGGTGACTACGCCCTGGTGGTCCGCGCCGCCTGAGCCGGCCGGATCAGGAGGCCGGGGCCTGCTCCGTCGTGCCACCGCCGGTGTCGCTTCCGGTGTCGCTCCCGGTGTTGCTGTCGGGCGGCGGCGGCTGGGTGTCGGACGACGGCGGCTCGTCCGTCGTCGGTCCCGACGTGTCCGTGTCCGAGGTCGGCGGTTCACTCGTGGGCGGCTTCGACGACGTCGAGCCGGTCGGGGCCGTCGGCGTCGTGATGGTCGCCGACGGGGACGGCTTGCCGGGCTTCTTCGTCTTGTGGTCCTTCTTGCCCGTGTCGCCCGCCTGGCGCTCGAACCACTCACCGTCGGGCTCGCACATCACGAAGACGTCGACCGGCTCCGGCGCGGGCGCCACCGCGACGACGTTCGACGCCTTGTACCCGGGCCACGGGGCGCCGGTCGTCTTCGGCGCGCTCTGCTGCGCGACCGGCGGGGACAGCGGGTTGCCGCAGGCACAGCGCACCCGGGGCACGCCGCGGTCGTCGACGAGGACGGCCGTGCCGGCCTGGAGGACGGCCTGATAGCTGGTGGCGGCGCCGCTCTTGTAGCCGTGGTTGGTGACGCGGGTGTCCATGCGCAGTTGCACGGGGGTGAGCGAGCGCAGGTAGGAGGGGACGCCGGACGGCTGGACCCGGACGACCGAGGCGAACGCGCGCTGTTTGTCCGGGGCGTCCCCGAAGTACGCGATCTGCTTCTCCACGTCACAGCTGGCGACGTTGCGGGTGCCGCCGTACAGGCCGGGCGCGTCGCCGCTCACACCCCGCACTGCGTTCTGCGGGGCCGACTCGGTGGCCCCCGAGGGCGTGACCGGTGAGGCGGAGCTGTCCTCCTGGGCCGTCGACTCGGTGAAGGCGTCCGGTCCCGTGTCGGCCGCGGGCTGGAGGAAGACCTCGCCGCTGGCCGTGCTGGTGCCACCGTCGGACGCACCGGTACCGCCGTTGTCCGGCCGGGAGAGCACCACGGCCAGGACCACGGCGGCCACCACGGCGGTCGCGATGATCGCGACCCGGGGTACGGAGCCCCACCACGGCCGGCGGGGCTCCGGCTCCCGGCCGCCTCCGCTCGGCGGCTGCGGCGGCGGGCCGCCGTCCGAGGGCGGCTCGCCGCCGGAGGGCGGCTGGGAGGGGCCCGACAGCGGGCCCGAAGGAGGTCCTGTGGGGCGGCCGGACGACGGTGGATCGACGCTCACGAGCTCTTCTCCCGCGTGGGTTCTCTGCGGCCTTCGCACACCGAAGACGATTTTCACCGGTGTATACCGCTTTTTCCACTACGAGTTCATTGTGTGCCCCGGTTCCGTGCGCCCCGCAAGCCGACGCGGACGGACCCCTCCGGCGGGCGCCGTGCCCGGGGGCTGCTTAGCGTGGCAGCGTGAGTTCGCGCACCCCCTCCGGCCAGGCACGTGTCTCCGGCGTGCGGGCCGGGTCCCGCCACGGCTGGGCGCAGGCCCTCGTCACGGTGCTCGCCGGGCTGCTCGCCATGGCGGTGGTGGCCGTCCTGGGCCTGTGGGCGGCCGGGGCCGGTGACCTTCCGGACGGTTCCTTCGGACCCATCGTCGCGGCCACCGTGGTCACCGCGGTGGGCGGCACCGTGAAGCTCACCGGAAGCGCGGGCGACCTCGCCTCGACTCAGGCCGGGCTGACGGTGATTCCGCTGTCGGTCACGCTCACCGGGGCACTGGTGCTCGCCTGGGGGTTCCTGCGGCCGCTGCGGCATCGCGCGGTCGCCGGCGCGGCGGAGCTGGCCGGATGGGCCGGCCGGGTGGCGGCCCTGTGGCTGATCGCGCTGATCGGCCTGACGCTCGCGGCCCGCCACACCTTCGACATCCCCCTCGGGGACGATGACACACTCGCCGAACTCGGCGACCTGTTCGGCGCATCGCCCGAGGTCGGCTTCACCACCGATGTCCCGCTGTCCGTCTTCGTCGGCGTGGTGTGGCTGGCCGGTGTGCTGGTGGTGACGCTGCTGGTGTCACGCGGGGCACCGTTGCCCGCGGGGCTGCTGCGTTTTCAGACGTCGGTGCGGCCTGCCGCCTTCGCGATGGTCGCGCTGCTGCTGGTCTGCGTCGTCATCGGCGTGATCGTGGCCCTGGTCGTCGCGGCCACCAAGGGGCACGCGCGGGAGACGTTCGCGGTGATCCTGCTGGGCATCCCCAATCTGGTCTGGCTCGCGCTGACGATCGGGCTCGGCGCCACCTGGAACGGCAGGGTGGAGGGACCGTTCGGCCTGCCCATGCCGCATGTCCTCGACGAGGTGCTGCGCACCCCGGACGTCTCCGAGCTGAATCTGCGGACTCTCGCCGAGCACGACGGCCGGGTGTGGTGGCTGCTGGTTGTCGACGTCGTGCTGCTGCTGGCCGCCGGTTTCGTGATGGCGGCCCGGTCACCGGCCCGGGTACGGGCCTGGCAGCACGCGGTGCACATGGCACTCGCCCTGATGCTCACGGTGTTCATGATCTGCCTGGTGGGGCGGATCTCCGCGCACTTCGGCCTGTCGGTGCTGGGCATCGGTGACCTGGGCGGCGGCCTGGGGGGCGAGCTGTTCCTGAGACCCAGGCTGTGGGGTGCCGTGGGCCTGGCCGTCCCCTGGGGGCTGGCGGCCGGGTTCGCAGGAGCACTGCTGGCGCGGCGCGTACGGCGGCGGGGCGAGGTGCGCACCGGCGGCGGAAGCTGAAGCAGAGCCCTACATCCGTTGCACGAAGACCGGTTCGGCCCAGCGGGGCGGCTGCTTGGGCCGCTCCTCCCCCGCGCCCGGCAGCTGCCGGTCCACGCGGGTGGGCGTCCTGGGGGCACCGGTTTCGCCGCCGGTCGTCGCGGCACGCAGTGCGGCCACGAACGCGAGGCAGGACGGGTACCGGTCGTCGGGGCTCTTGGCGAGGGCCTGGGCGAAGACGGGGTCCACCCGTGGGTCGAGGTCGGGCCGGTCCTCGGTCAGCGGCGGCGGTTCGTCGTACTGGTGGGCCCAGAGCAGGGCCATGTCGTCGTCGCGGAGGAAGGGCGGGTGGCCGGACAGGGTCTCGAAGACGACGCAGGCGAACCCGTACACGTCGCAGCGGGCGTCGACCGGCTTGCCGGAGATCTGCTCGGGGGCGACGTAGTCGAGCGTGCCGACGAACTGGCCGACCGTGGTGAAGCCGGTCAGGGACAGGGACTTCTTCGTGAGGCCGAAGTCGGTGAGGTAGACGTGCTCGGGGTGGTCGCTGTCGGTGCCGCGGGCCACCAGGATGTTGCCCGGCTTGACGTCCCGGTGGACCAGGCCGTGATCATGGGCCGCGTCGAGTGCGGAGGCGACCTGGGCGGCGACACGCAGGGCGGTGACGGGCGGCATCGGACCGTCGCGGTCGAGGACGTGCCGCAGATCGCTGCCGGGGACGTACCGCATGGCGATGTACAGCACGCCGTCCGTCTCGCCGGCCTCGAACACCGGCACGATGTGCGGATGGTCGATCGCCGCGGCGGCCCGCGACTCGTGGGTGAAGCGGCGGCGGAAGGTGTCGTTGCGGGCGAGTTCGGGGGCGAGCAGCTTCAGGGCGACGGTGCGTTCCAGGCGCAGGTCGCGGGCCCGGTACACGACGGCCATGCCGCCGCGCCCGATCTCCTCCTCGATCCGGTACCCGGCGATCTGCTGACCGACCAGCTCGGACGGCCGCCCGGAGAACAGGCTCGTCTGGCGGGTCAACGCCCGTCACCCTCGGGTGGGACGACCCGGGTGGGCTCCTGCCCCACGACCCGCGTGGGCGGCGCCACGCCCGGCCGCTCCGCCTCCGGCTCGCCCTCACCCTCGCCCTCCCGGCCCTCGGGCGACACGAGGCGTGTGGGCTCAGGGGCATCGACCGTGACGACCCGTGTGGGCTCGGGGGCGTCGGGGGCCACCACCCGCGTGGGCTCAGGACCATCCGGGGGCACGACCGATGCCGGCTCGGAAGCATCCGGGGCCACCACCGGTGCCGACTCCGAAGCATCCGGGGCCACCACCCGCGTGGGCTCAGGACCATCCGGGACCACCACGCGGGTTGGGTCAGGCCTCTCCGGAGGCACCACACGGGTCGGCCCGGCAGCATGCGCAGCCACCACCCGCGTGGGCTCCGGAGCCTCGGGGGGCCCGGCCCCTGTCGCAGGTTCGGAGGCTGCGGGCGGCGTCGCCGCCGGGGGCTGGGGTGCCTCGGGCGAGGCATCCCCTGACGGTGCCGGTGTCTCGGGCGGCACCACCCGGGCCGGGGGACGCACGGACGCCTCGGCCGAGCGGGACGCCGGTTCCGCTTCGGGCGTCTCGTCCGTCGCGTACGTGGTCATCCGGGTACCGTCGGCGTACACCCAGTGCCCGTGGGCGGAGTCGTACAGCCACACGGACTCACCGTCGACGACGACACCGATCCGCAGGCCGTGCGTGCGGGTGCGGAACGACTCCCGGTCGAGGCCGGCCGCGAGATCCTCCACCGCGGAGCGGTAGCGTGCCAGGGCTTCCTGTGCCCGGCCCAGCAGCGGCCGCGGATCGGCGGTGCGGGTGAGCGGCCCGTCCGCGGCGGGCGGATCCTGCGGAACGGCGACCAGGCGGCGGCCGTCGACCCAGGCCGACCAGCCGTTGAAGCACAGCACGTGCCCCCAGTCGCCCTGCCGCTCCAGCAGCTGAACCGGCAGCAGGGGGTCGAGGTCCACGGTGGGCCGGGCCGGGTCGGGGGCCTCCCACGCGGGCATCCCGTGCTGCGGGACGACGTGCGTGGGCCGGAAACCGGGGCTCGTCATCGGCGCTCCCTACTTCCGCATGACGGCCGGTTCATGCCGGCGCAGCAGCCGCGACACGAGGAACCCGAAGAGCACCGACAGCACGACCAGCATCCCCACGTCCAGCAGCCAGGTGCCCACTTCGTGTTCGAAGAGCGGGTCCTTCGTCAGGTCGTCGGGAACGATCCGGGCGAGCTCCACGGTCCCGGCCATCGCGGCCAGCGCCCAGCGCGCCGGCACCAGCCAGCCCAGCTGCTCGAGCCCCGGGGTGTCGGCCAGCTTCAGCAGGGCGCCGCAGAACACGACCTGGACGATGGCGATGAGCACCAGCAGCGGCATCGTCACCTCTTCCTTGCGCACCAGGGCCGAGACGAGCAGACCGAGCATCATCGCGGTGAACGCGAGCAGGGCGACGGCGACCGTGATCTCCACCAGGGGCGGCATCAGCACGCCCTCGCCTCCCGGGGCGCCGAGGTCGACACCCGCCAGGGCGACCAGGGTCAGCACCACCGCCTGGAGCACGGTGATGACGCCCAGGACGATGACCTTGGACATCAGGTACGCCGATCTGGACAGGCCCACCGCCCGTTCACGCTGGTAGATCACGCGTTCCTTGACGAGTTCGCGTACGGCGTTGGCGGCCCCGGTGAGCACCGCGCCGACACACAGGATGAGCAGCGCGTTCATCGCCGTGTCCTGCGTCAGCTTGCCGCCCGCCAGGGCACGGGCCATGGCGCCCATCACGAACGGCAGGGCGATCATGATGATCAGGAAGGTGCGGTCGGCGCCGAGTGCGGCCGCGTACCGGCGTACCAGCGTGCCGAGTTGGGCGCCGCGGCTGCGCGGCCGGGGCGGGGCGGTGATGACGACGGGCTGGGACCGGGGCCTCTGGGGCTGGGCGGAGGCGTCGGCCACGTACCGTCCATGGAAGGGCGAGGCGAGGTACTGCCCCGCCCAGTCCCGGTCCCTGTCCCGTTCGAAGGCCTCGAAGGCCTCCGGCCACTCCTCGAAGCCGAAGAAGGGCAGGGCGTCCTCGGGCGGCCCGTAATAGGCGATCTTCCCGCCTGGCGCGAGGACGAGAAGCCGGTCGCACACGTCCAGGCTGAGCACGCTGTGGGTGACGACGATGACGGTCCGGCCGTCGTCGGCCAGGCCGCGCAGCATGTGCATCACCGAGCGGTCCATGCCGGGGTCGAGACCGGAGGTCGGCTCGTCGAGGAACAGCAGCGACGGCTTCGTGAGCAGTTCCAGGGCCACGCTGACCCGCTTGCGCTGGCCGCCGGACAGGCTGTGCACGGGCTGGTCGGCGCGCTGTTCCAGGCCCAGTTCGCGGATGACCTCGTCGACCCGGGCGCGCCGCTCGGCCTTGGCGGTGTCCTGCGGGAAGCGCAGTTCGGCGGCGTAGGAGAGCGCTTTGCGGACGGTCAGTTGCGCGTGCAGGATGTCGTCCTGCGGGACGAGGCCGATGCGCTGGCGCAGCTCGGCGTAGTCGCGATAGAGGTCGCGGCCGTCGTACAGGACGGTGCCGTGGCCCGCGGGCCGCTGGCCCGTGAGGGCGTTGAGGAGCGTGGACTTGCCGGCGCCGCTCGGGCCGACGACGGCGAGCAGGCACTTCTCCCCCACCGGGAAGGACACGTGGTCCAGCAGCGTCTTGCGGCCCCGGTCCACGGTGACGGCGAGGTCCTGCACGTCGAGGGAGACCTCGCCGGTGTCGACGTACTCCTGGAGCTGGTCCCCGACGAGGCAGAAGGCCGAGTGGCCGATGCCGACGATGTCGCCCTCGCCGACGGGGGCAGTGGTGACGCGGCTGCCGTTGAGGTAGGTGCCGTTGTGGCTGCCCAGGTCGGTGATCTCGTAGCTTCCGTCGGCCAGGGCACGCAGTTCGGCGTGCCGGCGGGAGACCACGAGGTCGTCGATGACCAGGTCGTTGTCGGTGGCGCGGCCGATGCGGACGGTGCGGGAGGGCAACGGCCGAACGGTCGTGGGCTGCCGGTAGGTGCCGGTGTGGGCGGGCATGGAGACGGCGGAGGGGCGTTCCGGCCTGGGTGCGGCGGGGGCGGGGCGTCCCGTCAGGGTCATGCGCGGTCCGTCGGCCGGGTTCCCGAAGCGGATGACGCTGCCGGGCCCGACGTCCCGTTCACGGATGCGGCGGCCGTCGGCGTAGGTGCCGTTGGTGCTGTCCTCGTCCTCGATGGTCCAGTGACCGTCCTCGGGCTTCAGCACCGCGTGGTGCCAGGAGACCCGGTCGTCGTCGATGACGATGTCGCACAAGGGGTCACGCCCCACGTGGTAGTCGCGGCCCGGCATCATCACGGTGGTGCCCGTCTCCGTCTCGAGGACGAGCTCTGGTGCTACCGAGGGTTGCGCCATGGTCAAAATTCTACCGATGTGACCTGGTATGCGCCTGGGCGAGAGTGGGGGGAGGTCAGCCGACGGTGATGCCGACGAAGGGGGCGGTGCGCTGCATCCGCAGGGCGTCCACGGACTCCGCGAGCAGTTCGTACTCGGTGGTGTCGTCGCTGGTGGCGATGCGCACCAGCCGCCCGGCCGCCAACTCCTCGGCGACCCGCTCCTGCTGGGCGGGATCGGCGCACCAGGCGCGCAGCAGCATGGGCACGTCGGGCACGGTGGGGGCGACCGGCACGAGCGAGCCCGACGGTAAGTGCTCGGCGTCCGGCCGGGGGTCGAGGCGCTGGGCGATCCAGGAGGCGCGGTCGCGCAGCCACCACAGGGCCAGGGCCAGGGTGGGCGCCCGGTAGGTGCCGAGGGGGACTCCGATCCGACGGCCGTCGCAGACTCCGTACGCCGTGACGTGGCACAGAAACTCGTCGTGCACGTGACCCTCCCCCGTCGCCCCGGCCCGTCCGCCGGCCGGCCTCGCCCCTTCTGCGGTCCGCGTGCTGTGCGTGAGGGCGCCGTCGCTCGATGTGAAAAGCGCCTTCGCAGGTCAGTATGTTCACTACTGAATCACTGTCACCACGACTTTCCGGCCACTCTCCTGGCATATTCACACCCCGAGTTGGCCGAAATGCGGCGAGCAGCGGCGACGGCTCATGACTCCGGAGGTAATCGACGCTCCCGGCGGGTGCGGGCAAGGTGGTCGTACCGGGGCGACCGAGCGCGGCACCCGGTCCCTGAACAGCAATGACGATGATGACGACCTGTCCGGAGGCTGATCGCCCATGTCCGCAACCGCCCACCGCCACGAGGACGCCGTCGCCCGCTACTTCGAGGCCTGGAACGCCGACTCCCCGGAGGCACGCGCCAAGGCGGTCGCCGCCGCCTGGACCGAGGACGGCGGGTACACCGACCCTCTGGCCGACGTCAGCGGCCACGAGGAGATCACCGCGGTGATCGCGGCGGCCCGCGAGCAGTTCCCGGGGTTCGAGTTCCGGCTCACCGGTGGCGTCGACGGGCATCACGACATCGCCCGCTTCTCGTGGGAGCTGGTGAGCACGGCCGACGGCTCGGCACCGGTCGCCGGGTCGGATGTGATCACCCTGGACGGGCAGGGCCGGATCCGGGCCGTGTTCGGCTTCCTGGACCGGGTGCCCGCCGGGGCGTGAGTCCCGGCAGGCCCGGAGGCGTCCGCCCCCGCCCGGGTGGCCGGAGGCGGACTTCTCCGGGCACACCAGGTTCGCTACTGCTTGACGATGGCGTCGATCCGGGCCAGCTCGTCCGCGTCGAAGTCCAGGTTGGCGATCGCGCCGACGCTGTCCTCGATCTGGCGCGCGCTGCTCGCGCCGACCAGCGCGGAGGTGACCCGGCCGCCGCGCAGCACCCAGGCCAGGGCCATCTGGGCCAGGGTCTGGCCGCGGGACTTCGCGATGTCGTTCAGGTCACGCAGCCGGCCCACCAGGTCCTCGGTGAGGGCGTCGGAGTTCAGGAAGGGGCTGTCGCTCGCGGCCCGGGAGCCCTCGGGGATGCCGTCCAGGTAGCGGGCGGAGAGCACGCCCTGCTCCAGCGGGGAGAAGACGATCGAGCCGACCTGGAGTTCGTCGAGAGCGTCGAGCAGGCCCTCGTCCTCGGGGCGGCGGTCCAGCATCGAGTAGCGCGGCTGGTGGATGAGCAGCGGGGTGCCCAGTTCGCCCAGGATGCGGGCGGCCTCGCGGGTCTGCTCCGCGGAGTAGTTGGAGACACCGACGTACAGCGCCTTGCCCTGCTGCACCGCCGAGTGCAGGGCGCCCATCGTCTCCTCGAGCGGGGTGTCGGGGTCGGGGCGGTGCGAGTAGAAGATGTCGACGTAGTCCAGGCCCATCCGCTTCAGGCTCTGGTCCAGCGAGGACAGCACGTACTTGCGGGATCCCCACTCGCCGTACGGGCCGGGCCACATCAGGTAGCCGGCCTTGGTGGAGATCACCAGCTCGTCGCGGTACGGCGCGAAATCCGTCTTCAGGAACTCGCCCAGTGCGGACTCGGCGGCGCCGGGCGGCGGGCCGTAGTTGTTGGCGAGGTCGAAGTGGGTGACGCCGAGGTCGAAGGCGCGGCGCAGGATGGCGCGCTGCGTCTCGACGGACCGGTCCGGGCCGAAGTTGTGCCACAGGCCGAGCGACAGCGCTGGAAGCTGCAGACCGCTGCGTCCGGTGCGCCGATAGGGCATGTCCGCATAGCGGTCGGGGTGTGCGGTGTACAACGCGACTCCAGAGGGGTTGGCACGGGCGGGAGCAAACCGGTGTCCACTCTGGCGTGACCTGCGCCCATGCGTCCAACAGAAGAATCCGATGGAATTCAGCGGCTACGCTTCTCAGTCATGGAACTGCGTCATCTGCAGCACTTCGTCGCGGTCGCCGAGGACCAGCACTTCACCCGCGCGGCGGAACGCCTTCTGGTGTCCCAGTCGGGCCTGTCGGCGTCCATCCGGGCGCTGGAGCGGGAGCTGCAGACGCCGCTGTTCGTGCGCACGACCCGCCGGGTGACGCTCACCCCGGCCGGACGGGCGCTGCTCGGTGAGGCGGAACGGATCCTCGCCCAGGTCCGCTCGGCCCACGAGGCGGTGGCCGCGGTGCAGGGCGTGCTGCGCGGGATGCTCGCGCTCGGTTCAGAGCAGTGCATCGCCGGGGTGCATGTGGCGGGGCTGCTCGCGGCCTTCCGCCTGCGCCATCCGGACGTGGAGATCTGTCTGCGGCAGGCGGGCTCGGGAGCCCTGGCGGAAGACGTGGCGGCCGGGCGCCTGGATCTGGCGTTCGCGGTACGCACCGCCCAGGAGGACACCGACCAACTGCGGACCGTACCGCTGACCTGCGAGCCGATGACTGTGCTGTGCCATCCGAGCCACCGGCTCGCGGCGGCCGGGGCCGCGGTGACGCCGGAGGATCTCGGCGGTGAGGTCTTCGTCGACTTCCACCCGGACTGGGGGCCGCGGCGCACCACCGACGCCGCGTTCGCCGCGGCGGGCGTGCGCCGGAGCGTCGCCCTGGAGGTCAACGACGTGCACAGCCTCCTCGACCTGGTGGACGAGGATCTCGGCATCGCCGTCGTGCCGCGCCACTTCCGGCACAAGCGCGCCTCGCTGGCCGCCCTGCCGGTGAAGGGTGCGGAAGACGCCGTGTACGAGACGGTGGCCCTGCTGCCGCCCGAGCAGGCGACCAGTCCGGCGGCCCGGGCGCTGATGGCGCTGCTGGAAACAGGGGGTCTGGCACCACCCCAGGAGGGTGTCCAGCCCTCCTGACCGGACCCGTCCCGCGCACCAGAACCGTGACCGTCCCCGAAACGGACCACGGTCAGGAGTACGGCAGATGACGGATCACACACGACGGAGCGTGCTGCGCGGCGCGGCCGCGGTCACGGCGGCGGGCGCGCTCGTCGGCTCCGGCGCCGGAGCCGCTCCGGCCCTGGCGGCCCATACGGCGCCGCGCCGCTTCCCCTTCCTGGAAGGCGCGTTCGCGCCGGTCACCGAGGAGCTGACGGCCTTCGACCTGCCGGTCACCGGCCGCATCCCGCGTGAGCTGAACGGCCGCTACCTGCGCAACGGCCCCAACGTCCTGGGCCTGGAGGACCCGCGCGCCCACCACTGGATGCTCGGCGACGGCATGGTGCACGGCGTGCGGCTGCGCGAGGGCCGTGCCGAGTGGTACCGCAACCGCTGGGTGCGCTCCTCGCAGGTGGCGGAGAAGCTCGGCGAGCCCTACCCGGGCCCGGTGCCGCCGGACGACTTCCCCTGCAACACCCATGTGATCCCCTACCGGGGGCGGATCCTCGCGCTCCAGGAGAGCGGGCCGCTGCCGTACGAACTCGACGACGAGCTGAACACCGTCGGCACCCACGACTTCCGGGGCACCCTCAAGGGCCCGCTCACCGCGCACACGAAGTTCGACGTGCACGCGGGCGAGCTGCACGCGATCGCCTACTACCCGACGTGGGACCACGTCCGGCACCTGGTCGTCGGACCGTCGGGCCGGGTCGTGCGGATCACGAGGATCCCGGTGGCGGACGCGCCGATGATCCACGACTTCGCGCTCACCGAGAACCACGTGGTCATCCTCGACATGCCGGTGACCTTCGACCCGGCGGGCGCCGAGCGCGGCGACCTCGTGCCCTACGTCTGGAACGACCGGCACCCGGCCAGGGTGGGCGTGCTGCCCCGCAAGGGCGGCACGGTGCGCTGGTTCGAGGTCGACCCGGTCTACTACTCGCACACGCTCAACGCGTACGACGAGGGGCCGCACATCGTCGTCGACATGACGAACTTCGACGCGCCGTTCCTCGTCGCCGGCAACGGCTCGGGCGGCCCCCACACCGCGGGCACCCCCCGTCTCGACCGCTGGACGATCGATCTGCGGCACGGGCGGGTGCGGACCGGGACCCTCGACGACCGCCCCCAGGAGTTCCCGCGTGTCAACGAGGCACTGGTGTCCCGCCGGCACCGGTACGGCTACTCGGCGGCGGCCGCGGAGATGTCGCTCGCCTACCAGGCGGTCGACGGCACGCCGCCCGACGGCGCCTTCGCCAACGCGCTCATCAAGCACGATCTGCTGCGCGGCACCTCCGAGGTTCACCGGCTGCCCGCGGGTGCGGCGGCGAGCGAGGCCGTGTTCGTGGCGTCCGACCCGGATGACGGGAGGACGGCGGAGGGCGACGGGTACGCGATCGCGTATGTGCACGACCCCGACCGTGGGGCGTCGGACCTGGTGATCCTCGCGGCCCAGGACTTCACCGGGGAGCCGGTGGCCCGGATCCATCTCCCGGGCCGGGTGCCGCTGGGCTTCCACGGGAGCTGGATTCCCGACGCGTGATCGCCCGCGTGTGCTCCCCTGCGCGTGATCCGGGGCGTGCACTCCCCGGCGCGTGATCCCCGGCGATGCGCGATGGTGGAGTCATGCATGCGAAGGACATCCTCATCGACGGTTTCAACCGCATCCGCGAAGAAGTCCACGCCACCGTCGAGGGGCTCGGGCCCCAGGAGCTGAGCGCCCGCCCCTCCCCCGACACCAACTCGATCGCCTGGCTGGTCTGGCACCTCACCCGCGTCCAGGACGACCACATGGCCGACGCCTTCGGTCTCGAACAGGTGTGGCTGTCGCAGGACTGGGCGAAACGCTTCGGGCTGGACCTCCCCCGGCGCGACACGGGCTACGGGCACAGCCCCGCCAAGGTCGCCCGGGTCCGCGTCGACTCGGCCGAACTGCTGACCGGCTACCACGACGCCGTGCAGGAGCAGAGTCTGGAGGCCCTGCGGGGCCTTGCCGCCAAGGACCTGGAACGCGTCATCGACGAGCGCTGGGACCCGCCGGTCACGCTGGGCGTCAGGCTGGTCAGCGTCCTGTCCGACGATCTCCAGCACGTCGGACAGGCCGCCTACCTGCGGGGGCTGCTTCAGAGCGCGGCGGCGTAACCGGGCAGCACCACGTCCCGGATGAGCGCGTTGCGCTCGTCGAACGGGATGAACGCGCTCTTCAGGGCATTGACGGTAACCGTGCGCAGATCCTCGACGGTCCAGCCCGCCTGCTCGACCAGCAGGGACATCTCACGGGTCATCGTGGTGCCCGACACCAGGCGGTTGTCGGTGTTGAGGGTCACGCGGAAGCCGAGGTCCTTGAGCGCGGTGATCGGGTGCTCGGCGATCGAGGTGGCGGCGCCCGTCTGGAGGTTGGACGTCGGGCACATCTCCAGCGCGATGCGCCGGTCGCGCACCCAGCCCGCGAGCCGGCCGAGCTTGCCTGCCGCGAGGTCCGGGATGTCGTCGGTGATCCGCACGCCGTGCCCGATGCGCTGGGCACCGCAGACCTGCAGGGCCTGGTGGATGCTGGGCAGGCCGTGCGCCTCACCGGCGTGGATGGTGAACGGCACGTTCTCGCGGCGCAGGTGCTCGAAGGCCGCGAGGTGGTCGGCGGGCGGGAAGCCGTCCTCGGCACCGGCGATGTCGAAGCCGACGACACCGGCGTCGCGGAACGCCACGGCCAGATCGGCGGCCTCGCGCACCCGGTCGAACATGCGCATCCCGCACAGCAGGGTGCCGACCCGCACCGGAGTGCCCGCGGCGGCCGCCTTGGCCATGCCCGCCGCCAGGCCCTCCTGGACGGTCTCCACGACCTCGGCCATGGTCAGCTCGCCGTTGGTGTTCAGCTCGGGGGCGTAGCGGACCTCGCCGTACACGACACCGTCGGCGGCCAGGTCGAGCACGTACTCCTCGGCCGTGCGCAGCAGGCCCTCACGGGTCTGCATGACGGCGAGCGTGTGCTCGAAGGTGGCTATGTAACGCACCAGATCGCCGGAGTTGGCGGCCTCGTAGTACCAGGCGGCGAGCTCCTGCGGGTCGGTGGTGGGCAGGGTGTGGCCGACCGCCCCGGCCAGCTCCACCACGGTGGCGGGGCGCAGGCCGCCGTCGAGGTGGTCGTGCAGCACGGCTTTGGGGAGGTTGCGGATCAGGTCGTCGTCTACGCGCGTAGCAGTCATGGCGGTCTTTCCTCGGGCGGGTGGTTCTGAGGGTGGAAAGGTCAGCCGGCGGGCTGGAGCAGATCCCAGCGGTTGCCGTACAGGTCCTGGAAGACGGCGACGGTCCCGTACGGCTCGTGCCGCGGGTCCTCCAGGAAGGTCACGCCCGCCGCGGTCATCCGGGCGTGGTCGCGGGCGAAGTCGTCGGTGTGCAGGAAGAAGCCGACCCGTCCGCCGGTCTGGTCGCCGACCCGGGCGGCCTGGGCCTCCGCCTTGGCGCGGGCCAGCAGCAGGCCGGTGCCGGTTCCCGGGGTGCCCGGTTCGACGACGACCCAGCGGGATCCGTCGGCCCGGGGCTCGTCGTCGGTGAGCCGGAATCCGAGGGCGTCGGTGTAGAAGCGGATCGCCTCGTCGTAGTCGTCGACGACGAGGGTGACCAGGGCGATACGTCTCATCGGGGCCTCTCGGAGCGGGCGGTTGACCGGTGAGGTTATACGTAAAACTCGACGGATGCCAACTACTCGGGCGACTTTCGCGAGCAGCTCTGTAACTACTAGTATGTACAACCCGTTTCAACCCCATCCGGAGGTCCCATGCCTTTCGTCCGCATCGACACGCTCCACGCCGGACCCGAACGCCTGGCAGCACTCGGTCGTGCCGTGCACGACGCCCTGACCGAGACGATCGGCATCCCGCCCGACGACCGGTTCCAGGTCCTCGTGGACCACGACGGCACGAGCGGCACCCTGCGCTACGACGACTACCTCGGCGTACACCGCGACGAGGGCATCGCCTACATCGCGATCACCCTGCGCTCCGGCCGTACGCCCGCCCGGAAACAGGCGCTGTACCGCCGGACCGCCGAGCTCGCGCAGGCATACGCGGGCACCGAGCCGCGGAACGTGTTCATCGTGCTGACCGAGAACGAGTCGGCCGACTGGTCGCTGGGCGGGGGTGTGGCGCAGTACCTGGACAGCCCTGAGTCTCCGGCGACCTAGGGGTGCCGCCGCGCCGGATGCGCCCCGGCCGGGAGGCGCACAGGATGGAAGCGAAGGGTGGGTCGCCGTGCGGGGTGTACCGAGAAGGGGATGGCGATCGTGGATCTCATACTGCGCCCGGGCGCTGCGGACGATGCCGCAGAGTGCGGAAGGATCTGCTACGAGGCCTTCGCCGGCATCGCCGGGGAGCACGCGTTCCCGCCCGACATCCCGAGCCCCGACGTGGGTGTCGCGCTGATCGAGGGAGCCCTGGCCCACCCGGGTTTCTACAGCGTCGTCGCCGAGCTCGACGGGCGGGTCGTGGGCAGCAACTTCCTCGACGAACGCTCGATCGTCGTCGGGGTCGGGCCCGTCACCGTCGACCCCACCGTGCAGAACGCGGGCGTGGGCCGCCGCCTGATGCTGAACGTGATGGAGCGGGCCGACGAACGGGGGGCACCGGGCATCCGGCTGGTGCAGAGCGGCTACCACAACAGGTCGTTCTCTCTGTACACGGGCCTGGGCTTCGCCCACCGGGCCACGGTGGCCTGCGTTCAGGGCCCTCCGATCCGGCGTGCGATGCCCGGTTACGAGGTGCGGGAGGCGACGGACGCGGACCTCGGGGCCTGTAACGACGTGTGCCGACAGGTCCATGGCGTCGATCGTGGCGGCGAGGTCGCCGACGCCCTCAAACAGGGCACCGCCCGGGTCGTCGAGCGTGCGGGACGGGTCACGGGGTACGCCACCGACCTGGCCTTCTTCGCGCACGCCGTGGGCGAGACCGCCCCGGACCTCCAAGCCCTGATAGCGGCGGCCCCGCGGTTCGGCGGTCCCGGCATCCTCGTCCCCGTGAGCGACAGCGCGCTGCTCAGATGGTGCCTGTCCAACGGCCTCAAGGTCGTGCAGCTGATGAGCCTCATGTCCATCGGCCTGTACAACCGGCCCGACGGGGCTTACCTGCCCTCGATCCTCTACTAGGACCTGCGGCCCGAGACCCCGGACGAAAGTCCTGGTCCCGGGCCTGGGACCGTGGACCGAGGCGCCGGGCGGCGCCGCTCGCTACCGTCGCGTCCATGACGATCACCGAGCCACCCCGCACCCCCGAGCAGCGCAAGGCCGACGTGTTGGGCCGCCTGCGGCGCGAGATCGACATCTGGGTCGCGACGGCGGATGCCGGAGGGATCCCCTGCCTGGTGCCGCTGTGGTTCGTGTGGCACGACGAGGAGGTGTGGCTGTGCACCCGGCTGACCAACCCCACCGGCCGCAATCTGCGCGACGGCGGCCGGGCCCGGCTGGCCTTCGGCGACACCCGGGACGTCGTGCTCGTCGACGGTGAGGTGCGGACCTGCACGATGGGCGAGGTGCCGCCGGCTGCGGCCGAGGCGTTTCGCGCGAAGACCGGCTGGGATCCGCGCACGGACCACGCGTCGTACGCGTTCTTCCGGGTGCGCCCGCGGGCGGTGCAGGCGTGGTGCGAGCAGCACGAGCTGCCCCGCCGGCACCTCATGCGGGAGGGTGTCTGGGTCGTGTAGAGGTCGCTCAACCGGCCTCGTGCCGACGCGAGTCGAGCCGCTTCAGTTCCTCGTCGGTGAGGCGGATGGCGCCCGCTGCCACGTTCTCCGTGAGGTGGTCGGGGTTGCCGGTGCCGGGTATGGCGAGGACGTGGGGGCCCTGGTGCAGGGTCCAGGCGATGCGGATCTGGGCGGGGCTCGCGCCGTGGGCGCGGGCGACGGCGCGGACGTCTTCGTCGTGGGCGGTGGTGGCGCCCTGCTCGCCGGCCTCACCCGCGACGGCGTAGAACGGCACGAAGGCGATGCCCTCCTCGCCGCAGATGCGGAGCAGTTCGTCGGACTCGGGGTCGGGGCGGTCGAGGGCGTACCGGTTCTGGACGCAGACCACGGGCGCGATGGCCCGGGCCTCGGCGAGATGGCGGGACGTGACGTTGGAGACGCCGAGGTGCCGGATCAGACCCGCGTCACGCAGTTGCGCGAGGGCTCCGAAGTGCTCGGCGACGGAGTCGTACCTGGGCATCCGGCGCAGGTTGACCACGTCCAGGTGGTCGCGGCCGAGCTGGCGCAGGTTCTCCTCCACGTGGCCGCGCAGGTCCTCGGGGCGGGCCGAGGTGCCCCACTCCCCGTCGTAGGCCCGGTACGGGCCCACCTTGGTGACGATGACGAGGTCGTCGGGGTACGGCGCGAGCGCGCTGTTGATGAGTTCGTTGGCGGAGCGCAGGGACGAGAAGTAGAAGGCGGCCGTGTCGATGTGGTTCACGCCGAGGTCGATCGCCTTGCGCAGGACGGCGATCGACCGCTCGCGGTCGCTCGGTGTGCCGTGGTGGAAGGCGGCGCTGCCCGTCAGCCGCATCGCGCCGAAGCCGAGGCGGTGGACGGGCAGGTCGCCGAGTTTCCAGGTGCCCGCGGCGGCCGCGGTGATCGTCTGTGAGCTCATCGGCGGAGTCTCACACACGGCGGCCGGGCCGGTGAAACGGCTTTGCGGATACGTACTACGGATACGTGTAGGAGTTGAGTGTGGTGACGGCGGAGGTTGGGTTGCCCCGGTCGTAGTGGTCCACGGCGAGGAAGTTGGGCTTCTTGCGGGCGGCCGGCTGGCAGAACCTCTGGGCGCGGTCGGCGAGTTTGGTGTTGTCCGTGCCGGCGGTACCGGCGAGCGGCACGTCCCGGAAGTGGTTCATGACGAAGAGCGGGCGGAACCCCGGTTCGGTGCGGGTCAGTGGGATGTCGGTGTCGGCGCCGGACCAGCGGCTGTAGCAGGACCAGTCGGAAGTGCCGACGCCCGAGCCCATCGACCAGTAGTTCTCGACGGTCCATTCCCGCTGGTACATGACGCCGAAGCTGTCCCGGGTCAGTCCCGCCGCCTGGTCGGCGGAGCGGCTGTGGTCGGTGAAGATCAGCAGTCGGTCACCGGCGGCGGCCAGCTCCGTCATCGTGGGCCAGCCGCTGTGCCGTACGCCGGTGAGGTCGGGCCGGTAAAGCACGTCCGGCAGGCCGTCGACACGGGCGAGTTCGGCGCGCAGGACGGCCGGGTCGACGTAGTCCTCCAGGAAGACGGTGACGAACTGGTCGGGGTGGGCCTTCAGGAAGTCGACCATGCGCTGGAGGTCGACCCACAGGGCGACGGGCCTGCTGACGAGAGTGCAGCTGTTGTGGCACAGGATCGCGCCGTCGGGAGTCTGGTGGATGTCCAGCATGAATCCGCGGACGCCGTCGGCGAGTTGGCGTTCGATGCCGCGAGTCTGGTTGGGCACGAGGTTGACGAAGGGCGGGGCGAAGCCGCCGTCGACACCGTTGGCGTACGCGTTGTGCGTGGTGAGGAACGTGATCTGGTCGAGGGTGCGGCGGTCCTGCGGCGGCATGGGCTGCGTGACGGGCGTGACCGGGGTGAGGTACCAGGCGGCGAGGTCGCCGGGTCCGCCGAGGGCGAGCCGGGCGGGGTAGGTGGCGCCGGACGGCTTGGGCGCGACCGTGAGGTGGCGGGCGGTTCCCGGAACCTTGAGCGTGTAGCGGTCGGCGCCGATCGGGCTGATCTCCCAGCCGGCGTCAGCACTCGCGCAGGCGACGGTCGCCGCCTGGTCGCCACTGCGGCCGAGGCAGCTGCCGGGCGCGACGGTGTTCTCCAGGAGGTAGGAGGACCCGCTCGGCTTCAACTGCCACTGCTGGCGGTCCTCGTTGCCCCGGGGTCTGTGCTGCTCGACCGCGCCGCCGCTGTCCGCCGCGTTGAGCCCGGTGGTGACGCTCTGGACGTAGTAGGTGCCCTCGGCGGGAGCGGCGGCGGCAGCGGGCTGAGGGGCCACGACCGCGGCGGCCAGTGCCGCGGCCGTGGCAAGCAGGGCGTGGGGGGTGCGTAGGCGCATGAGGGATGCCCTTCGGTCAACCGTCAGGTTCATGACATCCCGCATGACACCACGCCGCACGGTCCCGCGTCAGCAGTACAGGTTGCCGCCGGGCGACGTCCCGAGGATCTGCGTGAAGCGCTGGTAGTTGGTCACCCGGCTCTGCACCTGCGCCGGGTTCTTGCCGTCGCACTCCAGGGAGCCGTTGATGCTGCGGATCGTCTGGCCGAAACCGGCGCCGTTCACCATGGCGTTGTGCGGGGTCATGCTGCCGGGGCCGGTCTGGGTGTTCCAGTACCACAGGGCCGTCTTCCAGGCGACGGCCGAGTCGTTCTGCACCAGCCAGGGGTTGTTCAGCAGGTCGATGCCGAGCGCGTCGCCCGCCGCCTTGTAGTTGAAGTTCCAGCTCAGCTGGATCGGGCCGCGCCCGTAGTAGGCGGCCTGCCCGGCCGGACAGCCGTAGGGCCGGCTCCAGTCGCAGTAGTGCGGGTAGTTGGCGGTGTTCTGCTCCACCACGTGTACCAGACCGCCGGTCTCGTGACCGACGTTGGCGAGGAAGGCCGCGGCCTCCTGCTTCTTCACCGTGTCGCCGCCGGTGTTGGCGAACCCCGGGTAGGCGCCGAGGGCAGCGGTGAGACCGCTGTAGCTGTAGAACGAATTCCGGTTCGGGAACATCTGGTTGAACTGCGCCTCGGTCACGACGAACCGCGCGTTCGGGGTGCCCGGACCGTTGTCACAGGCGTACGGCTCCCAGTACCAGGTGCTGACGACCGGGTCGTAGCCCGGGTTGGCGTGCTCGGCGATGTAGGCCTTGCCGTCGGTGTAACGGACGATGTCGCCGGCCGCGTACGACTTCCCGGCCGTCCAGTTCGGATAGCTGGAGCACGCGGCGGCCGAGGCGTTCGTGGCGGGCAGGAGCACCGGTGCGGTGCCGGCGAGGGCCAGGGTGGCCAGGACAGCGGAGATGCGACGTCTCGACACGGATTCAACTCCTTCGCGGAGCACGGCCGCACCCCGGCGAGGGCAGGGCGAAGCAGTCCCTTGACCGCTTGCGCCGGTGTTCCGGTCACGGCGTGGGGGGGGCCGTGGTGGGGGCTGGAAGCCACACTCAACCGCTTTGGTCTGTACCAGTCAAGGGTGTAGACCAGTCAGGTACAGACCTGCCGGAATCACGCCGGACCACGGCCCGCCCTGCCCCGCTCGGGGCTCACACGCGCGCCGAGCCCTCCAGGATCGCCGCCAGCCGGTCCAGCAGGGACCGCAACAGGTCGTCGTCGCCGTCGCGGAGCGGCGGCCAGCCGGCGCGGACGGCGCGTTCGACACGCAGCCAGTACTCCTGGCCGCGCGGGGTGAGATGGGCCAGGACACGGCGCCGGTCGAACGGATCGACCCTGCGGTGCACCAGATTCTGATCGACGAGCTGGTCGACCAGCTTGGTCAGTGTCGGAGGCGGCAGGAAAGCGGCCTCGGCGAGCCCCGTCATGTGGTGCCCCTCACCGTCGGACAGCGCGGCCAGCACCCGCCACGCGTCGAGCGAGCAGCCTTCGGCCTCCAGCACACCCTGCAAACGCCGGGCCGCCAGCCGTTCGGCCCGCGTCAGCAACTGCACGAGGTCGTCGGGACGACGCGGGGTCGGGCTGGGCATCCCTGCTCCTAGGTCACGAGGGATGTCCATCGTAGGAGACGCACTGGAGTTCGTCCGGTGGAGCCGAGATCATGACGCCATGTTCCGGCACGACCTCCCAGCGCCCGAGTGGTTCACGGCCGACGACTCCGTGCTCGGCGTGGCCCTCGTCTTCCCCCTGCGGGGTCCGGCCGGGATCTTCGGGCCCACCTGCGAACTGTGTGCCCGGCTGGCCGCCGAGGAGGTCAACCGGGACGGCGGCGTGCTCGGCAGGGAGCTGCGGCTGGTGCCGGTCGACGGCTCGGGCCCGCCCGACGAGATCGCGGACGAGATGGAGGCGCTGGTATCCCTGGGTGCAGTGCAGGGCGTCACCGGCTGGCACATCTCCTCCGTACGGCAGGCGCTGGCGCCTAGGATCGCGCACCGCGTCCCCTACGTGTACACCGCGCTGTACGAGGGCGGCGAGGACACGGCGGGGGTCTTCCTGACCAGCGAGACGCCGCACGAACAACTCCGTCCGGCGATGGGGCTGCTGGCGCGCGAGCGCGGGGTGCGGCGCTGGTTCGTGGTGGGCAACGACTACGTGTGGCCCCGGCACACGGCCCGCTCGGCGCGCGCCTACGCCCGGGCCAACGGCGGACGCATCACCGGTGAGGCCTATCTCCCGCTCGGCTCCGAGGACTTCGAGCCGGTGCTGCGCCGCGTCGAGCGCACGGACGCCGACGCGGTGCTGATGCTGCTCGTCGGCAGTGACGCGGTCCGCTTCAACCGGGCGTTCGCGGCATACGGCCTGCCCGCGCGCTGTCTGCGGCTGAGCACACTGATGGACGAGAACATGCTGGTGGCGAGCGGCCCCGAGGCCACGCAGGACCTCTACAGCACGGCCGGGTACTTCGCCTCGCTGGCCGATCGGGACGCCCTCGACTTCCACGGACGGTACGCGGCCCGCTACGGCGTCCAGGCGCCCGCCCTCGGCAGCCTCGGCGAGTCCTGCTATGAGGGTGTGCTGCTGCTGGCCGCACTGCTGAGGAGGGCCGGGACGCTGGACGTCTCGGCGATCGGCGCGACGGCGGGAGCCGGGGCGGTGTCGTACGAGGGCCCGCGCGGGCTGCTGCATCTGCGGGACGCCCATGTGCGCCAGCGCATCTACCTGGCGCGGGCCGACGGGCTCGACTTCGACGTGCTCACGGAGCTGGACGCGCCGCGCTGACCGCGCAGGAACCGGCCGACACACCCCCGGATCCGCATCCCGCGCCGCCCCGCCGCGAGAATCCCCGCATGACCACCACACCGCACCCTCTCGTCACCCACGCACAGCGACTCGCGCGCGATCTCCTCGTCCCGCAGGCCGAACGCGTCGACCAGGAGGGGGTGCCCGCGAGCCACCTCGAGGCAGTGAAGCGGGCCGGACTTCTCGGGGTGGTCGCGCCACGGGAGTACGGCGGCGCCGAGGCGCCCGTGGCCGTGGCGCGCGAGACCGCCGAGATCCTGGCCGGGGCGTGCTGCTCCACCTGGTTCGTGCAGACCCAGCACCACACACCGGTGAAGCTGCTCGCCACCCACGACTCGCCCGTCCGGGAGAAGCTCCTGCGTCCGCTCGCGACCGGCGCGCTCATGGCCGGCATCGCCTTCGCCCATGTCCGCGCCTTCCCCCGGGTGCCGGTGCGGGCCGTGCGGCGGGAGGGCGGCTGGCGGTTCGAGGGAAGAGTGCCCTGGTACACGGGGTGGGGTCTGAACGATGTGATGCTGCTGGCCGGGGTGACGGACACGGCCGAGGTGGTGTTCGGGTTCGCCGAGGCCCGCGAGCAGCCGGGCCTGACGCCGTCGGCGCCCATGCGGCTCGCGGCCCTGACCGCCGCCCGTACGGTGTCCCTGGAGCTGGACGGCCTGTGGCTGCCGGAGGAGTCGGTGGTGCTGCGCACGTCGCAGGAGGAGTTCGCCCACGTCGACCTGCCCCGGGCCGCCAACGCCAGTCCGGCCGTGTTCGGGGTGGCGTACGCGGCGCTGGACCTGGTGGCGCAGAACCCGGACGGCCGGGACACGGCCCGTTCCCTGCGCTCCCGGCTCGACGAGGTCCGCACGGAGGCCTACGCCCTGGCCGACCGGCCCCCTTCACGCGACTGCGTCCCGGAACGACTTGCCGTGAAGACGCGTGCGTACGACCTGCTGAGCGCGGCCACGACCGCGGCGATCGTGGCCGGGGGCGGCCGGGCCATGGCACTGGGCAGCCCGGCGCAACGGCTGGCGCGCGAGGGGATGTTCCTGCTGGTGCAGGGTCAGACGGCCGAGGCACGCCGGACGCACCTCGGCTCGCTGGCGGCCCACTAGTGCGGTGACCGCGTGGTTCACCTGGTTGGCGGTGGGAGCGGTCTTCCGGGGTGCCGACCATCGCGGACAGGGAGCGGTTCGTCCGGCCGCTCTTGCCCACGACCTTCGCCCGCAGGACATGCGAGTCTCTCCTGTTCACCGAGGGGCGGTCGTGCCCACTCGGTGACCAGGACGCCCGGGCCCTGCACCAGGGTTGGTCTCCGGCGGAAGACGTGGCGGGGTGTCAGCTCGCCACCGGCACGAAGGGGGCCGCGGCGGCGGGTGCGCCCTGACCGCCCGCGGGGTGCCGCCACAGCCCCTGCGCGGCGAGGCGCGGCAGGACTCCCTCGCCGAACCAGTACGCCTCCTCCAGGTGCGGGTAGCCGGAGAGGATGAACTCGTCGATGCCCAGGGCGTGGTACTCCTTGATCCGCTCGGCGACCTCGTCGTGGCTGCCGACCAGGGCGGTGCCCGCCCCGCCGCGCACCAGGCCGATGCCGGCCCACAGGTTGGGGTGGATCTCCAGGCGGTCGCGGCGGCCGCCGTGCAGGGCGAGCATGCGCTGCTGCCCCTCGGACTCGCTGTGGGAGAGTCCGGCCTGCACGGACGCCACCGTCTCCGGATCGAAGCCGTCGAGCAGCCGGTCCGCTTCGCCCCAGGCCTGCTCGGCGGTGTCCCGGGTGATGACGTGCAGCCGGATGCCGAAGCGCAGGGTGCGGCCCCGGGCTGCGGCCAGCGACCGGATGCGGGCGATCTTCTCGGCGACCTGGGCCGGGGGTTCGCCCCAGGTGAGGTAGACGTCGGCGTGCCGGGCGGCGACATCGCCCGCGATGGGCGACGAGCCGCCGAAGTACACCTCGGGCACGGGGTCGGGCACCCGGGCCAGCGCCGCCTCCTCCACCCGGACGTGCTCCCCCTGCAGGTCCACGGTGCCGCCCTCCCACAACTCCCTTACGACGCGCAGGAACTCACCGGTGCGGCGGTACCGGGCGTCCTTGTCGAGGAAGTCACCGAAGGCGCGCTGCTCCTTGTTCTCGCCGCCGGTGACGACGTTGAGCAGCAGCCGCCCGCCGGTCTGACGCTGGAAGGTGGCGGCCATCTGCGCGGCGAGCGTGGGCGAGATCAGGCCGGGCCGGAAGGCGACGAGGAACTTCAGGCGTTCGGTGTGCTGGGCGACCATCGCGGTCGTGAGCCAGGCGTCCTCGCACCAGGCGCCGGTGGGCGTGAGAGCTCCCGCGAACCCCACTTCCTCGGCGGCCCGGGCGATCTGGCTCAGGTAGGCGACCGTCGGCGGCCGGTCCCGCCCGGACGCGGTGGCCGGGGTGCCGTGACCGCCGCCGACGACATGGCGGCTGTCACCGTTGGTGGGCAGGAACCAGTGGAACGTGAGGGACACGGGGTGACTCCGATCGGGGGAACGTGCGTGCGGCGGCGTGGTGTCAGCCCGCCACGGCGAGCAGCGGGGTGCGGTCCAGCGCCGCGGAGAACTGGTCGACCACCTGGTCCAACGCCTCCGAGGCGTCCGGCGCGACGGTCAGGGAGCCGTCCTCGTGTGCGGTGAGGTGCTGGTCGAGGGTGAACCAGCCCTGCACGATGTGGTCCGCGCCCATGGAGCTGAGGACCGGGCGCAGGGCGTAGTCGATGGCCAGGACGTGGGCGACGCTGCCGCCGGTGGCGAGCGGCAGCACGGTCTTGCCGGTGAGGGCGTATTGCGGGAGCAGGTCCAGAAGGGCCTTCAGAACACCGGAGTAGGACGCCTTGTAGACGGGCGTGCCGATGACGACGCCGTCGGCCCGGGCGAACAGTTCGGTGGTCTGGACGATGGCGGGGTGGCGGAAGTCCGCGCCGAGCAGGGCCTCGGCCGGGATGGTACGGACGTCGAGCGGGATCACGTGATGTCCCTGGGCCGCCAGCCGCTTGTCGAGGTGGCGCAGCAGTCGGCTGGTGCGGGAGGAGGCGGAAGGGCTGCCGGAGACGGACAGGATGGTGGCCATGGGCTCTCATTTCCTGGAGAGGGCGCGACTGCGCGGGGAATCGCCGAACTCGGGCACGCCACGTTCGAACGGCGTGCGGAGGTGCCGGATTCAGGCGGGGGAACATCACCGTTCAGGGCATGCCGCCTGCACGGCGGACAAGGCCGGCGGCGGAAACGGCGGTGAAGGGAAGCGGCGAGCCGGGAGACTCAGGCTGCGGCGCGACAGGAAGCGCTGGAGACGCGTGCGAGGTCGACATGGCGTCGCCGCGTGAGGTCCAGTCGCATGGTCATGCCATGGATCGTGGCAGCGGAGGTCGAGGGCCGTCAAGGAAATCGCGGCTCATCTCGTATCCCGGACCGGCCTGTTCACGGCAGGCACCCCGGAAGAACCGTGCGCGCCCTCCCTGTTCGTCACGACCAGGGAGGGCGCGCTGTTGCCGTGCGACCGCGCCGAGCTCAGTCGCCGTCCTCCGGAACGACCACGAGGAAGGCGTCCGACTCCAGGTCCATCACGACGGTGGCCGGCTCGCCCTCGGCGCGGCGGCGTGCCGCGTACTCCTCCGCGGGCCACGATCCGCGCGGAGACCCCGCCGGGAACCGTTCCAACACCTTCGCGCCGATGGCCGTGGTCACGTCCGCTGCCCTCCCTGTCCCACGCCGTCCGCCGGACGACGTCGCCGGTCTGTGTCGTACACATCCGGATGCCCCCGATCCGCCCGGACATGTACCGCCGGGCAGAGACACCCGCTCTGCTCCAAGCCCTACACATAAAGGGAAAATAAGAGCAGAATGACCCTTACGCGGCGTTTACCGCACACCCCTCCAGACGCGGTCGCCCTGCACCATGAAGGAGACGAGTCATGGCCAACGTCTCGCCCACCAGAGGTGACATCACCACCCACCCCGACGCCTCCGAGATGCGGGACCGTTACGCCCGTATGCTCGGCGGCCGTGATGTGGCGCTCGTGGACGGACCGGTGTTCCTGCTCGGTCTGTACTGCGCCGCCTCCCCGTGGATAGTCCACTACACGACCAGCCAGCCTTCACTCGTGACCCACAACCTGATCATGGGCATCGCCATCGGCCTGCTGGCGCTCGGCTTCACTCGCGCTCCGGAGCGCATGTACGGCCTGAGCTGGGCCATGTGCGCCCTCGGGGTGTGGATGATCATCTCGCCGTGGATCGTCGGCGACAGCCCGGACGCCGGTGTCGTGTGGAACAACATCGTCATCGGCGCACTGGCCGTGATCTTGGGGCTGGTGTGCGCCGGAACAGCGGCGAAGGCCACGCCCAGGCCGTAGCGCCGACCGCAAGGGATTCGAAGGCCGGTCCGCCCCCTGGGCCGGCCCGTTCATGCCCCGCTGCCGCGGGGGCCGTCGTGCTAGGTCGTGTACACGTACGGCGTCGTGGTGGTCAGCGCCGCGAAACCGAGCCGTTCCAGGATCGGCCGGCTCTCACTGGAGGCGTCGACCTGCAGGTAGCGGAAGCCCCGGGCCGCGGCGGCCCGGGCACGGTGGGTGACCAGGGAGCGGTAGACACCCCGGCCGCGCCAGCCCGGGACGGTGCCGCCGCCCCACAGGCCCGCGAAGGGGGTGCCGGGCACGAGCTCCATGCGGGCCGCGCTCACCGGCTGGTCGCCGGCCAGGGCCACGACGGCGACGACGGTGTCCGGGTCGGCCGACAGCCGGGCGAGGAGCTGCTGTCGCAGCCAGGAGCTGTCCGCGCCGAACGCCTTCTCGTGGACGTCGGCCACGTGGTCGACGCCCGCCGCGTCGGTGACCGGCACGACGCGCACGCCCTCGGGCAGTGCGGTGTCGAGGGCGAGAGCGCCGATCTCTCCGATCATCAGCGTCTCCTCTTCCCCGGACGTGAACCCGGCCGCGCGCAGCCGCCGCCCCAGGTCGGCCGGCCGGTCGTGCCCGTACACCTTCCACTCGAAGTCGAGGCCGAGTCCGCTGTAGTGACGGATCTGCCCGGCGATCGCCGCGTCCGCCCCGGCCTGGTCGAGGGCGGACCACACGATGCCGTTCCAGCCCCCCGCGGAGGCGACCTGACGGACGACACCGCCGGTCCGCTCGACTCGGGCGTCCGGACCGTCCGGCCGGGCCCCCGCACGCAGCTCGTGGTCGAAGAGGGCGAGCAGCTCCGCATGATTCATGAGCACACCTCAGCAGGCACCGAACCGGAGGGCAAAGGATTTTGCGGGTCGGCGGCCGCCCCTCGGCCCGCGGCCCCGCTCCTTCTCCTGCGGTGCGCAGACGCCATAAGGTCCTCGCGATCACATCGTCTCGCGAAGGGCCGGTCCCATGGTCGTGAAGGACACGGAACTGCCGTACCTGCGCCGCTGCGTGGAACTCGCGGCCGAAGCCCTGGAGGCCGGGGACGAACCGTTCGGTTCGGTCCTGGTGGGCGGTGACGGCACCGTCCTCGCCGAGGACCGCAACCGGGTGGCCTCGGGCGACCGCACCCGGCACCCCGAGTTCGAGCCGGCCCGCTGGTCGGCGGCGCACCTGACGCCAGGCGAACGGGCGGCGGCCACGGTCTGCACCTCAGGCGAGCACTGCCCGATGTGTGCGGCCGCCCACGCCTGGGTCGGCCTCGGCCGGATCGTCTACGTCGCCTCGTCCGAACAGCTCAGTTCCTGGCTGAGCGAGCTGGATGCCCCCGCGCCCCCGGTCCGGCCACTCCCCGTCCGCGAGGTGGCACCCCATGTAGCCGTGGACGGCCCCGTGCCCGAACTGAGCGACCAGGTGAGGGAGTTGCACGCCAGGTTCCACCTCGGCCACGGCTGAGAACCTGGACTCGGCCGACCCGGCGGGCGGGCGACCGAGATGCAGGGCCATCCGGGCGAACGTACGATCGATTCCAAGTGGACCCAGAGGCATGACCAGGCGTACGCCCCGGTCTCCCGACGGGTGCGCTGCCCCATGTGGCTGAAGGGCTGGCCGGCCATGACGACGCACAACGACGACGTGGACTGGGACCGCTGGCCGGTCGCCGACTACCTCGCGGAGCACTACCGCGACGTGCATCCCTGGGACGCGGCGGTCATCGCGCACCACAGCGCCTACTACCGGCACCTCCCGCCGGGCGGCATCGCCCGCTCGGTGGAGTTCGGGGCGGGCCCCAATCTCTACCCGCTGATGCTCGCGTCCGCCACGAGCCGCAGGATCGAAGCCGTCGAGGCGGGGGCGAGCAACGTCGCCTACCTCACGGACCAGATCTGTCACCGTCCTGACGCGAGCTGGCTCCCGTTCCACGCGCTGTGCCGGGAGCTCAACCCCGAGGTGCCCGCGACCCTGGCCGGGGCGCTGGCACCGGTCGACGTCGTCCACGCCGACGTCCGGTCCCTCCCCCCGGGTACGTACGAACTCGCCTCCATGCACTTCGTCGCCGAGAGCGCCACGGAGGACTTCGCAGAGTTCGCCGACTTCTGCCGCACCTTCGTCCGAACGGCCCGGCCGGGCGGCCGCCTGGTCGCCGCCTTCATGGAGAACATGCCGACCTACCGCATCGGGCCGGCCTCCCGCTGGCCGGGTTGTCCGGTGAACCCGGCCACCGTCACGGAGGTCTTCGCACCCCTGACCCGGGAGCTGGACGTGACCCGCATCGACATGGGTCCGACGGCGCCGGGCCACGGCGACACGGGGATGGTGCTGCTCACGGCGGTGGCGGAGGCGGTGTGACCCGAACGGGTCAGCCGTCCGCGCCCGGGCGGAACCTGCGACGCAGCACCACTCCCCCGGCCACCAGTGCCGCGCTCGCCGCGACGGCCTGCAGGGCGTGGTCCGTGCCCGTGTGGGCCAAGGCGCCCCGGGCGTGCGGGACGGTGCGCGATGCCGGCTCGGGGGCCGGGTTCGCCCGGTGCGGCGGGGCCGGCTTCGGAACGGGCTCGGGGACCGGCTTCGGCGGGTGCTGTGGACGGACCGGGCGGTGATCGCCGGGGGTGTTCGAGGACTCGTTACCGGTCGCCGCGTTGCCGATACCGACCACGTCGACCGAGTTGCCCGTGGCGTTGACGGGGAGGTCGACCGGCAGCTGCACGACGTTGCCGGAGATCACTCCGGGTGAGCCCTTCGCTCCGCCCTCGGCCACCGCGCCGCCGGACCCGCCCGGCCGGCCGCCGCGCCCCTCGTCCCGGTTCACGCAGCTGTTGCCGGCCGCAGGGTTCAGGACCCCCACCACGTTCACGGTGTTCCCGCACACGTTCACCGGGACGTGCACCGGCAGCTGGACCGTGTTGCCGGAGAGCACCCCCGGCGACCCGGCCGCCGAGCCGTCCGCACCGGAACCGGCGTACGCGGGGACGGTGACGGCCATCGCGCCCGAGGCGGCGGCGACGGCGATCACTCCGTTTCGGGTCATCCTTCGCATGGACCCCTGCCTTCCAGACATCGTCGCGGGCACTCACCCGCACCGGGGAGAACGCCGGACGCCCGGTCCGAGTTATGGCTTATCGGCCTTTCACTCCATCGAGCGGGCCGGTTGTCGAACTAGCGGTAAAGACCTTCGTATTCCGGCTCCGCGTCCGGGCCCGCGCGGGGGCGGGCCTCGTGGGAAACGGTTCGCCGCGCGGCCCCGCCCGCCCGGAGGCGAGGCCCTCGGGGCGCGCATATGGTGAGCGAGGGCGTCCCGGTCCGCTGCGGGTCGCCCCGCGTCCCTGGAGGCATCGATGCTGGCCAAGCTGTCCACGCGCCCCTCGATACGGCGCTGCGCGGTCACCGGCACGGCCGGGCTCGCCCTGCTGGGCACGGCACTGCCGGCCGCCGACGGCCCCGCGCCCGGCCTGTCGCACTTCTACGACCAGAAGGTCACATGGACCGAGTGCGAGGGCATGGACATGCCGAAGGATCTCCAGTGCGGGAAGGTCACCGTTCCGCTCGACTACGCCAGGCCCGGCAAGGGCACCCTCGACCTCGCCGTCGCCCGCTACCGGGCCACGGGCAGGTCCCGGGGATCGGTCCTGCTGAACTTCGGCGGACCCGGCGGTCAGGGCGTGGCCCAACTCGCCATGGGCGGCAAGGACTTCATGGGCCTGACGAACGGCTACGACGTCGTCTCCTTCGACCCGCGCGGCGTCGGCCGCTCCTCGCCGGTCAGCTGCGGAAACGCCTCGGACGCCCTGGACGCGACGGACGGCAACGCCGACGTGGCCGACCCCGGGGCCGTGCTCGAAGAGCTGCGTGCCGCGGCGGCCGAGTGCACCGAGCACTCGGGCCCCGTCCTGCCCCACATCGGCACGGTCAACGCCGCCCGCGACCTGGACGTCATGCGCGACGCGCTCGGCGACGACAAGCTCAACTACCTGGGCTTCTCGTACGGGAGCCGGCTCGGCGCGGTGTACGCGGCCCAGTACCCCGGGAGGGTCGGCAGGATGGTGCTGGACGGCGTCGACACACTGACCGAACCGCTGGCCGACCAGGGCGTGGCGAGCGCCCGGGGGCAGCAGACCGCCCTGGAGAGCTTCCTGACCTGGTGCACCGAGGACATCGCGTGTCCTTTCGGACGCAATCCCCGAGAGGCCCGGGAACACGTCGTACAGGTGGTCGAGTCGCTCGACAAGGACCCGCTGCCGACCGATTTCGGTGAGGCGTTCACCGGTCAGGACTTCGCGGGCGCCCTCGGGCAGGGCCTGTACAGCAGGGAGCTGTGGCCGTCGCTGCAGAGGGCGGTCGCCCAGTTGCTGGAGGACGGCGACACCCGCGGCCTGGAGGCGTTCCTGTCCGGAGGCTTCACCCTGCCGCTGCGGCGGCCCCCGCACGCCGGACTCACCGACCCGGCGGACATCCCCCTCGACAACCTGCCGGCGGCCCTGATGGCGGTCAACTGCGCGGACGATCCCGACCGCCCCGCCGCCGCGCAGGTCACCGAGGACCTCGGCCGGCTGCGCGCCCGTTACGAACAGGCGTCACCGGTGTTCGGACGGTACCGGCTCACTCAGGTACTGATGTGCTACGGCCGCCCCAAGGGCACCGACTACATCCGTGACGACGTCAAGGACGTCGAGACACCGAGGATGCTGCTCGTCGGCACCCGGGGCGACCCGGCCACGCCGTACCGCTGGACGGTGGAGACGGCGAGGCGGCTCGGATCGTCGGCCGTGGTGCTCGACAACCGGGGCGAGGGCCACACCGGCTACGGCTCGTCCAAGTGCGTGCACAGCAAGGTCGACGCCTTCCTGCTGTACGGAACGCTCCCGCCGGACGGCAGCTCCTGTGGCTCCGACCGCGATGACGAATGAGGACGATTACCCCGAATGCCCTCATCGTGAATTCGCTCTATCGTTCTGTCATGGAGAGCGTTCTGAGTTCCGCGACCCTTGCCGAGCTGCGGCGCCCGCGGCCCTACCCCGCGGTCTCCGTGCTGACGCCGACCCACCGGCGCGATCCCTACAACGCCCAGGACCAGGTCCGGCTGCGCAACGTGGTCGCCGAGGCCAAACGGCAGCTCGAAGCCGATCCGGCCGTCACCCGCGAGCGACGCGCCGAGGTCGCCGGGCACCTCGACCGGGCTCTGAGCGAGATCGACCTGACACACGCAGAGGAGGGCCTCGCGATCTTCGCCGCTCCGGGCGAGCACCAGGTCTGGTCACTGACCAGATCCGTACCCGAACGCGTGGTGCTCTCGGACACCTTCCTCACCCGCAACCTCGTCTCCGCCCAGACGGCCGGGCGGCCCTTCTGGGTCCTGTCGCTCGCCGCGGACCGCGTCACGCTGTGGAGCGGCGGCGTCGACCGGGTCACCGCGGCCCGCCTCGGCGGCTTCCCCCTGACGCGGCGCGTGGAGAACTTCGACCCGGAGCGGCAGCAGCGGATCGGTGACACCCCGAGCGCCTTCCGGGAGGAACGCACGCGCCAGTTCCTCCGTGAGGCCGGCATCGCGATGAGCGCCGTGCTGCGCGGCCATCCCCGGCAGTTGTACGTCACCGGCGAGCCGGCCGCCCTCTCCCTGCTGGACGAGGTGTACACCGCCGCCCGGAGCGCGGTGCACATCCCGCACGGCGGGCTCGCCCACGGGACTCCCGAGGTCGTGTGGCAGGCCGTGCGGCCGGTGGTCGAGGCAGAGGCCCGCAGGAGTACCGACGCCGTGACGCGCGCCCTCGAAACGGCCCGCGGCCGAAGGGAGTTCGCCGCCGGCGTCGACGAGTTGTGGCAGAGCGCCCGGGACGGCCGCGTCCGGCTGCTGGCCGTCGAGGAGAACTACCGGGTGACGGTACGCGACGCCGGGGACCATCTGATCCTCGTCGAGACCGGCGACCTCGACTCCCGTGAGGACATCGTGGACGAGATCGTCGAACAGTGCCTGGAGACCGGTGCCGACGTCCGCTTCGTACCGGACGGCACACTCGGTGAGGCGGCCGGCATGGCCGGGGTGCTGAGGTACTGACGGAGCAGGCTCACCGCGCTCGAACGCAGTGCCGTCGAACATTCGAATCAGCCCCGCACCGGTGACCCGACGGGACGTCAAATGCCGTGTGTAATCTACGACTTGGAGCCCCTGGCAGTGCACCCGGCGGCTACCTCGGAGTAACTCCGCGAGACGGTGGCATATGCCAGAAGCACCACCGTATCGTGTGTCGCCGAATCCCTTACAGGGCGTCGCGGGCTGTGCAACAGTCGTAACGGTCCCTCCGTCCGCCCTGGTCGTACCGTCCCCGCATCGGAGTGCGTCATGCCGTCCCACCTCTCCGCGGACCGCCCAGCCGCCCAGCCGCCCCGCCGCGGCTCGGTCGACGCGCTCATCTCGCAGACGCGGCGGCTCAAGGGCGACGTGGACGCGGTGCGCCGCGACACCGAGGGGGAAGGAGCCGATCACCCGCGCGAGCGCTGGCAACGGGCCCTGTACGACCTGGCCCTGCACCAGCTCAACGACCTCGACGAGCACCTGGCCCAGTTGCGGGACGGCCCCCTGCCCACGACGGCGGACCCGGACCCCGTCGCATCCGCACCGGACTCAGGCTCATTGCTCAGCCGCGTCGGCAGCGCCGAGTGGAACCTCCTGACAGACGAGGCCAGTTGGTCCGGGGAGCTCTACCGCATCCTGGGCCGCGACCCGGCCGCTCCCCCTCTCACCCTCGACGAGCTGCCGTCCCTGGTGGTGGACGAGGACCGGCCGAAACTGACGGCGATGGTCACCGACTGCCTCGTCGACGCGAGGCCCATCGACGGCGAGTTCCGCATCACCCGCCACGACGGCGGCGAACGGACCGTCCACATGATGGGCGAACCGGTGCTCGACGCCGACGGCAGCACCGCCTCGATGTGGGCCGTGCTGCGCGACGTCAGCGAACTGCGCCGCAGCCAGCGGGCGGTGAGCGAGACCCGTGACTCGCTCCACCACCGGCGGGAGGCCGCGCGGAGCGAGCAGCGGCTCGCGGTCGAGCTGCAGGAGGCCGTGCTGCCGCAATGGCGCGGATCCCGGCTCCCGCACCGGGGGCCAGGGACCCTCGACCTCGCCTTCCACCACCTGCCGGCCTCCACGAACACACTCATCGGCGGCGACTGGTACGACGCGCTCGACCTGACCGACGGCGAAACACTCCTCAGCGTCGGCGATCTCACCGGCCAGGGCGTCGGCGTCACGTCGAACATGACCATGCTGCTCGGTGCCGTTCGCGGCATGGCGATGGCCGGTGCGCAGCCAGGGCAGTTGATGGCCTGGCTGAACCAGTTACTCGACGTCACCGTGCAACCCGCCCTGGGCAGCGCCGTCTGCTGCCGCTACCGGCCCACGACCCGGACCCTGGTCTGGGCACAGGCCGGACACCCCGCCCCGCTGTTGTTCCGCGACGGGACGGGGCGCGTGCTGAACGCACCCGACGGCGTCCTGCTCGGTGCCACCTCGGGCGCCGGCTACGGGCAGGCCGAAGAGACGCTCGAGGTGGGCGACCTGCTGCTCCTGCACACCGACGGGCTGGTGCCCGGGCACACCGGATCGGCGGCAGCGCAGCTGCTCCTCGGTCTGGCACCACGCCTGGCCGGCAACCGCACCGCCGAGGACTGCGTGCGGACCGTGGCCCAGGAGTTCGGCGAGGGCGCGCGCGAGGACAACGCCTGCGTGCTCGTCGCCAAGGTGACGTCGTAGGAATCTCGGACCTGTGCGCTCGCTCAGGCCTGAGCGTGATCGGCGCCCCTGCCCTTCGTCCTCGGCAGGGCGAGCTTGATCTCCTCCCGCAGCTCCTCGATCTTCGGGTAACCGGAGTACTCGGCCGTGAGCCGGTACATCTGACGCAGCCGGTCCCAGGTGCGATGAGAGGAGTTGGACCCCATCGACACCAGGGCCAGGCGCGCGTACCGGTCGGCCTGTTCGGGGTCGTCAGCGATGAAGCAGGCCGACGCCATCGACAGGTAGTCGAAGATCTTCGACCGCTGCCGGCCGTCGACGCGCAGGGCGAGAGCCTTCTCCGCGTAGTGCTGGGCATGCGCCGCCGCACCCGGCTCGAACTCGGCGAGCGTCCGGTAGGCCAGGGCCTGCATGCCGTACAGGTCCTCCTCCTTGAAGGTCTGCATCCAGTCCGGTGTCGGGACGTCGGCCTTGTCGGAGACGAACAGGTCCTCCGCCCTCCCGAGGGTGCGACGCATCGCCTGGCCCTTGCCCAGCGACGCCTGGGCCCAGGCTTCGACGGTGAAGAGCATCGCCTGGGTACGGGGCAGCACCTCGTCACCCGAACCGGAGGTGGCGAGCTTCATCAGGTGCAGGGCGTCGTCCGGCCTGCCCAGGTGCACCATCTGGCGGGCCGCGCGGGACAGTGCCTCGCCCGCACGGGGCCGGTCCCCGCCCTCGCGGGCCGCGTGCGCGGCGATGAGGAAGTACTTCTGGGCCGTGGGCTCCAGGCCGACGTCGTGCGACATCCAGCCCGCGAGGACGGCGAGGTTGGCGGCGACGCCCCACAGGCGCCGCTGGAGGTGGGGTGGGTGACGGTAGGCGAGCATGCCGCCCACCTCGTTGAGCTGGCCCACCACGGCCTTGCGCTGGAGCCCGCCGCCGCGGGCCGCGTCCCAGGCGCGGAACACCTCGACCGAGCGCTCCAGTTCCTCGATCTCCTGCGACCCGATGGGGGCGGCCTCGTAGCGGTCGAACCCAGCGGGGTCGGCGTGCAGGGGATGGTCGGGGTCGGGGGCGTCGGCAGCCAGGGAAGGGTCGGTGTGCAGCCAGTCGTACATGGCGCTGCTGAGTGCGGATCCCGCGGCGAGCGCGGCGCCCGCGCCCACCAAGCCGCGTCGGTTGAGCATGAGGTCCATTCCCGTGAATTCGGTGAGGACCGCAGCCGTCCGCTCGGGCGCCCACGGCACGCCGTCGGGAGCGTCCTCGCTCCCGCCGCCCTGCCGTTTCCCCGCACGCCCGTGCCGGACCAGACCGAGGTCCTCGATGGTCACGACACGGCCGAGACGCTCGGTGAACAGAGCCGCCAGCACCCGCGGCACCGGATCGCGCGGGATCTCTCCCGTGTCGATCCACCGCCGCACCCGGGAGGTGTCGGTCGACAGCTGGGGATGGCCCATGGCCGCCGCCTGCCGGTTGACCAGCCTCGCGAGTTCGCCCTTGGACCAGCCGGCCAGGCCGAACAGGTCCGCGAGCCGGGTGTTGGGTTGTCCGCTCACATCAAGCCCCCAGGTTCTCGGCTGAGTTGACAGTAGCCCGGGGAGACTTGCCGGGCGACTATTCGCCAGGGTTCGCCAGGGTGCGCCAGATGGTGTGCCACCGGCCATCCGGTGTCAGGTAGGAACGCGCCACCCCGACCCGGTCGCCGGGGACACTCCCCAGGGTTCTTCCGGGCATCCGGGCCGGGTGGTGCGCTGTCGTCGCAGGCACACGAAGGGATCTGTCTCGCCCATGTACGCAGCATCGTCCTCCGTGTCCGCACCGCCCCGGTCGCTGCACCCGCGTCCCACGGACAGCGGCCCCTACCTCGCCCCCGCGCGGTCGGCGGCCCCCGTGATCGGTGCGGGCAGGGCTCGGCGCGGCGCGGTCCTCGGCACCCAACCGCTCAGCGGGAGACTCGACTTGTCCGGCCCGCAGGGGGCGCAGCTGCGCACGGCGATCGCGTCCGTGCACCGCATCTGCCCGGAGTTCGCCCCGGTGCAGGTGCTGCGCCGCAACGGACGGTCCGTGCTCCTGGTCGGCACGACCGGTCGCAGCACGGCTGTCGCCAAGTGTTTACTGGACCACTCGCCCGCCTGGTCGGAACGGATCCGCCATGAGATAGCGGCATACCGCTCGTTCGTCCGGCACCGCCCACCCGTGCGGGCGCCGAGACTGATCGCGGCGGACCCGGACAACTGCACGCTGGTGATCGAGCGGATGCCGGGCCGGGTGGCGGCGCTCCAGCGGCACCCGGCGGTGGCGCCGCCCCGGGCGGACATCAGAGCGGCGCTCGGCGCGATCTGCCGGCTGAACGCCTGGCGGCCGCCCGCGGGTACGTTCGACGCGCCACTCGACTACGCGGCGCGGATCTCCCGGTATCACGAGCTGGGCCTGCTCACCGACCGGGACCTGGGTGACCTGCAGAAACTCCTGCACGGGATCGCGCAGACCTCCGGACGGCAGGGCATGGGCCAGTTCTGCCACGGCGACGCGCTGCTGTCGAACATGCTCCTGTCACCGGCCGGTCCAGTGCTGGTGGACTGGGAGCACGCGGGCTGGTATCTGCCGGGATACGATCTGGCGACCCTGTGGTCGGTGCTCGGGGACGCACCGGTCGCCCGTCGCCAGATCAGCCAGATCGCGCAGTCGGCGGGGCCCGCGTCCAGGGATGCCTTCCTGGTGAACCTGATGCTGGTGCTGACCCGTGAGATCCGGACCTACGAGACGGCCGTGCAACGCTCGATGCACGATCCGACCCCGGCCGCACCGGGCACGGCCCACCCGGGTGCTGCGCCGACCGGCGAGGAGCAGAGGCTGCTGCTGCGGCGGCTGCACGACGACTGCCAGTTGGCCCGGCGCGCCGTGCGCGCGGCGGTCGGCACTCGCTGACGGGGACGAAGGGGCCGCTGGACACCTGAGCAGGTGTCCAGCGGCCCCTTCGTGAACGGCGGTTCGGCTCAGCCCTGCTGGAAGAGTTCCGCGGGCAGCGGTTTGAGGAGGGCGTAGAGGTCGTCCGTGATGGGGCGGTCCCAGGCGGCGATGGTCACGAGGACGTTGTCGCTGCGGTCGAACTGCACGCAGGAGATCCGGCTCTCGGAGAGCTTGACGCGGCGCACGATCAGAAGGTTGTCGCCCTGCATCACCGGCGAGTCCTCGGTGCTGACGACGGTGACCTCCTCGTCGTTCTCCAGGGCCAGCAGCAGCTGGGCCACCTCGAAGGGGACCTCCCCCTCGGGGACCTCACGGGCCGGGGAGCCCTCCGGCAGATTGCCGATGATCATCGCGGGGCCGCGGCCGCCGAACAGGTCGTAGCGCAGGAAGACGCCCTGGCAGGTGCCGTCGGGCGCGGGCAGCAGCCCCGCGCCGAGGTTGCCGGGCCAGTCGCCCGGGTCCATGGCCAGTACGTCGAAGTCGGGCCCGGCGGGAGTGGCGCTGCGGCGGCGGAGGAACGACATGTCGCCCATGGTACGTGGCCGGGCCTGCGAAGTGCGGGGCGGGCGGCGCACCGGTGGCCGGGTCGTCGCCGTGCGCCGGACGTGGTGCGGGACCACTCGGGGCCCGGCCGGTTCAGGCCGTCGCCTTGTGGCGCTGGTGGTGGCGGGCCACGCGGGCGCGGTTGCCGCAGGAGGGCTTGCACCACTCCTGGCGCGGGTGTTCCTTGAGGAAGTACCGCACGCAGCGCGGCGCGTGGCAGGCTCGCAGCCGGTCGCGGTCGGGGCTCGCGAGGAACGCGATCACTGCGTGGGCGAGGGCCGCGGTCAGATCGTCAACGGCACCGGTGGGCGTTCGGTGGACGACCGGGGTGGCGCCCTCCGGCCAGTCGAGGACGGGGACGGTGGGGGTGCGGGCGGCCGCCTCGTTCAAATGCCGCACCGCTTCCGGGAGGGGCATGAGGCGGGCCGCGTCCGCGGGGCTCGGCTCGCCGGGGCGCACGGCCCGGGCGAAGAGCGCGCGGACGGCGGCCCGCAGCTCGCGGACGGCGGTGAGCTGCGCGGCGTCGGCGGTGGACCCGCCGATGGCGCCCTCGGCCGACTGCGGTGCCGTGCCGGTGGCGGAGCCCTCGCGTTGATCGTCGGCCCGCTTGGTCGCGGTGCACGGCAGGAGCTCGAGGTGGGCCCGGACCCACTCGGTCAGGCCTGCCGGGCCGGCCAGGTCGTCGGTGACACCGCCGTTGCCGTCGTGGCGGATGGTGAGGGCCAGGTCCAGGGCGAGCCGGGCGTCCCTGCTGATCGGTTCCCGCATGCGGCTAATGATAGGCCCGATCGCATCCATTACGGCCAGGTCAGTCGTCCGAGGGCGACGGCGGGATCACGGCGACGCCTCGCCGTGGACCTCGCGTCCGGCCCGGAGCACCACGACGACCGGGCAGTCGGCGTTGCGGGCGGCGGCCATGCTGTTCGAACCGAGCACCAGACCGGCGAAGCCGCCGCGGGCGGCGTCAGCGGCCCACTCCAGGGCACGCAGGCTGTCGTCCGAACCGTCGACTGCCGCGACGACGGGCAGGGTGCTCATGAGTTCGTCACCCTTGAGATCCGGCCGTCCCCTCCCGGGGCCGGCCTGACTCAGGCGGTGGCTCCGGAATGGCGCCTCCGGTCGCGTGTCCGGACATGCGGACGGAACACCCCTGGATCGGCCCCCGGGTCCCGCCCGTCCGGACGGGTCGCCCCGTCCTCAGGTGAGGTCGAACTCTCCTTCCCGTGCTCCTGACACGAACGCGCCCCACTCGGCGGGCGTGAAGATCAGCGAGGGGCTCTCCGGGCGGGCACTGTTGCGCATGGCGATGAAGCCCTCCACGAAGGCGATCTGGACATCCCCCCGCCCTCGGCTGCTGGACTGCCACTCGGCGTCTGTGAGGTCAAGCTCCGGCTTGTCCCAGCCTGTGAGCGGGCGCTGCTGGGTGGTGGTCTCGGCCACGTCCGTGCTCCTCCCGGTTCGTCGTCCGCGGCCAGCCTAGCGATCGTGTCCCACGGCCGACAGGGCACGTGAGAGGGACCTTTCAGGAGTCCGGGGGACGGTCGCCCACGAGCCACATCGAGAAGAACTGCGATCCGCCGCCGTAGGCGTGTCCGAGGACCCGGCGAGCCCCGTCCACCTGGTGTTCTCCTGCCTGCCCCCGTACCTGGAGTGCCGCTTCGGCGAAGCGGATCATGCCGGAGGCGCCGATGGGGTTGGTGGACAGCACACCGCCCGACATGTTGACGGGCAGGTCCCCGTCCAGTTCGGTCACGCCCGCCTCGGTGAGCTTCCAGCCCTCTCCCTCGCCGGCGAAGCCCAGGTTCTCCAGCCACATGGGTTCGTACCAGGAGAACGGCACGTAGATCTCGGCGCCGTCGATCTCGCCGCGGGGGTCGGTGACCCCGGCCTGCCGGTAGACGTCGGCGGCGCAGTCCTGCCCGGCCCGCGGGGAGACGAAGTCCTTGCCGGCGAAGAGGGTCGGTTCGCTGCGCATCGCGCCGCCGAGCATCCAGGCGGGCGGTCGCGGGGCACGGGCGGCACCGGCGCGGTCGGTGAGGATCATGGCGCAGGCGCCGTCGGAGGAGGGGCAGGTCTCCGAGTAGCGGACCGGGTCCCACAGCATGGGCGAGGCCATGACCCCCTCGAGGGTGATGTCGTGTTCGTGCAGATGCGCGTAGGGGTTCTTGAGCGCGTTGCGGCGGTCCTTGTAGGCGACCAGGGCGCCGATCGTCTCGGGTGCGCCGCTGCGCCGCATGTAGGCGCGGATGTGCGGTGCGAAGAACCCGCCGGCTCCGGCCAGCAGGGGCTGCTGGAAGGGGATGGGCAGGGACAGGCCCCACATGGCGTTGGACTCGGACTGCTTCTCGAAGGCGAGGGTGAGGACGGTGCCGTGGACGCGGGCCGCGACGAGGTTCGCCGCGACGAGCGCCGTGGAGCCGCCGACGGAACCGGCGGTGTGCACACGGAGCATGGGTTTGCCTACGGCGCCGAGGGCGTCGGCGAGGTAGAGCTCCGGCATCATGACGCCCTCGAAGAAGTCGGGAGCCTTGCCGATGACGACGGCGTCGATGTCGGCCCAGGTCAACTCGGCGTCCGCGAGGGAGCGTTGTGCCGCCTCCCGGACCAGTCCGGCGAGGGACACATCCCGGCGGGCCGCGACGTGCCTGGTCTGACCGATGCCGATGACGGCCACGGGCTCCTTGCTCATCGTGGTTCCCCTTCGAGTACGGCGACCAGGTTCTGCTGGAGGCAGGGGCCGGAGGTGGCGTGGGCGAGGGCACGGTCGGACGCCCCGCGGTGGATGCGGGCGGCGGCCTCGCCGATGCGGATCAGGCCGGCCGCCATGATCGGGTGGGCGGCGAGTGCTCCGCCGGAGGGGTTCACGTCCACGTCGTCGCCCAGCCGGAGGGCCTTGCGCAGGACGATCTCCTGTGCGGTGAAGGGCGCGTGCAGTTCGGCGGTGTCGACGGGCCGCTCGAAGACCCCGGCCCGTTCGGCGGCCAGGCGGGTCGACGGCGAGTCGGTCAGGTCGCGCACGCCGAGGCCGTGCGCCTCGATGCGGTGGTCGATGCCGCGGATCCAGGCGGGACGTGCGCACAGTTCACGGGCGCGGTCCCCCGCCGCGAGGAGCACGGCCGCGGCGCCGTCTCCGATGGGTGGACAGTCGCCGGTGCGCAGGGGCCTGACGAGGTAGTCGCCGTGCCGCACAGGGCCGCGCAGCTGGGCGTGCGGATTGGCGCGCGCCGCCTCGCGGTTGCGTGCGGCGACGGCGGCGAGGGCGGGCTCGTCCGCGTCACCGGCGTCGATGAGGGCCTGCGCCTGGAGGGCTGCGAGGGCCACCGAGTCGGGCCACAGGGGGGCCATGTAGTACGGGTCGAGCTGGCGGGTCAGGACGTCGCGGACCGAGCCGGGGGAGGACTTGCCGTACGAGTAGACCAGGGCGGTGCCGGCGTCGCCGGTGAGGAGTTTCGTCCAGGCCTCGTACAGGGCCCAGGCGCCGTCCATCTCGACGTGCGACTCGGAGATCGGCGGCCAGGCGCCGACGCCGTCGAGGGCGAGGGTGAAGGAGAAGGCGCGTCCGGCGAGGTAGTCGCTGGAGCCGGAGCAGGTGAAGTCGATGTCGGCGGTCTTGAGGCCGGTGGCGTCGAGGACCTCGTGCAGCACCGGCATCAGCATCTCCACTTCGGAGAGTTCGTCGCTGGTGCGCCGGTGGCCGGTCTGGGCGAAGGCGACGACGGCGATCTCGCGGCCCCGCGGTGCGCTCGTCACAGCAGCTCCTTGTACGTGTCGTAGTCCGCGTCGGGTTCGCCGGTGGGCCGGTAGTGGTCGGGGTAGCGGGCGCCCTCGGTCCACACGGGCTCGACGCGCAGGCCCATGCGGACCTCGTCGTAGGGGATGCCGCCGATCCGGCCGTGCAGCGCGAGGCCGGCGCCGTCGAGGGCGATGTGGGCGTAGACGTAGGGCACTTCGATGTCGAGGTTCTTCGCTTTGATGTTGACGATGCAGAAGGTGGTCACGGTGCCGCGCGGCCCCACCTCGACCTGCTCGGCCGTGGCGACCCCGCAGGTGGGGCACGCACCCCTCGGGGGGACGTACACCTTGCGGCAGGACGGGCAGCGTTCGCCGACGGTCCGCCGGCCGGAGAGGGCGTTGATGTAGGCGGTCTGGGCACGGCCGGGCGAGTAGGTGTAGTCGAGGCGGGCCTCGGCGACGATGCCGGTGACGGGGTCCTCGAACTCGCCCGTGTGTCCCGTCGGTTCGGCCCGGTGGCCGTCGTAGGGCTCGAAGCAGGCGATGTCCGTGATGGCGCCGGTGCGTTCGCCGGCCCAGCGGACGCGGACGCGCATGCCGGTGTGGACGGCGTGGGGGCCGGGGGCGTCGAGTGCGTGCAGGAGGGCGGTGTCGGCACCGTCGAGTCGCACCAGGACCCAGGCGAAGGGCGTGGACAGGGGCTGGCCCCGGCGGGGTTCGTGATTCCAGGCCCAGGTGGTGACGGTGCCCGTGACACCGACGGGGACGAGGTCGCGGATCTCCTCGGCGGTGACGGGGTCGTACTCGACGGGCGGGACCAGGGTACGGCCGTCGCGGGTCTTCACCCCGAGGATCACCCGTTCGCGCAGGCCGGTCAGGAAGGCGCTCTGGACGGGCCCGAGAGAGCGGGTGAAGGGAAATTCGACGACGAGTGGCGCCTTGAGAACTGCGGACATCGATGGCCTGCCTCCTTCGAAATCGGCGTGTACGGGGCGCCCCTCAGGGGCGCGGGGAACTGCGCGCTCAACCATCGACGACCCGCAGCAGCGAACCGGCCGCGGCGCAGCCTCACGCGCGCCGGTAGACGGGCGGTCGCTTCTCCGCGAAGGCGCGGGCGCCCTCCTTGGCGTCGGCGGTGCCGAAGACGGGCCAGCCGCGGGTGAGTTCGGCGGCGAGGCCGTCGGACTCGGTCATCTCGGCGGTCTCGTAGACGGACGCCTTGACGGCCTCGACGGCCAGCGGACCGCAGGCGTTGATCTGTTCGGCCATGTCCAGCGCCCTGCTCAGTGCCGTGCCGTCGGGGACGACGTGGCCGACCAGGCCGATGGCGGCGGCCTCGCGGGCGCTGTAGGGGCGGCCGGTGAGGAGCATCTCCAGGGCGTGGGTGCGAGGGATCTGGCGTTGCAGCCGGACGGTGGAGCCGCCGATGGGGAACAGGCCACGCCTCACCTCGAACAGGCCGAAGGTGGAGGACTCGGCGGCGACGCGGATGTCGGTGCCCTGGAGCATCTCGGTGCCGCCTGCGACGCAGTGCCCCTCGACGGCGGCGATCACCGGCTTGCGCGGGCGGTGATGGCGCAGCATCGCCTTCCAGTGCAGGTCGGGGTCGGCTTTGAGCCGGTCCCGGTACTCCTCCCCGGCCATACCGTCCCCGGCGAGGGCCTTGAGGTCCATGCCGGAGCAGAACGCGCCGCCCGCGCCGGTGAGGACGATCGAGCGGACCGAGTCGTCCGCGTCGGCCTCCAGCCACCCGTCGTGGAGGCCGACGAGCATCGGCAGTGAGAGCGCGTTCCTGGCCTGCGGCCTGTTGAGCGTGAGCACCAGTGTGGCGCCTTCGCGCTGCACGGTGAGATGTTCCGTCCCGCCCATGGCGAACTCCCCTCTCCTGGAACGAGAACAGGTTGCAGTAGGGCGGGTGGCACTTCAAGAGTTTTCTGACAGACAGTCAGATTCTTTCGCGCGGGCCCTTCACACTTGGACCGCCCTTTGCTCTGATGACCGCGAACCGTCCGATGCCAGGCACGCCCGGGGTCAGGAGGAACGGTGGAGTACAACCTTGCCGACCTGTTCGAGTCGGTCGTCGACGTCGTCCCCGGCCGTGAGGCGCTGGTGTACGCCGACCATCCCGGCACGGGCGCGGAGCGCCGCCTGACGTACGCGGAGCTGGACGCCGCGGCCAACCGCGTCGGCCACCATCTGCTCGACAGCGGGATACGCCCCGGTGAACACCTCGGGCTCCACCTCTACAACGGCGTGGAGTACCTGCAGACGGTGCTGGGGTGCCTGAAGGCACGGATCGTGCCGGTCAACGTCAACTACCGTTACGTAGAGGAGGAGTTGGTCTACCTCTACCGGGACGCGGACCTGGTGGCGCTGGTCTTCGACGCCGAGTTCACCAACCGGGTGGCGGCGGCTCTGCCACGGGCGGGGAAGCTGCGGCACCTGCTCCGGGTGGGTGGTCCGGCGTCGGGGGCCGCGGAGGTGCCCTGCGTGGAGTTCACCCAGGCCGAGGCCGCCGGTTCGCCCGGGCGTGGCTTCCCGGCCCGTTCGGCCGACGACCAGTTCATCATCTACACCGGCGGCACGACCGGCATGCCCAAGGGCGTGATGTGGCGGCAGGAGGACCTGTTCTTCGCGGGCCTCGGCGGGGGCGCCCCGACCGGGGAGCCGGTGAAGAAACCGGAGGAGCTCGCCGAGCGGGTCGCGGCGGGCGGTGCGGGGATCACCTTCTTCCCGACGCCTCCGCTGATGCACGGCACCTCCACCCTCACGGCGTTCATCGGCTTCAACTTCGGGCAGCGAGTGGTGATCCACCGCAAGTTCGTGCCCGAGGAGGTGCTGCGGACCGTGGAGAAGGAGCGGGTCACCAGCATCTCGCTGGTGGGCGACGCCATGCTGCGGCCGCTGATCGACGCGCTGAGCGGCCCGCTGCGGCACATCGACCGCTCGTCGCTGTTCAGCGTGTCGTCGTCCGGCGCGATCATGTCGGACACGGTGCGCCGACAGTTCCGGGAACTGGTGCCGAACGCCATGCTGCTGAACAACTTTGGCTCCTCGGAGTCCGGCTTCAACGGCACGGCGACCGAGGACTCCGGCCCGGAGCGGGGCTTCCGGGTGCGGGTCAACGCCCGTACCCAGGTGGTCGACCCGGGCACGTACGCGCCGGTGGCGCCCGGCGAGGTGGGCCGGATCGCGCAGTGCGGACATGTGCCGCTCGGCTACTACAACGACCCGGACAAGACCGCCGCGACCTTCTTCGTCAGGGACGGTGAGCGGTGGGTGCTGCTCGGCGACATGGGCACCGTCGACGAGGAGGGCGTGGTCACCGTCCTGGGCCGGGGCTCGCAGTGCATCAACACCGGCGGCGAGAAGGTGTACCCGGAAGAGGTCGAGCAGGCGCTCAAGGCCCACCCGGACGTCTACGACGCGCTGGTGGCCGGGGTGCCGGACCCTCAGTGGGGCCACCATGTGGCGGCGGTGGTGCAACTGCGCGCGGGCGCGGCGCGGCCGTCGCTGGAGGACATCCGGGCCCATTGCCGCGACCGGCTCGCCGGTTACAAGATCCCGCGCCGGCTGGTGATCACCGAGTCGATCCGGCGGTCGCCGAGCGGCAAGGCGGACTACCGGTGGGCGCGGGAGGTGGCGGTGACGGCGGACGGGTGATTCTCCGGCCGGGGGCATTGAACCTAAGGTGACGTGCGGACGTACTGGTGGTGGCAGACGGGCCCACCGGGGCTCTGTTCGGCATGCCATCGCAAGACCGCACGGAAGGACCACCGGGTGTCGCTCTTCACTCGCTCCCGTCAGCTTTCGGACGACACGGCCGAGGGCGGGGCGAAACCCGATGGAGACACCGGCACGGCGGATCCGGTGGACGGCACCGCCATGGACGACGCCGCCGAGAACGCCGCCCCGGCACCGCCCCCGGCGACGAAGCCCGGCTGGTTCGGCTGGCGGCACCGCTACCCCCGTGCGGCACGGGGCGTCTCCCTGGGTACGACCGTGCTGGCCGGGGCCCTGGTGCTGTTCGCGCTGCTGGTGCCGAACCGCATCGAGCGCATCGAGTTCGCGTCGTTCGTCCGCATCCCCGCCGAGGGAGTCCTGCTCGCGGGCCTGCTGCTCGCCCTGCCGCCGAAGCCCCGCCGGATCACGTCGGTGGTCGCGGGGGCGTTCCTCGGGCTGCTCACGGCCTTGAAGTTCACCGACATGGGTTTCTACCAGATCCTGGCCCGGCCGTTCGACCTGGTCCTGGACTGGATCCTGATCCAGAACGGCACGGACTTCCTGAGGGAGACGTTCGGGCGCACCGGCCAGGTGCTGGCCGTGGCCGGGGTGATCGTGCTGCTCGTCGCGCTGCTCGTCCTCACCACCCTGGCGGTGGTGCGGCTGACGAACCTGATGGTCCGGCACCGGCCGGTCGCGGGCCGTACGATCCTGATCCTCGGCACGGCGTGGATCACCTGCATGACGCTGGGGGTGCAGATCGGCACCGTGCCGGTCGCCACCAAGGGCAACGCCGAGTTCGTGGGCAACCGGGTGGACCAGGTGCGCGCGGGGCTGCGGGACGCCCGGATCTTCGACAAGCAGGCCTCGGTGGACGCCTTCGCCAAGACGCCGCCCGACCAGTTGCTCACGGGGCTGCGCGGCAAGGACGTGCTGTTCACGTTCATCGAGAGCTACGGCAGGGTCGCGATCGACGACCCGGCGATGGCGCGGCAGACCGACGCCGTGCTCACGGAGGGCACCGGCAGGCTGAAGGCGGCCGGTTTCGAGTCGCGCAGCGGCTGGCTGCAGTCGCCGGTGACGGGCGCGGGCAGCTGGCTCGCCCACTCGACGTTCCTGTCCGGACTGTGGATCAAGAACCAGCAGCGGTACCGCAGTCTGACCACGAGCGATCGCATGACCCTGACGAAGTACTTCGGCAAGACGGGTGCCTGGCGGACCGTCGGCATCGTGCCGGGTGTGCGCCGGGCCTGGCCGGAGGGGAAGTACTTCGGTTTGGACCACATCTACGACTCCGAGCATCTCGGCTACCACGGCCCGTACTTCAGCTGGACGCCCGTGCCGGACCAGTTCAGCCTGGAGGCCTTCCAGCGGCTGGAGCACGGCAAGAAGGACCGCGAGCCGATCATGGCGGAGATCATCCTGGCCTCCAGCCACAACCCCTGGTCCCCCATCGCCCACATGATCGACTGGAACGACCTCGGCGACGGCTCGGTGTTCCACCGGATCAAGAAGGAGGGCACCGACCCCACGGAGGTCTGGAAGGACCCTGAGAAGGTGCGCGCCGAGTACCGCAAGGCCATCGAGTACTCGATCCGCAGCCTGACCGAATGGGTCGAGCGCTACGGCGACGACGACACGGTGCTGGTGTTCCTCGGTGATCACCAGCCGGTGCCGACGGTCCTCGCCGGGGACACCGGCAAGGACGTGCCGGTGACGATCGTCGCCCACGACAAGAAGGTCCTGGACCGGGTCGCCGACTGGGGCTGGACGGACGGCCTCAAGCCGGCCGGGAACGCGCCCCGATGGGGCATGGACAAGTTCCGCGACCGCTTCATGACGGCGTACGGGCCGCAGGGCTGAGGAACTCCGTCACGGCCGCGAGGAACTCCCTCGGACGGGTCTCGTGCACGAGATGTCCCGCGTCGAGGGTGATGTGGCGGGAGTCGGGGAGCAGTTCGGCGAATGCGGCGATCTGCTCCTGCGGGATCGGGCTGCTCGGCCCGCCACCGATCAGCAGCGTGGGCATGGTGATCCGGCCCATGTGGTCCCACCACACGGGGTTCGGGGCGTTGCGCTGTTCGTCGGTGGCCAGGATCATGTCCCAGTCGTACGGCGTGTCCCCGCCGGGCCGTTCCGCGCGTGGGCGGGGCGGGTCCAGCGGGAAGGGCGCGGGCACGTCCTCCAGGACGAGCCGCCGCACGAGCCCCGGACTGCGCTGGGCGAGCAGGTAGGCAACGGCGCCGCCGAGCGAGTGGCCCACGACGTCGGTGCGGTCGATGCCGAGCACGCCGAGGAGGGCGTGGATGTCGTCGCGCATGGTCTCGTACGCGTATCCCCCGGGCCAGTCGCTCCGGCCGTGTCCGCGCAGATCGGGGGCGTACACACGGCGGGGCCCGGCGGGTCCGGTGGCCAGGGCCGGGGCGATCGGCGTCCAGTCGGCGCCGTCGGCCCCGCGGGCGTGCAGCAGGACAAGGGGCTCCGCGTCCTGCGGTCCCCAGACGCGGTAGGCCTGAGTGATGCCGTTCGCCCGCACGGTGCGTGGTGTTGTGTCCATGCCGGGCACGCTAGGCGAAGAGTGCGCCGGAGCCGGAGCCGCTCTGCCGACAGCAGAGGCGCGTGCGTCCCTGGTCAGGAGAAGAAGGCGGCCACCCGCTGCGTGAACCCTCGCGGGTCGTCGAGCCACGGGTAGTGCCCCGCTCCCGGCTGCACCGCGAACTCGGCCGCCGGGAAGGCGTCCGCGGCACGCCGGGCGAGCGCCGGGCTCGGACCGCCGTCGACCTCACCGGCCAGGACGAGCACGGGAGTTCTCACCCGGGCCAGCGCTCCGCGCGTCGTGGCCTGTTCGTAGGCGCCGTCGCCGCCGTAGACCTCCGCCGCGTCGTCGTTGGTCTCGGTCTCCTCGCGGTCGGCGTGGGCCCGGGCGGTGTCGTCCCAGCGTCCGTAAAAGAACGGGAGGAACACCGGGTCGAAGTCGCCGGTGCCCTCCAGCCAGGCCACGAACGCCGGGAACGCGTCCGGGAACCAGGGTTCCGACGCCCGCAGTCGGGCCGCCGCGAGCCGGTCCCCGGGCGTGGCCGGCCACCCCAGTGCCCACGGGGTGGCGGTGACCAGCGCCAGCCGTCCCAGCCGCTGCGGATACCGGGCCGCGTACAGCATGGCCAGACTGCCGCCCGCCGAGTGCGCGAGCACGTCCATCCGCTCCAGGCCCAGATGGCTCCGCAGCGCCTCGACGTCGTCCACGAGCCGGTCGCAGCGGTACGTCCCGGGATCCGCCGGCGTCTCGGACTCCCCCGTGCCGCGCAGGTCGAGGAGGACCAACTGCCGGTGGGCGTCCAGTCCGCCCAGGTCTCCCAGGTAGGCGGAGGCGCGCATGGGTCCGCCGGGCAGCACGACGAGCGGCTCGCCCGCACCGCGCAGGTGGAAGGCCAGCCGGGTCCCGTCCGGGGCACCGAAGATCGGCATGCCGTAGATCCTCGCGTCCGGAGCCGGTCCGGCACAACCCGGTTCCCCGGACCGCGCGCTACCCGTTCCCCAGGACGTTCCTCAGCTCGCGCTTGAGGATCTTGCCGCTGGCGTTGCGCGGGAGTTCGTCCACGAACACCACCCGCTTCGGCGCCTTGAAGGGGGTCAGTCGCTCCCGGACATGGTCGATCAGTTCCGCTTCCGAGACCTCGCCCCGCGGCACGACGACGGCCGTCACCGCCTCGATCCAGCGCTCGTCCGGCAGGCCCACGACCGCCGCTTCGGCGACGCCGGGGTGCGTGTACAGCGCGTCCTCGACCTGCCGTGAGGCGATGACGACCCCGCCGGAGTTGATGACGTCCTTCACCCGGTCGACGATCGTGAAGTAGCCGTGTGCGTCGCGCACCGCGAGGTCGCCGGAGCGGAACCAGCCGTCGCGGAAGGCCTCGGCGGTCTCCTCGGGCTTGTCCCAGTAGCCCTCGCACAGCTGCGGGGAGCGGTAGACGATCTCGCCGGGGGCGCCGTCGGGTACGTCCTCGCCGTGCTCGTCGACCACGCGCGCGTCGACGAACAGCACGGGCCTGCCACAGGAGTCCATGCGGCCCTTGTGCTCGTCGGGCGCGAGGACCGTGGCCAGCGGGCCGATCTCGCTCTGGCCGAAGCAGTTGTAGAAGGCCAGGCCCGGCAGGCGCTCCCGCAGCCGTTCCAGTACCGGGACCGGCATGATCGACGCGCCGTAGTACGCCTTGCGCAGGCCGCTCAGGTCGCGGGTGGCGAAGTCGGGGCGGCCGGACAGGGCGATCCAGACGGTGGGCGGCGCGAACAGGCTGTCCGCACGGCCCGCTTCGATCAGGTCGAAGAGCCGGTCGCCGTCGGGTGCGTCGAGGATGATGTTCGTCGCGCCCACGGCGAGGTAGGGCAGCAGGAAGACGTGCATCTGCGCCGAGTGGTACAGCGGCAAGGAGTGCGCGGGGCGGTCGCCCGCACTGAGGTCGAGAGCGGTGATCGCGCTCAGGTACTCGTGCACCAGGGCCCGGTGCGTCATCATCGCGCCCTTGGGCAGGGCGGTCGTCCCGGAGGTGTAGAGCAGCTGCACGAGGTCCTCGGAGCGCGGCTCGGGGCCGTCGTGGGCGGGTGCCCCGGGCAGCCGTGCGAGCAGCGATTCGTCGGCGTCACGCAGCGGCAACGTCCGTACGCCGCTCGGCAGTCGCGCCGCCAGGCCCGGGTCGGTGAGGACCAGGGAGCTGCCGGACTGGCCGATGATGTAGGCGAGGTCGTCGCCGGTGAGGTTCTGGTTGACGGGTACGTGCACCAGCCCCGCCCGGGCGCAGGCCAGGAAGGCGATCAGATAGGCGTCGGAGTTGTGGCCGAAGGCGCCGACCCGGTCCCCGGGGGCCAGCCCCTGGGCGAGGAGGATGCTCGCCGCGCGGGAGACGGCGTTGTCGAGTTCGTCGTACGTCCAGGTCCGCTCGGCGTACTCCACGGCGACGCGCGCGGGTGTGCGCCGGGCGCTGCGCCGCAGGACTCCGTCGACCGTGCTGCCATGTCCGGGCGTCGTCATGGCACATGATCCTCTGTCGGCCACCCGGGGAGGTCAAGGACCCCGGGCGGGCCGGGAGCCGGGGCGCTGACCGGCCGCGAGCAACCCCGCCGCGGTCGACGGCGTCCGGTGTCATGAAACCGGCGGACGTGCGAACCAGGTTCGTACCCACGTCACTCCTTTCCCTCGACCATGTTGGAGGGCACGATGCGCAGCCGTCTGAGACGACTCGTTCTCGGGGCCACGGCCCTGTTCACCGCCGCGTCGGCGTTACCCGCGGCGGCCGCCACAACCCAGCAGCGGGCAGAGCGACACCTTTCCGGCGACGGCCACTCGGCCGTCATCCGCTACACCGAGTACGGCATTCCGCACATTCTCGCGAAGAACTACGCCGACCTGGGCTTCGGCACGGGCTGGGCGCAGGCCGCAGACGAGGTGTGCACGCTCGCCGACGGGTTCGTGACGCTGCGGGGCGAGCGGTCACGGTACTTCGGCTCCGACGCGCCCGCCGGCGGCGACCTCTCGGCGGCCAGGACGAACCTCACCAGCGACCTGTACTTCGGCGGGGTCCGCGAGAGCCGCACCGTGGAGAAGCTGCTCGCCGAACCCGCGCCCGTGGGTCCCAGCCGTCAGGTCCGGGACATGATGCGCGGCTGGGCCGCCGGTTACAACGCCTGGCTGAAGCAGCGGAGTATCACGGACCCTTCCTGCGCGGGCGCGTCCTGGGTCCGGCCGGTCTCCGAACTGGACGTTGCGGCCCGGGGCCTGGCGATCGCCTCGATCTCCGGCGAGGGGCGGTTCGTGGAGACGATCACGACCGCGCAGCCGCCGGCCGGAGCCACCACCGCCCCCGGCGCCCCGTCCGCCCGCACGCCGGGCGGAAAGGCAGCGGCGAAGGCCGCGGCGGACGCGGCAAAGGAGCTGTGGGGCGATCCCGGCATGGGCTCCAACGCGGTCGCCTTCCGCGGTGACACCACGGCGAACGGCCGTGGCCTGCTGCTGGGCAATCCGCACTATCCGTGGGACGGCGGGCGGCGGTTCTGGCAGTCGCAGCAGACGATCCCGGGCGAGCTGAACGTGTCCGGCGGTTCCCTGCTCGGCACCCCGGCGATCTCCATCGGGTTCAACGCACACGTGGCGTGGAGCCACACCGTCTCCACCGGCATTCCGGCCGGCTTCCACCGGCTGACGCTCGATCCGGCCGATCCCACGGCCTACCTGGTGGACGGCAGGCCGGAGCGCATGAAGAAGCGGACCGTGACGGTCGCCGTGAAGGACGGCGCCCCGGTCACCCGCGCTCAGTGGTGGACCCGTTACGGCCCCGTCGTCACCTCCCTCAGCTCTCAGGTCCCGCTGCCGTGGACCGCCGGGACGGCCTACGCCCTCAACGATCCGAACGCGGCCAACCTCCGCTTCTCCGACACCTCGCTCGGCTTCGGCAAGGCGCGCAGCACGGCCGACGTCCTCGCCTCCCTCGACCGGCACCAGGGCATCCCCTGGGTGAACACGCTCGCCGCCGACCGCGCGGGGCACTCCCTGTTCACCCAGTCCCAGGTACTGCCCCGCATCACCGACGAGCTGGCGCAGCGCTGCTCCACGGACCTCGGCAGGACCACGTACCCGGCGTCGGGGATCGCGATCCTCGACGGCTCGCGCGGCGACTGCGCGCTCGGCAGCGACCCCGACGCCGTCGTGCCGGGGATCTTCGGCCCGTCGAGGATGCCGACACTGAAGGACGCCCCGTACGCGGAGAACTCCAACGGCACCGCGTGGATGACCAACGCCGACCGGCCGCTCACGGGGTACGAGCGGATCTTCGGCACGGTGGGCACCGCGCTCGGTCTGCGTACGCGTGGCGCGGTCGAGGACGTCGCGGCGATGGCGGACCGCGGCGGACTGACCGTGCGCGACCTGCAGCGGCAGCAGTTCGCCAACCGGGTGCCCGCGGGGGATCTCGCCGCCGAGGACGTGGCACGGGCCTGCTCCGCGCTGCCCGGCGGTGCGGCGACGGGCAGCGACGGCACGACGGTGGATGTTTCGGCGGCCTGTGGGGTGCTGAAGGCGTGGGACCGCACCATGGACACCGGCAGCCGGGGAGCGCTGCTCTTCGACCGGTTCTGGCGCAGGCTCGAACAGACGGTGCCGGCCGACCGGTTGTGGAAGGTGCCGTTCTCGGCGGCGGACCCGGTCCGCACGCCGAACACGCTGAACACCGAGGCGGCCGGTTTCCCTGCCGCCCTCGCCGACGCGGTGGCCGAGCTGCGGAGAGCGGGCATCGCGCTCGACGCGCCCCTCGGCGCGCACCAGTTCGTCGTGCGCGGCGGTGAGCGCCTGCCCGTGCCGGGCGGCGCGGGGCGGCTCGGAGTGTGGAACGTGCTCGAACCGACGTGGGACGCGGCCGGCGGCGGCTACACGGATGTGCCGTTCGGGTCCAGTCATCTCCAGGCGGTCGGCTGGGACGGCAGCCGCTGTCCGGTGGCCCGCACGCTGCTGACGTACTCCCAGTCGTCGAACCCGAAGTCCCCGCACTTCGCCGACCAGACGCGGCTGTTCTCCGGTGAGAAGTGGGTGGCGTCGCGCTTCTGCGAGAAGGACATCGCGTCCTCGCCGAAGCTGAGGGTCGTGCGGGTGCACGAGCGTCGCTGACCGTGCGCGAGGGGTGCCGCTCCTCGGGGGGCGGCACCCCGCCCGCTCCGGCGGGGGCTCACACCGGTCGCGTCCGGCCCTCCCAGTACGGCTCCCGCAGCCGCCGCTTGTACAGCTTGCCGTTGGGGTCCCGGGGCATCTCGGTGATGAAGTCGACGCTCCTGGGGCGTTTGTACCCGGCGAGCCGGTGGGCGCAGTGGTCGAGGAGGTCCGCCGCGAGGGCCGGGCAAGGCCGGTGTCCGGGGGCCGGTTCGACGACCGCCTTGACCTCCTCGCCCCAGTCGTCGTGCGGGATGCCGAAGACGGCGGCGTCGGCGACGGCGGGGTGGGCGAGCAGGGCCGATTCGATCTCGGCCGGGTAGATGTTGACGCCTCCGGAGATGATCAGGTCGATCTTGCGGTCGCGCAGGAACAGGTAGCCGTCCTCGTCGAGGTGGCCCAGGTCTCCGACGGTGAAGAAGTCGCCGATGCGGTTGGTGCGGGTCTTGGCCTCGTCCTTGTGGTACGTGAAGCCGCCGGTGGTCATCTTCATGTAGACGGTGCCGAGTTCACCGGGCGGCAGCCGGTTGCCGTCGTCGTCGAAGATCGCGAGCTCGCTGATGGGCCAGGCCTTTCCGACCGTGCCGGGCTTCTTCAGCCAGTCCTCGGCGGTGGCGAAGGCGCCGCCGCCCTCGCTGGCCGCGTAGTACTCCTCCACACAGGGGCCCCACCAGTCGAGCATGGCCCGCTTCACGTGGTCGGGGCAGGGCGCGGCACCGTGGATGGCGTGCCGCATGGAGGAGACGTCGTAGCGGTCCCTCACCTCGTCGGGGAGGGCCAGCAGGCGGTGGAACTGGGTGGGGACCATGTGGGTGTGGGTGCAGCGGTGGGTGTCGATGAGCCGAAGCATCTCCTGGGGCGTCCACTTGTCCATGAGGACCAGCCGGTGACCGATGTGCAGGGACGCGCCGGCGAACTGCAGGACGGCCGTGTGGTAGAGCGGCGAGCACACCAGGTGCACGTTGTCGTCGAACGGGCGGATGCCGAAGATGCCGAGGAAACCGCCGAGGTACGCCTCCTCCGGCGGTTTGCCGGGCAGCGGGCGGCGGATGCCGCGGGGGCGGCCGGTGGTGCCCGAGGTGTAGTTCATGACCCAGCCGAGCGTGCGGTCGGCTGGCGCCGACTCGGGCTGCCCGTCCAGGAGTTCGGCGTACGGGCGGAAGCCCTCGACCGTGCCGGCGGCGTACCGGTGGGTGGCCGGCAGGCCGGCCTCGTCGGCGGCGGGGCGGGCCGCTTCGGCGAAGCGCTCGTGGGCGAGGAGCACCTTGGCCCCGGAATCGGAGACGATCCAGGCGATCTCCGGTCCGACGAGGTGGTGGTTGACGGGGACGAGGTAGAACCCGGCCTGGCTGGCGGCGAGGTAGGCGGTGAGGAACTCGACGCCGTTGGGCAGGACCACCGCGAAGGTGTCGCCGCGTTCCAGCCCGGCCGCGCGCAGGCCGTGTACGAGCCGGTTGGCCGCGGCGTGCAGGCGTCCGGCGGTCCACTCCTCGCCGTCGGGCGCGACGAGTACCGTGCGGCCGGGATCCTCGGTGGCCTGGGCCCAGAAGCCCACGGGGGGTGTGCTCACGACTGTCCGCTCCTTCCGGCGATGCGGTTGACGCGGTCCACGGCCTGCTCGAAGCCGCGGGTGAGGTCGTCGAAGACGGCCCGGACGCTGCGTTCGCTGTTCATACGGCCGACGATCTGGCCGACCGGCGTGCCGAGCAGCGGATCGACCTCGTACTTCTGGATGCGCGAGACGGCCTCCGCCACCAGCAGGCCCTGCAGGGGCATGGGCAGGGTGCCGGGCCCGGCCGGGTCGTCCCAGGCGTCGGTCCACTCGGTGCGCAACTGGCGGGCGGGCTTGCCGGTCAGCGCACGGGAGCGGACGGTGTCGCCGGAGCCGGCCGCGAGGAGCTTGCGGGTCAGGGCGGGCGAGTGGAGGTCCGCTTCGGTGGTGGTCAGCCACAGGGAGCCCAGCCACACCCCCTGGGCTCCCAGGGTGAGGGCCGCGGCCACCTGCTGTCCGCTGCCGATGCCGCCCGCGGCCAGGACGGGCAGCGGTGCGACGGCGTCGACGACCTCCGGGGTGAGCACCATGGAGGCGATCTCGCCGGTGTGTCCGCCCGCCTCGTAGCCCTGCGCAACGACGATGTCGATCCCGGCGTCCTGGTGCTTGCGGGCGTGCCGGGCGCTGCCCGCGAGGGCGGCGACGAGGACGTCCTGGTCGTGGGCGCGGGCGATGACGTCGGCGGGCGGGGAGCCGAGGGCGTTGGCGAGGAGCCGGATCGGGTAGTCGAAGGCGACGTCCAGCTGGCTGCGGGCGACCTGCTCCATCCAGCCGGTGATGCGCCATCCGGACGCCTCGCCCTCGGCGAGTTCGGGCACACCGTGTTTGGCGAGGGTGTCCCGGACGAACTGCCGGTGCCCTTCGGGGATCATCGCCTCGACGTCGGCTTCCGTCACGCCCTCGACCTTCTTCGCCGGCATCACGACGTCCAGCCCGTACGGCCTGCCGTCGACGTGGGCCTCGATCCAGTCCAGGTCGCGCTTGAGTTCGTCGGGGGCGGTGTAGCGGACCGCGCCGAGCACGCCGAAGCCGCCGGCCCGGCTGATGGCCGCGGCGACGGCGGGGAACGGCGTGAAGCCGAAGACGGCGTGCTCGATTCCCAGGGTCTGGCTCAGCTCCGTCTGCATGGGCGCAGGATGCCGGAGTCCCCCGGAGGACGGAAGAGGTTTTCTGATGCTCCGTCAGATTGGTTGGGGGCTTTCCGCCGGATTCGCGGTGACACCCGGGGGACATACTTCCCGGGACATGCGAGGCGGTCGATGCGAAGGGATGCGCGGTGACGGGCAGAGCGGCGAACGGCGGACCGACCCGGCGTCAACTGGCCCGAGCGGGCGTGGCCCTGGGCGGTGCGCTCACCCTCGCCCCGTTGCCCGCGGGGCCCGCCGAGGCCGCTCCGGCAAGGAGCGGCCGCCGCCCCACCCTGCGGCACGGCTCCGCCGCACGCGCCGGGCTGCTCCCCTCCCATCTGCGCCGGCTCGTCGCCGACGCGGAGACGTTCCTCGCCCCCTCCCCCAAGCATCCCTGGTACGCGGGCGCCGTCCTGCTCGCCGGACGCGGCGGCACCGTCGCGCTGCACCGGCCGATCGGCATGGCGGTGCGCTACCGGGCCTACGACGAGAAGACCGACACGGGTGTCGAGTTCCCGCCCGGCGAGCAGATCCCCATGGCCGAGGACACCGTCTTCGACCTGGCGTCGGTGTCGAAGCTGTTCACCTCGATCCTCGCCGTGCAGCAGATCGAGCGGGGCGCACTGGGGCTGGAGGCGAAGGTCTCCTCGTACCTGCCGGACTTCGCCCGCGCGGGCAAGCAGGACATCACGATCCGTCAGCTCCTCACGCACACCTCCGGGTTCCGTGCCTGGATCCCCCTGTACGGTGCGCCCACGCACGAGGACAAGCTCCAGCTCATCTGGACCGAGAGGCCGGTCAGCGCGCCAGGCGCGGCGTATCTGTACTCGGACCTGAACCTCATCTCGCTGCAGCTCGTGCTGGAGCGCGTCACGGGCCGCACTCTGGACACCCTCCTGCGCGACGAGATCACCGCGCCGCTCGGCATGCGCCGCACCCGCTACAACCCGCCCGCGTCCTGGCGGCCGAAGATCGCCGCCACGGAGGACGCGCGTGCACCGTGGTCCGGCCTCGACCGGGGCCTGGTGTGGGGCGAGGTGCACGACGAGAACGCCTTCGCACTGGGGGGCGTCGCGGGTCACGCGGGTGTGTTCTCCGACGCCTGGGACCTCGCGGTCCTCGGCCGTACGCTGCTCAACGGCGGCGTCTACGGGCGGGCCCGCATCCTGAGCCCGGAGTCGGTGGAGCTGATGTTCACCGACTTCAACACCGCCTTTCCCGGAGACGAGCACGGCCTGGGCTTCGAGCTGTACCAGCACTGGTACATGGGTGCGATGGCCACGCCGCGCACGGCCGGGCACACCGGCTTCACCGGCACCTCGCTGGTGCTGGACCCGACGACGGACTCGTTCCTGATCGTCCTCGGCAACTCGGTCCACCCGGTGCGGAGCTGGCGTTCCGGTTCGGCCCCCAGGGTCGCCGCGGCGAACCACATGGCGCGGGCCGTGCCGGTCCGGCCGGCGCGGGGACGCACGGCCTGGTTCTCCGGGACGGCCCTCTCCACGACGGCGACCCTCGCCCTGCCCGCGCTCGACACGTCCGCCGGCCGGGCGCGGCTGCGCTGCGCGCTGTGGTGGGACATCGAGCCGGCAGCCGACGTGCTGGTCCTGGAGGCCTCGGCCGACGGCGGCACGAGCTGGCAGCCCGTGCCCTTCACCACCTTCCGCCGCGGTCAGCACCCTGAGCAGCACCCGTCGGGCTCGGTCACCGGCTGGTCCGGCCGCGTCTGGCACGGGCTCACCGCCGACGTACCCGCCGCACGGGAGCTCACCCTGCGCTGGCGGTACACGACGGACCGGCTGTACGTGGGGCGCGGCTGCTACGCGGACGGCCTGCGTGTGGAGGACGCCGGGGACCTCCTGTTCGACGAGCGGCGCCCGGCGGACGCGGCGCGCGTGCAGGCCGTGGGGTGGACGCGGGAGGCCGACTGATCAGTCACCCTCCGGTGTTCTCCAGCACGGCCATGGCGGCGTTGTGTCCCGGCACCCCGCTGACCCCTCCCCCGCGCACCGCGCCCGCCCCGCACAGCAGCACGTTCGCGCGGCCGGTCTCCACGCCCCAGCGGCCGGTGCCGTCCTGGGCGTAGGGCCAGCTCAGCTCGCGGTGGAAGATGTTGCCGCCGGGCAGGCCGAGGTCCCGCTCCAGGTCGAGCGGGGTCCGGGCCTCGATGCAGGGCCGTCCGTCCGCGTCGGTGGCCAGGCAGCCGGCGAGGGGTTCGGCCAGGTGGGCGTCGAGCTGAGCGAGGGTGGACTTCAGCAGGTCCTCGCGAGCGGCGTCGTTGTCCCGTTCGAACAGGCGGGCCGGGGTGTGCAGGCCGAAGAGGGTGAGCGTCTGGTAGCCCTGCGCTGCCAGGCCGGGGCCGAGGATGGTGGGGTCGGTGAGCGAGTGGCAGTAGATCTCCGAGGGCGGCGCGGCGGGCAGGTGCCCGGCGGCGGCCTGGGCGTAGGCGGTGGCCAGTTGCTCGTAACCCTCGGCGATGTGGAAGGTGCCGGCGAATGCCTCGCGCGGGTCGACGGCGCTGTCGCGCAGCCGGGGCAGCCGCTTCAGCAGCATGTTCACCTTCAGCTGCGCGCCTTCGGCGGGCACCGGCGGCGTGTCGCCGGTGAGCTCCGCCAGGGCCCGCGGTGAGGCGTTCACCAGGACGTGCCGGGCGGCGACGGTGCCTTCGCCGTCGGCCGTGCGGTACGTGACCTCTACGGTCCGGCCGTCCGTGGCGATGCGCTGCGCCTCGTGGCCGGTGGCGAGGACCGCTCCGGCCGCACGCGCCGCGCCGGCGAGGGCGTCGGTGAGCGCGCCCATGCCGCCGACCGGCACGTCCCAGTCTCCGGTGCCGCCGCCGATCACGTGGTAGAGGAAGCAGCGGTTCTGCTTCAGGGAGGGGTCGTGGGCGCCGGCGAAGGTGCCGATGAGAGCGTCGGTGAGGACGACACCGCGCACCAGGTCGTCCTGGAAGTGCTCCTCCACGGCGACACCGATCGGCTCCTCGAACAGCATCCGCCAGGTCTCCTCGTCGTCGAGGCGGCGGCGCAGTTCCTCGCGTGCGGGCAGCGGTTCCGTGAGGGTCGGGAAGATCCGCCGGGCGGCGCGGCCGGTCCTGCCGTAGAACTCCTGCCAGGACCGGTACTCGCGGTCGGAGCCCGTGAGCCGGGCGAACGCCTCCCTGGTGCGGCGCTCGCCGCCGCCGACGAGGAGTCCGGTGGACCGGCCGTCGCGTTCGGCGGGTGTGTAGGAGGAGACGGTACGGGTGCGGACCCGGAAGTCCAGCCCGAGGTCCCGGACGATCTTCTTCGGCAGCAGGCTGACCAGGTACGAGTAGCGGGACAGCCGGGCGTCGACCCCGGTGAAGGGCCGGGTGGACACCGCGGCGCCGCCCGTGTGGTCCAGCCGCTCCAGGACCAGCACGGAGCGCCCGGCCCGGGCCAGATAGGCGGCGGCGACCAGGCCGTTGTGGCCGCCGCCGACGATGACGGCGTCGTAGGTCCGGTGTGCGCGGGGTCCCTCGGGTGCGGTCATGGTTCTTGGTAACACGGGGTGATCCGGGTCGGCCAGACGGCGCCTGCCCCCGTCCCGCCGGGGTCAGTGACCGGCCGCGGCTCGCTGCTCACGCAGGGCCGCCACTCTTCGGTACAGGGCCATGGCCTCGGTGCCGCGGCCGAGCTGTTCGAGGCAGTGGGCCTCGTCGTTGCGGCTGGCGAGGGTGTCGGGGTGGTCGGCGCCGAGGACGCGTTCGCGGGCGCCGGCCACGCACCGGTACTCGGTGAGCGCGTCGGCCCAGCGGCCCAGCCAGCCGAGGCCGACGGCGACCTCGCGGCGGCTGACCAGGGTGTCCGGGTGGTCGGGGCCGAGGACCTGCTCGCGGAGCGCGGCCACGTCACGGGATTCGGTCAGGGCCTCCTCCCAGCTGCCGAGCCGGCCGAGGTTGACGCAGATTCCGTGCCGGGCGCGCAACGTCTCGGGGTGGGCGGAGCCCTGGCTGCGGGTGCGGTCCGCGACCAGGCCGCGGTAGAGGTCCAGGGCCTCCGCGCTGCGGCCGAGCCGGCCCAGGCTGATGCCGATCTCGTGCCGGGCGGCGAGCGTGTCGGCATGGTCGGGGCCGAGGGCCCGGCCACGGGCCTCGGCGACGTCCCGGTAGATCTCCAGGGCTTCGGCCCAGCGGCCCAGCTGGCCCAGGGTGTAGGCGACTTCGTAGCGGGTGACGAGCGTGTCGGGATGGTCCGGGCCGAGCACGCGGGCCCGGGCTGCGGCCACCTCGCGGGCCATGCGGGAGGAGTCCTCCAGACGGCCGAGGCGGCTGAGGTTGAAGGCGAGGTTGTGGCGGCAGCGCAGGGTGTCGGGGTGGTCGGGGCCCATGAGCTGCTCGCGGGCGGTGAGCACCGAGGTGTAGACGCGGTGGGCGTCGAAGGGGCGGCCCAGCCGGCCGAGGACGTAGGCCATCTCCTGGCGTGCGGCCAGCGTGTCGGGGTGATCGGCGCCGAGGGTGCGGATCCTGGCAGCGGCGACGTGCTTGTACTCGCGCAGGGCGTCCGCGGCGCGGCCCGTGCGGCTCAGGGTGAAGGCGATCTCGTAGCGGCTGGAGAGGGTGTCGGGGTGGTCGGGGCCGAGGAGGTGTTCGCGTTCGGCGGCCACGGCCCGGTGCACCTCGCCCGCTTCCGTCCAGCGGCCGAGCCGGCCGAGGCTCAGCCCCGCGTTGTGCCGGCCGGCCAGGGCGGTGAGGACCTCGGTGGGCGGGGCGGGCCGCTGCGCGGGGACGGGTTCGGCGACGACGGGGCCGGTGGCGGGCCGTGCGATCCACTCGCCGGACAGCCCGGCCGCCGGGTCGGGTGGGGTGGTCCGCAGTCCCGTGCCGGTCGCCTTGTGGCCGGTGGTCATGCCGCGTGTCCAGGCGGGCAGCCGGGCCGGACCCGCCGGCTCGCCGGGAGCGGGGCGGGCCCCCACGACGGCGGGTGCGTACGCGGGCGCGGCCCGGTGGGCGCTGATCCGGCGGGCCAGCTCGCGGGCGTCGTCGGGGCGCTGCGCGGGTTCCTTGGCGAGCAGGTCCAGGATGATCCGCTCGAGGTACTCGGGCAGTTCGGGCCGGTGCTCGCGCGGCGGGCGGGGTGGGGTGTCGCGGTGGCCGACGAGGATCGCCCAGGCGTCGCCGAGGTCGAACGGCGGTACGCCGGTGGCGATCTCGTACAGCACACACCCGAACGAGTACAGGTCGCTGCGCCGGTCGACCTCGGTGCCGCCGATCTGCTCCGGGGACATGTAGTGCGGGGTGCCCATGGCGATGCCGGTGCCGGTCAGCCGTGAGGTGAAACCGATGTCGTGGCCGAGGCGGGCTATGCCGAAGTCGCAGATCTTCACGGTGCCGTCGCCGAGCCGCATGATGTTCGCGGGTTTCAGGTCCCGGTGGACGATGCCCTGTTCATGGCAGTAGGCGAGGGCGGCGGCGACCTGCTCGGCGATCTCCTCGACGTCCGCGACGGGCAGCGGGTGCTGCTTGTTGTCCTCCAGGAGCTGGCTGAGGTTGCGGCCGTCCAGCAGCTCCATCACGAGATGGAGGACGCCGTCGGACTCGCCGAAGTCGTGCACGACGGTGATGCCCCGGTGCTGCAGCGCGGCGGCCACCCGCGCCTCGCGGCGGAACCGCTCCCGCAGCACACGGGTGAACGCGTGATCGTGGTTCGGGCCCAGCGGTTTGAGGCACTTGACGGCGACGTGCCGGCCCAGGGACTCGTCCCGGGCCCGCCACACCTCGCCCATGCCACCCCGCCCGATCAGATCGAGCAGCCGGTACCGGCCCTGGATGAGCCTGTTGTCCCCCATCTCGCGCGACGCTCCCCCCGGTAGCTGTCCGCCCGCCCCTCGGCCCACCCAGTATGGCGGCCTATCGTCCGAGTTTGTACGGTGCGGGGCGGGCGTCGGGGCCGAGCCTCTCCATGGCGCGCAGGATGTGTTTGGGCGGGAGTTGCCAGCGCACACGTGCGGGAACGCGGCGCAGCAGGAGGCCTGCGAGGCGCAGTCGACGGGTGACGGCGGCCGGGGCGGGGGCCGGCCTGCCGTACAACTCGTGGGCGTACGGCGGCAACGAGGCGTACGCCAGGTGTGCCACGCGCCGCCACAGCACCTCGCGCGCCGGCACGAGGAGCGGGTGGGTCGGCGGGCGGAGCAGGAAGTCGTCCACCTCACGTGCCTCGGGACCCGAAGCCAGAACCGGGCGCACCTTCTCGAAGTACGCGGCCAGCTCGGCCCGGTCCCCCGGTACGGCGTCGGGGTCGAGGCCCACCAGGCGTGCGCTCTGCCGGTGTTCGGCGACGTAACGGTCGGCCTCCGCGTCGGTGAGCCGGAATCCTGACCGGCGCGCGACATGCAGGTACGAGTCGATCTCGGCGCAGTGCACCCACGTCAGCAGGGCGGGTTCGTCGACTCCGTAGCACTCACCGGTGTCCGGGTCGGTGGCGGTCAGCATGCGGTGGATCTTCCGGACCCGGGCCCCCGCGCGCTCCGCCGCCTCGGTGGTGCCGTACGTCGTCGTGCCGACGAAGCTCGCGGTGCGCAGGAGGCGGCCCCAGGCGTCCCGCCGGAAGTCGGAATTCTGCATGACCCCGCGGACCGCGCGTGGATGCAGGGCCTGGAGGTAGAGCGCACGGACGCCCGCGATCCACATCACGGGGTCGCTGTGGAGCTGCCAGGTCACCGATTCCGGACCGAACAGCCCCGGGTCCGCGCCGGTCATGCGCCTCACCTCCGCCCCGGCGGACACGATGACACAGGTCGCACAACAGGTCGAGAGGCTGTCCTCCGGACCACCGCCGCCTAGTGGTTGAGGATTCACCTACCCTGCGGGAGTTTGGTAAGCCTCGCCTTATATGCTGACGCCGCCGATCTCCCGCACGACAGGATCCGACATGCGCACCACCTCCCGCGGCCTCATAGCGGCGCTCACTCTCACCCCCCTGCTGGCCGGCTGCTTCGCGCCCGGTGAGAGCGACACCGGCGCGGGACCGGGCGGGCGGCTGCGGGTCGCGCTGGCCGTGCCGCCGGCGCAGGCGCTGTCCCCGTACAGCAACGACGCCACGGTGCTGAGCAAGCTGTCCGTCGCCGAAGGCCTCACCGCCCTCGACAAGAACGGCACGGCCAAGCCCGCCCTGGCGACGTCCTGGAAGCAGGACGACGACACCACCTGGACCTTCGAACTGCGCAAGGCCGAGTTCCAGGACGGCACCGAGCTCACCGCGCAGGCCGTCGTCGACGCACTCGACCACGCCGGCGCGGCCAAGCCCAAGCCCCGCGTCCTGAGCGACGTGTCACTGACCGCCAAGGCGGAGGACGCCGACACCGTCACCCTCACCACCAGGTCGCCCGACCCGGTGCTGCCGCTGCGGCTGGCCAGTCCCGCGCTGGCGATCCTGTCGGCGAAGGCGTACGCGAAGGACGGCGCCGTCAGCCCCGTCGGCACCGGCACCGGTCCGTTCGAGATCACCCGGCTGAACGGCAGGACCAAGGCGACGCTCGACCGCTTCGACGGCTACTGGGGCGGCAAGGCCGAGGCGCCCGGCATCGACGTCAGCTGGATCGCCGACGGGACGGCCCGTGCCAACGCGCTGCGCGGCGGCGAGACCGACATCGCCGAGTGGATCCCCACCGCCCAGGCGAAACTGCTCGACAGCAAGACCCGGCACGAGGTCCCCTCGGTGCGCACCGACAGCCTGATCCTCAACACCGGCAGCGGCCTGTTCACCGACGCCGGTCTGCGCGCCGCCGCCCGCGAGGCCGTCGACGGCTCCTCGCTGGTCGGCTCCGTCTTCGGCGGCTACGCCGACCCCGCCCAGGGCCTGTTCGGGCCGGCCGTCCCCTGGGCGGCCGGCAAGCGCGTCGCGGTGACGGGCCGAGCCGAGCCCGCGACCGCCTCCGAGGTGAGGACGGGCACCAAGGGCAGGACGCTGCGGCTGGCCACCTACACCAACCGGGCCGAGCTGCCCGAGGCGGCGACCGTGCTCCAGCAGCAGCTGGAGAAGGCTGGGTTCACCGTGAAGCAGGACGTGCGCGAGTACACGCAGATGGAGGGCGACCTCCTCGCCGGGAAGTACGACGCCCTCGTCTTCTCGCGGGTGACGCTCCTCGACACCGGTGACGCGGTCGACTACCTCGCCAGCGACTTCACCAGCGAGGGCGTCTACAACATCGCCGGCCTGAAGAACGCCGCGGTGGACAAGGCGATCCGGGCCGCCGCCGCGGAGCGGGACACCGAGCGCCGCCAGGAGAAGATCATGCGGGCGGAGGCGGAGATCCTGCGCACCGACGCGGTCGTGCCGCTGGTCCACGAGCAGGCCGTGCAGGGCATCGCGGACGACGTCGAGGGTGTGATCCTCGACCCGCGTGAGCGGTCCCTGATCGACGTCGACACCCGTCTGAAGTAACGCGCATGAGCCTCACGCACGCCTCAGCCGCCCGCTCGTCCCTCTGGACGGCGGCGGCCGGCCGTGTGCTGGCCGGTGCCGTCCTGCTGGGCGCGGTGGCCCTGCTCCCCTGGCTGTCCGGCGCCGACCCGGCCCGTACGGTGCTGCGCGCACGCTCCGCGGACCAGAACCCCACACCGGCTGAACTGGCCACCGTAAGGGAGCAGTTGGGTCTGGACGAGGGGCCTTGGGTCCATCTCGCGCACTGGCTGGGCGGCCTGCCGAGCGGGGACGCGGGCGTCTCGTGGGTCTCCGGCGCGCCGGTCATGCGGCAGGCGACGACGGCCCTGTCGGTCTCCCTGACGCTGCTGCTGGGCGCGTTCGCGGTCACCGTGCTGGTCGCCGGACTGGTGTGCGCCCGCACGGTGTTCCTCGGATCCCGGCGCCGGCTGCGGCAGGACAGGGCGGGCACCACGGCCGCCGTCCTCGCGTCGCTGCCGAAGTTCCTGCTCGCCTCGGTGCTGGCCACCGTGTGCGGGGTCTGGTGGGGGTGGTTCCCGTCCAGCGGATGGGAGGGGCCGCAGTCGATGGTGCTGCCCTCGCTCGCCCTCGGGATCCCGTCGGGCGCGATGCTCGGCGGCATGCTCGACCAGGCCCTGCCCGCCGCCTTCCACGAACCCTGGGCGCGCACCGCCTACGCCATGGGGCTGCCGGCCGGGCACATCGGCCGGGGCGCGCTGCGCCGCACCCTGCCCGGCCTGCTGCCCCAGCTGCTGCCGACCGTCGTGGCCCTGGTCGGCGGTGCGGTGGCCGTGGAGAAGATCTTCAACATCCCCGGTCTCGGCCGGCTCGCTCTGGAGTCCGCCGTCGCGCAGGACCTCCCGGTGCTGCAGACGGCGACCCTGGCCCTGGTCCTGCTCGGCGTCACCGCGGGCGTCCTGATCCGGGCCCTGCGCCACGCACTGCTCGGGCGGCCCCTGCGCGACGGCGCCCTGCCGGCCCTGCACCGGCCTCCGCTCACCGTGCCGCGCTCCCTGCGCCGGGTCACCGCGGCGTGCGCGCTCGTCCTGCTCGCCCTGGTGACGGCGGGCCTCCTGCGCGACCCCCTCCAGGTCGACACGGCGGCACGGCTGCTGTCCCCGTCTCTCGAACACCCCCTGGGCACCGACGCGCTGGGCCGTGACCTCCTGGCCCGGCTGGGCCACGGGGCGCTGCGCACGGCCTGGGTCGCCCTCGTCGTGACGGCGGTCAGCGCCGTCACCGGACTGCTGCTGGGCATGGCACCGAGGGCGAGCGCGGGCCCCACCGAGGTCGTGTCCACCCTGCCCGCCGTTCTCGCGGGTCTGCTGATCGCGGGCGTGACCGGGCCGTCCGTGTGGGGCGCCGCCTGCGCGGTCTGCGTGGTCGGATGGAGCCCGTACGCCGCCCAGACCGCGGCCCTGCTGGAAGAGGAACGCGCGAGCGGGCACATCGCCGCGTCCGTCGCGCTCGGCGCGGGACGGCTGCACCTCCTGCGCCGCCACCTGCTGCCCTCGGTGGTGCCGGCCCTCCTGCGCAACGCCCTGCTCCGGCTGCCCACGACCGTGCTGGTCCTGGCCTCCCTGGGCTTCCTGGGCCTGGGCGAACAGCCGCCCAGCCCCGAGTGGGGCCGCCTGCTCTCGGAGAACCAGCCGTACGCCGAACTGGCCCCCTGGACCGTCCTCGGCCCGGCCGCCGCGCTGGTGGTGCTGTCCGTCCTGGCGGTGACGGCCGGCGTGCTGGGACGGGCGAAGGGCGAGTAGCACGCGCACCTCGCGCGGGGGCGGCTCTCGCTGCGCCGGGTGAGGCGCCTCACCGGTGGGTGAGAACCAGCCGGCACGTCTCCCCCGGTTCCACTCCGACCGCCCGGTCGGGCAGCTCGACGTCGATCGGCGGGAGGCCGGACGGCGGCACGGCGATCTCCAGCCGCCCGCTCGTCAGCCGCAGCCGGATGCCCCAGTGGCCCTGGTAGCGGATGGAGAAGCCGTACGAGGACAGCTCCGGCACCGGCACGGGGTCCAGCCACAGTGACCCCGCACGGGTCTGAAGACCGGGCAGTCCCCGCTGGACCAGGTCGAGGGTGCCGGCCATGGCTCCCAGGTGGATGCCCTCGCCGGTGGTGCCGCCCTGCAGGTCGGCGATGTCGCCGCGCAGGGCCTCCTGGCAGTACCGCCATGCGTCGGCCCGCCGGCATCGCGCCAGGACCCAGCCGTGGACGAGTCCGCTGAGGGTGGAGCCGTGGCTGGTGCGGGCCAGGTAGTGGTCGACGGTGCGCCGCCAGGTCGCCTCGTCCAGCCGGTGCCCCAGGCGGCCGAAGAGGTGCTGGAGTTCGGACGGCGAGAAGAGGTAGCCGAGCATCAGCACGTCGGCCTGCTTGGACGCCTTGTAGCGGTTGACGCTGTCGTCCTCGGCCTCCAGGATCCGGTCCAAGCGCCGGATCTCGCCGTAGCGTTCGCGGTAGGCGTCCCAGTCGAGTTCGGCGAGGTCGCCGTACCCCTCGAACTGGCTGATGACATCGTCGTGGAACGGCACGTGGAGCGTGCGGGAGACCTCCTCCCAGCGGTCGGGTTCGCCGTCCTCCAGGGCGATGCGTTCGACGAGATCACGCCGGCGCGGTGCGGGCAGGGCGCGCAGCACCTCCCGTGCGCGGGCGAGGACCCAGGCCGCCGTGACGTTGGTGTAGGCGTTGTCGTCCAGGCCCGGCCGCTCGGCACCCGGGTAGGCGTCGTGGTACTCGTCGGGGCCCATCACGCCCCGGATGCGGTGCCGCCCGAGGTTCTCGTCCCAGGTGGCCGAGTCGGCCCAGAAGCGCGCGATCTGGACCAGGGTCTCGGCCCCCTTGGTGTGCAGGAACTCCTCGTCGCCGCTGGCCTCGCAGTACTGCCACACGTTGTACGCGATCGCCGACCCGACGTGGTGCTGGAGATGGGTGTGGTCGGGCAGCCAGCGGCCCGAGCGGGGGTTGAGGTGCAGGCGCTGGGTCTCCTCCCGCCCGTCGCTGCCGCTCTGCCACGGATACAGCGCACCCCGGCGGCCGGTGGCCCGCGCCGCGGCGCGGGCCCGGTCCAAACGCCGGTGGCGGTAGTGGAGCAGGGCCCGGGACACCTCGGGGAAGTGCAGGTTCAGATACGGCAGGACGAACAGCTCGTCCCAGAAGACATGGCCGCGGTAGGCCTCGCCGTGGAGCCCGCGGGCCGGTACCCCCACGTCGAGGTCGGCGGTGTGCGGTGAGAGGGTCTGCAGGACGTGGAAGAGGTGCAGGCGCAGGATGGCGCCCGCTTCGCCGGGGACGTCGATCTCGGCCCGGCGCCACAACTGGTCCCAGGCCGTGCGGTGTGATGCCAGCAGGCCGTCGAAGTCCGGTGCCGCGCCGGCCCGGTCCGCGGCTGCCTGCAGCGGGTCGCTGATCGCCGGATCGCGTGAGGTGTGCAGGGCGACGGTCTTGTCGACGGTGACGGTACGGCCGGGAGTGAGGGACAGCGTGGCGCGCTGAACGGCGCGTGCCGGTTCGTGCCCGTCCCTGATCGGTTCGGGGGCCGTGAGCCGGGCGGCCATGCCGATCCGGATGTCCGAGGTGCGGGTCCGGCAGCGCAGCCAGGCCGTGCCGGGCGCGGCGGTGCCGGTGTGCACATGGGTCAGGTGGCGGCCGTCCAGGTCGCGGTAGCGCGGCACCCCGGCATTGACGACCGCTCCGTCGAGCGCGGCCTCGATCTCCAGCTCGCCGGTGAAATTCTCGGCGGTGAAGTCGGTGCGCAGTGCCGCGAGGTGCGGATCGCCCATGTGCACCAGCCGTCGCTGCCGCAGGGCCAGCACCCGCCCGTCTCCGAGGGCGTACCGGGTGCCGCGCTCCAGCAGTCCCGAGTCCAGGCGCAGGGTCTGGCGGTGGTCGAGGACGGTCGCCGAGTCGGGGGTGAGCCACGGCTCGCCTGCCGGGCGGGCGCGCAGCGCAAGCCAGTTGGGGAGGTTGACCAGGTCCTCGTTCTCGACGCGGCGTCCCGCGACCTCGGAGGTGAGACGGTTGTAGCAGCCCGCCGCGTAGGTACCGGGATAGTGCACGTCGTCCGCCGCGCACTCGGGCAGCGCGCCGCGCGTGGCGAAGTAACCGTTGCCCAGCGTGCACAGCGACTCCCGCAGCCGTTCCTCCTCGGGGCGGTACCCCTCGTACTCCCAGGACCGGCCCGTCACGGGAGCTGCTCCCGCTCCACCTGCTGCGGCACGACGGCCACCGGGCACGCGGCGTGGTGCAGCAGCGTGTGGGCGACCAGGCCGAGCTGGAGCCCGAAGTGGCCCTGGCGGCGGCGTGCTCCGACGACGACCAGGTCGGCCGCGGCCGAGCGGTGCACGAGCACTTTGCGGGCCGGGCCCTCGACCGTGGTGCGGTGCACCCGGACAGCGGGGTGACCGGCCACGGCGACGCCGAGCAGGTCGTCGAGCTCGGTGCGGGCCCGCTCCTCGTGGTCCCGGCCGGATGCTTCGGCCGCTTCGTGCGCGGCGCGGCGCCATGCCCGGACCACGTCCAGGACGCTGCGGCGGGCCTCGGCCTCACGAAGGGCGAACCGCAACGCTTCCTCGCCGGTGGCGGGGCTTCCGGCGCCGAGCAGGATCCGCCGGTGGGTGCCCGCCAGGCCGGCCCGGTCGCCGCGAACCACGATGACGGGGCAGTGGGCGCGGGCCGCGACGGCCAGGCCGACGGAGCCGAGCAGCAGTCCCTTCAGCCCGCCGCGGCCCCGCGAACCGGTGATCAGCGCGGTGGCGTTGTTGCCCTCGTGCAGGAGGGCGTCCGTCGCGTCGGCGAGGAGGACCTCGGTGGACACCTTCACCTCGGGGTTGCGCCGCCCGGCGCGCTCAGCGGCGGAGGCGACGATGTGGTCGGCAAGCACGCGTCCGGCGGGGCGGTCCGGACCGATCGAGGGGATGCGGCCCTCGTACCTCTCCCACAGGGAGCCGTGCACCAGCCGCAGGGAAAGCCCGTGGCGGGCCGCCTCGTCCACCGCCCAGTCGACCGCGGGCAGGCTGCCCTCGGACCCGTCGACCCCCACGATCAGGGGAAGTTCCATCGTCATCGTTCCCACCGCCTCGTGCACGGCATGATGCGGACCCACTCTCACCGTCGCATCCGGGACAGCCGGGCGCGAGGGGCGACCACCTGGCCCCGGGCCTCTCAGCCGGGCATCGGGGAGCGGCGCGTTCAGACCACGGTGATCCGGCGCCCGGTGACGGTGACGGGCTCGATGCGCAGCCACAGGTCCCGCCGGCCTCCAGCCCAGGGGGTGCTGTGTGCCTGCTCTTCGAGACGGGCGGCCTCGTCCGGATCCGTCACGGTCGTCGCGGGCCCGCGCACCAGCACGCTCCAGCCTTCGCTGAACGCCTCGTCGATGCGGTCGGCCTCGAAGGCGACCAGGTGACCGTCGGCCTGTGCCGGGGTCGTTCCGGGCGCGGTGCGGAAGACGATGCCGCCGTCGACGACGCTGTAGTTGACCGGCACCACGACCGGCCCGGAGTCCGCGGAGACGGCGAGGCGCCCCACCCCGTGTGGGGCGAGCAGCGAACGGCACTCCGCTTCGGTCAGCTCCGTGAACCGGGGGGTGCGGGCGGCCCGGCCGAGGCCCGGAGGCAGCTCGGTGTCGCCACCGGTCAGATGCCACACGGTGGTCTTGAGCGCTCCTGCCAGCCGGAGGAGGGTGCCCGCGCCCGGATCGGCCGGCGGTCGCTCCTCGAGGTACTGCAGGTAGGCCGGCGACATGCCCGCCCGTGCGGCCGTCTCCTGCCGGCTCAGGCCGAGTTCGGTGCGCCGCTGGGCGATCCGCCGCCCCAGGTCGCCCATCGGGCGCCCTTCCCCGGCATGCGACGAGGCCCGTTCGGTCATGACGCGTCACCTCTCTCCTTCGTCAGGCCGCCCGGTAGGGGACGACCTCCTCGTGCGGCTCCTCGCCCAGCACGACCTTGAGCGCCCCGGTGTCGGCGGCCCGGGCGAAGACGTCGTACGCCTCCTCCATGTGGGTCAGCGGGAAGGTGTGGGTGACCAGTTGCCCGGTGGGCAGGCGGCCCGCCGTCGCCATCCGCAGCAGGGTCGGGGTGGAGTACGTGTCCACCAGGCCCGTGGTGATGGTGACGTTCTTGATCCACAGGTCCTCCAGATGGAGGGTCGCCGGTTTGCCGTGCACGCCGACGTTGGCGACGTGACCGCCGGGCCGCACCATGCGCGTGCAGACTTCGAAGGCCTCCGGTGTGCCGACCGCCTCGACGACGACGTCAGCGCCCAGTCCGCCGGTGAGGTCCGCGACCAGTTGTTCGGGGGCCTCCCGGGCGTCCGCCACGGCGTCCGCGCCGAAGTGCTTCGCCGCTTCCAGCCGCGCTGCGGCGAGGTCCACCGCGACGATGCGCTCAGGCGAGAACAGCCGGGCCGTCACGACGGCCGCGAGCCCGACCGGGCCGGCGCCGACGACGGCGACGGTGTCTCCGGGCCGCACGTGTCCGTTGAGCACGCCGACCTCGTAGGAGGTGGGGAAGATGTCGGCCAGCAGCACGGCGTCCCTGCCGTCCAGGGTGCTGGACAGCGGGTGCACGGAAAGGTCGGCGTACGGCACGCGGACGTACTCGGCCTGGGTGCCGTCGATCAGATGGCCCAGGATCCAGCCACCGCCGCCCCGGCACTGGCCGTACGTGCCCTCGCGGCAGGAGGGGCAGCGGCCGCAGGCGGTGATGCAGGAGACCAGAACCCGGTCGCCCGGCCGCACCGTGCGGACGTCGGCACCGACGTCGACGATCTCGCCGACCGCCTCGTGCCCCAGCACGGTGCCCGGACGGACCTCGGGGAGGTCGCCTTTGAGGATGTGCAGGTCCGTTCCGCAGATGGTGACGGCGTCGACGCGCACGATGGCGTCGGTCGCCTCCTGGACACCGGGATCGGGGACGTCCTCCCATGCTGACTGTCCGGGACCGTGGAAGACGTAGCCCTTCATGGCGGTACCCCCTGACTGGCGCGCGCGACGTGTCCTTTTTTGGCTCCGCAGTTCCAGCTTGGCTCGGATCGGTGGGACGCGCTCGGGCCGACCGGCCCCGGCCGCCGGCCCGCAGGGCCCGACAGGTGTGGATCGGCCCTCGCGTCACATCCGAGCCAGCTCGCGGCCGATCTTCGCCGCCCATGCCTCGTTCCGCTCGAAGTCGCGGAAGTCCCCGCCCTTTCCGTTGCGCAGGATCATCCGGGCGACCCAGCCCTTGGCACCCTCGCGCAGGCAGCCGCCGAAGGTGACGTGCTCCCTGACATCGAGCCGGGCCATGGCGCGCTTCACCCCCGGTACGGGCGGGATGTCCCGCTGCGAGGCCGAGGGGTCGAGCGGGCCGCTGCTGAAGAACCACAGCGGGCGCTCGGCCAGGACCTTGCCGTGGCTGCGGACGAAACGGCGAGCGTCCTTGTGCCGGCGGCCGGCGTACAGGCCGCCACCGACCACGACGGCGTCGTACCCCATCACGCCGGTCCGGCCGGGAAGGCCTCGGCCGTCACCCCCTCCTTGCGCAGGACCCTGGCGATGCTTTCGGCGATCTCCTCGGTCGATCCGTTCGTCGTCCCGTAGGCGACGAGCACGCTCGTCGGCATGACGGTCCCTCCTCTCACCGGGCGGCAGCGCCTCCCGGGCTCGGTGGAGCCGACGCTGTCCCGGACGGGCTGGGGTCCGGTCGGCCCGGGGCCGGAGTCACGGCTTCTCGGGGACGACCGCGACAGGGCACGCCGCGTGGTGCAGCACAGCGTGCGTGACGCGGCCGATGTGGAGGCCGAAGCGTCCGTGGGGCTGCCGCGCGCCGACCACGAGCAGGGCGGCATCCGCCGATGCGTCCCGCAACACGGTGCGGGGCTGCCCCTCGACGACCCGCGGGCGCACCTCGACATCCGGGTGGTCCTCGGCCGGCGCGCGCAGCCCGGTCTCCAGGACTTCGACGGCCTGCTGCCGCCGCTCCCCGGCCGGTTCGGCACCGGATCGGGGGTGGTCGGCGGGCTCGGACGCGGGACGGTGCCAGGCCCGTACGGCCTCGACCCGGGCCCCGCGCCGGGCCGCCTCCCGGAAGGCGAACCGCACCGCCGCCGAGTCCGCCGGCCTGTCGGGGACCCCGACGACGACGGGGCGGCCCCTTCGGCTCCCCGGCCGGTTGTCGTGATCACCGCGCACCACGATCACGGGGCCGTCGGCCCGCCCGGCGACAGCGAGGCCGACCGAACCCAGCAGCGCCTCGGCGGCGCTGCCGCGCCCGCGCGAGCCGAGGACCAGCGCCACGGCCTTGCCCGCCGCCCGGCGGAGTACGGGTACGGGGCCCTCGGGCACGACCTCGGTGGTGACCTTCAGGCCGGGCACCCGTGCCCGGGCCCGCTTGGCGGCGGCCACCGCGAGGACACCGGTGAGCAGCTGTTCCGACGGCGGCTCCCGGCCCGCCGGGAAGACCGCTTGCTCGTAGCGTTCCCACAGCGACGCGTGCACCACGTGCAGCGGGACCCGGCGCAGCGCGGCCTCGTCGGCCGCCCAGTCCACGGCCCGCAGGCTCGCCTCGGAACCGTCCACGCCGACGGCCAGCGGGTGCTCCACCACCCTCACCCCTTTTCGGCATCCGGTCCGTCCGTGACCATCCCCGAGGGTGGCGGGGCGGTGGGCGGGTCGTGAGGGTCGCTGAGTCGGACTCAGGCATGGGGGACGACAGCCACGGGGCAGCGTCCGTGGTGGAGGGCGGCGTGGGCGACGTGGCTCAGCAGCGGCCCCGTGTGCGTGTGCCGGTGCACGCGCCGGCCGACGACCAGCAGCCCGGCGTCCACGGTGGCCTGCACGACGGCCTTGGCGGGGCTCGTGAGGCGGACACTGTCGGAGACGTCCACCCCCGGATACTTCTCCTGCCAGGGGCGGAGCGCCTTACCCAGTTCCTTCTGGCCGTTCCTCGTCATCTCCTCGGTGGCGTCGTGGTCCACACCCCAGGGGGTGCGTGCGTGCAGCGGCACGCTGCGGCCGAGGACGGCCAGCAGGGGAACGCCCCGCGCGGCGGCGGTGTGGAAGGCGAAGTCGAGCAACTCGTCGCTGGAACCGCGCGGTTCCACCGCCACGACCACGTGGCTCGCGGTTACCGGAGGCGGGTGCTCCTTTCCCGGGGCCGTGCGGACCACGACCACGGGCCGGTCGGCGCGTGCCACGACCGGTAGGCTGACGTCGCCCATGAAGTAGCTCGAGAAGGTCTCCAGCCTCCGTGAGCCGAGCACGAGCATCTCGGAATCCGAGGCCGCCCGCAGCAGAGCCTCCCGGGCGTCATCGGCGACCAGGCTGCCCATGACCGTCAGGCCCGGATGGCGTGTCTGCAGCTCCGACTGCGCGGTGTGGACCAGACGCTTCGCCCAGTAGTTCTGGTCTACTTCGGAGGGCCCGCGGGCCGGTTCCGGCACCAGCATCGGCCACGCGTGCAGCAGCCGCAGGGAGAGCTTGCGCTTCTCGGCCTCGTCGGCGGCCCAGCGGGCGGCGGTGAGGCTCTCTGGTGAGCCGTCGAGACCCACGGTGACGATTGGTTGCATGGCGGCGGCCTCCGTCTCGTACGAAGCTGGACATGACGGTGCACGAGTCCGGGGGCGAGCCGTCCGGACATCGCCGGCGGGCCGAGCGTGGTGCGTTTCTCTCCCTTCGAGGAGTACACCAATCCCCTGCGGCGCGCATGTGGACCTCGGTCGTGTCCGCAATGTCATGAGGGAGCGATGACGGCCGCCAGGCCCCTCCGCCCGGAAGGAGTACCACCATGACGAAGCCGGTGGTGGTAGGTGTGGACGGTTCGCCGTCGAGTCTGGACGCGGTCGAGGTGGCCGGCCAGGAAGCCGCGATGCGTGGTGCGGTACTGCGCCTGGTGCATGCGTTCGGGCGCTCGTCCTCACACCTCCCGGCCGGTGGGCCGCCGTGGAACCCCGCCGGGGCAGGGGTGCGCGAACTGCTCGACGGCACACTGGTGGCAGCCGAGCGGCGGGCCCGTGACATGGCACCCCAGGTGGACATCACCCGCGACGTCACCGTGGGAGAGCCGCTGACGGTGCTGGAGATCGCTTCGCGCACGGCCTCGCTCGTGGTGGTCGGCAGCCGCGGTCTCGGCGCCTTCAGCAGCCTGCTGCTGGGCTCCGCGTCCGGGCACCTCGCCGCACACGGCCGCTGCCCCGTGCTGGTGGTGCGGGGGCGTCCGAAGCCGGCGGGTGCCGTCCTGCTGGCGGTCGACGACTCACCCGCCTCCGACGAAGCCGTACGTTTCGCTTTCACCGAGGCGTCCCTGCGGGGCGCTGACGTCACGGCTGTGCACGTGTGCCGGGCGGGGAGCGCGGACGTCTACGACGGGCCTGCCGATCCTCCCTTCGTCACCTATGACGAGACGCACCTGCGGGAGAAGGCCGAGCACGTTCTCGACGCGGCGGTGGGCGGCATCCGGGAGAGGTATCCGAACGTCTCGGTGGTGCGGAGGCCGATGGTCGGCAGGGTGCGGCACACCCTCATCGAGGCGAGCACGCACGCGCAGCTGCTCGTCATGGGAGCGCGGGGCCGGGGTGGCTTCACGGGCCTGCTGCTGGGCTCGGTCAGCCATGCCCTCCTGCACCACGCACTGTGTCCCGTCGCAGTGGTTCGGCAGCGGGGCGAGGAGCTCGCAGCGGCGGAGGGCGGCAGGGGGGATCACCCGTAGAGTGCTACTGGAAGCTGCGCCCCCGAGCGCGTGATGACGGTGGACATCGATTTCACGGCCTTCTTCGACACCACGCCGAGCCCGTATCTGGTTCTGGACACGGACCTGGTGATCCGCTACGTCAACCCGGCGTACCTGCAGACGACCGGCCGTACCCGTGGCGAACTGGTCGGAAAGCACTTCTTCGACGCCCTGCCGCAACGCCCTGGCACGCCCGACGACCCACAACGGAAAGTGAAGGCTTCGCTGTGCCAGGTTCGGGACACCGGGAAACCGGACATGCTCGTCCTCCAGCGCTATGACATACCTGCCCCCGGCCGACCCGACGGTTTCGAGGAGCGATGGTGGTCGAAGATCCACACGCCGCTTCCCGGGCCGGACGGCGCAGTGAAGTGGATCGTCCAGCGGGCGGAGGACGTCACCGCCTTCTTCCGCTCAGACCGCGCACGAGAGCTCGGCGAAGAGTTCACCACTCGTGAGAAGGGCCTTGCCGCTGAGCTGTACACACGGACCGACGAGCTGCACCGGCTGAACCGGGAACTGCTCCAGGCCCATGCCCGGGAACAACAGGTCGCTGTCACCCTGCAGGAAGCCATGCTCTCCGTCCCCGATCTGGGTCGACACGACAACATCGCCGTGCGGTACCTGCCGGCGACCACCTCACTGAACGTCTGCGGTGACTGGTACGACGTCGTCGACCTGCCGCCCGACCGCTACGCAGCAGCCGTAGGCGACGTCGTCGGCCACGGCCTGCACGCGGCGGCGGTCATGGGCATGCTGCGCAGCGCCCTGAGTGCCGTGATCCGCGCCATTCCCAGCCCCGCGCAAGCGCTGGAGGTCCTCGGCCTGTACGCCCGGTCCGTTGACGGCGCGATGGCGGCGACGGCGGTCAAGGTGCTCATCGACACCCGCAGCAGACTGCTCATCTACAGCAATGCCGGGCATCCACCACCCGTCCTGCTCCACCGGGACGGGACCTGCGAGCTGCTGGACAGAGCAACCGATCCGCCCCTCGGCGCACGCGAGCACCACGTCCCCCGCCCCCAGGCCGGCCTCACCTACACACCGGGAGACACCCTCGTGCTCTACACCGACGGACTCATCGAACGTCGCGGCGAGGACATCGACGACGGGCTGGCGCGCCTCACGACAGTTCTGGGCACTGAGCGCGATCTCCCTCCGGACCCGCTGGCCGACGCGCTACTGGCCCGCCTCGATATCGCCGAGGGCGCCCCTGACGACGTCGCCCTGATCATCATCCGCCTGTAGCCCTCACCCGAGCGAAGGCATGCCGCCGCGGCGAGGGCGGAGGGAACTCCTGAGAACCCGGCTCTGCGGTTGCCGCTGACCGAAGGGACCATTGCCGCAGCTTCGAGGGCCCTCCGCCCCTACACGTCACCCCGCACACGGGGTGATCTGGGGATGTGAGGAGGTGAGCGCGATGATGCGCAAGCACATCGTCACAGACATCCTGACAACGCTGATCGTGGCAGCCGTCGTAGTGCCGTTCATCGGCTACTCGGTCCGCGGATCCATGCCCTTCGTGCAAGACCCGCGCGGTATGGCGGGCGTCGGCATCGTGGGTTGCCTCCTGCTGTTCCTCGTCCTGAGAGGCGGTACGGCGGACACCGGTCGGCTCGCGTGGTTGACCTGGGCACTCGGTGCGCTCGCCCTCGGGTTCGGGATCACCACGCTGATCGCCGAGACCTCGTGGGCGCTGTTGGTGCCGATGATGGCGGCTCTGGTTGCTTTCTGGGCTGCAGTGACGGTGCAGCGGACGGAGCATGCCGGACCCGCACGATCCGTCACACGTGCCTGACTACTGGCGGCTCGCCGAGGTTGAGCCCGCCGGCCGCGCTCACGCTGCCCGCTCCCCTGTAGCTGATACGCAAGGAGACCTGGACCGGGACCCGCTCCACGGCGACGGCCTGGGGATGGAGTGCTTGCCGCCGCAGCTCGACGGAAGCGTTCAGCCTTGCGCTCGTAGCGGCGGTGCAGGCGTCGGCAGCCGGCGAGCCAGGACACTGTCCTCTCCCCCACCCAGCGGTGGCGGCCCAACCGCTGCGAGCAGTCGATGCCTGTGCGGGCGATGCGGCCACACAGCCCGAAACCACCCATCGCCAGCGTCGACCCGCTCGCGTTGTCGGCCACCGCCTCTGCCGCGGAGGACAGGCTCTTGTCCATGTCAGTCACTTCCGTGTGTCGGGGCGATCCGGCCGCGAACCTCGCCGAGTCCGAGAGTGGTGCCGCCGGGCCCAGGTGCGGTCGCGGTGATCATCACCTCGTCGTGGTCTTCAAGGAAGGTGCGGGTGCTGCCGTCCGGCAGCTGCAGAGGTTCGTTGCCTGCCCAGGTGAGCTCGATGAAGGAGCCGCGTTCGGTGGCTTGGGGTCCGCTGATGGTGCCGGATGCGAAGAGGTCACCGGTACGCAGGGAGGCTCCGTTGATGGTCATGTGCGCCAGCTGCTGGGCGGCGGTCCAGTACATCGACGCGAACGGAGGCCGGGAGACGACGTGGCCGTTGAGCGAGACTTCGAGCCGGATGTCGAGGCCCCAGGGGTCAGCGTCGGTGTCGTCCAGGTACGGCAGCGGCCGGGGGTGCCGGGCGGGCGGCGCCACGCGTGCGGCCTCCAGTGCGGCGAGGGGCACGATCCACGGTGCGGCGGAGGTGGCGAAGGACTTGCCGAGGAACGGGCCGAGCGGGGCGTACTCCCATGCCTGGATGTCGCGGGCGGACCAGTCGTTGACCAGGCAGACGCCGAAGACGTGCTCGGGAAAGGCGGCGAGGTCGACCGGCCGGCCGAGAGTGCTCGGGGTGCCGACTACGAAGCCGAGCTCGGCCTCGATGTCGAGCCGGGCCGACGGGCCGAAGACCACGTCGCCGTCCGGGGTGCGGCGCTGGCCCTGCGGTCGGATGACGGGGGTGCCGGAGACGACCACGGTGCCGGCGCGTCCGTGGTAGCCGATGGGGAGGTGCTTCCAGTTGGGAGGCAGCGGGGGCTGGCCGGGCCGGAACAGGTTGCCGAGGTTGGTGGCGTGGTGCTCCGAGGCGTAGAAGTCCACGTAGTCGGCGACCGTGAACGGCAGGACCATCGTGGCTTCGTCGACGGCGACGAGCAGCGGCTCGAGGTCCTTACGGCGGGTCGGGTCGGTGAGCCAGTCGGTGAGGGTGGCTCGGGTGCGGGTCCAGGCGTCGGGTCCGGCGGCGAGCAGTCGGTCCAGGGTGCCGGCGGCGAACAGGGCGGCGTGGGCGGGATCCAGTCGCGCGGACGCGGCAGTGAGGTCCAGGACCTGGTCGCCGATGCGGACGCCCACCCTGGTGTCGCCGGCGGAGGTGGTGAACGCGCCGTACGGGAGGGTCTGGATTCCGAACGGGTGGTCGTCCGGCAGTTCCAGCCAGGTCCGGCCGACGGTGGTGTGGGGGCGGGTGTCGACGGTCATGGTCGGGTCTCCTTGATCAGGCCCAACGCGGTCAGGTCGTCGAGTGGCTCGTCGATGCTGCACGTGCCGAACGACTCGAACTGGCGGCGCACGGAGTGGGTGGTTTCGACGTCGAGTCGGCGGACTGCCTCGGCGACCGAGGCCGGGTTGCGGTCGGCGAGGATCGAGGCGACGGACGAGGTGGGGCTGCCGGCCAGGGCGGCCGAGGTCGCCAGCAGGACGTTGAGGAATCCGTGGTGCTCGAACCCGGTGACAGGGTCGCGGTGGCGGACAGCGTGATGCAGGCCGGCGGTGAGCTTGAACGACAGCCGGCTGCGGACGGCGTTACCGATGGCCGCGGCGAGCTCGTACTCGGCCGGGAAGGCCGTGGCCGTGGTTCCGCCGGTGCGTAGTTTCAGGTGGTGGCGGGTGAGTGCCAGGGTGCGGCACAGGGCGTGGTCGACTTCGCTGACGGGGACCTCGAGGTAGCCCGTCGCGTGGGCGGGCAGTTCGCGATCCAGCTGCGTGATGAGCGCGGCGACGCGCTGCCCGCGCAGCAGCGGGACCTCGACGGCGACGAGCGTCGCCTTCGGGGTGTCCGAGGCGGCAGCGACGGCCGCGGACAGTCCGTCCATGCCGCCGGGCACGGTTACCGAGGCCTTGATCCGGGAAGCGGTGGGCAGGTGCTTCACCAGTTCCGGCCAGCGGGCGTCGGAACAGACGAACGCCCCCACGTACGCCGCCTGCGTCGATGCCTTCCAGGCCAGGTGCCCCTCCACCGCATCGGCCATCGCGGCATTGCCGGGCGGGAAGAGCGCGGCGTCGTCGAACAGGCCTTGGAACCATGCCGTGCCCACGGGCGCCCACTCGCTGGCGTGCCGGCGTGCGGTCATGCGTCCGTACCCCGTCCTGCCCACGACCAGGCGTAGACCCCGTCGTCGGTGGCGCGGCCCCCCTCGCCGAGGTCGAGCGGACGGAAGGTGTCCACCATCACCGCGAGCTCGTCGAACTCCTCGGCCCCGACGCCGGCCTCGACGGCGCCTGGCTGCGGGCCGTGCGAGTGGCCACCGGGGTGCAGAGAGACCGATCCGACGTTGATGCCGGACCCCTTGCGGGCCTCGTAGTCGCCGCCGACGTAGAACATGACCTCGTCGGAGTCGACGTTGGCGTGGTAGTACGGCACCGGCACTGCCAGCGGGTGGTAGTCGACCTTGCGGGGCACGAAGTTGCAGATCACGAAGTTGCGGCCCTCGAAGACCTGGTGCACCGGCGGCGGCTGGTGGACCCGGCCGGTGATCGGTTCGTAGTCGGCGATGTTGAACGCGTACGGGTACAGGCAGCCGTCCCAGCCGACCACGTCGAACGGGTGCCGGGGCACCACGTGCACCGTCCCGGCCAGGCCTCCGGGGCCCGTTCCGCGGTGCTTGACGTAGACCTCCACGTCCTGCTCCTCGACCACGCGCGGCGTGGTGGGGGTGCGCAGGTCCCGCTCGCAGTAGGGCGCGTGCTCCAGGAACTGGCCGTACCGCGAGAGGTACCGCTTGGGCGGGGCGATATGGCTGTTGGCCTCGATCGCGTACAGCCGCAGCGGACCGTCGCCGGACGGTACCCAGCGGTGAGTGGTGGCCCGGGGCAGGATCACGTAGTCGCCCTGCCCGACGTTTAGGTCACCGAAGACCGTCTCCACGGTGCCGGTGCCGGACTCGACGTACACGCACTCGTCACCGGTCGCGTTGCGGTACAGCGGCGAGGTCTCACCGACCGCCGCGTAGCCGATCCGCACATCCCCGTTGCCGAGCACCAGACGCCGGCCGGTGACCGCGTCGGTGGACTTCCACTCCTGGCCGGTAAACAGTTCGTGCAGCCTCAGGTGCCGTGGGGTCAGCGGCGCGTTCGGCACTGTGGTCTGGTCGGGCAGCTCCCAGGTGCGGGCACCGGCGATCGCCGAGGGTACGTTGACGTGGTAGAGCAGCGAGGAGTCGGAGGAGAAGCCCTCCTCGCCCATCAGTTCCTCGTAGTACAGGTTGCCGGCCGGATCACGGAACTGGGTGTGCCGCTTCGGTGGGATCTTCCCGTTGCGCTGGTAATGGGCCATGGCGGCCTGCCTTCCTGGGGTGACCGCGGTCAGAGGTTGCCGCGTCGGTCCTGCTCGCGCTCGATGGCCTCGAACAGGGCCTTGAAGTTGCCCTTGCCGAAGCCCAGCGAGCCGTGCCGCTCGATGAACTCGAAGAACACCGTCGGCCGGTCGCCCAGGGGCTTGGTGAAGATCTGGAGCAGGTAACCGTCCTCGTCACGGTCGACCAGGATGCCGCGCTTCTGCAGCTCTTCGATCGGGACCCGCACTTCACCGATCCGGGCGCGGAGTTCGGGGTCCTCGTAGTAGGAGTCCGGGGTGTTGAGGAACTCGATACCCTCGCGGCGCAGCTCGTCGACGGTGCGGAGGATGTCGTTGGTCGCCAGGGCCAGGTGCTGGGCGCCAGGACCGTCGTAGAACTCCAGGTACTCGTCGATCTGGCTCTTCTTCTGCGCGATCGCGGGCTCGTTGAGCGGGAACTTCACCCGGTGGTTGCCGGACGCGACCACCTTCGACATCAGTGCGGAGTAGTCGGTGGCGATGTCGTCACCGATGAACTCGGCCATGTTCGTGAAGCCGAGCACCTTGTTGTAGAACTCGACCCACTCGTCCATTCGGCCGAGCTCGACATTGCCGACGATGTGGTCCAATGCCTGGAAGATCCGCTTCGGGGCACCCTCGCGCTTCTGGTAGGACGAGGTGCGGGCGACGTACCCGGGCAGGTACGGGCCGGCGTAGTTCGACCGGTCGACCAGCGTGTGCCGGGTCTCGCCGTACGTCGCGATCGCGGCCGTCCGCACGGTGCCGTGCTCGTCGGAGACGTCGTGCGGCTCTTCGAGGACGGTGGCACCCACCGAGCGCGCGTGCTCGATGCACTTGTCGACGTCGGGCACCTCGAGAGCGATGTCGATGATGCCGTCGCCGTGCTTGGCGTGGTGGGCGATGATCGGGCTCGACGGATGGACGCCGCCCTTGAACACGAACCGGACCGCGCCGGACTTGAGCACGTAGGCCATGTGGTCGCGTTCGCCGGTCTCCGGACCGGAGTAGGCCACGAGCTCCATGCCGAAGGCGGACTGGAAGAAGCGCGCGGCCTGGGTGGCGTTCCCGACGGCCCACACCGCCGCGTCCCAGCCGGTGACCGGGAACGGATCGTTTCCGGCGTCGTACTCGACGAGGCCGACGAGCTGCTTGAGGGTGTCGAGGTCGAGCTCGGCGAGCCGCTCCTCGTTGGTCAGCGTGTCCTTCAGCGACATGGTCGAGGTCCTTTCGTCCAGAACGTCGTGAGAAGCAGACACCACACTTTGAGAACTCTGCAATGTGCCCACTCCGAAGTGGGCAAGGTGACCAGTTGAGCCCGGCAGAGGCGACCGCAGCTAGTCAAAATGGCTACCTTTGCGCCATGAATGACGCGAACTGCGAACTGGATGAGCTCGACGTGGCACTCCTCACCGCCCTCTCCGAGAACCCCCGCGTGGGCGATCTGGAGCTCTCGCGCCTGACCAAGGTCGCGCGGGCCACGGTTCAGAGCCGGTTGAGGCGACTGACGGAGACGGGCGTGATCAGCGACTGGGACCCCTCGGTGGATGCCGCAGCGGCCGGATTCCCGGTCCAGGCGTTCGTGACCCTCGAGATCGCCCAGGGGGCGTTGGACGATGTGGCCGCCGACCTTGAGGGCATCCCGCACGTCCTCGAGGCATACGTCACCACAGGCTCTTCCGACGTGCTGTGCAAGGTGGCCACACCTTCGCACCAAGAGCTGCAGGCCACGCTGGTCAGGCTGAACCGGTCCGCCTCGGTCGTCCGATCGACCAGCGTGATGGTGCTCTCTGTCCTGGTCCCCCCGCGCATTCTTCCGCTGCTGCGCACCGCCACCCCGACCCGGCCGGGCCGCGCGCCGGCCTACCGCAGGACCTGAAGGCCGGGACTACCGACCAGTACCCGATTCTCGGTCCAAGGGGTTGTCAGGGATTGAAGCGCCACCCTACGGTGTCCGCACTCTCAACATTTGAGAGCGCATAGCCAGAACATGAGAACGGATGGCTGATGATTCCCACTTCACCACCGCCAGGCTCCTCCAGCCGTGGCCCTCTGACAGGCCTCAAGGTGCTCGACGCCGGCAACGTGTTCGCGGCGCCCTTCGCTGCCGCCCTGCTCGGTGATCTCGGAGCGGACGTCGTCAAGATCGAGGTTCCTTCGGTCGGGGACCCGCTGCGCGGCCTGCAGCCGTTCGACGGCGAGGAGTCACTGCTGTGGGCGTCGCTGGCTCGCAACAAGCGGTCGATCACGCTCGATCTCCGCCAGGACGAGGGCCGCGACCTCTTCCTGCGGCTCGTTGCCGAGCACGACGTACTGCTGGAGAACTTCCGCCCCGGCACGCTCGACCGCTGGGGCCTCGATGTCGAGACGCTGCGCCAGGCCAACCCCGACCTCGTGGTCACGCGCGTGAGCGGCTACGGACAGTCCGGACCGTACGCGCCGATGCCCGGCTTCGGCACTCCGGCCACCGCGTTCAGCGGCTATGTGCACAGCACCGGATTTCCCGACGGGCCACCGGTGCTCCCTCCGATCAACCTCGTCGACTACGTCGCGGGTCTCTTCGCCGCCTTCGGAACCATGTCGGCGCTCTATCACCGCGACGCTCTCGGCGGCGAAGGGCAGGAGGTCGATGTCGCGCTGTACGAGTCGGTATTGCGGTTCCTCGAAGCGTTCGTCACCCAGTACGACCGCCTGGGCACCGTGCATGAGCGCCAAGGCAACCAGGTTCCCGCGACCGTCCCCTGCGGGCTGTTCCAGGCATCGGACGACGTGTGGATGGTGCTCTCCACCAGCACCGACAAGACCTTCAACCGCCTCGCCGCGCTGATGGGCCGCGAGGACATGACCACCGACCCCCGCTACCGCACCAACCGCGACCGGGTGCTCAACCGCGAGGCGGTCAACGGCATCGTTACCGACTGGTTCGGCGCCCGGACCGGCGAGGAGCTGCAGAAGGCGTGCGACGACGCCGGGGTCCCGGTGAGCCGGGTCAACACCATGGCCGACGTCTTCGCCGATCCGCACGTCCGGCAGCGCGAAAGCCTGATCGAGGTCGAGCACCCCGCCCTCGGCACCCTCACCATGCCCGCCATCGTTCCCCGCTTCTCCCGCACCCCGGGCGAGGTCCGCACCGCCGGCCCGGCCCTCGGCCAGCACACGTACGAAGTGCTGTCAGGACTCGGGCTCAGCGACGACGAGCTGGACCGACTCGCCCAGGCAGGGGTGATCTGAGATGAACGTGGAAGTCACCGACGTGGTGCTGCGCGACGGGCTCCAGGACGAGGACGCCGTCGTGGCCACCCGCGACAAAATCGCCATCGCCCAGGCACTGGTCGACGCCGGCATCACCACCTTCGAGGTCGCCTCCTTCGTCAACCCCGCACGTGTGCCCCAGATGGCTGACGCCGGCGACGTCGTCGACGGCACCCGTGGCCTCGGGGCGCGTCGCCTCGCGCTCGCCCTCAACGCCAAGGGAGTCCACCGGGCCGCAGCCAGCGGAGTGGAGGTCGTCGAGGTCGTTGCCTCCGCCAGCAGTGGCCACAGCCGCGCCAACGCGGGCCGCGACGTCGACCAGGCCATCGACGAACTGGCCGCAGCGGTCGCCGAGCACCCCGGCACCGCGTTCATCGCGGGCGTCTCCACCGCCTTCGTCTGCCCGTTCGACGGCCCGGTCCCGGCCGCCCGGCTCGTCGAGGTCGTCGCGCGAGTCGCCGGCATCGGCGTCGAGCGAGTCGGGCTGGCCGACACCCTCGGGATTGCGACACCCGAGCAGGTCGCAACCTCTGTCGCCGCGGTCCAGCAGGCCCTGCCGGACGTGGAGCTGGGCCTGCACCTGCACAACGCCAAGGACCAGGCCCTCGACACCGTCGACGCCGCCCTGGAGCTCGGGATCCGGCACTTCGACAGCGCCGTCGGCGGCTACGGCGGCTGCCCGTTCGCGCCCGGCGCGCACGGGAACCTCGCGACCGAGGCACTGGTCGCGCACCTCCACGCACGCGGCGTGCACACCGGAGTCGACGTGTCCAAGCTGGCCGGCACTGCCCAGCTGGTCCAGCAGTCCCTTGTCCGCGGCGACCGGCTTCCCGTGCGGCCAACCCAGTGAGGACGTCATGACCACCTACCTGATCTCCATAGCGGCCCTGGTCGCCGTCTTCGCGATCGCCACCATCCGGCCCATCAACATGGGCATCCTGGGCTTCGCCGCCGCCTTCATCGTCGGCGGCTGGGTGTCCGGAATCTCCATCGAGGACATCCAGGCCTTCTTCCCCGGCGACATGTTCCTCGTCGTGTTCGGCATCACGCTGCTGTTCGGCATCGCCCGGGCCAACGGAACGATCGACCTGATCATGGAGGCCGCACTCAAGCTCGTCCGCGGCAAGCCGTGGGCGATCGTCTGGCTGATGTTCATGCTCGCCGCAGCGCTCATGGCGCTCGGATCCGTGCTGGCCGTCGGCATGCTCGCCCCGATCGCCATGCCCTTGGCCAAGAAGTACGGCATCGACCCGCTGCTGATGGGCATGATGCTCAGCCACGGCGCCCTCGGTGCCGCGTTCTCTCCGGTCACCGTCTACTCGGTCGGCATCGGGGAGCTGACCCAGGACCAGGGCATCGACGTCTCCCCGGTCCTGTTGTTCATCGTGCCGTTCGCGCTCAACCTGTGCCTGGCCGCGGTGCTGTTCCTCGTCCGCGGCCGCTCTCTGCTCCGGGCCACCGGCCCGGTCGGCGCCGAGGACCCGGTCGCCGCCAGCGATGGCACCCCTGGCGCCGACGGCATGCCCGCACCCCGCACGCCTGTCGCCGGTGCCACCGTCACCCGGCCCCGCCCCGCCACGCTGGTCACCGATCCCGTCATAGGCAAGGCCGCGGGCACCCGCCCGACCGTCGAGAACTCGCTCACCTTCGCGTCCATCGGAGGGCTGCTCGTGGCCGCCCTCCTGGGGATCGACGTCGGCGTCACGTCCGTCTGTCTCGGCGCGTTGCTGCTGCTGGCTTCGCCCAAGACCGTGGAGCCCGCGATGAAAGCGATCTCATGGCCGGCGGTGCTCCTGGTCTGCGGCATCGTGACCTACATGGGCGTTCTTACCGAAAACGGCACTCTGGCCTACGTGGGCCAGAAGGCCATCGAAATCCCGTGGCCGGTGCTGACCGCCTTGGTCATGCTCGTCGCCGTCGGCCTCATCTCCGCCGTCGGCTCCTCCTTCGGCATCATCCTGATCTCGCTGCCACTGGCCGCGCCGCTGCTGGCCGGCGGCGAGCTCGGCGCTGTGGGCTTCGTGGTCGCACTCGCCTTCTGCGCCACCGTGGTCGACGTCAGCCCTTTCTCCACCAACGGCGTCATCGTGCTCGCCAGCGCACAGGTCGAGGACACGAAGCGGTTCCAGCGCCAGATGCTGCGCTACTGCGGCTACATCGTCGTAGTCGCGCCGCTGCTGGCCTGGGTCACGATCGTGCTCCCCACCTCAGCCTGACCCCGCATCAGCCCGAGAACGCTGCAGCATTCTCCGGGCCTCGCCGTGGCGGGACGTGCCGTGTCGACCGCGGCCCTGCTCTCGGGTGAGCCAGTGTTGAACACTGGGATTTGATTCTCAAATGGTGAGAGTTTACAGTCATCATGTGACTACAGGCGTGGAGACCGGCGTCGGCGTCCTCGACAAGGGAATGGCCATCGTCGACCTGTGTGAGCGTACTCCGTCGTCCGGGAGCGAGATCGCCCGCGTATTGGGCATGACCGTGCCAACGGCACATCGACTGGCCGGCGCCCTGGTTGCACACGGGCTCTTGCAGCGCGCCGCCGACGGCCGGTTCTACCTCGGGCCACGCTTCCTGACCTCGCGCATGACCGAGCACGCGCAACCCGTGCTGGCGCGCCTGACCCGTCACATCAACGAGACATCACAGCTCTGGGTCGCCCGGGGCGAGTTCCGAGTGTGTACCGCGAGCGCGGAGGCCGAGACCGAGCTGCGAGTCAGCCTTCCGGTGGGCAGCCGTCTCCCCTTCTCCGACGGCGGGTCGGCGGCAGCGGCCCTACTCGGCACAGTCCGCTCCGAAGGCTGGGTCGAGTCGGTCTCCCAGCGAACCGTCGGAGTCGGCTCTGTCAGCGCCCCAGTGCTTGTGGGCGACACCCCCGTCGCAGCGGTTTGCGTAATCGTGCCGATCCCGCGCGTCACGAGTTCTCCCGGACAGATGTACGGGGCGCTCGCCTGTAGCGCCGCTGCCGACATCGCAGCGAACCTCGAAGCTTCAGTGAGGTGAAGAAGTACGCGCTGACCTCGGATAAGGGCGACAGCGATTTCTGGGGCTTCGCTCACGCGGCCGAGGGGCTGTTCACGCCCCTGCCGGGTGAGGAGGGCGCGCGCCGAGTGCACCTCGCGGGTTGCCTCCCGCAGGGCGCCCTGCAGAGGTGCGTTGACCACGTCGGCAGTCGTCGCGCCGTGGCGGGGAACGCCTGGTTCGAGCTCCTCGACGGTGACGGTGCCACCATGGGGTCCTACTTCGTCAACGAGGTCACCGTCATCGACGTCAAGCCCTCCGCCGGCGGTGCCGGCCTCGTCGACCTCACGGTGACGCGGTGGTGCGAGAACCCCCTGCCCGGAGCGGAACGACCGTGGGAGCTGATCCGCACCGGTCACCTGAACCACACCGGAATGTGGCACGAACTCGCGCCCAAGGACCGACTCACGTGGCTGTCGGTGGCCCTGTGGTCCCGGGAGTACCAACGCCAGGGGAAGCCCGATGCGCCTGCAGGCCAGGTGTTCACCGCGGCTGGGGCGCGACCACTCCGTTTACCTTGCGCTGGGACTCCTCAGCCGAGGCTCGGACGCGGTTGGCAGAGCGCGTGCCCGTCGGCGATCGCGAGCTCGTGCTGTTCGACCTCCTACTGGAGATCTTCGAGGAACGAGGTGTGAGCGTCATCCTTCGGTGAGGGCCTGTGAACGATTCGTCTGCGCGCAGCGGCGTCCGGTGCTTCCGCCCTTCGGGCGGACGGCGGTTTGTTCACAGGCGCTGAGCGGATCCGTGAAAATCCTCAGGGTTGCTCTCGCTCCCCACTTGGTTGCCGGGTCTACGTACTGCGGACGTAGTGCTGTCAGCTGTCTTCGCCCGGGGCTGCGGCGATGGCCTGCTGGGTGCGGCGGAAGTCACCAGGGGTGGTACCGGTATGGCGGGTGAAGAACTTTCCGAAGTTGGTGGGTTCGGAGAAGCCGAGGCGGCGGGCGATGGTGGCGACGGGTTCGTCGGTGTGGGCGAGGAGCCGCTGCGCCTGGAGGGCTACGCGGGCGTCGATGACGTGTTTGACCGATCGTCCGGTGGCTGCCTGGCAAGCGCGGGTGAGGGTCTTGACGGTGTAGCCGAGGCGGTCGGCGTAGTCCTCGGCGCGCCGGGTGGTGGCGTAGGAGCGTTCCAGTTCCGGCTGGCCGCTGCGGTGGTTTCCGGGAAGGCGGGGGTGAACAGCAGGTGCGTGCCGTTCATCAGGCCGGGTCCGGCCAGGCGTTGCACCTGGCCGGGGCGGATCCACAGCAGGGTGCCGGGCCGGCATGGGTATGCGACGAAGTCGACGGTGTGCTCGGCACTGCCCTGGGTGATCAGGGTGAGGGAGTGGAAGTCGGCGCGGTGGACTCGTTGCAGGCTGCCGTCGGCGACCCGGGCCTGCAGCGCGGCCAGGTCGGTGATCTCGATGCCGGGAACCGGGGCGCTGGGCGGATTGAAGCCGAACCCGGGGATGGCCTCCCCGCCCGCAGGTTCGGGGGCACGGCTCCTGCCATAGCCCGTCCTGTCCGTTTCTGACCACGACACGTCTCCATCGTACCTCGCTGGCCTGCGGCGTTTCCCGGACAGTGGAAGGCGAGGACGAACAAGGACCTCGACCCACCATGAGGAGACAGGCCATGAACGGCACCATCACGGTCATCGACAAGGGCGCGGTGCGCATCCACAGCTACATGGCCCCCGATGACAGCCTGAACGTCACCACCCAGCTGATCGAGACCCCGGCGCGTGTAATCGCCGTGGACGCCCAGTACGCCCTGGCCTACGCCGACGAGGTCGTCGCCTACGCTCGCGGCCTGGGCAAGCCGCTGGACCGGGTGATCATCACCCACGCCCACCCGGACCACTTCCACGGCGCCGCCCGCTTCGGTGCCCCCGTGCACGCGCTGGCCGCGGTACGCGAGCAGATAGCGGCCCAGGGCGACGGCCAGGACCCGACGGGGGCGGTGATTCCGGTGGCCGACATGACGCCAACGATGGAGGTCGTGCCGGGCACGCAGGTCATCGACGGCGTCCCGTTCGTCTTCGAGGCCCATCACGGCGGCGAGGCCCCGGACGAGCTGGTGATCAAGCTTCCCGAGCAGGGCGTCCTGGTCGCCCAGGACCTCGTCTACCACGCCACCCACCTCTTCCTCGGCAACAACGACATACCCGGCTGGACAAAGGCCGTCGAGCAACTCGCCGCCGACCCCGCCTACGACACCGTCCTGCCCGGCCACGGCCTGCCCTCCGGCCCCGAGGTCTTCGACCGGCTGCGCCGCTACCTCGCCGACGCAGGCGAGTTGCTCGGCGACGACGGCGAGGCGTACAAGCGGGCCATCACGGCGCGTCATCCCGGCTTCGGCGGCGCGTTCCTGATCGACATCGGCAACCAGTACCTCTTCGGTACCGGCAACGCCTGACCATCGCCCTTTCCAGTGAAACGGACCCCCAACATGAGCAGGATCACCGTCTTCGGCGCCGCCGGAAAGGCCGGCTCCCGCGTCGTCGCCGAGGCCGCCGCCCGCGGCCACGAGGTCACGGCCGTCGCCCGCGACCTCGACGCTCTGTCCGCCCTCCCCGATGGCGTGCAGGCGGCTGCTGGTGACGTCACCGATCCCGACTCCGTCGCCGCCCTCGCCAAGGGCGCCGAAGTGATCGTGCTGACCGTCGGCGGCCCGGACGCCGCCCTCTACACGAACGCCGTCTCCGCCGCCGCGTCGGCCGTCCGCGCCTTGGGTCCGGCCGGCCCGCGCATCATCCACATGGGCGGTGGCGCGAGCCTCCTCAACGGCGAGGGCGTGCGGTTCTTCGACGCCCCCGGCTTCCCGGAGGAGTTCAAGCCCTACGCCATCGGCCAGATCCGCGCACTCGACGCCTACCTCGCCCTCGGCGACGACGTGACCTGGACCTACCTGTCCCCGCCCCCGGTCCACTTCGCCCCCGGCACGCGCACCGGCCACCACCGCACCGGCCTCGACCACCCCGTCGTCGGCGACGACGGCCAGGCCCGCATCTCCTACGAGGACTACGCCGCGGCTCTCGTCGACGAGATAAAAACCCCCGCCACCTCAACCGACGCTTCACCGTCGGCTACTGAACAACCAGCTATGACGGCCTCCGGCGGCACGCGCAAGACGCGCTGCGGAGGCCGTCACGCATTCGCGCACCCGGCGGAAGCAGCCGAGGGCGCGCAGGCAGAGCCTGGCGCAGCGGACGCGTCGAGTGGCAGAGCAAGAGTGGCCGATCCCTGAGCACCAGTCCCGCATCTCGGGTCGTACTGGCGCCGGTGTGATGGAGGTCGGTTCCACGACAACCCGCCTGGTCAGCGAAACCAGTTGGAAGCACACCGTCCTTCCTTCGCCTCCAGGGGCGCCGTCGGTGTCCGTCTCTGACAGCTGATGCCCCTGCGCTGGAGCGGCGCGGTTCCTCCCGCTGGCTGGAGACGAGGTCCCGGTCCGTCTCGGAGGCCAGACTCCGGGGCGGCGCCAGGACGGGCCGTCGTTCCTGCCCTTCGTGTTCGAGTCGGGCTGCCTCATACCCTTGTCCTGCCGCCTGGTAGGCCCTCGGTGATGTCGCGCCTCGCGCTGCCCCCAGGCTGCCAGCACAGGGAGGGATTCGCTCGTCCACCCGTTCGGCAGCTCGCCGCGCCTGCGGGCGGGGGCATCCACTGCATGCTGAATGTACGACCCATTCTCCCGAAGATCGAGGGCGGCCGGGGTACAGGGCTTCCCACAGCTCATCGAGGACGGCATCCACCTTGTCGTCGCGGCACTCCCCGTACTGTCCGCGGGGCACCTCACCGGGGGGGGCGTACCTGACGGTGATCTGGTCTATCCAGGAGCCGTACCGCGAGGAGCCGGTCGCGGCGCTCGAAGCCGCCGGGAGACTACTTCCCCCCAGGAGACGCCGCGCTTCGCGTCGCCGGAGCCTTCACCCACCCCCTTGCGGGGGTCCCGATCCGTCAGCTTCCGCGGCCCCGGCAGCCCGGACCCGTTGCTCCTCGCGAGCAGAGCCGACGTCTCGTTCCAGGGGTGTGCGGCTTACGGCTGTCGCGAGGTTGTCCAAGGCCCTCTTCTGCAGTTCCGCACCGCGCCGCAGCACCGGGCTCCGGTCCCCTCTGGCGCCCTCCCACGCGTGGAGTGCCTTCTCCACTCGGCCCCAGTCCGGATTCCTGTGCTCGCGCACGTCGTCTGCCGCTTGCGCGGTGTCCGCCTCCAAGGCCTCGGCGAACCGCTCCGCCTCGGGGACGAAACGGCTGTCGGCCCGTGGGACGTGGCTCTCCATGAGCATCGCCGCCCGGTCGAACCCCTTGAGCGCCTCCTGCGCATCCTCCGCCTCGCGCGACGTCAGCCCCCTGGGGCGGACCGGTTCCTGCCTCGCCTGGTCGTAAGCGTCCTGCCAGGTGGCACGTGCCTCCCTGCTCGCCAGCAGGGCTCTGCGCATGTCGGCTCGATGCTCCCGGGTCGGTTCGGCGTAGCCGCGGAGCACTGTGGCCGCGTAGCGGCCGTCGGCGGCGAGCCAGTCCGCGAGCCGATCCGGCAGCCGGGGGGTCTCCCATGCGGGGAACACCACGTACGCCAGCATGGCCAGGGCCCCGCCGAGCAGGGTGAGCACCACCCGCTCCGGGACCGTCTGCTCCCATGCCTGGCCGCCCATGCCGAGCAGGAAGACGACGTACGCGGCAGTGAAGCACTGGGAGTAGGCGTAGCCGGTACGGAGCAGCGTGTACGACAGGGCCGCCGAGACCACCGCCAGCGCGCCGAACACCTGGGCGTCCGGGCCCAGGGCCCGGACCATCCCGGTGGCGAGCGCGACCCCCGCCAGGGTCCCGGCGAGACGGCCCACCGCACGCGCGTACGTCCGGTGGAAGTCCGGCCGCATCACCATCACCGAGGCGATGGGCGCCCAGTAGCCGTGGCCCACGGGTAGCCGGGAAGCGATGAGGTAGCCGAGCGTGGCCACCGCCGCCAGGCGGACGGCGTGCCGGAACACGGGCGAATCCAGGCGGAGTTCACCGCGCACCGCCCGGACGACGACCGGGAGCAGCCGGAACATGGTCGGGCGCACCAGGAACGGGGCGCTCCCGGGGCCCGGCGGCGTAGGCCCCTTGTCGCGCGCTCCGCCGCTGCCGGCGATCTCCAACGCCTCGGCGAGCAGTTCCACGAGCCGTTCGGCGGCCTGCCGGGCGGGCCCCTCCAGCACCTCGCCCTCCTCGTCGACGCGCAAGACGTCCGCGCTCCCGGGCGGCACTTGGGCGGGAGTTCCGCGGCGGATCGAACGGGCGGCCGCGTCCAGGACGTCGGCGGCCGCGCCGAGCAACTCCCGTGCGCGGTCCCGCCCGGATCCCTCCGCCGGGGCGCCGACGTCCGGGTCGGCGAGCGCGGCGACGACCGGCAGAATGCGCTCGGCGAGGCCCCGGGGGCCGTGGAGGACGGGGGGCCGGGTGCGGGCCTGTGATGGCGTCACGGCGGCCGCGTCCCGGGCCGTCATCAGCGGCTCCGGGTCGAACGGGGCGGTCGGGTCGTGCCGCAGCCGGCGGGCGTGGTCGGCCACGGCGGCCAGCGCGTCGGCCAGCGCGTCCCGATGCGCCCCCCAGCGGCGGATCGGGAACAGCAGGATCAGCACGGCCTGCGCCACGCCTCCGAGCGCGATGACCCCGGCGTGTTCCAGAGCGCGCCCGATGCTGGTGGGCAGGGTGATGGTCACCAGCATGCTGCCGACCGTCGTCGCCGCGACGATCCCAGCGGTCGATCCGAGGGCCCACGCCATCCCCGCGGCAAAGGCCCATACGGCCAGCAGCGGGAGGAACGTCACGAGTCGCCCCGCCGCCAGGTAGCCCACGAAGGTGCTGAGCGCCAGACCCGCACCCGCACCCAGCGCGATCACCTTGCGCGGACGCCACGTGCGCTGGAAGGTGGCAGCACCCGCGGAGTAGGCACCGAGCGCGGCGGACGCGGCGTACGCAGGGGAGACCAGCCACAGTGCCGGCCCGATGACGATCGCCACCCCGGCAGCCGTACGCAGTGCGAGCAGGGGCTCCAGCCGCGCCTCCTCGATCGTGAGCCCGGATCGCACGACCTCTGCGAAGGTCCGCAGCCACTTCACGGTGTGAGCCCGCCCGGAACGCCCTGCCGGGTTGCGACGGGCTGGTCGAGGTGCGGCCGCCGGGCGAGGAAGCCTCCCGCAGGGCTCAAGAATCGAGCATCGGTGACTACGCGGCACATCAGCATGCGGCCTCACCAGTCCCAGGGTTTCCTCGCACCGATGCCCGGCGGGGTTTTCGCCTCCGGGCTGGCCGACATGCGGGGCCGGAGTCCATGATGCCGGGCCGAACTCCGGTGATCGCCGCTGGTTCAGTCCCTGCCGGAATCAGGGTGACCGCCACCCGTCACCCGGACTGGTCCGGGAAAACAGACGGGCGGCGGCCTCTGGGTTCCTATCGCTTGCTGCCGTTCCCGTGTCCGTTCGGATGCAGGACCACCTTGGTCCAGCCCTCGTCACGGGCGTCGAAGTGCTCATAGGCGGTGGGGGCGTCGTCGAGGCTGAGTTCGTGCGAGACGACGAAGCTCGGCTTCGCCTTCCCGGCGGCGATCAGGTCGCGCAGCGCCCGGTTGTATTTCTTCACCGGCGCCTGCCCGGTCCCCATGCGCTGGCCCTTGAACCACATCATGCCGAAGTCCATCGGCACCTTGCCTTGTGCCTCCAGCTCGCCCTGGGCCTCCTCACCGCCGGGGTCCTGGGGCAGGAAGACGCCCACCACGCCGATGTCGCCCGTGAACCTGACTGAATCGATCAGGCTGTTGAGCGTGAGGCTGGCGTCCTCGTCTCCCTCGTGGTCGTGGGCCTGGTAGCCGACGCATTCACAGCCGTTGTCGGCGCCCAGACCGAGGGTGGCCTCCTTGACGACCTCCGCCGGGTCCTGCTCGGCGGTGTTGATCGGTATGGCCCCGATCTCCTCCGCCTTGCCCAGCCGGTCGGGCTGGTGATCGGCCACCCAGACGCGGCCGGCGCCCTTGAGCACGGCGGAGTAGGCCGCCATCAGACCGACGGGACCGGCCCCGAAGACGATCGTCTGGTCGCCTGGCTTGACGTTGGCCATCTCGGTGGCGTGATAGCCGGTGGGGAAAATGTCGGCGAGCATCACGTAGTCGGTCTGTCGCTCGGCGGCGTCCTCGCCCAGGCGCAGCGCGTTGAAGTCGCCGTAGGGCACGCGCAGCAGTTCCGCCTGGCCGCCCTGGTAGGGGCCCATGTCGGCGAACCCGTAGGCGGCTCCGGCGAGGGCCGGTTCCGGCTGCATGGTCAGGCAGTAGTTGGTCAGCCCCCGCTCGCACTGCTTGCAGAAGCCGCAAGCGATGTTGAAGGGCAGTACCACGTACTGGCCGACCTGGACCTTGCGGACGGCCGAGCCGACCTCCACGACCTGGCCCAGGTTCTCGTGTCCCAGGGTGCGGCCGGACTCGAACGAGGTGCGGCCCTCGTACATGTGCAGGTCAGAACCACAGATATTGGTGGCGGTGATCTTGACGATGATGTCGCAGGGGTGCTCGATCTTCGCGTCCGGTACGTCCTTCACCGCGACCGTACGCGGGCCTTCGTATACCGCTGCTTTCATGATTGCGATCCCTTGATATCGCGGCATGACCGCACCATGGCGGTGATGGAGACGGCGCGAAGAGCCTCACTCCCGGGAGTTGAACGCGTGGGGGTCGGTGGGACGCGGTCCGTGACTCCGGCATGCCTCTGCGGGTCGTTCACCCGGATCAGGTGCAACGGCGCCGTCGGCGGCTTGCGACGCGGAGCACCGGCGCCCCCGGCGACGTGCCGTCCGGGTCCCCGTCGGCCCTCGACGCGAAACGAGCACACGCGGATCGATCAGCGAAATCTTTCCCTTTGGACGACCACCGACTACCGCCGTATCTCCGACTCGGACCTCGGCTGGTCATCGTGGTCCTCCTGGAGCCTGTGGCGACGTTCCTGTTCGCGCTTGGAGTAGGCGGCTGCCCGGATCGCATCGTCGCTCTCCAAGCCTGATCCCAGCGCGCCACCCACGGTGGCGACCGACGCGACGAACCAGGACAGCGTCAAGTACTCCCCAGCGTGCAGTGGAGTTCGTGTCACGGCAGCGAACGCTTGGTCGTTGAGAATGAACAGCGCCCACACCCAGTTGATGACCAGCAAACCCACGTAGCAAACGAGCACGCCGATACCCACGGTCACGACCGTCGAGACGTTGTACAGCCGCGCCCTCTGCCTGGCCTCCGGAGAGCTTTCTGTTGCTCGGTGCCACAGCTCCGCGTCTATGATCAGCCAGCCGATCATGATCGCGACAGATCCGACCGTGGCGATCACGAGGCGTGGCGTGCTGAGGGACGCGGCCAGGGTCCAGACGGTCGAGTTCACGGTGGCGACGGCTCCCGTCGCGAGCGCGGCCGCCAGGGCTTTCGACAAGCCCGGCACCAACCGCCACGGCCGGTTGGCGCGGACCATACCGGCGAGCACCCGCAGGTAACCGCGCGGCCCGCTGACGACGTACCGAAGATCGTCGGTCTCCTTCTCCTCGGCCCGGCCCGGATGAGAAGGGGCGAGACGATTGACGGAGAGCCCCGGAGGCGGCTGACTTCGCGAAGTTCCTTCAGCGCCATCGGGGTGCGGACTCGCCATGCCGAGCACGGCTTCTTCGACGGCCCGCCGGGCCCTCGTCTGCAGCCGCAGGCCCCCCAGTGAAGGAAGAGAGAGCAGCGCCAAGCCGTGCTCGTGATTCAGATTCACAGCGAGCTTGCGTCCGTGGGAGTGCAGCGGAAGGTCGGTGAGAGCGACGACGATGTCCCAGCTCTCCGCACTCCCACGGTCCTTGATCCTGCGCATCAAGGTGGGCGGGTCCTCCGTCCCCGAGGTGAAGGGTTCACTGACCACCTCGACGTCGAACCGTCGTCCCGGCCCCGACCTGTCGGCGAGCCGATCGGGAAGTGTCCGGACCATGCGCTGCGCGATCTCCGTCGGCGCGTCCGGATCCGCCAGGAGAGCCACGACCGTAACGCCCTGAGACGACACCTGCATGACCGGACCCTCCTCGTCGGCTGCCCCGCCGATCCCGAGTGCCCACGGGCGCCACCGCGGTAACGTCCGCGCCACGTGACACGCCGACCCCCGCCTGCAGGTGCAGTACGGCCGGATCTCCCGGGCACCGCCAACCGGTCCTCGCTGCTGCTCACCGGCCCTCCCGAGCGCTCTGTGGCCCTGCTGTCGGTCCGCACGCCCGTCGGCAACTCGGGCAGTCCGACGCATCGGCCTGGCAGGGCAATACGGCGAGGCCAATTGGGCCCCACATGCGCATGCGATCGGGCGCCCCCATCAGCCAGGCTGGCTGGGAACCCAGGGGCCGGGAACCACCCGGCTCCCGCAGCCGGAGGTTGCCGTCATGACCGTGATGTCCGTCGCCAGATTCGAGAGGTTCTTTCGCGCGGCCGCAGGACTGAACGTCGACAAGAACGATCTCAAGCGCTTCAACGACTTCGTCGACGCCAAGCTCTACGATCTGCTGACCGTCGCCCAGGCCACTGCCAAGGCCAACGGTCGCGACGTCATCCGGACCGGTGACCTACCGATCACGAAGGGCCTGCAGGAGAGCATTCACCATTTCCGGAAGATCGACCAGGATGTGGAGCTCAAGCCGATCCTGGAACAGCTCGCCACCCATCCGGCCTTGGACCGTACGCCCGATGAAGAGACCGAGGCGGCCTACCCGGACATCATCGGCGGACTCAGCCTGGCCCTTGCTCAGAGCTTCAAGATCCTCCACCCCGACCTGAAGAACCCCCAGACCCAGCACTGGGACGAGGTGCGAGCCGTCTTCGACCTCCTGCTCTGAGCGGCAACCGAGACAGGCGGTGCAGCCACGGCCGAACAGCGTCAGCGCGCTCCGCTTCCTTGGCTGCCGCAACGACGTGCTCCAACTCGGGAGTCGGAGAACTCAGATCGTGCCGGCCCGCCCTCGAAGGGATCATCGAAGGCATGGACAGGAACATGTCCGTCGGGTCCGGGGATCAGCTGCTGCAGGGCAGAGCGCCTCGGAAGTGCTACGCCTGCTCATCCATGCCATCCTCGAGCATCAGCACAACGAACTCAGCGACGACGCCACGATCTTGATGTTCGAGTGGCAGCCCCCTGATCCTGATTCGTGACGGCAAGAGCCGGAAGGCGCAGCCGTGACGCCGGAAGCCGGCCGCCTCAGCCTGCCCGGCGCTTGGACCGCACTCGTGACCTCCTCCACCGGGGTCACGGCAAGAGCGCGGCAAACGATTTCTCAATTCTGGGGCGCCTCACGGGCTCAGTCCGCGAGGTCGGCCTTGCCGAACAGGACCGCGTAACTGGAGGGGAGTTGACTGATGATCTGATTCAGTTCTCCGCCGGTGACAGCGTCGGCAACGGTGGTCAGGACCGCGCTGCCGTCCCACTGCGCCGTACGCGGCCGGGCACCCGTGCGCTCGGCGACCCGGCGGTAGAACTCTTCGATCCCGAAGCTCTGCGCCTGCTGCGGCGTGGCATGGTCCAGAACCTCTCGCAGCGGGCCGGGCAGCTGGGATGCGAGGTCCTTGACCTCTCCCGGGCTGATCCGTTGGGCCAGCACTTCCAGCACGGCATTGGTGACGTCCGCGGCTTCGCTCTGGTCCTTGTATTCGCCTCGCTCGCGTACATGGGCGAGGAATCCGTCGTATTTCATCGCTGCCTCCTTCTGCCGCGGTCACCGCTGGTCATGGGGGTCGCCCGATGCGCTGTCGGGTCGGCCGCGTCCGTCCGTCGGCGTGTAGCTGCCGCCAGCAGGCGCCTGGCCCTGGACTCCCGCTCGGAATCACGCAGGGCGCGGCGGAAGCATCCTGGGCCCCAGGAACGGCCGCCCACGGCCGCTTCAAGCCGGTCGCGGCTCGCCGGGCCGGATTCTTGGAGCGCGTGGGTGATTTCGCCGACCTCGTCGTCAAGGCGTTGTTCGGCCATGGCGGATGTGCGGCTTGTCATGCCCGCGGTGCCGGCCATCCCCGGCGAGTACAGGGTGCCGCCCGGTCCGCTGCCCGGGCGGTAGCGGCAGGCTCCGGTGCGCACTCCCGCTCCTGACGGCGGGCGGGGCGGTCGGCGATCCACTGGTCCCGCTCGTGCGCGTTCTGCCGGAGGTGTGCGGGGCGGAGGCGGTCTCGTGCGTCCTGTACCGATCGGCACGGCCGTGGGCGGAATTCGGCTGCTGCGCGCCCGGCGTCTGCGGCGCTTGAGGAAGCCGGTGGCGAGCCATGTGCCACGTCTCCGCCGCCGTGAGGGGTTGTGAGAAAGGACGTCGTTCATGGGTCACCCCGGGCGTCAAGCCTCATGGCCCGGCCGCGGTGCCGGACGAGTGTCCGGAACCGCGGCGTTCGCGTGTCAGCCGCTGCTCCCGGTGCTTTCACTCGTCTCGCTGATCTCGACGTGCCGGGGCTTTGCGACTTCGGCCTTGGGGACGGTGATGGAGAGCACCCCGTCCGACATCTGCGCATTGATCTTTTCGGTGTCGACCTCTCCGTGCAGCCGCAGCCGGTACTCGAAGGCTCCAGTGCGGCGGGTGCTCCGGCGCAGGACGCCCTTGCGTTCCTTCTCCTTGATCTCTCCGGTGACCACAAGCTCGGGACCGTTGGCCTGAACGTCGATGTCCTTGCTCCTGACGCCGGGGAGTTCGATCTCGATGTGGAAGGCGTCGTCGGACTCCGTGACATCCGCCAGAGGCGTCCACGCGACTGCGGGCGCCGCGCCTCCCACCGTGGATTCGATCAGTCCGCTCATCTCGCTGAGCAGTTGGTCGAACTCCGTCAGCGGATTGCGTGCCCAGCCAACGGGCCTGTCCTGCATCGCGCCACCGCGGTGGCGCCTGACGGGCGTGGTCATTCCCCTCGCCTCCTGCTCCTTGTCGTGATCTCGTCGCCGCTGGGTGTCATGCGAGCCAAGCGGACTCCTTTCGACGGGTGTGCGGGGAGCTGTCGGTGCCGCCTGGCGCGGCCGTGTGGCCCAGGTAGCGGTGCACGAGGTGGATGCTCATCGCGCCTTCGCCGACCGCGGAGGCCACGCGTTTCACCGAGCCGCTGCGGACATCGCCGGCGGCGAAGACGCCAGGCAGGCTGGTCTCCAACGTCAGGCAGTCGCGGCCCTGGCTCTGCCACAATTCCGGAACGGAGCCTGCCTGCGCCTCCGCCCCGGTGAGCACGAAACCGCGCGCGTCGAGGGCGAGCGCACCGGACAGCCACTCGGTGTGGGGCTCGGCGCCGGTGAAGACGAACAGGGCCCGCACCGCCAGGTGGCGGTTCTCGCCCGTCCGGTTGTCGACCACTGCGACCGCCTCCAGCACCTTGTCGCCCAGTGCCTCGGTCACCTCGGTGTGCAGCAGCACGCGCACCCGAGGGTGGCGCTCGACCTGATCGATCAGGTAGCGGGACATGTGTGCCTCAAGGCTCGGCCCACGGACGAGCAGATACACCTGCGGTGCGTACCCGGCCAGAAAGAGCACGGCCTGGCCCGCGGAGTTGCCTCCGCCGACGACGGCCACCGGGTCGGTGCGGCACTGCTGGGCCTCGTAGAGGGTCGCCGAGTAGTGGACGCTCGTTCCCTCCAGGCGTTCAATGCCGGGCACCAGAAGGCGGCGGTAGCGAGCGCCGGTGGCCAGGACGACTGTGCGGGCGGTGATCTCGCCGCCGTCGGCGATCCTGACGGCATAGTGCCCGTCCCGCGGTTCGAGCCGGGCTGCCTCCGCCGGGACGCTGATCCTGGCGCCGAACTTGTCGGCTTGGAGCACGGCGCGTTCGGTGAGTTCGGCGCCCGAGATGCCGGAGGGGAAGCCGAGCAGATTTTCGATGCGGGACGACGTGGCGGCCTGGCCACCGCTGGCCATGGCCTCGACCACGGTCGTGTCCAAGCCCTCCGAGGCGGCGTTCACCGCGGCGGCGAGACCAGCGGGTCCGGAGCCGACGATCAGGAGATCGCCGTGATGGTTTCCGGCAGGCAGCGACGGGAGGCCCATGAGCCGGGCCAGTTCCGCGTTGCTGGGGTTACGCAGCAGAGTGGTGTCCCGCCAGATGACGAGCGGTGTCTCCTCCGGGCCGACGCCGAAGCGGCGCAACAGCTCCTCGGCCTCCTCATCGGTCTCCAGATCGATCCAGCGATGCGGCAGTCGGTTCCGGGCGGCGAACTCGCGCAGTCGCCGGGTGTCGGGCGAGTAGCGCGAGCCGATGATGCGGAAACCGGCGCCCTGCCCGACGAGCAAAGCACGGCGGCCCAGGCAGGCACGCAGCACCACATCGCCGAGGACGGAGTCCCGGTTCACCAGGTCACGCAGCTGCTCCATGGACAGGGCGAGAACCTCGCCGGGGTCCCTGACCAGGGCGGTGTAGAAGGCCACCTGTCCGTGGAGGAGCCCGAGTTCGCCGATGAAGCGGCGGGGGCCATGCACACGCAGCAGTCGTTCGTCGGGCGTGCCGTGGCCCTCGACGACGGCGATCGAGCCACTGAGGACGACATAGAACGTCTCGCACCGCTCCCCCTCCCGGATCAGCACGTCACCGGCGTCGACCGCGCGCCGCCGGCCATGCTGCGCCAAGCGGGCTATCTGGTCGTCCGGCAGACGGGGATAGGCGCCGTAGATGTCGGCGGTCTCGAAGGGGACGCTCTCCTCCGCCTCGTCCGGCACAGGCGCCGGGCCTGGCCGCGTATCGTCGCGGGCCATCACACGAACGCCTCGTGGACGAAGCACCACCGCCAGTCCTCGCCGGGCTCCAGCGACGCCGCGATCGGATGACCGTCGGCGGCGGCGTGACGGCGCGCGTGCCGGTTCGGCGAGGAATCGCAGCAGCCGACGTGGCCGCAGGTCAGGCAGAGCCTGAGGTGGACCCACGGAGAGCCGAGCAGCAGACACTCCTGACACCCTTCGGGGGTCAGTGGCTGGACCGGCTGGACGAGCGCGAGGTGGGGGTCGGTCCGTACGGTCATGACTGTTCACCCTTTCCCGGCCGGCTCGCGGCCGGCGATCGACTGCTCCACCCACCGCTGCAGGGCAGGGGCAGGTGCGGCACCCGCCTGCCGGGCGATGGTCTGCCCCTTGTCGACGACCAGCAGCGTCGGTACCGCCTGGACCTCGAACCGCTGCGCCAGACGCGGGTTCTTGTCGATGTCGACCTTGACCAGCTTGATCTTTCCCGCGAGATCGGAGGCGACCTTCTCCAGCGCCGGACTCACCATGCGGCAGGGGCCACACCAGGTGGCCCACAGGTCGACGACGACGGGCACGGTGGCCTGCTCGACGACCTCGGTGAAGTCGTCGTCGCCCGCGTCGGCCATCCACGGCAGCGGCTGCTTGCAGTTGGCGCACCTGGGGCGGCCCTCGGCGGCAACCGGTACCCGGTTGGTACGCCCGCAGTGCGCGCAGGTGACGTTGGTGGCCTGCACGGTACTCATGCCGCCCTCGCCCCCTTCACGTCCTCGGGCTGGTCGTACGTGACCACCAGCTCTCCGTGCTCGGCGTCGACGCGGACCTTCGCGCCGTCCTGCACGTCGCCGCGCAGCAGGGCGCGCCCGACCAGCGTCTCGACCTCGTGGGAGATGAAACGCCGCAGCGGCCGGGCCCCGTACACCGGGTCGTAACCCTGGTGGGCGATCAGCTCCCGGGCTCCCTCGGTGAGTTCGACGGTGATGCGACGCTCGGCGAGGCGGCTTCGCAGCTCGTCGAACTGCAGCTCCACGATCCGCTCGATCTGCCGCTCACCGAGCGGCCTGAACAGCACGATGTCGTCGACGCGGTTGAGGAACTCCGGACGGAAGTGCCCGCGCAGCTCGCCCATCACCAGGGCGCGGGCGTCCGGCTTGATCTCACCCTCGGCGGTGGCGCCGTCGAGGAGGTGCTCGGAGCCGATGTTGGACGTCATGATGATCACGGTGTTGCGGAAGTCGACGGTGCGGCCCTGGGCGTCGGTGATGCGGCCGTCGTCGAGGATCTGCAGCAGGGTGTTGAAGACATCGGTGTGCGCCTTCTCGATCTCGTCGAACAGCACGACCGAGTACGGCTTGCGGCGTACGGCCTCGGTGAGCTGTCCGCCTTCCTCGTAGCCGACGTATCCGGGCGGTGCGCCCATGAGCCGGCTGACGGTGTGCCGCTCCTGGTACTCGCTCATGTCGAGGCGGACCATGTTCTCCTCGGAGTCGAACAGGGCCGCCGCGAGGGTCTTGGCCAGCTCGGTCTTACCCACGCCGGTCGGGCCGAGGAAGATGAACGAGCCGATGGGTCGGCGCGGGTCGCGGATGCCGGAGCGGGCGCGGATGATGGCGTCGGCGACGAGCTTGACGGCCTCGTCCTGGCCGATGACACGCTCGCGCAGGATCTCGTCGAGGCGCAGCAGCTTCTCGCGTTCCCCCTCCTGGAGGCGGGCGACGGGAACGCCGGTCCAGGCGGCGACGATCTCGGCGATCTCCTCCTCCGTGACGACCTCGCGCAGCAGCCGGTTCTCCCCTTGCTTCGCGGCCAGTTGCTCCTCCTCCGCGGCCAGTCGGCGCTCCAGGTCCTGGAGGCGGCCGTAGCGGAGTTCGGCGGCTCGGTTGAGGTCGTAGGCGCGTTCTGCCTCCTCGGCCTCGTGGCGGACCTGCTCCAGTTCCTGGCGCAGCTCCTGCACGCGGCGGATCGCCTGCCGTTCGGCCTCCCACTGAGCGTGCTTGGCGTCGGCCTCGCCGCGCAGGTCGGCCAGTTCCCTGCGCAGCTCCTCCAGGCGGGTTTTGCTGGCCGGGTCGGTCTCCTTGGAGAGGGCGGCCTCCTCGATCTCCAGGCGGGTGACGCGGCGGGTGATCTCGTCGAGTTCGGCGGGCATCGAGTCGATCTCGGTACGCAGCCGGGCGCACGCCTCGTCGACGAGGTCGATGGCCTTGTCGGGCAGGAACCGGTCGGTTATGTAGCGGTGGCTGAGGGTGGCCGCGGATACCAGCGCGGTGTCCTGGATCTTCACGCCGTGGAAGATTTCCAGGCGTTCGCGCAGTCCGCGCAGGATGGAGATGGTGTCCTCCACGCTCGGCTCTTCGACCAGGACCTGCTGGAAGCGGCGTTCGAGGGCGGCGTCCTTCTCGATGTGCTTGCGGTACTCGTCGAGGGTGGTGGCACCGATCATGTGGAGTTCGCCGCGGGCGAGCATCGGCTTGAGCATGTTGCCCGCGTCCATGGCCCCTTCGGCGGCGCCGGCGCCGACGACGGTGTGGAGCTCGTCGACGAAGAGCAGGATGTGCCCCTGGGCGGCCTTCACCTCGGACAGCACGGCCTTGAGGCGTTCCTCGAACTCGCCCCGGTACTTCGCCCCGGCCACCAGGGAGCCCATGTCGAGTGCGAACACGGTCTTGTCGCGCAGTCCTTCGGGCACGTCGCCGCGGACGATGCGCTGGGCGAGGCCCTCGACGATGGCGGTCTTGCCGACGCCGGGGTCGCCGATGAGGACCGGGTTGTTCTTGGACTTGCGGCTGAGGATCTGGGTGACGCGGCGGATCTCGGCGTCGCGGCCGATGACCGGGTCGAGCTTGCCGTCTCTGGCCTCGGCGACCAGGTCGCGGCCGTACTTCTCCAGGGCCTCGTACGCCACTTCGGGGTTGGCCGAGGTGACGCGCTGGTTGCCGCGGATCTGGGTGAGCGCGCTCAGGAACGAGTCCCGGGTGATGCCGTGCTCCTTGAGCAGCCGTCCGGCGGCGGTGGCCGAGCCCTCCTCGGCCAGGGCCAGCAGGAGGTGCTCCACGGACACGTACTCGTCCTTGAGGCGTTTGGCCTCCCGCTCGGCGGCGTCCAGCAGCCGGGACAGGCGCTGGGTGACGAACACCTGGCCCGGCGCCGCACCCGGGCCGGTCACCTTGGGCCGGCGGGAAAGCTCCTCACGCACTGCCGCACCGAGCTCCTCGGGCTCCCTGCCCGCCTGTTGCAGCAGCCGCGGGATCAGGCCGTCCTCCTGGTCGAGGAGCGCGAGCAGCAGATGCTCACCGTCGACCTCGGTCTGGCCCATGCGGACGGCGGCGGTCTGCGCCTCCTGAAGGGCTTCCTGTGACTTCTGGGTGAGACGGTTCATGTCCATGGGGGTGAGTCACTCCTCCTGCCGCGGTCGCGCAGCGCGGCTTCGAGCAGGCTGATGCGGTCGAGCAGGTCGAGCACCAGACCGATGGATGCGTAGTTGAGGCAGAGTCCGGTGCGCAGCCGCTGGACGCGGGCGAGGACCGCCGGGGCCGCGGGGTCGAACACCAGGCGCCCCGCGGCGTCGCGCTCGGCGTCGACCAGGCCCAGGGCGACGAAGCGGCGGACCAGGTCGGGATGGACGCCGGCGCGGCGGGCCACGGCGTCGAGGGAAAGCCTGGGCACGGGGACGAGCGCGTAGCGCACGGCCGTGGAGCCGGCGCCCGGCCGTACAGGACGCCCGCTCGCGTCGGCCCGGGTGGTCCGGCCGCCGGCCGCCGCCCGTGAGGGTCGGTCGCTCATCACGTCCTCCTGGGATCGTACGAAGAGGTGGCGGCGAGCTCCTCGAACAGCTCGCGCTCCCGGTCGCTGAGCTTGGGCGGCACCATGACGCGGAGTTCGGCGTAGAGGTTGCCGTCGGCACCGCGCGGGTTCGGCATGCCCTCGCCACGCAGTCGCAGTCGCCGGCCGCTGGAGGAGCCCGCGGGCACCGTGACCTTGGCCGTGCCGCCGCCCGGGGTGGGCACCGGAACCGTCGCGCCCAGCGCGGCCTCCCAGGGGGCGACGGGAAGCTGCACGTACACGTCCCGGCCGTCCAGCCGGAACCGAGGGTGCGGTTGGATACGCACCCGCAGATACAGATCCCCCGCGGCGGCGTCACCACTGCCCCGTCCTCCCTCGCCCGCCAGCCGGATGCGCTGCCCATCCGTGACACCAGGCGGTACGTCGACCTCGTACCGCCGTGGCTGCCCGGTGGGACCGGCGAGCGTGACGGTGCGGCGGCCGCCCCTGTACGCCTCCTCGACGGTGAGCGGCAGTTCGGCCTCCTGGTCGGCCCCCGGTACGCCGCCGGGGGCGGCGCCTGCTCCGAAGAGCGAGCCGAGCAGGTCTTCGATGTCGACGCCCTCCGCTGCGAAGTCGTCGCCGAAACCGGTGTACCGGGCACGGGGGCCGCCTGCACCAGCGGTCCTCCGCGTGCGGAAGCCGCCGCCGGGTCCCGCGCCGGCACCGACCCGCTCCTCCCAGTCCTCGGGGACCTTCCGGAAGTCCTCGCCGAAGCGGTCGTAACGGGCCCGGGTTTTGGGGTCCGACAGGACGCTGTACGCCTCGTTGAGGTCCTTGAAGCGTTCTTCCGCTCCCGGGTCCTTGTTCACGTCGGGGTGGTACTTGCGGGCGAGTTTGCGATATGCCTGTTGGATCTCGTCCTGGGTCGCGGTCCGTGAAACGCCCAGCACCTCGTAGAAGTCCTGTGCCATGACCGGTCACTCCCGCTTCGCGACCGTCACTGCGGCGGGCCTGAGCTGCCGTTCGCCGTCACCGTAGCCCGGCCGCAGCACCTCCACGACCGTGCCGGGTGGGGCGTCGGGGTCGTGGACGACGCCGACCACCTCGTGCCGCGCTGGATCGAAGGCGACGCCGGTCTCCGCGTGCCGCGGGTAGCCGAGCAGTTCGAGGACGTTCACCCCTTGGTCGCGGACCGCCCGGACGCCCTCCACGATCGCGCCGGGGTCGGATCCCGCATGAGTCAGAGCGAGTTCGAGGTTGTCCAGGACGGGCAGGAAGGCGGCGGCCGTGCGGGACCGCTCGGCCGTCCGCTCCCGCTCCAGTTCCCTGGTGTGGCGCTTGCGGAGATTGTCGAGGTCGGCGAGCGCGCGCCGCCAGCGGTCCTCGAGTTCCCTGAGCTCGGCCGTGTGCTCGTCCTCGGACGGCGCGGGGCCGCCGGCCGCGTCGGGGCCTGGTGCCTCGTCCGTGTCAGACCCCGGCCCGGTCGGCGGGCCCGAGCGCGGAAGATCCCCTCGGGGAGGGCGTGCGGCGCCCTCCGGAGCCGGGTCGGCCGGGTCGGATTCCCTGGGGTGGATCGGCATGGCGTTTCCTCAGTCCTTGTCGAACTCGGCATCGATGACGTCGTCGTCACCGCCACCGCCGCTCGTCCCGCCACTGCTCGAACCGTCCCCGGTGGTGTCCTGACCGGGACCGCCCGTGGCGGCGGCGCCCTGATGAGCCACAAGCCCTGACAGCACCTGCTGAAGTTCGGATGTCAGGGGCCGCACCCGCTCCACGCCTGCCTCCTCCTTGACCGCCGCCCGGGCATCCGACACCAGCATCTCGGCGCGTGCCTTCTCGTGCGCGGGTGCCGCGTCGCCCAGCTCGGCGAGGCGCTTGTCGACCTGGTACGCGACGGCGTCGAGCTCGTTGCGGGCGTCGACGGCCTCGCGCAGGGCCTGGTCCTGGCCTTGGTTGCGCTCGGCCTCCTGGACCATGCGTTCGACTTCGCCACGGTCGAGGTTGGAGCTCTCGGTGATGGTGATGCCCTGTTCCTTGCCGGTGTCCCGGTCTCGGGCCTTGACGTTGAGAATGCCGTTGGCGTCGATGTCGAAGGTGACCTCGATCTGCGCCTCGCCGCGCGGCGCCGGGCGTATGTCGGTGAGCTGGAAGCGGCCGAGCACCCGGTTGTCGGCGGCCCGTTCGCGCTCGCCCTGGAGGACGACGATGTCGACGGCGGGTTGATTGTCCTCGGCGGTGGAGAAGGTCTCGGTGCGGCGCACGGGGATCGTGGTGTTCCGCTCGATGATCTTCGTCATCACGCCGCCGCGTGTCTCGACACCCAGCGACAGGGGCGTGACATCGAGCAGCAGGACGTCCTTGACCTCGCCCTTGAGTACCCCGGCCTGGATCGCGGCGCCCAGGGCCACGACCTCGTCGGGGTTGACGCTCATATTGGGTTCCTTGCCGCCGGTCAGCCGGCGCACGAGGGCCTGGACGGCGGGGATGCGGGTGGAACCGCCGACGAGGATCACCTCGTCGATGTCGCTCTCGCCGACCTTGGCGTCGGCCATGGCCTGCTGGACCGGTTCCAGGCATCGCTCCACCAGGTCGCTGGTGATCTGATCGAACGTGGACCGCATGACCGAGTCGGTGAGGTGCTTGGGGCCCGAGGCATCGGCGGTGATGAACGGCAGGCTGACCTGTGTCTGCGTCACCGAACTCAGCTCGGTCTTGGCCTTCTCCGCCGCCTCGAAGAGGCGCTGCAGGGCCTGCGGGTCCTGGCGGAGATCGATGCCGTTCTCCTTCTGGAAGTCGTCCGCGAGGTAGTCCACCAGGCGCCGGTCGAAGTCGTCACCGCCCAGGTGACTGTCGCCCGCCGTCGAACGCACCTCCACCACGCCGTCGCCGACGTCGAGGATGCTCACGTCGAAGGTGCCGCCGCCCAGGTCGAAGACGAGGACGGTCTCGTGCTCTTTCTTGTCCATGCCGTACGCGAGGGCGGCCGCGGTCGGCTCGTTGATGATCCGCAGCACCTCCAGTCCCGCGATCCGCCCGGCGTCCTTGGTGGCGGTGCGCTGGGCGTCGTTGAAGTAGGCGGGCACGGTGATGACGGCCTCCGTGACCCGTTCCCCGAGTTGCTTGGAGGCGTCGTCGGCGAGTTTGCGCAGCACCTGGGCGCTGATCTCCTCGGGCGCGTAGAGCTTGTCGCGCACCTTGAAACGGGCGACGCCGCCCTCGCCCTCGACGACGTCGTACGCCACCGCCCTGGCCTCGTCCGGGATCTCGTCGAAGTGCCGGCCGATGAACCGCTTGGCCGAGTAGATGGTGCCCTTGGGGTTGAGGATCGCCTGGCGCCGGGCCAGCTGGCCCACCAGCCGTTCCCCGGTGTCGGTGAAGGCCACCACGGACGGTGTCGTGCGGTTGCCCTCGCTGTTGGGCACGACGGAAGGTTCGCCGCCCTCCCACACGGCGATCACCGAGTTCGTGGTGCCCAGGTCGATGCCCACTGCCTTGGCCATGAGGAACTCCTCCCGATGCGACGGCACGCGCCGCACCTGCGGATCCGAACGTTCAGGTATGGGCGGGACGGCCGCCGGCGCCGGTGGTCTGCAAGCCGCCGAGCAGCCGTACCGCCTCGTCGGCGACCGCTTCGTCCACGACGACGTCGTACCGGCTGGGCTGCATCGAGCGGACCGAGGCGAAGTCCCGGCGGCCGCCCTGCAGGGCGTACAGCAGCAGACCGAACAGCGCGCCCACGATCGCCCCGAAAATCAAGCCGTAGAGGGCGACGAGCAGGGCGGAGACGAGCGGGTCCACCCAGTCCACCAAGCCGAAGAGCCAGCCGATCAGCGCACCGGGAAGGGCCCCGCTCGCCGCTCCGTGCAGGGCGGCCCTGCCGTAGTCCATACGGCCGACGACCTGCTCGACGAGGCGGACGTCCTGGCCGATGATGGCCACCCTCTCCACGGGAAACCCCCGGTCCGAGAGATGGTCGACGGCGCGCTCGGCTTCCTGGTACGTCTCGTACGCGGCAACGGGCCTGCGAGGCTGCTCGGTCATTGCCCAGTCCTTCCTGCCGACGGGCACGGCCGCCCACGGCACACCCCAGGCTCGCGAACCGAGGAGCTCTACGCCTGCGCCCGGCAGGTCAAAGAACGACGGAGCCCGTCCCCCCGCGAGCACGAGGCGAAAACTCCGAAGACCTGGGGTGAGCCGGTCGCAGCGGGGTACGCGAAGGCCGCCCACCTCTCTGAGGGCTCGGGAAAGGGAGTGATCCCATGGTCGGCCGCTGGGGCCGGAACATGCGCCGAGGCCGTCCCGTCCAGGAAGGCCGCCTTCCACGGGGCCGTCCCGGGCGGCACCCGACGGTCTCGTGGAGAGGGTCCCGCCCGCACCTTCCCAGCCCGGCCGACCCTCCCCACGAGCTGCTGGCAATCTCCCGCCTCATGTTCGACAGCCGGAACGAAGGCGAGATCCTGCGCCTGGCCATGGACCACCTGTCGGCCGTCGGCCCGTACAGAGCCGAGGCCGGATACCTCAGGGTGCACGGCCGGCTGGTCTCCAGCCCGCAGGGCGGGCCGGACCCTGCGTCAGCCGTCGACCGGACGGTGCGAGAGCTGACGGGGCAGGACGGCCCCGTCGCAGTTCCCGGCCGGTCACGGGGCCGGGCCCTGGCCCTGCACGGACCCGGTGGACTGCACGGCTACCTCGTGGTGACGTCTCGCTCCCGGCCCACCCGTGCCCAGCACTTCCTGCTCGCCGTACTGGTACGCCTCACCGCCGCAGCCCTGTCGGTCGCCGTGGCGCACCGCCGCCAGCAGGAAGGCGCACTGGAGCTGCACCGACTGCGACGAGAGCGGGCAACCCTCCAGCGGCGGCTGATCTCCCTCGTGGTCGAGACGGGATATCAGCGGGCCGTGCACGAGGCCCTCGCCGAGGTCACGGCCTCGGGAGGCGGCGAGGAGGCCATCACCGGCGCACTGCATGAGCTCACCGGATTTCCCGTGCTGGTGGAGGACCGCTTCGGCCGACTGCGGTCCTGGTCCGGTCCCGGCCGGCCCGAGCCCTATCCGGAACCGGACCCCGCACGCCATGCGGAGATGCTCCAGGAGGTCGCCCGAAGAGGCGGACCCGTGCGCATCAAGGACCGGCTCATCTCCGTGATACGCCCACGCGGTGAGGTCCTCGGAGTGCTGGCCCTGGTCGATCCCCGGGACGACGCCGACGAGTACACCCTGTTCGCCTTGGAGCACGCCGCCACCTCACTCGCCCTGGAAATGTCGCATCTGCGCCACCTGGCGGAGGTGGAGCTGCGACTGCACCGCGAACTGGTCGACGACCTTCTGGGGGGCACGGACGAGGCGAGCGCCTACGCCCGGTCGGAGGCGTTCGGACACGACCTGCACCGCATCCAGTACGTGGTCGTCGTGCAGTGGACGAGCCGGGCCTCGGACGACGCCTTCGCGCGGACCGTGGGCCGGGCGGCTTCGGCCGTGGGCATGCCGTCGCTGGTGACCCGGCGCTCCGACCACGTGGTCCTGGTCGCCGAGGGCAGGCCCGACGACCACGCCCTGTACGAGACGCTCACCCGGGAGACCGGCACCCCGGACGGGACGATCGGGGTGAGCGCCCGGTGCGACACCCCGGACGGTATTCCCGGCCGCTACCAGGAAGCACTGCGTGCCCTGGAGGTACGCCGCCGGTCTCGAAGCCGGTACGGCACGACGTTCTTCGACGATCTGGGCCTCTACCGCATCCTGGGACCCGGGAACGACTACCAGGAGCTGGAGGGGTTCGTCCGGGAATGGCTCGGAGAGCTCGTCGACTACGACGGCGTCCACCGTGCGGCGCTCGTGGAGACTCTGTCCCGGTACTTCGACTGCGGCGGCAACTACGCCGAGACCGCCGAATCCCTCGCGATCCACCGCAGCACGCTTCGCTACCGGCTCCAGCGCATCCGCGAGATCAGCGGCCATGACCTCACGAACGTGGAGGACCGCCTCAACCTGCAGGTTGCGACCAGGGTGTGGAAGATCATGCTGGGCGGACCCGGTTGAGGTGCCGACGCACCGACGACAACACCGCGTCAGCGGCGCACCCTCGGCATCCCCAGCCCGATCCACGAGATGATCTCCCGCTGGATCTCGTTGTTGCCGCCGCCGAAGGTGAAGATGACCGCCGAGCGGTAGCCGCGTTCGAGTTCGCCGTGCAGAACCGCTCCGGCCGAGCCCTCCTTCAGGGCGCCGGGGGCCGCGACGATCTCCATGAGCCAGGCGTAGGCGTCGCGCCGGGCCTCCGAGCCGTAGACCTTAGCGGCTGAGGCGTCCTGGGGGGTGAGGGTGCCGTCCTGGACGGCGCCGACCATCTGCCGGTTGAGCAGTTTGAGCGCGTCCAGCCGGGCGTGGGTGCGGGCCAGGAGGCGGCGTACCCAGGGCAGGTCGACGACGCGGCGGCCGTCGGCGAGCTTGGTCTCCATCGCCCAGCGCTGCACGTCGTGCAGGGCGCGGATGGCCATGGTGCCGTGGGCGGCCAGGGTCACACGCTCGTGGTTGAGCTGGTTGGTGATCAGCCGCCAGCCCTGGTTCTCGGCGCCGACCCGGCGCGAGACGGGGACGCGGACGTTCTCGTAGTAGCTGGCGGTGGTGTCGTGCGAGGCGAGGGTGTTGATCAGGGTGCAGGAGTAGCCGGGGTCGGAGGTGGGCACCAGGAGCATGGTGATGCCCTTGTGCGGCGGGGCCCCGGGGTCGGTGCGCACGGCCAGCCACACCCAGTCGGCCGTGTCGCCGTTGGTCGTCCAGATCTTCTGGCCGATGACGACGTACTCGTCGCCTTCCCGGACGGCCCGGGTGCGCAGGGAAGCGAGGTCGGTGCCGGCGCCGGGCTCGCTGTAGCCGATGGCGAAGTCGATCTCCCCGGAGAGGATCCTCGGCAGGAAGTACGCCTTCTGTTCATCGGTGCCGTAAGCCATGATCGTCGGACCGACGGTGTTGAGCGCCATGAGCGGCAGCGGGACACCGGCCTGGGCGGCTTCGTCGAAGAAGATGAACTGCTCCATGGCCGTCAGGCCGCGCCCGCCGTACTCCTTCGGCCAGCCCACGCCGAGCCAGCCGTCCGTGCCGAGCCGCCGGATGGTCTCGCGGTAGAACCGCTTCCGGACGGCCGGATCGCCGTGCCGGGCGTACGCCTGGTCCGGGACCAGTCCGGCGAAGTAGGACCGCAGTTCGGTGCGCAGCCGCTGCTGCTCGGGCGTGTATTCGAGGTGCACGGCGCCTCCAGGCTCCCAAGGCCGGTCCTGTCGGCGCACACCGTAGAACGTGTTTCAGAAATTGGGAATGGCGTTGTCAGTTCAGCGTGGCGAGGAAGTCCGTGCACGCCCGTGCGCAGGAGCGGCACGCCGCCGCCGAGCCCTCCGCTCCCGGTTGCCGGTCGAAGACGTGGGCGGCTTCCAGGCACACGGTCCGGCACCACTCCACCTGGACCCGGATGGTGCCTTCGTCCACCTGGTTCTGCTCGGACAGCACACGGCAGGTCGCGTCGCAGACCTCCGCGCACATGATGCCCTTGCGTCGTACGAGTTCCTGGTTCTCGGTGCCGTCGGGATCCACGAGGCTGGCGCGCAGCGCACACGCCCGCGCGCACTCGGTACACGCCTGCGCACAGGCGAAGCGGTCCTCCAGGAACCGGAACAGCTCCTGCTGGGATGTCGTCGAAGTCACAACGCGCGGGTAGCCCCGGTCGACGGCCGTCAAACCCGGTGTTCCCCAGGGTTCCTTCCGGTGCGGCCGGCATCCGTGCCCAGCAGGTTCAGGGAGGGGACCCCGGGTACCCGCGTGCCATGAATAGCGCATGGATGGAGATGGCCGCGGGCCGTGGCGCCGTCGGCATGGGGCTGATCGTGGCGGGTGTGGTGGTCGTGGCCCTGCTGTTGGGGGCCTTCGTCCTCGGTGTTCGCGTCAAGCGCAGGGAGCTGCCCACACCGCGGCCGGACGAGCAGCCGAGGCTGCCCGACGGGGGCCCGGTCCGCGAGACGAGTGAGCGCCGGGAGCCCGAGGAGGTCCCCCGAAGCGAGGAGCGCCTGACCCCGCACCAGCTCAAGGGCCACGGCAATCAGAGCGACCGGACCAGCGCGTCGCAGGAACGCCCGCGCTGGAACGAGGGCGGCAGCGGCGGCTTCGGCAGCGGCGGCCCGGGAGCCCGCTGACCCCACCGCCCGGCTCGTACGGCACGTCGTACGCATATCCGGAAGAGGGGCCCGTGCCTGTGCACGGGCCCCTTTTTGCGTGCCCGGATCCGGGATCCGGCGAGGTGAGGTGGATCACAGGCTTCAAGTGCATCGCGGAAGGGGGGCCGGCGTCTTTTGAGAGGTGTAAGGGGCCACTGAGACGCAGGACGGTGAGGATGGAGCAGTTTCGGGCGGACGGCTTCGACGAGTTCGCGGCCGCCCGTTGGTCGGCGCTGCTCCATGTCGCGCGTCTGCTCACGGGAGGCGACCGGCAGCGGGCCGAGGATCTGGTGCAGGAGGCGTTGGTCAAGCTGTGGTTCGCCTGGCCGAAGGTGGCCGAACAGGCTCCCGAGGCGTATGTCCGGACGGTGCTGGTGCGGCTGGCTGCCCGCTCGGCGCGGCGGCGCTGGTGGGGGGAGCGCCCGGTGGAGCACCTGCCCGACCGGGCCGAACCGGGCGACGTGTCGTCCGCCGTCGCGGAACGTTCGCGGCTGGAGACGGCACTGGCCCAGCTGTCGCCCAAGCAGCGGGCCGCGGTGGTGCTGCGCTATTACGAGGACCTGCCCGAGGCCCAAGTCGCCCAGGTGCTGGGCTGTCCGGTGGGCACTGCCCGGTCTCATGCGTCACGCGGAGTCGCCCGGCTCCGCCAGATCCTGTCCGGCACCGTCAGGCCCGTGGGGTGAAAGGAGTACCGATGGACGACTTCGAGCGGGACCTGTCGCGGCTGATGCACGACACCCGGCAGCACTCCCCTTACGAGCCCGAGCACCGGCAGCGGCTGCACGCGGGCATCCGGGCCCGCCGCCGGTCGCGGTTGCTGTGGAAGGCGGGCGGCTCGGCCGTGGCGGTGGCCGGGCTCGGCGTCGGACTGGCCCTGCTGCCCAGCATGTTCACCCGCGCCCAGCCCGCAGACCACCGGCCGCAGCCGGTGACGAGCCCGACGGCCTCGCCGGACATCACCCCGACGAGCCCGGCCCCGGCGCCGAGCACGACCCCGACCGAGCTGCCCGAGACGACCCTGCCCGCGACCACGACCACGACCCCGACCACCACCGGCGGCATCACCCCGTCCGGGAGGACGACCGAGCCGGCCGACCCAGCACCGACCACCAGGGCCTCCGAGCGCCGGACCCCGCCGACAACGCCCGCGCCACCTCCCTCCTCGGCACCGTCGACGGCCCCGCCGTCGGCTCCGTACTCCGAACAGCCCTCCGCATCGGTCCACCCCGAGTAGCCGCCTGAGCGGCAGTTCCCGCCAGGGGCACCCCCGCCCCGACCTCTTCGACGCTCCACCCGACACGGGCGCCTTCGGCATGCCCGAAACCGGCGCCCGGGCATGCCCCCACGCCAGAAAAGAGACCGTGAGACAGCCATGCGAACCGTATTGCGGTCGGTCCCGAGCGACCGCCCGGCAACCGCATCATCCGCGTTGCCCCGCCGCGCGCCCCTGCCGGCCCACCACCCGGACCCCGTCCTGGACGTGGTCGTTCCGGTGTACAACGAGGAGAACGATCTCGAACCCTGCGTCCGGCGCCTGCACGCCCACCTCGGCGAGACCTTCCCCTACGCCTTCCGCATCACCATCGCCGACAACGCCAGCACCGACGCGACGCCGCGGATCGCCGCCCGGCTGGCCGCGGAGCTGCCCGGCACGGACTGGATACGGCTGGCGGAGAAGGGGCGCGGGCGTGCGCTGCACACCGCGTGGTCACGCTCGCGCGCCCCGGTGCTGGCGTATCTGGACGTCGACCTGTCGACCGACCTCGCGGCGCTGCTGCCGCTGGTCGCGCCGCTGATCTCGGGCCACTCGGACATCGCCATCGGCACCCGGCTGGCCCGCGGCTCGCGGGTGGTGCGCGGGCCGAAGCGGGAGATCATCTCCCGCTGCTACAACGGGCTGCTGCGCGGCACGCTCGCGGTGGGCTTCTCCGACGCGCAGTGCGGCTTCAAGGCGGTGCGGCGGGACGTCGCCGAGCGGCTGCTGCCGCTGGTGGAGGACCGCGAGTGGTTCTTCGACACCGAGTTGCTGGTCATCGCCGAGCGGGCGGGCCTGCGGATCCACGAGGTGCCGGTGGACTGGGTGGACGACCCCGACAGCCGGGTCCACATCCTCGCCACGGCGCTGGCCGACCTGCGGGGCATGGCCAGGATCGGCGGAGCCCTGGCCCGCGGCGGACTGCCGCTGTCCGCGCTGCGCCGCAGCGGCGGTGACCTGGCCGGGGAGCTGCCCTCGGGCCTTGCCGGGCAGGTGGTGCGTTTCGCCGCCGTCGGTGCCGCCAGCACCCTGTGCCATCTGCTGCTGTACACGGTGCTCAGACCGGCGACCGGAGCGCAGGCCGCCAACGCGCTAGCCCTGCTCGCCAGCGCGATCGCCAACACGGCGGCCAACCGGCGGGTCACCTTCGGTGTGCGGGGCCGTGGCGGCGCCCTGCGCCACCACCTCAAAGGCCTCGCCGCCTTCCTGATCGGACTGGCCCTGACGAGCGGTTCGCTCGCGCTGCTGCACCACACCGCGCCCGGGGCCGGCCACGGGGCCGAACTCATGACCCTGGTCGTCGCCAACCTGGCTGCGACGCTGCTGCGCTTCCTCCTCTTCCGGGCGTGGGTGTTCCCGGCCCGCCTCACGACAGGACCCTCCGCCCCATGAGCACCGTCCAGCTGCGCCGTCCGCCCGCCGGAACCGCACCGCCCGAAGTCCCGGACGGAGCACGGCGGTTCCGGCAGCGGCTGCGCACCGCAGCCGCGCGTCACGGGCCCGTGCTGCTGACGTACGGCGTGCTGAAACTGGCCGGCTTCGGCGTCTTCATGTTCCTGCTGGACTCCGCGGGCGACTTCCGGAAGAAGAACCCGCGCTTCGGCGGCGGCGAGCACGCCTGGGACGTCCTGGCCAGCTGGGACGGCTGGTGGTACCAGCAGATCGCCGCGCACGGGTACGACCCGGCCCTGAAGCCGATCCCGGGCGCGACCGGCCTGATCACGCTGGAGGGCAACTCGGCGGCGTTCTTCCCGCTGTACCCGACGCTGATGCGGCTGGTCTCCGAGTGCACCGGACTCGGCCTGTACGGCGCCGGCATGACGGTCTCCGTCATCGCCTCGTTCGCCGCCGCGCTCGGCATCTATGCCGTGACCAAACGTCTCGGCGGCCACCGGGCCGGCTTGGTCGCGGCCGGGCTGTGGGCGGTCTGGCCCGGCTCGGGCACGGAGTGGTCGGGCTACTCGGAGTCCCTCTACACGGCCCTCGCCGCGTGGGCCTGCCATGCGGTCATGACCCGGCGCTGGCTCACGGCCGGCCTGCTGACCTGCGCGGCAGGGCTGTGCCGGCCCACCGCCGTCGCGCTCGTCGCCGCCCTCGCCGTAGCGGCGGTGCTGTCCCTGCGCCGGCGCGAGGACGGGGTCCGGCGTCCGCTGGCCGCTGTGGCGATCGCGCCCCTGGGTCTGTTCGGCTATCTCGGCTGGGTCAACTACCGCATGGGCGACATCAACGGCTACTCCAAACTGCAGGACGGCGCCTGGGCCCACAAGTTCGACTGGGGAGTCCACACCTTCGACGTGCTGACGTCCCTTCCGGTCGGTCACTTCGACTACCGCTTCGCGCTGCCCTTCGAGGACGTGATCGGCGTCTGCGTGGTGCTGATGGTGCCGGTGCTGACCGTTTTGCTGACGCGCCTGCGACCCCCTGCCGTGCTCGTCGTGTACACGGTCCTGTCCTATCTCATGGTGATGTCCACCCAGCAGTACTTCGGCAACGTCTCGCGCTATCTGCTCCCGCTCTTCCCGCTGTTCGTCCCCCTCGCCCTCGCGATGCGCCGGCTCCGACGGCCGTCCCTGGCGGCGGTCCTCGGCACGGCCGCGCTGGCCTCCGGTTCGTACGCGGGGTACGTGCTGTTCGTGCTGGGGGTGCCGTAGGAACGGCCGGCCCGTCGGCGTCCGGTGGGACGGCTCCGCGGTGAGATGGCTCCGAAACATTCCCTTCACCCAGGAAGTATTTAGGGGTAACGACCGCTGCCTACCGTGCCTGCCTTGTCAGTCCCCAACCCGCAGCAAGGAGGCGTGGCATGAGTGCCGAGCCACGACTGGCCGCAGTAGCCGAACCGGAACCCGCACCGCAGGCAGCACCGGGCACGGACCAGGCCGTCACGGAGACCCTCGAGGACTACACGCTCCGCTTCGCTCCGCGCAGTTACCGGCGCTGGACCCCGATGGTGGTGGCGACGACCGCGCTCGGCGGCATCGCCTACATGGCCGACTTCTCCATCGGGGCCGGCATCGGACTGGCCCACGGCACCGGCAACGCGCTGCTCGCGATCGCCGTCGCCGCGGTCGTCATCTTCCTGACCGGCTTCCCGCTGGCCTACTACGGCGCCCGCTACAACATCGACCTGGACCTGATCACCCGCGGCTCCGGCTTCGGCTACTTCGGCTCGGTCCTCACCAGCGTCATCTTCGCCAGCTTCACCTTCATCTTCTTCGCCCTGGAAGGCTCGATCATGGCCCAGGGCCTGAAACTGGGCCTCGGACTGCCGCTCTGGCTGGGCTACCTGGTCTCCACGCTGATGGTGATCCCCCTGGTGATCTACGGCATGAAGGCGCTGAGCAAGCTCCAGGTGTGGACCACTCCGATCTGGCTACTGCTGATGGTCGGCCCGCTGGTCTACCTGGTCGCAACCGACCCGGGCACCGTCGACCGCTTCCTCTCCTACGCGGGCACCGACGGGGACGGCGGCATCGACACGGCCTCCGTGCTGCTCGGTGCGGGCGTGTGCCTGTCGCTGATCGCACAGATCGGCGAGCAGATCGACTATTTGCGCTTCATGCCACCCAAGACCGAGGCGAACAAGCGCAGTTGGTGGACGGCCGTGGTGATGGCCGGCCCGGGCTGGGTGGTGCTGGGGGCACTCAAGCAGGCCATCGGAGTGTTCCTCGCGGTGTACATCATCGCCGAGGTCGGCGCCTCCGCCGCGCCCGAGCCGATCCAGCAGTTCAAGGGCGCCTTCGACGCGATGATGCCGTCCTGGCTCGTCGTCCCCCTCGCCGTGGTGCTGGTCGTCATCAGCCAGATCAAGATCAACGTGACGAACGCGTACTCCGGCTCCCTCGCGTGGACCAACTCCGTCACCCGGGTCACGAAGCGCTACCCGGGCCGGATGGTCTTCGTCCTGGTCAACCTGGGCTTCGCGCTGGCCCTGATGGAGGCCGACATGTTCAGCTTCCTCAACAGCATCCTGGGGTTCTACTCGAACTGCGCGATCGCCTGGGTGGTCACCGTGGCCACCGACATCGGCATCAACAAGTACGTGCTGAAGCTGTCCCCGCACGCCCCCGAGTTCCGCCGCGGCATGCTCTACGCCGTCAACCCCGTCGGGGTCGTGGCCTTCGTCGCCGCCTCGGGGCTGTCCATCGCCATGTACTTCCACGCCCTCGGCGACGCGCTCCAGCCGTACTCCCCCGTCGCCGCGGCCGTCATCGCCTTCGTCCTCACACCAGTGATGGCTGTGGTCACCAAGGGCCGGTACTACCTGCGCCGCACCGACGACGGCATCGCCGAGCCGCTGCTGGACGAGGACGGCAACCCCAGCGCCGTCGCCTACGAGTGCCATGTGTGCCGGCAGCAGTTCGAGCGGCCGGACGTGGCCGCCTGCCGGACGCACGACGCTGTCGTCTGCTCGCTGTGCCTGAGCACCGACAAGGTCGGTGATCACGTCCTGCCGGCCACGGTCTGAGGGGTGCGGCGGGAGCGCGACGGGGCTCTCCCGCCCCACGGCACGTTCCAAGTCGGTCTCGGACGCGCTGTCCGCGACCGGACGAGGGGTGACTCCGGTGCCCGGGCGGCATACTGATCTTGCGCTGCGCAGTGATCAGGAGACGGCCGGAGAGGGGATGACGGCACGTGACCACCGAAGAGCCGGACGGGCGGGGAGCCTCCCACGAGCCGCCCGGCGTTCCCCCGTTCCACGACGACATGTGGCTGAGGTTTCTCACGGACAGCGAGTCCGCCATACGCGTCTCCGCTCCCAGGGAGCCCTCGGCCGAGGAGCGGGCCGCGGGGCGGCAGCTCCAGCCCCCGCACGCCGTGGGTGATCTGTGGCAGCCGGAGGACCTCTGGGTCCGGGTGGCGTGGCGGGACCTGGACCGCCGTGCCAAGGTACGGCGCGCGGGTCGGGTGGCCGCCACCGCAGCCGCCGTCGCGCTGGCCCTCGGAGCCTGGTCCCAGCTCTCCACCGGTGCGGGCTCCGGCCACCGGCCCGGCGAGACCACGGTGCGGCAGGTCGAGGGTGCGACGGCGCGACTGGCCACGGCCACACCCGTCCCGTCCACGGTGCCCCTGAAGCAGCCGGCCCGATAGCTCAAGCAGGCCCGAGGTGGTTCCTGCGCGCCGCCCACTCGCACCGCCACGGGGCTGCGAGACCACCGGAAGCAGGTACCGGTGGACCGCGGTGTTCAGCCCGTCTTCCAGCCCCTGCGCGTGTCGATCCGCTCCCACTCCGCATCCCACTGGGACATGCGGCGCCGGTCGAGGCCCAGGCGGGTCAGCCAGGTGGCTCCCAGCACCGCGGCGCCCGTGAAGAACCCGGCGAGCGCGCCGCCCATGGCGGTGTGCAGCCACGCCTCGCCCCCGGACACGGGCGCGCTCGTGAGGTCACCGCTCCGGTTCACCCACACGGAGAGGGTGCTTCCGGCGGGTGCTCTCGCCGGGACCCGGGCCTCCTCCCGGTGCGTGGAGCCGTCGGGCGCGGTCCACCGCACCTTGCCCCACACCCGGTGGTCGCTCGCCTCACGGGCCGGTGACGGGCCGGGCGCGTCCTCGACGACCGTCGCCCGGACCTGGCTGCTCTCGGCCCGCTGCCGCTCGACGGCCTGCTCGACCGTGCCCGCCGCGAGCAGCCCCGCGATCAGCCCGCCGAGCAGGGCGAGCACCCAGCCCGCGAGCACGATCCAGGCCTCGACGACGTCGACGCGCCGTTTGAGCGCGTTGCGCCGCCACCGCCACCACCGCACGGTCACACGTTCTGACGCTTCCATGGGCCGACACCCCCTCGTGAGCACCGGCAGCACCCTTCCAGTGTGCGCCTGTCAGCCGGGAACGCCCGCCGATCAACGCCGGGCGTGGGCACTCCGGGCGGCGCGAGTCCGGATCAGCCGGGAGAGGCCGCGATGTGTACCCGGTCGCTCACTCCCCCGGAGAGGAAGGAGGCCATCGCCCGCCCCTCCTCGGCGACGGCCGTGCGGTCGGTCCGGGACAAGCGGCGCAACGGTGTGACGTGCACTGTGCCCTCCTCGACGGTCCAGGTGGCGGTGACCCTGCCGTCGACCAGGACGACTCGGGCGCCGGCGACGGACAGATGACGGTGCTGGTCGTCGATGATCCGGCTGCGGTCGTGATATCCGAGGATCGCGTTGTCGAACGCCGGCAGGAACCTCACCGGCGCCGGGGTGCCGGGATCGGGGCGGGGAGCTTCGGGGAGGTCGAGCAGTTCGCGGCCGCGTTCGTCACGGAAGGCGACGAGTTCCTCGCGGAGGGCGGACACCGCGGCGGGCAGTCCGGCAAGACCGCACCAGGCGCGCAGGTCGGCCGGGGCGGCGGGGCCGAACGCGGCCAGGTAGCGCCGTACCAGCGCCCGGCCCACGGGGTCGGAGACGTCCGGGGAGGGCGGATCGGTCTCGCGGCCGAGCCAGGAGGAGAGGAGCGCATAGCGCGCACCCCCTCGGGTGCGCCACAGGCCGCGTGGCGGCACCTGGACCGTCGGGAGGAGAGCCGCGACGAGCATCTCGCCCAGGGGCCGCGGCGGCGCCCCTGGCCGGCGGCCGGCGACGGCTCGTGCGAGGTCGGGCATCGAGCGGGGTTCGCCGTCGGCCATGACCTCCCGGCCCGCCGCCGCCAGTTCGTCGGGATCGATTCCGTCGAGTTCGCGCCGGTACACGCCGAGGACCCGCTGCCGGAGCATGGCGTCGTGGCGGGAACGCCAGGCCACGACGTCGTCGGCGGTGACGAGATGGACGGTGCGGCGCATGAGGTGGGTGCGCACGACACGGCGCCCGGTCAGCAGGTCCGACAACTCCGCCGGGTCGAAGCCCCGCAGCCGCGACCACAGGCCGGGGAACGGCTCCTGCGGTTCCTGCGCCTGGAGACCGCACAGGTGCGCGACCGCGTCGAGGACCGGCAGGTCGGCACGCTCGAGGAGCAACTGCCGGGCCAGGGTGGCGCGGTTGAGCGCCCGAGCGTCGAGAACGGTCATCACAGCACCTCGGCCCTCGCGTCGTGTGCCGACCCGCGGACCGGGTGTCCGGGCGGCTTGCGCGCTCACGGTCGCACGGGATGCGGTCAGTTCGTGTCCGCATCCCGTGCCGGTGTGTCCGGCCGCCCGGTCTCACACCGGGGCCCGGCGGTGGCCGGGAGCCCGGGCGGCGCCACCGCCCCGCGCGGCGGTTGTGCGTCACCTTCGTTGCCACTCCTCCGCCAGGAGCCGGTACGAGCGCACCCGGTCGGCGTGGCCGTGGGTGATGGTCGTGATGATCAGCTCGTCCGCGCCGGTGGCCTCCTGCAGTTGTTCGAGCTGGTCCGCGACGCGTCCGGGCGACCCGACGAACTGGGTGTCGACGCGGTCGGCGACCAGGGCCCGGTCCTGCTCGGTCCAGCGGTGGGCGCGGGCCTGCTCGGAGGTGGGGAAGGGGATCGCGCCCTCGGCGGTGCGGATGCTGCGGACCCACGGTCCGTATCCGGTGGCCAGCTCGCGGGCGGTCGCGTCGTCCTCGGCCACGACGACGTCGGCGGAGACGCTGACGTAGGGCTTGTCGAGGTGGTCGGAGGGCAGGAACGCAGCCCGGTAGCCTTCTGCCGCCTCCAGGACGGTGGCCGGGCTGACGTGGTAGTTGGCGGCGAAGCGCAGGCCGTTGCGCCCGGCGACGTCGGCGCTCTCCCCACCGCTGCTGCCGAGGACCCACACCTGCACGTCGGCACCCTCACCGGGAACCGCGTGCGCCTCGACGCCGTCAGCCGAGCGGTAGTCGCCGCGCAGCAGCGCGAGGACGTCGCTGATCTGCTCGGCGTAGTCCTGATGCCGGGCGCCCGGCTGCTGCAGCAGTTGCTGCTGGAGCCGCAGGCGTGGTGAGCCCCGCAGGTGCTCGGGTGAGAACCGGGGCGGGATTCTGAGGCCGTTGGGGGTTCGGCCGTCGACGACGGGCGTCGTGGTGGGCCGGGGCTGCGCCGTCTGCCCTGAGGGACGTCCGCCGGAGCGGCCGAGGCCCAGATCCAGGCGTCCCGGGTGCAGGGCGTCGATCAGGCCGAACTCCTCCACGGTGGACAGGGCGGTGCGGTGGCCGAGTTGTACGGCGCCCGAGCCGATCCTGATCGTGGAGGTCGCTGAGGCGGTCAGGGCGAGTACGACGGCGGGAGAGGACCCGGCGACGCCGGGGTTGAGGTGGTGCTCGGCGAACCAGTAGCGGCTGTAGCCGTACGCTTCGGTCTGCCGCGCGAGGTCCAGGGTGTTGCGCAGGGCGTCGGCGGTGGTGGCGCCGGAGGGGATCGGGACGAGGTCGAGGACTCCGAGGGGGATGCGGGACATGGTCGGTGCTCCTCAGCGTGGGGCGGCGGAAGGGGACGAGGGGGCGTCCGGTCAGCTTCCGTTCTCGGGCAGGCCGGGCGGGTTGACCTCCGACTTCCGCACGGCCTCGCCGGACAGGCCCCAGCGCTTCAGGACCTTCGCGTACGTCCCGTTCTCGATGACGTGGTCGAGCGCGTCGGCGAGCGGCTTCGCCAGGCCGTTGTCCTTCTTGGTGGTGGCCGCGATGAGGCCCTGGAGGCCGGCACCCGCCCCCGAGCAGGTGCCGACGACCTCGGTCTTCCCGGTGGTCGCCGCGTGGTAGGCGGCGGTCGGGTTGGGGCCGAGGTAGAGGTCGACCCGGCCGGACTGCAGGGCGAGGTAGGTGTCGCTGTCGTTCTGGTAGTACTTGATGTCCACCGGCTTCCGGCCGGCCTTCTCGTTCTCCTTGGACCACTCGACCAGCAGCTTCTCCTGGTTGGTGCCACTGCCGACCGCGACGGTCCGGCCCGCCACGTCCTCGGGTCCGTCGACCTTCAGGCCGCTGCCCTTCTTCGCCTCGAAGCCCAGGTTGTCCTCGCGGTAGGTGGCGAAGTCGTACTTCTCCTTGCGTTCCTCGGTGACGGTGATGTTGCTCAGTCCGACGTCGTACTTGCCGCTGTCCAGGCCGACGAAGATGTTCTCCCAGGACACCGTGTTGAGGTGCGGCTCGAGGCCGAGGACGTCCGCGACCAGGTGGGCGAGGTCGGGCTCCACACCGATGACGGTCTTGTTGTCCGTGGCGCGGAAGGTCAGGGGGGCCGCGGAGCCGGAGGAGTCGACGATCTCCAGCGTGCCTCTCTCGCGGATCTTCTCGGGGACCTCGGCGGCTATGGAGTCGACCTTGCCGGTGGTGACGCGGTTCTGGTCGGGGCTGATGTTGATCTTCGTCTTCCCGCCGGGCGCGGCCGCGACCTCGGTGGTGCCGCCGTCGGTGGGGTTGGCGCAGCCGGCGAGGACGAGGGCGCCGGCGAGTCCGAGCGCTGCTGCGGCAGTGGGGCGGCGGGTGACGACGGTGGTGGCCACGGTGGTGCTCCTTGCGTGAGGGGCGGCGGGTGGTCAGAGGACCTTGGAGAGGAAGGCGCGGGTGCGCTCGTGCCGCGGCGCGTCGAGCACGGCGGAAGGCGGGCCCTGCTCCACGACGACTCCGGCGTCCATGAACACCACGGTGTCGGCGACCTCACGGGCGAAGCCGATCTCGTGGGTCACGACGATCATGGTGGTGCCGGAGCAGGCAAGGTCCTTGATGACGTCGAGGACCTCGCCGACCAGCTCCGGATCGAGTGCCGACGTGGGTTCGTCGAACAGCAGCACCTTCGGTTCGAGAGCGAGTGCCCGGGCGATGGCGACGCGCTGTTGCTGACCGCCGGAAAGCTGCCGCGGATAGGCGTCGGCCTTGTCGGCGAGACCGACCCGGTCGAGTAGCCGGCGGGCGGTCGTCTCGGCCTCCTTGCGCGGGCGGCGCCGGGCGGCGATGGGGGCCTCGACGAGGTTCTGCAGGACGGTCAGGTGCGGGAAGAGGTTGAAGTTCTGGAAGACGAACCCGATGTCGGTCCGCTGCTTGAGAACGTCCCGCTCCCTCAGCTCGTGCAGCTTGTTCCCCGACCGGCGGTAGCCGATGAGTTCACCGTCGATGCTGACCCAGCCGCGGCTGACCTTCTCCAGGTGGTTGATGGTGCGCAGCAGCGTGGACTTCCCGGAGCCGGACGGGCCGAGGACCACGGTGACCTCGCCGGCCCGCACCTGCAGGTCGACTCCGCGCAGTACCTCCAGCGGACCGAAGCTCTTGTGGACGCCGTGGACGTCGACCATGACGGCACTCATGCGCTCTCCTTCGTGAGGGTCGTGACGAACCGGCGCGCGCGCTGGAGCGGGGTGGGGGGCGGGGTGCGGTCGGCGCCGCGGGCGTAACGGCGCTCCACGTAGTACTGGGCGACCGACAGCAGCGAGGTGAGGACGACGTACCAGGCGGTGGCCACCAGCAGCAGGGGGATCACCCGGCCGTTGCGGCCGTAGATCACCTGCACCTGGTAGAAGAGCTCGCCGATGGACATGACGTAGACCACCGAGGTTCCCTTGAGCAGGCCGATGATCTCGTTGCCGGCGGTGGGCAGGATGGCGCGCATGGCCTGTGGGAGGACGATCCGGCGGATCTGCCGGAGCCGGGGGATGCCGAGCGCCGCCGCCGCCTCCAGCTGTCCCTGGTCGACCGCGATGACACCGCCGCGCACGATCTCGGCGGCGTAGGCGGCCTGATGCAGGGTCAGCCCGATGACTGCGGCACCGATGGTGCCGATGAGGGTGTTGCTGTCGACGGACCAGAACACCGGCCCGAAGGGGATGCCGAGGCCCAGCTCCTTGTACAGGGCGCTGAGGTTGAACCAGAACACCAGCTGGACGATCATCGGGATGGACCGGAACACCCAGATGTAGGTCCAGGCGACGGTCGAGAGCACCGGGCTGCGCGACAGGCGCATGAAGGCGAGCACCGTGCCCAGGAGGAAGCCGAGGACGGTGGCGTAGGCGGTGAGCTGGAGGGTCACCCACACCGCCTGGACGATCGTCTCGGACAGGACGTAGTCGCGGAAGACGCCCCACTCCCAGACGGGGTTGGTGACCAGGCCGTGGGCGAACTGCGCGACCAGGACGACCACGGCCGCGCCGGCGGCCCAGCGGGCGTAGTGGCGGATGGGCACGACTTTCAGGTCTTCGTGGTGCCCGGCCAGTCGTGCGGCCGGTTCTGTGATCGTGTCGCTGCTCATGGGGTCACCTGTGCTCGGGCGGGTTGATCCGCGACGCGTCGATCGCGGAGGCGGAGGTGCCCCACTTCTTCAGGATCCGGGCGTACGTGCCGTTCTTGATCAGTTCGTCGACGGCGGCCCGGAACGCCTTGGTGAGCGGGGAGCCCTTCTTGAAGGCGAAGCCGACGTCGAGGCGGTGGTACTCGCCGAGGAAGGTGGTCTGCGCCGCGGGCTGGGCGGCCTGGTGGCGCAGGCCGTTGATGGTCGACATGATCACGTCGATGCGGCCCTGCCGGAGCGCGGTGAGCGTCGCTCCGTTCTCGGAGTAGACCTTCACCTCGTAGGGCTTCTTGCCTGCCTTGGCGCAGATGTCCTTCCGCGCGGCGAGGGTGGACTCGAAGGTGGTTCCGGCGCCGGTGCCGATGGTCAGGCCGCACAGCTGGGACAGGTCGGTGACCTTCTTCTTGACGGCGGTGCTGCCCTTCTTCACGGCGAAGCCCTGACCGTCGTCGATGTAGGTGACGAAGTCGACGGTCTTCAGGCGCTGGGTGGTGACGCCGAAGTTGCCGGTGCCCACGTCGTACTTGCCGCTGCCGAGGGCGGGCAGGATCGTCTCGAAGGAGGCGTCCTGGCGGTCGAGCTTCACGCCGAGGACCTTGGCGACGGCGTCGGCTATGTCGATGTCCTGGCCGGCGGGCGCCTTGCCGGGCCCGTTCGGGTAGTAGGCGCCGGGCGGGAAGCCGACGGAGCTGCCGATGCGCAGCCTGCCCGACGCGCGGACGCCGGCGGGCAGCAGGGCGGCGACGGAGTCCACCGTTCGGACGTCGGCGACCGGGTCGTCGGTGGGGGCCGGGGACGCCTGGGCGCCCGCCGGTGCGGCGCCGGGGGTGGTGCCGGAGCCGCAGGCGGTGAGGGCCAGGGCGGGCAGCAGCACCAGGGCGGCGGCGCTGCGCGACGGGGTTCTGTTCACGGCTCGGGGACCTCTCGCAGGTGCTTCTCGAACGGCAGCGGGCCGATGGTCTCCGGGTCGGCCTCGATGTCGAACAGGGGCGTGTAACCGGTGGCCAGGTACAGGCCGCGGGCTTCGGGCTGGCGCGGGCCGGTGGTGAGGAAGACGCGCCGGTATCCACGGCCCGCCGCCTCACGTTCGAGCTCGGCGACGACGCGCCGGGCGAGACCGCGGCGGCGGTGGGCGGAGTGGGTCCAGATCCGTTTCAGCTCCGCCGTGGCCGTGTCGTACCGCCGGAAGGCGCCGCCCGCGACGGCTTCGCCGCGTTCCAGCAGCAGGAGCAGACCGCCGTGCGGTGCGGTGAACTCCTCGTCGGGGTAGCGGGAGATCTCGGCGTGCGCGTCCCTGCCGTAGCGTCGGGAGTACTCGTCGCCGAGTTCTCGCAGCAGCGGCGCGACCCGGGGGTCGGAGACGGGTACCTGAATGAACGTCAGTTCCGGTGCGGAGGTCATCCGTTCACCGTCGCGAGGGGCTGCGGATCGCTGTCCGTTCGCCCGGCCTCGTGCCTGGCGGCGCGTTCGGCGTCGCGCTTGGCGACCTCCTCGCGGACGATCGGGATCACGTGCCGGCCGAAGTCGATGGCGTCGCCGAGCAGGTCGTAGCCACGGGCGGAGAGGATGTCCACGCCGAGGTCGTAGTAGTCCAGGAGGGCCTGGGCGACCGTCTCCGGGGTGCCGACCAGGGCGTTGGAGTTGCCCGCACCGCCGGTCGCGGCGGCGGTGGGGGTCCACAGGGCGCGGTCGTAGCGCTCCCCCGCCTCGGCGATGGCGATCAGTCGCTGCGAGCCGGTGTTCTGCGGCTGCGCGGCGCCGTTGTGGCGCTTGGTGATCGCCTCGCCACGCTCCCTGCGGGCCTTGATCAGGCCGACCGTGCGGTGGGCCTTCTCCCAGGCCAGTTCCTCGGTGGGCGCGATGATCGGCCGGAACGCCGCCTGGATGCGTGGCACATCGGTGCGGCCCGCGGCCTGTGCGGCGGCCTTCACCTTCTCGATCTGCTCGGCGGTCTTCTCCAGGGGCTCTCCCCAGAGGCAGTAGATGTCGGCCTCGGCACCGCCGGCGGCGTAGGCGGCGGGCGAGGAACCGCCGAACGACACGTTCGGGCGCGGCTGCTGGACCGGGAAGACGTCGCTGACGAAGTCGTGGAAGCGGTAGTGCTCGCCCTCGTGGTCGAACGGCTCGTGCGTGGTCCAGATCTTCTTGACGATCCGGATGTACTCGCGGGTGCGGGCGTAGCGCTCGTCCTTGGTGAGGGTGTCGCCCTCGCGACCCTGCTCCCGGTCGTTGCCGCCGGTGATGAAGTGGACGGTCAGGCGTCCTTCACTGATCCGGTCGAGGGTGGCGAAGGTCTTCGCGGCGAACGTCGGGTACGACACGTTGGGCCGGTGGGCGAGGAGGATCTGGAGCCGGTCCAGCCTGCTCGCGATGTACGCGGCGGCCGGTGCCGGGTCCGGCGATCCGGAGCCGTAGGCGAACAGCACCCGGTCCCAGCCGTGTTCCTCGTGGGCCCGGGCGAGCCGGAGTGTGTAGTCCTTGTCGAAGGCGGCGCCGGAGCGCGGCGTGGTTTCGGATCCGTCGTGGGTGGCGGCGATGCCGAGGAACTCCACGGGCATGGGTTCTGGCCTTTCCTCAAGTCGTCCGGAGCCGTGCCGGGACAGCACCGGGGCACGGCGCGCCCGCGGCACGGTCGGGTCCGACGGCGCTTCAGGGCGTGGCGATGGGGGGGTCGTGAAAGGAGTGGTGCAGTGGGGTGATGGCGCGTGGGCCTGGGCCTGGGGCAGGGTGGAGCGGCGGCAGCGCGTGTCAGGAAGGGGACTCGGCCCGCGACGGGGACACCGAGGGAGGGAAGGGCCGGTCAGACGGCCCGCTGCCGCGTCAGACGCAACACGCCGCGGACCACACCCGACCGAAGTCGATGTGGCCACGGGTGACCAGGCGCTGCTCGGCGTTCATGCGACTACTTGAGCAGGGCGACTCGCGTCTCGTCAACCACAGCCCGGATGCCGGACGGGAGTTGGGGCGAGTCGGCCCGCGGTTCTGGGTGTGGTTGACACCTGTGTGTGTCGGCGCCGTACGATCGGGCGCACCGCGTTGAGGGACGCGGCGAGCGTGATGACGCCGAAGCCTGGCTCCGGTCCCCACCCGTGCCGCGCCTCCCTCCCTTGGAGAGCCTTCTGATGGCCTCGCCTTCCGATCTCACCGCATCCTCGCCTTCCGACCTCACCGCGCCCGCTCCCGACCTGTCCGCGACCGGTCCGAAGACCCCCGGCCGGGCCCCTGCCCCGAGGGCGGACGACGACGTGCCGCGCATCGTGCCGCGCCGCAACATCGGCCGTCTGCTGGCCGCCGCCGTCGCCCTGTCGCTCTTCGCGCTGCTGGTCGACTCGGTCGTCCGCAACCAGGCCTTCCAGTGGGGCGTGGTCGCCGGGTACTTCACCAGTGCCGCCGTGCTCGACGGACTGCTGCTCACCCTCTGGCTGACCGGCGTGGTGATGGTGCTCGGCTTCCTCCTCGGCATCCCGCTGGCCGTGATGCGACTGTCCGCCAACCCGGTTCTGAGCAGCCTGAGTTGGGGGTACGTGTGGATCTTCCGGTCCACTCCGCTGCTGGTGCAGCTGCTGCTCTGGTTCAATATCGGAGCCCTCTATCCGACGCTCGGCCTAGGCATCCCGTTCGGCCCGCAGTTCGTCACCGTCAAGACGGTGAACCTGCTCGGCCCCGCCCTGACGGCCGTCATCGGCCTGACCCTGCACGAGGCCGCCTACGCAGCCGAGGTGGTGCGCGGCGGCATCCTCTCCGTGGACTCCGGGCAGACGGAGGCCGCGCAGGCGCTCGGGATCGGCAGGGCGCGGGCCCTGCGCAGGATCGTCGTGCCGCAGGCGATGCGCTCCATCGTGCCGACCGCGGGCAACATGCTGATCGGCACCCTCAAGGGCACGAGCATCGTCAGTGTGCTGGCCGTGCACGACCTGCTGTATTCGGTGCAGCTGGTCTACAACCAGACGTACCAGGTCATTCCACTGCTGCTGGTCGCCACGTTCTGGTACATCGCCGTCACGACGGTGCTCAGTGTGGGCCAGTTCTATGTGGAGCGGCGCTATGCGCGCGGCGCCGCCCGTGCGTTGCCGCCCACCCCCGCGCAGCGTCTGAGGGCCCGGCTGGCCGCGCGCCGCCATTCCCTACGTTCCCTATCGAATTACTAGGAAAGTATTGACGGGGCCTTGCGCTCCTGCGCAGGATGATGCGGATGGCCCACACATCTTTCCCATCCGTGATGCTCAACACCCCGTTCCGCATACGAACTTGAGGAGATCCCAGCGATGGGCGTTGCCATGGCGCCGTCCGGCCCCGCCGCGGAGTTCGACCAGCCGGGGGCCGGCAGCGCGCACTGGTCGCGCGTGGCACGCGAGACGGCGGAGGACCTGGCAACGGACGCCGTCGCCCGGGATCAGGCGGGCAAGCCTCCCTTCGACGAGGTGTCCCGGCTGCGCGAGTCCGGGCTTCTGACCCTCCTGCTCCCCGCCGAACTCGGGGGCGGCGGCGCCGACTGGACCCAGGCGTACGCCGTGGTCCGGGAGATCGCGGCGGCGGACGGCGCCATCGGGCAGCTCCTCGGCTGTCACTACTTCACGTCCTGGAGCGTCCGGTCGTTCGCCGATCCCGCCCTCGCCGCCCGGCTGGAGCGGCGGTCCGCAGCGGAGCGGTGGTGCTGGGGCGGCGGCCTGGCCCGCCAGGAGCCGGCGCTGACACTCACTCCGGACACGCGCGGGTACGTGCTGAACGGGCGGCAGAGCTACGCCGCGGGCGTTCTGGTCGCCGACCGACTCGTCGTGCGCGCGGTGCGGGCCGGAACTGGTGAGCCCTTCGCGCTCGTGGTCGATCCCGCCCTCGCGGGTGTGGTCGCCGACGGTGACACCGACCCCTTCGGCCAGCGGCTGGCGGCGGGCGGCAGCGCGGAGTTCGACGCCGTGCCCATCGCCGCCGCGGACGTGCTGGGCTCCCTGTCGGCGGACGAGGACGTCCTGTCGCCCCTGACGGCCCTGGTGTCACCGGTCGGTCGTCTGCTGTCGGCGCAGCTCCGGCTCGGCATGGCGGAGGGCGTGCTCGCCGAGGCCCGTGAGTACAGCAGGTCCGGGCACTCGCACTGGCATCCGGACTGGCCGGTCGGTTCCCCCCGGGATCCACAGGTGCTGACGGCGTACGGGGAGCTCACCGTGCTCACCCGCTCGGCGTCCGCACTCGCCGACGAGGCACGCCGGGCCGTGCAGGGCGGGCTGGACCGCGGCGAGGACCTCACCTACGAGGACTACGCGGAGATCTCGGTCCTGGTGGCCATGGCCGAGGCCGCCGCCTCCAAGGCCGCCCAGGAGTCCACCGCTCGCGCCCTGGACATCATCGGCGCCCGCTCCGCTTCGGCCCGGCTCGGCTTCGACCGGTTCTGGCGCAACGCCCGGACGCACACCCTCTACGAGCCCGTCGGCCACCGGCTCCAGGACGTCGGGGACTACTTCCTCAACGGGGCGCACCCACCGTTCGTCCTTCCCGTCTGACCACGCGGCGACCGAACGGACGCGCTGCGTGTCGCTCGGTGGTCGAGGCCGCCGAACGTTCCCCGAGTGGCCGGCGTCATAGCGGTAACCGTCGTCGAAGGGACGTCCGCCATGACCACCCCAGCCCGAGCCGTTTCCGGTGCCGTACTGGTCGGAGGGATCGTCTGCGCGGTCGCCGCCTGCGGCACCGCGACATCGACGTCCCCCGAGGCGGAAAGCGCACCCGGACATGTTCGGGGCGCCTGGCGGGAGCCCGCCTCCTACACCTACATGCTCCGGTCGAGCGAGGGGGAGCGAAGCCTGCTCGGCACCTTCCGGATCTCGGTCCGCGACGGCGCTGTCGTGAGGGCGGTGGGCCTGGACGACTCCGCGCGCAGGGCGGTCGAGAGCGCACCCGACGCCGTGCCCACGCTCGGCGAGCTCCTCGCGGAACTGGAGCAGGCGCGCCGGGACGACGCGGCCACGGCCGAGGCGAGATACGCGGCCGACGGACACCCTGTGCGCATCGTCCTGGACTGGGAGGAGAACGCAGTCGACGACGAGGCGCGCTACGACATCACGGCCTACGAGCCGGCGAACGCCAAGGGCACGGGGAGCACCGGGGACACGGCCGACGCCCGGCGGACCACCTGACGCCGGCCGGCTCCGCGCGGGTTCATGGGCACACTGATGTCGGTGGCCACGCACAGTGCGCCCGTCCGCCGGGCGCTCGAGGCGGACGCCGACACCGGCGGTACGCGGCTGGTCGTACACGCCCGCGCGGACATCGCTGTCGCCGCCTACGCCGCGGTGGCCTGACGAGCCGATCCGGGCGTCACGGCATCGTGCTCTGGGCGCTGATCAGCTCGGTGACCGCGCGGAGACCGCCGTGCGCGAGGGCGGCGCGCTGCCGGTCCGCGCCGGTCCCGTCCTGCAGCAGCCGGTGGACCAGGGACGTGACCTGCCGGGAGTCGCCGGATGCCTCGAGGGCGGGAGCGACGTGCCGCAAGAACTCGTAGAGCACGTCGCCGGCCCGGTGCGGGGCGCCGCCGGGGTCGAGAAGGGTGTCTCCGAGACCGTGCCGGGCTGCGTGCCACATGGCGGCCTGCAGCAGCTCGGGCGCGGTGTCGGGCAGGGGCGCGTCGGCGGCCGCTTCCGCCAGGGAGGTCTCCACGAGGGCCCGGATGAGCGCGGCGAGCATCACCGCCTCGTCCGCGCGCAGCTGGACGTCCAGGCACCGGACCTCGATGGTGGGGTACGTGGCCGAGAGGCGGGCTTGCCAGTAGAGCTGCCCGACGTCCGAGATCAGACCCGACTCCAGCAGCCGTTCCACGCGCCGGTCGTAGTCGGCGGCGTCCCGGAAGTGCGGCGGCGTGCCGCTGACCGGCCACCGGCTGAAGATCACGGTGCGCCAGCTCGCGAACCCGGTGTCGTGACCGTCCCAGAGCGGTGAGTTCGCCGCCATGGCCGTCAGCGTGGGCAGCCGGGAGCGGATCCGGTTCAGCACCTGCACACCCGCTTCCCGGTTCGGCACGGCGACGTGCACGTGCGTGCCGTTGACGAGTTGTTCCGCCACGAGCTGGGGTGCCTGGGTGACCATGGCCCGGTAGCGAGCCTGGTCGGTGACGGCGATGGGGCGGCCGTGCCGCAGCGGCGGGGTGCCGCAGACCCCGATCCGGCAGCCGTGCTGCTCGGCGGCGCCGCCGACGGCGTGCCGCAGCCTCAGCAGGTGGCCTCCGACCTCCTCCAGGGTGTCGCAGACCGGGGTGGCCACCTCGACCTGCGCCTGGAGCAGCTCGTACTGCACCTCCTGGTCCGTCACGAGGTGCCCCACGCCCGCAGCGGCGCGTACTTTGTCCGCCTGAGGTACCGGCAGGCCCGTGACCGGGTCGAGCAGCAGGTATTCCTCTTCCACGCCGATCGTCGTCATCGACCACCCTCTGTTCCGCCCGGAGGCCGGGCCGGATCCCGGCGCGCGTCCGACGCACCAGAGAACGAAGGTCACCTCTCGGAGGCCCGCTCGTGCGTGACCGAGTGCCGCGCCCGTGCCGTAACAAAACATGACACAGACGTAGAAAACGCTTGCACGAGGAAAGGCGCCGCCCACGCCCCGAGGATCTCTGACCCACCCCCTGACAAATGGATCATTCCGCCGTTCGGAGCAGGGACACCGAGAACAGGCAAAGGGATTGAACCGCACCGAATAGGTTGCCCCCGGGGGGTGACCGTCCGTGCACCGTTGCTGCTGATCGAGGACCTGATGGCGACACACACCGAACCGGTTTCCCCTGCACCCGCGGTCGAGCGGCATGGCAGAGGGAAAGTGGTCGTCTCCTGGCTGACGACCACCGATCACAAGAAGATCGGGCACCTGTATCTGATCACGTCGTTCGGGTTCTTCCTGGTCGCCGGGGCTCTGGCGATGCTCATCCGGGCCGAACTGGCCCGGCCGGGGCTGCAGATCGTCTCCAGCGAGCAGTACAACCAGGCGTTCACCATGCACGGCACGATCATGCTCCTGCTGTTCGCCACGCCCACTTTCGCCGGCTTCGCCAATGCCGTCATGCCCTTGCAGATCGGCTCACCCGACGTGGCGTTCCCGCGGCTGAACATGCTCTCGTACTGGCTGTTCCTCTTCGGCGGGCTGATCGTGCTCGGCAGCTTCCTCACCCCGCAGGGCTCGGCCGACTTCGGCTGGACCGCGTACACCCCGCTCAGCGGTGGGGAACGCACCCCCCAGGTGGGCGGTGACCTGTGGATCATGGGGCTTGCGCTGTCCGGCTTCGGCACCATCCTCGGCTCCGTCAACTTCATCACCACCATCATCTGCATGCGCGCACCGGGGATGACGATGTTCCGGATGCCGATCTTCACCTGGAACGTGCTGCTCACCTCGCTGCTGGTGCTGCTGGCCTTCCCGGTCCTGGCCGCCGCGCTGCTGGTGCTGGAAGCGGACCGGCACTTCGGCGCGCAGGTGTTCAACGCGGAGAACGGGGGCGCTGTGCTGTGGCAGCACCTGTTCTGGTTCTTCGGCCACCCCGAGGTGTACATCCTCGCGCTGCCGTTCTTCGGCGTGATCACGGAGATCATCCCCGTCTTCGCCCGCAAGCCGATCTTCGGCTACACCGGTCTGATCGGCGCCACCGTCTCCATCGCCGGTCTGTCGGTGACGGTGTGGGCGCACCACATGTTCGCCACCGGCGCGGTGCTGCTGCCGTTCTTCTCCTTCATGACGTATCTGATCGCCGTGCCCACCGGTGTGAAGTTCTTCAACTGGATCGGCACGATGTGGCGGGGTTCGCTGTCGTTCGAACCGCCCATGCTCTGGGCGATCGGCTTCCTGGTCACCTTCCTCTTCGGCGGCCTGACCGGCGTCATCCTGGGCTCCCCGCCGCTCGACTGGCACGTCACCGACAGCTACTTCGTGGTCGCCCATTTCCACTACGTGCTGTTCGGAACGATCGTGTTCGCGATGTTCGGCGGATTCAGCTTCTGGTGGCCGAAGATGACCGGCACGATGCTCGACACGCGGCTGGAGAAGATCCACTTCTGGACGCTGTTCGTCGGCTTCCACACCACGTTCCTGGTCCAGCACTGGCTCGGCGCCGAGGGCATGCCCCGCCGCTACGCGGACTATCTGGCCGCCGACGGGTTCACCACGCTCAACACCGTCTCCTCGATCGGCGCCTTCCTGCTCGGCCTTTCCACCCTGCCGTTCCTGTACAACGTGTGGCGGACGGCCCAGAAGGGCGAGAAGGTCGAGGTCGACGACCCCTGGGGTTACGGCCGCTCGCTGGAATGGGCCACGTCCTGCCCGCCGCCCCGCCACAACTTCCTCACCATGCCCAAGATCCGCTCCGAGTCGCCCGCCTTCGACCTGCGCCACCCGGACGTGGCGAGCCTGGACGAGGCGGAGAACACCGGGCAGCGCGATGTGGTCGATGCCGAGGGGCACAAGGGCGAGCGGCTGTGAGACGGGGCAGGCAGCAGGTTCCCGTGGGCGAGCCGCGCAGCGCCCTGGCCGACGAGACCGAGGGCTTCCTTCTCGCCCATTCTCATCGCGACCAGGCGCAGCAGGAGGCCGAGGAGCTCTGCGCACGCATGCCGTGGCTGACCACCGCCCAGGTCGAGGAGATCACCGGCCACTACGTCCGACGGCGTCTCGACGTCACCCGGCAGCTGATGCTCGGCACCGTGCGGCGTGCCGACGAACTGCGGCAGGAGTACGAGAGCCGCTACATCCGCCTCCGGCGCGCCCTGCTGCGACGGCACGCGGCCGGTGCCTGCGCGGTCCTGGCCTGTGCCGCGGGGGCGGGGGCGCTGGCGGGTGTGCTGACCCGCTGAGCCGAGGGCCGGGCTCAGCGGCCGAAGCCGTAGCCGTCCTCTCGGGGTGCCGAAGCCGTCGGCGGCCTCAGTGGCCGTAGGGCGGTTCCAAGCAGCCCGTCTCCGGGTACGGGCCGTGCGCCCGCACCTCGAAGTCCGGCTTCTGCACGAACCCCGACACGCAGGCGTCGTCGTGCACGCGCAGGGCGACCCGTGTCCCCTCGGGCGTGACGTAGCCGTCGTCCTTCCAGCGCGGGGACATCGCCGTGACGGTGAGCGTGCCGCCGAGGCGCTTGCCGTCCTGCGTGACGCGCTCCTCCTCGTAGCCGAGCCGGAGCAGGGCAGTCCGCACCGTCTCGGGGTCCCACTTCCGCCGCTCCCACAGCCGTTCGAGCACCGGCCGGAGGCGGTCGGCCTCCCGCTGGGCGTCCTTCGCGTGAGCCGCAGTCATGTCACCCTCACGGCGGTAGGCGTTGTTCTCGTTGTAGTGCGGGGCGCCGTCCCCGGCGCCCGGCTCCACGTACGGCGACGCTCCCGGGGCACTGGACGAGGACGTGTCCGACGGCGTGGAACCGGTGGAGGCCGCCCCGGCGCGCGCGTCCGGAGCGTGCACCTCACCGCAGGCCCCGAGGGACGCGACGAGCGCGGCGGCCAGAGCGAGAGAAGTGACCGGACGGGCGAACAGTGAAGTGGGCATGCAGCCGACCCTCTCATCGGCGCGGCCTTCCTGGGGGCCGTTCTCCTGCGCTGGGTGGTCCTGAGGGAGTCGGGGTGCGGTCGGGGATCCCTCGGGGGCGTCCCCGATGCGCGGTCACACCCCTCACTGGAAACGTGAGGTGCATGACCTCGACCCCCATGTCACGAAGGGCCTTCGCGGGCGCCGCCCTGACGGGAGCGACCGCGCTGGCCGCCCTCACCGTGCTGCCCGCCGTCGCGTCCCCCGCTTCAACCACTCCTCTCCCCCCACTGGACACCGCCGCGCTGCGGGCGGCGATCGATGATCTGGAGCATCCGCCGTCCACCGCAGCCCAGTTACGCGTCGGCGGCGCGGCCGGCTCCTGGCAGGCCTCCTCGGGTGTGGCCGACATCAGGACGCGGCGGCCGGTGACGGGGCACGACAAGGTCCGCATCGGCAGCATCACCAAGGTCTTCGTGGCCACGGTGATGCTGCAACTGGTGGCCGAGGGCCGGGCCGCTCTGGACCAGCCGGTGCGGCACATCCTGCCGGGACTGCTGCCGGCCCGCTTCTCGCCCGTCACCGTAGGCCATCTGCTGGACCACACCAGCGGGTTGCCGGACCACGTGGGCATTCCCGAACCGACGAGCGCGGAAGAGGTGTTGCAGCACCGCTTCGACCACTGGACACCACAGGAGTGGGTGGCGACAGCGACGCACGGAGCACTGAAGTTCACCCCGGGCACGTGGCAGGAGTACCGCGGCGTCAACTATGTACTGTCCGCACTGATCATCGATGAGGTGACCGGACGCCCGTACGGCGAAGCCGTGGCCGCCCGCATCCTGCGCCCGCTGCGCCTGGCCGGCACCGTCGTACCGGGCGACGATCCCCGCATCCACGGCCGGCACGTGCGCGGCTACCTGGCGACGGCCGACGGTCGCCTGAGGGACGTCACCGTGTACGACCAGTCGTCCGGCCGGGGCGAGGGCGACATGATCTCCACCACCGGCGACCTCGACCGCATGCTCACCGCCCTGTTCTCCGGCGAACTGCTCCCGCCGGAGCTGCTGCGACTGATGTTCACACTGCCGGAGGACGTGCGCATGCTGGACGGCTCACCGGCCCGCTACAGCACCGGGCTTCAGCGGGCCGACGTCAACGGCGTGACGTTCTGGGGCAAGACCGGCGAGACGTACGGCTACAAGAACGCCGCGTTCTCCACTCGTGACCGGCAACGCAGCTTCGTGCTCACCTACAACCCGACGACCGCCCGCAACGGTGAGGAGAGCCGGATGATCGCCCGGGTCGCGGACCTGCTCACCCGCGGCTGAGCGGATCCTCGTGTCGTGGAGAGATCCCGCGGTGTGGTCGCGGCGGCGGCCGGGGTGCGTCAGGCGCCGGGGGTGAACTGCCACCAGTTCATGTTGAGGAGGTAACCGCTGCCCCCGCTGAAGCGCAGGTAGAGGTCCTGGGTTCCGGTCGCGCCGGAGACCGGGCAGGTCACCGTCGTCCAGGTCTGCCAGCCCCCGGTGTTCGGCACACCGCACCGGCCGGCGACCGTCCCGCTCGGCGAACCCAGGCGCAGTTCGACGGTGCCGCCGCCGCTGCCCGAGGCCACGCGGGCGGTGAAGGAGGACGCGCCCGGCCCGAAGGCCACGCCCTTGACCTTGAGGTAGTCGCCGTTGTCGATCCAGCCGACGTTCATCCCGCCTTCGGCGGCCGGTTCGGTCTCGATCCCGGATCCCCACGCGAGCGTCTCGGCCTCCTGGCGTACGTACGGGTTGAGCGTGCCGTTCTGGGGGGCGCCGCCGCTCGTCATGTTGATCGACGGGATGGTGCCGTCGGCGTTGTAGGAGAACCTCTCCACCGCCACCGAGCGGGTGAAGCCGCCGCCGCCCGGGAGTGCGCCGTTGTGGTAGAAGAAGTACGAACTGCCGTTGAAGTCCACGATCCCGGGGTGGTTGGTGAAGCTGCTGCCCTGGGTGGGCATGACCGTCCCGCGGTAGGTCCAGGGCCCGGTCGGGCCGGGCGCCGTGGAGTAGGCGATGAACTCCGAGCAGCACCTGGCCGCGAACACCATGTAGTACAGGCCGTTCCGCTTGTAGACCCAGGGTCCTTCCTCGTACAGCGTGGGACGGTTGGGGTCACCGGTGCGGGTGCCGAACCCCGCGGTGGTGAGCGGGATCCTGGTGGGGCTGCCCGAGTAGGACGTCATGTCGGCGTTGAGCCTGACGTAGGTCAGGTTCGGGTTGCCCCAGTAGAGGTAGGCCTGGCCGTTGTCGTCGATGAAGACGGTCGGGTCGATCTCCCCGTTCTCCACTAGCGGACGGCCGAGGGCGTCCCGGAACGGGCCGGTGGGGCTGTCGGCGACCGCGACGCCGATGGCCATCCGGCCGGTCGCCCGGTTCTTCACGGGCACGTACCAGTAGAACCGGCCGTTGCGCTCGACGGCCTGTCCGGCCCACGCGTCGGCGGACGCCCAGCTGAAGGTGGCCAGGCTGAGCGGTGAGCCGTGGTCGGTCCAGTTGACCATGTCGGCGGAGGACCACACCCGCCAGTCCTTCATGGTGAAGTAGGTGGAGCCGTCCTCGTCGTGCCCGGTGTAGAGGTAGACCCGCCCGTTGTGGACCAGTGGGGCCGGGTCGGCGGTGTAGACGTGCTGGACGATGGGATTGTCGGCGCGGGCGGCGGTGGGGCCGACCGCGGCGGGAACGACGGTGAACGCCAGCAGCAGGCCCAGGGTCCAGGCGACGGCCCGGACGAGCCCGGTGGCGGGCGTGGGTGAGGGCCGGGCCAGGGTCATCGTGACCTCCGGGGAGCGTCGAGGGGTGGACGAGCCGCGCGCCGGGTGCGCTGCGTCCCTCATGTGCGGCTCCACTTCTGGGTGGTCTGACCGGTGCAGCTCCACAGGACCAGCCGGGTTCCGTTGGCGGTGCCGGCGCGGTCGGCATCGAGGCACAGCCCCGCGTGGACATTGCGGATCGTCCCGTCGGAGCCGACGGTCCACTTCTGGTTGTCCTGGCCGTTGCAGGGCCAGGTGATGACCCGGGTTCCGTTCGTCGTGCCCTGGTTGTAGGCGTCCAGGCACTTGTCGCCGAAGACACGGATCTCGCCACCCGCCCACGTGGTCCACAGTTGGTTGGCGGCCGTATGGCAGTCCCAGAGCAGTACGGTGGCACCGGCCGCGGTGGAGGCGTTGTCCACGTCCAGGCAGCGGCCGGATGCGTTGCCGCGCAGACGCGAGGTGGTGGCGGCCAGCGGGCTGCCACCACTCACCCGGAACGCGGCCACACCGTGCGCGGGGACGCTCGCGGAGATCTGCCCGGAGGTGCTCGACGTGCCGCCGGTCCACAGGTCGGTGAGGGTGAACGAGCCGCCGGACAGTCCGACCTGCGCGGCCGTGGTGGTGATGGTCGCGGTGCTGCTCCCCCGGTTGAACAGGCCCACCGCGACCGAGCCGTCGGAGAGGGCCTTGGCGAACACCTCGGTGCCGCCGTCGTCGCGGACCCGGCGCCCGCCCGCGGCCAGCGGGTCCTGGTTCACCGCCAGCAGACGCGGGTTGCGCAGGATCGCGCTCACGTCGGCGGACATGGAGCGGATGTCGTTGCCCGCGATGAGAGGGGCGCCCATCAGCGCCCACAGGGCGAAGTGGGAACGCGACTCCGTCAGTGACAGGCCGGGGCGGCCGACGACGAGCATGTCGGGGTCGTTGAAGTGTCCCGGGCCCGCCTGGGCCGCCAGTGGCGCGGTGATGTCCAGGACGTTGCCGACGCCCATGGGGTAGCTGTTGGTGTTGCCGTTCTGCCAGATGTCGAGCAGGTCCTCGGTCGTCCGCCACAGGTCGGCGACCTGTCCCCAGTCGTAGGTGGCGCCGGTGGGGGCGTGGAAGCTGTTGGGATTGATGCTGTAGACGATCGGACGGCCGGTGGCACGCAGGGCGTCGCGCATCAGCGTGAACCGCGCGATCTGCTCGCTGAGGGTGCCGCTGCCGGAGCACCAGTCGTACTTGAGGTAGTCCACGCCCCAGGAGGCGAACGTGGCGGCGTCCTGGGCCTCATGGCCCTTGCTGCCGGTGGAGCCGGGGTAGGTGCCCACGCCCTGGGCACACGTTTTCTCGTTGGGCGCCTGGTAGATGCCGAACTTCAGGCCCTTGCCGTGGATGTAGTCCCCGAGCGCCTTCATGCCGCTGGGGAACTTGGCCGTGTTGGCCCGCAGGTTGCCCGCCGCGTCGCGCTGGGGGTCGAACCAGCAGTCGTCGACGACGACGTACTGGTAGCCCGCGGCCTTCATGCCCGAGGACACCATCGCGTCGGCGGCCTGACGCACCTGGGCCTCGGTGATCTGGCATCCGAAGCTGTTCCAGCTGTTCCAGCCGAGCGGCGGGGTGAGCGCCGGGCTGCCCGGCGCGGCCGCTGCGGGGGACTGCGCGGAGGCCACCAGGGCGGTGGCCGTCAGCACGGTGGTCGCGAGAAGGCGGAGCAGTCGTCCGCCTGATCGTCTGGGCACCAGGGCCTCCTCAACCGGATGGGTGTCATGAGCGGTGACTTTGGTGTCACGTGCATGACATCCCATGGGTTCGAAATTTCGCACGCCATTCCGAAACTCGTGATGCCAGGGATGGTAGACGGAGGCCCGGACATGTCAACAGCGCGAGCATCGATATCGAGCAAGCGGCGGACCTGCGGTGATTCCACCCCCAGCACGTCGAATGTTTCGAAGTGAAAATCGAATAATGCGAGAAGGATTGACGGAAGTCACAGGCCTCCTATCATCCAGGATGCTCGACCCAGCGACTTACGTCCGGTATGTCGAACCACTGCAGTGCTCCACCTGTACGAGGCGCAGCTCCTCCAGGCACATGAGCTCCCGATTCACCTTCTCCACCACGCCCACAGGCGCTCGCTGCCCCGCGCCCTGAAGCGACCCGATCGCACCATGCAACCCCCCACCCCCTCCCAGAGGAACACCATGAATCCACTGAAACGGCTCGGCTGTCGCCGGGCCTCCGTCCTGGGCCTGCTGGCCGCGACCGTCCTGGTGACACCGGGGACCGCGACCGGTGCGCCCGACGCCGTGCAGGCCTCCACCCTGGGCGCCCAAGCGGCCCAGTCCGGACGGTACTTCGGAACCGCCGTGGCCTCCGGACGGCTCGGCGACGGCACGTACACCCGCATCCTGGACCGAGAGTTCAACTCGGTCACTCCCGAGAACGAGATGAAGTGGGACGCGACCGAGCCCTCACGTGGCTCGTTCACCTTCAGCCGCGCCGACCAGATCGCCAATCGCGCCCAGGCCCGCGGTCAGCGCCTGCGCGGCCACACCCTGGTCTGGCACTCCCAACTGCCCGGCTGGGTCAACTCCATCAGGGACGCGAACACGCTGCGCGGCGTGATGAACAACCACATCACCACCGTGATGAACCGCTACAAGGGCCGGATCCACTCCTGGGACGTCGTGAACGAGGCCTTCGCCGACGGCGGCAGCGGCCAGATGCGCAGCTCGGTCTTCCGGGACGTACTGGGCACCGGCTTCATCGAACAGGCCTTCCGCACGGCGCGATCGGCGGACCCGGCGGCCAAGCTCTGCTACAACGACTACAACATCGAGAACTGGAGCGACGCCAAGACCCAGGGCGTCTACCGCATGGTGCGCGACTTCAAGGCGCGCGGGGTGCCCATCGACTGCGTCGGCCTCCAGGCCCACTTCGGCGCCGGCGGCCCGCCCGGCAGCTTCCAGACGACGCTGTCGAGCTTCGCCGCCCTCGGGGTGGACGTCCAGATCACCGAGCTGGACATCGCGCAGGCACCGACGGCGGCCTACGCGAACACGGTGCGGGCCTGTCTGAACGTCGCGCGCTGCACCGGCATCACGGTCTGGGGCATCCGCGACAGCGACTCGTGGCGCAGCGGCGAGAACCCGCTGCTGTTCGACCGCAACGGCAACAAGAAGCCGGCGTACAACGCGACCCTGACGACGATGGGCGGCACACCCGCCGCGAGCCGCGGTACGCCTCCCGCCACCCGGGGCACGCCCGCCTCCGGCCGCGGCACACCGGCCGTCACGGGCAGCACGGCCACCGGCTCACGGGGCGCCGGCAACGCCGCCGCGCTGCCCAGCCGTTACTCGTGGAGCTCCAGCGGACCGCTGATCTCGCCGAAGCCGGACGCCACCCACAACATCGCCGGAATCAAGGACCCGACGGTCGTCCGGTACAACGGCAAGTACCACGTGTTCGCCAGCACCGCCAGCTCCTCCGGCTACAACCTGGTCTACCTCAGCTTCAGCGACTGGTCCCAGGCCGGCTCGGCCACCCACCACTATCTCGACCGCACCGCCATCGGTCGCGGGTACCGGGCCGCGCCACAGGTCTTCTACTACGCGCCGCAACGCCTGTGGTACCTCGTGTACCAGACCGGCAACGCCTCGTACTCCACCAACCCCGACATCACCAACCCGAACGGATGGAGCGCGCCGCGCAACTTCTACTCGTCGATGCCGGACATCATCCGGCAGAACATCGGCAACGGTCACTGGGTCGACATGTGGGTGATCTGCGACAGCGGCAACTGCTACCTGTTCTCCTCCGACGACAACGGACACCTGTACCGCTCACAGACGACCACCGGTCAGTTCCCCAACGGGTTCGGCAACACCGTCATCGCCGCCCAGGACTCCAAGTACGCGCTGTTCGAGGCGAGCAACGTGTACAAGGTGCAGGGCAGTAACCAGTATCTGCTGCTCGTCGAAGCCATCGGGTCGGACGGCCGACGCTACTTCCGGTCCTGGACCTCGGGCAGCCTGGCCGGTTCCTGGACCCCCCTGGCCTCGTCCGAGAGCAACCCCTTCGCACGCGCCGGCAACGTCTCCTTCCCCTCGGGCGCCTGGACCCGGGACATCAGCCACGGCGAGATGATCAGGGCCGGCTACGACCAGACCCTGACCATTCCCGCCTGTCGGCTCCAGTACCTCTACCAGGGCATGAACCCCAACGCGGGCGGTGACTACAACCTGCTCCCGTGGCGGCTCGGCCTGCTCACCCAGACGAACTCGACCTGCTGACCGAGCGTGTCGCGGGGAGCGCTTCCGATGGGAGCGCTCCCCTCCCGGCCCGCCGTCGCCCCTCGCACGCCCCCTGCCAGAAAGCCGAGGTACCCGTCATGCGCCGCAGACTTCTCGCCCTGGCGGCAGCGCTCTCCTCACTGCCGCTGGCGCTCGCCGCCGCCCCGACCGCTCACGCGGCCGACCCGACGACCATGACCAACGGGTTCTACGCCGACCCCGACTCCAGCGCGAAGCGATGGGTCGCCGCCAACCCCGGCGACGGCCGTGCCTCCGCGATCAACGCCTCGATCGCCAATACTCCGACGGCCCGCTGGTTCGGCTCCTGGAGCGGCAGCATCTCCGCCGCCACCGGCGCGTACACGAGCGCCGCGGACGCCCGGGACAAGCTGCCCCTCCTCGTCGCCTACAACATCTACAACCGTGACTACTGCGGCGGACACTCCGCGGGCGGAGCCTCCTCGCCGTCCGCCTACGCGAACTGGATCGCCCAGTTCGCGGGCGGGATCGCCGGCCGCCCGGCCGTCGTCGTCCTGGAACCGGACTCCCTCGGGGACTACGGCTGCATGAACCAGGCGCAGATCGACGAACGCGAGAGCATGCTGACCGGCGCGCTCGCCGAGTTCAACCGCCGAGCCCCCAACACCTGGGTCTACCTCGACGCCGGCAACCCGGCCTGGGCGAGCGCGGAGACCATGGCCCGGCGGCTTCACGAGGCCGGTGTCCGGCAGGCCCACGGATTCTCGCTCAACGTCTCCAACTACCTCACCACGGCCGAGAACATCTCGTACGCCGCCGCCGTCAACAGGGAACTGAGCGCCCGGTACGGCTACACCAAGCCGTTCGTCGTGGACACCAGCCGCAACGGCAACGGCTCGAACGGCCAGTGGTGCAACCCCTCGGGCCGCCGCATCGGCACTCCCACCCGGCTGGGCGGTGGCGCCGAGATGCTTCTGTGGATCAAGGTTCCCGGCGAGTCCGACGGCAACTGCGGCGTGGGCGGCGGCTCCTCGGCCGGGCAGTTCCTTCCCGAGGTCGCCTACAAGATGATCTACGGCTACTGACCCCGGCCCCTTCGGGCGCTTCCTGTGTTCCGTGCTCGGCCGGTCCGGCGGCGGCAACCCGGTCGGCACGGAGGCTGATCCGGCACCACGGCCGAGGCCGCCCGCGCCCTCCATGGGTGCGGCCGGCCTCGGCCCGTTGGGCGTTGCGGTCCGGGACGGACCGAAGCGATCAGTCAAGATCGACAACTGGTCAAACGTGGTGTGGGCTGCGAAGCTGGAGTTCGAGGGCTCATCTACTAGGTTGTCTAGGAGGTACCCGTGAAGATGCTGATCAACGTCCCGGAAAGCGTGGTCGCGGATGCGCTGCGCGGTCTGGCGGCTGCCCACCCGGAGCTGACCGTGGACGTGGAGAACCGGGTGATCGTGCGGCGGGACGCTCCCGTCGCCGGGCAGGTGGGGCTGGTCTCGGGCGGGGGCTCGGGGCACGAGCCGTTGCACGGCGGTTTCGTGGGCCCCGGCATGCTGTCGGCGGCCTGTCCGGGCGAGGTCTTCACCTCCCCCGTGCCCGACCAGATGCTGCGCGCTGCCGCCGCCGTGGACAGCGGGGCCGGCGTGCTCTTCATCGTGAAGAACTACACCGGGGACGTACTCAACTTCGACATGGCCGCAGAGATGGCCGAGGACGAGGGCATCCGGGTCGCGAAGGTGCTCGTCAACGACGACGTGGCGGTGACCGACAGTCTGTACACGGCGGGACGTCGTGGTACGGGCGCGACCCTGTTCGTGGAGAAGATCGCGGGCGCCGCCGCAGCCGAGGGCATGCCCTTGGAGCGGGTCGAGGCCATCGCCCGGCAGGTGAACGAGCACTCCCGCAGCTTCGGGATCGCACTGAGCGCCTGCAGCACCCCGGCCAAGGGCAGTCCCACCTTCGATCTGCCGCCCGGCGAGCTGGAGTTGGGCATCGGCATCCACGGCGAGCCCGGCCGGGAGCGGCGCGCCATGATGACCTCCGGGGAGATCGCCGAGGCCGCCGTCGAGGCGGTGGTGGAGGACCTCCAGCCGCGCAATCCGGTGCTGGTCCTGGTGAACGGCATGGGCGCGACTCCGCTGCTGGAGCTGTACGGCTTCAACGCCGAGGTGCACCGGGTGCTCGCCCAGCGCGGTGTCCCCGTGGCCCGCGTCCTCGTGGGCAACTACGTCACCTCCCTGGACATGGCGGGCGCCTCGCTCACGCTGTGCCAGGTCGACGAGGAACTGCTGCGGCTGTACGACGCGCCGGTGAAGACCCCGGGGCTGCGCTGGGGCGTGTGACCCACAGGGGGCAGAGGATCACCACGTACCTACCAGGCAAGGAGAGCCAGTGCTCGACGCCGATTTCTTCCGCCGTTGGATGACGGCGACCGCCGCGTCCGTGGACCGCGAGGCGGAACGGCTCACCGCCCTCGACTCCCCCATCGGGGACGCCGACCACGGCAGCAATCTCCAGCGCGGGTTCACGGCCGTGGCGGCCGCGCTGGAGGAGGAGGCCCCCGGCACGCCCGGCGGCGTTCTGACCCTGGCCGGACGCCGGCTGATCTCGACGGTCGGCGGCGCGTCGGGGCCGCTGTACGGGACGCTGCTGCGCCGTACCGGCAAGGCGCTGGGCGATGCCGAGGAGGTCAGTGCGGAGCAGCTGGCCGAGGCCTTGCGGGCGGGGGTGGACGCGGTCATGACGCTCGGCGGCGCCGCCCCGGGCGACAAGACCATGATCGACGCCCTGGTGCCCGCGGTGGACGCGCTCGGCGACTCGTTCGCCGCGGCCCGCACCGCGGCGGAGGAGGGCGCGGTCGCGACGACGCCGTTGCAGGCGCGCAAGGGCCGGGCGAGTTACGTGGGCGAGCGCAGCATCGGCCACCAGGATCCGGGCGCCACGTCGTCGGCGCTGCTGATCGCCGGACTCGCGGAGGCCGCCGGTGAGTGACGAGCAGCTGGTGGGAATCGTGCTGGTGTCGCACAGCGCGGAGGTGGCCGCGTCGGTCGCCGAGCTGGCGAAGGGGCTCGCGGGCGGCGGCCCTGCGGTACCCGTGGCTCCCGCGGGCGGTACCGAGGGCGGCGGGCTCGGCACCAGCTCCGAACTGATCGCCGCGGCGGCCGCGTCCGTCGATCGCGGTGCCGGAGTCGCGGTCCTGACCGATCTGGGCAGCGCCGTGCTGACCGTGAAGGCGCTGCTGGCGGAGGGCGACGAACTGCCCGAGCGGACACGTCTGGTGGATGCCCCCTTCGTCGAGGGGGCGGTGGCCGCGGTCGTCACGGCGTCCACCGGGGCGGACCTGGCGGCGGTGGAGGCGGCCGCCACGGAGGCGTACACCTACCGGAAGGTGTAGCGCCGCCCGCGGCCGGGCACGCCGAAGCGACGGTGTGCCCGGCCGCAGGCGTGCCGGTGAGGTGCCGTCAGCCGATCGGTCCCCGCCGTCCACCCGGCCCGCCCACCCGGCTCCCGACGGCGAACCGCCTCGCCACCCTCTCCCCTTCCGTCACGGCGACGGCCGGGTCCTCGATGGGCGACACCTTGGTGTTCTTGAAGACGATGTAGGTGACACCGGAGGGTGCGCCGCCGCCGTGCGGATCGGCACGGATGCCGAGGGCCTTGGCGGTCGCGTAGGACGCCTCTCCGATGATGCCCTTCGGGCCCGCGTCGCCGACGACGGCGTACTGCACGCGGTCGCGGTACACGACGGCCACCACCGAACCCCCACCGATGCCGTGGTCCCGGTAGTCCCAGAGGCGGCTCGGCGCGGGTACGACGATGAAAGGCAGGCGTTCGGCGCTCAGCGGGCGGCCGTCCGACTGGGAGTAGGCCGTGCTCGCGGCGAAGTACGGGTCGGTGCGGACGTTGCAGCGGGTCCCGGGCCGGCCGTCGCAGTCGATGTCCATGTCGGCTTTCCAGAACACGACGTCGCGGGTGCCGCAGACGGGGATGGTCGCGGGTGCGCCGCTGTCGCTGCGGAAGCGGCCCCGGGAGACGGGAGTGCAGTCGCGCACCTCGGCGAGCAGCTCTGCGGCGGTCACGGTGCTTTCGCGCCATACCGTGGGCTGGGGGTGGGCGGTGGGGGGTGTCGTCGGGGCGAGCAGGGCGGCGCTGGCCGCGGCCAGGGTGAGCGACTGGATACGCACGATACGGGAGCCTCTCATGGGGGACCTGACGGGCACTCAGCCCAATCTGTTCCCGCGATGATCATCCGGCCACCGCTTGAGGGCCGGACGGCGCACGTCCTCAACCCCCGACAGGGACCGGGGGCCTGAGTCCGCGTAAGACACCGGCAGGCCCGCCGCCCCGCGGCATGCACGGGTTCCGCTACGACAGCGGACCGAGCGACGAGGCCGAACTCATCATCCAGGAAGCCGAGTTCTGCCGTGAGGGCTTCGGCATCCGCAACTCCCCGGGGGGTCACGCGCGACCGGCGGAGTGACGCCTGTCCTGGCCGGCACCCCCGCTCGACCGGACGCCCTCTTGATGCGGTCCCGCCAACGGCGTCATATTGGTCCGGACCATTCCCGTGTGCCGGTCGGCCGACCACCCCCGCGGAGGCAGTGTCGTGCGAGGACGTTCCATTCCCCCACCCCTCCTCCGTCGGCTCGCCCTCTGCGGCACCCTCGTGCTGGTCGCCTCCTGCGGCCCGCCCGGTCCGGAGGAGGGGGACGGCGGTCTGGTGCCGGGTGCGCCGACGGGTGTCACCGCCGCGTCGGGCAGCGCGACGAGCGTGCATGTCATGTGGAACACGACCGATCGGGCCGATGTCTACGAGGTGTATCGCGGCACCACCAAGGTCGAGGAGGTTGCGGGTTCGCAGCACATGGTGGATGTCACCAGGCTCCGGCCCGCCACGCTGTACGTCTTCTGCGTGCGGGCACGCGGCGCCGACGGGCGGCTCGGGCCGCCCAGCCGCCGGGTGCGGGCGAGGACGCCCGCGGCCGTGGCGGACGACCGCTCCGCACCGAGCCGGCCGTCGGCGCCGCGCGGCCGGGCGGCGGGAAGCCGCGCGGTTCAGCTGTCCTGGTCCGCCTCGACGGACGACCGGGGTGTGGTGTCCTACGACATCCACCAGGGCGATACGAAGATCCACAGTGTGGGCGGGGGCCTGACTGCCACCGTGCTGACGGGACTGCGGCCGGGCACGCGCTACGCGTTCACCATCCGGGCCCGGGACGCGGCCGGCAACGTCTCCCCCGCTTCACCCGGCGTCCGCCTCACCACTCCGGGCACCGACGACGGCCGGGCCACCGCCCCCACCGGCTTCCGGGCGACGAGCCGCCGTGCGGACGGGGCGTACCACCTGGACCTGAGCTGGGTGCCGCCCCGTGTGGACGGTGAGGTCACCGAGTACCGGATCGAGCTGGACGGCCGGCCCGCCACGTCCCTCGTGTTCGGCGGCGGCGCCCCGCACGGCCGGGCCACCTACAGCTTCTACGTGGGGCGGAGTGCCGGTGTCACCCACCGGGTCCGCATCAGGGCGATGCTGCCGGACGGCACCTGGGGAGGCCTCTCGGCAGAACGGGCGGTGACGACGGGGCCCTGAGGTGCTGTACGGCATCGGCCGGGCGGTGGAACCCGTCACCTGCACGGGGGCGCTCGGGGTGCGGCCGTGGCCGGGGAGGCCTTGGCTGACTCCGAGGCAGCACGGGCGTTCCCCGACCCTCGGCGGCGCAAGGGATGTACCGCCGACCGTGCCGCCGGAGGGCAGTCCACATGCGCAACTCATCGTCAGTTCTCCGCTCCGGCCTGACCGTGGCAGTCGCCGCGCTGCCCCTCGCCCTGGCCGCGGTGCCCGCCGTCGCCGGCCCCGGTATCTCCGTGAGCACCACGGGCTCCACGGTGTCCGTCACGACCAGCTCGTGCACCCAGATCAACGGCAGCTGGGGCACCGCCTCACTCCTCACCAGCAGTCAGGGCAGCTTCGCCCAGGGCCGCCAGGTGACACTGTCGGGGACGTCCACGAGCCAGTCCGCGGCCTGGTCGAACGTCTCACCGGGCACGTACACGGTCATCGTCGTCTGCTCGGACGGCACCACCGCGGGCACGCAGTCCGTGGTGGTCTCCACCGTCCCCTCCCCCTCGCGGACCGCGTCTCCCTCGGTGTCGCCGTCCCGCGGTGTGATGGGCGGTACCGGCGGCAGCACCACGGACTACGGGACCGTCACGCTGGTGGCCGGCGGCACGCTGGTCGGGGCGGGCCTCATCGGGACGGCCTGGTACCTGCGCCGGCGCAACAAGCCGTACCGGCTCTGACCCGGTACGGACGGCGGCCCGCTCCCCCGAAGCGCTCCGGGCGGGCGGGCTGCCGTCATGCCGTGCCCGGGGCGGGTCGGCCGGGGTGGTCGGGGCAGGCGGGCCGGCCGGTCAGGCGGGTTCGCCGTCCGGGAGGTCGGCGACCTCCGTCAGGGCGCGCCGGAGCCACTGGGTCCAGAAGGTCTCCAGGTCGATGCCGGCCCGCAGCACGAGATGCCGCAGCCGGTCCTCGGTGCCGCCCCGGCCGGGCGGGAAGTCCCGCTTCTCGATCTCCTGGTACTCCGCCAGCTGCCGCTCGTGCAGCTCCAGATGGCGCCGCAGATCGGCCTCCAGGCCCGCCGTGCCGACCACGGCCGCCGCCCGGAGCCGCAGCAACAGGGCGTCGCGGTGGGGCTTGGGGTCCTGGGAGGCGGAGGTCCAGCGGGCCAGTTCGGCGCGGCCCGCGGGCAGGACCTCGTAGCTCTTCTTCTGCCCGCGGGCCGGCTGCTCGGACGGCAGGGCCCTGATGAGGCCGTCGGCCTCCAGTCTCCCGAGGTCGCGATAGATCTGCTGGTGCGTCGCCGACCAGAAGTAGCCGATGGACCGGTCGAAGCGGCGGGTCAGCTCCAGGCCCGACGACGGCTTCTCGAGCAGGGCGGTCAGAATCGCGTGCGGGAGTGACATGGCCTCATCCTAGGGACGCGTATCCGCACTACAGGGCGGCTGCCAGCTCCGTGCCCTGCTTGATGGCGCGCTTGGCGTCCAGCTCGGCGGCCACGTCGGCACCGCCGATGAGGTGCGTGCTGCGGCCGGCGGCGAGCAGCTCCTCGTACAGGCCGCGGCGCGGCTCCTGGCCGGTGCACAGCACGATCGTGTCGACTTCCAGGACCGTGCTCTCCTCGCCGACGGTGATGTGCAGTCCGGCGTCGTCGATCCGGTCGTAGCGCACGCCCGGGACCATGGTGACGCCGCGGTGCTTGAGCTCGGTGCGGTGGATCCAGCCGGTGGTCTTGCCGAGGCCGGCGCCGACCTTGGAAGTCTTGCGCTGGAGCAGGTGGACGGTGCGCGGCGGGGCGGGCCGCTCGGGCGCGGCGAGGCCTCCGGGGCCGCTGTAGTCCATGTCGACGCCCCACTGGCGGAAGTACGTGGCCGGATCCTCGTGGGCCTTGTCGCCGCCGTCGGTGAGGAACTCGGCGACGTCGAAGCCGATGCCACCCGCGCCGAGGATCGCGACCCGGTCGCCGACCGGTGCACCGTCGCGCAGGACGTCGAGGTAGCCGACCACGCTCGGGTGGTCGACGCCGGGGATCTCGGGGGTGCGCGGGGTGACACCGGTGGCGACGACGACCTCGTCGAAGCCGTCGACGTCCGCGACTGTCACGGGCGTGTTCAGCCGGACCTCGACGCCGTGCCAGTCGAGCTGGGTGCGGAAGTAGCGGAGCGTCTCGTCGAACTCCTGCTTGCCCGGGACCCTGCGGGCGACGTTGAGCTGACCGCCGATCTCGCTCGCCGCGTCGAACAGCGTCACCTCGTGCCCGCGCTCGGCGGCGGAGACCGCGCAGGCCAGGCCCGCCGGTCCGGCGCCGACGACCGCGACGCGCTTGCGCAGCCGGGTCGGGGAGAGGACCAGCTCGGTCTCGTGGCAGGCGCGTGGGTTGACCAGGCAGGACGTGATCAGGCCGCTGAAGGTGTGGTCGAGGCAGGCCTGGTTGCAGCCGATGCAGGTGTTGATCGCCTCGGGGCGGCCGGCGGCGGCCTTGGTGACGAAGTCGGGGTCGGCGAGCATCGGACGGGCCATCGACACCATGTCGGCGGCGCCCTCGGCGAGGAGTTCCTCGGCGAGTTCGGGGGTGTTGATGCGGTTGGTGGTGACGAGCGGAACGGACACCTCGCCCATCAGCCGCTTCGTCACCCAGGTGTACGCGCCGCGCGGCACGGAGGTCGCGATGGTGGGAATGCGGGCCTCGTGCCAGCCGATACCGGTGTTGATGATCGTCGCCCCGGCGGTCTCGACGGCCTTGGCGAGGCTGATGACCTCCTCCAGCGTCGAGCCGCCCGGGACGAGGTCGAGCATGGAGAGCCGGTAGATGACGATGAAGTCCTCGCCGACGGCCTCGCGCACCCGGCGCACGATCTCCAGCGGGAAGTGCGTGCGGTTCTCGTACGAGCCGCCCCAGCGGTCGGTGCGGTGGTTGGTCTGCCGCGCGATGAACTCGTTGATGAGATAGCCCTCGGAGCCCATGATCTCGACGCCGTCGTAGCCGGCCTGCCGGGCGAGGCGGGCGGCGCGGGCGTAGTCGTCGATGGTGCGTTCGATGTCGGCGTCGGTGAGCTCGCGGGGCGGGAAGGGGCTGATCGGCGCCTGGACCGGGCTCGGGGCGACGAGGTCCTTGTGGTAGGCGTACCGGCCGAAGTGCAGGATCTGCATCGCGATCCGCCCGCCCTCACGGTGCACGGCGTCCGTGATGACCCGGTGCTGCCCGGCCTCCTCCTCGGTGGTGAGCTTGGCGCCGCCCTCGTAGGGCCGCCCCTCGTCGTTGGGGGCGATGCCTCCGGTGACGATCAGACCCACTCCCCCGCGGGCGCGGGCGGCGTAGAAGGCGGCCATGCGGGCGAACCCGCCCTCGGCCTCCTCCAGGCCGACGTGCATGGAGCCCATGAGGACCCGGTTGGGCAGGGTCGTGAAGCCCAGGTCGAGGGGGGTCAGCAGGTGCGGGTATCGGCTCATGGGGCCCTCCGTGCGCGGTGTCGTGCCTCCTAGTTGTAGAGGAGCACCGCCCGTTTATGCAACTAGTTGCATAAGGTGATGGAGGGCACAGCGGAGCCGGGACCCCGGGGCCCTGGTAGGGCCGAACCGATCCGCCGCCCGGCTCGGGCGCTCGCGCCGGGGACCTGGCCGGGGGCGGAGTGGGCGGTCAGCGGCTCAGCAGACGCACATGCAGCTCCGTCTCCTGGTCACCGGAGACCGTGCTGAGATCGTGCACGTCGAACAACGAGTCCAGGGTCGTGCGGAACCGTTCGATCGCCCAGTAACCGCCGTGCAGATCGGCCTCGACGGAGGACGACAGGTGAACCGGCCGCGTGCCCTCGTGCTCGTCGGCGACGTCGAAGGTGCCGAGCCACACGGTCGGCCGGGTCTCGTGCAGTTCCTCGGGCACGTCGTCGGCACACCGGTCCGACTCGTAGCAGGAGCACAGTGCGTCGAACACGATCCGCGCGTCGTGCTTGCTGCACCCGCTGATCTCCACCGAGACGGAGTGCGGGTGCGGTCGCTCGTGGTCCATCGCCATCGTGATCGCTCCTCTCGCGGCACCGGCCGCCGTATCCGCCCCTACCCCAGCAAAGCACCACCTTCCGGCCGGCACTACCGGCGGTGCCGTTCTCCCGGGGACGGCTTTGCGGGGCGGTCCGCGCCGCGCTGGGAGATGGTGGAAGGTGACGGAAGGGGCCTTCGGGATACGGCTCCGCGCGGTAGAACTGGGGTGTCGGCACACGACGGCGTGCCGCGAGGACGGCGAAGGCGGGGCGTGGGATGAGTGCAGCCGGGTCTCCCGAATCCGCAGGCGTCGGTCCGGTGCGCGGGTCGGCGCGCCCGAGCGGGCTCCTGGACGTGCTGCGCGTGGCCTCGGTGGTCCTGGACGCCGAGGGCCGCATCGTGCTGTGGAGCCCGCAGGCCGAGGAGCTGTTCGGGTACGACGCCCAGGAGGCGCTCGGGCAGTACGCCGCCCGGATCATGGTCCACGAAGAGCACGTCGACCTGGTGGTCAAGTTGTTCGCCGACGTCATGGGCACCGGTCAGAGCTGGGCGGGAGCCTTCCCGATCCGCCGCAAGGACGGCGGCACCCGGCTCGTGGAGTTCCGCAACATGCGGCTGCTGGACGACCAGGGCGATGTCTATGCGCTGGGGCTGTGCGCCGACCAGAGGACCGTGCGCCGGCTGGAGCGCGAGGTGGCGCTGTCGACGCGGATGATCGCGCAGTCCCCGACCGGGCTGGCCGTGCTGGACACCGAGCTGCGGTACGTCTCGGTCAACAGGGCCCTGGAGCAGATCAACGGCGTACCGGCCGCGGACCACCTGGGCCGCACCCCTCGCGAGGTGGTGCCCGGGATGGACGTGGACGCCCTGGAGTCCGCGACGCGCCGCGTGCTGGAGACGGGCACGCCCGTCGTCGACCAGTCCACGATCGGCCGCACCCCGGCCGATCCGCACCAGGACCACGCCTGGTCGGTCTCGCTGTACCGGCTGGAGAACGCCTTCGGGACCGTGCTGGGCGTGGCCGTCTCGATCGTCGACGTCACTGAGCAGTACCGGGCGGGCATCGAGGCCGAGGCGGCGCGCCGTCGCCTGGCCCTGATCGCCGACGCCTCGGGGCGGATCGGCACCACGCTGGACCTGGACCGCACGGCCCGTGAGCTGGCCGACGTGGCCGTGCCGGAACTCGCCGACGTCGCGGCCGTCGACCTGCTGGACGCGGTGGTGCAGGGGCGGCGCACCAGCCTGGGCCCCGCCGAGTCGGCCGTGATCCGCGCCCTGGCGGTCCAGGGGTACGACTCCGCCGAGGCCCTGGCCGCGGCCGACACTCCCGGGCAGGTCGCCCGGTACGCGCCCGACCGGCTCGTCACCCGGTGCGTACGCACGGCGAGCCCGGTGATGCTGCCGGAGGTCAAGGACGAGGACCTGGTGCGCATCGCCCGTTCCCCGGAGGCGGCGGAGCTGCTGCGCCGGGCCGGGGTGCACTCGTATCTGGCGGTGCCGCTGATCGCGCGCGGCGAAGTGCTGGGGGCCCTGGACCTCAAGCGCACCCGCAATCCGCTGCCGTTCAGCGAGGACGACCTGCTGCTGGCGCGCGAGCTGGCCGCCCGGGCCGCCGTGCAGATCGACAACGCCCGCTGGTACCAGGGCGCCCGTGAGACCGCGCTCACCCTGCAGCGCAGCCTGCTGCCCAGCCATCCGCCGGTGACGGGCGGGCTGGAGGTCGCCTCCCGCTACCAGCCGGCCGGGACCACCAGCGAGGTCGGGGGCGACTGGTTCGACGTGATCCCGCTGGACGGCGAGCGGACGGCACTCGTCGTGGGCGATGTGATGGGCAGCGGCATCCCCGCGGCGGCGGCGATGGGACGGCTGCGCACGGCGACCCACACCCTGGCCTCCCTCGGCCTCGAGCCGAACGTGCTCCTAGAGCACCTCGACAAGATCACCGCAGGTCTCGATCAGGCCATCGCCACCTGTGTCTACGCCGTCCACGACCCGCATCTGCGGCAGTGCCGGATCGCCAACGCCGGGCACCTGCCGCCGGTGCGGGTCCGGGCCGGGCAGCCGCCGGAGCTGCTCGGCCTGCCGACCGGGGTGCCGCTCGGGGTGGGCGGTGTCGCCTTCTCCACGACGACCGTCGAACTCGAGCCCGGCGACCGGCTGGTGTTCTACACCGACGGTCTCGTCGAGACCCGGCGCGACCCGATCGACGAACGGCTCGAGACACTGGTGTCCCTGCTCGACGGGCCCGATCTGCCGCTGGAGGACGTCTGCGACCTGCTGCTGCGCACGCTGCACGAGCCGGACAACTTCGACGACGTGGCCCTGCTCATCGCCCGGGCGACCGCACCGGACTGAGGGGCACTACGGTGCGACACCGATCACCACATGGGCGTACAGCTCGTCGGACACGGCCAGGTGGGTCGTGAGGCCGTTGCGCTCGAAGGCCTCGACGGCGGCCGGTGCCTGGTGCCGGCTCGTCTCCACCAGGACGCAGCCGCCGGGGGCCAGCCAGCTGGGCGCCCGGGCGGCGACCCGGCGCAGGACGTCGAGGCCGTCCGTGCCGCCGTCGAGGGCGACCAGCGGCTCGTGGTCCCTCGCCTCCTGCGGCAGCAGTTCGATCTCGTCGCTCGGTACGTACGGCACGTTGGCCGCGAGGATGCCGACGCGGCCCCGCAGCGAAGGGGGCAGCGCCTGGAACAGGTCGCCCTGGTGGACCTGGCCGCCGACGGCGGCGATGTTGCCGCGGGCGCATCGCACGGCGGCCGGGTCGATGTCGGCGGCGTGGAGTTCGACGTGGCCGAGCGCGGCGGCCAGCGCCGCTCCCACGGCACCGGACCCGCAGCACAGGTCCACGACGACGGCGGCACCGGACGCCCGCTCCAAGGCCTGCTCCACCAGGAACTCGGTGCGCCGGCGCGGCACGAAGACGCCCGGGGCGACTGCGATGCGCAGGCCCCGGAACTCGGCCCAGCCGACGACGAGTTCCAGCGGCAGGCCCGCGACGCGGCGCTCGACCATGGCGGCGGCCTCGGCCGGGGTGCGCGCGGTGGAGAGGATCAACTCGGCCTCGGCCTCGGCGAAGACGCAGCCCGCGGCGCGCAGGGCGAGGACGACGCCGTCACGGGAGGACGGTGCGGAAGGGGGGACAGCGGACACGGACGGCATGGAAGCCCAGAGCCTTTCGGGAGCCGAAGGGCGCTCCGGCGATCGCCTACGACCGGCGATCCGCGCGACATCGAGAGGAGAGCACCCGAGCTGACACAGCGGTAATGGGTCTCACCTCCTCGGCTTCCGACGGCCGGGTCCTGACCGGCCGGACGGCAACCCTACCCGACGGCCGCACCCCTCGATGCGGTGATCATCACGGCTTCCGGTCAGGTGGTTGGGTTGTGCAACCATGGAGGGAGCCGAGCAGCACCGTGGTGAGGGAGGGCCCCGTGCACAGCGCAGACGCCGTGGAGACCATCCAGCGGGAGATGACGGTCTTCGCCCGCCGGGCCAGGGCCGCGGCGGGCCGGATGCACCCCGAGCTGTCGCTGGTGTCGTACACGCTGCTCGGGCACCTGGAGGAGAGCGGCGGGTGCCGGGCCACCGACCTGGCCGTCCACTACGCCCTCGACAAGTCCACCGTCAGCCGCCAGGTGACGGCGCTGGAGCGCGTCGGACTCGTCGAGCGCCGCCCCGACCCCGCGGACCACCGCGTCCAGGTGCTGCACCTGACCGGGGCCGGGCGGCGCATCCTGGCGCAGGTCACCGAGAGCCGCCGCGCGGCCTTCCGGGAGCGCCTGGCCGGCTGGCCGGCGGAGGACCTGAGCCGCTTCGCGGACTACCTCGTGCGGTACAACGCCTCGCCCGGTCCAGGACGGCAGGACCAGGGCAGCGGCGGCACCAGGACGCCCGGCACGTACGGTTGAATACGGAAACACTGAGCACAACCGGTCCGGCGGGCGCCGCCGGGCCGGTCCGGAGGCACCACCGCATGCACATCACCAGAGGCTTCACCGGGCGCCCACGCGTCGCCGACCCTGGCCTGCCGCCCGGTCAGTACGACGCGGGCGACGACTGGCCCGTCCTGTCCGCCGAGGTCACCCCCGAGCTGGCGGCCGCCGACTGGACCTTCCGTGTGGACGGGCTGGTGGCGGAGCCCCGCACCTGGGACTGGGAGGCGGCGCACCGGCTGCCGCCGTCGGCGTACGAGGGCGCCATCCACTGCGTGACGAGCTGGTCGAAGTTCGGGGTGCGCTTCGGGGGTGTGTCCCTGGACGCGTTTCTGGACGCGGTCCGGCCCCATGAGTCGGCCACCCATGCCGTCGCCTACTCGCACACCGGCTACACCGCGAACCTCCCGCTCGCGGACCTGACCGGCGGGCGCGCGTGGATCGCCTGGGAGTACGACGGCCGGCCGCTCGCCCCCGAGCACGGCGGCCCGGCGCGCCTTCTGGTGCCGCACCTGTACTTCTGGAAGAGCGCCAAGTGGATCGCGGGCCTGCGGATCCTCGACCATGACGAGCCGGGTTTCTGGGAGCGCAACGGCTATCACGAGCGGGGCAACCCCTGGGAGGAGCAGAGGTACTCCGGTGACTGAGACCTTCGTGCCGCCCACGCGGTTCGCCGTGCCCGGGCGCATCGCCGTGAGTGAACAGGCCGCGTCCGAGTGGCAGACCGCCACGCTCACCGAGATCCGCCGCGAGACCCCGCGCGTGTCCACCTTCCGGCTCGCCGTGCCGGGCTGGCCGGGGCACCTGCCCGGCCAGCACCTGATGGTGCGGCTGACCGCCGAGGACGGCTACGCTGCCCAGCGTCACTACTCGATCGCGTCCGCGCCGGACGACTCGGGGCAGGTGGAGCTGACGCTGGACCACGTCGAGGGCGGCGAGGTCTCGGGCTGGTTCCACACCGTCGCCCGGCCCGGCGACCGGGTCGAGGTGCGGGGCCCGGTGAGCGGCTTCTTCGCCTGGCCCGGCGACCGGCCCGCGCTGCTGGTCGGCGCAGGCTCCGGCATCGTGCCGCTGATGTCGATGATCCGGCACCACCGGGCGCGGAACCTGACCGTGCCGCTGCGGCTGGTGGTGTCCGCGCGCAGTCCCGAGGAGCTGGTATACGCCCGCGAGTTGGGTGCGGAGACCACCACCGTCTTCACCCGGAGCGCGCCGGAGGGTGTGGCGGTCGGACGTATGGCGGCCGCACATGTGGCGCCCCTCCTGGCCGAGCAGCCTTCCGGCGGGTGGGAGGCCTATGTGTGCGGCTCCAACTCCTTCGCCGAGCACGCCTCGCGCCTGCTGGTGACGGCAGGTCAGCCGGTGGACCGGATTCGCATCGAACGCTTCGGCTGACCCGGCTGTTTTCGCCCCGATCGGCCGGGCACCCAGCCGGAGGGTCGCGGCAGGCCGCTTCTGCGCTGGGCCGCCGGGCGATCGACGGACGCCGGACGGGGTACCTGCTCCGTGAGGGCACGCGTGCGCGTGACGTGAGGCGCAGGAGCTTCGTCGCACGGCCGGTCCGGCCCTCCCTGCGGTGACGGTGAGGAGGTGGGCATGCGCTCCCCGATGCACGGTTGGCGCCGGCGGCGCAGTCCGCTGCGGCGCCGGTCGGATGTGGTCGAGGCGTGGACGGTGCTGGTGGTCGCCGTCCTCGTCCTGGTGGGCGCGCCCCTGGCCGGGGCGGCCGCCGCCTGGTGGGCCCATGGCGAGGCGCGGAGGCTGTCGGTGGAGCAGCGGGCCGAGCGGCACCGGGTCCGGGCCGAGGTGATCGGCGGGAACGACGCGCTGCCGTCGGTGCGGGCCGGCGGGCAGCACGCGTACCGGGCCACCGTGCGCTGGACGGAGCCGGACGGAGCGACGCGCACCGCGTCGGCCCGCGTCCCCGCGGACAGCCGGCGCGGCGAGCAGGTGGACGTCTGGTTCGACCGCCAGGGGCGCAGTGTGCTGCCGCCGGTGGACGAGACGGGGGTATGGCAGCACACCCTGACCGTCGGCGCCTGCGCCACGGGGGGCGCGGTGGCCGTGGTGCTCTTCGGCCACCTTCTCGTGCGCCGGGTGGCGCTGCGCCGCCGGATGGCCGAGTGGGACCGGGCGTGGGCCCGTGTCGAACCGGAGTGGACGCACCGCGACGCGTGACGGCGTGCGCGGGGCGCCGGAACATCCGTGCGGACACCTGGCCAGTCCTTGCGCCACGCACGTAGTGTGATCATCCGCACTGCCCCTGTAGCTGCTTCTCACTCAAGGCGGTCCTGCATGGCCCTGTTCGACCTTCCGATCGACGAGCTCCGCGAGTACCGCAGCGCGGCCACCGAGCCCGAGGACTTCGACGCCTTCTGGTCCAAGACCCTGGAGGAGTCCCGAGTGCACGACCTGGACGTACGCTTCGAACCGGTCGACGCGGGGCTGTCCACCGTCGAGGTCTTCGACGTGACCTTCGCCGGCTTCGGCGGTCATCCGGTCAAGGGCTGGCTGACGCTCCCGGCCGGCGCGGAGGGCCCGCTGCCGCTGGTCGTGGAGTTCATAGGCTACGGCGGCGGGCGCGGGCTCCCGCACGAACACCTGCTGTGGGCGTCCTCGGGCCGGGCGCACTTCGTGATGGACACCCGAGGGCAGGGCAGCGCCTGGGGCGGGGGCGGCGGCACGGCGGACCCGGTGGGCGGCGCGCCCGCCTACCCCGGTTTCATGACGCGCGGCATCGACGCCCCGGAGAACTACTACTACCGCCGGGTCTACACGGACGCGGTGCGTGCCGTGGAGGCGGCCCGCTCCCACCCCCTCACCGACCCGGCGCGCACGGTGGCAGTCGGGTCCAGCCAGGGCGGCGGCATCACGATCGCGGTCGGCGGACTGGTGCCGGACCTTGCGGGCATCGCGCCGGACGTGCCGTTCCTGTGCGACTTCCCGCGGGCGGCGACGATCACGGACCGGCACCCGTACCGGGAGATCGGCCTCTACCTCAAGACCCACCGTGGCCGCACGGAGGACGCCCTGCGCACGGTGTCCTACTTCGACGGCGTCCACTTCGCCGCCCGCGGCCGGGCTCCGGCCCTGTTCTCGGCCGCCCTGGAGGACCAGACCTGCCCGCCCTCGACCGTCTTCGCGGCCTTCAACGCCTGGAGCCACGAGGACAAGACGATCGAGGTCTACGACTTCAACGACCACGAGGGCGGCGGCCCCTTCCAGCAGGCGGCCAAGCTGCGCTGGATGCGTTCGTACATCTGATCCGGCCGTTCACCTCCGCCGGGCTTCCGCTCGGTCCGACCAGTCGGTACGTTCATCGCGCCCGGGCCGCCACGCGGCTGTCCGGGCTTTGGACGGCAGGCGGAGGGGGCTCATGTCCGAGTTGGGGACACCGGTGCGCGGTCACTGCGACGCGGCGTTCAGGGCGGTACGCGAGGCGTTCGAGGAGAACTTCCGGGAGCGCGGTGAACTGGGCGCCGCGGTGGCCGTCACCGTCGGCGGCCGGACGGTGGTGGACCTGTGGGGCGGCTGGGCGGACGCTGCGCGCTCCCGGCCGTGGGAGCGGGACACCCTGGTGAACGTGTGGTCCACCTCCAAGGGGCCGGTGGCGCTGTGCGCGCACATCCTGGCCGACCGGGGGCTGCTGGACCTGGACGCGCCGGTGGCTCTGTACTGGCCGGAGTTCGCGGCCGCGGGCAAGGAGAAGGTCCTCGTCCGGCATCTGCTGTCGCACCGCGCCGGTCTGGCCGGTCTGCGGGAGCCGCACTCGCTGGAGCAGCTCTGCGACTGGGAGCTCACCACGCAGCGGCTCGCGGCGACCGAGCCCTGGTGGGAACCGGGCACCCGGTCCGGCTATCACGCGCTGACGTACGGCCATCTCGTCGGCGAGGTCGTACGCCGCGTGTCGGGGCTGCGGCCGGGGGCCTTCCTGGCGCGGGAGGTGACCGGCCCGCTCGGCATCGACTTCCGCATCGGCCTGCCGGAGCGGGACTTCGGCCGGGCGGCCGAACTGGTTCATGCGCCGGCCACGTCGAACAGTGAACAGGGGGCAGTCTTCGCCCAGTTGGCGCCGGCGGCCATGGCCGCGCTGACCAACCCGGCGGTGTCCGCCGCCGCGGCGAACAGCCCCCAGTGGCGGGCCGCCGAGATTCCGGCGGCGAACGGCCACGGCACCGCGCGTGCCGTCGCCGGACTGTACGGCGTCTTCGCGGGCCGCGGCTCCCTCGGCGGCCACCGCGTGCTGTCCCCCGAGGCGGCCGAGCGGGTGCGCGAGGGGCAGGGCGGCTGCCGGGACCTGGTGCTCGGCGCAGGATTCGAGCACGAGACGGAGGTCGGCCTCGGGCTCTGGCTCAGCGGCCCCGACGGCTCGTACGGGCCCAACCCACGCGCTTTCGGACACGACGGCTTCGGCGGTTCCTGCGGGCTCGCCGACCCGGAGGCGGGAGTGTCCCTGGGCTATGCGATGAACCGGATGGGACCCCGTATCGCCAACGACCCGCGGAAGACGGCGCTGGTCGACGCCTTGTACGGCGCGCTGTGAGAAGCGGGCGCGGGCGGGGCCGGTTTCCGCCCGAACCACCCGGCCCGCACCACCCGCACGACCCCCCGTCGGCCGAGGGAGCCTCTGTACCGCCGGGTCACGACGGAATTGCCCGGCGACCTGCGCGACGGCACCGTCCCGCCCGGTGATCGGCTGCCCGGGAAAGGCGGTTGGCCGGTCACTTCGGGGCCGGCAACCGGGCCATGACGAGCCGCACCCGGGGGCTGCCGTCCGGCCGCCGCCCGAACTCCGGGAGCGGCTGGAGTTCCACCCCGAAACCGGCTGCCTCGAGTCCCCGCTGTACGTCCGGGAGGCGGAACACGCGGTAGTACATGACGAACGGAGGCCGCCAGAGCGCGTTGCGCACCCGCATCACCGTGTCGAAGCCGAGCAGCGCCCAGTAGCCGGGCGAGCCCGGGCGGGGCGGGGCGACCAGCGGGAAGGCGAAACAGCCACCCGGCCGCAGGACGGAGCGGACCTGCGCGAACAGCCCCGGCAGTTCGCGGGGCAGGAAGTGCCCGAAGGCCCCGAAGCTCACCACCAGGTCGAAGGCCGGCGCGAAGGGCAGCGCTCGGGCGTCGGCCCGGACCCAGGAGACCGGCGGGCCCGGCGGCCTGACCTGCTCGCGCGCGACGTCGAGCATGCCCGCGCTGAAGTCGACGCCGGTGACCCGCTCGCGGCACACCCGGGCCAGCACACCCACGCCCGCCCCGGTGCCGCAGCACAGATCGAGGCCGGAGGCGAAGGGCCCGGTCCGCCGCAGCGCCGAGCCGACGGCGTCGAGGACGGCGTCGGGTGTCCGGAACGGCGTGTGGTCGAACTTCGGCGCGAGGAGGTCGTAGCCGCGCTCGACGGACGACAGCGCCTGGACGGCGAGCTCGCGCAGACTGGGGCCTTCGGGGCTGAACATCGGCTCAGCCTAGGGGAGCCCGCTGCTTGAGAACGGCCAGGACGCGTTCGCACCAGCGGAGGTTCTCCTCCTCGAAGCCGATGCCTCCCATCAGGGTGAGGTAGGGGCCGACGCGGTCGGCCTCCCGCAGGTACTCCTCCTCGCTGCGGCCGGCCAGGAGACGCTCGCGCACGCGCCGGTAGCGGGCGAGCTTGCCGCGGGACCACGCCTCGCGCTCCTCGACCAGCGCACGCGTCGCATCCGGGTCCACCCCGTCCATGGCCTGGATCTTGATGAGGAGTTCGTCGCGGATGGCGGTGGGCCGCCGGGGTGGCGTGGCGGCGAACGTGCGCAGGTCCTGTCGGCCGGTTTCGGTCAGCGTGAACATGCGCTTGTCGGGCCGCCGGTCCTGGCGCACCACCCTGGCCTCGATCAGTCCGTCCTGCGCGAGGCGCTCCAGTTCCCGGTAGAGCTGCTGCGGGGTCGAGGCCCAGAAGTTGGCCAGCGACACATCGAACACCTTGGACAGCTCGTACCCCGAGGCCTCGCCCTCCAGGAGGGCCGCCAGAACGGCGTACTTGAGAGACATGTGGACACCGTATCAACGGGTGATTATTCTAATCCGCACCTACTCAATAAATTGACTAAGCAAGGCGGGTTCGATGCGTGCATTCCGTGAGGCGATCGAGAAGCTGGACCTCGACGCCGCCGAGGCGCTGCTGGCGCCCGACGTCGTCTTCACCAGCCCCGTCGTGTTCAAGCCGTACCCCGGCAAGGCGATCACGGCGGCGATCCTGCGTGCCGTCTCCGGGGTTTTCCAGGACTTCCGCTACGTGCGCGAGATCAACGACGCGGACGGGCGCGACTCCGCCCTGGTCTTCACCGCACGGGTGGGCGACCGGGAGATCAACGGCTGCGACTTCATCCATGTCGACGAAGACGGCCTCATCGACGAATTCACCGTGATGGTCCGCCCGTTGTCGGCGGCCCAGGCTCTCGCGGCCGCCATGGGCGAGCAGTTCGAGCGGATCGCCGAGGAGGCGCGCTCCCGCTCGGTCTGAGCGCCACGTCCCGGTTCCGTTCCCGCGTTCTCCGGGCAACGGCGGCCGGTTCGCGGTTGGATGTCCCCATGACGTCCGTGGAGCACGACCGGCTGATGCGGGCCAACCAGGCGAACTGGGACGCCCGCACGCCCGTCCATCTCGCCAGCCGCTTCTACGGTCTCGACCAGGACCTCGAACCCGAGCGCTGGTTCGCCCCGTTCGAGTGGGAGGACCTCGGCGAGCTCGCCGGGCGTGACGTGCTGCATCTCCAATGCCACCTCGGCACGGAGACGATCGCCTTCGCGCGGCGCGGCGCCCGGGCCGTCGGCCTCGACTTCTCCGCGGCATCGGTGGCGGCCGCCCGGGACATCGCGGCCAAGGCCCAAGCGGGCGTGACGTACGTCCAGGCGAACGTGTACGACGCGGTCGAGGCGCTGGACGGACGGCGGTTCGACGTCGTCTACACCGGCAAGGGTGCCCTGTGCTACCTCCCCGACCTGGACCGGTGGGCGGAGATCATCTCCCGGCTCCTGCGTCCCGGCGGTCTGCTGTACCTCGTCGAATTCCACCCTTTGCTCAACGCGCTCGGGCCGAAGCCCGCCCCGGGCGAGGGGCCCGAGCTGCTGTTGCGCCACGACTACCTGGGCGGCGCCGGCCCGATGCACCGCGACGGGACCCACACCTACACGGACGGCCCGGCCGTCGAGGGCGCGACGGACAGTTACGAGTGGCCGCACGGAATGGGCGAGGTCGTGAACGCGTTGACGGGTGCGGGACTCACCGTGCGGCGGCTCCGGGAGGGCGACGAGCTTCCCTGGCCGCGCTGGCCGCAGATGGTGCGCACCGAGTGCGGCTGGTGGCGGCTGCCCGAGCCGCGCGTTCCGTTGCTGTACGGGCTGCTGGCCACGCGCTGACGTAACTGCTTGCCTCCACCGTTGTCGGTGGTACAGTGCGAACAGCACTCGTGCCCGCCCCCGTTGAGGGGCGCCGGTGCCGTTTCTTCTCTTTCTCCTTTTTTCCTTCCAGCACCACGACGTGTTCGTCGTATCGAGGTGCTGTTCCCCGCCGCCCGGAGGCGTGCCACAGGCCCTCCCCTCGCGGCTCTCCCCCCTTCCTCGCATGTCCCACGCCTGCCGTCCGTGAAAGGACACACATCATCATGACCACCACACTCGACCACCCACCCGTCCGGCAGCAGTCCCCGGACCGGACCGTGTCCGGTGTCCTCGACGTCGACACGAACGGGAAGGGGCACCTGCGCGCCGGGCACTGCCTGCCTTCGCCAGCCGACGCCGCGGTCTCCCCCGCGCTCATCCGCCGGTACGGCCTGCGCAAGGGCGACCTCGTCGAGGGCGTGACGGGAGACCGGCGCGCCCTCGACGACGTCACACGCGTCGCAGGCCGTGCGCCCGGGGACCTGCGCGGCCGGCCCGACTTCCGGGATCTGACGCCCCTGCACCCGCACGAGCGGCTGCGCATCGAACACCCGGCCGCCGGCCTCGCCGGCCGCGTCGTCGATCTGATCGCGCCCGTCGGCAAGGGTCAGCGCGGGCTCATCGTGGCCCCGCCCAAGAGCGGCAAGACCGTCCTGCTCCAGCAGCTCGCCGCCGCCGTCACCGGCAACCACCCCGAATGCCGGCTGATGATGCTGCTGCTCGACGAGCGGCCCGAGGAGGTCACCGACATGCGGCGCTGTGTACGGGGCGAGGTGTACGCCTCGCCCTTCGACCGCAGCGCCCGGCAGCACATCGCGCTCGCCGATCTGGTGATCGAGCGCGCCAAGCGGCTCGTCGAGGCCGGCGAGGACGTCGTCCTCCTCCTCGACTCGCTGACCCGGCTGTGCCGGGCGCACAACAACGCGGCCGCTTCCGGTGGCCGCATCCTCACCGGGGGCGTCGACGCGTCCGCGCTGACCGGGCCCAAGCGGTTCTTCGGCGCCGCCCGGTCGGCCGAGGAGGGCGGGTCCCTTACGATCCTCGCGACCGCCCTGGTGGAAACCGGCTCCCGGGCCGACGACCTCTACTTCGAGGAGTTGAAGAGCACCGGCAACATGGAGCTCCGCCTGAGCGGGGATCCGGCCTCCCGCCGGGTGTTCCCGGCCGTCGACATCACGTCCTCGGGCACGCGCCGCGAGGAACTCCTGCTCGGCCGAGCGGAGTTGGCGGCGGTCCGCAGTCTGCGGCGCGTCCTGCGGGACCGGGACGGTCAGGGCGGCCTGGAGACCCTCCTGGAGCGCATGCGCGAGACACCGGACAACGCGGCGTTCCTGCGGCGCATCCAGCCGACTCTCCCCGCGGGCTGACCGGATCATCCATCCGGGTGCCAGCGCGCGGAAATGCGGCCCCGTCGTCGCCGTGCGGAACAGGACCGTTCCTACGTTGATCATATGATCATTGGACTCTCATCCAGGGTGGCCGCGTCGGCCGGTGCGCTGTGCGTGGCGGGGCTCCTGGCTCTGACACCCGCGGCGGTGGCCGACGCCGGTGGCACGGAGCCCACGCCCCCGGGCGGACCGAGGGCCGCGGCCCCGCACCCGTCGCTGCTGTACCGTCCCGGCACCCAGGTCCGGTTGCGCGCCGGGGCCTCCCGTGTTCCGGCGGTCTCCGCGCTGTCCTGGCTGGTGGCCGACGCCCGGACCGGGGAGGTGCTCGCCGCCCACAACGCGCACCGCAGGCTGCCCCCGGCCAGCACCCTGAAGACCCTGTTCGCCCTCACCGTGCTGCCCGGGCTGCCGGCGGGTGTCCGGCACACGGTCAGCGAGCGGGAGCTGCGGGGCATCGGTGCCGGCAGCAGCCTGGTCGGGGTCACCGAAGGCCGCTCGTACCGGGTCGCCGACCTGTGGCGCGGTGTCTTCCTCAACTCGGGCAACGACGCCGTGCACGTCCTGGCCGAGCTCAACGGCGGCTGGCGGCTCACGGCCGAGCGGATGCAGGCCAAGGCCCGCTCCCTAGGCGCCCTCGACACCCACGTGGTGTCGCCCGACGGTTACGACGCACCCGGCCAGGTGTCGTCGGCGTACGACCTGGCCGTGTTCGGCCGGGTGGGGTTGCGCAACCCCGACTTCGCCCGGTACTGCGCCACCGTCGAGGCCACCTTCCCCTCCGACGGCACCTCGTCGTACCCGATCCTCAACACCAACCGGCTGCTGAGCGGCGCCAAGGGGGTGAAGCCGTACCGCGGGCTGATCGGCATCAAGAACGGCTACACCAGCAAGGCCGGCAGCACCCTCGTCGCGGCGGCGCGCCGGGACGGGCGCACTCTGGTCGTGACGGTGATGAACCCTCAGGAGGGCGGCGGGTCCGCCGTGTACGAGGAGGCCCGCTCGCTGCTCGACTGGGGCTTCAGGTCGGCCGGGAGGGTGGAGGCGGTGGGCTCGCTCGGCCCGCCGCCCACGTCCACGCGGCCGACGGTGGCGCCCGCCGTCGCGGCGGCCGTACCGGAGGAGCACGGCTCCGCCTGGACGGAGGCGGGGCTGATCGCGGGTGCCGCCGGTACGGGTGCGGCGGTCGTGGTGCTGGTGCTGCGGCTCCCGGTGCGCGGGCCGGACCGGAGCTGACCGACCGGCAGCCCTGCAGCGGCCCCGGGGTGGTCCAGGCGCCGGTGTTGCCGCCCGGGAACCCGTCGACGCCGGAGGCGTCGCCGGACCGCAGCCACACCACGCTGGTGCGCAGCACCCGGTACAGGGCGCCCCGCGATCCGGGGGCGCCCTGCCCGGGCCAGCACGGGGAAGGACGGGAGCAGCCCCGAACGGACGTGATCCCATGACCGGGTAGGACGACCTGCGCGCTCTGGCCGCACCCACCCTCCTGGTGCTCGTGGGCACGGACTTCCTGCGCGTCGAGCACGCCGCCGACATGCGCGACCTGATCCCCGACGCCCGGCCGGCGATGCTCCCGGACACGGTCAGAACACCGACAGACCCGTCAGGGTGGTGAAGCGGTCGAGCGCGGCCACGCCCGCCACCGAGTTGCCCCGCTCGTCCAGGCCCGGGCTCCACACGCACAGAGTGCAGCGGCCGGGCACGACCGCGATGATGCCGCCGCCCACTCCGCTCTTGCCGGGCAGGCCCACGCGGTAGGCGAAGTCCCCGGCCGCGTCGTACGTGCCGCAGGTCAGCATGATCGCGTTGATCTGCTTGGCCTGGCTGCGGGTGAGCAGCCGGGTGCCGTCCGCGCGGATGCCGTGCCGGGCGAGGAAGCTCGTGGCGAGGGCCAGGTCGGCGCAGGACGCGGCGATCGAGCACTGCCGGAAGTACTGCTCCAGAAGCGTCGGCACGGGGTTGTCGATGTTGCCGTAGGACGCCATGAAGTGGCCGAGCGCGGCGTTGCGGTCGCCATGGGCGGTCTCGGACGCGGCGACCTCCTCATCGAAGGTCAGGCCGGGGTTGCCGCTCTCGGCTCGCAGGAACGCCAGCAGCTCTCCCGAGGCGTCCCCGGTACGGGTGTGCAGCCGGTCGGTGACGACGAGGGCGCCCGCGTTGATGAACGGGTTGCGCGGGATGCCGTTCTCGTACTCCAGCTGGACGAGGGAGTTGAAGGGATTGCCGGAGGGCTCGCGGCCCACGTGCTCCCACAGGACGTCGCCCTCGCGGGCCAGGTCGAGGGCGAGGGTGAAGACCTTGGTGAGGGACTGGGCGGAGAACGGCTCCCGCCAGTCCCCCACCCCGTACACCGTGCCGTCCGGCTCGGCGACGGCCATGCCGAAGCTGCGCGCATCGCGGGCGGCGAGCGCCGGGATGTAGTCGGCGGGCCGGCCGCGGCCGGGGGTCCGCTCGACCTCCTCGGCGATGCGCTCCAGGACCGGCTGGAAGGTCGTCGACGACGTCATGATCGCTATTGTCCCTCCGCCGGTCCCGGTGCGCTCCGACAGGTCAGGCCGGTGCCTGACCGCTGTTGGCGAGGATCTCGGGGCGCAGCAGGCCGGTGAGGGTCTCGGCGGGGAGCAGGCCCTTTT
>NZ_LGEA01000003.1 GCF_001280065.1 Streptomyces sp. NRRL B-1140
CACGATCGCGGCGCCGACCTGCAGCGGCGCGAACAGCTCCGGCACCGACACGTCGAAACTCGCCGTCGTGCTCAGCAGCACCCGGTCCTCGGCACCCACCTCGAAGTGCGCCAGACCCCACGCCAGCCGGTTCATGATCGACCGGTGCGCCACCTGCACACCCTTCGGCCCACCCGTGGAACCCGAGGTGAAGATGACATACGCCGCGTTGTCCGGAGACAACACCCGCTCCGGATCGGCGTCCGGATACCCCGAGACATCCGGCAGGTCCTCGTCGAGCACCAGCAGCGGCTTCGCACTGTCCAGCACGTGCCGCACCCGGTCCTCGGGCAGCTCCGGATCGATCGGCAGATACGCCGCCCCGGCCTTCACCACCGCGTAGATCGCGACCAGGAGGTCCACCGACCGCGGGATCTTCACCGCGACCAGCCGCTCCGGACCCGCGCCCTGCTCCACCAGCCAGTG
>NZ_LGEA01000004.1 GCF_001280065.1 Streptomyces sp. NRRL B-1140
CACTGGCTGGTGGAGCAGGGCGCGGGTCCGGAGCGGCTGGTCGCGGTGAAGATCCCGCGGTCGGTGGACCTCCTGGTCGCGATCTACGCGGTGGTGAAGTCCGGTGCCGCGTATCTGCCGATCGATCCGGAGCTGCCCGAGGACCGGGTGCGGCACGTGCTGGACAGTGCGAAGCCGCTGTTGGTCCTCGACGAGGAACTGCCGGATGTCACCGGCTACTCGGACGCCGATCCGGAGCGGGTTCTGTCGCCGGACCACGCGGCGTATGTCATCTTCACCTCCGGTTCCACGGGTGGACCGAAGGGTGTGCAGGTGGCGCACCGGTCGATCATGAACCGGCTGGCGTGGGGTCTGGCGCACTTCGGCGTGGGTGCCGAGGACCGGGTGCTGCTGAGCACGACGGCGAGTTTCGACGTGTCGGTGCCGGAGCTGTTCGCGCCGCTGCAGGTCGGCGCCGCGATCGTG
>NZ_LGEA01000005.1 GCF_001280065.1 Streptomyces sp. NRRL B-1140
GGTGTGCAGCGGTCCAGGAGAGCCGCTGCGGCGGGATTGCCGCGCAGGGCGCGCAGGGCCGCGAGGTCGTCGGGGAGGGGGCGGTAACCGGTCCCCAGGGCCTCGTCCAGGAGAGCGAGGTAGCCGGCGGCGGTGCCGGGGAGGGCGGCGCGGTAACGGCCCAGGTCGGCCACGAGGAAGGCACGCAGCCTGGCCCCTTCCCGCAGCGCCTCGTCGAGCGACTGTGCGAGACGGAGACAGTCCTGGACGTCGTCGGCCGAGGCGGGGGCGGGGTGGAGGGCAAGAGCGAGGGCGCGGCGGAGCACACGCAGCTCCTCCACGCCGAACGCCATGCCGCCGCGGGATCCGTATGGCGTGGGCATGCGGCGACGATACGCGCTAATCAGACAAATCTCACATAGGGGGCACTGGTGTGGCGTGGGGGACCACTCGGGTG
>NZ_LGEA01000006.1 GCF_001280065.1 Streptomyces sp. NRRL B-1140
TCCTCCGGCCCGACCGTCGTCGCCTCGCCGCTCCAACTGGGCGTCCAGTCGGGCAAGTCGGGCACCTACGAGGTGAAGCTGTCCAAGCAGCCCACCGCCGGCGTGACGGTGACCTCGGCCCGCGCGAGCGGCAACTCGGGGCTGTCGGTCACGGGCGGCGCCTCGCTGACCTTCACCCCGCAGAACTGGAACACCGCGCAGAAGGTGACCGTCACCGCTGACAGCTCCGGTGCCGGCTCTGCCGTGTTCGAGTCGACGGCCGCGGGCCACGCCAAGGCCTCGGTCACCGTCACCCAGCTCGCCGCGACCAAGGACTACGAGGCCCGTTTCCTGGAGCTCTACGGGAAGATCACCAACCCGGCGAACGGCTACTTCTCTCCCGAGGGCATCCCCTACCACTCGGTCGAGACGCTGATCGTC
>NZ_LGEA01000007.1 GCF_001280065.1 Streptomyces sp. NRRL B-1140
GACGATCAGCGTCTCGACCGAGTGGTAGGGGATGCCCTCGGGAGAGAAGTAGCCGTTCGCCGGGTTGGTGATCTTCCCGTAGAGCTCCAGGAAACGGGCGTCGTACACCTTCGACGCCGCCAGTTGGGTGACGGTGACCGAGGCTTTGGCGTGACCCGGCGCCGTCGACTCGAACACGGCCGACCCGGTACCCGAGTTCGCGGCCGCCACGGTCACCTTCTGCGCGGTGTTCCAGTTCTGCGGGGTGAAGGTCAGCGAGGCGCCGCCCGTGACCGACAGGCCCGAGTTGCCGCTCGCGCGGGCCGAGGTCACCGTCACGCTGGCGGTGGGCTGCTTGGACAGCTTCACCTCGTAGGTGCCCGACTTGCCCGACTGGACGCCCAGTTGGAGCGGCGAGGCGACGACGGTCGGGCCGGAGGA
>NZ_LGEA01000008.1 GCF_001280065.1 Streptomyces sp. NRRL B-1140
TTGGTTGCGACCCACTCGGCGGCGTACCGGCAGTGCGCCTCGGCGGCAGGCGGCAGCCACTGGGCGGGGTCCTGGTCTGCCTTGGACCGGTTCGAGCGGGCGGTGACCGCGACCAGGCTGGTGGCCGCGCCCTGGTCGTTGGCGTACGCCTCGCGGCGCTGCGCCGTCCACGCCGACGCGCCGCTGTCCCATGCCTCAGCGAGGGGCACCATGTGGTCGATGTCCAGGCCGGAGGCTGACGTCACCCGCACCTGGTCGTAGTACGACCACCAGCTCCCGCCCGTCAGTCGGCAGTTGGCTCCGACCGCAGGGGCTTCGACGGCCTCGGAGATCAGGACCTCGGCGCGCGTGTTGCAGCCGTCGGTGGGGTTGGCGCCGGCGTTCCAGTGGCGGAAGGCGTCCCGGTCGTAGCCGTC
>NZ_LGEA01000009.1 GCF_001280065.1 Streptomyces sp. NRRL B-1140
CGTCGATCACGGGGCTGCCTTTGGTGACGGCGGCGAATCTGGTGGAGGCGACTCAGGACTGTGGGGCGTTCGTGCAGATGTCCGGGGTGCTCAAGCGGATCGCGGTGAAGCTGTCCAAGAGCTGCAACGATCTGCGGCTGCTGTCCTCGGGGCCGCGGGCGGGGCTGGGGGAGATCAATCTGCCTCCGGTGCAGGCGGGTTCGTCGATCATGCCCGGTAAGGTCAATCCGGTGATTCCCGAGGTCGTCAACCAGGTGGCCTTCGAGGTGATCGGCAACGACGTCACCATCACGATGGCTGCCGAGGCCGGGCAGCTCCAGCTCAACGCCTTCGAGCCGATCATCCTGCACTCGCTGTCGGAGTCGATCACGCATCTGCGGGCGGCGTGCCTGACCCTGGCCGAGCGGTGCGTGTC
>NZ_LGEA01000010.1 GCF_001280065.1 Streptomyces sp. NRRL B-1140
CGGGGTGATGGGTGGCTGGTCGTTGTTTGAGAACTGCACAGTGGACGCGAGCATCTGTGGCCAAGTTTTTAAGGGCGCACGGTGGATGCCTTGGCACCAGGAACCGATGAAGGACGTGGGAGGCCACGATAGTCCCCGGGGAGTCGTCAACCAGGCTTTGATCCGGGGGTTTCCGAATGGGGAAACCCGGCAGTCGTCATGGGCTGTCACCCATACCTGAACACATAGGGTATGTGGAGGGAACGCGGGGAAGTGAAACATCTCAGTACCCGCAGGAAGAGAAAACAACCGTGATTCCGGGAGTAGTGGCGAGCGAAACTGGATGAGGCTAAACCGTATACGTGTGAGACCCGGCAGGGGTTGCGTATGCGGGGTTGTGGGATCTCTCTTC
>NZ_LGEA01000011.1 GCF_001280065.1 Streptomyces sp. NRRL B-1140
CCACGCCGACCAGCCGACCAACTCCTTCTACAACGCTTCCAAGCCGGCCACGTACGCGCCCGAGCTGGACACGCCGAACGAGTACCCGGCCAAGCTCGACGGCGGTGTGCCGGTCGGCCGCGACCCGATCGCGGGCGAGCTGAAGTCGGCCTACGGCACGGACGACGTCTACGGCATGCACTGGCTGCAGGACGTCGACAACGTCTACGGCTACGGCAACGCACCCGGCAAGTGCGAGGCGGGCCCCTCGGACACCGGCCCGTCGTACATCAACACCTTCCAGCGCGGCGCGCAGGAGTCGGTGTGGGAGACGGTGCCGCAGCCGACCTGCGACGCCTTCAAGTACGGCGGCAAGAACGGCTATCTGGACCTGTTCACCGGTGACGCCTC
>NZ_LGEA01000012.1 GCF_001280065.1 Streptomyces sp. NRRL B-1140
CCACGCCGACCAGCCGACCAACTCCTTCTACAACGCTTCCAAGCCGGCCACGTACGCGCCCGAGCTGGACACGCCGAACGAGTACCCGGCCAAGCTCGAACCGTCCGTCGCGGCCGGCTCGGACCCGATCGCGGCCGAGCTGAAGAGCGCGTACGGCACAGATGACGTCTACGGCATGCACTGGCTGCAGGACGTCGACAATGTCTACGGGTTCGGAAACGCGCCGGGCAAGTGCGAGGCGGGCCCCTCGGACACCGGCCCGTCGTACATCAACACCTTCCAGCGTGGCGTGCAGGAGTCGGTGTGGGAGACGGTGCCGCAGCCGACCTGCGACGCCTTCAAGTACGGCGGCAAGAACGGCTATCTGGACCTGTTCACCGGTGACGCCTC
>NZ_LGEA01000013.1 GCF_001280065.1 Streptomyces sp. NRRL B-1140
CCCCACCCCCGTCTCGCCCGACCCCGCGCTCTCCTGGAGCGCCACACGCCCCGTGGTGTCCTTCGCCGAGCCCGAGGGCTACGACGGCGACGCACGGCCCCGCCCCATCGGACGGCGCGCGGCGCCCCGGGCCGCCGCGGCCGCCGTCTGCCTCGTCCTCGGACTGGGGCTCATCTCGGGAGCGGCCACCGGCAGCTGGCTCGTCGGGGGCTCAGGCGACGAGGCCTCGCCCGGCACCTACGCCACGGCCCGGAACCTCTGGCACAGCGTCCCGGTCGACCAGCTGTTCCCGCCGACCGTGCAGGGCCGGGGCGCCGGCCCCGGCGGAGCGGACCGCACCTGGACCCGGATCGCCGTCGCCCCGGACAGTGGCTGCAAGGACGCCTTCGACCCGCTGCTGCGCAAGGCCCTCGCCCCCGTCGGCTGCGAGCGCCTCCTGCGCGCCACCTACACGGACGCCACCGAGAGCTACGTGACCACCGTCGGCCTGCTCTTCACCACGGCCGACGCCCCCGGCATGACCGCCCTCGCGAACCGTTTCCGCAAGGAACGCCTGGACCGCCGCACCGACCTGATGCCCGTGCCGTACGCCGCACAGGGCACGCCCGCCGCCGGCTTCGGCGTCCGGCAGCGCGCCTCCTGGACCGTCTCCGTGCTCACCGAGGCGCCCGTCGTGGTCTACGCCGTCTCCGGCTGGGCCGACGGCCGCACCGTCGACGACCCGCAGCCCGCAGCGGACGCCATGGAGGCCGACGCCACCACCCCCGCCGCCCAGGCCGGCCTCGGCAACGAGGCACAGGGCCTCGCCGACCGCGTCGAACGGGACCTTCGCCGAGACGTCCGCTCGGCCTCGGAGCAGCCGTCGTGACCGCCGCGCACACCCCGGCGGGGCGAGCCCCGCGCAACCCGTCCCGCAGGGCCGGGGCCGCGGCCCTCGGCGCCCTGCTCACCGCCGGTCTCGTCCTCCTGCCCGCCGCCACCGCCCACGCCGACGGCATCCGCGCCCAGCAGTGGGCCCTCGCGGCCATGCACACCGAAGAGGCCTGGCAGACCACGAAGGGCCGGGGCGTCACCGTCGCCGTCCTGGACACCGGCGTCGAGGCCGACCACCCCGACCTGGCCGGCAACGTCCTGCCCGGCAAGGACCTGGTCCGCTTCGGCGCCGAGCCCGGCGACCGCGCCTGGGCCCGGCACGGCACCGCCATGGCCGGGATCATCGCCGGCCACGGGCACGGCCCGGGCGGCGCCGACGGCGTCATCGGCATCGCCCCCGAGGCGAAGATCCTCCCCGTCCGCGTGATCCTGGAGGACGGCGACCCCGACCGGGCCAAGGCCCGCAGCACCCGCGGCAACGCCCTCGCCGAGGGCATCCGCTGGGCCGCCGACCACGGCGCCGACGTCATCAACCTCTCCCTCGGCGACGACTCCGCCTCCGCGCACCCCGAACCCGCCGAGGACCAGGCCATCCAGTACGCCCTGGGCAAAGGCGTGGTCGTCGTCGCCTCCGCGGGCAACGGCGGCGAGAAGGGCGACCACATCTCCTACCCGGCCGCCTACCCGGGCGTCATCGCCGCCACCGCCGTCGACCGCGCCGGAACCCGCGCCTCGTTCTCCACCCGGCGCTGGTACGCCACGGTCAGCGCCCCGGGCGTCGACGTCGTCATCGCCGACCCCGACCACAAGTACTACGAGGGCTGGGGCACCAGCGCCGCCGCCGCCTTCGTCTCCGGCGCCGCCGCCCTGGTCAAGGCGGCCCACCCCGGCCTCGCCCCGGCCCAGATCAAGTCGCTCCTGGAGGACACCGCCCGCAACGCCCCCACCGGCGGCCGGGACGACTCCCGGGGTTACGGCTTCGTCGACCCGGCGGCCGCCATCAGGGCGGCCGGCCGGCTCAAGCCCGAGGACCTGCAGTCCGCTTCCCACGGGGCGAAGTACTTCGGCAGCGGACCGGACGACGACGCCTCCGGCGACGGCACCGCCGCCTGGGCCGCACCCCTCGCGGGCGGCACCGGCGGCGTCCTGCTGGTCGCGGCGGTCGTGCTGTGGCGCGGCAGCCGCAGGAGCGGCGAGGACTTCTGAGCCGCTGCCGGGAGCGCACCGCCCGGCGGATAGGGTCGACGCGTGGCGAACAAGAACATCCCGGACTCCGGCTTCTCCGACGACGACGGCTCCGCCGACCCCCGGCTGAGCGCGGCACTCGCCGCCTGGGCCGAGGACCGCAGCGCGGTGGGTCCGGTCCTCGCCGCCCTGAAGGGCGCCCGGCTGCTCGTGCCCGTCGTGGCGGTGCTCGGCGAGGTCGAGGAGGACGAGAACGGGCTGCGCCGCGAGAAGACCAGCGACATGGCCGTCCCCACCCTCAAGGCCGGCGACCGCACCGCCCTGCCGGCCTTCACCTCCACGGACTCCCTCGCCCGCTGGGACCCGCAGGCCCGCCCCGTGGCCGTACCGCTGCACCAGGCCCTGCAGGCCGCCGCGCACGAGAAGGCGGACACGGTCGTGCTCGACCTGGCCGGACCGGTGTCCTTCGAGCTGACCGGCCCCGCCCTGCTCGCCCTCGCCGAGGGCCGTGCGAGCACCGACCCGCTCGCGGACCCGGCCGTCGTCGGGGCCGTACGGGAGGCCGTCGCCGCCGAGCCCGCCGTCGTGCGCGCCCACCTCGGCCCCGGGCAGGCCGACGGCACGCTCGCCCTGGTCCTCGACCCGTCCGCGGTCCCCGCCGAAGCCGCCCGGGCGGTCGCCCGGCGGCTCGCGGACGACGAGACACTGAGGGCCCGCCTGGTGCGCGGTCTCGACCTGGCACTGCTGCCGGCCGAGGCGGCGCCACCCGGCGAGCCCCTCTTCGTACGCTGAGCTCCCGGCTAGCCGTAGACCGGGCCGGTGTACTTCTCGCCGGGCCCCTGACCCGGCTCGTCCGGGACCAGCGAGGCCTCGCGGAAGGCCAGCTGCAGCGACTTCAGGCCGTCGCGCAGGGGGGCCGCGTGGAAGGAGCTGATCTCGGTGGCCGTCGCGTCCAGCAGACCGGCCAGGGCGTGCACCAGCTTGCGGGCCTCGTCCAGGTCCTTGTGCTTCTCGCCCTCCTCGGTCAGACCGAGCTTCACGGCGGCGGCGCTCATCAGGTTGACGGCGACCGTCACGATCACCTCGACCGCGGGGACCTCGGCGATGTCACGGGCCATGGCGTCGAAGTCGGGGGACTCAGGAGGGGTCTCACTCATGCCCCACACGATAGGCGCAGGAAGCGGCGGGTCCCCACGTGACCCCGGTACGCACCGATTGGCCGTTCCTGGCCCCTGCTGGTAATCTCGTGTAACGACCGGTCGGACACGTGTGCCTCACAGCCCGCGAGACCGACCCACAAGTGGAGGCTTCCGAACTCCCACCCGATCGCCCTCCGGGCGGCGGGTCACCGGTCAGGCGGTTCCGTCCCAGTGGCGGCGATCCGCCCGAAAGCGCGCCCCGCGGCTCCCCGCGGCGGTGCTCCGGTAGTTCGAGGAGCCCCGCCTGGGATCGTCCGGGGCATTTTTCTTGCTTCGGCGCGGTTAGGTCTGTCGATACAAGACGTTACGCGGCCGTCCGCCAGACCGTCGCGTGGTGCTACCGAGGAGGATCCATCAGCGCCGAGCCCCGCATCAACGACCGGATTCGCGTTCCCGAGGTGCGACTTGTCGGTCCCAGTGGCGAGCAGGTGGGCATCGTCCCCCTGGCCAAGGCACTGGAGCTTGCGCAGGAGTACGACCTGGACCTGGTCGAGGTCGCGGCGAACGCCCGTCCGCCCGTGTGCAAGCTCATGGACTACGGGAAGTTCAAGTACGAGTCGGCCATGAAGGCCCGTGAGGCGCGCAAGAACCAGGCGCACACGGTCATCAAGGAGATGAAGCTCCGGCCGAAGATCGACCCGCACGACTATGACACCAAGAAGGGTCACGTCGTCCGGTTCCTCAAGCAGGGCGACAAGGTCAAGATCACGATCATGTTCCGTGGTCGCGAGCAGTCCCGTCCCGAGCTGGGCTACCGACTGCTGCAGCGTCTCGCGGAGGACGTCCAGGACCTCGGTTTCGTCGAGTCGAACCCGAAGCAGGACGGCCGGAACATGATCATGGTTCTCGGTCCGCACAAGAAGAAGACCGAGGCGATGGCCGAGGCTCGCCAGGCGCAGGAAGCCCGCAAGGCGGAAGCGAAGGCCAACCCCGGCAAGTCGCAGAACGCCGCGGAGACCGAGGCGCCCGCCGAGGAGCCCGCCGAGGCGTGACTCCCGGGACGCCAGTCCCAGGAAGCAACCGATACAAGACGACGCTCCACCGTGCCCGGTTTCGCGACCGGGCACCGGAGCGCCACCGACGAGGAGAGAACGGCGCTATGCCGAAGAACAAGTCGCACAGCGGTGCCAGCAAGCGCTTCAAGATCACCGGCTCCGGCAAGGTGCTGCGCGAGCGCGCCGGCAAGCGCCACCTGCTCGAGCACAAGTCGTCCCGTGTGACGCGTCGCCTCACCGGCAACGCCGAGATGGCCCCGGGCGACGCCGCGAAGATCAAGAAGCTTCTCGGCAAGTGACGTCCGGGCGCGTGAGCGCCGGACGTACGCCAGACCGGGACCCAATCGATTTCGGGTCGTGTGAGCACCCCCACGACCCCGCTACAAGGAGTTAACAAGTGGCACGCGTCAAGCGGGCAGTCAACGCCCACAAGAAGCGCCGGGCGATCCTCGAGCAGGCCTCCGGCTACCGCGGTCAGCGCTCGCGCCTGTACCGCAAGGCCAAGGAGCAGGTCACCCACTCGCTGGTCTACAACTACAACGACCGCAAGAAGCGCAAGGGCGACTTCCGTCAGCTGTGGATCCAGCGCATCAACGCCGCTGCCCGCGCCAACGGCATGACCTACAACCGCTTCATCCAGGGTCTGAAGGCCGCCAACGTCGAGGTGGACCGCAAGATCCTGGCCGAGCTGGCCGTCAACGACGCCGGTGCGTTCGCCGCCCTCGTCGAGGTCGCCCAGAAGGCGCTGCCGAGCGACGTGAACGCGCCCAAGGCTGCGTGACGCCGGCTCCCAGCCGATGTGACTGAAGGACCCGCAGGCCGGATGGTCTGCGGGTCCTGCTGTGCAGCTACCGAGAAAGCGAACCGGATGACTCCCGCCACCCCCGAGCTCATCTCCCCCCGCTCCCCCCGTGTCCTGGCCGCGCGGCGGCTGGCCAAGCGGAACTTCCGGGGGAAGGACCGGCTGTTCCTCGCGGAGGGGCCGCAGGCCGTGCGGGAAGCCGCCGGGCACCGGGCCGGGGACGCGGCCACGCTCGTGGAGCTGTTCGCCACGCTCGAGGCCGCCGAGCGTTACGCCGACATCGTGGGAGCGGCCCGGGACGCCGGAGCACGGGTGCACCTCGCCGCCGAGCAGGTCATCGCCGACATCTCCACCACCGTCACCCCGCAGGGGCTCGTCGGCGTCTGCCGGTTCCTGGACACGCCCTTCGAGCAGGTCCTCGCGGCCCGCCCCCGGCTCGTCGCCCTCCTCGCCAACGTCCGGGACCCCGGCAACGCCGGGACCGTGCTGCGCTGCGCCGACGCCGCCGGGGCCGAGGCCGTCGTCCTGACCGACGCCTCCGTGGACGTGTACAACCCCAAGGCCGTCCGCGCCTCCGTCGGCTCCCTGTTCCACCTGCCGGTCGCCGTCGGTGTGCCCGTGGAGCACGCCGTCGAAGCGCTGCGGGACGCCGGCGTCCGGGTCCTGGCCGCCGACGGGGCGGGCGACCGTGATCTCGACGACGAGCTCGACAAGGGCACCATGGGCGGGCCCACCGCCTGGGTCTTCGGCAACGAGGCCTGGGGCCTGCCGGAGGACACCCGCGCCCTCACGGACGCCGTCGTGCGCGTTCCGATCCACGGGAAGGCCGAGAGCCTGAACCTGGCCACCGCCGCCGCCGTATGTCTCTATGCGTCGGCGCGTGCACAGCGCGCCTCCGGAGGGTGCCGCTCCGTCACCGGGAACTAGTAGGGTGACCAGCTCAGGGACCCCTCTGCGAGCCTTGGAGGTGGGGTACGGGGATGACCGTCGGCACGAGCAGCGCACCGGGAGCCCAGGACGCCGGGAGCCCGCCCGCCGGGTCCCGGCCACCCGGTGACCACGCCGGCCTCGGCATCGACCCCGACCAGCTGCCCGACGGGCTCGTGGTCGCCGACGAGCAGGGCAGCGTCATCTGCTTCAACGCCGCCGCCGAACGCATCACCGCCGTCCGCGCCCGGGACGCCCTCGGGCAGCGCCTGGAAAGGGCCCTGCCGTTAGAGGACCTCGAGGGCCGGCGCTGGTGGCAGCTGACCGACCCCTATGGCGGCCTCGCCATCCGCGTCGGACAGCCCGAGCGCAACCTGCTCCTGCCCGGTGGCCGCGAGGTGCTGGTCTCCGCGCGCTACGTCCGCAGCCGGCCCACCGGACCCGTCCGGCGCCTGGTCGTCACCCTGCGCGACACCGAGGCCCGGCGTCGCACCGAGCGCAGCCACGCCGAGCTGATCGCCACCGTCGCCCACGAGCTGCGCTCCCCGCTCACCTCGGTCAAGGGCTTCACCGCCACGCTGCTCGCCAAGTGGGAACGTTTCACCGACGACCAGAAGCGCCTGATGCTGGAGACCGTCGACGCCGACGCGGACCGGGTCACCCGGCTCATCGCCGAGCTGCTCGACATCTCCCGGATCGACTCCGGCCGCCTGGAGGTGCGCCGCCAGCCCGTCGACATCGGCGCCGCCGTCGGACGGCACATCCAGGCCTACGTCGCCGCCGGACAGCCCGCCGACCGGTTCCTGCTGCGCGTCCAGCAGCCGCTGCCCGACCTGTGGGCCGACCCCGACAAGATCGACCAGGTGCTCAGCAACCTGCTCGAAAATGCCGTGCGGCACGGCGAGGGAACTGTCACGATCGACGTCACGGCCACGGCGTCCCCCCGCGAGGGCGAGTACGCCGAGAACGCAGCTACGTCGGTCACGGTGAGCGACGAGGGGCCCGGCATCCCGGAGGAGTCCATGAACCGCGTCTTCACCCGCTTCTGGCGGGGCAGCAAGCGCGGCGGGACGGGCCTCGGGCTCTACATCGTCAAGGGCATCGTCGAAGCCCACGGCGGCACCATCACGGTCGGCCGCGCCCCCGGCGCCGGCGCCGAGTTCCGATTTACGTTGCCCGTGAGCGCTCCGGCCTATCTCGCCTGAGCCCCGCGGGCGCTTTCGCATACCTGAGGCTCCCTCCCGGACCGGGCGTCCGAGAGGGACCCTCCACCCCGTTAGACTCGGCCATTGGCACCTTTGTGTCCCTTCAGACAGCCGTCCGAGTCGGTGACGGGGACCTTCAGCCAGCCAATCGGAAGCACGGGAAGAGATGTCGGCACCGAATAAGTCGTACGACCCGGTCGAGGTCGAGACGTTGAAACCGGAAGAGATCGAGCGCATGCGGGACGAGGCGCTCGCCGCCTTCGCCGCCGCGGACTCCCTCGACGCGCTCCACGAGGCCAAGGTCGCCCAGACCGGCCCCACCTCCCCGCTGGCCCTCGCCAACCGCGAGATCGGCGCCCTGCCCCCGCACGCCAAGGCCGAGGCCGGCAAACGCGTCGGCCAGGCCCGCGGTGCCGTGAACAAGGCCCTCGCCGCCCGCCAGGTGGAGCTCGAGGCCGAGCGGGACGCGCGCGTGCTCGTCGAGGAGGCGGTGGACGTCACGCTGCCCTACGACCGCGTTCCGGCCGGCGCCCGGCACCCGCTCACCACCATGATGGAGCGGGTCGCGGACGTCTTCGTGGCCATGGGCTACGAGGTCGCCGAGGGGCCGGAGGCCGAGGCGGAGTGGTTCAACTTCGACGCCCTGAACTTCCTGCCCGACCACCCGGCCCGCCAGATGCAGGACACGTTCTTCGTGCAGGGCCCCAAGGGCACCGACGAGTCCGGCTCCGGTGTCGTGCTGCGCACCCACACCTCCCCGGTGCAGGCCCGCGCGCTGCTCGACCGTGAGCTGCCGGTCTACATCGTCTGCCCCGGCCGGGTGTTCCGCACCGACGAGCTGGACGCCACGCACACGCCCGTCTTCCACCAGATCGAGCTGCTGGCGATCGACGAGGGCCTGACGATGGCCGACCTCAAGGGAACCCTGGACCACATGGTCCAGGCCCTGTTCGGCGCGGACATGAAGACGCGGCTGCGGCCGAACTTCTTCCCGTTCACCGAGCCGAGCGCCGAGATGGACATGCTTTGCTACGTCTGCAAGGGCGAGTCCATCGGCAACCCCGACCGCCCCTGCCGCACCTGCTCCTCCGAGGGCTGGATCGAGCTCGGCGGCTGCGGCATGGTCAACCCGCGGGTGCTCACCGCCTGCGGCGTCGACCCCGAGAAGTACAGCGGGTTCGCCTTCGGGTTCGGCATCGAGCGGATGCTGATGTTCCGCCACAACGTCGAAGACATGCGAGACATGGTCGAGGGTGACGTCCGGTTCACCCGGCCGTTCGGGATGGAGATCTGATGCGGGTCCCGCTTTCTTGGCTGCGGGAGTACGTCGACCTGCCGGAGACGGAGACCGGTCGTGACGTGCAGGCCAAGCTCATTTCGGCCGGGCTGGAGGTCGAGACCGTCGAGCAGCTCGGCGCCGACCTCAAGGGTCCGCTGGTCGTCGGCCAGGTGGCGACGATCGAGGAGCTGACGGACTTCAAGAAGCCGATCCGCTTCTGCACCGTCGACGTCGGCCAGGCCAACGGCACGGGTGAGCCGCAGGAGATCATCTGCGGCGCCCGCAACTTCGCCGTGGGCGACAAGGTCGTCGTGGCCCTGCCCGGCGCCGTCCTGCCCGGCGACTTCCAGATCGCCGAGCGCAAGACCTACGGCCGGATGTCGCGCGGCATGATCTGCTCCAGCGACGAGCTGAACATGGGCGACGACGGCACCAAGGGCATCATCGTCCTGCCGCCGGAGACCGAGATCGGCAAGGATGCCGTCGAGCTGCTGGAACTGGTCGACGAGGTCCTCGACATCGCGGTCACGCCCGACCGCGGCTACTGCCTGTCGCTGCGCGGCGTGGCCCGTGAGACCGCCATCGCTTACGGCCTGCCGCTGCGCGACCCGGCCCTGATCGACGTGCCCGCGCCGAACGCCTACGGCTACTCGGTGCAGATCTCCGACCCCACCGGCTGCGACCGCTTCACCGCCCGCACGGTGACCGGCCTGAGCGCCGAGGCCCGCTCCCCGATCTGGCTCCAGCGCCGGCTGCAGAAGGCCGGCATGCGCCCGATCTCGCTCGCCGTCGACGTCACCAACTACGTGATGATGGAGCTCGGCCAGCCCCTGCACGCCTACGACCGCTCCTTGGTTCAGGGCACGATCGGCGTACGCAGGGCCGAGGCGGGCGAGAAGCTCACCACCCTCGACGGTGTCGAGCGCACGCTGGACGCCGAGGACCTGGTGATCACCGACGACCGCGGCCCGATCGGGCTCGCCGGTGTCATGGGCGGCGCCAACACGGAGATCGCCGACCACGACGACGTCGAGAACGCCACGGCGGACGTCGTCATCGAGGCCGCGCACTTCGACCCGGTGTCGATCGCGCGTACGGCCCGCCGCCACAAGCTGTCCTCCGAGGCGTCCCGGCGCTTCGAGCGCGGCGTCGACCCGCAGGCCGCCGCTGCCGCCGCGCAGCGCACCGTCGACCTGCTGGTCCTGCTCGCGGGCGGCACCGCCGAGGCCGGCGTCACCGAGGTCATCGCCCCGTCCGCGCCGCGCACCATCACCATCCCGGCCGACCACCCGGACAAGGTCGCGGGCGTCGCCTACGGCCGCGAGACCGTCGTGCGCCGCCTCCAGGAGGTCGGCTGCGACGTGTACGGGCAGGACGAGCTGATCGTCACCGTCCCGTCCTGGCGGCCCGACCTCACCGACCCGAACGACCTCGCCGAAGAGGTCATCCGGCTGGAGGGCTACGAGAACCTGCCTTCCACGCTGCCCAAGCCGCCGGCGGGTCTCGGCCTGACGGACCGGCAGCGGCTGCACCGCCGCGTCGGCCGGGCCCTGGCCGGTGCCGGATACGTCGAGGCGCTGAACTACCCGTTCATCGGCGAGCAGGTCTTCGACCAGCTCGGCCTGGAGAAGGACGACCCGGCCCGCCGCGTCGTGAAGCTCAGCAACCCGCTGAGCGACGAGGAGCCCGCGCTGCGCACCTCGCTGCTGCCGGGTCTGCTCGCCGCCCTGCGCCGCAACGACGGCCGCGGCTCGCACGACCTCGCGCTGTTCGAGACCGGTCTGGTCTTCCGCCCGCGCGAGGAGCAGCGGATCGCGGCCGTGCTGCCCGTCGACCGCCGCCCGACCGACGAGGAGCTCGCCGAGCTGAACGCCGCGCTGCCCGAGCAGCCGCGGCACGTGGCCGTGGTCCTCGCCGGTGCGCGCGAGCAGGCCGGCTGGTGGGGCAGGGGCCGTCCGGCCGACTGGGCCGACGCGGTCGAGGCCGCCCGGTCCGTCGCGCGGGAGGCCGGAGCCGGGCTCGTCATCCGCAAGGGCCAGTACGGCCCGTGGCACCCGGGGCGGTGCGCCGAGCTGGCGGTCACCGTGGACGGCACCGAGCGGATCGTGGGCCACGCGGGCGAGTTGCATCCCCGGGTCGTGAAGGCCCTCGGGCTGCCCGCGCGCACCTGCGCGATGGAGCTCGACCTGGACGCGGTGGAGACCGCCGGTGACGCCACGGCCGCGGCGCCCCGGATCTCCACGTTCCCCGTCGCCACGCAGGACGTCGCCCTGGTCGTCGACGCGTTCGTGCCGGCCGCGGACGTCGAGGCGGCGCTGCGCGACGGTGCCGGAGAGCTGCTGGAATCCATCCGGCTGTTCGACGTGTACGAGAACGCCGAGCAGCTGGGGGAGGGGCGCAAGTCGCTGGCGTACGCGCTGCGGTTCCGCGCCACCGACCGGACGCTGACCGTCGACGAGGCATCCGCGGCCCGGGACGCGGCGGTGGCCCTCGCGGGCGAGCGCGTGGGTGCGGAGCTGCGGAGCTGAGCCCTCACGGGGCGGGGAGCCGCGGTGTGTGGGCGGCTGCGGACTCGTCGTGGTCGCTCGCGCGGTTCCCCGCGCCCCAGGACAGGGTCGGGTCACCTCACTCGATTGAGTGGTAAAGGTGGGCGATCTCCCCACGGTCGGCGTGCTGCCGACAGAATCGGACCGGCCTTCGCGGGCCGGTCCGATTCTGTGTGTCAGGGCCTATTGGGGGGCCATCGGCATGATCCGCATCAGGGGTCGGGTACGCAGCCTCGGTCTGCCCACGATGTGGGGCGCGGCGGCCGTCGGGTACAAGCTGGCCTGTCCGCTCGCCCAGGAGACCGATCTCCAGGCGCGGATCGTCTCCAGCGCGGTGTTCTTCGCGGTCGGGGCGGGACTGATCCTTCACGTGCGGCACGCGCTGCTGCGTGAGCTGCGGCAGCTGCGCCGGGTCGCGGGTGCCGCGCAGCGCGCGCTGCTGCGGCCGTTGCCCTCGCGGGTCGACGGGCTGGACGTGGCGGCCGTCCAGGTGTCGGCGGAGCGTGGCGCCACGGTCGGGGGCGACCTGTACGAGGTCGTGGCCACCGAGCAGGGGGTCCGGGTCGTGATGGGCGACGTACGCGGACACGGAATCGGCGCCTTCGGCACCGTCGCCGCCGTGCTCGGCTGTTTTCGCGAGGCGGCGCACGACGAGCACGACCTCGGCGGGGTGCTGCGCCGGCTGGAACGGGCCCTGGACCGCCATCTGCGTCAGGAGCATCCCGCGAGCGCGGCCGAGGAATTCGTGACGCTGCTGCTCGTGGAGATCCGGCCCGACGGGGAGATGCTCGCTCTGAACTGCGGCCATCCCTGGCCGTACCGGCTGAGCCGTGGCCGGGTGGAGCAACTGGCCCCCGATGATCCGCACCCACCGCTGGGCCTGTTCCCCCTCCCGCCTGCTCTGCCGACGCTGAACCTTGGCTGTCTGGAACCCGACGACGCCCTGTTCCTCTACACGGACGGAGCCCAGGACGCACGGGACGCGCATGGCCGGTTCTTCCCCCTGGCGACTGTTCTGGAAGACGCGGTACGGGACGAGCCGGACTCGTCCCATACGGTCCTCGGCAGGGTCTGCACCGCCCTCCGGCACCACACACGGGGCGAACCGGCGGACGACATCGCCCTGCTCATCCTCACCAACGGCCGGCACATGTCCCTCAGGGGCGCGGGGAACTGCGCGAACAACCACGACGCGCCCGCAGTCGACGGCACACCGTTGACACAACGGCGATGACTCGCCCGGTCCAGCCGGCGGAGCCGTCCGCCCCGCCACGGAGTGTCGGGCAGGCAGCCGGGCGGACGGCGGGAGCGGGCCGCCGCACTGTACGAGGGGGAGCCGGCGGCCCGGCCGGCCTCTTTCGAGGCAGTTCAGTCAACCGGCCCGCGACACAGAGCGACAGCGCGCACACCCTGCGGATTCGAGCACTCCGTTCACACCCCGTGTGAAGGCCGAACCACTACTCTGTCCGCACCGAGCCACCGGGGGGCCCACATGCAGCCCAACACTCTGCTCGACGCGATCCTGGACGAGGCCGGGATCTCGCACGCGGGGCTGGCCGCACACGTCAACCAGGCGGGACGGGCCCGTGGCCTGTCCCTGCGATACGAACACACCGCCGTCGCCCGGTGGTTGAAGGGACAGCGCCCCCGGGGCCAAGTGCCCGACCTGATCTGCGAAGTGCTCGCCGCCCGGCTGCAACGGCACGTCACCCTCGACGACATCGGCCTCGGCGTGCCCGGCGAGCCGTCCGCCCCGCACACCGGCACGCTGTCCGGGTTCGTCGAACGGGCCACCGCCCTGTGGCGCTCCGACCAGCAGCAGCGCCCGCACATCCTCGGCGCGCCCGCCCTCACCGGCACGCCCGCGGTGATGCCGGTGTGGGAGTGGGAGAACCCGCCCGAGGACGTGGACGTCTCGCGGGGCGGCAGACACCGGGTCACCGCGGGCGACCTGGAGATGCTGCGGGCGGCCCGAACGCACTACGAGCAGATGTACCGCAAGGCCGGCGGCATCGCCACACGGGCCCGGATCGTCGGTTTCCTCAACGCCGAGGCCGCCCCGCTGCTGCGCGGCAGTTACACCGACGAGACCGGCCGCCAACTGCACCGGGCCACCGGCGGGCTGGTGGCGGTCGCCGGAATCTGCGCCTACGACTCCGACGCGCACGGGCTGGCCCAGCGCTACTTCCACCAGGCGCTGCGGCTGGCGAAGGCCAGTGGCGACCGGGGACTGGGGGCGTACGTCATCGCCCTGCTGGTCAACCAGTCGCTGTTCATGCGGGAGTACCGGCAGGCCGTCGCCTTCGCGGAGGCCGCGCTGCGGGCCGCCGGCAAGCACATCACGCCGGCGCTCGCCTCCGACCTGTACGCGATGCAGGCCAAGGCGTACGCGCATCTCGGCGACGGCACGAGCGCCCTGTCCCGTATCCGGCGGGCCGAGCAGGCGGCCGAGCGCATCCGGCGCGGCTACGAGCCGGACGAGACGGGCTATGTCCAGCCCGGTCTCGTGAACGTCCAGGTGGCGGAGGCGCTGCTGAGCCTGGGTGAGATCGCGGCCGCAGGGGAGCATGCCGCGGCCGCCGTGGACAACCCGGCGCACGACCGCGGCCGGGTGCACCGGCTGGCCATGCTCAGCACCATCGAGCTGCGGCAGGGCAACGCCGACAAGGCGGTGGCCATCGCCGTGCAGATGGCCGAGCAGGCCCGGGGCATGGAGTCCCAGCGGCTGCGCGACCGGTTGCGCGCGGTGCGGGAGCACTTGGTGCGCAGTGGCTGCGCGGGCACGGCCGAGGCCGCCGAACTCATCGACGGGGCACTGCGCGTACCGTTGTAGATCCGGGCCAGGGTGCCCGTATCGCTCCGAGGTGCTTCCCGTGCGCCTGCTGCCCATCCGTCCCTGCTGCGATATTGCCACTTACTCGACGGAAGGTGGCAGAACCGTGCAGTGGACGAAACACAACGAGCAGAATGTGTACTCAAACCGCTGGTTCAGCGTCAATCTCGCGGATGTCGAACTGCCCGACGGCAGGCATCTGGACCACTTCCTCATACGGCTGCGGCCGGTCGCGGTGGCCACGGTCGTGAACGAGGCCAACGAGGTGCTGCTGCTCTGGCGGCACCGCTTCATCACCGACAGCTGGGGGTGGGAACTCGCGGCGGGGGTGGTCGAGGACGGTGAGGACATCGCCCGTGCGGCCGCCAGGGAACTGGAGGAGGAGACCGGCTGGCGGCCGGGACCCCTGCGCCACCTCATGAGCGTGGAGCCGTCCAACGGGCTCACCGACGCCCGGCACCACGTGTACTGGGCCGACGAGGGCGAGTACGTCGGACATCCCGTGGACGACTTCGAGTCGGACCGCCGGGAATGGGTGCCCCTCAAGCTCGTCCCGGACCTGGTCGCCCGTGGCGAGGTCCCGGCCGCCAACATGGCCGCCGCGTTACTCCTGCTGCACCATCTCAGGCTCGGCCAGGACACGTTGCCCTGATCCCGCCTGTCACGGCTAGCGCCCCAGCGCCTGCCAGATCGTCACGACGAGGGCACCCACGGCGGTGAGGGCGGCGACCGCGGGCAGCGGCCAGCGCGCGTGTTCCAGAGAGTTGATCCGGGTGTTGAGCTCGTCGAGTTCCTTGGCGGTCTCCTCGGTGCGGTGGCTGAGCAGAGCCAGTCCGCCCTCGACGCGGGCGTACGCCACGTCGAGGCGGCGCCGTAACTCTGCGAGTTCTCCATGGACGACGGGATGCTCGGGCTCGGCGGTCACGAGTCCGCTCCTTTCCGTAGTCGTTTCACATCCCTTGCATGCGCATGAGGAGTCAACTCGCCTGGTGGACGCCTGGGGAGAGTGTGCGTAGGGCATATGCGAGCCCGGCGCGCACACGGTGTGTGAACGCCGCGTACCCGGCACCCTATTCGGTGCCGGGTACGCTGCTTGGCCGAAATCTGACCGTCCGTAACCGGCCGTCCGGGGTATCCGGGACGTCATGACGAAGTGGCAGAAGAACGCGGCGTACACGCTGGCGCTCTACGCACTGGCGGTCGTCGTGCTCCGGTTCTCCTCCGGGGAGGGGTGGGGCGCGGCGCTGCTGATCGCGCTCGTGGTCACACCGCTCGCCCTCTGGATGGGCCGGCTGCGCCGGCGCATGAACGAGCAGGCGGCGGAATGGGGACGCCGCCGCGTCCGGCCGTGGCCGGAGGAGCGGCGGCGTTGAGGTGGCTGCGCAGGCGGGACGGTCAGGCGTACGTGTAGAAGCCCGAGCCCGTCTTGCGGCCCAGCCGGCCCGCGTCGACCATGCGCTGCAGGAGCGGGGGAGCGGCGTACAGGGGCTCCTTGAACTCCTCGTACATGGACTGCGCGACCGAGGCGACGGTGTCCAGGCCGATCAGGTCGGACAGCTTCAGGGGGCCCATCGGGTGGGCGCAGCCCATCTCCATGCCGTTGTCGATGTCCTCGCGGCTGGCGATGCCCGTCTCGAACATCCGGATCGCGGAGAGCAGGTACGGGATCAGCAGCGCGTTGACCACGAAGCCGGAGCGGTCCTGGGCGCGGATCGCGTGCTTGCCGAGCAGCTTCTCGGTGAAGAGCTGGGCGCGGCTGATCGTGCCCTCGGACGTGGTGAGCGCCGGGATCAGCTCGACGAGCTTCTGCACCGGGGCCGGGTTGAAGAAGTGGATGCCGATGACCTGGTCGGGGCGCGAGGTCGCGACCGCCAGCTTCACCAGCGGGATCGAGGAGGTGTTGGACGCCAGGATCGCGTCCGGCCGGGTCACGACCTGGTCGAGCACCTGGAAGATCTCGGTCTTGACCTGCTCGTTCTCCACGACGGCCTCGATCACCAGGTCACGGTCGGCGAACTCGCCGAGGTCCGTGGTGAAGCTCAGGCGGGCCAGCGTGGCCTCCTTCTCCTCCTCGGTGATCTTGCCGCGCTCGGCTGCCTTGGCCAGGGAGGTGAACAGCCGGGTGCGGCCGATCTCCAGGGCCTCGCCGGTGGTCTCGGCGACCATGACGTCCAGGCCGGCCCGGGCGCACACCTCGGCGATGCCCGCGCCCATCTGACCGCAGCCCACGACTCCGACGCGTGCAATGTCTCCCGCTGGGATGTCCGTCACATCGTCCCTTTCGCTGCTGATCTACGTCCGGGCAGACCGGCCGGGTCCCGGCGCCTGCTCCGTTCGTGCACGTTACTCCGAAGTATCGATGATCGATCGCGGGGGGCGGGTCCGCATCGGGCATGCTGGCCCCGGAGCGATCCGCGACCGTGCGGATCCGCGGCTTTCTGGAGCATGCGGATGGGACGAGTCTCACGCAGGGCGTTCGCGGTCGCGGCGCTGTCGGCTTTCGCCATGATGCCTCAGGCGTCGGCCGCGAGCGGACGTGGGGGCGGGGCGCAGGGCTCCGAGATGCGCGGCGTCTGGATCGCGTCCGTGGCCAACCGCGACTGGCCGTCGAAGCCGGGGCTGACCGCCTCGCAGCAGCGCGCCGAACTGCTCGCCCACCTCGACACGGCGGTCCGCAACCGGCTCAACACCGTGTTCTTCCAGGTCCGGCCCACGGCGGACGCCCTGTGGCCCTCACCGTACGAGCCGTGGTCGCAGTACCTCACCGGCACCCAGGGCAAGAACCCCGGGTGGGATCCGCTGGGCACGGCCGTCAAGGAGGCGCACGCCCGGGGTCTTCGGCTGCACGCGTGGTTCAACCCGTACCGGATCGCCGTCCACGCCGACCCGACCCGGCTCGCCGCCTCCCATCCGGCGCGCAAGAACCCGGACTGGGTGGTGACGTACGGCGGCAAGCTCTTCTACAACCCGGGTCTGCCCGAGGTCCGCGCCTTCGTGGAGGACGCGATGCTCGACGCCGTGGCGAAGTACCCCGTGGACGGCGTCCACTTCGACGACTACTTCTACCCCTACCCCGTGGCGGGGCAGACCTTCGACGACGACGACGCCTACGACGAGCACGGCGACGGCTTCCCGGACCGGGCCGCCTGGCGGCGGGACAACATCGACCGGCTGGTGCGTGAGACCGCGGACCGGGTCAAGGAGGTGCGGCCGGACGCCCACTTCGGCATCAGCCCGTTCGGCGTGTGGCGCAACGCCGGGACCGACCCCCTCGGCTCGGACACGAAGGCGGGTGTGGAGACGTACGACGATCTGCACGCGGACACCCGGAAGTGGGTGCGCGAGGGCTGGATCGACTACATCGTCCCTCAGCTGTACTGGAACATCGGCTTCGCCGCCGCCGACTACGCGAAGCTGGTGGCCTGGTGGGCGAAGGCCGCGCGCGACAGCCCGACGCAGCTGTATGTGGGGGAGGCGCTGTACAAGGCCGGCGACCCGGCGCAGCCCGCGGCATGGCAGGAGACGGCTGAACTGTCCCGGCATCTGACGCTGGCCCGGAAGCACCCGCAGGTGCGCGGACACGTGTACTTCGCCGCCCGGGACGTGGCGGCCGACCGCATCGAGGCGATGGCACGGGTCGTCGCCGACCACTACGGGCAGCCCGCGCCGCCCCCGCGCTGAATCGCCTCGCGCGAGGTGCCGGCAGGGGGAAGGGCATGCTGAGTGGAGTCGCACCCGCGGGGCCCCGCGTTGCGCCGGGGCGGGCCTGCTACGGGCAGCCCGCCTCGCCCGTACTCCGGGTCACGGCCCGGTCGTGGTCTCCCTGTGCCGGATCTCCGTGTCCGGCCCCGGGGAGCACACACCCTCGTGCCCGTCCTCGAACCGGACGCGGTACGGGGGGTTGCCCTCCTGGCCGAGCACTTCGACGATCTCGCCGATCTTGTCGTGCTGACCGACCACCCTGCCGTGCTGGACAAGCTGGTCGCCCACGGTTGCGCGCATCTGGGGCCTCCTCACGATGTGGGAGCAGCGGTCCGTGGCCTTGAGTCTACGGTGGGGTGCGCCCCTCGGCAGTGGCCGCGCGCTCCCCGCTCAGCCGCGTGATCGCTGTGTGACGGCGATGCAGACCAGCACCGCCACGGCCGTCAGCGGGGCGGCGACCGTGAGGTGCTCGCCCAGCAGCAGCACCGACCACACCAGTGTGAGCAGCGGCTGGGCGAGCTGCAACTGGCTCGCTTTGGGGATGCCGATGGCGGCCATGCCGCGGTACCAGACGACCAGCCCGGCGAACTGCGAGCCCGCCGCGACCCACAGCAGCCCCGTGACGCTGTGCGCGGTCAGCCGCACGGGTTCGTGTGCCAGGGCGATCGAGGCCACCGGCACGGTGAGGGGCAGGCACAACACCAGCGCCCAGCCGATCACCTGCCACCCCGGCATGACCCGGGCCAGCCGGCCGCCCTCGGTGTAGCCGGCCGCGCAGACCAGCAGCGCGGCGAACAGGTACAGGTCGGCGGTGGTCAGGGCGCCGCCGCTCTGCTGGACGGTGAAGGCCAGCACCGCCGCCGCGCCCGTGAAGGCTGCGATCCAGAAGGTGCGTGAGGGCCGGGTGCCGACGCGCAGGGCCGAGAAGAGCGCCGTGGTCAGGGGGAGCAGGCCGACCACGACGGCCGCGTGCGCGGTGGTGGAGGTCTCCAGCGCCAGGGTGGTCAGCAGCGGGAAGCCGAGGACGACGCCGGCCCCGACGACCGCGAGGCCCGGCCGGTGCCGCCTGGCGGGCAGCGGCACCCGCAGCGCCAGAAGGGCGGCGCCCGCGATCACCGCGGCCAGGACGCTCCGCACGGCCACGAGCGACCAGGGACCGAAGCCCTCCAGTCCCCAGGCGGTCGCGGGGAACGTGAGGGAGAACGCCACGACCCCGAGGGCCGCCTGGAGGGTGCCGAAGCCCTGCCCCTCCCGGCCCGAGGTGGCGACTGCTATCGCGGGCGGCGCAGTAGCGCTACTCTGTGCTCTCATGCACGAGCGTAGCAGTGTGGGTGAACTGGTGGAACGGCTGCGACGGGAGCTCGACCGCTACTCTCCGGGTGAAAAGCTGCCGTCGAGTCGGGCCCTGATCGAGCGATTCCGGGTGAGCCCGGTGACGGTGTCGCGGGCCCTGGCTCAGCTCGCCGCCGAGGGTCTCGTGGTCACCCGGCCCGGCGCGGGCGCGTTCCGCGCCCAAGCCCGGACGGCACCGGCCCCCACCGGTGACACCTCCTGGCAGGAGGTCGCGCTGAGCGCCGACGGCGCCGCCGACCTCGTGCCACGCTCCGTGGACGCCTCCGGGGTGCTGGCGTCGCTGGCCGCCCCGCCGCCCGGCGTGATCGAGTTCAACGGCGGCTATCTGCACCCGTCCCTGCAGCCCGAGCGGGCCATGGCCGCCGCCCTCTCGCGTGCCGGGCGCCGTCCCGGTGCCTGGGGGCGACCGCCCATGGAGGGGCTGCCGGAATTGCGCGAGTGGTTCGCGCGGAGCGTCGGCGGCCCGGTGTCGGCCGCCGAGGTGCTGGTCACCGCCGGCGGCCAGTCCGCGCTCACCACCGCCCTGCGCGCCCTCGCCCCGCCCGGCGCACCCGTCCTGGTCGAGTCGCCCACCTACCCCGGCATGCTGGCCATCGCCCGCGCCGCCGGCCTGCGCCCGGTGCCCGTCCCGGTGGACGCCGACGGCGTACGTCCGGCGCTGCTCGCGGAGGCGTTCCGGGCCACCGGCGCCCCGGCCTTCGTCTGCCAGCCGCTCTTCCAGAACCCCACGGGCGCGGTGCTCGCGCCCGAGCGGCGCGCCGAGGTCCTGCGCATCGCCCGGGAGGCGGGTGCGTTCGTCGTCGAGGACGACTTCGTGCGGCGGCTCGTCCACGAGGACGCGGGGCCGTTGCCGCGCCCGCTGGCCGCCGACGACCCCGACGGCGTCGTCGTCCACGTCTCCTCGCTCACCAAGGCGACCTCGCCGAGCTTCCGGGTCAGTGCCCTGGCCGCCCGCGGGCCGGTTCTGGAACGGCTGCGCGCCATCCAGGTCGTCGACACGTTCTTCGTGCCGCGCCCCCTCCAGGAGGCCGCCCTCGAACTCGTCGGCTCGCCCGCTTGGCCCCGTCACCTGCGGGCCGTCTCCGCGGAGTTGAAGGCCCGCCGGGACGCGATGACCGGCGCCCTCGCCCTGCACCTGCCGGAGCTCGCCCTGCCGCACGTCCCGTCCGGCGGCTACCACCTGTGGCCACGCCTGCCCGACGGCACGGACGAGTCGGCCCTGACCTCGGCGGCCCTGCGCGCCGGCGTCGCCCTCGCGCCCGGCCGCCCCTACTTCAGCGCCGAACCCCCGGCCGCGCACGTCCGGCTGAGCTTCGCGGCGGTCGCCGGGACCGGTGAGATCGCGGAGGGCGTACGGAGGCTGCGCACGGCCTGTGAGGAGGTGCTGGGATAACCGCTCGACGCACCGTCGGACCACCTGCGAGCATCGCGGCCATGACCGGCACCCCGAGCCTGCCCGAGGGCTACGAGATATCCACCGACCCCGCCCGTGTCGACCGCGAGCGAGTGCACCACTGGCTGTCCACCGACGCCTACTGGGCGCTGGGGCGCCCCCGGCAGAAGCAGGACCTGGCGATCGACGGGTCGCTCAACTTCGGCGTGTTCGACACGGTGTCGGGCGAACAGGTCGCCTACGCCCGGGTGATCACCGACCGGGCCACCTTCGCGTGGCTGTGTGACGTGTACGTCGACCCGGCGGTGCGCGGCAAGGGCGTCGGAAGCGCCCTCGTGGCCGCCGTGCGGGACGAGACGCGGTCGTACGGGGTGCGGAGGGTGCTGCTCGCCACCCACGACGCCCACGGGGTCTACGAGAAGATCGGGTTCGCCCCGCTGGAGCGCCCCGAGCACTGGATGGCGCTCATCTTCCACCAGTGAGGGTCGCGGCACCCTCGGTAACTCGTAGGTAACACCTCTTGACCTGCGTACTTGCTGCGCCCACGATCGCCGCATGCCACTTCGGGTCACCTTCGTCGCCGCCGCGCGCAGCTCCCCGCTGCTCGCCGAGCGTTTCGAGGACGATCGGCCGCTGGACCAGGCCGGCTGGGGCGAGGTGGAGCGCGCCGCCCGGGAGCTGCTGCCGCTCGCCGCGGCCGAACTGCGCTACTGCTCGCCGACTCCGCGCAGCCGGGCGACGGGGGAGGGGCTCGGGTACGCGCCGCTGGTGCAGCTCGGCCTGCGCGACTGCGACATGGGCCGCTGGCGCGGGCTGACCCTGGGCGAGGCGATGGCCCGCGAGCCGGACGCCGTGGACGCCTGGCTCGCAGACCCCCGCGCGACCCCGCACGGGGGCGAGTCGCTCGTCGACTTCATCACCCGTGTCGGCGGCTGGCTCGACACCCGGCCCGTCGAGGACGGCTGCCGGGTCGTGGCGGTGGCCGAGCCCTCCGTGATCCGGGCGGCCCTGGTCTACGCCCTGAAGGCACCGCCGTCGACGTACTGGAACATCGACGTCCGCCCGCTGTCGACGTCCGCCGTGACGGGCCGGGCGGGGCGCTGGAACCTCCGCTTCGACGGCGGGGCGCCGGCTCAGCCCTCGCGCGCGTAGTCGGTCGTCAGGACCAGGTCCTTGGCGGGGCCGCGGACACGCCACACCGTCCGCCAGTGGTCGGCGTCCCGGACATGGAACTCGCCTCGGTAGAGGTCCGCCGAGCAGGGATGGTCGGCGACATGCCGTCCGGACGTGAGGTCCAGGTCGTGGAACGGCCGCCCGTCGGCGAACCGCACGTCCGCCGTGCCGCCCGGGCCGGGCAGGAACCGCAGGGTCCGTTCGGCGGGCCGGGCGACGCCCTGCCAGACGAAGGTGCCGGACTCGTGGTGCAGGAGGCCGCCGGGCCGCTCCCCGTCCGCACGGAACTCGGTGGTTCCGGTGAACTCCCCGGCCGCGCCGCTCGCGAGATCCCGCACCGACCGCGACACCCTCCAGCGTCCGGCGAGAAACGCCAGTACATCCGGCACTGGCCAGAACTCGCCCATCCCGCTCCGTTCTTCGTCCCGGCCCTGTCGCACGCCCCATTGACGCGCATCCGCCCCCTCCCTATCTTGCCGTTCGAAGTGCTGATCACTGTCTGATATTTCGAACACCTCTACCTCTAGCAGAGAGCCGCGGAGTATCCATGCCACGCACCGACGCCCGCACCCGAGGGAGAATCGGTCTCACGACCACCGCCCTCCTGACGGCGGCAGCCCTCTTACCGGCCCCCGCGCACGCCGAGGACGTGACCGACTACGCGATCACCGTCGACCCGTCCGCCCAGGGCGCGAAGATCGACGACACGATGTACGGCGTCTTCTTCGAGGACATCAACCGCGCCGCCGACGGCGGCCTGTACGCAGAGCTCGTGCAGAACCGGTCCTTCGAGTACTCCACCGCCGACAACGGCTCCTACACGCCCCTGACCTCGTGGACCACCGGCGGGACGGCCCAGGTCGTGAACGACTCCGGCCGCCTGAACGAACGCAACCGCAACTACCTCTCCCTGGGCGCCGGTTCGTCCGTCACGAACGCCGGTTACAACACCGGCATCCGTGTCGAGCAGGGCAAGCGGTACGACTTCTCCGTGTGGGCCCGCGCCGCGAGCGGCAGCACACTCACCGTCTCCCTGAAGGACGCCGCGGGAAGCCTGGCCACCGCACGGCAGGTCGCCGTGCAGGGCGGCTGGGCCAAGTACAAGGCCACCTTCACCGCGTCCCGCACCAGCAACCGCGGCCGTCTCGCCGTGGCCTCCACGAACACCGCCGCGCTCGACGAGGTGTCGCTGTTCCCGCGCGAGACGTACAAGAACCAGCCGGGCGGCCTGCGCAAGGACCTCGCCCAGAAGATCGCCGACCTGCATCCGGGCTTCGTGCGCTTCCCGGGCGGCTGCCTGGTCAACACCGGCTCCATGGAGGACTACAGTGCGTCCTCGAACTGGCAGCGCAAGCGCAGCTACCAGTGGAAGGACACCGTAGGCCCGGTCGAGGAGCGCGCCACCAACGCCAACGTCTGGGGATACAACCAGAGCTACGGCCTCGGCTACTACGAGTACTTCCGCTTCTCCGAGGACATCGGCGCCATGCCGCTGCCCGTCGTCCCCGCCCTGGTCACCGGCTGCGGGCAGAACAAGGCCACCGACGACGACGCGCTGCTCGAGCGGCACATCCAGGACGCCCTGGACCTCATCGAGTTCGCCAACGGCCCCGCGACCTCCGAGTGGGGCAAGGTCCGCGCGCGGATGGGCCACCCCAAGCCCTTCCACCTCACCCACATCGAGGTCGGCAACGAGGAGAACCTCCCGAGGGAGTTCTTCGCCCGCTTCCAGAAGTTCCGGGCCGCCATCGAGGCGAAGTACCCGGAGATCACCGTCATCTCCAACTCGGGTCCCGACGACGCCGGTTCGACCTTCGACACCGCCTGGCAGCTCAACCGCGACGCCAAGGTCGACATGGTCGACGAGCACTACTACAACAGCCCGAACTGGTTCCTGCAGAACAACGACCGCTACGACTCCTACGACCGCAACGGCCCGAAGGTCTTCCTCGGCGAATACGCCTCCCAGGGCAACGCCTGGAAGAACGGCCTGTCCGAAGCCGCCTTCATGACCGGCCTGGAGCGCAACGCCGACGTCGTCAAGCTCGCCTCGTACGCCCCGCTGCTCGCCAACGAGGACTACGTGCAGTGGCGGCCGGACCTGATCTGGTTCAACAACCGGGCCTCCTGGAACTCGGCCAACTACGAGGTCCAGAAGCTGTTCATGAACAACGTCGGCGACCGTGTCGTGCCGTCCAGGGCCACCACCACCCCGAACGTCAGCGGCCCCATCACCGGCGCCGTGGGCCTGTCGACGTGGGCGACCAGCGCCGCGTACGACGACGTGAAGGTCACCTCCGCGGACGGCTCGACCCTGCTCGGCGACGACTTCTCCGGTGGCGCCTCGAAGTGGACCACCAGCGGTCGTGGCAGCTGGAGCGTGCAGGACGGGGCCTACGTCCAGACCGACACCGCCGCCGAGAACACCATGGTCACGGCGGGCGATGCGGCCTGGAAGGACTACGACCTGCAGGTGAAGGCCACCAAGAAGTCCGGCAAGGAGGGCTTCCTCGTCGCCTTCGGCGTCAAGGACACCGGCAACTACTACTGGTGGAACCTGGGCGGCTGGAACAACACCCAGTCGGCGATCGAGCAGGCCGTGGACGGCGGCAAGAGCACCCTGCTGACGAAGCCCGGGTCGGTCGAGACCGGCCGGGCCTACGACATCGACATCAAGGTGCGTGGCCGCCAGGTCACCCTCTTCCTCGACGGCAAGGAGTGGGGCAGCTTCAGGGACGACAAGCCGGCCGAGCCGTTCCGTCAGGTCGTCACCAGGGACGAGAAGACCGGTGACCTGATCGTCAAGGTCGTCAACGCCCAGCCGGCCGAGGCCCGTACGGCCGTCGACCTCGGTGACGTCAGGGTCGCCTCCACGGCCCGCGTCACCACGCTGGCCGCCGACCAGGACGCCGTGAACACGGAGACGGACACCCCGGTGACGCCGGTGACGTCCACGTTCCGGGGTGTGGCGAAGAAGTTCACCTACACCTTCCCCGCGAACTCCGTGACGTTCCTGAGGATCAAGCAGAGGTGACATCCCGCTGTGCGGCGGCCCTCCCCGGCGGGGGGACGGCGGCCGCACAGCGCCGTCACCGCGTGACGGTCACGCCCCGGACTTCCATCCGGGGACCGTCGGCAACACCTTCTCGGCGACGCGCAGCAGCACCGCGTCGTCCGGTACCACTCCGTCCGCGCGCCACAGGGTGACGTCGAGGGAGCCGCCGCGGTCCTTGCTGTCCCGGGCCACGGTCAGGGCCCGGGCCGGAACGCCGGGCCCGCTGTCGGCGTCTCCGCCGTCGAGCCGGAAGCTGATGCTGATGGTGCGGGTCGAATAGAGGACACCCGGGCGGCCCAGCGTCTTCCGCGGGCGGGCGTCGGTTCCGAGGAGAGCCTGCGACCCGGCCACCGGCAGGCCGTCGTAGGTCGCCGACAGCGTCACGGTGTACGTCTCGAACTCGACCTGCGCCTGCGGGGTGGCGATCTTCCCGATGGAGCTGTCGCTGCCGGAGGCGGTCTTCGCGATCTCCGTCGGCGTGCCCAGCAGCGCGGCCAGGTCGGACCGGTTCAGCGCCTCGCACAACTGCGCCCCGGAGAGGTGCTTGCCCTTGGCTGCCGGGGTCTCCCCGTCGGAGCAGGTGGCCGGCTTCGGCTCGCTCTCGGCGGCCGACGTCTTGGCCAGCCCCCAGAAACCTGCGCCGAGCGCCCCCACCAGCACCACCGCCGCGAGCGCCTGCCCCCACGCGTTCACGCTCTTCTCGGGCGCGTCGATGTCCTCGGCCATGTTCCCCCACCTGCCGTGATCCCCTGAGACGTGCCCGCGGACCTTAACCTGTCGTCATGGCCAGGACAAAACCGGTTCAGGGAGGCGTCGTCGCGGCCACCGCGCGGCCTGTGCATGAGATTGCATAAACGTGCAGCGAAACGTATAGTCATGCCCTCTAAGGAGGAGGTTCCATGGCGGTACGTGCGGCAGTGGCCGGAGCGAGTGGGTACGCGGGCGGAGAACTGCTGCGTCTGCTCCTGGCACACCCCGAGGTCGAGGTCGGCGCCCTGACCGGCAACTCCAACGCCGGGCAGAGGCTCGGTGCGCTCCAACCGCACCTGCTGCCCCTGGCCGGCCGAGTGCTCCAGGAGACCACCCCGGAGGTTCTCGCCGGCCACGACGTCGTCTTCCTCGCGCTGCCGCACGGGCAGTCCGCCGCCGTCGCCGAGCAGCTCGGTCCCGACGTGCTCGTCGTCGACATGGGCGCCGACTTCCGCCTGACGGACGCCGCCGCCTGGGAGCGGTTCTACGGCTCCCCGCACGCCGGAACCTGGCCCTACGGCCTTCCCGAACTGCCGGGCGCCCGCGCCGCGCTGGAGGGGTCCAAGCGCGTCGCGGTGCCCGGTTGCTACCCCACCGCCGTCTCCCTGGCCCTGTTCCCGGCCTACGCGGCCGGTCTGGCGGAGCCCGAGGCCGTGATCGTCGCCGCGTCCGGCACGTCCGGCGCGGGCAAGGCACCCAAGCCGCACCTGCTCGGCAGCGAGGTCATGGGGTCGATGTCCCCGTACGGCGTCGGCGGCGGGCACCGGCACACCCCCGAGATCACCCAGAACCTCAGCGCGGCCGCCGGAGCGCCGGTCTCCGTGTCCTTCACCCCGACCCTCGCGCCGATGCCCCGCGGCATCCTCGCCACGTGCAGTGCCAAGGCCGTCGACGGCGTCACGGGCGAGTCCCTGCGCGCCGCCTACGAGAAGGTCTTCGCCGACGAGCCGTTCGTGCACCTGCTGCCCGAGGGCCAGTGGCCCGCCACGGCGTCCGTCCACGGTTCGAACGCCGTTCAGGTACAGGTCGCGTACGACCCCGCCGCCGGACGGATCATCGTGATCAGCGCCATCGACAACCTCACCAAGGGCACCGCCGGCGGTGCCGTCCAGAGCATGAACATCGCCCTGGGTCTCGACGAGACCACCGGGCTGACGACGATCGGAGTTGCGCCGTGAGTGTGACGGCAGCGAAGGGGTTCACGGCGGCGGGCATCGCCGCCGGGATCAAGGAGAACGGCAACCCCGACCTGGCCCTCGTGGTCAACACCGGCCCCCGCCGCGCCGCCGCCGGCGTCTTCACCTCCAACCGCGTGAAGGCCGCGCCGGTCCTGTGGTCCGAGCAGGTGCTCAAGAGCGGCCAGGTGTCCGCCGTCGTCCTCAACTCCGGCGGCGCCAACGCCTGCACGGGCCCCAAGGGCTTCCAGGACACCCACGCCACGGCCGAGAAGGCCGCGGAGGTCCTCGGCCGTGGCGCCATCGAGGTGGCCGTCTGCTCCACCGGCCTCATCGGCGTGCTGCTGCCGATGGACAAGCTGCTGCCGGGCGTCGAGACGGCCGCCGCCCAGCTCTCCGAGCACGGTGGTGAGAAGGCCGCCATCGCCATCAAGACCACCGACACCGTCCACAAGACGTCCGTCGTCACCAAGGACGGCTGGACCGTCGGCGGCATGGCCAAGGGCGCGGGCATGCTCGCGCCCGGTCTCGCCACCATGCTCGTCGTCCTCACCACCGACGCCGCCCTCGACGACGACGTCCTGGACAAGGCCCTGCGGGCCGCCACCCGCACGACCTTCGACCGGGTCGACTCCGACGGCTGCATGTCCACCAACGACACCGTGCTGCTGCTCGCCTCGGGCTCGGCCGGAGTCACCCCCGGGTACGAGGAGTTCGCCGAGGCCGTACGGCAGGTCTGCGACGACCTCGGACAGCAGCTCATCCGCGACGCCGAGGGCGCCAGCAAGGACATCAAGGTCGAGGTGATCAACGCCGCGACCGAGGACGACGCCGTCGAGGTGGGCCGCTCCATCGCCCGCAACAACCTCCTCAAGTGCGCCATCCACGGCGAGGACCCCAACTGGGGCCGGGTGCTCTCCGCCATCGGCACCACGCAGGCCGTCTTCGAGCCGGACCGGCTGAACGTCGCCATCAACGGCGTCTGGGTCTGCAAGAACGGCGGCGTCGGCGAGGACCGCGACAAGGTCGACATGCGCTACCGCGAGGTGCACATCGTCGCCGACCTCGCCGCCGGGTCCGAGACCGCCACCATTTGGACCAACGACCTCACCGCCGACTACGTCCACGAGAACAGCGCGTACTCCTCATGAGCAGCCCGACGCGGAAACACACCGCTCTTCCGAAGGCCGAGACCCTCATCGAGGCGCTGCCCTGGCTGGTCCGGCACAACGGCAAGACGGTCGTCATCAAGTTCGGCGGCAACGCCATGATCGACGAGGACCTCAAGGCCGCCTTCGCACAGGACGTCGTCTTCCTGCACCATGCCGGCCTCAAGCCCGTGGTCGTGCACGGCGGCGGCCCGCAGATCAGCCGGGCGCTCGATCAGCACGGCATCGTCAGCGAGTTCAAAGCCGGCCTCAGGGTGACCACCGAGGACGCCATGGACGTCGTCCGCATGGTGCTGGCCGGGCAGGTCCAGCGCGAACTGGTCGGGCTGCTCAACGAGCACGGGCCGCTCGCCGTCGGCCTGACCGGCGAGGACGCGCACACCATCACCGCCACCAAGCACCAGCCCGAGATCGACGGCGAGCTGGTCGACATCGGGCGGGTCGGCGAGATCACCGCGATCGACACCGGCGCCATCGAGGCCCTGCTCGCCGACGGCCGCATCCCGGTCGTCTCCTCGATCGCCCGGAGCCAGGACGACGGACATGTCTACAACGTCAATGCTGATACGGCGGCTGCGGCACTCGCTGCTGCACTGGACGCCGAAACCCTCATGGTCCTCACGGACGTCGAGGGTCTTTACGAGGACTGGCCGCACAGCGACGAGGTGATCAGCCGCCTCACCGCGACCGAGCTGGAGCGGCTGCTGCCGGACCTGTCGTCCGGCATGGTGCCGAAGATGGAGGGCTGCCTGCACGCCGTGCGCAACGGCGTCACCACCGCCCGCGTCATCGACGGCCGGGTCCAGCACTCGATCCTGCTGGAGATCTTCACCGACGAGGGCATCGGCACGATGGTCGTGCCCGACGAGCACGAGGGGGACGCCGTATGACCGCGCAGCAGGAGTACGCCGGGCGGTGGCAGGGGGCGCTCATGAACAACTACGGCGCCCCGCTGCTGGCCCTGGAGCGCGGCGCGGGCACCACGGTGTGGGACGCCGACGGCAACGCGTACCTCGACTTCGTCGGCGGCATCGCCACCAACGCCCTCGGCCACGCCCACCCGGCGGTCGTCGAGGCCGTCAGCCGGCAGATCGGCTCCCTCGGCCACATCTCCAACTTCTTCATGGCCGAGCCGACCGTCGCCCTCGCCGAGCGGCTGCTCACCCTCTTCGGCAGGGACGGCAGGGTTTTCTTCTGCAACTCCGGCGCCGAGGCCAACGAGGCCGCCTTCAAGATCGGCCGGCTGACCGGGCGCACCCACGTCGTCGCCACCGAGGGCGCCTTCCACGGGCGGACCATGGGCGCCCTGGCGCTGACCGGTCAGCAGGGCAAGCGCGAGCCGTTCCTGCCGCTGCCGGGCGATGTCACGCACGTGCCGTTCGGCGACGCACAGGCCCTGGCCGCGGCCGTGACCGAGGAGACCGCGCTCGTCATCCTCGAACCGATCCAGGGCGAGCTCGGCGTGGTCGTGCCGCCGGCCGGCTACCTCAAGGCGGCCCGCGCCATCACGGCGGCGACCGGGGCGCTCCTCGTCCTCGACGAGGTGCAGACCGGCATCGGCCGGACCGGGCACTGGTTCGAGTACCAGGCCCACGAGGGCGTCCTGCCCGACGTCGTCACCCTCGCCAAGCAGCTGGGCGGCGGCCTGCCGCTCGGCGCGACCGTCGCCTTCGGGCGGGCCGCCGACCTGCTCCAGCCCGGCCAGCACGGCACGACCTTCGGCGGCAACCCCGTGGCCTGCGCCGCCGGGCTCGCGGTCCTCGACACCATCGAGAACGAGGGGTTGCTGGAGAACGTCAAGCGGCAGAGCGAGAGGCTGCGGGACGGAATCGAGGGCCTCGGCCACCAGTTGATCGATTTCGTCCGGGGTACGGGACTCCTCCTGGGTATCGTGCTCACCGAGCCGCTCGCGCCCCAGGTGCGCCAGGCGGCTCAGGAGGCCGGATTCCTGGTGAACGTGCCCGCCCCCGACGTCGTCCGGCTGATGCCGCCGCTGAACCTCGGCGACGACGAGGTGGACGCGTTCCTCGGGGCGCTGCCCGGCATCCTCCAGGCAGTCAGCGGGGACGGACGATCCGGGGAATGAGACGACGATGAGCCAGGCGCAGGACCACGAGCAGCCGGGGGCGAACGGGCCCGCCGTGCCGCAGACCCGCACCGCCCGCCACCGCCGGATCGTGGACATCCTCAACCGGCAGCCGGTCCGGTCGCAGAGCCAGCTGGCGAAGCTGCTCGCCGACGACGGGCTGAGCGTCACGCAGGCCACGCTCAGCCGGGACCTGGACGAGCTGAACGCGGTGAAGATCCGCAACGCCGACGGCGACCTGATCTACGCGGTGCCCAGCGAGGGTGGGTTCCGCACGCCCCGGGCACCGCTGGGCGGGTCGGCGAAGGAGGAGCGGATGCGGCGGCTCTCGCAGGAGCTGCTGATCTCCGCGGAGGCCTCGGCGAACCTCGTGGTCCTGCGCACCCCTCCGGGGGCCGCGCAGTTCCTGGCCTCGGCCATCGACCAGGCCGAGCTGCACGACATCCTGGGGACGATCGCGGGTGACGACACGCTGATGTTGATCAGCAGGGACCCGACGGGTGGGCAGGCCCTGGCCGACCACTTGCTGAGGCTGGCCCAGAACGGGCACTGAGGGTTGTCGTCCGGGTGCGGGTGGGCTGTGGCTGGTCGCGCAGTTCCCCGCGCCCCTTCGGGGCGTCTGCCCGGCCGGAACTCACCCCAGCCTCGCAGCCAACCCTCCAGTGCAGCGCACCTCGTCCCCGGCCGTGATCAGCAGCGCCTCCACGTCCGGCAGCGACTCCAGCCACGCCAGGCCCTCCCGCGAGCCCATCGCGAACGCCGCCGTCGCCCAGCAGTCCACCCACGTCAGCCGCGGGCCCACCACCGTCACGGCGACCAGGTCGCTCACCGCGGAGCGCCCCGTACGGGGATCGACGATGTGGTCTCCCCGCTCCGCCGTTCCGGACGTGGCCACGGACAATTCCGGTGCCCCCGCCGCGGAGACGACCGCCGCCAGGCCACCCGGCCGCAACGGGTCGGCCACGCCCACGCGCCACGGCCGCTGCCCGCCCGGTGTCCCGAGCAACTGCACGTCGCCGCCGCCGTTCAGGTTCACCCCGCACACCCCTGGCACGTCCGCCAGCAGGCGCGCCGCCCGCTCGACGGCCCAGCCCTTCACGATGCCGGTCGGATCGAGGCGCCCCTGGTACGACGTGCTGAACCAGCCGTCGCTCAGCCGCTCGGCCTCGGCCGCCAGTTCCAGCACCTCGGCGACCTCGGGATCGCACTCCGCGACGGTCACCTCACCGCGCTGCAGCCGCGAGATCTGGCTGTCCTCGCGGTACGTGCTGAACACCTCGTCGACCCGGTGCAACCCGGCCACGGCCTCGTCCAGGGCCGCGCGCACGGCGGCCGGTTCCCCGCCGCGGACGTCGAAGGAGAAGACGGTCCCCATCGTCTCCTCGGCATGACGTACCGCGGCGGGAGCCTGTGCGGAGTCGGCCACGGTGTCAGCCACCGGCCTGGTCCAGCGCGGACTGCAGGGACTTCTTGTAGCCGGCGCTGGTGTACGTGGCGCCCGACACCGCGTCGATGTCCGCGGTACCGGCCGCCACGGCCGCCTGGTTGAGGCGGGGGACG
>NZ_LGEA01000014.1 GCF_001280065.1 Streptomyces sp. NRRL B-1140
GCTGCGGCCGCCCTTGGGGGCCTGGACCGCCTCGGCCTTGGTGATCTTGCCGCCGGTCACGGTCACCCGCACCTGCACCGGCCCGTACTGCGTCTGCGCGACATCACCGGTCAGCGTCTGCGCCCCGCCGGAGCCCTGCTGGGCACCGGCCGACGCCTTCGCCTTGTCCAGGGCGGACTGGAGGGACTTCTTGTAGCCGGCGCTGGTGTACGTGGCGCCCGACACCGCGTCGATCTCCGCGCTCTGCGCCGCGACCGCCGCCTGGTTGAGGCGGGGGACCGAGTCGGCGGTGATCTGGTCGCTGCGGCCGCCCTTGGGGGCCTGGACCGCCTCCGCCTGGGTGATCTTGCCGTTGCTCATGGTCAGGCGGACCTGCACCGCGCCGTACTGCGTCTGCGCCGCGTCACCGGTGACCGCGCCGTTCACGCCGCCCTGCGGGGCCTGCCCGGCCGCCGCGGGCGGGGCCTGTCCCGCCGCCTGGGCGGCCCCCGGGTCGGAGGCCGGCTTCAGGGACAGCAGCAGCACGATCCCGGAGACGGTGGCTGCGCCGGCGAGCACGGCACGCCGGACGGGGTGAGACTTCCTCATCGTTTCCCAAACTCCTGAAAAAGGGCCGTTGGTGTCCCGTCGCTCACATCTCGAACGACTCGTGATGGATGCGGCGGGCGGGTACTCCCGCTCCGCGCAGTGCCTCGTAGACCGACTGCGCGAAACCGGGCGGCCCGCACATGAAGACGTCGTGGTCGCCGATGTCCGGGATCTTCCGCTGGAGGGACTCCGCGGAGATGTCCGGGCGTTCGCCCTCCGGGCTGTTGACCGCGTACATCAACCGGGCGCCGCGCTCGTCGGCGATCTTGGCGAGTTCGCCCCACAGCGCCAGGTCCTGGGTGGTGTTGGCCCGGTAGAGAAGGGTGATGTCACCGGACGCGCCGGGCAGCGTCTCGAACAGCGCACGCATCGGCGTGATGCCGACACCACCCGCGACCAGCAGGACCTTGCCACGGCTGCGGCGCTGCGCGGTCATCGCCCCGTACGGGCCCTCGGCCCACACCTTGGTGCCGGGCTCGAGGTCCCGCAGCCGGGAGGTGTGGTCACCGATCGCCTTGACCGTGATGCGCAGCATGTCCGGACGGGGGGCCGCCGACAGCGAGTACGGGTGGGAACTGAAGCGCATGCCCGGCGCCTTGAACCGCCAGCGGAAGAAGTGCCCGGCCTCCGCGCCCATCCGGTGCAGCTTGCGCCCGCTGATCAGTACGGACACGATTCCCGGAGTCTCCTCGATGACCGCCGCGACGCGCATGCGGTGTCGCAGGTTCAGCCGGATGGGGGTGAGGATCCGGTACCAGACGACCAGCGCGGTCACCACGCCGTACAGCCCGTACCAGAAGGTCTTCGCGGCCGGCTCGACGGCGAACTCGTTGCCGGTCGTGATCTGGTGCCAGAACGTCATGTACACCGAGGCGTACGTGAGCAGGTGCACGTGGTACCAGGTGTCGTAGCCGATGAGGCGGCGCACGCCGCCGATCGACAGGATCCCGATGAGGAACAGCAGGCCCGTGCCGATGGCGGCCTTGCCCATGTCCGGCAGCTGGTTGACGGAGTCCACCGTCTGCTGGACGACGTCACCGAGCCCCTTGCCCGCCTGGAGCGCGTAGCCCCACATGGTGAGGAAGACGTGGGCCAGCACCAGACAGAGCGTGTAACGGCCGGTCATGGCGTGCCAGCGCGCCACCCGGTCGGTTCCCACCCGGCGCTCCAGCGCGGGCACCCGGGCCATCTGGAGCACCACCAGCGCCATGAGGTAGCCGGCGAGCAGACCGGTGATCCGGCCCGCGGCCAGGATCTTGCTCGTGTTGTCGGCGAGGGACGGTGTGTTGTCCCACCACAGCCACAGCACGGCCGCCGCACCGGCCCACAGGGCGATCAGCAGCGGAACGGCCGGGGAGCGGCGCGGGCGGATGCGGCGCATCGTCTGGCGGCGGGCGGCACGTCCGCCTGCGAGCGTGGTGGTCACGGTTCCTCCGTGGGGACTTGACCCTTGGCCCACAGATACGGACCGCGACACAGGAGTGTTCAGTCGTGCACCGGGTCGCGTCCGGGCAGGAGTGACCGCCGGTCGCGCTCACGCGCCTCCCTCCATCACAGGCGGGTGACGGCCGTGCTCCCGCTCCGCGTGCCCACGGCGATGTGCGGCCGCCGCGCGGGATCGGCCCACACGAGGATCCGCCGCATCGCCTTCTCGGACACGGAGACGCAACCGGCCGTCGCCCCCCGGCCGTTGACGTGGAGGAAGATGCCCGCACCGCGCCCCCGGACGGGCCGCTCGTAGTTGAAGCCGATGACGAGCGCGTGCGCGTACTGCGCGGAGTAGGTGATCAGGTGCTCGGACTCGGCGGCCCGGCAGTCGGCCGCACGCGGCTCGCTCCAGCGGTTGTAGGACCGGGAGCCGTTGTCCTGGCACCACCAGGAATCCTGGCGCACCCGGCGGTAGGTGTACGCCGTCCCGCGCGGCGCGGCCTTGATGCCGAAGGCGTACGGCAGGTGGTAGAGGCCGGTGGGTGTGGTGTTCGTGCCCTGCTTGCGGGTGGCGCCCGCGGCGAGTCCGTTCGCTCCGAAACGGGCGGGGGCGGAGCCCCTCTTCACCCAGCGCCCGTCCTCGCGGTCCCACCAGGTGACCGTGCCCGTCGTCGAGGCCCGCTTCGGGGCCACCGCGGTGATCAGCTGGGTGCCGCCGCCTGTGTCCGCCATCCGGGCCGGCAGCGGCGGCGCGGGGGCGGCCGGCCCGGCGCCGAGCGCGAGCAGGGAGGAGACGGCGAGGGCGACGGCACCGGGGCGCATGCCTCAGACGGTAGAGGGCGGCAGCGGCAGCGGCAGCCCGGGTAGTCCGTCCAGGCTGGTGGCGATGTGCTCCTTCTTGCCGAAGTACGCGTTGAGCGAGGCGTCGTCCTCCCGGGCGAACCGCTTGCCGTGCAGGTCCCGGTCCTCCTCGTACGCCATGAAGGGGACGCCGTAGCCGCAGGTGTCGCGGACGAGTTCGGCGGTGACGACGATGATCGCGCGCAGGCCGTGCCGCGCCGGGTCGATGTCCGGGAAGTGCGCGAGCAGTCCCCGGAAGCGGGGGTCGTCACGGAAGACCGGCTCGCCCCTGCCGTGCACGCGGACGATGTTCGGCGGGCCCTGGAAGGCGCACCACATCAGTGTGATCCGCCCGTTCTCCCGCAGATGGGCGATGGTCTCGGCGTTGGAACCGGCGAAATCGAGGTAGGCCACCGTGAGCTCGTCGAGCACCGCGAAGGAGCCCGTGAGGCCCTTGGGGGAGAGGTTGACGGTGCCGTCGGCGGCCAGGGGCGCGGTGGCGGTGAAGAAGACCGGCTGTGCCTCGATGAAGGCGCGGAGCCGGCCGTCTATGCGCTCATAGGTCTTTCCCATGTCGAACGATTATGACCGCATATCTTTTGGCCGTCTAAGGAATAGCGGGGTCCGGTCACCTCTGCCGGACCCCGCGTGCGGACGTCTGCCGTGGCCGCCCCGGCCGGCGCTCCCACGGGGCGGCCACAGCACCTGTCACCTCACTTGTTGAGGGTGCAGGCGGCCAGGGAGTCCAGGCCCTGGGGCTTTGCGGCGGTGCGGCCGATGGCGGTGGCGATGCGGTTGACGGTCGAGACGCGCTTGTCCTTGAGGGGGCCGAGGATGGCGTTCTGGACGAAGTTGGGGCCGCCCTGGCCGACGGTGTTCACCAGACGGGTGTTGGCTTCCCGGATCTGGGTGTCGAGGAGGGCGAGGTTGCGGTCGACCTCGGCCTTGGCGGAGGCGGGGACCGCCGGGAGCTTGGAGCGGACGTCCGGGCAGGTGATCGTGCCGGCGGCGGCGTTGCCGGCATTGCCCGCATTCCCGGCGTTGCCCGCATTCCCGGCGTTGCCCGCATTCCCGGCGTTACCCGCGTTGCCCTTGTTGCCGCCGGCCTGCGGCTTGCCGGCCGCGCCGCCGCCCGCGTTGGTGCCCGCGCCGTTCAGCGTGCAGCCGGCCAGGGCGTCCAGGCCCTGGGGCTTGGCGGCGGTGCGGCCGATGGCGGTGGCGATGCGGTTGACGGTCGCGACGCGCTTGTCCTTGAGGGGGCCGAGGATGGCGTTCTGGACGAAGTTGGGGCCGCCCTGGCCGACGGTGTCGACCAGGCGCTTGTTGGCCTCCTGGATCTGCGTGTTGAGCAGAGCGAGGTTGCGGTCGACCTCGGCCTTGGCGGAGGCGGGGACCGCCGGGAGCTTGGAGCGGACGTCCGGGCACGTGATGGTGCCGGGGCCCGCCAGCGTCCGGGCGTTCTTGGCCCCGCTGTCGGGCGACTCCCCGGCGAGGGCGAAACCGGCGATGACCGTGCCGGACAGAGCCACCGCGGCGGCGCCGCCGATGAACGTGACGCGACGCTTGTTGTACTTCGGAAGAGCCCTGGACATGCGGATGCCTCACTAGGGAGTCGGAGTGTCGTCGGTGTCGTAACGCGGCGCCTGCGTTCGGCGAGAGGTACGGGTAAGCGGTTTCCCGTGTTCAACGGATCTTCAAATTCCTCAAACTTCTCTCATGCGACCGGAAACCGACCCTCGGCCCCACCGAATTGACGAATCATGCAGTCGTCTGCATACTCATGCATGACGGTGAGGCACATCCACACCCCTTGAGGAGCGCGCAGGTGAGCAGCAACAGCGGTGACGTCCGGCTCTGGGGCGGCCGTTTCGCCGACGGTCCCGCCGAGGCGCTGGCGAAGCTGTCCGCGTCCGTCCACTTCGACTGGCGGCTCGCGCCGTACGACATCGCCGGTTCGCGTGCCCACGCGCGCGTGCTGCACAAGGCGGGTCTGCTCACCGAGGACGAGCTGACCCGCATGATCGCCGGCCTCGACCGGCTCGAGGCGGACGTCGCCGACGGCTCCTTCGTGGGCACCATCGCCGACGAGGACGTCCACACCGCTCTGGAGCGGGGCCTCCTGGAGCGTCTCGGCCCCGACCTCGGCGGAAAGCTGCGCGCGGGCCGCTCCCGCAACGACCAGGTCGCGACCCTCTTCCGCATGTACCTGCGCGACCACGCCCGGATCGTCGGCGGCCTGATCGCCGAGCTCCAGGACGCGCTGATCGGACTCGCCGAGGCCCACCCCGACGTGGCGATGCCCGGCCGCACGCACCTCCAGCACGCCCAGCCCGTCCTGTTCGCCCACCACGTGCTGGCCCACGTCCAGTCCCTGTCCCGGGACGCGGAGCGGCTGCGCCAGTGGGACGCCCGCACGGCGGTCTCGCCCTACGGCTCGGGCGCCCTGGCCGGTTCCTCCCTCGGGCTGGACCCGGAGGCGGTGGCCGCGGACCTCGGCTTCGAGCACGGCTCGGCCGGCAACTCCATCGACGGCACGGCCTCCCGGGACTTCGTCGCCGAGTTCGCCTTCATCACGGCGATGATCGGGGTCAACCTCTCCCGGATCGCCGAGGAGGTCATCATCTGGAACACGAAGGAGTTCTCCTTCGTGACCCTGCACGACGCGTTCTCGACGGGCTCGTCGATCATGCCGCAGAAGAAGAACCCCGACATCGCGGAGCTGGCCCGTGGCAAGTCGGGCCGTCTGATCGGCAACCTCACGGGCCTGATGGCCACGCTCAAGGCCCTCCCGCTCGCGTACAACCGCGACCTCCAGGAGGACAAGGAGCCGGTCTTCGACTCCATCGACCAGCTGGAGGTCCTGCTCCCGGCCTTCACCGGCATGATGGCCACCCTCACCGTCCACCGCGAGCGCATGGAGGAACTGGCCCCGGCCGGCTTCTCCCTCGCCACGGACATCGCCGAGTGGCTGGTGAAGCAGGGTGTGCCCTTCCGCGTGGCCCACGAGGTGGCGGGCGAGTGCGTGAAGGTCGCCGAGTCCGAGGGCAAGGAACTGGACGCCCTGACGGACGAGCAGTTCGCCAAGATCTCCGCCCACCTCACGCCCGAGGTGCGGACGGTCCTGAACGTCCCGGGTGCCCTGGCCTCCCGCAACGGCAGGGGCGGCACGGCCCCGAGCGCCGTCGCCGTCCAGCTGGCCGAGGTGAAGGCCGACGTGGCCGCCCAGCACGAGTGGGCGGTGGCGAAGAAGCAGGCCTGAGAGGCACGCCCCCTCAGGGGTGCGGGGAACTGCGCGACCAGCCGCACACATCCCGCACCCGCCGAAACACCGCACGTCCCGAGCTCCGAGGCGAAGGTCGTCGCGGGTTACGTTGAGTCGAAGCCGAACCGGAGCCGACCGAACGGAGCCCGCGATGCCCTTCGCCCGCCTGGCCACCGCGACCACCCCCACCTGCCACATCGGCCTCGGCCTCGCCGCCGTAGGGCGCCCCGGCTACATCAATCTCGGCCGGGACGAAGACCTCCCCTCGGAGCGCACGGTCGACGCCCTGCGGGAACGCACCCACGAACTCCTCGACGCCGCCTACGCCCAGGGCGTCCGCTATTTCGACGCGGCCCGCTCCTACGGCCGCTCCGAGGAGTTCCTCGCGGACTGGCTGAAGGACAGGCCCGGCCTCGACGACATCGTCGTGGGCAGCAAGTGGGGTTACACCTACACCGCCGACTGGTCCACCGACGCCGAGAAGCACGAGGTCAAGGACCACACCCTCGCCACCTACGAACGGCAGCGCGCGGAGAGCGACGCCCTGCTCGGCGACCGGCTCGACCTCTACCAGATCCATTCGGTCACCCCGGACAGCCCGGCCCTCACCGACAAGCAACTGCACGCGCGGCTCGCGGAAGCCGCCGCCCAGGGCCTCACCGTCGGGTTCTCCACCAGCGGCCCCGCCCAGGCGGACGCGATCCGCGCCGCCCTCGCCGTGACCGTCGACGGCGAACCCCTCTTCCGGACCGTGCAGTCCACGTACAACGTGCTGGAGACCTCCGCGGCGCCCGCCCTCGCCGAGGCCCACGACGCCGGACTCACCGTGATCGTGAAGGAGGGCATGGCCAACGGCCGGCTCGCCGGGCCGCACGCCCCGGACCTCGTACGGGAGATCGCCGAGCGCTCCGGGCTCGGCTGCGACGCCGTAGCCCTGGCCGTCATCCTGCGGCAGCCCTGGGCCGGTGTCGTCCTGTCCGGCGCGGCCACCACCAACCAGCTCGCCTCGAACCTGCACGCGGCCGTGGTCGACCTCGACGACGACCAGCTGACCCGCCTCGCCACGCTGGTGGAGGAGCCGCACGCGTACTGGCAGCGGCGCGCGCAACTGCCCTGGCACTGATCACCCCGTCACCCACAGAGTGCGGCCGGCGTGAGTCACGCACGCACCGGATGAGACATCAGTGTCTCATCCGGGTTATGGTTGTCTCATGGCTGTCGACCCCGAGCACGTGCTGCGCGCCGCCGCTGCCCTGCTGACCCGCAAATCCACCGCGACCTTGGACGAGGTCGCCAAGGCCGCCGGCATCAGCCGGGCCACACTGCACCGGCACTTCGCGGGACGTGACGCCCTCGTCCGGGCGCTGGAGGCGCTCGGCATCGCGGAGTGCGAGGCCGCCCTGGACGCGGCCCGGCTCGACGAGGGCTCGGCGAGTGACGCCGTGCGCCGACTGGTCGGGGCCATCGAGCCCGCCGCGGGGCTGCTCGCGTTCCTCTACACCGAGAACCAGCTGTTCGAAGGCGAGGAGCAGAACGCCGGCTGGGCCACGATCGACGACCGGATCTCCGCGCTGTTCCGGCGCGGCCAGCTCGGCGGTGAGTTCCGCATCGACCTCACGCCCGCCTGGCTCACCGAGGCGCTGTACGGCCTGATGGCCTCCGGCGCCTGGATGGTGCACAGCGGCAAGGGCGCCCCCAAGGACTTCCAGCACATGATCGTCGAGCTGCTGCTCGGCGGCGCGCTCAGAAGAGAGGAATCATGACCAGCACCCTGCAGCCGGCGAAGACCACCGAGGCGGTGGAGCGCCCGGGCCGCTGGCTCGCGCTCGGCGTCCTCGTGCTCGCCGTGCTGCTGGTGGCCGTCGACGCGACCGTCCTCGGTCTCGCGACCCCCTACATCAGCGAGGACCTGAAGCCCTCCGGCACCCAGCTGCTGTGGATCGGGGACGTCTACTCGTTCGTCATCGCCGGTCTGCTCGTGTCGATGGGCAGCCTCGGCGACCGGATCGGCCGCAAGCGGATCCTGCTGATCGGTGCCACGGCGTTCGGTGCGATATCCGTCGTCAACGCGTACGCCACCACGCCCGAGATGATGATCTTCGCGCGGGCGCTGCTGGGCGTCGCCGGAGCGACCCTGATGCCGGCCACCCTCGCCCTGATCCGCAACCTCTTCCACGACCCGCGCGAACGCAGTCTCGCCGTCGGCATCTGGGGCGCCACCGCCTCCGCCGGCACGGCGGTCGGCCCGATCGCCGGAGGGTTCCTGCTGGAGCACTTCTGGTGGGGCTCGGTCTTCCTGATCAACCTGCCCGTGATGGCCGTCCTGGTCCTCGTCGGGATCAAGCTGCTGCCCGAGTCACGCACCGCGAACCCCGGACCCTGGGACCTGGTCAGTGTCGTGCTGTCGCTGGTCGGCATGATCGGCGTGGTGTACGCGATCAAGGAGGCCGCTTCCCACGGTTTCGGGTGGAGCACCCTGGCCGCGGGACTGCTGGGCGCCGGGGCCCTGTACGGCTTCGTCCGCCGTCAGCTCAGGCTGCCGACGCCGCTGCTGGACATGCGGCTGTTCCGGCACCGGGGCTTCAGCGGGGCGGTGCTGGCCGACCTGCTGACCATCCTCGGCCTGTCCGGACTGGTGTTCTTCCTGTCCCAGTATCTCCAACTCGTACAGGGCAGGCGCCCGTTGGAGGCCGGGCTGGCCGAGCTGCCCGCGGCCGTCGGCGCGGTGGCGGCCGGACTGGTCGCGGGGCGTGCGGCACGGCGCTTCTCCGTGCGGGCCGTCGTCTCCGGGGGCCTCGCGGCGATCGGCCTCGCGCTGGCCGTGCTCACGGTGCTCGACCGCTCCACCGGCTACCCGATGCTCGGGATCGCGCTGCTGGTGGTCGGCGTCGGCGCCGGCCTGTCGTTCACCGTGACCGCAGACGTGATCCTCTCCAGCGTGCCCAAGGAGCACGCGGGCTCCGCGTCCGCCGTGTCCGAGACCGCGTACGAACTCGGTGCAGCGCTGGGTATCGCCGCGCTGGGCTCCATCGTGACCGGCGTCTACCGCGACTTCACCGGGCCCGCGGGCACACCGGCCGCTGCCCACGAGTCGCTGGGCGGCGCCGTCGAGGCGGCGGCCCACATGCCCGCCCACACCGCCGTTCCGATGCTGGACGCGGCCCGCACGTCGTTCGTCGACGGCCTGGCCCTGGCAGCGGGCGCGGGCGCGGCGGTCCTGCTGGCAGCGGCGGTGGCGGCGTGGTTCCTGCTACGGGGCCAGCGCCTGGAAACCTCCCCGGACCACCCGTGACCCGCCCGGACGAAACAACGCCCCTGAGGTCCTGCCCTCAGGGGCGCCGGGAACTGCGCGACCTCGGGCACAGGGCTGCACGCGGCCACGCCCTGCAGGTCATGCCCTCAGGGGCGCGGGGAACTGCGCGACCAACCCCCACGACCCGCAGCCGCCCACGGCCCCCAGCAGCCCGAGCCCGCCCACCAGAGCAAGCCCACGCCCGACAAGAACTACGCCGCTTCCTTCGCCTTGCTCGCGTACATGTCCACATACTCCTGCCCGGAGAGCCGCATGACCTCGGCCATCACCGAGTCGGTCACGGCCCGCAGCACGTAGCGGTCCCGGTCCATCCCCTCGTACCGGGAGAACTCCATCGCCTCACCGAACCGCACCGTGACCTTGCCCGGCCGCGGCAGCCCGGCCCCACCCGGCTGCAACTTGTCCGTGCCGATCACGGCGAAGGGAACCACGGGCGCACCCGTCATCAGGGTCAGCCGGGCGATCCCCGTCCGCCCCCGGTACAGCCGCCCGTCGGGCGACCGCGTCCCCTCCGGGTAGATACCGAAGACCCGGCCCTCCTCCAGCACGCGACGCCCCGTCATCAGCGCGGCGACACCGCCCCGGCCGCCGTCGCGGTCGACGGGGATCATGCCGACGCCGGTGAAGAACCAGGCCATCAGCCGGCCCTTGAACCCCTTGCCGGTCACGTACTCGTCCTTGCCGATGAAGAAGACCTGCCGGTCGCAGACCAGCGGCATGATCATCGAGTCGATGAAGGTCAGGTGGTTGCCGGCCAGGATGACCGGGCCATCACCCGGAATGCGCTCCGCACCCTCCACCTGTGGGCGGAACATCAGGCGCATGATCGGACCGAGCACTGCCTTGATGAGCACGAAGCGGGACAACGGACCCTCCGGTGTCAAGGAGTTCTGTATGAGTCTGTGCAGGTGAGGACGATACTCGTGGCCCCGGCCCTCGCGCACATCGGGCACGGCGACTTCACCGAGGCCTTACGCACTGTTGACGCACGTTTACCTGCGGTGGTGCCCCGCCGACGGCGCGAAACGCGACCGACATGCTGTGACGCACATCGCCCCGGTGGCCCCCGCACGCGTTCCCAGAACGGCCGAGCCGAATCGAACAGACACGACGAGCCGTCACATCATCCTCCCCACCAGCCTCTACGACATCCCACATCACCCGCGTGTTCCGCCCGCGGTCTCCCACTCGTCATGTACGCGCCCCTACGATCGGCGCGCACGGACGAGCCGAACCGGCGGAGAGGGCGCTCATGGGAACACGGGAGTCGAACGAAGAAACGAGTGGTACCGGGCGGCGGGCCCTGCTCGGCGCGGCGGTGCTCGGCGCCGGGGGAGCGGTCCTCGGCATGGCCGGCGCGGCGCGTGCCGACGGCGCCCGGCACGGCGGCGGAGCCGGCGGCGTCAAGAGCCTGCGCAAGCCGACCATCATCGGCCACCGCGGCGCCAGCGGATACCGCCCCGAGCACACCTTCGGTTCGTACCAGCTGGCCCTCGACCTCGGTGCCGACGTCGTCGAGGCGGGCGACCTGGTCCCGACCAGGGACGGGCACCTGGTCTGCCGTCACGAGCCGGAGATCGGCGGCACCACGGACGTCGCCGACCACCCCGAGTTCGCCGGCCGCAAGAAGACCAAGCTGCTCGACGGCGTCTCCACCACCGGCTGGTTCACCGAGGACTTCACGCTCGCCGAGCTGAAGACGCTGCGCGCTGTCGAGCGCATCCCGGCCAACCGCCCGCACAACACGCTGTACGACGGCCGCTGGGACATCCCCACCTTCGAAGAGGTCCTCAGGTGGCAGGACGAGCAGACCCGCAGGCGCGGCAAGCAGGTGTGGATCTACCCCGAGCTCAAGCACCCGACCTATTTCCGCAAGCAGGGCCTGCCCCTGGAGGAGCGGGTAGCCAAGCTGCTGGGCAAGTACCGCAAGGACCGGCGCACCTCCCCGGTCATCCTCCAGTCCTTCGAGCCGACCAGCGTCCAGCGCCTGCGCAAGCTCGTCGACAACCCGCTGGTCGTCCTGCTGTCCTCGGCGGGATCCCGGCCCTGGGACTTCGTCGAGACCGGTGATCCGCGCACGGTCGCCGACCTGGTCAAGCCGGCCGGCCTGAGGGAGATCGCCTCCTACGCGCAGGGCATCGGCCCGACCCTGGACCTGGTGATCCCCCGCGACGCCCAGGGCAGGCTCACCGAGCCGACGACGCTCGTCTCCGACGCGCACAAGGTGGGCCTGATCCTGCACCCCTACACCATGCGCAACGAAAACCCCTTCCTGCCCGCCGACTTCCGCAAGGGCGCGGACCCGGACGCCTACGGTGACGTCTTCGGTGCCTACGAGGCGTACTTCGCGACGGGCATCGACGGCGTCTTCACCGACCAGCCCGACACGGGTCGGCTGGCCCGCGAGGACTTCACCGGCTGAGCCGGGTCAACGTCCGGGCCCAAGGCCCCCGGACGAGTGAGCTTCGGCCGCCCGGGCAACCCGCCGCCCGGGCGGCCGCGTCGCTCCGCATATGACGCACGACCTGGTCGCCGCCCTGCGCCCGCTGCTCACCGCCGAGGCCTCCGCCGAGGCATATTCCACCGGAACCGAGCCGGGTGACCTGGAACAGGCGGTCTGGCTCCGTCTGCTGGAGCGGCTCGCCGCCGAAGGGCCGCCGCTCGACCCCGCGCGGTGGCTCCGCAGAGCCGTCCGCTCCGAGGTGCGCCGCGCCCGCCGGACCAGCCGCCTCGAACGGCCGTACTCAGGTGAACCGGTCGACGACGGGGGCCGCGACCCCGAACAGCTCGCCCTCGCCGCGGCCCGTGGCCGGGCCCTGCGCGAGGCCGTGCGCCGCCTCCCGGGCCGCTGCCCCCGGCTGATGGAGGCGCTGCTCTCGCCTGAGGACCTGACATACCGGGAAATCGCAGGGGAGTTGGGTATCTCACAGGGGAGCCTTGGCCCGGAACGTTCCAGATGCCTGGGATGTCTCAGGAGATTACTGACGCCGGAGGTTGCGGCCCGCTGAGGACGGGGATAGGAGTGGGGACACCAGGTGATCAGATGAGCGGGAGGCGTGCGCACATGGGCATGAGCGTGACCATCTCTGCGGCGACCGGGCAGGACGCGGAGCAGATCTTCAGACTGCAGTACCTGTGCTTCCAGTCGGAGGCGGCCCTGTACGGGAACTACCGCATCGACCCGCTCGTCCAAACCCTCGACTCGGTCCGCGAGGAGGTCACGCGCGACTGCGTCTTCGTGGCTCGGCTCGGCGAGGAGGTCGTCGGCTCGGTCCGGGGCTCGGTCACCGAGGACGGCGCCGCCGCGATCGGCAAGCTCTGCGTCCACCCCCGCCTTCAGGGCCACGGCATCGGCGCCCGTCTTCTCAGGGCGGCCGAATCGGCCCTCGCCGGCGACCACGGCGCCACCCGCTTCCGCCTCCACACCGGCCACCGCAGCGAGGGCAACCTCCGCCTCTACCGGAAGGTCGGCTACGAAACGGTCGGCACGTCCCAGGGCACGGACGGTGTCCCGATGATCGTCCTGGAGAAGCCGGCGAGCACCTACGCGGCGACGGCGTGATCTTCGCCCCATCAGGGGCGCGGGGAGTTGCGCGAGCAACCACACACGGCCCGCGGCCGCCTGACGAACCTCAGGCGGCACCGTCGCGAGGCGCACCCTTCCGCAGCCAGTAAATGGCGGACACCGGCAAGATCACGGGGATGAACAGATACCCCATCCCGAAGTCCGACCACACGGTCGCATCCGGGAAGGCGGACGGCTCGACCAACGTCCAGGTCCCCACCGTCAGCACACCCACCAACTCGGCGACACAGCAAGCCAGCGCAGCCTTCCGCGCTGTCTCCCCACCCCGCACCAGCGAGTACGTGATGAACCCGTACACGACACCGGCCACGGCCGACAGCGAGTAGGCCAGCGGCGCCCGGTCGAACTCCGTCGCGATCTGGAACGCGGACCGCGACACCGCCCCCACGACCATCACGCCGTACAGCCACACCAGCAGCGTGCCCGGTCCGCTGATCAGCCTGCGCCGGCTCACCTCAGCCTCCCCAGATGTCATAGAGACGCACCTCCAGCACCGCCAGCACCACACCGCCGGCGGCCACCGTCACCGAACCCCACCGGGTCCGCTCGGCCAGCGACATGAACCCCGCCGCCGGGACGCACGCGAACGCCCCCAGCAGATACGCCACGAAGATCGTCGTACCCTGCTCCGGCTTCTCGCCCTGCGCCAGCAGCACGATCCCGACGACCAGCTGGACCAGCGACAGGAGCGTGACCACGGCCATCCCGATGAAGTGCCAGTCCTTCGTCGGCTGGTCGCGGTAGGCCGCCCAGCCGCACCAGGCGGCGAGCAGCAGCGCGGCGACGCCGGTCACCAGCGTCAGGGCATTCAGCATGCAGCGACCTTATTACGGCCGAAAAGGCCCCCTGCTTCCGGCCCTGGCCTGCACCGTAGGGTCGAGGCCATGACGATCCACGCCCAGGCCCTGCTGTTCGACAACGACGGAACCCTCGTCTCCTCCCTCGCCTCGGTGGACCGCTGCTGGACGCGGTGGGCCGGGGAGTACGGGATCACGGCCGAGGAGTTCGCCCGCGTCGAGCTGCACGGACGGCCGGCCGCGGAGATAGCCGCCGACCTGCTGCCCGCCGAGATCGTGCCGGCCGCCGTCGCGCGGATCGAGGACCTGGAGGTGGAGGACGTGCCCAACGACGGGGTGCACCTGCTGCCGGGCACCCGGGCCTTCCTCGACGCGCTGCCCGCCGAACGCTGGGCCGTCGTCACCTCGGCCACCCGGCGCCTGGCCGAGGCCCGGCTCGACGCCGTCGGCATCCTGCCCAAGACCCTCGTCGCCGCCGACGACATCACGCGCGGCAAGCCCGACCCCGAGCCCTATCTGCTCGCCGCCCGCGCGCTCGGCGTCGACCCGGAGCACTGCGTCGTCTTCGAGGACGCCCCGGCCGGCCTGACGGCCGGCCGCGCCGCGGGCATGACCACCGTGGCGTTGACCACAACCCATCAGGCCCACGAACTCCACGCCGATCTGGTCGTCGGGAATCTGTCGGCCCTGTCCGCACTGGTCACCGAGCGGGGTGTGGAGATCTCCGTGCGCGGCTGACACTCCGGGACCCCGTCCACCGCTGTCCAGCATGCGGACAGCGGAGGGCCGGTCAGGACCGTACGCGTGTTTTACTGACGGCATGACCACGACGAGCGACCGCATCCCCGCGACCGAGGCGACCATGACGCCCGGTGCTCGTTGTATGTGTCGAATGTGCGCCTTCTAGAGGGCCCCTGCACCACCCCTGAGCTCGCGCCCCGAAGCGAGACGCGGCCTGTCCGCACGCCCTGAGCGTCGCGTGACCCGAGCCGCCCCGCGCACATGTTCTCCCCGGTTCCACTCCCCAGCGAGAACCGTGTCGCGTCTCTGACCGAATGCACCTGTGCCCGGGCACACCCACGCCCGCGCACTCGACAGTGACGGAATCCCAGTGATCACCACTTCGGGCCTGACCAAGGTCTACCGTGCACGCGGCCGTGAGGTCACCGCCCTGGACGGCGTCGACCTGCACGTCCGCGAGGGCGAGGTGTACGGCGTCATCGGCCAGTCCGGCGCCGGCAAGTCCTCGCTCATCCGCTGCGTCAACCTGCTGGAACGCCCCACCGCCGGGACCGTGACCGTCGCCGGGCAGGACCTGACCGCCCTGGCCGGCCGCGGCCCGCGCGCCGGGAGGGAACTGCGTCAGGCGCGCAGCCGTATCGGCATGGTCTTCCAGCATTTCAACCTGCTGTCCTCCCGGACCGTGCAGGACAACGTCGAGCTGCCGCTGGAGATCCTCGGGAAGTCCGGGCGGGAACGCTCCCGCAAGGCGCTGGAACTGCTCGACCTGGTCGGCCTCGCCGACAAGGCCAAGTCCTACCCGGCGCAGCTATCCGGCGGCCAGAAGCAGCGCGTCGGCATCGCCCGCGCCCTCGCCGGGGACCCGAAGGTCCTGCTGTCCGACGAGGCCACCAGTGCCCTCGACCCGGAGACCACCCGTTCGATCCTGGCGCTGCTGCGCGACCTGAACCGCCAGCTCGGCCTGACCGTCCTGCTCATCACCCACGAGATGGACGTCGTCAAGTCGGTCTGCGACTCGGCCGCCCTCATGGAGAACGGGCGCATCGTCGAGTCCGGCACCGTCAGCGAACTCCTCGCGACCCCCGGTTCGGAACTCGCCTCGGCGCTGTTCCCGCTCGGCGGCGAGGCCTCCGGCGAGGACCGCACCGTCATCGACGTCACCTTCCAGGGCGAGAGCGCCACCCAGCCGGTCATCTCGCAGCTCGCCCGCACCTACAACATCGACATATCGATCCTCGGCGCCGCCATCGACACCGTCGGCGGCCTCCAGGTCGGCCGCATGCGCATCGAACTGCCCGGCCGCTACGAGGACAACGTCGTGCCCATCGGCTTCCTGCGTGAAAAGGGCCTCCAGATCGACCTCCTGGGCCACGACTCCGAACCGGTGAAGGAAGGTGCCAAGTGACCTGGTCCGAGATGCAGCCCCTGCTGGAACAGGCGTGTTGGGACACGCTCTACATGGTCGGCTGGTCCACGCTCATCGCCGTCGCGGGCGGACTGCCGCTCGGCATCCTGCTCGTCCTCACCGACCGTGGCGGACTCCTGCAGAACCTCGCCGCCAACAAGGTCATCGGGCAGGTCGTGAACATCGCCCGCTCCCTGCCGTTCATCATCCTGATGGTCGCGCTGATGGGCTTCACCCGCTCGATCACCGGCACGACCATCGGCGTGGAAGCCGCCATCGTGCCGCTCGCCGTCGGCGCCATCCCGTTCTTCGCGCGCCTGGTGGAGACGGCCGTCCGCGAAGTGGACCACGGGCTCGTCGAGGCCGTGCAGGCCATGGGCGGCAACACCTGGACCGTCGTCCGCAAGGTCCTCGTCCCCGAGTCCCTGCCGTCACTGATCTCCAGCGTCACCACCACGATCGTCGCCCTCATCGGCTACTCGGCCATGGCGGGCACCGTCGGCGCCGGCGGTCTCGGCGACATCGCCATCCGCTACGGCTACCAGCGCTTCGAGACCCAGCTGATGTGGATCACCGTCGCGATCCTCGCCGTCGTCATCTCGGTCATCCAGTTCGCCGGCGACTACGCGGCCCGCTCCCTGCACCGCCGCGGCGCCCACTCCGGCCCCGCCCCCAAACTGCGGCTCCTCAAAGCCGCCTCCTGAGCCCCTCGTCCACCCACGACGAGGTCGCACCACTCGCAAGGTCATAAGGAAAGGCACTTTTCGTGCGTAACACCGCCAAGATCACCACCGCCGTCCTCGCTGCCGGAGCCCTCACCCTCGGGCTCAGCGCCTGCGGCGCGGACAGCTCCGACACCGACGGGCCCCTGATCGTCGCCGCCAGCCCCGTCCCGCACGCCGAGATCCTGAACTACGTCAAGGACAACCTGGCGAAGAAGGAGGGCCTCGATCTGCAGGTCAAGGAGTTCACCGACTACGTCACGCCGAACACGGCGACGCAGGACGGCTCCGTCGGCGCCAACTACTTCCAGAACAAGCCGTACCTCGACGACTTCAACAAGAAGAACGGCACCGACATCGTGCCCGTCGTCACGGTCCACCTGGAACCGCTCGGTCTTTACTCCCACAAGGTCAAGAAGGCCGACGACCTGAAGAGCGGTGCGACCGTCGCCATCCCCAACGACACGGTCAACGAGGCCCGCGCCCTCAAGCTCCTCGCCGCCAACGGGCTCATCACCCTCAAGCCGGGCGTCGGCAACGAGGCGACCCCCTCCGACATCAGCAAGAACCCCAAGAACCTCAAGTTCAAGGAGCTGGAGGCGGCCCAGACGCCGCGCTCCCTCGACGACGTGGACGCCGCCGTGGTCAACGGCAACTACGCCATCGAGTCCGACCTCAAGCCGTCCAAGGACGCCCTCGTCCTGGAGTCCCCGAAGAACAACCCCTACGGCAACTTCCTCGCCGTCAAGAAGGGCAACGAGGACGACCCGCGCGTGAAGAAGCTCGCCAAGCTCCTCACCTCTCCCGAGGTCAAGAAGTTCATCCAGGACAAGTACGCCGGCTCCGTGCTCGCCTCCTTCTGAGCCCACACCCGGCACTCGCACACGGGATCCTCCCCCCACCCGGTGGGGAGGGTGCCGTGGTGCGGATCAGTGCTTTCATGCTGCATGCTGGGCAGTTCAGCATGCCCTGAAGGTTCACCGAAGGTTACGGAGCGGCGCATGACGAGCACCTTCCCCAACATCTCCATCAGCACGGAGCGGTTGGTGCTGCGTCCCCTCGACGAAGACGACGTCGCCTCCCTGGCCGCGATGATGAACGACGAACAGGTGGCGGCCTGGACCTCCGTACCCCAGCCCTTCACGGAGGACGGCGCACGCACCTGGATCAGCGAGTACGCCCCCAAGCAGCGCACCGAGGGACACGGAATCGACTTCGCCGTCACCGAGTTCCTCACCCAGCGCCTGGTCGGCGTCATCCAGCTCACCAAGACCAACTGGCACGTCCGATCCACCGAGCTGTCGTACATCATCGCCCCCTGGGCGCGCGGTGAGGGCTACGCTTCCGAGTCCGCCCTGGTCACCGCCCGGTGGCTCTTCACGGACCAGAAGTTCGAGCGCATCGAACTGCGCACGGCGGCCGACAACACCGCCTCCCAGCAGGTCGCCCAGAAGATCGGCTGCATCAGCGAGGGCGTGCTGCGCAACGCCTGTATAGCCCGGGCCCGTGCCGAGGACGGCACATGGACCGACGTACGCACCGACTTCATCGTCTGGAGCCTGCTCCCCGAGGACCTGGAGGGCGTCGGGGAGCAGCTCCGCGACGGCTTCACGTCCTTCGGCGACTGGAACTGACCGGAAGCACCCGGAGGACACCGGCACCGACGGCACCGGTACTCCCCGCTCACCTCCACCGGGTACCCTCACGAAGCCCGCCCCCGGGCTGCTCCCCACCACGCCACGCAGACGACCTGCGAAAACCCCTGGAGACTGACGACGATGGCCGACCGCGTCACGGTGATCGGCTGGGACGGTTCGCCGCTGACCGCCGCGGCGAGCGCCGCCCTGGGCGCCGCCACGCTGGTGGCCGGCGCCGCCCACCACCTGGCGCTCCCGGAGGTACCCGCGGGCGCCGAGCGCATCCGCCTCGGCAGTGTCGCCCTCGCCGCCCGCCGCATCGCGGCCCACCGCGGCACGGCCGTGGTCCTCGCCGACGGCGACCCGGGCTTCTTCGGCGTCGTACGCACCCTGCGGGCGCCCGAGTTCGGCCTCGAGGTGGAGGTCGTCCCCGCCGTCTCCTCCGTTGCCGCCGCCTTCGCCCGCGCCGGGATGCCGTGGGACGACGCACAGGTGGTCGTTGCACACCCCCGTACCCTGCGGCGCGCGGTCAACGTGTGCCGAGCCCACACCAAGGTGGCGGTCCTCACCTCACCGGGCGCCGGCCCCGCCGAACTCGGCCTGCTCCTCGAAGGAGTCCACCGCTCCTTCGTCATCTGCGAGGAACTCGGCACCGCCCGCGAACGCGTCACCGTCGTCACCTCCGACAAGGCCTCCGACCACACCTGGCGTGACCCCAACGTCGTCATCGTCCTCGGCGGCCCGGCCAGGCCGGACACGGCGGGGGAGTCCGGCGGCTGGATCTCCGGCCGCGACCCGGCCGCCGGACCGCGCGGCTGGACCCTGCCCGCGGACGCCTACGGCACGCACCTCGGCGAGGGCGAGACCCAGCTGCTGCGCTCCTCCCAACTCGCCCGTCTGGGGCCCCGCGTCGGCGACCTCGTGTGGGACATCGGCTGCGGCAGCGGCGCCTTCGCGGTCGAGGCCGCCCGGGCCGGCGCCGCCGTCCTCGCCGTAGACGGCGACCGGGCCGCCTGCGTCCGCACCGACGCCACGGCCCGCCGCCTCGGCGTCCAGCTCCAGATCGTGCACGGCGCCGCCCCGCACATCCTGGAGAACCTCCCCGAACCGGACGTCGTCCGCGTCGGCGGCGGGGGAGCGGCCGTGGTGTCGGCGGTCGCCGACCGCCGCCCGCAGCGCATCGTCACGCACGCCGCCACCCGCGACGCCGCCGAACTGATCGGCCGCGACCTGACCGAGCACGGCTACGGCGTCGAGTGCGCTCTCCTCCAGTCCGTCGAACTCGACACCAGGGCCTGGACGGAGAAGGAACGGAGCGTCGCGTTCCTGCTCAGCGGCGTGCTGCCCAAGCGCGGCGCCTGACGCTGCGTCCGTCCCCACGACCGTCCCCGTGATCGGTTTGTCGTACTGCGCGCGGTAGGCTGGCCGATCGCTGCACCGCACAAGGACGCCCGGCGCTTCGTCGGTCAATGTCCGGAAAACCCGCCCGCTTTGGGGCGTGTGTGGTACGGCGGATGCGGAGGACGCGCAACGTGGCGCAGTCCACAGCGCAACCGTGGCGGATCAAGCTGCCGTGGGGGTGGTCCGACCGCGACAATGCCAGTGAATGGCTTTGTCGCCTTTTCCGGCGGACCGTTCGTGCCGCTGGGGACGCACGCTCGTTCTTCACTGCGGGGCGGTCGGTGCGCCGTTCCGGGCGAGCTGGTCGTAGGAGCACTAACCGATGGGCGAGGGGTACGCATGACCGACACCGGCCAGGTCCCGGGCGAGGGACTGCCGGAGAGCGCAGGCATGGTGGAGCAGCCGGACGCCCCCGCGCCCGGTGCGTACCCCTACCTCTCCGAGACCACCGCCGAGGACGAAGACCTGCTGCTGTTGCCGGGCGCCCAGGGCGCCTGGGGCAACGAGGTCCCGCCGCCCGCGCCGGAGCCGGTCCAGGAGGCCGTGCACCAGCCCGGCCCGCACGAGATCTCCGGCCGCGACAGCGGCTCCGTGGACCTCGGCGGCGTCCGGCTGCCCGACCCGCCGCCGATCCCGCCCATCACCCCCCGCCGGCCCCTGCACCTCGGCCCGCCGCTGCCCGACAGCTCGTCGAGCCCCGTCCGCTCCCTCGCCGACCGGGGCCCCGCCGACGCGCCGGTACGCCAGCCGTCACCGTCCCCGGCGGGCCCCGAGTACCTCGACGGCCCCCGTGCCGCAGAACCCCCGGCGCAGCCCGCCACGCCCTGGGGCGTACCGGCCCCGCACCCGGCCCAGGTGAGCGCCGGGGCGGCGCCTGCGGAAACGGTTGTTCCGGCAGCGGAACCGATGGGCACGGCCCAGGCCGTCGCGACCCGGATGCCGACGGAGACCAACCCCACGGCACCGCCGGCCCAAGCCGCACCCGAACCGCCCGCACCCGCACAGCCCGTTCACGCCGAGCAGCCCGCGGGCGTGCCGGCGGCGTCCGCCGAGCCCGAGCAGGTCGTCCTCGAGGCGGACACGGCCGCTCAAGGCGATTTCGTGGTTCCGGACGCGGGCCCGGCGGAGGGTCGGCCGGCCGCGGCCGAGGCCGGACAGGCTCCGGTGGGTGTTCCCGACGGTGCGGCTGTCCCCGCCGGCGCGGGTGCCGGCCCTGACGGGGCCCACGTCGTCGCCCAGCAGCAGGCCATGGCCACGCAGGGGGCAGACCCCGCGGTCCTGGCCGTGGACGCGGCGGTGGGCCGAGTGACCGCTGCCCAGGCAGGCCTGGTCGCTGCCGACGGTGCCGCCGGTGTGGCCGAGGCTCAGGTGGCCGGGGCCGGGTACGCGGCTCCCGAGCAGGTCGCGGCAGCCGCGGGCGACCCCGTCGGGGCCGGGACCGGTCCCGACGCGAGCCAGGTGACAGCCGCCGACGCGGGGGCCGTTGCTGCTCCGGAAGCGGTCATGCCGCCGGTACCGGAGCCGGGACCGGTCGTGAACGACCCCGCGTCCAACGGTGAAGCCGCCGGTGCGTCTCCTGAGGCCCACGGGCCGGACGCCACCGTCGAACAGCCCCCGGTGACCGCCGCCGAGCAGGCCGAGGCACCGGTCCCCGCCCCGCAGGCCGACCCGGCTCCGCAGGCCGACCAGGCTCCCAAGGCCGACCAGGCTCCCCAGGCCGGCCAGGTCCCGGAAGCGATGCCGCTCCCGGATGCCGCGGCTGCCCCGGAGCACGCGGTCGTCACCCCGTCCGAGCCCACCGGCGGAGAGGCTCCCGCCCCGGTACCGGACGAGGCAACCCCCGAGGCCGTCGCCACCGCGCCGGACGGAGCGGAGACCCCGGCTCCGGAGGCCGTTGCGCAGATGCCGACTCCGGACGTCGCCCCCGAGACCGCAGGACCGGGCCCGGACGAGGCCGCCGCTCCGGCCGCGGACGCCACCGCCACCGTGATGCCGGAGCCGGGGACGGAGGCCACCGCCGAAGACGCCGTGCCGCAGCCGCAGCCGCAGCAGGTAACCGACACCGCGCCGGCCGCGCAGGAACCCGAGGCGGCGGTGATTCCGCAACCCACCCCTCCCGGCCCTCACCTCGAGGCACCCGGCCAGGTCGCCGCTGCCCAGGCCACCGAACCGGTGGGCCCGGAAGGCACCGCTCCGCCCGCCGGGGCCGCCGCCGACTCCGCGCCGGTCCCGATCGCCGAAGGTGCCTCCGCCCCGGCAGCCGAAGGTGTCGTCGCCTCCGCCCCGGCAGCCGAAGGTGTCGTCACCCCGGCCCCGGAACCGGCAACCGAGGCCCCCGTACCCGTCGACGCACCCGCCTCCGCCCCCGCGCCGGACGCCACGTCGAGCCCGACCGCCCCGGCCCAGCCCCTCGCCGCAGCGGCACCGGACGAGGACCCCGTCGCCCCTCAGACACCCGAGGCGACCGAGGCACCCGTCCCTGCCCCCACCGCCGACGCGGCGGACCCGGCGGCCGGGACCACGGAGCCGGCCACGGGCGCGCCCACCGCCGGAACGGCCGAGCCGGACCCGGCCGCCGACGCCCCCGCGTCCGCCGAGGACGTCACCGTCGTCCTCCCCGCCCCCGCCGCGGAGGAACAGCCCGTGCAGCCGGTACAGGGCCCGCAGCAGTCCCGGCCGACGGCCTCCGGGACGCCGGGGCCGCCCGCACCCGCCATCACCGTCCCGGCACCCCGCGACGGCGACGCCGAACTCGTACAGAACGCCGACGACCTGGACACCCGGGCCGCCGAACAGGAAGACCTCGCAGACCAGGAACGCCGAGAAGAGAGCGCGGCCGCAGTGGCAGAAGCCCGTCAGTTCACCGGCCCAGCGGCCCCCGGCTACGACCCCGCCGAGCGCGAGGCCGTCCTGAAGGTCATGCGTGAGCGCCGTGACATCCGCAACGGCTTCCGCAGCGATCCCATCCCGCACGAAGTGCTGCTGCGCGTCCTGGAGGCGGCTCACCACGCGCCCTCCGTCGGCCACTCGCAGCCCTGGGACTTCGTCGTCATCCGCTCCGCCGACACCCGGCGCGCGATGCACGAACTGGCCATGCGCCAGCGCGACGCCTACGCGAAGTCCCTCCCCAAGGGCCGGGCGAAGCAGTTCAAGGAACTGAAGATCGAGGCCATCCTCGACACGCCGGTGAACATCGTGGTCACCGCCGACCCGACCCGCGGCGGCCGCCACACCCTCGGTCGCCACACCCAGCCCCAGATGGCCCCGTACTCGGCCGCCCTGGCCGTGGAGAACCTCTGGCTCGCCGCCCGCGCCGAAGGCCTCGGCGTCGGCTGGGTCAGCTTCTTCGACGAGCGCGAGATGGTCCGCGCCCTCGGCCTGCCCGAGCACCTGGAGATCATCGCCTACCTGTGCGTCGGCTACGTCGACGAGTTCCCGGACGAGCCCGAGCTGTTGCAGGCCGGCTGGTCCAAGCGCCGCCCGCTGTCGTGGGTCGTGCACGAAGAGACATACGGCCGCCGTGCCCTGCCCGGAGAGGAACCCCACGACCTGCTCGCCGAGACCGTCGCGCAGATCCGCCCGCTGGACGCCAAGGCGCTCGGCGAGGCGTGGGAGCGCCAGAAGCGAATGACCAAGCCGGCCGGAGCGCTGGGCATGCTGGAGATCATCTCCGCACAGCTGTCCGGCCTGTCCCGCCAGTGCCCGCCGCCCATCCCGGAGCCCGCGGCCGTCGCGATCTTCGCGGGCGACCACGGTGTGCACGCCCAGGGCGTCACCCCCTGGCCGCAGGAGGTCACGGCCCAGATGGTGGCCAACTTCCTGGGCGGCGGCGCCGTGTGCAACGCCTTCGCCACCCAGGTCGGTGCCGAGGTCTGCATCGTCGACGTGGGCGTCGCCGCGGACCTCCCGGCCACCCCGGGCCTGCTGCCCCGAAAGATCCGTGCCGGCACGTCCGACCTGACGGCCGGTCCCGCCATGACCCGCGAGGAGGCCAAGCAGGCCATCGAGGTCGGCATCGAGACCGCCCGGGACCTGGTCGCCGCCGGCAACAAGGCCCTGCTGACCGGTGAGATGGGCATCGCGAACACCACCGCGTCCGCCGCCCTGATCTCCGTCTTCACGGGCGCGGACCCGGCCGAGGTCACGGGCCGGGGCACCGGGATCAACGACGAGACCCTCGCCCGCAAGACCGAGGTCGTCCGCCGGGCCCTGGAACTCCATCAGCCGGATCCGGCCGACCCGATCGGCGTGCTCGCCGCGATCGGCGGCTTCGAGCACGCGGCCCTCGTCGGCCTGCTCCTCGGCGGCGCCTCCCTGCGTACGCCGGTGATCCTGGACGGCGTCAGCGCCGGAGCCGCCGCCCTGGTCGCCCGCGCGATCGCCCCGGAGGTCCTGGCCGCGTGCATCGCGGGCCACCGCAGCGCCGAGCCGGGCCACGTCGCCGCCCTCAACAAGCTGGGTCTGCGCCCCCTGGTCGACCTCGACCTCCGGCTCGGCGAGGGCACCGGCGCCCTGCTCGCCCTGCCGCTGGTCCAGAGCACGGCCCGGGCGATGCACGAGGTGGCGACGTTCGACTCGGCAGGAGTGACGGAGAAGTAGGGCTCCACGCCGCCGTAGCCGTGGGTCCGTGGGCGGATTCCGCAGGGCGGACCACCCAACGGACCGCCTCGGACCGCCCACCGGCGGCGCCCTCGGGTGCCCAGCCACTGGACCACCTGGGCCGCCTTCCCTCCCGCCCACTAAAATCCGCACGTCAGGGCACTGAACACCGCCGCAACAGGAGCCGCACCTCATGGCCGAACATCCCGCCTACCCCGTAGGTCTCCGCCTCACCGGCCGTCGTGTGGTCGTCCTCGGCGGCGGCCAGGTCGCCCAGCGCCGCCTCCCGGCACTGATCGCGGCGGGCGCGGACATCCTCCTCGTGTCCCCCGAGGCGACCCCCTCGGTCGAGGCCATGGCGGACGCCGGTGAGATCACCTGGCACAGGCGCCCCTACCAGGAGGGCGACCTCGCGGACGCCTGGTACGCCCTGATCGCCACCAGTGACACGGAGGCGAACGGCAGGGCATCGGCCGAGGCGGAACGCCACCGCGTCTGGTGCGTCCGGTCCGACGACGCCGACAAGGCCACGGCCTGGACCCCGGCCACCGGCCACAGCGAGGGTGTCACGGTCGCCGTCCTGACCACCGACGTCAAGGGCCGCGACCCCCGCCACACCGCCGCCGTCCGCGACGCGGTCGTCGAGGGTCTGCGCGACGGCACGCTCGTGGCCCCGCACCACCGCACCCGCACCCCCGGAGTCGCCCTGGTCGGCGGCGGCCCCGGCGACCCGGACCTGATCACCGTGCGGGGCCGCCGGCTGCTCGCCGAGGCGGACGTCGTCATCGCGGACCGCCTCGGCCCGCGCGACCTCCTCGCCGAACTCCCGTCCCACGTCGAGGTGATCGACGCGGCGAAGATCCCCTACGGCCGTTTCATGGCCCAGGAGGCCATCAACAACGCGTTGATCGAGCACGCGAAGCAGGGCAAGTCGGTCGTCCGCCTGAAGGGCGGCGACCCGTACGTCTTCGGCCGTGGCATGGAGGAGCTCCAGGCCCTCGCCGAGGCCGGCATCCCCTGCACGGTCGTCCCCGGGATCTCCAGCTCGATCTCGGTCCCCGGCGCGGCCGGCATCCCGGTCACGCATCGTGGCGTCGCCCACGAGTTCACCGTGGTCAGCGGCCATGTCGCGCCCGACGACGAGCGCTCCCTGGTCGACTGGCCCGCCCTGGCCAGGCTGACCGGCACGCTGGTGATCCTCATGGGCGTCGACAAGATCGGAAAGATCGCCGAGACGCTCGTCGGCCACGGGAAGCCGGCCGACACCCCCGTCGCCCTCGTCCAGGAGGGCACGACCGCCGCCCAGCGCCGCGTCGACGCCACCCTCGCGACGGTCGCCGAGACCGTGCGCACCGAGGGCGTGAAGCCCCCGGCCGTCATCGTCATCGGCGAGGTCGTGAAGGTCGGCGCCCCGGCACCGGCGACGAACGAGTAACCCCGGGTAACCCAACCCGTCCCGAGCCGTTGGCACCGCACCCAGGACAAGGCAGTATCACCCTGTGGCCGATCTCATCACCGTCGAGGATCCCGACGACCCGCGTCTGCGCGACTACACCGGCCTGACCGACGTGGAGCTGCGCCGCAAGCGCGAACCCGCCGAGGGCCTGTTCATCGCGGAGGGCGAGAAGGTCATCAGAAGGGCCAAGGAAGCGGGCTACGAGATGCGGTCCATGCTGCTCTCGGCCAAGTGGGTCGACGTCATGCGCGACGTCATCGACGAACTCCCCGCCCCCGTCTACGCCGTCAGCCCCGAGCTCGCCGAGCAGGTCACCGGCTACCACGTACACCGCGGCGCGCTCGCCTCCATGCAGCGCAAACCCCTGCCGACGGCCGCCGACCTCCTGCGGACCGCCCGGCGGGTGGTCATCATGGAGTCGGTCAACGACCACACCAACATCGGCGCGATCTTCCGGTCGGCCGCCGCCCTCGGCATGGACGCCGTCCTGCTCTCGCCCGACTGCGCCGACCCCCTCTACCGCCGCAGCGTGAAGGTCTCCATGGGCGCGGTCTTCTCCGTCCCCTACGCCCGCCTCGACACCTGGCCCAAGGGCCTGGAGTCGGTCCGCGAGGCGGGCTTCACCCTCCTTGCCCTCACCCCCGACGAGAAGGCCCGGTCCCTCGACGAGGCCGCCCCGCACACCATGGACCGCGTGGCCCTCATGCTCGGTGCCGAGGGCGACGGCCTGTCCACCCAGGCCCTGGTCGCCGCCGACGAGTGGGTCCGCATCCCCATGTCCCACGGCGTCGACTCCCTCAACGTGGGCGCGGCCGCCGCCGTGGCCTTCTACGCCGTGGCCACCGGCCGGCCCCGGACATAGGGGCCAGGCGTGGAGCGACGCGAGGCGATCGTCGCCGTGCTGCTGCGCGGCGAGCGCCTCCTCGCGATCCGGCGCGGCCCGGCCGTCGCACGTCCCGGCTACTGGCAGCCCCTCAGCGGCAAGGTCGAAGCGGGCGAGACCCAGGAGCAGGCGGTCGTCCGGGAGGTCCACGAGGAGGTCGGCCTCACCGTCGTACCGGAGGCCAAGGTCTGGGAGTCGGAGACCGACGACCGCCGCTTCCGTCTCCACTGGTGGACCGCCCGGGCCGACACCGGCGAGGTGATCCCCGACCCGCGCGAGGTCGCCGAGACCCGCTGGGTCACCCCCGGGGAATTCCTCGCCCTGGACCCGGTCTTCGACGGCGACCGCGAGTTCTTCGAACGGATCCTGCCGCGGCTGTGACACCCCGCTCGGGCCGGGCGTCGTTCCACGGCCGGGGTCGCGCGACCGGGCCCCTACGGCGCGAAACTGCGCGGGGGGTCCTCCTGCTGAACGTGCTCGTGCCGCACGCCGCCCCCGTCGCCGCCGAGTCCGCGGGCCGGCCCCTGGCAGCCCTGCACGAGGGCGATACCGACGGCCACCAGCAGCGTCACCACCACGAACACGAACAGCCGCTGCCGCAGCAGCCGCGGATTGGCGGGCCGCAGTCTGGTGCCGGTGTTCCTGGACGCCGGACGTCCGGCGCCGCTGTGCGGAGCGGGGCGCCCGCCGCTGCCCGACCGGATCCCCTCGCGCCCGGTGGGTGTCGGGCGCGCTCCCGACCGTGACGGGGCACCACCACGCGAGGCGCCGGGCCCGCGCACCGGGGCCCTGCCGCGGCTTCCGCCCCCCGTCGCCCGGTTTCCGCCCCCCGTCGCCCGGGCTCCGCCCCCCGTCGCCCGAGCTCCGCCCCGCGCGCCCGTCCCGCTCTGCGAGGCCGTTCCGTCCGGAGAGGCATGGCCGTCCCGGGAGGGAGCGGAGCCCCGGGGCGGGGGAGTGCCCCGTCCACGCTGCGCCCCGGATCCCTGCTGCGCCTGCGGGCGCCGGACCCGCTCGGGGTAGGTGTCGACGGGCCGGTCGCTGTCCGCACCGCGCGGCGCGGGCGGCCGGACGCCGGTCAGGTCCTGCGACTCCCGGGCCGCGATCTCCTTGAGCCGCAGCGACAGTTGGAGCGTGCTGGGCCGCTCCTCGGGATCCTTCGCCAGACAAGCCCGGACGAGCGGAGCCAGCGCGTCGGGCACACCGTGCAGCTGCGGCTCCTCGTGCACCACGCGGTACAGCATCACCTCGGAACTGCCGTGCCCGAAGGGCGAGTCGCCCATGGAGGAGTACGCGAGCGTGGCACCGAGGGAGAACACGTCCGTGGCCGGCGTGACGGCGGCCCCGCGCACCTGCTCCGGCGCGAGGAAGCCGGGCGAGCCGACCGCAGTGCCGACATGGGTGAGCGTCGAGGCGCCGGTGGCCCAGGCGATGCCGAAGTCGATGATCCGCGGCCCCTTCGGGGACAGCAGGATGTTGGACGGCTTCAGGTCCCGGTGCACCACCCCGGCCTCGTGCACCGCGACCAGACCCTCCGAGAGGGCGGCACCCACGGCAGCGACATCGGCCGCGCCGAGCGGCCCCTCGGCCGCCACCTTGTCGTGCAGTGAGGGGCCGGGTACGTACTGCGTGGCGAACCAGGGGCGGTCCGCGTCGAGGTCGGCTGCCACCAGCCGGGCCGTGCAGCCGCCGCGGATCCGCCGGGCTGCCGAGACCTCACGGGCGAACCGGGAGCGGAACTCCTGGTCCTCCGCCAGATCAGGCCGGATGACCTTGAGCGCGACCCGCTGCCCCTTCTTGTCGGAGCCCAGGTAGACCACGCCCATCCCGCCCGCGCCGAGCCGTCTGTGAAGCTTGAACGAGCCGACGACGCGCGGGTCCTCGCGCCTCAGGCGCATCATCGCCATGTTCATCCCCGCTGCCCGGTCCTGTGACGAGCCACAGCTTACGTTTCCGCGGCCGTCCGCGCGCAGAGGCCGCGCCCTCTCGGAGTGATGGATTGTCAGTGGTGGGTGGGAGACTTGAAGGGTGGTCAGGGAGGGCGCGCAGAGGCGGACTTCGCGTGCGAAGTGATCCCAACCACCCGTCGCAGAAGGGGGATTGGTCCTGTGAAGGGTGATCGTGTGGAGATAGTCGTGGACGCGGGGGACACGACGCGCACCTACGAGGTCGTGGCGAGCAGAGCGGGCCGCAGGGTGGAGACGGCGGTGCGCCGAGGTGTGGTGGAAGTGAGCGAAGTCACCCGAAGCGGTACGGTCGTCCGTACCGCCCGCTTCATGGCGAATCGGGTGCTGGCCCTGGTGGAACAACCCGTTCCGCGCGAGGAGAGCTCGGACAAAGAGGGATGATCCCGGCGTCCCGTCGGGGAAGACCCTGAGACCGGCGTCCCCGTCTCCACCCAGGGGAGTACATCGCAGGTGGCGGCTCATCCTCGGGGAGGCCCGGCAATCGGTACGAGGGCATGACGCCGGGGAGGGTCCGGACGCCTAGATTTGAGGTCAAGCGGCGGGTGGCAGCACTCGTCCCCCGAGGTCAGACGCCCGCCGCTGCCCACCACAACCGAGAACGGTCAGAAGAGGGACCATGGCCCAGACGGCACCGCGGACACTGCTCCGCGAGGAGGGACGCAAGGCGTACGCCGCCGCGTTCCGCCCCCGCCGCCAGGGCCGCCGCCACCCGCTGGTGGCGACGCTGATGGCCCTTCCCCTGGCGGTCCTGCTCCTCCTCGTCTTCGACGGGTGGGAGACAGTGGCCACACAGGCGTCGTCCGTGGGAGAGATGCTGGGGCGCTGAGCGGCGACCCCAGGCCCGGAAGAGCGGTCCGGGCGGGGACATCACACCCATGAAACCCCGTGGGGACGGGGGTGCGGCGGACGGCACAGATGCCGGCGCAGCTGGGGAGCTGCGCCGGCATTGCTTTGTGCCTCCGGTGCCGGGCATCCATGACCGGCGCTTTCCCTGCGGCCGGGCCCCGGCCTGCACGTACGCTCAGCCGGTGAACTCCGCCCCCGCCCCCTTCCTGCGCGCGCTCGCCGCCAGGACCCGAGTCGCCGCACACGAGCGGTCGTCGGCCTGTCCCTGCGGCGCGGCCACGCTCGCGGACCGCCCCGACGGCGTCGTCGTACGCCACGCGGACACCGTCGCGAAGGCGCACCCGCCGGACAGCGACCCGGCCGAACTCGCCGGCCGCCTCGCCCTGGCGACCCGGCTCCCCGCCATCCTCCTGCCCCCACTCGACCCCACCCCGCTCGCCCTGCACGGACGCCTCGTGACGTTCTGGCCGTACGGCGCCCCGGTGGATCCCGACGACCCGGACGCCGCCCCCTGGGAAGCCGCCGCCACTCTCCTCGCCCGCCTCCACCGCACTCCGGCCCCGCCGGGCCTGCCCCTCATGCGCGGTCCCGTCAAGGCGGCCCGGGCCGTGGCCCGGCTCCGCGAGGCCGGACCGCACCCCGCGGCCACCCCCGTCCTGCGCGCCTGGGCCACCCTCCCGCCCTGGGCGCGGGCCGAGGCCCCGATGCCGCACACCGGCACCCTCTGCCACGGCGACCTCCACCTCGGCCAACTCGTACGCAGCCCCGCCCCCGACGGCCCCTGGCTGCTGATAGACGTGGACGACCTCGGCACCGGTGTCCCCGCCTGGGACCTGGCCCGCCCCGCCGCCTGGTACGCCTGCGGCCTGCTCCCGCCCGAGGACTGGACCCGGTTCCTCGCCGCCTACCGCGACGCCGGCGGCCCCGCCGTCCCCGCCGAGGGCGACCCCTGGCCCGCTCTCGACGTCGCCGCCCGCGCTCTCACCGCACAGACCGCGGCCCGGGCCGTGGCCAAGGCGGTGGCGGCCGGGCGCGCGCTGGACGAGGTGGAGCAGTCGGTCGTGGACGCCTGTGACCGAATGGCTACCGTCCCGGCACAGTTGGCGCAGGAGTATGCGAAGTAGGGTGCAACCGACTGCAACGGGACAGAGTCTGTCCTGGCGAGATGTGAAGCAGGACCGACCGGCGAGGAGTTGAACGACCATGCAGTGTCCGAAGTGCCGTGCGCCGATGCACACGTACAACCGCAACGGTGTCCAGATCGAGCAGTGCAGCGGCTGCCGCGGGATCTTCCTCGACTACGGCGAGCTGGAGTCGCTGACCCGCCTGGAGGCCCAGTGGTCCCAGCCCGCCCCGCCGCCCCCGCCCGGCCCGCAGGGCTACCCCGTCCCACCGGCTCCCGCCTGGGGCGCACCGCACGGCAGCCATGGCCATCATGGTCATCACGGCCATCACCGCAGCAAGAGCTTCGGTCACATGCTGTTCTCGTCCTGACACGCCTCGCGGCACGACGACGCGAAACGCACGGAGCCCCCGGCCGCGAACGGCCGGGGGCTCTTGTGTGATGTGGACGATACTGGGATTGAACCAGTGACCTCTTCCGTGTCAGGGAAGCGCTCTCCCGCTGAGCTAATCGTCCTCGGGGCCATGCATACGGAACGCATCCGTTCATGGGCACTGCGTGCGCGATACTGGGATTGAACCAGTGACCTCTTCCGTGTCAGGGAAGCGCTCTCCCGCTGAGCTAATCGCGCGGGTGGGATCGTGAGGGATCCAGTGGACGATACTGGGATTGAACCAGTGACCTCTTCCGTGTCAGGGAAGCGCTCTCCCGCTGAGCTAATCGTCCTTGGAGGTGGAGACGGGATTTGAACCCGTGTAGACGGCTTTGCAGGCCGTTGCCTCGCCTCTCGGCCACTCCACCAGGAGTGTAGGGGTTCGGGAAGATCCCCTTGCTCTTTCGAGCGAACGACGAGGTTCGAACTCGCGACCTCAACCTTGGCAAGGTTGCGCTCTACCAACTGAGCTACGTTCGCCTGTCTTTCCGATCCGCTCTCGCGGCCCGGCGACGTGTTGAACTCTAGCGGATACCGGGGCCAGTACAAAAACGCGTTTGTGCAGCGTGCTGCGCTTCCCCTGTTCGCAGGCGTCACAGGGCCGTCCGACGGGACATCCCCCGGCCCCCCGCGAGACACCCGCCATAGACTCGACTGCGTGCTCGACCTCCCTCCCCTCGCCCGCTTCGGCGACCGTGTCGCCACCGGGCTCCTCGACGTCACCGACGACCCCGAAGCCCTGGAGTCCAGCGGCTTCTGGGCCGTCTGCGCCGACTTCGAGGGCCGGCTGACCTGCGCCCGCTTCGCGCAGGTCCGGACCGCCGACGTGCCCGCCCCCGTCCCCGGCGGATGGCACGGGCCCGCGGCCGGTGACTGGACGTCCTCGCTCGACCGCGCCGCGTACACAGCCGCCGTGCGGCGGATCCGCGACCACATCGCGTCCGGCGAGGTCTACCAGGCGAACCTGTGCCGGGTGCTGTCGGCGCCCGTCCCGCCCGGCGCCGACGTGGACGCCCTCACGGCGCTGCTCGCCCAGGGCAACCCGGCGCCGTATGCGGGAACGATTCGCCTGCCCGGGCACGGCGTGGAGATCGCCACGGCCTCGCCCGAACTGTTCCTGCGGCGCGACGGCCGGGTCGTCGAGTCCGGGCCGATCAAGGGCACCGGAAGGACGGAGGCGGACCTGCTGGAGAAGGACTACGCCGAGAACGTGATGATCGTGGACCTCGTCCGCAACGACATCGGGCGGGTGTGCGCCACGGGCAGTGTCACGGTGCCCGACCTGTGCGCCGTGGAGAAGCACCCGGGGCTGGTCCACCTCGTCTCGACGGTCCGCGGTGAGCTGGCGCACGGGGCCGGCTGGGCCGAGCTGATCGGCGCCGCCTTCCCGCCCGGCTCGGTCACCGGCGCTCCCAAGTCCAGCGCGCTGCGGATCATCGACGCGCTGGAGACGGCGCCCAGGGGACCGTACTGCGGCGGGATCGGATGGGTCGACGCCGACCGGGGGACCGGAGAGCTGGCCGTCGGCATCCGCACCTTCTGGATCGACCGCGCCGAGGGCGTGCTGCGCTTCGGCACGGGCGCCGGCATCACCTGGGGCTCCGATCCCGAGGGGGAGTGGCGGGAGACCGAGCTGAAGGCGTCCCGGCTGCTCGCGATAGCGTCGGGAGCGTACGAGGTGAGCGGAGAGGACCTGCGGGAGGACCTGACGTGAAGATCTGGCTCGACGGCGCACTGCAGGACATCGAGTCCGCCCGCGTATCCGTCCTCGACCACGGCCTGACCGTGGGCGACGGCATCTTCGAGACGGTGAAGGCCGTGCACGGCCGGCCGTTCGCCCTCACGCGGCACCTCGACCGGCTGACCCGCTCCGCGCGCGGCCTCGGACTGCCGGACCCGGACCACGACGAGGTGCGCCGTGCCTGCGCCGCGGTCCTCGACGCCAACCCCGTCCCGCTCGGCCGTCTCCGCATCACCTACACCGGCGGTCACGGCCCCCTAGGCTCCGACCGCGGCGGCCACGGCCCGACCCTCGTCGTCGCCGTCGGCGAGACGACCCGCCGCCCCGACTCCACCGCCGTGATCACCGTGCCCTGGACCCGCAACGAACGCGGCGCGCTGACCGGCCTGAAGACCACCTCGTACGCCGAGAATGTCGTCGCTCTGGCCCGGGCCCGTGAACAGGGCGCCTCCGAGGCCCTGTTCGCCAACACGGTGGGACAGCTGTGCGAGGGCACCGGGTCGAACGTCTTCGTCGTCCTCGACGGCGAGATCCACACCCCGCCGGTCGCCTCGGGCTGCCTCGCCGGTATCACCCGCGCGCTGGCGGTCGAATGGACCGGCGCGAGGGAGACCGACCTGCCGCTTGACGTCCTGGAGCGGGCCGAGGAGGTCTTCCTGACATCCACACTGCGGGACGTGCAGGCGGTGCACCGCGTCGACGGCCGTGAGCTGCCCGAGGCGCCCGGCCCGGTGACCGCCAAGGCCATGCGGATCTTCCAGGAGCGGGCCGCGAACGACCTGGACCCCTGACAGCACCCGGAAATTCGGCTGAACGGGGCCGGGGTTGCGGGTAGAACACCCCTGATGACCACGACCCTGCGGCCGACCGAGCCGCTTCAGGAGGACGCCGACGGGACGCGCTCACGCCGCTACCAGGTGTGCGTGAACAGCCGTCCCGTGGGGGCGATACACCTCGGCACGCATCCCGTGTTCGGCCGGGCGGTGGCCCGGATCACCAAGCTCCACATCGATGAACCGGACCGCAGGCGGGGCCGGGGCACGGTCGCCGCTCTCGCCGCGGAGGAGGTGGCGCGCGGCTGGGGGTGCCGCCGCATCGAGGTGTCGGTGCCCGCCACGTCCGAGGCGGGCCTGCGGCTCGCCACGGCGCTCGGCTACGTCGTCCGCAACCGTGGCATGGAGAAGCAGCTCGGCGACACCCCGCCGGCGCTGCCCGAGGGCAGCCGCGCCCGGCCCATGACCGAAGCGGAGTTCGGCCCCTGGCTGGAGAAGGGCAAGGAGGACTACGCACACAGCTGGATCGAGCGGGGCGTCCCGGAGGCCGAGGCCCGGGCCAAGTCGGAGCGCGACCACGCCACTCTGCTGCCCGAGGGCCTGGCCACCCCTGGCATGCTGATCAGCGTCGTCGAGCACCTGGGGACACCGGTGGGCACGCTGTGGCTGGCGGTGCGCGCGGACAGCGCGTTCGTCTTCGACGTGGAGACCGACGCCGCCCACCGCGGAAAGGGCCACGGCCGCACCCTCATGCTGCTGGCCGAGGCGCAGACGATCGCGGAAGGCAGGCGGACCCTCGGTCTCAACGTCTTCGCCGGCAACACCCCTGCCGAGCGGCTGTACGCGTCACTCGGCTACGAGACCGAGCAGTACGCCATGTACAAACCGTTGCTCTGACGGCGCCGGAGCCCGGAGTGGGGCGGGGGAGTCAGTGCTCCCGCCCGGCCAGCAGCCGGTCGGCGATCTCCTCGATCCGCTCGCGCAGCCCCTCCTGGCTCTTGCCGCCGTCGAGCCGTTCACCGCCGATGAAGTACGTCGGGGTGCCGGTCACGCCGATCGCCTTGCCCTCGGCCTGGTCGGCGTCCACGATCAGGATGTGCCGGCCGTCGACCAGCGCGGTGTCGAACTCCTCGGCGTCCAGGCCCAGTTCGCGGGCCAGCTCGACCAGTACGGGTTCCCCCTCGCGGGCCAGCTCCTCGACCCGCCCCAGCAGGGCCTCCGCGTACGGCCATCCCCGGCCCTGCTCATACGCCTCCTCCGCTGCCTGGGCCGCGGCGAAGGCGTGCTTGTTCTTCTCCAGCGGGAAGTGCCGCAGCCGCAGCTCCAGACGGTCGCCGTAGCGGGCGCGCAGGGCATGGAGATCGTCGAGCGCGGTACGGCAGTCCGGGCACTGGAGGTCGCACCAGACATCGAGAACGGGGGTGGCGGAACGGTCGGAGGGGAAGTCGCTCATACCGACAGTCTTCCAGCAGGTACGACCGGGAGCGCAGCCCGCATCGGCACCTGCGGAGGAGGCGACCCGGAGATGTCCCCGATCTCGGGCCCCGGGCATGGCCCGTCGGGGTGCGGCGGGTGCAGGATGGAAGGGACGAACGTGTTCCGACCGCACCGTCACGCCTGGAGGACCGGATGATTGCCGAGACCGTCTGCTCCGCCGTGTCCGCGGCAGGCCTGGGCATCGCGGTCGTCACGGCGTACCGCAAGCGCTACCTCACCGCGGTGCGCATCACGGCCTACTCCCTCGTCCCGATCGGCCTGGTGATGACGGGGATCGTCGAGTGGCTGGCCGACACCGCGTTCAGCCCGACGGCCTGGGCCGGTTTCGGGGTGCTCGGCCTCGCCTGGGTGCTCTTCATGACCACCCGAGCCGTGGAGCGCCGCCGCGGCGGCACCCGCAAGGAGCGCAAGGCCGCGGCCCGCGCGGCCGAGCGGCCCGACGCGGTGGCCCCCGCCCCGGCACCCTCCCTGGGTCGGAGCTCCCGCCCGGCGAACCGGCCCGCGCCGGCGTCACGCGGCGAGGACGACTTCAGCGACATCGAGGCCATCCTCAAGAAGCACGGCATATGACGGCCGCCGACCTTCCGTGACGGAATCGTCACACTGAGTCCGCTGACGCGCGGAAGTGATCACAACCCGAACCGGACCTCGCGGAATCGGCGCACTCCCGCACGGAACGAGCGCGCTGATCGCGTTCGGCCGGGCGACTGCGTCATCATCGCCGCGAGATGCTGGACACGACGAAACAGAGCGACCCCGCACCGCCGCAGGACGAGCCAGGTCCGCCGCGGGACGAGCCCTTTCTCCCTCCGGACGAGCCACGTCCCCGGCAGGACGAGCCGCGCGGTTGTCTCTTCGCCCTCTCCCAGCCACCGCTGATGATCTTCCTGGCGGTGATCGGGAGCCTGCTGCTCATGGCCTCGTTGCACGATCTGCTGTTGCTGTGAGCCTGACCCGCGGTGCCCGGCGCCACCCGCCGGGGGCCGCGCCGGCATCGACACCCTCGGCATGGGCCGGCCGCAAGCGACGAGCTCCGCGCTCCGCGCCGCCGCGACTGCCGTCAGCCCGCCGCTTCCTTGCGACGCGCGCGATACGCGGCCACGTGCAGGCGGTTTCCGCAGGTGCGGCTGTCGCAGTAGCGCCGTGAGCGGTTGCGGGACAGGTCGACGAAGGCGCGCCGGCAGTCGGGCGCCTCGCAGCGCCGCAGCCGCTCCTGCTCTCCGGCGACCACGAAGAACGCCAGCGCCATCCCGCAGTCGGCGGCCAGGTGATCGGCGACGGAGGCGCCGGGGGCGAAGTAGTGCACATGCCAGTCGTAGCCGTCGTGGTCCGTGAGCCGGGGTGTGGTGCCGGCGGCAGCGACCAGGTCGTTGATCTGCCCTGCGGCGGCCCGGGCGTCGGGGGCGGCGAAGACGGCGGCGAAGCGTGCGCGGATCTTGCGCACCGCGGACAGGTCGAACTCCGAGAGCACCCCGACATCGCTGATCTCGTGGTTCCGCACGAAGTTTGTGAGGGCCGCCACGTCCGGCAGCCCGTCCGTCGTCGTGTCGTCCTCCGGTGCGGTGTTCACCAGATCGACCACGGTGTCGAGGGCGCACCGGGTGTCGTGGGTGATCAGCACGATTCGCTCCCTGGCCTGAGGGTCGGGCGGGCGCCCGCCGATGCTGGCCGATGGTAATGGTTGTGCCGCCGCCGGACCCTCCGGATGCCCGCACATGGCTTCGAATACAACGCCGCGGGGCCCACGGGGGTTCCCGAGCGGCCGCCGGTGGGTGCGGACGGGTGGGGGAGGGGCGCGCACGTGAACCGGCGCCGTACCGCGTGAGCAGCGGTATCGGCGCCGGTGTCATCCCGTAGGGGGTTGTCCTGGCCCGAGCCGTCTCCCCGAGTGGACGGCGCCGGGCGGCTTCGTGGGGGCCTCGCCCTAGCTTTCCGCCAGGATGTGCGAGAGCTCCTGGTCGAGGTCGAAGTGCCGGTGTTCCGTGCCGGGCGGCACGGCGGCGTCGGTCCGCTTCAGGAAGGACTCCAGGGCCCGTGCCGGGGCCTCCAGCAGGGCCTCGCCCTCCGGCGAGCTCAGGGCGATGCACACGACGCCCTGGCCGTGACTGCGCGACGGCCAGACGCGGACGTCGCCGGTGCCCGTAGGGCGGTGAAGTCCCTCGGCGAGGAGGTCGCGGGCGAACACCCACTCGACGGTCTCCTCGGCTCCGGTGTGGAAGGTGGCGTGCACGGCGTAGGGGTCGGCCGTGTCGTACCGCAGGCCTGCGGGGACAGGCAGGGAGGACTCGCTCGACACAACGAGGCGCAGGTGCAGCTCGCAGCTGACCGTGGTGTTCATAAGCGCCAGGGCCTTTCGCTCAGTGTGCGCTCGGGGATTCGCACGTCGGCGAAATCGACATGCCACCTACGGTGCCGTTGTAAACCCCTCTGAGTGTTTTGCGTGCCTTTACGTAACTCTTCCGGCCGAGAGGTCGTTCGCGTCGTGCGTCCATTCCGGTGACTGGTTTCGCTCGGGTAGTGTTTCGCCGTATGAATACGGGGAGTAACGAGCCGGGCGAGGTGGCCGTGGCATCGGACGGGACGGGGCCGGGCGAGGTGCACGGCGAGCAGGACCGGGGACTCGGCTCGCGGGCGCCGGAATTCGTCAAGGCGCGCCGGGCGCTGCACGTGAGCTGGCAGGTCGGTGTCTTCATCATCGGCCTCGCGGTCGTCGTGGCCGGCATCATCATGCTGCCGCTTCCTGGGCCGGGCTGGGTCGTGATCTTCGGTGGCATGGCGATCTGGGCGACGGAGTTCGTCTGGGCCCAGCTGGTGCTCCGCTGGACCAAGCGGAAGGTCACCGAGGCGGCCCAGCGGGCCCTCGACCCGAGGGTGCGGCGGCGCAACATCATCCTGACGTCGATCGGGCTGGTGATCGTGGGCGTCCTGGTCGGTGTCTACCTGTGGAAGTTCGGCATCGTCATGCCGTGGAAGATCAAGGACCAGTGAGCGTCACAGGCACCCGCTGACATGGGGTAATGTTCTTCCTGCGCCCGGGCGATTAGCTCAGTGGGAGAGCGCTTCGTTCACACCGAAGAGGTCACTGGTTCGAACCCAGTATCGCCCACCCGGACCGGCAGCCCATCTGCGATGACGCAGGTGGGCTGCCGTCGTCGTACCGGCGGGAGTCTCCTCGGGCCGCCGGCCGGGAAGCCGGTGGCCGGGGGGTGCGTGATGGCCGAGGGAGGGCTTGCCCGCGGCGGTCTGCGCCGTCCGGCGGCGTGGCCGGAAGGTCGCCCCCGCCGATCCGCCGGAGCGGATGCCGTCCGCGTCTCCAGGGGTTCCGGCGACGTCGAGCCCACGCGAGCTCAGGGCAGCCGCATCCTCCATGGGGCGGCTTGACGTCAAGCCACGGGGAGCGGTTGCGCCCTGGGCGTCGGTCCATGCGCGCCGTCACCCTCGGCCCCTCTGCCGTCCCGAGTCGGGGCAGCCGGCTCGGTCGCCGTCACTCCGGGGGCGCCGCAGACCACGACCCAAGGAGCGGCCTGGCCGGAAAGGGCCCCCGTTCCCGCGCCCTCCCTCCGCAGGACCACCGTCGCTTTTCGGTCGCACCCGTCAGCGGCTCCGCATGCCCCGCTGCGTCCGGCGTTCCGGTCGCACCGTCGTCACCAGCGATGTCGCCCGAGCCGGTCGCCGGCCCCACCCGCACGGACCTCTCCATCACCCACCTCCCCGGTAAGAAATTCTTGTCCGAATCATTGACGCACTCTCAGCCCCTCCGTACCTTGTGCCAGCAAGCGCTTACTTGAAACGATTCATGCGAGCGGGACGACATGCGGGGAGGTCCAACCGTGGTGAACGGCAGGAATGTTGAGAGACGTACGATCCTGAAGGCGGCCGGAGCCACGGCAGCCACGCTGGGGCTGGCCGCGACGACCGGCTGCGGCGGCGACGGAGGGGCCTCCGCGGACGGGACGGTGACGATCCGTTACGCGTGGTGGGGTGCGGAGGACCGGGCCGAGCGAATCAACAAGACGATCGCCCTCTTCGAGAAGAAGTACCCGAAGATCAAGGTGAAAACGGACTTCCAGCCTTATCCCGACTTCTGGAAGAAGTTCAACACCCAGGCCTCCGGCGGGAATCCGCCGGACGTCTTCCAGAATGCCATCGGCTTCCTCCGGAAATACGACGCGAAGAACGTGCTGCTCGATCTCAGCGAGCAGGCGAAGGCTGGCAACCTCCGGATGGATGGATTCCGCGCGGGCCTCGAGAAGTTCGGCGAGGTCGACGGCAAACTCCTCGGCGTTCCGGTCGGTTCGAACTCCATGGCCCTGGTCATCGACAAGCCCGTCTACGCGCGGGCCGGCGTGAAACCGGAGCAGGGCTGGACCTGGGACGACTACCACGCGGCCATGAAGAAGATCCGCCAGAAGACGGGGCGTGCCGGGGACACCGGCCCGTACAACGTCATGTACCTCTACGACCTCTACCTGCGCCAGAACGGCAAGGCGTTCTTCACCGAGGACGCGCTCGGCTTCACCGAGGCGGATCTGACGGACTGGTGGACGAAGGCAGAGCAGGGCGTCGAGGACGGCAGCTACGCCAACCAGAAGAAGGTCGCCCAGATCAAGCCCAAGTCGGCGGTCGCGGGGGAGATCTCCGGCGGTGAGTTCACCTGGGACAACTTCACCGTCCGCTACACCTCCGAGGGCAAGAGCGAGTACGGCCTGGCCCCCATCCCGACCACGGACGGCAAGAAGACCGGCCAGTACCTCGGCTCCCTCATGCTGAGCGCCTCCAAGCGCACCCAGCACCCCAAGGAGGTCGCCCGGTTCATCGACTTCATGGTGCACGACCCCGAGGTCGCCAAGATCATGGGCTACGACCGCGGCGTGCCCGCGACGCAGGCGCAGTACGACGCGTACCAGCCGACCGACGAGGTCAACAAGGCGATCGCCGCCTACGAGGAGTCCCTCGTGAAGGCGGGCGTCCTGGAGCCCATCACTCCGCACCCGAACGGCGCGGACGTCTGCGAGGCCGCCTTCCTGCGCATCGGCGAGGAACTCGGCCTGGGCAAGCGCTCGGTGGACGAGGCCGTCAAACAGTTCTTCACCGAGTCGAAGACGGCTCTCGGCACCTGATGGGAACCACCGTGACACACGCCCCTGCGATGGAGGGCCTGTCCCGGGACTCCGAGCCGCGGCACGGTCCGGTGAAGCCCGAACGCCCCGCCGCCCTCAAGCGGCGGCGGCGCCGGGAGAACCTGGCCGGCTATCTCTTCATGTCCCCGTGGATCGCCGGGTTCCTGCTGCTCACCGCGGGCCCGATGATCGCCTCGCTCTACTACGCCTTCACCGACTACAACCTCTTCGACGCCCCCAGGTGGATCGGTCTCGGCAACTTCTCCGAGATGTTCGGTGATCCGCGCTGGCGCCACTCGGTGCAGGTGACGCTCTGGTACGTCGCCGTCGGCACACCGCTCAAGCTGATCGCCGCCCTCGGCGTGGCCCTGCTGCTCGCCCAGAGCCGGCGCGGGCAGGCCTTCTACCGGGCCGCCTTCTACGCGCCGTCGCTCATCGGTGCGAGCGTGTCCGTCGCGATCGTGTGGAAGGCGATCTTCTCGGACGACGCGATCGTGGACCGTACCCAGAAGATCTTCGGTATCGACGCCGGCGGCTGGACCGGCGATCCGGACCTGATCATCTACAGCCTGGTGGCGCTCACGGTCTGGCAGTTCGGCGCCCCGATGGTCATCTTCCTGGCCGGACTCAAGCAGGTCCCGCGCGAGCTGTACGAGGCGGCCGAGGTCGACGGGGCGGGCAAGCTGAGGCGGTTCTGGAACATCACGCTGCCGATGATCTCCCCGGTCCTCTTCTTCAACGTGCTGCTGGAGACGATCCACTCCTTCCAGATCTTCAGCTCGGCGTACATCGTCGGCGGCGGCGCCGGAGGCAACGCCTGCGGTCCGGCCGACGGGTCGATGGTCTACACCTGCTACCTCTACGTCCAGGGCTTCGAGAACAGCCGCATGGGCCTGGCCTCAGCGATGGCCTGGCTCCTGCTGATCGCGGTCGCCCTGGTGACGGCGGTGCTGTTCTGGTCCCAGAAGCGCTGGGTGCACTACGAGGAGGGCGCCCGATGAGTTCCCCCAATCTCTCGACTCCGCTCGATCAGGGGGCACCCCCATCGGCCACCGAGATCAAGTCCGCCGGGACGCTCCGGCACAAGCTGCCCGGGTCCCTCGCCTGGCACATCGGGTCCCTGCTGATCCTCGCGGTGATCCTCTACCCGGTGATCTGGGTCGTCGGCGGGTCCTTCAAGAAGAGCGAGGACGTCGTCGGCAGCCTGGACCTCTTCCCGGGCGACCCGGTCATCGCCAACTACACGAGCCTCGCCGACGGCATCGCCGACATCCCGATCTCCACGTTCTTCTTCAACTCCCTCTTTCTCGCCGTCGGTTCGGTCGTCGGCATCCTGGTGTCCTGCTCGCTGACGGCCTACGCCTTCGCGAGGATCCGGTTCGCGGGCCGCAATCTGCTGTTCACCCTGATGATCGGCACGCTCCTGCTGCCCTACCACGTGCTGCTGATCCCGCAGTACGTGCTGTTCCGCAACCTGGAGCTGATCAACACCTACACGCCGCTCCTGCTCGGGAAGTACCTGGCCACCGAGGCGTTCTTCGTCTTTCTGATGGTGCAGTTCATGCGCAACATGCCGAAGGAACTGGACGAGGCGGCCCGCCTCGACGGCTGCGGACACCTGCGGATCTACTGGTCGATCGTGCTGCCGCTGGCCCGGCCGGCCCTGATCACCAGTGCGATCTTCACCTTCATCAACTCCTGGAACGACTTCATGGGCCCGTTGATCTACCTCAACGAGCCCGACAAGTACACGGTCTCGCTCGGCCTGAAGATGTTCGTCGACCAGGAAGGACTGGCCAACTACGGCGGCATGATCGCCATGTCGCTGGTCGCGCTGCTGCCGGTGCTCGCCTTCTTCCTCGCCTTCCAGCGCTATCTGATCGACGGCATGGCCACGTCGGGTCTGAAGGGCTGAGGCGGCATGGCCGGGACACGGGTGAAGGCACGTGGCGAGTCGGTGTCCGCCGAGAGGTTCGCGGTGTTCGCCGAGTGTCTGCTGACGGGTGTGTGGATCGCGGTGGCCTCTCTGGGAGTGGTCACCTACCCCGCCGCGTTCGCCGCCGGGGCGCGGCATCTGCGGCGCCGTACCGCCCACGAGGGCGGTGGCTGGCGGGAGTTCGCCGCCGACTTCCGCACGGCCCTGCGCGGCGGGTGGCTCGCCGGACTCGCCGGGTGGGCGGCCGTGGCCGCGGTCTGGGTGGACGTGCAGGCGGCCCGGGCGGGGATCCCCGGCGGGCCGCTCGTCGGAGCTGTCGGCGTCGTCGCGCTCATCGGGCTCGTCGTGGCAGGGCTGCGGGCGGCGGCGGTCTGGGAGCCGGACGCACTCTGGCGGACGCTCCTCGCACGTGCCGGGCGCCGCACGGTGCTCGACCCGGCCGGGTCCTTCCTGATCGTCGGCGGGCTGGCCGTGGTGGCCGTGTCCGCCTGGTTCGCCGCGCCGCTGGCGGTGGCCGTCCTCGGGGCTGTGACGGCGGCGGCCATCGCTGTGGAGGAGCGGTACCGGCACCGCTGAACGGCCCCCCTTCCAGGTCGGCCCGGGCGCCGCACCTCTCTCTGTCATGCCTACGGAACCGCTTCCCGCACGGACAAGGAAAGGCATCATCGCCATGTCTCCCATCCCCCGCAGGTCCCTCCTCAAGGCAGCCGCCGTCACCGGAGCCGCCGCCCGGTTCAGCTGGGCGCTGGGAGCCCGGGACGCCCAGGCCGCGCCCGGAGCCGAACCGGCCGGCGCGGACCCGGTGACCCTGGACTGGCTGGAGGACGGCGGTCTCGGCGCCGCCCCCGGTTCCACCGTCGGTGTGCCCTGGCCGAAGGGCGCGTACCGGAAGGACCAGACCTTCGCGCTGACGGACGCCGGCGGCAAGGCCGTACCCGTGCAGTCCTGGCCGATCGCCTACTGGCCCGACGGGTCACTGAAGTGGACCGCCCACGCGGTCGCCTCGGGTGACGGCAAGCTCACCCTCGCCGCCGGGACGCCCGCCGCCCCCGAGAAGAAGGTCACCGTCGAGAAGCGCGGCGGCACCATCGGCATCTCGACCGGCGTCATCACCGCGAGGATCGGCACATCCGGCTCCACCCTCGTCAAGTCCGTCACCCGCGGTTCCACCGAGATCGCGAAGAACGGCCGGCTCGTGCTGATCCGCCAGCCCGAGATCGAGGACGAGGACCAGGGCGCGGTCAGGACCGAGCGCTTCGACGGCGTGATTTCCAAGGCCGAGGTCGAGCAGGCGGGACCGGTCCGCGCGGTCGTCCGCATCGACGGCAAGCACCGCAAGGGCGGCCGCAGCTGGCTGCCCTTCTCGATCAGGCTCTACTTCTACGCCGGCGCCGACTCCTTCCGCATGGTGCACACCATCACCTACGACGGCACGCAGGAGCCCGGCAAGGCCAGTGGTGACTTCATCCGCGGCCTCGGAGTCCGCTTCACGGTGCCGATGCGGGACGAGGGTTACGACCGCCACATCCGCATCGGCGGCGACGGCACCGGACTGCTGCGCGAGGCCGTCAAGGGCATCACCGGACTGCGCCGGGACCCGGGCGCGGCCGTGCAGTCGGCCCAGTTCGAAGGCAGGAAGCTGCCCGACCCCGCCACCTGGGACCAGCGGGTCACGACCCGCCTGCAGTACATCCCCGAGTGGGGTGACTACACCCTCTCGCAGCTGTCCGCCGACGGCTTCACGCTGCGCAAGCGCACCAAGAAGGGGCACGGTTGGGTCGGCGCGGGCGGTGGCCGGCGCGCGTCCGGCTTCGGCTACGTGGGCGGGTCGAGCGGCGGGTTCTCCTTCGGGCTGCGCGACTTCTGGGAGAAGTTCCCCGCCCAGCTCGACATCCGGGACGCCCACACCGACGAGGCCGAGGTGACCTTGTGGCTCTGGTCGCCCGAGGCGCAGCCCATGGACCTGCGCTTCTACCACGACGGCATGGGCCAGGACACCTACCCCGAGCAGCTCGAAGGCCTCAACATCACCTACGAGGACTACGAGCCGGAGTTCGGCACCCCCTACGGCATCGCCCGCACCTCCGAACTCCTCTTCTGGGCCAACGAGTCGACCCCGGGCCCCGGCCGGCTGGCCGAGCAGGTCGAGGCCGTCCGTGTGCTGCCGCAGCTGGCCGCCCCGCCCAGGCAGCTCATCAGGGCCAAGGCCTTCGGGCCGGGTCTGTACTCCGAGCCCGACCGCTCCACCCCGGCCAAGGCGAAGATCGAGGACCACCTCGACTTCCTCTTCACCTACTACAAGGACCAGGTGGAGCAGCGCCGCTGGTACGGCTTCTGGGACTACGGCGACATCATGCACACCTACGACACCGTCCGGCACCAGTGGCGGTACGACGTCGGCGGCTACGCCTGGGACAACTCCGAACTGTCGCCGGACCTGTGGCTCTGGTTCGCCTACCTGCGCTCCGGCCGCGCCGACATCTTCCGCTTCGCCGAGGCGATGACCCGGCACACCGGCGAGGTCGACGTCTACCACCTGGGCAAGTGGGCGGGCCTGGGCACCCGGCACGGCGTGCAGCACTTCGCCGACAGCGCCAAGCAGCAGCGCATCGCCAACACCACCTACCGGCGCTACTACTACTTCCTCACGGCGGACGAACGGGTCGGCGACCTCATGCACGCCAACGTCGACTCCGACGAGACGTTCCTCGTCCTCGACCCCATCCGCAAGATCCGCACCGAGCCCTACACGCCCGACCGGCACGCCCTGTCGATCGGTTTCGGCACGGACTGGAGCGGCCTGGTGTCGGCCTGGCTGACGGAGTGGGAGCGCAAGGGCCCGAAGTGGGAGAAGGCCAAGGCCCGCGTGCTGTCCACGATGGAGACCATCGCCGCCCAGCCCAACGGCTTCGTCCAGGGCACCGGGCTCTACGACCTGGACACCGGCAGGTTCGCCATCGCGGACAAGCCCGCGGTGAGCGTCTCCCACCTGTCGGCCGTCTTCGGCCTCAACGAGCTGTGCGCCGAGCTCATCGACCTCGTCGACATGCCGAAGTTCAACGAGGCGTACTTCGACTACTGCCGGTTCTTCAACGCCACCAAGGCCGAGCAGAAGACCCGCTACGGATCCGACTTCGGCAGTCTGCTGCTGTTCCAGGGCCACTCGCGCCTGGACGCGTACGCGGCCGTCAAGACCGGGGACGAGAAGCTCGCCGAGCGGGCCTGGGAGAAGTTCTACAACTCCGACGGATACAAGGAGTCGGCGCCCTGGCGGACGGAGAAGGTGACCGGTCCGGCCGCCCTGGTGCCGGGCAGCGAGGCGACCTGGGTGTCCACCAACGACACCGCGCTGTACGGCCTCGCCGCCATCGAGAACCTGGCGCTGCTCGGCGACAGGATGCCGTAGGCACGGACACGGACGGGTTCCGGAGCGGCGCCCCCGGAACCCGCCCGGCTAGTCGATGATCTGGTGGAAGAACAGTACGGCCGGTGCCGTCACCCCGCCGCCCACGCTCACCGCGACGGGCCAGGTGTTGCCGGCCAGTGCCGACAGGACGGTGGCGCCGATGCCGACCAGGGCCGCGAGCAGGAACACGATGGCGGCGCGCTGGGTGAGGAGCGGCCCGTCCCGGCCGGTGCGCCGACGGTTGGCCTGTGCCACCCGAGTGCTCCCTACCCCACTCCGGCGGCGGGCTCGAGCACGGGTACGTCCCACGGGTCCTGCGCGGGACGCATGAGCTCGAAGCGGACGCCGCCGCCACCGCCCGTGCGGACCCCGTACACGGCGGGCTCGGGCAGGCTGTTGTAGTGGAACGGCGTCGAGAAGTAGTAGGCGCCGGTGTCCGGGACGGCGACGATGTCACCGGGTTCCAGGAGGGGCAGAGCGCGGTCGCGCGCCAGCAGGTCCCCGGCGAAGCAGGCCGGTCCCGCGATGTCCTGGCGGACCGGTCCGCCCCGCTTGGCCCCGCCGCTCGCGTCGTGCGCCTCGATCCGCAGCGGCCAGGCGTCGGGGTTGAACACCGTCCGGGTGGCCACCTGCACACCGGCGTGGGTGACCGCGATCGGCCGGCCGCCCATGTTCTTCGTGTACTCGACGTACGCGGCGATGAACCCGTTCTTGGCGAGGACGGACCGCCCGAACTCGGTGACGATCTCGTACCCGCCGGAGAACAGGGCGGGAGCGTGGGCGCGCAGTTGCCGGACGTACGTGTCGAAGGTCGGTGTGATCTCGTCGTCGGCGAAGTTGACGGGGAGCCCGCCGCCGATGTCGATGCCGACGACCTGGCGCCGTCCGAGCGAGGCGTTGACCTCCTCGGCGAACGCCACGGCCTGTCCGACCCCGCCGGCCATGAGGTCGAGCGGGCAGCCCTGCGAACCGGCGTGGGTGTGCACCCAGGTCAGCCACGGGTGGTCGTGGTAGGCGCGCAGCAACCGCTGCCGGCTTCCCGGGTCGGCCAGGGGGACGCCGAACTTCGAGGTGCTCGTCGCCGTGCTCATCGCGGCGATGCTGCCGCCGCCGAGCTGGGAGTTGACACGTACCCCGATCCGCGAGACCGGGACACGGCCGCCCAGCGCCCGGTCGATCCTCGCCAGTTCCTGGTGGTTGTCCGCGTTGACGGTCACACCGAGGTCGAGGGCGCGCCGCAGTTCGCCCTCCGTCTTGGCGGGGGAGTCGAAGACGATCTTGTCCGGTGCGAACCCGGCTGCCAGCGCTCGGGCCAGCTCACCCACGGTGGCCACCTCGCAGCCCATGCCCAGCCGCCGCAGCTCCGCCAGCACCGGCACCAGGCAGTTCGCCTTCGCGGCGAAGGCGTGCAGCACGGGCGGCGAGGAGGGAAAGGCGCGGTGCAGCGACTCGACCGTCGCGGCGACGCCGTCGAGGTCGACGAAGGCGGCCAGCTGGGACCGCTCGGCGTCCAGCAGTCCCTGCCGCACCGCTTCCCGCAGGATCCGTTCGCGCCGCTCGGCGGCGGGGGTCAGTCCGGTCATGGTGAGCCTTCCGGTGTCGTACACGCCGCCCGGGACCACCCCGGGTGGAACACCAGGCTGCGGTCCGCCCCGGCGCCGCGTCTTCGTCGAGTCGTCAAAGACGCGGGCCGCACCGACGGCCTTCGGACGCAACAACCCCTCCGCAGGGCACAGGCGTTGTGCGATACGACAACAGCCAGGCCCATCGATGGTGGCCCGGACCGAACGGCCGGCACGGGCGCGGTCGCGCCCCGCTGCCGTCGGTGATGCCGGTGCGCCTCAGGTATCCCCGCCCAGCCGCAACTGCAATTGGGCGAGCAGGCGGGCGTCGGGACTCTCCAGGTCCAGTCCCGACACCTGCCTGATCCGGCGCAGCCGGTAGCGCAGACTGTTGGAGTGCACGCCCAGCGCGCGCGAGGCGGCGGACACGTCGCCGAAGTGGTCGAGGTAGGCGCGCAGGGTCTCCACCAGGCAGCTGCCGCTGTGATCGGCGTCGAAGTCCCTCAGCCGGGCCACGGAGGTCCCCGCGGGCAGCGCCAACCCGCGCAGGGCCTCGACGACCTGGAGAATGCCCACGGTGTCGGCGACGTCCGCGCTCCGCGCGACAGTGTGCGGCCCGTCGGCCGCGATGAGCGCCTGCAGGGCCTGCTCGGCCGACCGGCGGGAGGCGGACGCCCCGGCGAGGCCCGGAACCACGTCGCCGAGCCCCACCCTCACCGTCGAGCCGATCGTCGCCGACAACTGATCGGCCAGTGCGTTCCCGAGCCGTCCGACCTGGCCGTCGGCCCGCTCGGGGTCGCGTCGCAGCCCGCTCAGCAGCACCAGGGCCCCGCCGCCCGCCGGGACCACCACGACTCGGTGGCCCAACGCCGCGCAGTGCAGGGCCAGCAGAGCGGGCAGCCCGGACGGGCCCTCGTCCGAGGGGCGGCCGGACCCGACGCCCACCGCGAGGACGGCACAGGGCTCCCGGGGCGGCAGCGAGGCGCGTTCGGCGAGCACAGCGACGGATCCGCGCTCCTCCAGCAGCGCCCGGGCCGCATCCTCCACCAGCCGGCCGTCCGAACTGTGGGTGCGGTGATGGAGCAGATGGGCGGCGGCGGTCCGGGCCGCCGCCCGCAGCGTCTGCGCGGCGTTCGGCGACAGCGGGCGGCCGGCCACCGCCGCCACCCAGATGGACCCGAGCGCCTCTCCGCCCGCCCGGACCGCGCCGACCAGGCGCTCCGGGTTCTGTCCGTGGGCGGGCCGGTGGAGCACGTCGCCCGCACCCCACAGGGCCTGGAAGAACCCCGCCTCCCGCATGGCCGCCACCCGCCAGGGCGGCACCCGGCGGCCGAGGATGGTCAGCCGGCGCATCTCGTCCACGTTCTCCTCGGTCGACGAGTACGCCAGCACCCGCGACTCCGTGTCCTCGATCGTCACCGAACCCCCGACCAGGGCGGCCACCGCATCGGCCAACGAGTCCAGATCGCCCAGGGGTACACCGCTGGTGGCGGGCATCGGGGGAGCGCCCGCCGCGGCCAGCCCGGCCCTGAGCACCCCGACGAGCTGTGCCCAGGTGCACCATGCGGTGCGGAAGAGCACCGCCGTGCCGGCTTCCTCCGCGGCCGCCTGCAACGCCCGAGCGCCGGGATCGGGCCGGCCCGGGCCGAACACCACACCCGCCGCACCGTCCTCACCGGCCCGGCGCACCACATCGACCGCGTGGGCAGACGCCGGGTCGACGCCGACCGCGAGCAGTAACTCCCGAGGTCTGATGACCGGTTCCAGGGCGTCCAGCACATGGACGCCGGTGACCGGCGTCCGCAAGCCCTCCGGGGCCGTGTGCAACTCCACGGCTCCCACACCCACCACTGAGAGCAGGCGCTCCAGTGTCCCCTGGTCCCCGGCGTCCGTGCCCCCGCCAGGCGATGCCCCCAGGTCCGTCATGATGCCCCCCGTCCACGCCCGAGCATGCCGCTGTCTCGGCAGCCGGTCGGAGAACGTATGACATCACGGGACTTGTCCGCGGTCGAGACGGCCTCAGTGCTCCTACTCCATGCTCCCCAGCACCTCCCGAACCCGCCGGACGTCCCGGATCCGCTGCTCGTACGTCGCGCCGAGGGCGAGCAGCAGGAGGCCGGCGAGGGCGGGGGGTGCCCAGCGGGGGAGGGCCCCCGTCACCTGCACGACGTACGGCGCGAGTTCGTGCAGGGTGACCAGGGTCAGCACCGAGCCGCCGAGCACCAGCGGTGCCCGCAGGCGGTGCCGGGCCCCCAGCAGGGTGACCAGCAGTGCCGCGCCGCCGAGCAGCAGCGGCCGCGTCCACTGCGGATCGGTCCAGGCCGCGACCAGGCTGGGCAGGAGCGTCGCGGCGAGCCCGGCTCCGTACGCCGTCCAGGAGGAGGTCTGCGGGTCGCGGCGCCGGCGCAGGGCTCCGACCAGCAGCGCCGGGACGGTCACCGGCAGGGTGTACGCCTCGGGCGTACCGACGTCCCAGGCGGCCAGCCGGACCCAGGCGGCCAGCACGAACAGGGCCGTGGCCGCGTAGCCGACGGGACGGCGCCCGGCACGCAGGGCCGTGCCCGCGGCGATCACCCCGCACAGGGCCAGCACCAGGGCGAGCATCGGCGGGTCGGTGACGGCCAGCGCCACGGCCAGGAGACCGACGGCGGCTCCCACGGCCTCGACGGGCACCGTCGCCCGCGACTCACCGAGACGCGCCGCCAGCACGGCTGCGGCAGCCGCAACCGCCAGGACCGCCAGGGCGGTTCGGGCCGTCGGCCAGTCCGCCGCGGCACCCGACGCCGAAGCCAGCGCGGCGGCGTGCACGAGAGCCGCCGGAGCCGTGAACGGCGAGACGTCCGCCCGCCACGAGGCCACGGCGAACAACGTCGTCAGGGCGGACAGCACCACCAGGGTCGCCGACTGGGACGCGAGGGAGACCAGCGTGAGACCGGCGGCCGTGACCAGGGCGAGGACAAGAGCCGTGACCTGCGCCGCCGCCGCCGTGACCCGGCACGCGGCCAGCGCGGCCGCCGTCATGACGCCCAGCACCAGCATGCCGACGGCATACGGAATCTCCAGGACCGCCGGAAGGATCAGCGCCGTGGCCCACAGGAGGCCGAGGGCGCCGAGCCGGGCCCGGGAACGCCACACCTGCCCACGGACCACCAGGGCGAGCACGGCCGCCACGGCCACCGGCACCACCGGAGCCACGGCCGCGTGCGGCGGCCAGGGAACATCGACGACCACCGCGGCACGGGCGTCCGACGGCGCCCCGCCCCACACCCGGCCCAGCCATCCGGCCGGCCCCAGCAGCACCACGGCCACGACGGGCAGTGTCCACAGCACGGCCAGGGCCTGCACGGCACCGGAGGCCCAGGCGAGACCCCGCCGCATCGCGCCCGGCACGCGTTCGAGGCGTACGGCCGCCAACAGGGCGATAGCGACGACCAGGTGGGCCGGAACCGCCCACTGCGACGGCAGCCCGGAACGCGCCACCCCACCGAGCGCCCCCACGACGAGCAGCCCGGCCGTGATCGCGAGGCCGAGGGCATGCCCGGCACCCGGCCCTCGCAGGGCCGAACCCACGGCGATCGCCGTGGCGAGCAGGAGCAGCGACGCGGCGCGCGAAGCGTCGACCGGGCCGTCCGCCGTCAGGGACAGCCAGCCGGCACCCACAACACCCCAGCCGCCGACACCGTACGCACCCACGACGGCGGCGACCCGCGGCACCCCGGCCGGCAGCAGCACCAGTGCGACCGCGTCGAGACCGGCCGTCACCAGCAGCGCGGCCGCCATCGGATACGGCCCCGCGTCGGCGGCCAAGGCCCCCAGCAGCAGCGGGAACTGGGCCGCCGCCAGAGCGCAGGGCCCGGGGAGGCGCAGCGCGGATGTGACCGGCAGCAGGCCGTACGCCGTCCAGATCAGGGCCAGTACCGCCGTCGCCGCGGCCGCGTACCCCATCCCGTCCGTCCCGGCGAGGGCGGCCGTGTGCAGCGCGTACGCGTCCAGGACGGTCAGGGCGAGCCCGAGACCCGTCACCGACTCGGCCGTCGACCGCAGCCCGCGCTTCAGCAGGGCCACGGGTGCGGTGAGCGTGGCCAGCGTGACCGCGCCGAGCACCAGGGCCCGCCCCGCGGTCCCCATGTCCCCCCAGCTGACCAGGGTGAACACCGCCGCCGCGAGGGTGAGCAGGACACCGCCGAGGACCAGCAGCACGTTCTGCACGCTGGGCGCGGCGGCCTCGGGGCGGGGCGCGGTGGCGGACGGCGTCCGCGGGTGCGCCCAGCGCCGCGACGGCTGCCCCGTCTGCTGCAGAGCCGCGACCAGCCAGGCGCGGCGAGTCAGCAACTGGGCCCGGCGGGCGTCCAGTTGCCTCAGTTCGGCGTCGAGGAACCGCAGTTCCTCGGCCGGAGGCGGAAGGTGCGTCATGGCAGGCAGTGTGGTCCGCGTCACCGTGCCGGGCATGAGTGCGGATACTCAGGCGCGTACTCAGCCGGTTCCCGTCCTGAAGTGGGCACACTGCGGGCATGGACTGGAACCACTACCGCTTCCGCAGCCTGTGGCCCCTGCCCGCACCGCCCGCCACGGTGTACGAGGTGCTGCAACGCCCCGAAAACTATCCCCTCTGGTGGCGCCAGGTCCGAGAGGTGATCCGGCTCGACGACACCACCGGGGTGATCCGCATCCGCTCCCTCCTGCCGTACGACATGACCTTCAGAGCGCGGGAGGTGCGGCGCGACCCCGCGGCCGGGGTGCTCGAGACGGCCCTGTCCGGGGACATCGAGGGCTGGGCGCGCTGGACCGTCACACCGCACGGGAACGGCAGTCTCGCGCGCTACGACCAGGTCGTCAGCGTGCACAAGCCGCTGCTGCGACGCCTCGCCGTACCGGGACGGCCCCTCTTCCGCGCCAATCACGCGCTGATGATGCGGTCCGGGCGGTGCGGACTGAGCCGGCATCTCCGGGCGGTTTGAAGGAAGCGTGCCGGGACCTGTATGGTTCAGTGCGTTCCCGGGCGATTAGCTCAGTGGGAGAGCGCTTCGTTCACACCGAAGAGGTCACTGGTTCGAACCCAGTATCGCCCACCGGAAACGGCCGGTCCGTCGCAGACGGACCGGTTTTTTCATGCCCCGGGCGCTCCGGAGACAGGATCTCAGGCCGCGGCCGGCAGGTCCGGGCGCAGCGGCCAGGCCGGGTCGACCACCTCGTCCACACCACTGCGCGCGAACCACGCCTGCAGGCCCCGCGCCTGCGCCGCGTGCCACACCGCCTGCAGGGTGTGCAGCTCACCCGGGGCGAGACGCTCCAGCCGGGACGCGAACCGGCGGCCCACCGCCCGGGTGACCTCCAGCGCCGCCACGGCGTCGGCCGCCGCGTCGTGCGCGCCCTCCAAAGCCACGCCGTAGTGCGCGCACAGATCGGTCAGCGTGCGGCGGCCCTTGCGGTAGCGGTCCAGGTGCTTGTCCAGAACCCGCGGGTCCAGCACGGACAGCGGCGCCGCCTCGAACCAGCGGCCGAGCGCCGAGGCGCGGTGGCGGCGCAACTCCCGGTCGAGCAGAGTGAGATCGAACGGCGCGTTCATCACCACGACCGGCCGCCCGGCGTGCGCCTGCTCGGCCAGCGCCTGCGCTATCTCGTACATCACCGGCGCCGGCCAACGGCCGTTGCGCTGCAGGTGCTCCTCCGTCAGCCCGTGCACCGCCGTCGCCTCGGCCGGCACCGGCACCCCCGGGTTCACCAGCCAGCGGCTCACCCGCGGCCGGATGCCCGGCGCATCCTGGACGACCACGGCGGCCGACACGATCCGGTCGGTCTCGACGTCCACGCCCGTCGTCTCCGTGTCGAAGGCGGCCAGCGGCCCCTCGTACCAGCACGTCGTCATCGGCCCCACAACCCCTCCGTCACCTTCGGCAGTTGACGCACCGTCCGCTGCCCGATTCGGTGATACCCGTGCTGTTTGCGCCGTACGCCGGACGGAGACAACAGGAGTACGGGTCGTCGCAGTTCAGCGGCCCGCCACGGGGAAACACTGGTTCTGGAAGGCTGTTGGCCATGGCCATTGCGCAGCCCGAACGGGGCGGGCTGCTGCCCGAGCGCACGGCTCCCTCCCGCGGCACCCTCGCCACCACCGCCTGCATGGAGACACTGCAGGTCGGCTATCTGCACGCCGTCGCGGCCGCCGCGGGCTGCTCACTGTCCCAGCCCTTTCCCGACAACGGCATCGACTGGCACGTCAGCCACAGCGCCCCCGGGCACACGGTCGACGACGAGGTCACCATCAAGGTGCAGCTCAAGGCCACCTATCAGGTGCCGCCCAATCCGCCCGGCCGCACCTTCTCCTTCACCCTCGACAACGACCACCTGGCGAAGCTCGCCCGCACACCCGTGTCGGTGCACAAGATCCTCGTGGTGATGCTGGTGCCGCGCTCACAGGACGACTGGCTGCGCGCCGGCCACGACCGGCTGGATCTGCGGCACTGCTGCTACTGGACCAATCTCGCCGGACAGCCCATCACCGGCCGCCGCCGCACCACGGTGCGGATACCGACCTCACGCATCTTCGACGACCGGGCCCTGTGCGAGATCATGACGCGGGTCGGGACGGGAGGGAAACCGTGACGCACCGCCCGACCGAGGAGCCGCTGAGGCAGGTCCGGCCGCATCCCGTCGGCACCACACGGAGCGGCTCGACGCCCGAGCCGCCCGAGCCCGCCGGCACCGACCCGGCCGTGCTGGGCGCCCTGCTGCGCCGGCACGGCTGGCAGCGGCGCGGCGGCGCGCCCGGACGCTACGGCCGCTGGACCCCGCCCGGCCCCGGAGGCAGCGGCACCAGCCTCCTGGTGCCGGAGAGCCGTGCCTTCCCCGACAGCGACGAGCTGCTCGGCGAGGCCCTGCTCGCCCTGTCCCGCAGCGGCTCGCCCTCCGCCCGTGAGGTCCTCGTCTCCCTCGCCGTGCCCAGCGACGAGATCCGCTGGTGGCACGACGTCCCCGCGGGGCCCGCCGGAGCCGCGTCCTGGACCGTCGAGGACCGGCTGCGCGGCGCCGCCCGCCGGATGCTGCTCGCCGCGGCCCTCGCCACCCGCGCCCGGGCCGGCTACCACGGTGCCCGTCACCGCCGTACCGCCGCCGCGGCCCTGGAGAACGTCCTCGTCGGCTCCGCCACCGACGGCCGGCTCACCGCGTTCGTGCCGGTCGCCGGCGGCCGCCCCCTGGCCGTACGCCTCCACCAGGCGCTGTTCGCCGCCCGGGAGGCCATCGACTACCAGCGGGCCACCGGCGGCATGGACGGCTTCGACACCGCTGTCGGGGCAGGAGTGAGCCACGAGCTCACCGAGGCCCTGGTGACCCTCGTCCAGGGCACGGAGGGCGCCCGGATCGCCGTCGAGTGGGCCCCGGCGGCCGGGGTACCCGAGGGGTGCGCCCCCTCTGCCGAGCCGGTCGAGTTCTCGCCCGGCGACCTGGCCGTGCTGCGCGAGGCGGGCGCCCGCTACCTGCGTGAGGAACCCGCGGTGCCGGTGCGGCTCACGGGAGCGGTGGTCCGGCTGCGCCGGTCCGGGCCGCGCGGCGAGGGCACCGTACGGCTGCGCGTCCTGGCCGGGGCCGACGTGCCGAACGTCCGGATCACCCTCGACGAGGACGCGTACCGGATCGCCGGGCACGCCCATCTCGTGGGACTTCCGGTCCGGGTGCAGGGGCGGCTGGAGAGCCGGAGCGGGTTCCGCCGCCTCACCGGCGCCCATGGTGTCGTCCCGGTCCAGGTCGACGACGCCGAACGGGACCGCCTGATGAAGGAGCTCCACGAGAACCTCGACTTCTTCGAAGGGGCCTGCGAAGGGGACTGACGACCCCTGCCGAGGGGACGGACCGAGCCTGCGGCGGGGGCCGGGCGGGAACGATTTCGCGTCGGGCGGCCCCGGGTCGGTACGATCCTTACTCGTGCGCGCGCTCGGGTATGGCGCCGCAGCCCCCTTCAGTCAGGAGAGACCGGTGTCAGACGTCCGTGTGATCATCCAGCGCGATTCCGAGCGGGAAGAACGCGTGGTGACGACGGGCACTACGGCCGCCGAGCTCTTCGCCGGCGAGCGCTCGATCATCGCCGCGCGCGTGGCCGGCGAGCTCAAGGACCTGTCGTACACCCTGTCCGAGGGCGACGAGGTCGAGGGCGTCGAGATCTCCTCCGAGGACGGCCTCAACATCCTGCGCCACTCCACCGCGCACGTCATGGCCCAGGCCGTGCAGGAGCTCCACCCCGAGGCCAAGCTCGGCATCGGCCCGCCCGTCAAGGACGGCTTCTACTACGACTTCGACGTCGAGAAGCCGTTCACGCCCGAGGATCTCAAGGCCATCGAGAAGAAGATGCAGGAGATCCAGAAGCGGGGGCAGCGCTTCTCCCGCCGTGTGGTGACCGACGAGGCCGCCCGCGAGGAACTGGCCGACGAGCCCTACAAGCTGGAGCTGATCGGCCTCAAGGGCTCCGCCTCGTCCGACGACGGCGCGGACGTCGAGGTCGGCGCCGGTGAGCTGACGATCTACGACAACCTGGACGCCAAGACCGGCGACCTGTGCTGGAAGGACCTCTGCCGAGGCCCCCACCTGCCGTCGACCCGGGCCATCCCGGCGTTCAAGCTGATGCGCAACGCGGCCGCCTACTGGCGCGGCAGCGAGAAGAACCCCATGCTCCAGCGCATCTACGGCACCGCCTGGCCGACCAAGGACGAGCTGAAGGCGCACCTGGAGTTCCTCGCCGAGGCCGAGAAGCGCGACCACCGCAAGCTGGGCAACGAGCTGGACCTGTTCTCCGTCCCCGAGCAGATCGGCTCCGGCCTCGCCGTCTTCCACCCCAAGGGCGGCATCATCCGCCGGGTCATGGAGGACTACTCGCGCCGCCGCCACGAGGAAGAGGGCTACGAGTTCGTCTACACCCCGCACGCGACGAAGGGGAAGCTCTTCGAGACCTCGGGCCACCTGGACTGGTACGCCGACGGCATGTACCCGCCCATGCAGCTCGACGAGGGCGTGGACTACTACCTCAAGCCCATGAACTGCCCGATGCACAACCTGATCTTCGACGCGCGCGGGCGCTCCTACCGTGAACTGCCGCTGCGCCTCTTCGAGTTCGGGACCGTGTACCGGTACGAGAAGTCCGGCGTCGTGCACGGCCTGACCCGCGCCCGCGGCTTCACCCAGGACGACGCGCACATCTACTGCACCCGCGAGCAGATGTCGGAGGAACTCGACAAGACGCTCACCTTCGTCCTCGGCCTGCTGCGCGACTACGGCCTGACCGACTTCTACCTGGAGCTGTCCACCAAGGACCCGGAGAAGTTCGTCGGCTCGGACGAGGCCTGGGAAGAGGCCACCGAGACGCTGCGCCAGGTCGCCGAGAAGCAGGGCCTGCCCCTCGTCCCGGACCCGGGCGGCGCCGCCTTCTACGGCCCGAAGATCTCCGTCCAGGCCAAGGACGCCATCGGCCGCACCTGGCAGATGTCGACGATCCAGCTCGACTTCAACCTGCCCGAGCGCTTCGACCTGGAGTACACCTCCGCCGACGGCTCCAAGCAGCGCCCCGTCATGATCCACCGCGCGCTGTTCGGCTCCATCGAGCGGTTCTTCGCGGTGCTCCTGGAGCACTACGCGGGTGCCTTCCCGGCCTGGCTGGCACCGGTCCAGGCCGTCGGCATCCCGATCGGCGACGCGCACGTGGAGTATCTGGAGAAGTTCGCCGCCGCGGCCAAGAAGAAGGGTCTGCGCGTCGAGGTCGACTCCTCCTCCGACCGCATGCAGAAGAAGATCCGCAACGCCCAGAAGCAGAAGGTGCCCTTCATGGTCATCGCGGGCGACGAGGACATGTCCCACGAGTCCGTGTCCTTCCGCTACCGCGACGGCTCGCAGGAGAACGGCATCCCCTTCGACGAGGCCATCGCGAAGATCCTCAAGGTCGTCGAGGAACGCGCCCAGGTCTGATCACACGGTGCGTAGGCCCCCGGGGAGACCCGGGGGCCTTTGCCGTCCCCCCAGGTCGACGCCATATGCTGCACTGCATGACGAGTGAGCCGGAGCAGCAGCTGGGAGTAGGGACGCAGGACGCGTTCCAGCGTCTGTGGACGCCCCATCGGATGGCCTACATCCAGGGCGAGAACAAGCCCACCGGCCCGGGCGCCGGCGACGGCTGCCCCTTCTGCTCGATCCCGGCCAAGTCCGACGAGGACGGGCTCGTCGTCCGGCGCGGCGAGCAGGTCTACGCGGTGCTCAACCTCTACCCGTACAACGGCGGCCACCTGATGACCGTGCCCTACCGGCACGTCGCCGACTACACCGACCTCACCGCGGGGGAGACAGCCGAGCTCGGCGAACTCACCAAGCAGGCGATGACGGCCTTGCGCACGGCCTCCGGCGCCCACGGCTTCAACATCGGCATGAACCAGGGCACGGTCGCCGGCGCCGGCATCGCCGCACACCTGCACCAGCACATCGTGCCGCGCTGGGGCGGGGACACGAACTTCATGCCGGTGGTGGGACACACGCGGGTGCTGCCACAGCTCCTGGCCGACACAAGGAAGATGCTGGCGGACGCCTGGCCGTCATGAACCGCGGGCATGCGTGCCGCCCGGGGCGGTGGGGGTCCCCCCCTGCTCGAGCGAAGCCGAGAGCTTGGGGGAGGGCGGGCGCGGCGGCACCCCGCGGCGCCGGGCCGCGCACCCACCCGTGCCCCAGCACCAACGCCGGACACCTCACCGACTAGGCGTCGTAGACGTCCGCCTTCTTCGGCGAAGCCTCCTGCACCGCCCCGCTGAGCGCCGCCGACCTGGACCCGAACTTCTCCACGTCCACGCCGTTCTCCCGCAGCACCTTCAGGGCCGCCGTATGCACCACCCGCAGCACCGGCGTGGCCGCCCGCAGCGCGTCGTCGGCCATGAAGCGGTGCCGCCACGGCTGGTCGGCCCACGCGTGCCGCAGGCCGAACGGCTCCGGCAGCGTCAGGCTGCCGCCGAGCCAGTTGAGCACCGGCGGATACCAGGTCAGCGGGGCGCGCGCGGCCAGCCGTACCACCTCGTCGGCGTCGATCAGCGGGAGCTTGACCGTGCGGGTCTCCCAGAACTTGAACGACTTCTGGACCGTCTTCTCCTTGGCGGCGGGCTTCTCGTTGAACAGGGAGTTCACCGGCCCCAGCGCGTGCCCGGTGACCTCGATGCGCAGCGTGTCGTGCAGCACGGTCACCGTGATCAGCATCGTGATCACCAGGTGGCCGTCCCACAGGGTCCACTGGACGCCCAGGTAGTGCCGGTCGCCGCTGCCGAACTGCTGCTTGTTGCAGATGTCCTGGATGGCGTGCGTCCGGACCGTGTACGCGTCGACGTCCGTGCCGCTCGGCCGGGACACCTCCGTCGCCTTCTCGCCGATCGGCGTGACGACCCAGTGCGTGATGGACGGCTTGGGGAAACCGCCGGTGTTGATGGACGTACGCTCCAGCATGCCGAGGCCGCCCTGGATCGCCACGATGACGTCCCAGCTGCGGAACGGGTGGAAGTCCTTGCCCGGCTCGGCCGATACCAGTTCCTCGGCCAGTTGCCAGCTGCCCCACCGCGTGCCCATGCCGAGTATGCCCTTGGGACCGGCGTAGAAGACCGAGTTGGAACGCTGCTCGGCCGCGAGGCGGGCCAGCTCCTTGCGGACCTGCTCGGCGGCGTCACCGGGGTTGCCGGGGACGGCCTCGGGGATCTTGGCGCCGACACCGCCGCCCGACAGCAGGCTCGCCCAGCGCTCCCGCAGGTCCCGGGCGGTCCGCTCGCAGATGTGCTTGGCCCAGAACCAGCCCACGACGGGCATGATCACCGCCGCGCGCCCGTACAGGGCCCAGAATCCCGTGAACGGCATGCGCAGCAGGAACAGCACGGCCAGTGCGCCCACGGCGACCAGCAGCGTCGTCGCGAGGGCACCCGCACGCTTGTCCTCGCGCTTGGCCATGGTGGTGCGCAGGGTGAACACCAGCAGCCACACGAGGAAGCCCGGCAGGAACAGCAGCCCGCAGATCACCGTGACCGCCGACAGGCGGTTGTCGCGGTCGCGGCGGATGCGGTGGGCCGCCAGGCAGTGCTCCACGACGACCTGGGGCTCGATGCCGAAGGACTGGATGACCGGCTTGCGCTCGGCACCCAGCATCCGGTCGATCACCGCGCGGGAGAAGGCCTCGCCCAGCCTGGGGCGGAAGATCTTCGCCCAGGAGCGCGGCGGGGTCACCTTCGACTGGTGCCACTCGTTGTCGGCGGCCAGGATCTTGGTGACCTCGTCGTCCCGGTAGGCCGCCGCCGCCAGCGCGTAGGTCGCCGCCGTCTGGCCGCTCGCACCCGCGAGGGGTACCTGAGCCCCCGGGCTGAAGTCGAATCCGTCCGTCACTGCCGCCCCCATCGCTGCCGCATCCGCATCTGCGGCCTTCCCGACTTCCGCGCTCCGCACACCTGTTGATCAGGTCATCAGCGTATCCGCCCGTGCCGGAGAGCGGGGCGGGCGGCCCGTCAAGCCGCCCGCCCCGGCGGAGAGAAGCCCCCAGGAGGGAACGTGGTGGCGCCCGGCGCCGACTACGAGGCCACGCGCTCCTCTTCGCGCACCCGGTCCGCGACCTGCTGCGGCATCGGTTCGTGCCGCGCGTACCGCCGGCTGAACCCCGCCGTGCCGTGCGCCATCGACCGCAGGTCGATCGCGTACCGGCCGATCTCGATCTCGGGCACCTCGGCCCGGATCAGCGTGCGCCCGCCGGGGGTCTGCTCGGTGCCCAGCACCCGCCCGCGCCGCCCCGACAGGTCGCTCATCACGGCACCCACGAAGTCGTCGCCGACCAGCACCGACACCTCGGCCACCGGCTCCAGCAGATGGATCCTCGCGCCGGCCGCGGCCTCCCGCAGCGCCAGCGCTCCGGCCGTCTGGAACGCGGCGTCGGAGGAGTCCACCGAGTGCGCCTTGCCGTCGAGGAGGGTCACCCGTACGTCGATGAGCGGGTACCCGGCAGCGACTCCCCTGGCCGCCTGAGCGCGCACGCCCTTCTCCACCGACGGGATGAACTGCCGGGGCACCGCGCCGCCGACGACCTTGTCGACGAACTCGATGCCGGACCCGCCGGGCAGCGGCTCGACCTCGATCTCGCAGATGGCGAACTGCCCGTGCCCGCCGGACTGCTTGACGTGCCTGCCCCGGCCGGCCGACCTGGTCGCGAACGTCTCGCGCAGCGACACCCGGTGCGGCACGACGTCGACTTGGACGCCGTACCGGCTGCGCAGCCGCTCCAGGGCAACGTCGGCGTGCGCCTCGCCCAGGCACCACAGCACCACCTGGTGGGTGTCCTGGTTCTGTTCGAGCCGCATCGTCGGGTCCTCGGCCACCAGCCGGGCCAGGCCCTGGGAGAGCTTGTCCTCGTCCGGTTTGCTGTGCGCCCGGATGGCCAGCGGCAGCAGCGGGTCGGGCATCTGCCACGGCTCCATGAGCAGCGGGTCGTCCTTGGCGGACAGGGTGTCGCCGGTCTCGGCGCGGCCCAGCTTCGCCACGCAGGCCAAGTCACCCGCGATGACGTGCGACACCGGGCGCTGCTGCTTGCCGAACGGCGTGGACAGGGCGCCGATCCGCTCGTCGACGTCGTGGTCCTCGTGCCCCCGGTCGGCCAGCCCGTGCCCGGAGACGTGGACCGTCTGATCGGCGCGCAGGGTGCCGGAGAACAGCCGGATCAGCGACAGCCGGCCGACGTACGGGTCGGAGGAGGTCTTCACGACCTCCGCGACCAGCGGAGCGCCCGGGTCGCACGGCTTGAGCTCGCGCGGCTTGCCGTCGATGGTCGTGACCTGCACCCTCTCGTGCTCCAGTGGCGTGGGGAAACCCCGCGTGATCAGCTCCAGCAGCTCCAGGGTGCCGAGCCCCTGCCGGGCTCCCTCACCCGCGGGGGCGGCGGCCAGGACGGGGAAGAAGACGCCTCGCGCGACGGCCCGCTCCAGATCCTCGATGAGCGTGGCGACGTCGATCGGCTCCCCGCCGAGGTAGCGGTCCATGAGGGTCTCGTCCTCGCTCTCGGAGATGATCCCCTCGATGAGCCGGTTGCGGGCCTCCTCGATCAGCGGCAGCTGGTCCTCGCCCGGCTCGGATTCCTTGCGCTCGCCGGCCGAGTAGTCGAACAGCTTCTGCGACAGCAGGCCGATCAGCCCGGTCACGGGCGCGTGCCCGTCGGGAGCCTGGGGGCCGTGCAGCGGCAGGTAGAGCGGCAGGACCGCGTCGGGATCGTCCGCGCCGAAGGCCTCCGCGCAGGTCCGTGTCATCTCCTCGAAGTCGGAACGCGCCGACTCCAGGTGCGTGACGACGATGGCCCGGGGCATGCCCACGGCCGCGCACTCCTCCCACACCATGCGGGTCGAGCCGTCCACGCCGTCCGAGGCCGAGACGACGAAGAGGGCCGCGTCCGCCGCGCGCAGACCGGCCCTGAGCTCACCGACGAAGTCGGCGTATCCGGGGGTGTCGAGGAGATTGACCTTGATGCCGTCCCACTCGACGGGCACCAGGGAGAGCTGCACCGAGCGCTGCTGCCGGTGCTCGATGTCGTCGTAGTCGGAGACGGTGCCGCCGTCCTCCACGCGACCCGCCCGGTTCACCGCCCCCGCCGTGAGTGCGAGGGCCTCCACCAATGTGGTCTTGCCCGATCCGGAGTGGCCGACCAGCACCACATTCCGTACGGAGCGAGGGTGGTCGGCCGCTCGTGCCCTGCCGGCGGCCCCAGGGTGTGTCTGTGCCTTGTCGCCCATGATCCTGCCTCCCGTGCACGGTGAGGTCACTGTGGGCGCGGACACGCGGAGCCCGCGTGCGGTGCGGCTCCGGCGACGCCCGCGGTCATTCGACCTTCCCACTCCCGTCACGGCGCGTCCATACGAACGACGTGGGCGCGCCGCCCACCAGGGGCTCGAGGGTTCCCCCGAAAGGGGTCCGGGTGCCCGGCCCTCGCCCACGCGCGCGCGTGACTACGATGGGCCAGCCGGTGGCCAGCAGGGGCCAGACGGCGACACCGACCCTCGGGAAGGCCATGCTGAACAAGTACGCGCGTGCATTCTTCACGCGTGTCCTCACACCGTTCGCCGCGTTTCTGATCCGGCGGGGCGTCAGCCCCGACACCGTCACGCTCATCGGCACCGCCGGTGTGGTCGCGGGCGCGCTGGTCTTCTACCCCATGGGCGAGTTCTTCTGGGGCACGGTCGTGATCACGCTGTTCGTGTTCTCCGACCTCGTCGACGGCAACATGGCCCGGCAACTGGGCCGCTCCAGCCGCTGGGGCGCCTTCCTGGACTCCACGCTCGACCGGGTCGCCGACGGCGCGATCTTCGGCGGCTTCATCCTCTGGTACGCAGGAGGGGGCGACGACCTCGTCCTGTGCGCCGTCTCGATCTTCTGTCTGGCCAGCGGGCAGGTGGTGTCGTACACCAAGGCCCGGGGCGAGTCGATCGGCCTGCCGGTGGCGGTCAACGGGCTCGTCGAGCGGGCCGAGCGGCTGGTGATCTCCCTGGTCGCGGCGGGGCTCGCGGGCCTGCACAAGTTCGGCGTGCCCGGCATCCAGTACCTGCTGCCCGTCGCCCTGTGGATCGTCGCCGTGGGCAGCCTCGTCACGCTCGTCCAGCGGGTCGTCACGGTCCGCCGGGAGTCCGCGGAGGCCGAGGCCGCGGCGGCCACGGCGGACGGGCAGGACAATGAGGACGAGCAGCAGAACGCCTCTCACGGGAGCGAGGCGGCCACGTGAGCGCTCAGGACCGGCTGACGGACGCGCTGTACGGCCTCGGCTGGGGCACGGTCAAGAAGCTCCCCGAGCCGGCCGCCGCACGGCTCGGCCGCACCATCGCCGACCTGGCCTGGAAGCAGCGCGGCAAGGGCGTGCAGCGCCTGGAGAGCAACTACGCGCGTGTGGTGCCCGGTGCGAGCCCCGAGCGTCTCGCCGAACTGTCCCGCGCGGGCATGCGCTCCTACCTGCGTTACTGGATGGAGTCCTTCCGCCTCCCCGCCTGGAGCAAGGAGCGGATCAAGGGCGGTTTCGAGCCGAAGGACCTGCACCACCTCACCGAGGGCATGGCCGCAGGCAAGGGCGTCATACTCGCGCTGCCGCACCTCGCCAACTGGGACCTCGCCGGCGCCTGGGTCACCACGAGACTCGGCATCCCCTTCACCACGGTCGCCGAGCGCCTGAAGCCCGAGACGCTCTACGACCGCTTCGTCGCCTACCGCGAGGGCCTCGGCATGGAGGTCCTGCCGCACAGCGGCGGCACCGCCTTCGGCACCCTGGCCCGCCGGCTGCGCGACGGCGGACTGGTCTGCCTGGTCGCCGACCGCGACCTGTCCGCCTCCGGCGTCGAGGTCGACTTCTTCGGCGCCACGGCGCGCATGCCGGCCGGACCCGCCCTGCTCGCCCAGCAGACCGGCGCCCTGCTGCTGCCCGTCACCCTCTGGTACGACGACTCGCCCGTGATGCAGGGCCGCGTCCACCCGCCCGTCGAGGTCCCCGAGCCGGGCACACGCGCCGAGAAGACATCCGTCATGACACAGGCGCTGGCCGACGCCTTCGCCACGGGTATCGCCGACCATCCGGAGGACTGGCACATGCTGCAGCGCCTGTGGCTCGCGGACCTCGACCCCGCGAAGGGGCGCCCGTGAGAATCGGTATCGTCTGCCCGTACTCCTGGGACGTACCGGGCGGCGTGCAGTTCCACATCCGTGACCTCGCCGAGTACTTCATCCGCCTCGGCCACGAGGTGTCCGTCCTGGCCCCGGCCGACGACGACACCCCGCTGCCGCCGTACGTGGTCTCGGCCGGACGCGCGGTGCCGGTGCCGTACAACGGGTCGGTGGCCCGGCTGAACTTCGGTTTCCTGAGCGCGGCCCGGGTGCGCCGCTGGCTGCACGACGGCGCGTTCGACGTGATCCACATCCACGAGCCGACCTCGCCGTCGCTGGGCCTGCTGACCTGCTGGGCCGCCCAGGGGCCGATCGTCGCCACGTTCCACACGTCCAACCCGCGCTCGCGCGCGATGATCGCCGCGTACTCGATCCTCCAGGCCGCCCTGGAGAAGATCAGCGCCCGCATCGCGGTGAGCGAGTACGCCCGCCGCACCCTGGTGGAGCACCTCGGCGGCGACGCGGTCGTGATCCCCAACGGCGTCGACGTCGACTTCTTCGCCGACGCCGAGCCCAAGGCCGAGTGGCAGGGCGAAACGATCGGCTTCATAGGGCGTATCGACGAGCCCCGCAAGGGACTCCCGGTGCTGATGAGGGCCCTGCCCGCGATCCTCGCCGCGCGTCCGCAGACCCGGCTGCTGGTCGCCGGACGCGGTGACGAGGAGGAGGCCGTGGAGTCCCTGCCGGCCGAGCTGCGCTCGCGCGTCGAGTTCCTCGGCATGGTCAGCGACGAGGACAAGGCCCGCTTCCTGCGCAGCGTCGACCTGTACGTCGCGCCCAACACCGGCGGTGAGAGCTTCGGCATCATCCTCGTCGAGGCCATGTCCGCCGGGGCCCCCGTCCTCGCCTCCGACCTGGACGCCTTCGCCCAGGTCCTGGACCGCGGGTCGGCCGGCGAGCTGTTCCCCAACGAGGACGCCGACGCCCTGGCCGAGGCGGCCGTACGGCTCCTGGCCGACCCGCAGCGGCGGGCGGAGCTGCGGGAGCGGGGGAGTGCCCACGTGCGGCGCTTCGACTGGTCGACCGTCGGCGCGGACATCCTGTCCGTCTACGAGACGGTCACGGCGGGAGCGGCGGCGGTGGCCGAGGACGAGCGGGCGACGGGCCTGTGGGGGCGGCTGGGGTTCGCCCGGGACTGATGCCGGGCCGGCTGCGGCCGGCCCCGGGCCGGGGGGTGAACGGCGAGAGTGCCCGTGCCGCTAGCCTTGCCGCCCGTGACCACCACTCTCATCTGGATCGCCGTCGCCCTGGTCGCGATCGGGCTCTACCTGAGCTGGACCGCAGGCCGGCTCGACCGTCTCCACGCCCGGATCGACGCCGCGCGGGCCGCCCTGGACGCGCAGCTGCTGCGCCGGGCCTCGGTCGCGCAGGAACTGGCGACCTCGGGAGTCCTGGACCCGGCCGCCTCGATCGTGCTGTACGAGGCCGCACACGCCGCCCGACAGGCCGAGGAGGACCAGCGGGAAGTCGCCGAGAGCGAACTGAGCCAGGCGCTGCGGGCCGTCTTCGGAGAGGCCCCGCAGGTGGAGGCGGTGCGAGAGGCACCCGGGGGAGAGGAGGCGGCCCGGGAACTCACCGAGGCGGTCCGCAGGGTGCCGATGGCCCGGCGTTTCCACAACGACGCCGTACGGGCGGCCCGGGCCCTGCGCCGGCATCGCAAGGTGCGCTGGTTCCGCCTGGCCGGTCACGCGCCCTTCCCGATGGCCTTCGAGATGGACGACGAGCCTCCGGCGGCCCTGGTGGACCGGGCCGCCTGAACCGTCCACCCGTCGCTTTCCGGCCGTCCGTCGCAAAAAGGATCCACGGCGTTCACATTGGCCCTTGCTGTGGCCTGGTTCTCTCACGTTTCCTCAGTGCTGCAGAAATCCCCTTTCCCCTCAGCGAGGTCACCCGTGTCCATCTCCGAAAACCAGGCTCCCGAGACCGGTACCGCCCGAGTGAAGCGCGGCATGGCCGAGCAGCTCAAGGGCGGCGTCATCATGGACGTCGTCACCCCGGAGCAGGCGAAGATCGCCGAGGACGCGGGCGCCGTGGCCGTCATGGCCCTGGAGCGGGTCCCGGCCGACATCCGCAAGGACGGCGGCGTGGCCCGCATGTCCGACCCGGACATGATCGAGGGCATCATCGACGCCGTCTCCATCCCGGTCATGGCCAAGTCCCGCATCGGCCACTTCGTCGAGGCCCAGGTCCTGCAGTCCCTCGGCGTCGACTACATCGACGAGTCCGAGGTCCTCACCCCGGCCGACGAGGTCAACCACTCCGACAAGTGGGCCTTCACCACCCCGTTCGTCTGTGGCGCCACCAACCTCGGCGAGGCCCTGCGCCGCATCGCCGAGGGCGCGGCGATGATCCGCTCCAAGGGCGAGGCCGGCACCGGCAACGTCGTCGAGGCCGTCCGCCACCTGCGCCAGATCAAGAACGAGATCGCCCGCCTGCGCGGCTACGACAACAACGAGCTGTACGCCGCCGCCAAGGAGCTGCGCGCCCCGTACGAGCTGGTCAAGGAAGTCTCCGAGCTCGGCAAGCTCCCCGTGGTGCTGTTCTCCGCCGGCGGTGTCGCCACCCCGGCCGACGCGGCCCTGATGCGCCAGCTCGGCGCCGAGGGCGTCTTCGTCGGCTCCGGCATCTTCAAGTCCGGCGACCCGGCCAAGCGCGCCGCCGCCATCGTGAAGGCCACCACCTTCTACGACGACCCGAAGATCGTCGCCGACGCCTCCCGCAACCTCGGCGAGGCCATGGTCGGCATCAACTGCGACACCCTCCCCGAGGCCGAGCGCTACGCCAACCGCGGCTGGTAAGGCACAGGAATCCATGAGCGACATCCCCGTCATAGGCGTCCTGGCCCTCCAGGGCGACGTACGGGAGCACCTCGTCGCCCTGGCCGCGGCCGATGCCGTGGCCAGGCCGGTGCGGCGCCCCGAAGAGCTCGCCGAGGTGGACGGCCTCGTCCTCCCCGGCGGCGAGTCCACCACCATCTCCAAGCTGGCCGTCCTGTTCGGCCTGATGGAGCCCCTTCGCGCGCGCGTGCGCAACGGTATGCCCGTCTACGGCACCTGCGCCGGCATGATCATGCTCGCCGACAAGATCCTCGACCCGCGCTCGGGCCAGGAGACCATCGGCGGCATCGACATGATCGTGCGCCGCAACGCCTTCGGACGGCAGAACGAGTCCTTCGAAGCGGCCGTCGACATCCGCGGCATCGAGGGCGATCCTGTCGAGGGCGTCTTCATCCGGGCCCCCTGGGTGGAGTCCGTCGGGGCCCGGGCCGAGGTGCTCGCCGAGCACGACGGCCACATCGTCGCGGTCCGCCAGGGCACCGCGCTGGCCACGTCGTTCCACCCGGAACTGACCGGCGACCACCGCGTGCACGCCCTGTTCGTCGACATGGTGCGGGGGAACCGGACAGCGGAGTCCTTGTAGGATTCCTGCGTTCGTTGCTGAGATGGGTTACGCGAAGGAGACAGGCAGATGTCCGGCCACTCTAAATGGGCCACGACGAAGCACAAGAAGGCCGTCATCGATGCCAAGCGCGGCAAGCTCTTCGCGAAGCTGATCAAGAACATCGAGGTCGCGGCGCGGATGGGCGGCGTCGACCTCGAGGGCAACCCGACGCTCTACGACGCCGTCCAGAAGGCCAAGAAGCAGTCGGTCCCGAACAAGAACATCGACTCCGCGATCAAGCGTGGTGGCGGTCTCGAGGCCGGCGGCGCCGACTACGAGACGATCATGTACGAGGGTTACGGCCCGAACGGCGTGGCCGTGCTCATCGAGTGCCTCACCGACAACCGCAACCGCGCCGCCTCCGACGTCCGCGTCGCCATGACCCGCAACGGCGGCTCGATGGCCGACCCGGGCTCGGTGTCGTACATGTTCAGCCGCAAGGGCGTCGTCATCGTCCCCAAGGGCGAGCTGACCGAGGACGACGTCCTCACGGCCGTCCTGGACGCGGGCGCCGAGGAGGTCAACGACCTCGGTGAGTCCTTCGAGGTCATCAGCGAGGCCACCGACCTGGTCGCGGTCCGCACCGCCCTCCAGGACGCCGGCATCGACTACGACTCCGCCGACTCCAGCTTCGTGCCGTCCGTCCAGGTCGAACTGGACGAGGAGGGCGCCAAGAAGATCTTCAAGCTGATCGACGCGCTCGAGGACAGCGACGACGTGCAGAACGTCTTCGCCAACTTCGACGTGAGCGACGAGGTCATGGAGAAGGTCGACGCGTAACTCCGGACTCCGCATTTCCGGACTCCACCGGGTCGACGGGCCGACGGGACACACCCCGTCGGCCCGTCGCGTTGTCGGTGGCACCCGATAGCCTGCACAAACAGGTGAGCGAAAGGGAGGGCGCGTGCGCGTACTGGGGGTGGACCCGGGACTGACCCGGTGCGGTGTCGGCGTGGTCGAGGGCGTCGCCGGACGGCCGCTCACGATGATCGGCGTCGGAGTCGTCCGCACACCCGCCGACGCCGACCTCGGCCACCGCCTCGTGGCGGTCGAACAGGGCATCGAGCAGTGGCTCGACGAGCACCGGCCGGAATGCGTCGCCGTGGAACGCGTCTTCAGCCAGCACAACGTGCGTACGGTGATGGGCACCGCCCAGGCCAGCGCCGTCGCCATGCTCTGCGCCGCCCGCCGCGGGATCCCCGTGGCGCTGCACACCCCGAGCGAGGTCAAGGCCGCCGTCACCGGCAGCGGCCGGGCCGACAAGGCACAGGTCGGCGCCATGGTGACCCGCCTGCTCCGGCTCAGCGCCCCGCCCAAGCCCGCCGACGCCGCCGACGCCCTCGCTCTCGCCATCTGCCACATCTGGCGCGCCCCCGCCCAGAACCGACTCCAGCAGGCCGTCGCCCTGCACACCGCACCCACACCGAAAGGCCGGACGGCATGATCGCCTTCGTCAGCGGCACAGTGGCCGCGCTCGCCCCGGACGCCGCGGTCGTCGAGGTCGGCGGCGTCGGCATGGCCGTCCAGTGCACGCCGAACACGCTGTCGACGCTCCGCATGGGCCAGCCCGCCAAGCTGCACACGTCCCTGGTCGTCCGCGAGGACTCCCTCACCCTGTACGGGTTCGCGGACGACGACGAGCGGCAGGTCTTCGAGCTGCTCCAGACCGCGAGCGGCGTCGGACCGAGACTCGCCCAGGCGATGCTGGCCGTGCACAGCCCGGACGCGCTGCGCCGGGCCGTCGCCACCGGCGACGAGAAGGCCCTCACGGCCGTCCCCGGCATCGGGAAGAAGGGGGCCCAGAAGCTGCTCCTGGAGCTGAAGGACCGGCTCGGCGCACCGGTCGGAGCACCCGCCGTCGGCGCACCGGTCAGCACCGGCTGGCGCGACCAGCTGCACGCGGCTCTGATCGGCCTCGGCTACGCGACCCGGGAGGCCGACGAGGCCGTCGCCGCCGTGAGCCCGCAGGCCGAGGCCGTCGAGGGCACGCCACAGGTGGGGCAGCTACTGAAGGCGGCCCTGCAGACACTGAACCGAGCCCGCTGATCCACGACCCTCTGAGGCACATCCATGAACTGGGACGACACGACCGACACCACCGCCGGCGAGCGGCTGGTGGACTCTGTCGCCGACCGTGAGGACCAGGCCGTCGAGGCAGCCCTGCGCCCCAAGGACCTGGACGAGTTCATCGGCCAGGAGAAGGTCCGCGAGCAACTCGACCTCGTGCTGCGCGCCGCACGCGCGCGCGGGGCCACGGCCGACCACGTGCTGCTGTCCGGCGCCCCGGGCCTCGGCAAGACCACCCTGTCGATGATCATCGCGGCCGAGATGGGCGCCCCGATCCGCATCACCTCGGGCCCCGCGATCCAGCACGCCGGCGACCTCGCCGCGATCCTCTCCTCCCTCCAGGAGGGCGAGGTGCTCTTCCTCGACGAGATCCACCGCATGTCCCGGCCCGCCGAGGAGATGCTGTACATGGCCATGGAGGACTTCCGCGTCGACGTCATCGTCGGCAAGGGCCCCGGGGCCACGGCCATTCCCCTGGAGCTGCCCCCCTTCACCCTGGTCGGCGCGACCACCCGGGCCGGCCTGCTGCCCCCGCCGCTGCGCGACCGGTTCGGCTTCACCGCACACATGGAGTTCTACGAACCGGCCGAACTGGAGCGGGTCATCCACCGCTCGGCCGGTCTCCTGGAGGTCGAGGTCCGGCCGGAGGGCGCCGCCGAGATCGCCGGACGCTCCCGCGGCACGCCGCGCATCGCCAACCGCCTGCTGCGTCGCGTCCGCGACTATGCGCAGGTCAAGGCCGACGGGCTGATCACCAGGGACATCGCGGCGGCCGCCCTCGCGGTGTACGAGGTGGACGCCCGCGGTCTCGACCGCCTCGACCGGGGTGTGCTGGAAGCGCTGCTCAAGCTGTTCGGCGGCGGCCCGGTCGGCCTCTCCACGCTCGCTGTCGCGGTGGGAGAGGAACGTGAGACCGTGGAGGAGGTCGCAGAGCCCTTCCTCGTACGGGAGGGACTGCTGGCCCGCACCCCCCGCGGCCGGGTCGCCACGCCCGCCGCATGGGCGCATCTCGGCCTCACCCCGCCACGCTCCCAGGCCACCGGAAACGGACAACAGGACCTGTTCGGGGCGTGACGGGGCCGTCACGGCTCCGGGGCGCCCAGGCCACGGCGAGGTCACTGGCCGGACCAGGAACCCCGGTGCCATGCTGAGCGTTGTTCCATGCGCGCGGACTCGCTTAGACTCCGCCGATGCCGCCTTTGACGGCGGCGTACACACCCCCAACCATCTGGCCGCTCACAGCGCGGTCGTGTGAAGGAAGTACCGACCCGTGAGTCTCCTGACCCTCCTCCCGTTCATCGTGCTCATCGGGGCCATGTTCCTGATGACCCGATCGGCAAAGAAGAAGCAGCAGCAGGCCGTGGAGATGCGGAACCAAATGCAGCCCGGCAGCGGCATCCGCACCATCGGGGGCATGTACGCCACGGTCAAGGAGGTCAACGAGGACACCGTCCTCGTCGACGCCGGTCCCGGCGTCGAGCTCCTCTTCGCCAAGAACGCCATCGGCGCCGTGCTCACGGACGACGAGTACAACCGCATCGTCCACGGCATCGAGCACGACCTGAAGTCCGACGCCGACCTCGTCCCGGACGACGCCTCCTCCCTCACCGGGACCGGCGACTCCGCCGCCGACGCCCCCGCTGACGACAAGGCCGTCGACCTCGGCAAGAAGGACACGGCCGATGAGCCGGCCGACGAGGCGACCGACGCGAAGACGGACGCAGAGCCGAAGAAGACCGACGGCGACTCCGAGGCGAAGTAGTCGTGTCCCGGGGTGCGCGGGCCAGGCCCGCGCACCCCGGGACACGCCCAGCTCGCACGGAATCCCGACACCATGTCATGGCCGCCCGTCCGCCGATGAGGAGCGAGGTGGCCCGAGAGGGAGTACGAGAAGGTGGCCACACCTAAAAAGGGCAGGAACGCGAGCGCCCAGAGCAAGCCGGGGCGCTCGCTGGCCCTGATCCTGATCGCCATCGTGGCGCTCACCGGTGGAATGTTCGCCTCGGGACACACGAAACCGCGTCTGGGCATCGACCTGGCCGGTGGTACGAGCATCACGCTCCGCGCGGTCCCCGAGGCCGGCAACGAGTCGGCGATCAACAAGACCAACATGGACACGGCCGTCTCCATCATGGAGCGCCGCGTCAACGGTCTGGGCGTCTCCGAGGCCGAGGTCCAGACACAGGGCCGCGACAACATCGTCGTGAACATCCCCAAGGGGACCAACTCCGAGCAGGCCCGCAAGCAGGTCGGCACCACCGCCAAGCTCTACTTCCGTCCGGTCATCGCCACCGAGGTCTCCGGCGGCAAGGGCGCGGCCAGCCCCTCCCCGAGCCCCTCCGGCAGCCCCTCGGGCAAGCCGTCCGGCAAGCCCGAGGCCACCGAGAAGAACTCCGCCTCCCCGTCCGCCACGCCCACCACCCAGGGCCGCGCGGTCACCGACGGGCTGAAGGCCGACGCCACGCCGTCCGCGAGTGCCTCGGACAAGCCCGAGTCCAGCCCCTCCCCGTCGGCGAGCGACGGCAGCGCCCAGGCCGATGCGAACGCGCTGCAGGCGAAGTACGCCAAGCTCGACTGCACGGACACCAAGACCCGCTCCACCGTGGGCGACGGCGTCAAGGCTTCCCAGCCCACCCTGGCCTGCGGCAAGAACTCGGGGGGCCAGTGGCAGAAGTACATCCTCGGCCCCGCCGAGGTCGACGGCACGGACGTCGACAAGGCCCAGGCCGTCCTGAACACCCAGACCGGTGCCGGCTGGACGGTCACGATGGACTTCACGGACGCAGGTGCCAAGAAGTTCGGCGACATCACCGGCAAGCTGGCCCAGAACCAGCCGCCGCAGAACCAGTTCGCGATCGTCCTGGACGGCGACGTGGTCTCCGATCCGTCCGTCCGGCAGGCCCTGACCGGCGGCAACGCCGAGATCTCCGGCAACTTCAACCAGCAGTCCGCCCAGGAACTGTCCAACATGCTGAGCTACGGCGCCCTGCCGCTGACCTTCAAGGTCGACAGCATGACGACCGTGACCGCAGCCCTGGGCGGTGACCAGCTGCACGCCGGTCTGATCGCCGGCGCGATCGGCCTCGCGCTGGTCGTCGTCTACCTGCTGGCCTACTACCGCGGTCTGTCGTTCGTCGCGATCCTCTCGCTCATGGTCTCCGCCGCCCTCACCTACACGCTGATGGCCCTGCTCGGCCCGGCCATCGGCTTCGCGCTGAACCTGCCGGCCGTGTGCGGTGCCATCGTCGCGATCGGCATCACGGCGGACTCGTTCATCGTCTACTTCGAACGCGTCCGTGACGAGATCCGCGAGGGCCGCACCCTGCGCCCCGCCGTCGAGCGGGCCTGGCCGCGCGCCCGGCGCACCATCCTGGTCTCCGACTTCGTGTCGTTTCTCGCCGCCGCGGTGCTGTTCATCGTCACCGTCGGCAAGGTCCGCGGCTTCGCCTTCACGCTCGGTCTGACCACACTGCTCGACGTGGTCGTGGTCTTCCTCTTCACCAAGCCGCTCCTGACCCTGCTGGCCCGTCGCCCCTTCTTCGCGAACGGCCACAAGTGGTCCGGCCTCGACCCGAAGAGCCTGGGTGCCCAGCCGCCGCTGCGCCGCACCCGCCGTCCCTCCGCCCCCGTCGAGACGAAGGAGGCGTGAGATGTCGAAACTCGGCAACCTCGGCGCCCGGCTGCACCGTGGCGAGATCGGCTACGACTTCGTCAAGAACCGCAAGATCTGGTACGGCCTGTCGATCCTGATCACCATCACGGCCATCGTCGGCCTGGCGGTGCGCGGCCTGAACATGGGCATCGAGTTCCAGGGCGGTGCCGTCTTCAACACCCCGAAGAACATGAGCGTCTCGGTGGCCCAGGCCGAGGAGTACGCGGAAACGGCCTCCGGCCACGACGCGATCGTCCAGAAGCTCGGTGACGGCAGCCTGCGGATCCAGGTCGCGGGCATCGAGACCGACAAGGCCAACCAGATCAAGGCCCAGCTCTCGGACGACCTCAAGGTCGACTCGGAGCAGATCAACGCCGAACTGGTCGGTCCCAGCTGGGGTGAGCAGATCGCCAACAAGGCCTGGCAGGGCCTCGGCATCTTCCTGATCCTCGTGGTGATCTACCTGGCGATCGCGTTCGAGTGGCGCATGGCGCTGGCCGCGTTCGTCGCGCTGATCCACGACATCACCATCACCGTCGGCATCTACGCCCTCGTCGGCTTCGAGGTCACACCGGGCACGGTGATCGGTCTGCTGACCATCCTCGGCTACTCGCTCTACGACACGGTCGTCGTCTTCGACAGCCTCAAGGAGCAGACGAAGGACCTCACCAAGCAGACCCGCTGGACCTACAGCGACGTCGCCAACCGCTCGATCAACAGCACCCTGGTCCGCTCCATCAACACCACGGTGGTGGCGCTGCTGCCGGTCGCGGGCCTGCTGTTCATCGGTGGCGGCGTCCTCGGCGCGGGCATGCTGAACGACATCTCGCTGTCGCTGTTCGTCGGCCTCGCCGCCGGTGCGTACTCCTCGATCTTCATCGCCACGCCGCTCGTCGCCGACCTCAAGGAGCGCGAGCCGCAGATGAAGGCCCTGAAGAAGCGCGTCCTGGCCAAGCGCGCCCAGGCCGCGGCCAAGGGCGAGACCGCGGTCCAGGACGACCACGAGGTGTACGCCGACGAGCCCGAGGACGCCGCACCCGCGGTGGTCGGGCCGCGCAACCAGCCCGCCTCCCGCAGCCGGGGCCGCGGCCGTCCCTCGGGGAAGCGCCGATGACCGACATCAGAGAGCTGCTCCTCAGCCGCATCAGGGACGTGGCGGACTACCCGGAGCCGGGCGTGATGTTCAAGGACATCACCCCGCTTCTGGCGGACCCGGCGGCGTTCACCGCGCTCACCGACGCCCTCGCCGAGATCGCCGAGAGGGCCGGGGCCACCAAGGTCGTCGGCCTGGAGGCCCGTGGCTTCATCCTCGGCGCCCCGGTCGCCGTCCGCGCCGGCCTCGGCTTCATCCCCGTACGCAAGGCGGGCAAGCTCCCCGGAGCCACCCTCGCCCAGGCCTACGACCTGGAGTACGGCTCGGCGGAGATCGAGGTGCACGCCGAGGACCTCACCGACGGGGACCGGGTGCTCGTCGTCGACGACGTCCTCGCCACCGGCGGCACCGCCGAGGCCTCCGTCGAGCTCATTCGCCGAGCCGGCGCCGAGGTCGCGGGTCTGGCCGTCCTCATGGAGCTCGGCTTCCTGAACGGCCGCGCCCGCCTGGAACCGGCGCTGAACGGTGCCCCCCTGGAGGCGCTGCTCACGGTCTGACGGCCGCGCAGCCGTCCCGGTGGACACCGGCACGGCACCGCAGAGGCGGGCCCGGAGGAATCCGGCGCCCGCCTCGTGCGTTACCTGCGTTTCCCGGGTAGACGGTCCTCACATCGGCCTGAAGGCGATCCCGGGGCACGGGATCGCTACCATGGGGGTCCGGAGCCTGACCGGGGGACCCGGATCGCGCACGAGGAGTCCTCTTGCCAGACGAGGCCCAGCACCTGACCGCCGCCAAGCCCGAGTCCGCCTCGGCAGCCGCGGCGAAGCCCGCGCCGAACGCGCCCCACGCGAAGAACGACACCCGCGGGCCCGTCGAGCACGCCCAGGCGGCGCCGGTCGACAAGCCCGCCGAGCAGGCGCGGCCCAAGCCCACCCCGCCCCCCGCGGTCCGTCAGGCGGCCGGCCAGCAGGCCCGTTCCGGCTCCTCCAACCGCGTCCGCGCCCGTCTGGCCCGGCTCGGTGTGCAGCGCGCGAACCCGTACAACCCCGTGCTGGAGCCGTTGCTGCGGATAGTCCGCGGCAACGACCCGAAGATCGAGACGGCCACGCTCCGCCAGATCGAGCGTGCCTACCAGGTCGCCGAGCGCTGGCACCGCGGCCAGAAGCGCAAGAGCGGCGACCCGTACATCACGCACCCGCTCGCCGTCACGACCATCCTCGCCGAGCTGGGCATGGACCCGGCCACGCTGATGGCCGGCCTGCTGCACGACACGGTCGAGGACACCGAGTACGGCCTGGAGGACCTGCGCCGCGACTTCGGCGACGTCGTCACGCTGCTCGTCGACGGCGTCACCAAGCTGGACAAGGTCAAGTTCGGTGAGGCCGCGCAGGCCGAGACCGTGCGCAAGATGGTCGTCGCCATGGCCAAGGATCCGCGTGTCCTGGTCATCAAGCTCGCCGACCGCCTGCACAACATGCGCACCATGCGCTACCTCAAGCGCGAGAAGCAGGAGAAGAAGGCGCGCGAGACCCTCGAGATCTACGCGCCGCTCGCCCACCGCCTGGGCATGAACACCATCAAGTGGGAGCTGGAGGACCTCGCCTTCGCGATCCTCTACCCCAAGATGTACGACGAGATCGTCCGGCTGGTGGCCGAGCGGGCACCCAAGCGCGACGAGTACCTGGCCATCGTCACCGACGAGGTCCAGCAGGACCTGCGGGCCGCCCGCATCAAGGCGACCGTCACCGGCCGCCCGAAGCACTACTACAGCGTCTACCAGAAGATGATCGTCCGCGGCCGGGACTTCGCGGAGATCTACGACCTGGTGGGCATCCGCGTCCTCGTGGAGACCGTCCGCGACTGCTACGCGGCCCTCGGCACCGTGCACGCGCGATGGAACCCGGTCCCCGGCCGGTTCAAGGACTACATCGCGATGCCCAAGTTCAACATGTACCAGTCGCTGCACACGACGGTCATCGGCCCCGGCGGCAAGCCGGTCGAACTGCAGATCCGCACCTTCGACATGCACCGCCGCGCCGAGTACGGCATCGCCGCGCACTGGAAGTACAAGCAGGAGGCCGTCGCCGGTGCGTCGAAGGTGCGCTCCGACGCGCCCAAGTCGTCCGGCAAGGGCAAGGACGACCACCTCAACGACATGGCCTGGCTGCGCCAGCTCCTGGACTGGCAGAAGGAGACGGAGGACCCGGGCGAGTTCCTGGAATCGCTGCGCTTCGACCTCTCCCGCAACGAGGTCTTCGTCTTCACCCCCAAGGGCGACGTCATAGCGCTCCCCGCCGGCGCCACCCCGGTCGACTTCGCGTACGCGGTGCACACGGAGGTCGGCCACCGCACGATAGGCGCCCGCGTCAACGGCCGGCTGGTCCCGCTGGAGTCCACCCTCGACAACGGCGACCTGGTGGAGGTCTTCACCTCCAAGGCGGCCGGCGCGGGCCCCTCCCGGGACTGGCTCGGCTTCGTGAAGTCACCGCGCGCCCGCAACAAGATCCGGGCCTGGTTCTCCAAGGAGCGCCGCGACGAGGCGATCGAGCAGGGCAAGGACGCCATCGTCCGCGCGATGCGCAAGCAGAACCTGCCGATCCAGCGCATCCTGACCGGCGACTCCCTGGTGACCCTCGCGCACGAGATGCGCTACGCCGACATCTCCGCGCTGTACGCGGCGATCGGCGAGGGCCATGTCTCCGCGCAGAACATCGTGCAGAAGCTGGTCCAGGCCCTCGGCGGCGAGGAGGCCGCCACCGAGGAGATCGACGAGTCGGTCCCGCCGGCCCGTGGCCGCAGTCGCAAGCGCCGCTCCAGCGCCGACCCGGGCGTCGTCGTCAAGGGCGTCGAGGACGTGTGGGTCAAGCTGGCCCGCTGCTGTACGCCCGTCCCCGGCGACCCCATCATCGGCTTCGTCACCCGCGGCAGCGGCGTCTCGGTGCACCGCAGCGACTGCGTGAACGTCGACTCGCTCTCCCGCGAGCCCGAGCGCATCCTCGACGTCGAATGGGCGCCCACCCAGTCCTCGGTCTTCCTGGTCGCCATCCAGGTCGAGGCCCTGGACCGCTCCCGGCTCCTCTCCGACGTCACCCGCGTCCTGTCCGACCAGCACGTCAACATCCTCTCCGCGGCCGTCCAGACCTCCCGCGACCGCGTCGCCACCTCCCGCTTCACCTTCGAGATGGGCGACCCGAAGCACCTCGGGCACGTACTGAAGGCGGTCAGGGGAGTGGAGGGCGTCTACGACGTGTACCGCGTGACATCGGCGCGCAGCAGGTCGTAACGGCCGCAGCGGCACACGAAAGGGGGGCTCCCGTACAGCGTGTACGGGAGCCCCCCTTCGCGTCGGCTGCTCAGCCTCCGAACTCCTGCAGGCCCTTCTGCGCCTGGTCCAGCAGCGCCTGCCGGCCGTCGAGCTCACGCTGGAGCTTGTCGGCCTTGGCGTTGTTGCCCTGGGCACGGGCCTGTTCGATCTGGCCCCGCAGCTTGTCCACGGCGGCCTGCAGCTGGCCGGTCAGGCCCGCGGCACGCGCGCGTGCCTCCGGGTTCGTCCGGCGCCACTCGGCCTCCTCGGCCTCCTGGATGGCCCGCTCGACCGCGTGCATCCGGCCCTCGACCTTCGGCCGGGCGTCGCGCGGCACATGGCCGATGGCTTCCCAGCGCTCGTTCACGTTCCTGAAGGCGGCCCGGGCCGCCTTCAGGTCCGAGACCGGCAGGAGCTTCTCAGCCTCCTCGGCGAGCTCCTCCTTCAGCTTCAGGTTCTCCGCCTGCTCGGCGTCGCGCTCGGCGAAGACCGAGCTGCGGGCCGCGAAGAACACGTCCTGGGCGCCGCGGAAGCGGTTCCACAGGTCGTCCTCGTGCTCGCGCTGTGCTCGGCCCGCGGCCTTCCACTCGGACATCAGCTCGCGGTAGCGCGCCGCCGTGGCGCCCCAGTCCGTCGAGTTCGACAGCGCCTCGGCCTCGGAGACCAGCCGCTCCTTGGTCTTGCGGGCCTCCTCGCGCTGCGCGTCGAGCTGCGCGAAGTGCTGCTTGCGCCGCTTGGAGAACGCCGACCGCGCGTGCGAGAACCGGTGCCACAGCTCGTCGTCGGACTTGCGGTCCAGGCGCGGCAGACCCTTCCAGGTGTCCACCAGGGCCCGCAGCCGCTCACCGGCCGCCCGCCACTGGTCGGACTGGGACAGCTCCTCCGCCTCGGCCACCAGCGCCTCTTTGGCGTGACGGGCCTCGTCGGACTGCTTCGCCCGCTGCGCCTTGCGCTCCTCGCGACGCGCCTCCACCAGCTCCACGAGCTTGTCCAGCCGGACCCGCAGGGCGTCCAGGTCACCCACCACGTGGTGCGCGTCGACCTGCTCCCGGATGTGGTCGATGGCCGCCTGGGCGTCCTTCGCCGACAGGTCGGTGGTCTTCACTCGCTTCTCGAGGAGGCCGATCTCGACAACCAGGCCCTCGTACTTGCGCTCGAAATAGGCCAGCGCCTCCTCGGGGGAGCCCGCCTGCCAGGAACCGACGACCTGCTCGCCGTCGGCCGTACGCACGTACACGGTCCCCGTCTCGTCGACGCGGCCCCACGGGTCGCTGCTCACAGCGCCTCCTCCACATGATGCCTGCGGGGGGCCTCAGCTCCCCCGGGCATCGTCCACAGTTTCGTCACGGCCAACATAGGCGACCGGCGGGGGGCCTGTCCGCATCCCGCGCGACCGAAATTTCGCAGTTGGGGGTCAGGATTTCGTGATCGTGGCCTTGTTGATCACGACCGTCGCGTTCGGTGCCGTATTGCCCGTCTGGGGGTCGGGGGCCTGCGCTCCGGCGTCCGCGATCTTCTTCAGAACCTTCATGCCCGCCTCGGACACCGTACCGAACGGCGTGTAGTCGGGGGGCAGCTGACTGTCCTGGTAGACGAGGAAGAACTGGCTGCCGCCGCTGTTGCGGCCCTGCTTCGTCTGCGCGTTGTACTGGTTCGCCATCGCGACCGTGCCCGCCGGGTACATCCCGCCCTTGAGGCTCTTGTCCTTCAGGTTCTCGTCGGGGATGGTGTAGCCCGGTCCGCCCATGCCGGTGCCCTTGGGGTCACCGCACTGCAGGACGTAGATGCCCTGGGCGGTGAGCCGGTGGCACTTGCTGTGGTCCAGGTAGCCCTTGCCGAGCAGGAAGTTGAACGAGTTGACGGTGTGCGGCGCGGCCGACGCCTTCAGCGCGACGTCTATCTCGCCGCAGGTGGTGTCCAGCTTCATCGTGTACTTGGCCGACTCGTCGATGGTCATGGCCGGTTCCTTCTTCCAGGTCTCCGACTTGACCTTGCCCGGAGCCGGCTTCTCGCACGGGTCCGGGGCCTTGCTGGGCGAGGCGCTCGGGGTGACCTCCGCGTTCGCGTTCTCCTTCTTGCCGTCGTCCTCGAACGGTTTGGTCAGGAAGACCGTCACCGAGAGCACCACGACCACGCCGAGAACCGAGGCGATCACGGAATTGCGGATACGGGCCTTGCGTCGCGCCTCCGTGCGCCGCTGCTGCTGCCGCAAGAACTTCTCCCGGGCGAGCTGACGCCGCCGCTGTTCCTGGCTGACCACCGGGTTCTCTCCTCATGGGTCTCGAACGTCGACAGGTACGCCTGCGTCCTGTGTGCCGAGCGCGTGCGTGTGACCCGTACCGTATATGGGTTCGCTGAGGAATCGGCAGCGCCGGTAGGCTCTGTGAGCAGCCGTAGCCGCCCGTATCGACACAACGAAGGACGATCGTGCTCATTGCCGGGTTCCCCGCCGGGGCCTGGGGGACGAACTGCTACCTCGTCGCCCCCGCCGCCGGTGAGGAGTGCGTGATCATCGACCCCGGCCATCAGGCCGCCGACGGCGTAGCGGAAGCGATCAGGAAGCATCGCCTCAAGCCCGTCGCCGTCGTCCTCACCCACGGCCACATCGACCATGTGGCCTCGGTCGTCCCGGTGTGCGGCGCGCACGACGTGCCGGCCTGGATCCACCCCGACGACCGGTACATGATGAGCGACCCGGAGAAGGGGATCGGCCGTTCCATCGGACTGCCGCTGCTGGGCGAGCTGACCGTGGGGGAGCCGGACGACGTCAAGGAGCTGACCGACGGGGCGAAGCTGGAGCTGGCGGGCCTGGAGCTGTCCGTCGCGCACGCGCCGGGCCATACCAAGGGGTCGGTGACCTTCGGCATGCCCGAGGCGGCGGACATCCCGCCGATCCTGTTCTCGGGTGACCTGCTGTTCGCCGGCTCCATCGGACGCACCGACCTGCCCGGCGGTGACATGGCCGAGATGCTCGACTCGCTGGCCCGCGTGTGCCTGCCGCTCGACGACTCGACCGTGGTGCTGTCCGGCCACGGCCCCCAGACGACCATCGGCCAGGAGCGCTCCACCAACCCGTATCTGCGGCAGGTGGCCGCCGGCCAGGGAGCCCAGCCCGCTCCCCGACGAGGAATGTGACGAGACCTTCCGTGAGCACCTTCAAGGCCCCCAAGGGCACGTACGACCTGATCCCGCCGGACAGCGCGAAGTACCTCGCCGTCCGTGAGGCGATCGCCGCTCCGCTGCGCAACTCCGGTTACGGCTACATCGAGACGCCGGGCTTCGAGAACGTCGAGCTCTTCGCACGCGGCGTCGGCGAGTCCACCGACATCGTCACCAAGGAGATGTACGCCTTCGAGACCAAGGGCGGCGACCGGCTCGCCCTGCGCCCCGAGGGCACGGCCTCCGTCCTGCGCGCCGCGCTGGAGGCGAACCTGCACAAGGCCGGCAACCTCCCGGTCAAGCTCTGGTATTCGGGCTCGTACTACCGCTACGAGCGCCCCCAGAAGGGCCGTTACCGCCACTTCTCCCAAGTCGGCGCCGAGGCGATCGGTGCCGAGGACCCGGCGCTGGACGCCGAGCTGATCATCCTGGCCGACCAGGCGTACCGCTCGCTGGGCCTGAGCGACTTCCGGATCCTGCTCAACAGCCTCGGCGACCAGGAGTGCCGCCCGGTGTACCGGACGGCGCTGCAGGAGTTCCTGCGGGGGCTTGACCTCGACGAGGACACCCTGCGCCGCGCGGAGATCAACCCGCTGCGCGTCCTGGACGACAAGCGCGAGTCGGTCCAGAAGCAGCTCGGGGACGCGCCGCTGCTGCGCGACTACCTGTGCGACGCGTGCAAGGCGTACCACGAGGAGGTCCGCGAGCTGATCACGGCGGCGGGCGTCTCCTTCGAGGACGACCCGAAGCTGGTCCGCGGCCTGGACTACTACACCCGCACCACCTTCGAGTTCGTCCACGACGGTCTCGGTTCGCAGTCCGCGGTGGGCGGCGGCGGCCGCTACGACGGCCTCTCCGAGATGATCGGCGGCCCCGCGCTGCCGTCCGTCGGCTGGGCCCTCGGCGTCGACCGCACGGTCCTCGCCCTGGAGGCGGAGGGCGTCGAGCTCGAACTGCCCGCGACCACCAGCGTGTTCGCCGTCCCGCTCGGCGAGGAGGCGCGCCGGGTCCTGTTCGCCAAGGTGACCGAGCTGCGCAAGAACGGCATCGCGGCCGACTTCTCCTACGGCGGCAAGGGCCTCAAGGGCGCCATGAAGAACGCCAACCGCAGCGGCGCCCGCTACACGGTCGTCGCCGGCGAGCGCGACCTCGCCGAGGGGGTCGTCCAGCTGAAGGACATGGAGTCCGGTGAGCAGACGGCGGTCGGCGTGAACGAGATCGTGGCCGAGCTGGAGGCACGGCTCGGCTGAGACGCGAGGGAGGAAGGCGCCGGGTACGGCGCCTCCCCCTGTCGCGCACCCCTCGGCTGGTTCGTACTTCTGTGCTGTCATGCGACAGGCGTTGGCCGGAACACAACTCTCGGGGACGACCGGACCGACATCCTTATGTCCACTGAACGGTGGGGACGGGCACCGGTGCGGCACAATGGGCCCTGCCCGAAGATGTTCAGGTCTCAAGTGACGGAATCGGCGTGATGAGCAAGACGACAGTCAAGGACGTCTCCGTGGAGCCCGAGCCACAGCGTGCCGAGATCGCGCCCCGCGCGGAGGGCGGCAGCCGGGCCCTCGCCCTGCTGCTGGTGATCACCGGCGCGGCCGGGCTGCTCGCCGCCTGGGTCATCACGATCGACAAGTTCAAGATCCTCGAGGCCAAGGTCGCGGGCAAGTCGTACACACCCGGCTGCAGCCTCAACCCCGTCGTCTCCTGCGGCAGCGTCATGGAGAGCAAGCAGGCCGCGGTCTTCGGATTCCCGAACCCGATGCTCGGCATCGTCTGCTACGGGATCGTCATCGGCGTCGGCATGGCACTGCTCGCCCGCGCCCGTTTCCCGCGCTGGTACTGGCTCACCTTCAACGCGGGCTGCCTCTTCGGCGTCGTCTTCTGCGCCTGGCTGATGTTCCAGTCCCTGTACCGGATCAACGCGCTGTGCCTGTGGTGCAGCCTGGCCTGGGTCGCCACGATCCTGATGTTCTGGTACGTCACGTCGTTCAACATCCGCAAGGGCTTCCTGCCCGCCCCGCACTGGCTCAAGAGCTTCTTCGGCGAGTTCACGTGGGTCATGCCCGTACTGCACATCGGCATCATCGGCATGCTGATCCTGACCCGCTGGTGGGACTTCTGGCTCAGCTGATCCGGGCCGCTGCGGGCCCGGGGCGGACTGTCAGTGCGGTGATTTAGGGTTTCTGACGTGGAGCCCGACCTGTTCACCGCCGCAGCCGAAGAACGCCAGGAGAAGGAGCCGTCCAGCAGCCCCCTGGCGGTGCGGATGCGCCCGCGCACCCTCGACGAGGTCGTGGGCCAGCAGCATCTGCTGAAGCCGGGCTCGCCCCTGCGCAGACTGGTGGGGGAGGCCTCCGGCCCGGCCGGGCCCTCCTCGGTGCTCCTGTGGGGCCCGCCCGGCACCGGCAAGACCACCCTGGCCTACGTCGTGTCCAAGGCGACCGACGCCCGCTTCGTGGAGCTGTCGGCGATCACCGCCGGCGTCAAGGAGGTGCGCGCGGTCATCGACGGCGCCCGCCGCGCCTCCGGCGGGTACGGCAAAGAGACCGTCCTCTTCCTCGACGAGATCCACCGCTTCAGCAAGGCCCAGCAGGACTCCCTGCTCCCGGCCGTCGAGAACCGCTGGGTGACGCTCATCGCCGCGACGACGGAGAACCCGTACTTCTCGGTCATCTCGCCCCTGCTGTCCCGCTCCCTGCTGCTCACCCTCGAACCGCTCACGGACGACGACATCAGGGCCCTCATCCGCCGGGCCCTCACCGACGAGCGCGGCCTCAAGGAGGCCGTCACCCTCCCCGCTGAGACCGAGGACCACCTCCTGCGGATCGCCGGCGGCGACGCCCGCCGCGCCCTGACCGCCCTGGAGGCGGCCGCCGGGGCCGCTCTCGACAAGGGCGAGGCGGAGATCGGCCTGACCACCCTGGAGGAGACGGTCGACCGGGCCGCCGTGAAGTACGACCGCGACGGCGACCAGCACTACGACGTGGCCAGCGCCCTGATCAAGTCCATCCGCGGCTCCGATGTCGACGCCGCCTTGCACTACCTGGCCCGCATGATCGAGGCGGGCGAGGACCCCCGCTTCATCGCCCGCCGTCTGATGATCTCCGCCAGCGAGGACATCGGCCTGGCCGACCCGACCGCCCTGCAGACGGCGGTCGCCGCCGCCCAGGCCGTCGCCATGATCGGCTTCCCCGAGGCCGCCCTCACCCTCAGCCACGCCACGATCGCCCTCGCCCTGGCGCCCAAGTCCAACGCCGCGACCACCGCGATCGGTGCCGCCCTGGAGGACGTCCGCAAGGGCCACGCCGGACCCGTGCCCGCCCACCTGCGCGACAGCCACTACAAGGGCGCGACCAAGCTCGGCCACGGCCAGGGCTACGTCTACCCGCACGACCTGCCCGAGGGCATCGCCGCCCAGCAGTACGCCCCGGACGAGCTGAAGAACCGCGAGTACTACGAGCCGACCCGGCACGGCGCCGAGGCCCGCTACGCGGACGCCGTGGAGTGGACCCGGAAGAACCTCGGTCGAAAGCGGTCCTGAGCACCCTGTAAACTCGTGCGGAGTGCCGCGTCCCGTGCAGTCAGAACGGGACAGTCGGCCGGAGCTCCGATCCCCCGGGATCGGCTCCAGGAGCGTCGCGCACCGTCGAACGGTGTCGCGGGCAGCCCACCACCCCCCGTCCTGGGACGGGACCGGCCGGTGGGCCACTCGCGTGCTGCACGTATGTGCCCAGACCAGGGAGCGGCTGCCCACCCGGGCCCGACAGGGTTCCAGGCGGGTTTCCCCGGCTGCGGATGCGACCTCCCACAACCCTGACAAGCCGATACGACGAAAGCGAAAACAGTGGCGAACCAGTCCCGCCCCAAGGTCAAGAAGTCGCGTGCCCTCGGCATCGCGCTGACCCCGAAGGCCGTCAAGTACTTCGAGGCCCGCCCCTACCCCCCGGGTGAGCACGGCCGCGGCCGCAAGCAGAACTCGGACTACAAGGTCCGTCTGCTCGAGAAGCAGCGTCTGCGCGCGCAGTACGACGTGTCCGAGCGCCAGCTCGTCCGCGCCTACGACCGTGCCTCCAAGGTCCAGGGCAAGACCGGTGAGGCCCTGATCATCGAGCTGGAGCGCCGTCTCGACGCCCTGGTTCTGCGTTCGGGCATCGCCCGCACGATCTACCAGGCCCGCCAGATGGTCGTCCACGGCCACATCGCGGTCAACGGCAAGAAGGTCGACAAGCCCTCCTTCCGTGTCCGTCCGGACGACGTCGTGCAGGTCCGCGAGCGCTCCAAGGAGAAGACCCTCTTCACGATCGCTCGTGAGGGTGGCTTCGCCCCCGACGGTGAGACCCCGCGCTACCTCCAGGTGAACCTCAAGGCCCTGGCCTTCCGCCTGGACCGCGAGCCGAACCGCAAGGAGATCCCGGTGATCTGCGACGAGCAGCTCGTCGTCGAGTACTACGCCCGCTGATACACGGCAGGCACGCGGTACCCCGGCCCGCCGTCTCCCCGCCCCTGTGGGCGGGCGAGGCGGCGGGCTTTCGCGATCACCCCGGGGCCGGAGGGTAATCCGGTACGGAGCGCCACCCCCGGCGCGATAGGCTCGTCGCACGACTTTTTCGATGTTCAGGCACGTTTTTCAGGGAGCGGGTGCACACAGTGTCCGGTGGAGAGGTTGCCGGAATCCTGGTGGCCGTCTTCTGGGCGATCCTGGTCTCCTTCCTCGCCGTCGCGCTGGCGAGGGTGGCCCAGACGCTCAAGGCGACCACCAAGCTCGTGGCGGACGTGACCGACCAGGCCGTCCCGCTGCTGGCAGACGCCTCCGCGGCGGTGCGCTCCGCGCAGACCCAGATCGACCGGGTCGACTCGATCGCCTCCGACGTCCAGGAGGTCACGTCGAACGCCTCCGCGCTGTCGACCACCGTCGCCTCCACCTTCGGCGGCCCCCTGGTCAAGGTCGCGGCCTTCGGCTACGGCGTGCGCCGGGCCCTCGGCGGCGGCAAGGAGGACGTGCCCGCCAAGGCGTCCAGGCGTACCGTGATCGTGGGCCGCACGGTCAACCGGCGCAGCGCCCGAGACAAGAGGGACTGAGAGCCAGCGATGTTCCGCCGTACCTTCTGGTTCACCACGGGCGTCGCCGCCGGTGTGTGGGCCACCACCAAGGTCAATCGCAAGCTGAAGCAGCTGACCCCCGAGAGCCTTGCCAGAACCGCCGGGAACAAGGCGATCGAGGCCGGTCACCGCATCAAGGACCGTGCCGTGGGCTTCGCGCTCGACGTCCGGGACAACATGGCCGTGCGGGAGGCAGAGTTGGGCGACGCCCTCGGAATCAACGAGAACCCCGAACTTCCCGGCCCCCGGCGCTACGCCGCCATCGAGAACCGCAGCAACCCGAAGTCCGTCGACGGCGACTGGACGACGTACTCGTACAACCGGAATGAGGACCACTGATGGAGTCGGCTGAGATTCGCCGCCGCTGGTTGAGCTTCTTCGAGGAGCGCGGTCACACCGTCGTCCCTTCGGCGTCGCTCATCGCGGACGACCCGACTCTGCTCCTCGTCCCGGCCGGCATGGTGCCCTTCAAGCCCTACTTCCTGGGTGAGGTCAAGCCGCCCTTCGCCCGTGCCACCAGCGTCCAGAAGTGCGTGCGCACGCCGGACATCGAAGAGGTCGGCAAGACCACCCGGCACGGCACGTTCTTCCAGATGTGCGGCAACTTCTCCTTCGGCGACTACTTCAAGGAAGGCGCCATCAAGCTCGCCTGGGAGCTGCTCACCAGCCCCCAGGACAAGGGCGGTTACGGCCTCGACCCCGAGCGCCTGTGGATCACCGTCTACAAGGACGACGACGAGGCCGAGCGCATCTGGCACGAGGTCGTCGGCGTGCCGAAGGAGCGCATCCAGCGCCTCGGCATGAAGGACAACTACTGGTCCATGGGCGTCCCCGGCCCCTGCGGCCCCTGCTCCGAGATCAACTACGACCGCGGCCCCGAGTTCGGCGTCGAGGGCGGCCCCGCCGTCAACGACGAGCGGTACGTGGAGATCTGGAACCTCGTCTTCATGCAGTACGAGCGCGGCGAGGGCATCGGCAAGGACAACTTCGAGATCCTCGGCGACCTGCCGAGCAAGAACATCGACACCGGCCTCGGCCTCGAGCGCCTCGCCATGATTCTGCAGGGCGTGCAGAACATGTACGAGATCGACACCTCGATGGCCGTCATCGACAAGGCCACCGAGCTGACCGGCGTCCGCTACGGCGACGCCCACGACTCGGACGTCTCCCTGCGCGTGGTCACCGACCACATGCGCACCTCCGTCATGCTCATCGGTGACGGTGTCACGCCCGGCAACGAGGGCCGCGGCTACGTGCTGCGCCGCATCATGCGCCGCGCCATCCGCAACATGCGCCTGCTCGGTGCCACCGGCCCGGTCGTTAAGGACCTGATCGACACCGTGATCGGCATGATGGGCCAGCAGTACCCCGAGCTCATCACCGACCGCGAGCGCATCGAGAAGGTCGCCCTCGCCGAGGAGAACGCCTTCCTCAAGACGCTGAAGGCCGGCACGAACATCCTCGACACGGCCGTCACGGACACCAAGGCCGCCGGTGGCACCGTCCTGCCCGGCGACAAGGCCTTCCTGCTCCACGACACCTGGGGCTTCCCGATCGACCTCACCCTGGAGATGGCCGCCGAGCAGGGCCTGTCCGTGGACGAGGACGGCTTCCGGCGCCTGATGAAGGAGCAGCGGGAGCGCGCCAAGGCCGACGCCCAGGCCAAGAAGACCGGGCACGCCGGTGCCGGTGCCTACCGTGAGATCGCCGACCAGGCCGGCGCCACCGACTTCATCGGCTACACCGACACCGAGAGCGAGTCCACGATCGTCGGCATCCTCGTCGACGGCGCCTCCTCCCCGGCCGCCACCGAGGGCGACGAGGTCGAGATCGTCCTCGACCGCACCCCGTTCTACGCCGAGGGCGGTGGCCAGATCGGTGACACCGGCAGGATCAAGGTCGACACCGGTGCCGTCATCGAGATCCGCGACTGCCAGAAGCCGGTGCCGGGGGTCTACGTCCACAAGGGCGTCGTCCAGGTCGGCGAGGTCACAGTCGGGGCCAAGGCCCACGCCTCGATCGACGACCGCCGCCGCAAGGCCATCGCCCGTGCCCACTCGGCCACCCACCTGACCCACCAGGCCCTGCGCGACGCCCTCGGCCCGACGGCCGCCCAGGCCGGTTCCGAGAACCAGCCCGGCCGCTTCCGGTTCGACTTCGGCTCCCCGTCCGCCGTCCCGACGGCCGTGATGACCGACGTCGAGCAGAAGATCAACGAGGTGCTCGCCCGCGACCTCGACGTCCGCGCCGACGTCATGGGCATCGACGAGGCCAAGAAGCAGGGCGCCATCGCCGAGTTCGGCGAGAAGTACGGCGAGCGCGTCCGCGTGGTGACCATCGGCGACTTCTCCAAGGAGCTGTGCGGCGGCACCCACGTGCACAACACCGCCCAGCTGGGCCTGGTGAAGCTGCTCGGCGAGTCCTCCATCGGCTCGGGTGTGCGCCGGATCGAGGCCCTGGTCGGCGTGGACGCCTACAACTTCCTCGCCCGGGAGCACACGGTCGTCGCCCAGCTCCAGGAGCTGATCAAGGGCCGCCCGGAAGAGCTCCCGGAGAAGGTCTCCGCCATGCTCGGCAAGCTGAAGGACGCCGAGAAGGAGATCGAGAAGTTCCGCGCCGAGAAGGTCCTCCAGGCCGCCGCCGGTCTCGCCGAGTCCGCCAAGGACGTCCGTGGCGTTGCTGTCGTGACCGGTCAGGTACCGGACGGCACGACCGCCGACGACCTGCGCAAGCTCGTCCTTGACGTGCGCGGACGCATCCAGGGCGGACGGGCCGCCGTGGTCGCCCTGTTCACTGTCGTGAACGGTAAGCCGCTGACGGTCATCGCCACCAACGAGGCCGCCCGCGAGCGCGGACTGAAGGCCGGCGACCTGGTCCGTACGGCCGCCAAGACCCTCGGTGGCGGCGGTGGCGGCAAGCCGGACGTCGCCCAGGGCGGCGGCCAGAACCCGGCGGCCATCGGTGACGCCGTGGACGCCGTGGAGCGTCTGGTCACCGAGACGGCCAAGTAAGAGACGGGTCGGAAGCATGCGCAGAGGACGTCGACTCGCGATCGACGTCGGGGACGCCCGCATCGGGGTCGCCTCGTGCGACCCCGACGGGATCCTCGCCACCCCGGTCGAGACGGTCCCGGGACGTGACATCCCCGCAGCTCAGCGACGGTTGAAGCAACTCGTCGAAGAATACGAGCCCTTGGAGGTCGTGGTCGGGCTCCCGCGCTCCCTCAAGGGGGGCGAGGGGCCGGCCGCGGCCAAGGTCCGGGGCTTCACCCAGGAACTGGCCCGCATGATCTCCCCGGTTCCGGTAAGACTCGTCGACGAGCGCATGACGACGGTGACGGCCAGTCAGGGCCTGCGCGCCTCCGGCGTGAAGTCCAAGAAAGGCCGGTCCGTCATCGACCAGGCGGCAGCCGTGATCATCCTGCAACAGGCCCTCGAATCCGAACGGATGTCAGGTAAACCACCCGGCGAAGGCGTCGAAGTGGTCATCTGATCGCGATACGGTAACGTTCCGCGCGATGCGGCGGCGTTCGAACAGCCACCGCACAGCAAGAGGCGGGACGGGAGCCGAGCCGGAAGCCGCGCTACCGCCGCCTCGCGGCTCTAGGGGATCGATGACTGAGTATGGCCGGGGCCAGGGCTCCGAACCGTGGCATCCGGAGGACCCGTTGTACGGGGACGGCGGATGGGGCGGCCAGCAGGCCCATCAGGGTCAGCAGTCCGCCTACGACGGCCAGCCGCAGCACTACCCGCAGCAGCCGCAGCACACGCAGTACGGCGACTGGGGCACCGGTGACCAGGCCGCATACGGTCAGCAGCAATACCCGTACGACCAGCACTATGCGGCACAGGCCCACGGCCATCAGCAGTACCCCGGCCAGCAGGACCCTGGACACCACCAGCCCCAGGGCTACCACCAGCAGCAGTACGACACCGGCGGCTGGGCCGGTGATCCCCACCAGCAGGCCTCGTACCCGGGTGATCCACAGGATCCGTACGGCCAGCAGGCCGATGCGTACGGCGCGGGCCAACAGGACTACTACGACACGCCTGAGGCGTATCCACCCGCGGAGCCGTCCGGCCGGCGCGCGGCCGAACCCGCCCCCGAGCCGGAGTGGGACCCAGGCCCGGACCAGGGCGAACACGCCTTCTTCGCGGGCGGTGACGACGATGACGACGGCGCGGAGCCGGAGGGCCGTCGCGGTCGCGACGACAAGCGAGGACGCGGCGGCGGCAAACCGAAGAAGAAGAGCCGTAACGGCATGGCCTGCCTGCTGGTCGCCGTGATCCTCGGCGGCGGCCTGGCAGGAGCCGGCTACTTCGGCTACCAGTTCTACCAGGATCGTTTCGGCGACGCCCCGGACTTCGCGGGTGGGGGCAACGGGCAGCAGGTGACGGTCGAGATCCCCGAGGGCGCGCTCGGTTACAAGATCGGCCAGGTCCTGAAGGACGCGGGGGTCGTCAAGAGCGTCGACGCGTTCGTCGCGGCCCAGCAGAGCAACCCCGACGGCAAGAGCATCCAGGACGGCGTGTACACGCTGCAGAAGCAAATGTCGGCCGAGAGTGCGGTCGAACTGATGCTCAGCCCCAAGAGCCGCGACAACCTGATCATCGCGGAGGGCAAGCGCAACGCCGACATCTACCGGCTCATCGACAAGCGCCTCAAGGTCAAGGACGGCACCACGGCCGCGGTCGCCGAGAAGGACTACAAGAAGCTCGGCCTGCCCGCATGGGCGCTGAACCATCGGAACGTCAAGGATCCGCTCGAAGGATTCCTCTATCCGTCGAGCTACGGCGTCAGCAAGGGGCAGAAGCCCGAGGCCGTGCTCAAGCAGATGGTGGCTCGTGCCACCGCGACGTACGAGAAAGCCGGAGTCGAGAAGAAGGCCGAGAGCCTCGGACTCGAGAACCCGTGGCAACTGGTCACCGTCGCGAGCCTCGTCCAGGCCGAGGGCAAGACGCACGACGACTTCCGGAAGATGGCCGAGGTGGTCTACAACCGCCTCAAGCCCACCAACACGGAGACCAACCAGCTGCTCCAGTTCGACTCGACCTTCAACTACCTGAAGAACGAGAGCAACATTCACATCAGCGAGTCCGAGATCAACAGCAACAAGGACCCGTACAACACGTACACCAACAAGGGCCTGCCGCCGGGCCCGATCGGGAATCCCGGGGATGTCGCGTTGCAGGCGGCTCTGAACCCCACGAAGGACGGTTGGATCTACTTCGTGGCGACCGATGGTGTGAGCAAGACCGAGTTCGCCAAGACCCATGCGCAGTTCCTGAAGTTGAAGGAAAAGTTCGATGCCAGCTCGGGCAACTGACGCCCGCCGTGCCGGAGTGCTCGGCAGCCCCATCGCCCACTCCCTCTCCCCGGTGCTGCACCGCGCGGCGTATGCGCAACTGGGGCTGAGCGGCTGGTCGTACGACCGCTTCGAGATCGACGAGGCGAAACTGCCGGGCTTCATCGAGAAGCTCGGACCCGAGTGGGCCGGGCTCTCGCTGACCATGCCGTTGAAGCGGGCCGTCATCCCCCTGCTGGACGAGATCAGCGAGACCGCCGCGTCGGTGGAGGCGGTCAACACCGTCGTGTTCACCGAGGACGGCCGCCGCATCGGCGACAACACCGACATCCCCGGCATCGTCGCAGCGCTGCGCGAGCACGGCATCGAGCAGGTGGACTCCGCCGCCATCCTCGGCGCCGGCGCCACCGCCTCCTCCGCGCTGGCCGCGCTGTCCCGGATCTGCACCGGTGAGATCGCCGTGTACGTGCGCAGCGAGACCCGGGCCGCCGAGATGCGGCAATGGGCGGAGCGGCTCGACGTCGCCGTCCGGATCGCGGACTGGGCGGACGCCGAGCAGGCCCTGTGCGCCCCTCTGGTGATCAGCACCACGCCGGCCGGAGTCACCGACGCCCTCGCCCGGTCCGTTCCGGAGCGCCCGGCAGCCCTCTTCGACGTCCTGTACGACCCCTGGCCGACCGACCTCGCCGCCCGCTGGTCGGGGTACGGGGGCGCCGTCGTCAGTGGTCTCGACCTGCTGGTGCACCAGGCCGTGCTCCAGGTCGAGCAGATGACGGGGCGGGCGCCGGCGCCCCTGGACGCCATGCGAAAAGCGGGCGAGCGCGCTCTCGCCGGCCGATAAGATCCGCTCTCGGTTCCGCAGGGGGCGGAACAGGGGAGGGGAACGTCCGTCATGTCCACAGGCCTGCCTCAGGCGTCCGTGAAGTCCCAGATATTCGAGTCCCTGCTGGGGTTCCTGCCCGAGTGGGTGCAGATCACGGTGCTCGCCCTGATCGTGCTCGCCGTCGTGGCGTCCTGGGTCGTCAAGATCAAACGCAAGATCGCCTACCGGCGTGCCCTCCGGAACGGTCAGCCGGTGCACGCCGCCGCCCAGTTTGGGCAGGGGCGCGGCGCGGACTACCTGGGGCAGCACGCGCCTCAGCCGCAGACCCAGCCGGGACAGCAGGGCAGTGGGGCCGACCACCTGGGGACCTACTCCCCGCAGGGCCGGCCCGCGCAGCAGCCGAGCGGCGCCGACTTCCTCGGGGCGTACGCGCCCCAGCCGCGGCGGGGCGACGGTCCGTCCGCGAACGCGTCCGCTTGATGGACCGGCCGCCGGGCAATGAGCCCCGGCGTGGGAGGATCGGAGATGGTGGACCGGGCCGCGCACCCGGTCACGCCGTCGCCGTACGCGACGAGGCGCGTACGCAGGGCAGTCCCAGGGCGCGAGCATTTGAGGAGCACCGTTGAGCAGGTTGCGCTGGCTGACCGCGGGGGAGTCCCACGGTCCTGCACTCATCGCGACGCTGGAGGGCCTTCCCGCCGGCGTGCCGATCACCACGGACATGGTGGCGGACCATCTCGCGAGGCGGCGCCTGGGCTATGGGCGCGGTGCCCGGATGAAGTTCGAGCGCGACGAGGTCACCTTCCTCGGCGGCGTCCGGCACGGCCTCACCCTCGGCTCCCCGGTCGCGATCATGGTGGGCAACACCGAGTGGCCGAAGTGGGAACAGGTCATGTCCGCCGACCCGGTCGACCCGGAGATCCTCGGCGGGCTCGCCCGCAACGCCCCGCTGACCCGGCCGCGCCCCGGCCACGCCGACCTCGCGGGCATGCAGAAGTACGGCTTCGACGAGGCCCGGCCGATCCTGGAGCGTGCCTCCGCCCGTGAGACCGCCGCCCGGGTCGCCCTGGGTGCGGTGGCCCGCTCGTACCTGAAGGAGACCACCGGCGTCGAGATCGTCTCGCACGTGGTGGAGCTGGCGGCGGCGAAGGCGCCCAAGGGCGTGTACCCGACGCCCGCCGACGTCGAGAAGCTGGACGCGGACCCCGTGCGCTGCCTGGACTCCGACGCCTCGAAGGCGATGGTCGCCGAGATCGACCAGGCCCACAAGGACGGCGACACCCTCGGCGGAGTGGTCGAGATCCTCGCGTACGGCGTGCCCGTCGGTCTCGGTTCGCATGTGCACTGGGACCGCAAGCTGGACGCCCGGCTCGCCGGTGCGCTCATGGGCATCCAGGCGATCAAGGGCGTCGAGATCGGCGACGGTTTCGAGCTGGCGCGGATCCCCGGCTCCAAGGCGCACGACGAGATCGTCAGGACCGACGACGGCATCCGGCGCACCACGGGTCGCTCCGGCGGCACCGAGGGCGGTCTGACCACCGGTGAGCTGCTGCGCGTCCGCGCAGCCATGAAGCCGATCGCGACCGTGCCGCGCGCCCTGCAGACCGTGGACGTCACCACCGGCGAGGCGGCACAGGCCCACCACCAGCGCTCCGACGTCTCCGCGGTCCCGGCCGCCGGCATCGTCGCCGAAGCCATGGTGGCCCTGGTCCTCGCGGACGCGGTCGCGGAGAAGTTCGGCGGCGACTCGGTGTCCGAGACCCGCCGCAACGTGACGTCGTACCTCGACAACCTCGCCATCCGATGAGCGGCCCGCTGGTCGTCCTGGTCGGCCCGATGGGCGTGGGCAAGTCCACCGTCGGGCAGCTGCTGGCCGAGAGGCTCGGCGTGTCCTACCGGGACACCGACGACGACATCGTCGCCGCGCAGGGCAGGACCATCGCCGAGATCTTCGTCGACGAGGGCGAACCCGCCTTCCGCGCGATCGAGAAGGCCGCCGTGCACCGGGCCCTCGCCGAGCACGACGGCGTCCTGGCCCTGGGCGGCGGCGCCATCCTCGACGCCGGTACACGCGCACTGCTCGCCGGGCAGCGGGTGGCGTACCTGTCGATGGACGTCGAGGAGGCGGTCAAGCGCACCGGCCTCAACACGGCCCGCCCCCTGCTCGCGGTCAACCCGCGCAAGCAGTGGCGCGAGCTGATGGAGGCCCGGCGCCACCTGTACGAAGAGATCGCCACGGCGGTGGTCGCCACCGACGGCCGGACGCCCGAAGAGGTCACCGAAGCCGCCCTGGACGCACTGGAGTTGAAGGAAGCATGAGCGAGGCAGTCACCCGGATCCAGGTCGGCGGCACCGCGGGCACCGACCCCTACGAGGTCCTGGTGGGCCGGCAACTGCTGGGGGAACTCGGCGGTCTGATCGGCGAGAAGGCCCAGCGGGTCGCGATCCTCCATCCCGAGGCGCTGGCCGAGACCGGTGACGCGCTGCGCGCCGACCTGGCCGAGCAGGGCTACGAGGCCATCGCCATCCAGGTGCCCAACGCGGAGGAGGCCAAGACCGCCGAGGTCGCCGCGTACTGCTGGAAGGCGCTCGGCCAGTCCGGGTTCACGCGCACGGACGTCGTCGTCGGCGTCGGCGGCGGCGCGACCACGGACCTCGCCGGGTTCGTGGCAGCCACCTGGCTGCGCGGAGTGCGCTGGATCGCGATCCCCACGACCGTGCTCGCCATGGTGGACGCGGCCGTCGGCGGCAAGACCGGCATCAACACCGCCGAGGGCAAGAACCTCGTCGGCGCCTTCCACCCGCCCGCCGGTGTGCTCTGCGACCTGTCCGCGCTGGACTCCCTGCCGGTCAACGACTACGTCTCCGGCCTCGCCGAGGTCATCAAGGCCGGCTTCATCGCCGACCCGGTGATCCTGGACCTCATCGAGTCCGACACGGAGGCCGCCCGCACCCCGGCCGGCCCGCACACCGCCGAGCTCATCGAGCGCTCCATCAGGGTCAAGGCCGACGTCGTGTCGTCGGACCTGAAGGAGTCGGGCCTGCGCGAGATCCTCAACTACGGTCACACGCTCGGCCACGCCATCGAGAAGAACGAACGCTACAAGTGGCGTCACGGCGCGGCCGTCTCGGTCGGCATGCACTTCGCGGCCGAACTGGGGCGCCTGGCGGGCCGGCTGGACGACGCGACGGCCGACCGCCACCGCACGATCCTCGAAGCGGTCGGACTGCCCCTGCACTACCGGTACGACCAGTGGCCCAAGCTGCTGGAGACCATGAAGGTCGACAAGAAGTCCCGCGGCAACCTGCTGCGCTTCATCGTCCTCGACGGACTGGCCAAGCCCACCGTTCTGGAGGGACCCGACCCGGCCGTGCTGCTCGCCGCGTACGGCGAAGTCGGGCAGTAAGTCCTCCGGCGCGCCTTCCGCCCGAATTCACCTCACGCGGCGGGCACTTCGGGCCGCCCCCGGCCGTTCACACATCGACGACCGGGGGCGGTACCGTTCGGTGGCGGGGGGATTCCGCCCCCTGTCAGCGCCCATCGCCTGTACGAGACGGAGTGGCACCGGATGCAGCACGCAGTGGGTTCTCCGCTGCCGCCGCCCCATCAGCCGGGGCACGGACCGGCCACGGGCTGGTCGCCGGCCGCACATCACCCGGTCCCGCCGAACGCGGGCGTCCACCAGGGCTCGGTGCCCGCACCCCCGCCGCCCCCGGCGCCGGGGTACCCGGCGCCGCCGCCCGGACCGGCCCCCGCTTCCGCCCCGTCGGCGCCGGAGACCACCGGCCATGTGCCGCTGCCACCCGGCGGCCCCGTCGCCATGCCCATGGCCCCGCCCGCCGCGACGGTTCCCGACCCCGCCGGTACGACACTCGCGGTGCTGCTCATCGGCCCCGCGGGCGCGGGCAAGACCAGCGTCGCCAAGTACTGGGCGGACCACCGCCGCGTCCCCACGGCCCACATCAGCCTCGACGACGTACGCGAGTGGGTCCGCTCCGGCTTCACCGACCCCCAGTCCGGGTGGAACGACAACTCCGAGGCCCAGTACCGCCTGGCCCGCCGCACCTGCGGCTTCGCCGCGCGGAACTTCCTGGCCAACGGCATCTCGTGCATCCTCGACGACGCGGTCTTCCCCGACCGCCCGGTCGTCGGCCTCGGCGGCTGGAAACGCCACGTCGGACCGGGCCTGCTGCCGGTCGTCCTCCTGCCCGGGCTGGACATCGTCCTCGAACGCAACGCGCAGCGCTCGGGCAACCGGCGGCTGTCCGACGAAGAGGTCGCCCGCATCCACGGCCGCATGGCCGGCTGGTACGGCTCCGGCCTGCCGATCATCGACAACTCCCAGCTGGACGTCCTGGAGACGGCGAGAGTCCTGGACGACGTCCTGGCCAGATCGATCGCCAGCCCACCCCAGTGGTGAGCGCCCCATAGGAGCGCGGGGAACTGCGCGACAAGCCCCCCAGACAGCCGCGGACGGCACACGACCCCGCGCGGCACGCACACTCGCCGAACAGCACCCCCACCCACCCGGACACTCCGCCACCGCCCACTCAGACGCCCTCAACCAGCACAAAACCGGCGGAGCTCATACGCTCGGGTCATGTCAGAGGTGTACGCGGCCCGCCGGACGCGTCTGAGGGAATACTGCAACGCGGGCGGCAGCGCGGCGGCGCTGGTCTCCCGCCCCGCCAACGTGCGCTATCTCGCGGGCGCCGCCCCGCCCGGCGCCGTTCTGCTGCTGGGCAGGTCCGAGGATCAGGACCTCCTGGTCTGTGCCGGGCCGACGGCCGACCGCCCCACCCAGGAGCGCCCCGACGAGGCCCTGCGGGTCCACACCCTGCCCGGAGTCGGCGGCGGTGATCCGGCCGTCGCGGCGGCCCGCCTCGCCGTGGGCCAGGGCGCCGACTCCCTCGCCGTGGAGGAGCACCACCTCACCGTGGCCCGGCACCGCGCCCTCGGCTCGGTCGCCCCCGGGCTGCGCCTGGCGGGCCTCGGCAGCGCGGTCGAGCAGCTCAGGGTCGTCAAGGACGAGGAGGAGATCTCCTGCCTGCGCATCGGCGCCGAGATCGCCGACCAGGCCCTCGGTGAGCTGCTGGAGTCGATCCTCGTCGGCCGTACCGAGCGCCACCTCGCCCTGGAACTCGAGCGACGACTCGTGGACCACGGGGCGGACGGACCGGCCTTCCCCACCTCCGTCGCCACCGGCCCGAACTCCGGCCGGCCCGGACACCGGCCCACCGACCGCCGCGTCGAGGAGGGCGACTTCCTCTCCGTGTGCCTCGGCGCGACGTACCGCGGCTACCGCTGCGAGATCGGCCGCACATTCGTCATCGGCACCGCTCCCGCGGACTGGCAGATCGAGCTGTACGACCTGGTCTTCGCCGCCCAGCGGGCCGGGCGTGAGAGCCTGGTACCCGGCGCCGCCTGCCGGGACGTCGACCGCGCCGCCCGCCAGGTCCTGGACTCGGCGGGGTACACGGAGGGCCTCACGGTCCTGACCGGACACGGTGTAGGGCTCGAAATCGACGAGGACCCTCAATTGAGTCCCGCGGCCATGGGTAAACTGGACGCTTGCGTGCCAGTCACCGTCGAACCGGGAGTCCACCTCCCGGGCCGGGGCGGTGTCCGGATCGATGACACGCTCGTCGTCCGCCCCGAGGCGGACGGCGGACCCGAGCTACTCACCATCACGACCAAGGAGCTGCTCGCCCTGTAGCCAGGCAGGTGCGTGCCCCGGGGTCGTACGTCAGTCCAGGAGATTCCGCAACCGTGGCTTCCACGAACGACCTCAAGAACGGCATGGTGCTCAAGCTCGAAGGCGGCCAGCTCTGGTCCGTCGTCGAGTTCCAGCACGTCAAGCCCGGCAAGGGCCCGGCCTTCGTGCGCACCAAGCTCAAGAACGTGCTCTCCGGCAAGGTCGTCGACAAGACCTTCAACGCCGGCGTCAAGGTCGAAACGGCCACCGTCGACAAGCGCGACATGCAGTTCTCCTACATGGACGGCGAGTACTTCGTCTTCATGGACATGGAGACCTACGACCAGCTGCACGTCGACAGGAAGGCCGTCGGCGACGCCGCGAACTTCCTGATCGAGGGCTTCACCGCCACCGTCGCGCAGCACGAGGGCGAGGTGCTCTTCGTGGAGCTGCCGGCCGCCGTCGAGCTCGTCATCCAGGAGACCGAGCCGGGCGTCCAGGGCGACCGCTCCACCGGCGGCACCAAGCCCGCCATCCTGGAGACCGGTCACCAGATCAACGTCCCCCTCTTCATCACCACCGGTGAGAAGATCAAGGTCGACACCCGCACCAGCGACTACCTCGGCCGGGTGAACAGCTAGCCGTGGCTGCCCGCAACACGGCCCGCAAGCGCGCCTTCCAGATCCTCTTCGAGGCAGACCAGCGCGGCGCCGACGTGCTGACCGTCCTCGCGGACTGGGTCCGGCTGTCCCGGTCGGACACCCGGCAGCCGCCGGTCAGCGAGTACACGATGGAGCTGGTCGAGGGCTACGCGACGCAGGCGAAGCGCATCGACGAGCTGATCGCCCAGTACTCCGTCGGCTGGACCCTCGACCGGATGCCCGTCGTCGACCGCAACATCCTGCGGCTCGGCGCCTACGAGCTGATCTGGGTCGACGCGACGCCGGACGCCGTCGTCCTCGACGAGATGGTGCAGCTGGCGAAGGAGTTCTCCACGGACGAGTCGCCCTCGTTCGTGAACGGCCTGCTCGGCCGGCTGAAGGAACTCAAGCCCTCGCTCCGCCGCGACGAGGTCTGAGACGGACCACATGCCGGAGGGCCCGCAGCATCACCGCTGCGGGCCCTCCGGCGTTCCCGGACGTCCTCGGTGCGGCGCAGGGATGTCAGAGCCGCACAACGCCGCCGGGGCGGCCGGGAACCATAAGGTTCCGGCCACCCCGGCGGCACGTTTCTGCTGGACCCCTCTTCCGGCCCTGCGGAGCGGTCAGGCGTCCTCGTGGGACGCCACCGCGCGGCGCGCGTCCGCGTCCAGGACACCCCAGCTGATCAGCTGTTCCGTCAGGACCGACGGCGACTGGTCGTAGATGACGGCGAGTGTGCGCAGGTCGTCCTGTCGGATCGACAGCACCTTGCCGTTGTAGTCACCGCGCTGCGACTGGATCGTGGCCGCGTAGCGCTGAAGAGGGCCCGCCTTCTCGGCCGGCACCGTGGCCAGCCGCTCCAGGTCCAGGACCAGCTTCGGCGGCGGCTCGGCGGCCCCGCCCGGGGTCGTGCCCGGAAGCAGTTCCTGCACCGGGACGCCGTAGAAATCCGCCAGCTCGGCAAGGCGCTGCACGGTCACGGCACGGTCGCCGCGCTCGTACGAACCGACCACGACCGCCTTCCAGCGTCCCTGGGACTTCTCCTCGACACCGTGGAGGGAAAGGCCCTGCTGGGTGCGGATCGCCCGGAGCTTGGCCCCGAGCTGTTTGGCGTATTCGCTGGACATATAGCTCCCCGGCACTGTGTCAACGCGTCTGGCGTGGGTGCCAGGCCGCGCGGCTGGTAACTCACTGTGAGGTTACGCAGCGTTACTCTGCCGCGTCAAGCCGAATGGTCCGCACCGACTCTTCCGTGGTATCGGCCGTTGGTTGCGCCGAATGGGTGATCCAAGGGGGCCGTACGGGCGATCACAGGGACCTGCTACCGTGTATGGCGCAATCTCGACGTCCTTTAAGGTCCGTCCCGTGAGGCGGAGAAGGAGGTCCGTTTCGTATGGACACGCACGACACGCGCGAAGCACAGTCCGATGCCCGGCCCGTTCTCGAAGGGCCCGACATCGCGCGGGTGCTGACCCGCATCGCCCACGAGATCGTCGAACGCGCCAAGGGCGCCGACGACGTGGTGCTCCTCGGCATCCCGACCCGGGGCGTCTTCCTCGCCCGGCGCATCGCCGACAAGCTCGAGCAGATCACCGAGCGCAAGGTCCCATGCGGCTCGCTCGACATCACCATGTACCGCGACGACCTGCGCATGCACCCGCCGCGCGCGCTGGCCCGCACCGAGATCCCCGGTGACGGCCTCGACGGCAAGCTCGTCGTCCTCGTCGACGACGTGCTCTTCTCCGGCCGCACCATCCGCGCCGCCCTCGACGCCCTGAACGACCTCGGGCGTCCGCGCGCGGTGCAGCTCGCCGTCCTCGTCGACCGCGGTCACCGCGAACTGCCCATCCGTGCCGACTACGTCGGCAAGAACCTCCCCACGTCGTTGCGGGAGACGGTCAAGGTCCAGCTCGCCGAGGAGGACGGTCGCGACACCGTGCTGCTCGGTGCCAAGCCGACCCCTCAGTAGCGCTCCAGAGGCGTACGCCGCCGCCGTACGCCGGCTCAGTGCGCGCCCCGGCGCGCCCGTCTGCCCCGAATCTCCCGAATGAACTGCCTTACGGAGCCTGACAGATGCAGCGTCATCTCATCTCGGCCGCCGACCTCACCCGCGACGACGCCGTCCTGATCCTCGACACCGCCGAGGAGATGGCCCGGGTCGCCGACCGGCCGATCAAGAAGCTGCCGACCCTGCGCGGCCGCACGATCGTCAACCTCTTCTTCGAGGACTCCACCCGGACCCGGATCTCCTTCGAAGCCGCCGAGAAGCGGCTGTCCGCGGACGTCATCAACTTCTCCGCCAAGGGCTCCAGCGTCTCCAAGGGCGAGTCCCTGAAGGACACCGCCCAGACCCTGGAGGCGATGGGCGTCGACGCCGTCGTCATCCGGCACGGCGCCTCCGGAGCCCCGTACCGCCTCGCCAACTCCGGCTGGATCGACGCGGCCGTGGTCAACGCCGGCGACGGCACCCACCAGCACCCCACCCAGGCCCTGCTGGACGCCTTCACCATGCGCCGCCGCCTGATCGGCCCGGACGCCGGACTCGGCCGGGACCTCGAGGGCAAGCGCATCACGCTCGTCGGCGACGTCCTGCACAGCCGGGTCGCCCGCTCCAACGTCGACCTGCTGCACACCCTCGGCGCCGAGGTCACCCTCGTCGCCCCGCCGACCCTGCTGCCGGTCGGCATCGAGACCTGGCCCTGCGAGGTCTCCTACGACCTCGACAGCACCCTGCCCAAGTCCGACGCGGTGATGATGCTGCGCGTCCAGCGCGAGCGCATGAACGCCGCGTTCTTCCCCACCGAGCGCGAGTACTCCCGGCGCTACGGGCTCGACGGCGACCGCATGGCCCGGATGCCCGAGCACGCCATCGTGATGCACCCCGGCCCGATGGTCCGCGGCATGGAGATCACCGCCGAGGTCGCCGACTCCGACCGCTGCACCGTCGTCGAGCAGGTCGCAAACGGAGTGTCCATCCGGATGGCCGTCCTGTACCTGCTGCTCGGTGGGAACGAGCCCGCCGTCACCCACCCCCGCACCGAGGAGAAGTAAGACAGATGAGCAAGATCCTGATCCGTGGTGCGAAGGTGCTCGGCGGCGAGCCGCAGGACGTCCTGATCGACGGCGGGACCATCGCCGAGGTGGGGGGCGGGCTGTCCGCCGAGGGCGCGGAGGTCGTCGAGGCCGACGGCAAGGTGCTGCTGCCGGGCCTGGTCGACCTGCACACCCATCTGCGCGAGCCCGGCCGCGAGGACTCCGAGACCGTCCTCACCGGCACGCGCGCGGCGGCCTCCGGCGGCTTCACCACCGTCTTCGCCATGGCCAACACCTTCCCGGTCGCCGACACCGCCGGTGTCGTCGAGCAGGTCTGGCGGCTCGGCAAGGAGCACGGCTACTGCGACGTCCAGCCCATCGGCGCGGTAACCGTCGGCCTGGAGGGCAAGAAGCTCGCCGAGCTGGGCGCCATGCACGAGTCCGCCGCCGGCGTCACCGTCTTCTCCGACGACGGCAAGTGCGTCCACGACGCCGTGATCATGCGCCGGGCCCTGGAGTACGTGAAGGCCTTCGGCGGTGTCGTCGCCCAGCACGCACAGGAGCCGCGGCTGACCGAGGGCGCCGAGATGAACGAGGGCATCGTCTCCGCCGAGCTGGGCCTTGGGGGCTGGCCCGCGGTGGCCGAAGAATCGATCATCGCCCGGGATGTCCTGCTCGCCGACCACGTCGGCTCCCGCGTCCACATCTGCCATCTCTCGACCGCCGGGTCCGTGGAGATCGTCCGCTGGGCCAAGTCCCGCGGCATCCAGGTCACCGCCGAGGTCACCCCGCACCACCTCCTCCTCACGGATGAGCTGGTCCGCACCTACAACCCCGTCTACAAGGTCAACCCGCCGCTGCGCACCGAGCGCGACGTCATGGCCCTGCGCGAGGCCCTCGCCGACGGCACGATCGACATCGTCGCCACCGACCACGCTCCGCACCCGCACGAGGACAAGGACTGCGAGTGGGCCGCGGCTGCCATGGGCATGGTCGGCCTGGAGACCGCGCTGTCGGTGGTGCAGGAGACGATGGTCGACACGGGTCTGCTGGACTGGGCCGGCGTCGCCGACCGGATGTCCGTCACGCCCGCGCGGATCGGACGGGCCACGGGCCACGGCCGTCCCGTCTCGGCAGGTGAGCCCGCCAACCTCACCCTGGTCGACACGGCATACCGTGGGCTGGTGGAACCCGCGGGCTTCGCCTCACGCAGCCGCAACACCCCCTACGAGGGGCGTGAGCTGCCGGGCCGTGTGACGCACACGTGGCTGCGGGGCAAGGCCACGCTCGTCGACGGGAAGCTCACGTGACACCTGTACTCCTGCTGGCCGCCGAGAAGGAATCGGCGCAAGTGACCGACTGGGCCGCCCGCATCGGCTGGGTCGTCGGCCTCGCCCTGTTCGTCGCGCTCGTCTACTGGCTGATGCGCGAGGGCTGGAAGTGGCGCGGCACCCTCCAGGGCGACCTGCCCGAGCTGCCCGCCGCACCGGCCGAACAGGGCCCGGTGAAGCTCACCCTGAGCGGCCGCTACCACGGCTCCACCACCGCCGGGCAGTGGCTCGACCGCATCGTCGCGCACGGCCTGGGCACCCGCAGCCGAGCCGAGCTGACCCTGACGGACGCCGGCCTCGACGTCGTACGCCCCGGTGCGCAGGACTTCTTCGTCCCGGCCGCGGCGCTGCGCGAGGCCCGGCTCGACAAGGGCATCGCCGGCAAGGTGCTCACCGAGGGCGGTCTGCTGATCGTCACCTGGGAGCACGGCGACCGGCTGATCGACTCCGGGTTCCGATCCGACCACGCGGCCGAACACCACGAGTGGGTCGAGACCCTCAACTCCATGATCGAAACGAACACCAGGGAAGGCGCCGAACGATGACCACCTCCACCAGGGGAGCCGCCAAAACTCCCGCCGTACTCGTCCTGGAGGACGGCCGGGTCTTCCGCGGCCGCGCCTACGGGGCCGTGGGGGAGACCTTCGGCGAAGCGGTGTTCTCCACCGGCATGACCGGCTACCAGGAGACCCTCACCGACCCCTCCTACCACCGCCAGGTGGTCGTGATGACCGCCCCGCACGTCGGCAACACCGGCGTCAACGACGAGGACATGGAGTCCAGGAAGATCTGGGTCTCCGGCTACGTCGTGCGCGACCCCGCGCGCGTGCCGTCCAACTGGCGCTCCCGGCGCACGCTGGACGAGGAGCTGGACGCCCAGGGCGTCGTCGGCATCAGCGGCATCGACACCCGCGCCCTCACCCGCCACCTGCGCGAGCGTGGCGCCATGCGCGTCGGCATCTTCAGCGGCGACGCCGTCCGGGACGACGCCGCACTGCTGGCCCGCGTCCAGGAAGCCCCGCAGATGAAGGGCGCGAACCTGTCCGCGGAGGTCGCCACCACCGAGCCGTACGTCGTCCCCGCCATCGGCGAGAAGAAGTTCACCGTCGCCGCCGTCGATCTCGGCATCAAGGGCATGACCCCGCACCGCATGGCCGAGCGCGGCATCGAGGTGCACGTGCTCCCGGCGACCGCGACCGTCGAGGACATCTACGCGGTGAACCCCGACGGCGTGTTCTTCTCCAACGGCCCGGGCGACCCGGCCACCGCCGACCACCCCGTCTCCGTGATGCAGGGCGTCCTGGAGCGCGGCACCCCGCTGTTCGGCATCTGCTTCGGCAACCAGATCCTGGGCCGCGCCCTCGGCTTCGGCACCTTCAAGCTGAAGTACGGCCACCGCGGCATCAACCAGCCGGTGCAGGACCGCACGACCGGCAAGGTCGAGGTCACCGCGCACAACCACGGCTTCGCCGTCGACGCCCCGCTCGAGAAGGTCTCCGAGACCCCGTTCGGCCGCGCCGAGGTGTCCCACGTCTGTCTGAACGACAACGTGGTGGAGGGACTCCAGCTCCTCGACCGCCCCGCGTTCAGCGTCCAGTACCACCCCGAAGCGGCAGCCGGCCCGCACGACGCCGCCTACCTGTTCGACCGCTTCGTATCCCTGATGGAGGGCCAGCGTGCCTAAGCGCACCGATATCCAGTCCGTCCTGGTCATCGGCTCCGGCCCGATCGTCATCGGCCAGGCCGCCGAGTTCGACTACTCCGGCACCCAGGCGTGCCGCGTCCTCAAGTCCGAGGGCCTGCGGGTCGTCCTGGTGAACTCCAACCCGGCGACGATCATGACCGACCCGGAGATCGCCGACGCCACCTACGTCGAGCCGATCACCCCCGAGTTCGTCGAGAAGATCATCGCCAAGGAGCGCCCCGACGCGCTGCTGCCCACCCTGGGCGGCCAGACGGCCCTCAACACGGCCATCTCGCTCCACGAGGCGGGCACACTCGACAAGTACGGCGTCGAACTGATCGGCGCCAACGTCGAGGCCATCAACAAGGGCGAGGACCGCGACCTCTTCAAGGAGGTCGTCGAGGCCGTACGCCGGAAGATCGGGCACGGCGAGTCCGCCCGCTCGGTCATCTGCCACTCCATGGACGACGTGCTCCAGGGCGTCGAGACGCTCGGCGGCTACCCGGTCGTCGTCCGCCCCTCCTTCACCATGGGCGGCGCCGGCTCCGGCTTCGCGCACGACGAGGAGGAGCTGCGCCGCATCGCCGGCCAGGGCCTCACGCTCTCCCCGACCACCGAGGTGCTCCTGGAGGAGTCCATCCTCGGCTGGAAGGAGTACGAGCTGGAGCTGATGCGCGACAAGCACGACAACGTCGTGGTCGTCTGCTCCATCGAGAACTTCGACCCCATGGGCGTGCACACCGGCGACTCGATCACGGTCGCCCCGGCGATGACCCTCACCGACCGCGAGTACCAGACCCTGCGCGACATCGGCATCGCCGTGATCCGCGAGGTCGGCGTCGACACCGGCGGCTGCAACATCCAGTTCGCGGTGAACCCCGAGGACGGCCGGGTCATCGTCATCGAGATGAACCCGCGCGTCTCGCGCTCCTCGGCGCTCGCCTCCAAGGCGACCGGCTTCCCGATCGCGAAGATCGCCGCCAAGCTCGCCGTCGGCTACACCCTCGACGAGATCCCGAACGACATCACGCAGGAGACCCCGGCCTCCTTCGAGCCGACGCTCGACTACGTGGTCGTCAAGGCCCCGCGCTTCGCCTTCGAGAAGTTCCCGAGCGCCGACAGCACGCTGACCACCACCATGAAGTCGGTCGGCGAGGCCATGGCCATCGGCCGCAACTTCACCGAGGCCTTCCAGAAGGCCCTGCGCTCGCTGGAGAAGAAGGGCAGCCAGTTCACCTTCGTCGGCGAGCCCGGCGACAAGCTCCAGCTCCTGGAGCAGGCGGTGCGCCCCACCGACGGCCGCATCAACACCGTCATGCAGGCCATCCGCGCCGGCGCCACGCCCGAGGAGATCTTCGAGTACACGAAGATCGACCCCTGGTTCGTGGACCAGCTCTTCCTGATCAAGGAGATCGCCGACGAGCTGGCCGAGGCCCCCGAGCTGACCGCCGACCTGTTCGCCGAGGCCAAGCGGCACGGCTTCTCCGACGCGCAGATCGGGGAGATCCGCGGCCTGCGCGAGGACGTCGTCCGCGAGGTCCGGCACGCGCTCGGCATCCGCCCCGTCTACAAGACGGTCGACACCTGCGCCGCCGAGTTCGCCGCGAAGACGCCGTACTTCTACTCCTCCTACGACGAGGAGAGCGAGGTCGCGCCCCGCGAGAAGCCGGCCGTCATCATCCTGGGCTCCGGCCCGAACCGCATCGGCCAGGGCATCGAGTTCGACTACTCCTGCGTCCACGCCTCCTTCGCGCTCAGCGACGCGGGCTACGAGACGGTCATGGTCAACTGCAACCCGGAGACCGTCTCCACGGACTACGACACCTCCGACCGCCTGTACTTCGAGCCGCTGACGCTCGAGGACGTGCTGGAGATCGTGCACGCCGAGCAGCAGGCCGGACCGGTCGCGGGTGTCGTCGTACAGCTCGGCGGCCAGACGCCGCTCGGCCTGTCGCAGGCGCTGAAGGACAACGGCGTGCCGATCGTCGGCACCTCCCCGGAGGCCATCCACGCCGCCGAGGACCGGGGCGCCTTCGGCCGGGTCCTCAAGGAGGCCGGCCTCCCCGCCCCCAAGCACGGCACGGCCACGACCTTCTCCGAGGCCAAGGCCATCGCCGACGAGATCGGCTACCCGGTCCTGGTCCGCCCCTCCTACGTCCTCGGCGGACGCGGCATGGAGATCGTCTACGACGAGACGCGCCTGGAGGCGTACATCGCCGAGTCGACCGAGATCAGCCCTTCCCGGCCGGTCCTCGTCGACCGGTTCCTCGACGACGCGATCGAGATCGACGTAGACGCCCTCTACGACGGCGAGGAGCTCTACCTCGGCGGCGTCATGGAGCACATCGAGGAGGCCGGCATCCACTCCGGCGACTCGGCGTGCGCCCTGCCCCCGATCACGCTGGGCGGCTTCGACATCAAGCGCCTGCGCGCCTCCACGGAGGGCATCGCGAAGGGCGTCGGGGTCCGCGGCCTGATCAACATCCAGTTCGCGCTCGCGGGCGACATCCTCTACGTCCTGGAGGCCAACCCCCGCGCCTCCCGGACCGTGCCCTTCACCTCGAAGGCGACGGCGGTGCCGCTGGCCAAGGCCGCCGCCCGCATCTCGCTCGGCGCCACCATCGCCGACTTGCGCGCCGAGGGCCTCCTCCCGGCCAACGGCGACGGCGGCGAGCTGCCGTTCGACGCGCCGATCTCCGTCAAGGAGGCCGTCATGCCGTGGTCCCGCTTCCGCGACATCCACGGCCGCGGCGTCGACACGGTCCTCGGCCCGGAGATGCGCTCCACCGGCGAGGTCATGGGCATCGACTCGGTCTTCGGCACGGCCTACGCCAAGTCGCAGGCCGGCGCCTACGGCCCGCTGCCCACCAAGGGACGTGCGTTCATCTCGGTCGCCAACCGCGACAAGCGCTCGATGATCTTCCCGGCCCGCGAGCTCGTCGCGCACGGCTTCGAACTGCTCGCCACCTCCGGCACCGCCGAGGTCCTCAAGCGCAACGGCATCAACGCCACCATCGTTCGCAAGCAGTCCGAGGGCACCGGCCCGAACGGCGAGAAGACCATCGTCCAGCTCATCCACGACGGCGAGGTCGACCTCATCGTCAACACCCCGTACGGCACGGGCGGCCGCCTCGACGGCTACGACATCCGTACGGCGGCCGTGGCACGCTCCGTGCCCTGCCTTACGACGGTCCAGGCCCTCGCGGCGGCGGTCCAGGGCATCGACGCCCTCAACCGCGGCGACGTGAGCGTCCGATCGCTCCAGGAACACGCGGAACACCTGACCGCGGCCCGCGACTAGCAGCCCCGAGGGGGACACCGGAAACGGTGTCCCCCTCTTCGTGAGGACACCACGTCCTCGTGAGGACACCATGTACAAGATCTTCTTCCGTCTCTTCTTCAAGGGGCTGGACCCCGAGCACGCGCACCACATGGCCTTCCGCTGGATCCGGCTGGCCGCCCGCGTGCCCGTGCTGCGCACCTTCCTCGCGGCCGCCCTGGCGCCCCGCTACAAGGAGCTGCGCACCGAGGCCCTCGGCCTGCGGATGCACGGCCCCTTCGGGCTCGCGGCCGGCTTCGACAAGAACGCCGTCGGCATCGACGGCATGGCCATGCTCGGCTTCGACCACGTCGAGATCGGCACGGTGACCGGTGAGCCCCAGCCCGGCAACCCCAAGCAGCGGCTGTTCCGCCTGGTCGCGGACCGCGCGCTGATCAACCGCATGGGCTTCAACAACGACGGCTCGCTCCGCGTCGCGGCCCGCCTCGCCTCCCGCACGCCCGTCTTCAAGCCGGTCGTCGGCGTCAACATCGGCAAGACCAAGGTCGTCCCCGAGGAGGAGGCCGTCGCGGACTACGTGAAGTCCGCCGAGCGGCTCGCGCCGTACGCCGACTACCTGGTCGTCAACGTCTCCTCGCCGAACACGCCCGGCCTGCGCAACCTCCAGGCCACCGAGGCCCTGCGCCCCTTGCTGAGCGCCGTCCGCGAAGCCGCCGACCGCACGGTCTCCGCCCGTCGCGTGCCGCTCCTGGTCAAGATCGCGCCGGATCTCGCCGACGAGGACGTCGACGCCGTCGCCGACCTGGCCGTGGAGCTCGGCCTGGACGGCATCATCGCCACGAACACCACGATCGCGCGCGAGGGTCTCGGCCTGAAGTCGGACACCTCCCTGGTCAAGGAGACCGGCGGGCTGTCCGGAGCGCCCCTCAAGGAGCGGTCCCTGGAGGTCCTGCGCCGCCTCTACGCGCGCGTGGGCGACCGGATCACCCTGGTGGGCGTCGGCGGCATCGAGACCGCCGAGGACGCCTGGCAGCGCATCCTGGCCGGTGCCACGCTGGTCCAGGGCTACAGCGCCTTCATCTACGAGGGGCCCTTCTGGGGCCGCGCGATCCACAAGGGGCTCGCCGCACGCCTGGCCGCCGGCCCCTACGCCACGCTCGCCGACGCGGTGGGCGCCGACGTGAGGAAGACGGCATGAGCGGTCTCGAACCCTTCGGCGCACGCCTGCGCCGGGCCATGGACGAGCGCGGCCCGCTGTGCGTCGGCATCGACCCGCACGCCTCCCTGCTCGCCTCGTGGGGCCTGAACGACGACGTGGCGGGTCTGGAGCGGTTCAGCCGCACGGTCGTCGAGGCCGTCGCCGACCGGGTCGCCGTGCTCAAGCCGCAGAGCGCGTTCTTCGAGCGCTTCGGCTCCCGGGGCGTCGCCGTGCTGGAGAAGTCGGTGGCCGAGGCCCGGGCGGCGGGCGCGCTGGTCGTGATGGACGCCAAGCGCGGCGACATCGGCTCGACCATGGCCGCGTACGCCGCCTCCTTCCTGCACAAGGACGCGCCGCTGTTCTCCGACGCCCTGACCGTCTCGCCCTACCTCGGGTACGGCTCGCTCAGCCCGGCCGTCGCGCTGGCCCGCGAGAGCGGCGCAGGACTGTTCGTGCTGGCGCTGACCTCCAACCCGGAGGGCGGCGAGGTTCAGCACGCCGTGCGGTCCGACGGCCGGAACGTCGGAGCGACGATGCTGGCGCACCTGGCCGCCGAGAACGCGGGGGAGGAGCCCCTGGGGTCCTTCGGCGCGGTCGTCGGCGCCACCCTCGGTGACCTGTCGACCTACGACCTGGACATCAACGGCCCGCTCCTCGCGCCCGGCATCGGTGCCCAGGGCGCCGAGCCGGCCGATCTTCCCGGGGTCTTCGGGGCGGCGGTGCGCAACGTCGTGCCGAACGTGAGCCGGGGAGTGCTACGCCACGGTCCCGACGTGGTCGCTCTGCGTGACGCCGCCGAGCGCTTCGCGGAGGAGATCCGTCAGGTCGTGACGTCTTCGTGAGGCGGTCCGGACCTTCCGCTGAGACCTCCGATGAGTGGTCCGGGGCGGCCTTGAGTCTGAATACATCCTCAAATCCGGGGCAGTATGTCCTAAATGTCCGTCCAGATGAAGGCTGACCAGGACTTTTCCGCTGTTCTCAATGACTCCGGCGGACTTGCCCGCTAGTCTCCGACGAGAGAACGGGCAAGCGTGTGTTGCTCGTGGCTCCCCAGGTGTGGGGCGACTAGGTTCCTCACCGGTCCGTATCCGACAGTTCGACATCCGAGGTGACGTAGGCGTGGCTCTTCCGCCCCTTACCCCTGAACAGCGCGCAGCCGCGCTCGAAAAGGCCGCCGCGGCTCGCCGGGAGCGGGCCGAGGTCAAGAATCGACTCAAGCACTCCGGCGCCTCCCTTCACGAGGTCATCAAGCAGGGCCAGGAGAACGACGTCATCGGCAAGATGAAGGTCTCCGCCCTCCTCGAGTCGCTGCCGGGCGTGGGCAAGGTCCGCGCCAAGCAGATCATGGAGCGACTCGGCATCTCCGAGAGCCGCCGTGTGCGTGGCCTCGGTTCCAACCAGATCGCCTCCCTGGAGCGCGAGTTCGGCAGCACCGGCTCCTGAACGGCGCAGTCCGGGGAAGCGAGTCCCGGGCACTCCGCGATTGCTGGATAATCGCTGCATGGCTGCAACACCCCGGGGGACGTCCCCCGTACCCCCGGACGTACGTCCGCGGCTGACCGTGCTCTCCGGCCCCTCCGGGGTCGGCAAGAGCACGGTCGTCGCCCATATGCGCAAGGAACACCCCGAGGTCTGGCTCTCCGTGTCGGCCACGACCCGCAAGCCCCGCCCCGGCGAGCAGCACGGAGTCCACTACTTCTTCGTCTCCGACGACGAGATGGACAAGCTCATCGCCAACGGGGAACTGCTGGAGTGGGCCGAGTTCGCCGGCAACCGCTACGGCACGCCGCGTGCGGCCGTGCAGGAGCGACTGGAGAACGGCGAGCCCGTGCTCCTGGAGATCGATCTGCAGGGCGCCCGCCTGGTCCGTGAGTCGATGCCCGAGGCCCAGCTGGTGTTCCTGGCTCCTCCCTCCTGGGAGGAGCTCGTACGCAGACTCACCGGGCGGGGCACCGAACCGCCCGAGGTGATCGAGCGCCGGCTCGGCGCGGCGAAGATCGAACTCGCGGCCGAGCCGGAGTTCGACACCACCCTGGTCAACACCTCCGTCGAGGACGTGGCCCGCGAGCTGCTAGCCTTGATGGACGTCGTGTGACCATCGCCGCCCGTTCCGGCCGGCCGATCACCCCGACAGAATCTTTCCCATCCATCGGAAGGTAGAGCGTGTCCTCTTCCATCTCCGCGCCCGAGGGCATCATCAACCCGCCGATCGACGAGCTCCTCGAGGCCACCGACTCGAAGTACAGCCTGGTGATCTACGCGGCCAAGCGTGCCCGCCAGATCAACGCGTACTACTCGCAGCTCGGCGAGGGTCTCCTCGAGTACGTCGGTCCTCTCGTCGACACCCACGTCCACGAGAAGCCCCTCTCGATCGCCCTCCGCGAGATCAACGCGGGTCTTCTGACGTCCGAGGCCGTCGAGGGCCCGGCGCAGTAAGCAGGATTGACAGCTTCACGCTGGCTCATCCACAGGCCCGGCAGGCCTACTGCCGGGCCTGTGGTGTGTCATGGAGTCGTACGGTGTGCCGGTAGCCGAGGTCCGGGGAGAGACGTGGACAAGCCGAAGGTCGTTCTGGGGGTCAGCGGGGGCATCGCCGCGTACAAGGCCTGTGAGCTGCTGCGGCGGCTGACGGAGTCGGGCCACGACGTGCGGGTGGTGCCGACCGCCTCCGCGCTGCACTTCGTCGGCGCCGCCACCTGGTCCGCGCTCTCCGGCAACCCCGTCTCCACCGAGGTGTGGGACGACGTGCACGAGGTCCCGCACGTCCGCATCGGGCAGCACGCCGACCTGGTCGTCGTCGCCCCCGCCACCGCCGACATGCTCGCCAAGGCGGCCCACGGCCTCGCCGACGACCTCCTCACCAACACGCTGCTCACCGCCCGATGTCCGGTGGTCTTCGCGCCCGCCATGCACACGGAGATGTGGGAGCACCCGGCCACCCAGGAGAACGTGGCCACGCTGCGCCGCCGCGGCGCCCTCGTCATCGAGCCGGCCGTGGGCCGCCTCACCGGCGTCGACACCGGCAAGGGCCGACTGCCCGACCCGGGCGAGATCTTCGAGCTCTGCCGCCGTGTGCTGGCCCGAGGGGTCACCGAGCCCGACCTCACGGGCCGGCATGTCGTCGTGAGCGCCGGCGGCACCCGCGAGCCCCTGGACCCCGTCCGTTTCCTGGGCAACCGTTCCTCCGGCAAGCAGGGCTACGCCCTCGCCCGCACCGCCGCCGCCCGCGGCGCCCGCGTCACGCTGATCGCGGCCAACAGCACCCTGCCCGCCCCGGCGGGCGTCGACGTCGTCCCGGTCGGCACCGCCGTGGAGCTGCGCGAGGCGGTGCTGGGCGCCGCGCCGGACGCCGACGCCGTGGTGATGGCGGCCGCGGTGGCGGACTTCCGTCCGGCGGCGTACGCGGCGGGGAAGATCAAGAAGAAGGACGGCCAGGAGCCCGAGCCGATCACCCTGGTGCGGAATCCGGACGTTCTCGCGGAGATCTCCGCCGACCGGGCCCGCACAGGACAGGTGATCGTCGGCTTCGCCGCGGAGACGGACGACGTCCTCGCCAACGGCCGCGCCAAGCTCAAGCGCAAGGGCTGCGACCTGCTGGTCGTGAACGAGGTGGGGGAGCGCAAGACCTTCGGTTCCGAGGAGAACGAGGCGGTCGTGCTCGGCGCGGACGGCAGCGAGACCGCCGTGGCGCACGGCCCCAAGGAAGCCCTGGCCGAGACGGTGTGGGACCTGGTGGCCGAGCGCCTGCGCTGAGGTCCGGTCGCCGGGCGCCCGCTGCGGCCCGATCGTCGTCCACCCGCTCGAAAACGGGTGGACCCGGGCGTGGCGCCTCTGGCCAACGTCGCTCGCCATTGGGCAGAATGCCCGTGCCGCAGGTCACAGCGCTCCCGAGTGGCGAGACAGGGGGCCCGTGGCCGAAGCGTGACCCGTAAACTGTTCCACGGACGGCGCCGGGTGCAGCCCCCGCCGTCCGCCAATGATCAGCCAGCAGCCGCTGCAACCCCAGGGAGCGTTGTGTCCCGTCGCCTGTTCACCTCGGAGTCCGTGACCGAGGGTCACCCCGACAAGATCGCTGACCAGATCAGCGACACCATTCTCGACGCGCTCCTGCGCGAGGACCCCTCCTCGCGCGTCGCCGTCGAGACCCTGATCACGACCGGCCTGGTGCACGTGGCCGGCGAGGTCACGACCAAGACGTACGCGGACATCGCGACGCTGGTCCGCAACAAGATCCTCGAGATCGGTTACGACTCCTCCAAGAAGGGCTTCGACGGCGCGTCCTGCGGCGTGTCCGTGTCCATCGGCGCGCAGTCCCCGGACATCGCCCAGGGCGTGGACACGGCCTACGAGAAGCGCGTCGAGGGCGACGAGGACGAGCTCGACAAGCAGGGCGCCGGCGACCAGGGCCTGATGTTCGGCTACGCGACGGACGAGACGCCGACGCTGATGCCGCTGCCGATCTTCCTGGCCCACCGCCTGTCGAAGCGGCTGTCCGACGTGCGCAAGAACGGCACCATCCCCTACCTGCGCCCGGACGGCAAGACCCAGGTCACCATCGAGTACGACGGCGACAAGGCGGTCCGTCTGGACACCGTCGTGGTCTCCTCGCAGCACGCCTCCGACATCGACCTGGACTCGCTGCTGGCTCCCGACATCAAGGAGTTCGTGGTCGAGCCCGAGCTGAAGGCCCTGCTGGACGACGGCATCAAGCTCGACACGGAGAACTACCGGCTCCTGGTCAACCCCACCGGCCGCTTCGAGATCGGCGGCCCGATGGGTGACGCCGGCCTCACCGGCCGCAAGATCATCATCGACACCTACGGCGGCATGGCCCGCCACGGTGGTGGCGCGTTCTCCGGCAAGGACCCCTCCAAGGTGGACCGTTCCGCCGCGTACGCGATGCGCTGGGTCGCGAAGAACGTGGTCGCAGCGGGTCTCGCCACCCGCTGCGAGGTCCAGGTCGCGTACGCGATCGGCAAGGCCGAGCCGGTGGGTCTGTTCGTCGAGACCTTCGGCACCGCCAAGATCGACACCGAGAAGATCGAGAAGGCGATCGACGAGGTCTTCGACCTCCGCCCGGCCGCCATCATCCGCGACCTCGACCTGCTCCGCCCGATCTACTCGCAGACCGCGGCGTACGGTCACTTCGGCCGCGAGCTTCCCGACTTCACGTGGGAGCGGACGGACCGCGTGGACGCGCTGCGCAAGGCCGCGGGGCTGTAGGTCCCGGATCTGCCGCGGGGCTGTAAGTCCCGGATGTGAGGCCCGGCCCCTCGGGGGCCGGGCTTTGCCGTGTCCCGCGGGTGCCCTCCCGGGAACCCCCGGTTGTCAGCGGGGTTTGGTAAGAATGCAAGCGTGAGCAGCGAGAACGAACAAGCGGGCGGGGGCGCGGAGGGTGCGCCGCCGCCCGAGCAGCTCGCGCTCATCCGGGACAGTGTGCGCAAGGCGAAGACACCCCGGGCCAAGCCGCGGACCTGGCGGGGGGCCGCCCTCGCCAAGGAGCTGCCCGTCGCGCGTGTCCTCGTCGACAAGGGCGTGCTCCATCTCGACCGGTACTTCGACTACGCCGTGCCCGAGGAGCTGGACGCGGAAGCCCAGCCGGGCGTGCGCGTGCGGGTCCGGTTCGGGGCCGGGCGGCACCGCGTGCGCGAAGGGCGGCGCGAGGGCGGCGGACTGATCGACGGCTTCCTCGTCGAGCGGCTGGCCGAGTCCGACTACTCCGGGCCGCTGGCCGCCCTCGCCCAGGTCGTGTCGCCCGAGCGGGTGCTGAGCGAGGAGCTGCTGGGGCTGGCCCGGGCGGTCGCCGACCGGTACGCGGGCAGCCTCGCCGACGTCCTGCAGCTCGCCGTCCCTCCGCGCAACGCACGGGCCGAGCAGCGCCCCTCACCCGACCCGTTGCCCCCGCCCCCGGCGCCCGAAGCCGGAAGCTGGCAGCGGTACGAGCGCGGGGCGGCCTTCCTGGAATCCCTGGTGTCCGGCGGAGCGCCCCGGGCCGTGTGGAACGCGCTGCCCGGGCCCCAGTGGAGCGAGGAGCTGGCCCGGGCCGTCGCCGCGACGCTGGCCTCCGGGCGCGGGGCGCTCGCCGTCCTGCCCGACGGACGGGCGGTCGCACGAGTCGACGCCGCGCTGACCTCCCTGCTGGGGAAGGGGCGGCACGCGGTGCTCACCGCCGACGCCGGCCCGGAGAAGCGGTACGCGCAGTGGCTCGCGGTGCGGCGCGGTTCCGTCCGGGCCGTGATCGGGACCCGAGCCGCCATGTTCGCGCCCGTCCAGAACCTCGGCCTGGTCGCGCTCTGGGACGACGGCGACGACAGCCACAGCGAGCAGCACGCCCCGCAGCCTCACGCCCGCGAGGTGCTCCTGCTGCGGGCCGCCCAGGACAAGTGCGGCTTTCTGCTGGGGAGCTGGGGCTGCACGGTGGAGGCCGCCCAGCTCGTCGAAAGCGGCTGGGCGGGGCCGCTCGTCGCAGGCCGGGACCAGGTGCGGGGGGCCGCCCCGCTCGTCCGGACCGTCGGGGACCAGGATCTCGCCCGCGACGAGGCCGCCCGGGCCGCCCGGTTGCCGACACTCGCCTGGCAGGCCGTCAGGGACGGCCTCAAGCACGGCCCGGTGCTGGTGCAGGTGCCCCGCCGGGGGTACGTCCCGCGCATGGCGTGCGCCCACTGCCGGGCGCCCGCGCGCTGCCGGCACTGCTCCGGGCCGCTGGAGGCGCCGGACGGCGGTGCCCTGAACTGCGGGTGGTGCGGACGCGAGGAGAGCGGCTGGCACTGCCCCGACTGCGGTTCCTTCCGTCTGCGCGCCTCGGTCGTGGGGGCTCGCCGGACCGCCGAGGAACTGGGCCGGGCCTTCCCCGCCGTCCCGGTGCGCACCTCGGGGCGGGAACACGTGCTCGACACAGTGCCGTCAGCGCCCGCGCTGGTCGTGAGCACGCCGGGGGCCGAGCCCGTCGCCGAGGGCGGATACGCGGCGGCACTGCTGCTCGACGGGTGGGCCATGCTCGGGCGGCCCGATCTGCGGGCCGGGGAGGACGCACTGCGGCGGTGGATCGCCGCCGCGTCCCTCGTCCGGCCGCAGCCGGCCGGGGGCACGGTGGTGGTCGTGGCCGAGCCGACGCTGCGGCCCGTGCAGGCGCTCGTCCGCTGGGACCCCGTCGGCCACGCGGTGCGGGAACTCGCCGAGCGGGCCGAGCTGGGGTTTCCGCCGGTGTCGCGGATGGCTGCCGTGTCGGGCCCGCCGGAGGCGCTGGCGGGATTCCTCCGTGCGGCCGCACTGCCGCCCGAGGCGGAGGTGCTGGGGCCGGTTCCGTTGCCGGTCACCGCGCCCGGGCGGCCTCGCCGGGCGGGGGCGCCGCCGCCCGGCGAGCAGTGGGAGCGGGCGCTGCTGCGGGTGCCGCCGGGCAGGGGCGCCGCGCTGGCCGGCGCGCTCAAGGCCGCGCAGGCCGCGCGGATGGCCCGGGGGAGTGGCGGTGGGGCGGGAACCGGCGCCGGGGTGTGGGTGCGGATCGATCCTGCCGACATCGGGTGAGCGTCGCCTCGGACCGGCACGGTGATGGGAGCCTCGCCTCGGACCGGCACGGTGATGGGAGCGGCACGAGAAGTGGGCCGGTACGAGGAGTGGGTCGGCACGAGAAGTTGCTGCAGGCGACATGCGGTCGGGCGCGCCGCTGACGCTCGATCAGGCGCCGCAGGTGGCGGCGGGAGCCGTCCAGCGAGTGCGGCCCGATGCGCGGCCGCCCTCCCGGGAGCGGTCCGGGAGGGCGGGGCGAAGGGCGCGGGCGTCAGCCGTTGCGCGGCCCCGGGAAAGCCGTCGGCCTGACCTCGTCGCGCAGAGCGGAGCTGCCTGCCGTCGGCTGCGTGGGCATGGAACGGGCCGCGGGGACCGTCGGAACCGAGGGCAGGCCGGTCGTCACATGGACCGAGCGGCCGACCGTCGGCTCCGGCGTGCGCTCGGGCTCGGGCGCGGCCGACTGGGTCGTGGCGCGGCGGGCGCCGTAACGGCGGTGGACCGCCTGCTTGGTGACTCCGAGCGCGGAGCCCACCGCGTCCCACGAGAAGCCGAGGGAGCGGTCGAAGTCCACGGCCGCGGTGACCAGGGTCTCGACACTGTCCCGCAGTTCCTGGGCGAGCCGTACCGTCGGGGCGGGAGCGCGTCCGTAGACGACGAAGCCCGTGGAGGGGCCGGAGCGGCGCGGGCGGTAGACATTGCCCAACTGGGCGGTGAGGGTGCGCAGTGCGTCCACCTGCCGGCGGACCCGCTCGATGTCCCGCACCAGCAAGTGCAGGCTGGCCCGAGCCTGGGCGTCGTGGGTTGCGTGGTCGGCCATGAACAAGCCTCTCGAACCGGCGTTGAAAGGAATTGGGCCGCGATCGCGGCCCGTTGTGGTCAACTCTGTCTTGACCAACGCGGATTCGCTCCGCGGGTCACGGTGTGGGGGCGCGGGATTAGATGTGTGCGCCTTTCTGCGCGGGGTGTGCGCCTCGGCCTCCGGCCGTTGGCTCGTGTCTCCCGCCCGCGCACCGCCCGTAACTGTCAGCCGACAGGCCCGGGTCTCCCGTGGGGGCCCAGCGCCGTCGGCGGCTTTCCGCTTCCGGCTCATAGACTTGGGCGTTGCCCGTTGTCGATCCCCGCCCCCGAGAGGCCCCCACCACCCCATGAAGCTGGTCTTCGCCGGTACACCCGAGGTCGCCGTTCCCGCTCTGGACGCTCTGCTCGCCTCCGGGCGGCACGAGGTGGCCGCCGTCGTCACGCGGCCCGACGCGCCGGCCGGGCGCGGACGCAGGCTCGTCGCGTCGCCCGTCGCCGAGCGGGCGGAGGAGGCCGGGATCGAGGTGCTGAAGCCCGCGAAGCCGAAGGACCCCGAGTTCCTGGAGCGGCTGCGTCAGATCGGGCCGGACTGCTGCCCCGTCGTCGCCTACGGGGCGCTGCTGCCCCGGGTGGCCCTCGACATCCCCGCGCACGGCTGGGTCAACCTGCACTTCTCCCTGCTGCCGGCCTGGCGCGGTGCCGCGCCCGTGCAGCACGCCATCATGGCCGGCGACGAGATCACCGGGGCGTCCACCTTCCTGATCGAGGAGGGGCTCGACTCCGGCCCGGTGTACGGGACGGTGACGGAGGAGATCCGGGCCACCGACACCAGCGGGGACCTGCTGACGCGGCTCGCCTTCGCCGGTGCCGGGCTGCTGGCGGCGACCATGGACGGCATCGAGGACGGCACGCTGAAGGCCGTACCGCAGCCGGCCGACGGGATCAGCCTCGCTCCCAAGGTCAACGTCGAGGACGCGCACCTGGACTGGAGCGCGCCCGCGCTGCGGGTCGACCGGATGGTGCGGGGCTGCACCCCGGCCCCCGGCGCCTGGACGACCTTCCGCGGTGAGCGGCTCAAGCTCATCCAGGTAGCCCCCGTGCCCGACCGGACGGACCTCGCCCCGGGGCAGATCGCCGCCCAGAAGAACAACGTGTACGCCGGCACCGGCTCGTACGGTGTCGAGCTGCTGTGGGTGCAGGCGCAGGGAAAGAAGCCGATGCGGGCGGCGGACTGGGCGCGCGGGGTGCGGATCGGAGAGGGCGAGCAGCTCGGAGGATGAGCCGGTGCGGGGCGGTCCCTGAGGCGGCCGGCGCCCGACCGTACCCGGCGGCGTAGGCTGGACGGCGCACTTCCTCTCACCACCGGAGCACCTTTTTCGTGAGCGAACAGCCCCGCCGAGCCCGCACTTCGGGCAAGCCCTACCGCAGGCCCAAGAAGGACCCCGTCCGCATCCTCGCCTTCGAGGCGCTGAGGGCCGTGGACGAGCGGGACGCCTACGCCAACCTCGTCCTGCCACCGCTGCTGCGCAAGGCGCGGGAGAACGGCGACTTCGACGCCCGGGACGCCGCACTCGCCACCGAGCTGGTGTACGGCACGCTGCGCCGGCAGGGGACGTACGACGCGGTCCTGGCGTCCTGCGTGGACCGGCCGCTCGGAGAGGTCGACCCGCCGGTGCTGGACGTGCTGAGCCTCGGCGCGCACCAGCTGCTCGGCACCCGTATCCCGACGCACGCTGCGGTGTCCGCCACCGTCGAGCTCGCGCGGGTCGTGCTCGGCGACGGACGGGCCAAGTTCGTCAACGCCGTGCTGCGCAAGGTCGCGCAGCACGATCTGGACGGCTGGCTGGAGCGGGTCGCGCCCCCTTACGACGAGGACCCCGAGGACCACCTCTCCGTCGTCCACTCCCATCCGCGGTGGGTCGTGTCCGCGCTGTGGGACTCCCTCGGCGGCGGGCGCGCCGGCATCGAGGAGCTGCTGCGCGCCGACAACGACCGGCCCGAGGTCACGCTCGTGGCCCGACCCGGACGGGCCACCGCGGAGGAACTGCTCGACGAGGACGCCGCCGTGCCCGGCCGCTGGTCGCCCTACGCCGTGCGGCTGACCGAGGGCGGGGAGCCGGGCGCCATCGCCGCCGTGCGGGACGGACGCGCGGGCGTGCAGGACGAGGGCAGCCAGCTCGTCGCGATCGCCCTCGCGGGCGCGCCCCTGGACGGGCCCGACCGGCGCTGGCTGGACGGCTGCGCGGGACCCGGCGGCAAGGCCGCGCTGCTCGGCGCGCTGGCCGCCGAGCGGGGCGCCCTGCTCGTCGCCTCCGAGAAGCAGACGCATCGCGCCGGCCTCGTCGCGAAGGCGCTGGACGGCAATCCAGGGCCCTATCAGGTGATCGCCGCCGACGGGACGCGCCCGGCATGGCGGCCCGGGAGCTTCGACCGGGTGCTGGTCGACGTGCCGTGCACGGGCCTCGGTGCCCTGCGCCGCCGTCCCGAGGCACGCTGGCGGCGCCGCCCCGAGGACCTGGAGGGCTTCGCGCCGCTGCAGCGCGGGCTGCTGCGCACTGCCCTGGAGTCGGTGCGGGTCGGCGGTGTCGTGGGCTACGCGACCTGCTCGCCGCACCTCGCCGAGACCCGGGCCGTCGTCGCCGACGTGCTCAAGCAGCACCCGGACACCGACCTCGTCGACGCCCGGCCGCTGCTGCCCGGCGTACCGGACCTGGGCGAGGGGCCCGACGTGCAGCTGTGGCCGCATCTGCACGGCACCGACGCGATGTATCTCGCGCTCATTCGAAGGACCGGCTGACCCCCGCGGCCACGGCCGCCCGGTCCGGTGTGCCGCCGTCGTGGCGCGCCAGCCGGTGCGGCCACCACACCTTGCGCCCGACGTCCAGGAACAGCGACGTCACCAGGACCGAGCGGACGATGAAGGTGTCGATGAGGACGCCGAGGGCCACCGTGAAGCCGATCTCGGCGAAGGCGACCATCGGCAGGGTGCCGAGGGCGGCGAAGGTACCGGCCAGGACCAGCCCGGCGGAGGTGATGACCGCGCCGGTGGCGGCGAGTCCCGTGACCACACCCGGTCTGGTGCCCTGGCGGGCCGCCTCCTCGCGGATGCGGGTGGTCAGGAAGATGTTGTAGTCGATGCCCAGGGCGACCAGGAACACGAAGACGAACAGCGGGAAGTCGGTCGCCTCGCCCGCGTAGTCGAAGACGTACCGGAACGCGAGCGCGCTGATTCCGAGTGCCGCCGCGAACGACAGGATCACCGTCCCGACCAGCAGCAGCGGCGCGATCAGGGCACGCAGCAGGCCGCACAGGATCAGCAGGACGACCACCAGCACCAGCGGGATGATCAGCACGTTGTCGTGCCGGGTCGCCTCGTCCATGTCCAGCAGGGCCGCCGTACCGCCGCCCACCTTGGCGTCGGCGTCCGGAACCGCGTGCACGGCGTCGCGCACCCGCTCGACCGTCTGCTTGGCGGCCTCGCTGTCCGACGGGGCGGTCATCGTGGCCTCGAAGAGGACCTTGCCCTCGAAGGCCGGTCTGGTACCGGGCGGCAGACCGAGGGACTGGGGGACCACGCCCGGCGTCCCGGCGACGGCGCGGCCCACCTGCACGGCCTGTGCCTGGTTGCTGACGATGACCAGGGGGTCGCCGCTGCCCGCCGGGAAGTAGCGCGCCGACACCTCCTGGCCGGTGATCGAGTCGGGTTTCCCGGTGAACGCGTCCGCGTTGCCGATGCCCTCCGCGCGCAGCTGGATCAACCCCAGCGAGCAGATCGCCAGCGCGAGCGCCGTCACGGCCCAGATCATCCGCGGGCGGCGGGCGATACGGCGTCCCGTACGGGCCCAGACCCCGCGCTCGGTCGGGTCGGCAGTTCCGTAGCGCGGCACCACCGGCCAGAAGATCCACCGGCCGAAGATCACCAGCAGGGCCGGGAACAGGCTCATCATCGCCACCAGGGCGACGGCGACACCGATCGCGGCCACCGGACCCAGGCCGCTCGTGGAGTTCATCTCGGCGGCCAGCAGGACCAGCATGCTCAGCACGACCGTCGCGCCGGAGGCGAGCACGGCCGGGCCGGCGCGGTGCAGGGCCAGGGCCATCGCCTCGTGGCGGTCCTCGTGCCGGCGTAGTTCCTCCCGGTAGCGGGCCACCAGCAGCAGGGCGTAGTCCGTCCCCGCCCCGAAGACCAGCACCGTGAGGATGCCGGCGCTCTGGCCGTTGACCGTCAGGCCGCCGTGCTCGGCCAGCAGGTAGATCAGCGCCTGAGCGGTGAACAGGGCACAGACCACCGCGATCAGGGGGACCAGCAGCAGGGTCAGGCTGCGGTAGGTGATGAGCAGCATGACGATGACGACCGCCATCGCCGAGAGCAGCAGGGTCGAGTCGATGCCCTCGAAGGCCTCGGCGAAGTCCGCGGACGTGCCGCCCGGGCCCGTGATGTGCACGGTCATCCCGTCGCTGCCGGTGCCGACGTCGTCCCGGATCGAGTCCACGGCGGGCGAGATCCGTTCCCAGCCCTCCTCGTCCATCATGATCGGCACGAAGACCTGGGCCGCGCGCGGATCGGCCTGCCGGTCGAACACCGGCCCCCGCGTCTGCTCCCCGATGATGCCGTGGTCGCTCAGCTGCTTCAGCTGCCGCACGTCCTCGGCGATCTGCGCCCGGTCCTGCGCCGTCAGGCCGCTGTCCCGCGCGTAGATCACCACCGCCGGGATCTGCTCCGGCCGGAAGTCCTCGGAGATCTGCAGCACCTGCGTCGACTCCGCGGACCCCGGCAGCCAGGACGCCGCGTCGTTGTCCTGAGCATCGGTGAGCTTCATGGCGAGCGGCGCGGCGACGACCAGCACGACCACCCAGAAGACCAGCACGAGCCACTTGGCCCGCCGCCCGCAGACGAGATGCGCGACGCCCCGCTTCATGACGTCCCCCTCCGCGAGGACGCCCGGTGGGGGGCGCGGGGCGATGACATCGGCGGCTCCGCCGCGTGGGCGCGACGAGCCACATGAGTCCCGCACCCGGCGGACCACCGGGGTCCGATGCTCACAACCCCCACAGGGCATGGCAGTCTTAGGACATGGCCGCGCAGATCAACCCCAGCATCCTGTCCGCAGACTTCGCCCGCCTCGCGGACGAGGCGAAGGCCGTGGAAGGAGCCGACTGGCTCCACGTCGACGTCATGGACAACCATTTCGTCCCGAACCTCACGCTCGGGGTGCCGGTCGTGGAGTCGCTGGCCCGCGCGACGGACACCCCGCTGGACTGCCATCTGATGATCGAGGCCCCCGATCGGTGGGCGCCCCAGTACGTGGAAGCGGGGGCCGGTTCGGTCACCTTCCACGTCGAGGCCGCCGCGGCGCCCGTCCGGCTCGCCCGGGAGATCCGTGCGAAGGGCGCCCGCGCCTCCATGGCGCTGAAGCCCGCGACCCCCATCGAGCCGTATGAGGACCTGCTCCCCGAGCTCGACATGCTCCTGATCATGACGGTCGAACCGGGCTTCGGGGGACAGGCCTTCCTCGACATCATGCTTCCGAAGATTCGCCGCACCCGCGAGTTGATCAGCAAGCACGGACTGGAGCTCTGGCTCCAGGTCGACGGCGGAGTCTCGGCTTCCACCATCGAGCGGTGCGCCGACGCCGGAGCCGACGTCTTCGTGGCCGGATCGGCGGTCTACGGGGCAAACGACCCGGCAGAAGCGGTACGTGCACTACGCACCCAGGCCGACGCGGCGACGGCGAAGGCCTCCTGGGCCTGCAACCACTGAGCCACAGCAAAGTGAACGGCTCTCATCAGGGCTGATCGACCGCGCCACATCTGCAAGGATGAACGGCGAATCCAGAGTGTGAACAGCAGTGAGGAGATCGCCGTGTCGGGTATGTCGGCGGGCCGGTCAGCCATGCGGATGGGACCCGCTGAGCTGGTGCAGGCGGCGGCCATGGCCCGCCGCTTCTACCTCGAGGGCAAGTCCAAGATCCAGATCGCGGAGGAGTTCGGCGTCAGCCGCTTCAAGGTGGCCCGGGTCCTGGAGACCGCCCTCGAACGGGATCTCGTACGCATCGAGATCCGTGTGCCGGCCGAACTGGACGCGGAGCGCTCGGACGCGCTCCGCGCCCGCTACGGCCTCAGGCACGCCGTCGTGGTCGAGTCCCCGGCCGAGGCCGAGGAGACGCCCGACCCCGAGAACCTGGGAGAAGTGGCCGCCGACCTGCTCGGCGAACTGGTCAGCGAGGGGGATGTGCTGGGCCTGGCCTGGGGCCGCTCCACCATCCACATGGCGGCGGCGCTCGACCGGCTGCCGCCCTGCACCGTGGTGCAGCTGACCGGTGTCTACGACGCCGGGACCGCCGAACGCGGCTCGGTCGAGGCCGTGCGCCGCGCGGCCCAGGTGTCCGGCGGGGACGCCCACCCCATCTACGCCCCCATGCTGCTGCCCGACGCGGCCACGGCCACGGCACTGCGCAACCAGACGGGGATCGCCCGGGCCTTCGAGCACTTCGACAAGGTCACCGTCGCCTGTGTGTCCATCGGCTCGTGGGAACCGGGCATCTCCACGGTGCACGACATGCTCAGCGACGAGGAGCGCGCGCACTACGCCTCCCTCGGTGTCGCCGCCGAGATGTCCGCGCACCTCTTCGACGCCGAGGGCCGCCGGGTCGGCCGCGACCTGGGCGAGCGGTGCATCACCGTGAAGGCGGACCAGCTCCGCCGGATCCCCGAGGTCGTCGCGATCGCGGGAGGGCAGCGCAAGGGGCCCGCGATCGACGCGGTGCTGCGGTCCGGGCTCGTCACCAGCCTGGTGACGGACACATCGGCCGCCGACTACCTGATGACGGCCGGACCGGCGCCGAAGTCCGCCCTCAACCGGTCCGACCCGGACGGGGTCTGACGGGTGGCCGGACAGGCGCACGAGGTGCACGACCCGGCGGGCCGGATCGTGCTCGTCCTGGATCTGGGCGGGGTCACGGACAAGGCGGGCCTCATGGACCGCTGCGCCCGTGACCTGGCCCTGCCCGACTGGTTCGCGCGCGACTGGGACGCCCTCGCGGACTGCCTGTCCGACCCCGCCCTCTGGCCCGAGGGGGCCGGGGAGCGGGGGCTCCTCGTCGTCGTGCAGGGCTGGCGGGCGTATGCCGAGACGCGGCCCGAGGAGTGGCAGGTCGCCGAGGAGATCTTCGCCGAGGCGACCGACAGGGGCCCGGGGCTGTTCGTGACCCTCGGCCTTGGAGAATCCTCCGAGAGGCCCCCTGACCAGCCTGGATGATCCGCTGGGGGTCGACCGGGTGTCCGGCATGGGAGAATGAAGTACGTGCTCTTTCCCCCTGGCCGGCCGGTCCGGGGGTCACCTCTGATCGACTGGGATGTGCAGCACGTGCGTTTCCTCAATGACATCCAGCCCGGGTACGACCTGACGTACGACGACGTCTTCATGGTGCCGAGCCGCTCCTCGGTGGGCTCGCGGCAGGCCGTCGACCTCAGCTCCCCGGACGGCACGGGCACCACCATCCCGCTCGTCGTCGCCAACATGACCGCCATCGCCGGCCGCCGCATGGCCGAGACCGTGGCACGCCGCGGCGGCCTGGTGGTGATACCCCAGGACATCCCGATCGACGTGGTCACCGACGTCGTCACCTGGGTGAAGAGCCGGCACCTGGTGCTGGACACCCCGATCATCCTGTCGCCGCACCAGACGGTCGCCGACGCGCTGGCCCTGCTGCCCAAGCGCGCACACAACGCCGGTGTCGTCGTCGACGGCGACCACAAGCCGGTCGGCGTGGTCACCGACGCCGACCTGTCCGGCGTGGACCGCTTCACACAGCTCGCCGAGGTCATGTCCCGGGACCTGCTGCTCATCGAGGCGGACATGGACCCGGGCGAGGCCTTCGGCACCCTCGACCACGCCAACCGCCGCTACGCCCCCGCGGTCCACCAGGACGGCACGCTCGCCGGCATCCTGACCCGCAAGGGCGCCCTGCGCGCCACCCTCTACACGCCGGCCACCGACGCCCGGGGGCGCTTGCGCATCGCCGCCGCCGTCGGTATCAACGGCGATGTCGCCGGCAAGGCCCAGCAGCTGCTGGACGCGGGCGTCGACGCCCTCGTCATCGACACGGCGCACGGCCACCAGGAGTCGATGATCAGCGCCCTGAAGCTGGTGCGCGACCTCGACCCGCAGGTGCCGGTCGTCGCGGGCAACGTGGTCGCCGCAGCCGGCGTGCGCGACCTGATCGAGGCCGGCGCGGACATCGTCAAGGTCGGTGTCGGCCCCGGTGCCATGTGCACCACGCGCATGATGACCGGCGTCGGACGGCCGCAGTTCTCCGCCGTCCTGGAGTGCGCCGCCGAGGCGAGGAAGTACGGCAAGCACGTGTGGGCCGACGGCGGTGTCCGCCACCCCCGTGACGTGGCGATGGCCCTCGCGGCCGGTGCGTCCAACGTGATGGTCGGCTCCTGGTTCGCCGGCACCTACGAGTCCCCGGGCGACCTCCAGCACGACGCCCAGGGCCGGGCCTACAAGGAGTCCTTCGGCATGGCGTCCGCCCGGGCCGTGCGCAACCGCACCTCGGAGGAGTCGGCGTACGACCGCGCCCGCAAGGCGCTGTTCGAGGAGGGCATCTCCACCTCCCGGATGTTCCTCGACCCGGCCCGCCCGGGCGTCGAGGACCTGATCGACTCGATCATCGCGGGCGTCCGCTCGTCCTGCACCTACGCCGGCGCCGGCTCCCTGGAGGAGTTCGCCGAGAAGGCCATCGTCGGCGTCCAGAGCGCCGCCGGCTACGCGGAGGGCAAGCCCCTGCACGCCAGCTGGAGCTGACGCCCCGGCGCGCCTTCGTACGGCCCCCGTCGACCCGCCCCGCGGGTAGCGGGGGCCGTTCGGCGTACGCGGGCGGCGCATGGAGATCGCCGAGTGCAGAACCAGGGCATCGAGGCACCGGAGCCACCGTCGGATCCACCTGACCGCCCGCGGCGTTCGACGGGAGCGGGCCGATCGCTGTGTTCCTCGTGAAAGCCCTCCGACGGCTCCTGATGCAACACTCGACAGCCGCCCCGCAACGAACACCCGCCCATTCCCCGGTAACGCAATGATCTTGCACATATGCGCAAGGTTGCTGCATTTCACCAGCAACGCCGATGCTCGTAGGCTGTCGCCTCGTACGTGGCGTGGCGGGGACTCCGCTCGGTGGGTCCCTGCTCAAAGGGTGCCCGCGGTCCCCGCCGCCCTGACCGGCAGCGACAAGGAGCCAAGCGCGTGCTCGACCAAGGCGCACCCCCGCAGAACCCAGGCCCTACGGCGGCCTCCGCACCCCCCGGCCTCGGCGCCCGCCTCATGCGCCGCAAGCCGGTGGAACGCCTGGTCGCGGAGGGTGGCCAGGGCGAGGGTGGGTCACTGCGCCGCACCCTCGGGCTGTGGCAGCTGACCATGATCAGCATCGGCGCCACGCTCGGCACCGGCATCTTCGTCGTCCTCGGCGAGGCCGTCCCGAAGGCGGGCCCCGCCGTCACCCTCTCCTTCGTGATCGCCGGTCTCACGGCCCTGTTCTCGGCCCTGTCCTACGCCGAGCTGGCCGGCACCATCCCGGTCTCCGGCTCCTCGTACTCGTATGCGTACGCAACGATGGGCGAGCTGATCGCCTGGATATGCGGCTGGTGCCTGGTCCTGGAGTACGGCGTGTCGGTGGCCGCCGTCGCCGTCGGCTGGGGCGAGTACCTCAACGAACTGCTCGACGGCACCATCGGCGTCACCATCCCGGCCGCCCTGTCCGCCCCGCCCGGCGACGGCGGCGTGTTCAACCTGCCGGCGCTGATCGTCGTGCTGCTCGCGATGGCGTTCCTGCTGGGCGGCGCCCGCGAGTCCGCCCGCGCCAACACCGTCATGGTCGTCGTGAAGATCGCCGCGCTGGTGATGTTCTGCGCGATCGGCGTCCAGGGCTTCCGCTCCGGCAACTACGACAACTTCATGCCCCTCGGCATGGCGGGCGTCAGCGCCGCCGGTGCCACGCTGTTCTTCTCCTACATCGGCTTCGACGCCGCCTCCACCGCCGGTGAGGAGGCCAAGAACGCCCAGCGCGACCTGCCCCGCGCGATCATGCTGTCGCTGGTCATCGTCACCGCGCTGTACGTCCTCGTCGCGGCCGTCGCCGTCGGCGCCAAGCCCTGGAAGGGCTTCACCGACTCCGAGGCCGCCCTCGCCCAGATCATGCGCGAGGTCACCGGGCAGACCTTCTGGGGCACGCTGCTGGCGTTCTGCGCCGTCATCGCCATCGCGAGCGTGGTACTGACCGTGCTGTACGGCCAGACCCGCATCCTGTTCGCGATGTCCCGCGACGGTCTGGTGCCGAAGGTGTTCGCCCGGGTCCACCCGAAGACCGGCACCCCGCGCGCCAACACCCTGATGGTGTCGCTGTTCTGCGGTGTCCTGGCCGCCGCGATCCCGCTCGGACAGCTCGCCGACGCCACCAGCATCGGCACGCTGTTCGCCTTCGCGCTCGTCAACGTGGCCGTCGTCGTGCTGCGCCGGACCAAGCCGGACATGCCGCGCACCTTCCGGGTGCCGCTCTCGCCGGTCCTGCCCGCGTTGGGCTTCGCCTTCTGCGTGTGGATGATGGGCAGCCTGTCGACCATCACGTGGGTGGTCTTCGGTGTCTGGATGGCCGCCGGTCTCGTGTTCTACTTCGGGTACGGCTACCGCCGTTCCCGACTCGCACCATCCGAGAAGTGATCAACCCACTGTGCTGAACGATCTCGACGAACGCATCGTGCACGCCCTCGCCGAGGACGCCCGCCGCTCCTACGCCGACATCGGCCAACTCGTCGGCCTGTCCGCGCCCGCCGTGAAGCGGCGCGTGGACCGGCTGCGGGCCACCGGAGCCATCACCGGCTTCACCGTCCGCGTGGACCCGGGCGCCCTGGGCTGGGAGACCGAGGGGTTCGTCGAGATCTACTGCCGGGGCAACACGTCCCCGGAGACCATCCAGCGGGGTCTGGAGCGGTACCAGGAGGTCGTGGCCGCGTCCACCGTCACCGGGGACGCGGACGCGATCGCCCAGGTTTTCGCCTCCGACATGCGCCACTTCGAACGGGTCCTGGAACGGATCGCCGGCGAGCCGTTCGTCGAACGGACCAAGTCCGTGCTCGTGCTCTCGCCGCTGCTGCGGCGCTTCTCGTCGGGTTCGCCCACGTAACTCCGTGGCCCGCCGCACGCGGCGCCTCTAGCCTGGGTGTCATGACCCGGCGACATTGATCCACCAGCCGTGCCTCCCGAGGACCGCCTCGGCCGCCGTACCTCCGGCGTCCGATCCGTCCTTTCCGGGAAGGCCCCATGACACTCTCACCCGCACGCGTGCACGCCACCGGTGTCCGCCGCCTGACGCGCACGCTGTACGGCTACGCGTTCCTCGACGACTTCGTCCTGCTCTACCCGGTGTACGCGCTGCTCTTCGCCGACACCGGCATGTCGCTGTGGCAGATCTCCTCCCTGTTCGCCCTGTGGTCGATCACCGCGGTGGTGCTGGAAGTGCCCTCGGGCGCCTGGGCCGACTCCGTGTCGCGTCGGAGGCTGCTGTGGATCGGCCCGCTGCTCACCGCCGCCGGTTTCGCCCTGTGGGTGGCCGTCCCCTCGTACGCGGCCTTCGCCGCCGGCTTCGTCCTGTGGGGCGCGGGCGGAGCGCTCGGCTCCGGCGCGCTGGAAGCGCTCGTCTACGACGAGTCGGAGCGGCTCGGTGCCGCCGGCCGGTACGCGCGGGTCATGGGCCGGGCCCGGGCCGCGCGGCTGGTCGGCACGGTGGCCTCCATCGGCCTGGCGGGGCCCGTCCTCGCCCGGGGCGGTTACCCGGCCGTCGGTGCCGTGAGCGTCCTGGCCTGTGTGCTGGCCGCGGTCACCGCGACCCGGTTCCCGGAGCACCGGGTGCGGCCGGAGAGCGCCGACGACGGCTGGGCGACGACCGTCCGGGCCGGGTTCGCCGAGGTCCGAGGGGACCGTGCGGTGCGCGGCGCCGTGCTGCTGGTCCCGGCCGTGGCTGCCGTCTGGGGCGCACTCGACGAGTACACACCGCTGCTGATCCGGCAGATCGGCTTCGCCGAGGCGACGGTGCCCTACCTGATGATGCTGATCTGGGCGGGCGTCACCGTCGGCGGTCTCCTCACCGGCCCGGCCGAGCGCCTGGGCACGGCCGGGCTCGCGGTGCTGCTCGCGGGCGCCGCTTTCGCCCTCGCGGTGGGAGCCCTGGCCCGGTCCCTGACCGGAGTCGTCCTCCTGGGCCTCGCCTTCGCCGGGTTCCAGCTGGCCGAGGTACTGGCCGACGTCCGGCTGCAGCACCGCATCGACGACTCCCGCCGGGCCACGCTCACCTCTGTGGCGAGCCTGGGCACCGAGCTGGCCACGGTCGCCGCGTTCGGCGTGTACGCGCTGCTCGGCACCGGCATGGCGCACAGCACGGTCTTCGCGGTGTTCGCGGTTCCCTACCTGGTGACGGCCGTGGCCCTGGCTAGAGTTCGGGCTGCCACGGCACGACCGTGAAGTCGCCCGTCCCCTTCCCGACCTTCTCGAAGGGAGCGGAGGCCACGCACGGGGGCGGCTCGTTCCCCTCGCCGGGGCTGCCCGACATCATCCAGCTGTAGCCCAGCCGGTCGTGGCTGCCGAGGTCGTGGACGGAGACTCCGACCCGCCTGCCCTCGGCGCCCGCCAGGTCGGAGTCGGTGATGACGCCGGAGACGACGGCCACCTTGCCACCGGTCGCCAGGCAGTCGACCTTCACCTTCGCCCAGGCGCCCTTGCCGTCCCGGTGGTGACTGAACTCGAAGGTACCGGTGGCCTGCGACGGGTCTGCGGTGTCTCTCGCCGCCAGATGCGCGTCGAACGAGAACGTCATGTCGTCACCGCCCGAGCGGTACAGCTTGGCGGTGCCGGTGAGGGCCGCGGCCTCCCGGGACGGCCGGGTCGCGTCCGACGCGGTCGCGGCCGAGGCCGCCCCGGTCGTGAGGAGCAGTGCGGTGCCGAGCACGACGATCTTCGTACGGCGCTTCATTGTGTTCCCTTTCGCAGGCCGTGTGGACAGCTCTCACTCTTCCGGCCCGAGGTGCCGGGAACATCGCGCTCGGGGTGGGACCGCGCCTCCACCGTACGGCGGGGGAGGCCGCGCACGGCTGCGCTCCGGGGAGGAGCGCGGGTCCGACCCCAGTCGCACAACGAATCGCCGCCTGGCCCTCCACGCACGCAACGAACCGTTCACCGGCGCGCAACGGCTCCGGCTTGTCCGCCCTGGTCAGCCGCCCGTACCGTCTACATGGCCCCACAAAAGGCCCCCAACCACCCTTCCGCCCGGTGAGGACCACGCATGCGCACCGCCCTGCTCCAGAGCTCCGGCCGACCCGGCTCCACCGTCGAGAACCTCAAGGTCCTCGACGAGGCCGCCGGCCGGGCCGCCGCCGCGGGCGCCGGGCTGCTGGTCACGTCCGAGCTGTTCCTGACGGGGTACGCGATCGGCGACGACATCGGCCGGCTCGCCGAGCCCGCCGACGGCGACTGCGCCGACACCGTCGCCGAGATCGCGACGAGCCACGGCCTGGCGATCGCCTACGGCTACCCTGAGCGGGACGGCGAGGCCGTGTTCAACTCCGTCCAGCTGATCTCCGCCGACGGCTCCCGTCTCGCCAACCACCGCAAGACGCACCTCTTCGGCTGCTTCGAGCGAGACCACTTCACCCCCGGGGACCTGCCGGTAGCCCAGGCCGAGCTCGACGGCCTCCGGGTCGGCCTCCTGATCTGCTACGACGTGGAGTTCCCCGAGAACGTCCGCGCCCACGCCCTGGCCGGCACGGATCTCCTCGTCGTCCCCACCGCGCAGATGCACCCGTTCCAGTTCGTCGCCGAGTCGATGATCCCGGTGCGCGCCTTCGAGAACCAGATGTACGTCGCGTACGTCAACCGGGTCGGCCGGGAGGGCGAGTTCGAGTTCGTGGGGCTGTCCACGCTCGCCGGGCCCGACGGGGTCGCCCGGACCCGGGCCGGACTCGGGGAGGAACTCGTGCTCGCCGACGTCGACCCGGCCTTCCTGGCCGCCTCGCGCGAGAACAACCCGTATCTGCGGGACCGGCGGCCCGGCCTGTACAACTCGCTCGTCTGACACCCCCTCAACCGCCCGAACGTCTCTGTGCAAGGAGTCCGTACCCCATGACGTCCACCGTGCCCAACGCCGTCGAGCACGCTGACGCGCAGCAGCCGCCGATCACCATGTTCGGCCCGGACTTCCCGTACGCCTACGACGACTTCCTCGCGCACCCGGCGGGCCTTGGGCAGATACCCGCGACCGAGCACGGCACGGAGGTCGCGGTCATCGGCGGCGGCCTGTCCGGCATCGTCGCCGCGTACGAGCTGATGAAGATGGGCCTCAAGCCGGTCGTGTACGAGGCCGACCAGATCGGCGGCCGGCTGCGCACGGTGGGCTTCGACGGGTGCGACGACTCCCTCACCGCCGAGATGGGCGCGATGCGCTTCCCGCCGTCCTCCACGGCGCTGCAGCACTACATCGACCTGGTCGGCCTGCAGACCCGGCCGTTCCCCAACCCCCTCTCCGAGGCGACCCCGTCGACCGTCGTCGACCTCAAGGGCGAGTCGCACTACGCCGAGACGATCGAGGACCTGCCCCAGGTCTACCGGGACGTCGCCGAGGCCTGGGGCCGGTGCCTGGAGGAGGGCGCCGACTTCTCCGACATGAACCGGGCCCTGCGCGAGCGGGACGTGCCGCGCATCCGCGAGATCTGGTCCAAGCTCGTCGAGAAGCTCGACAACCAGACCTTCTACGGCTTCCTCTGCGACTCCGAGGCGTTCAAGTCGTTCCGCCACCGCGAGATCTTCGGCCAGGTCGGCTTCGGCACGGGTGGCTGGGACACCGACTTCCCGAACTCCATCCTGGAGATCCTGCGCGTCGTCTACACCGAGGCCGACGACCACCACCGCGGTATCGTCGGCGGCTCCCAGCAGCTGCCGCTGCGCCTGTGGGAGCGCGAGCCGCAGAAGATCGTCCACTGGCCGCTCGGGACCTCGCTCGCGACCCTGCACGAGGGCGGCGAGCCCCGCCCGGCGGTGACCCGGCTGCACCGCACCGCCGGCAACCGCATCACGGTGACCGACGCGCACGGCGACATCCGCACCTTCCAGGCGGCGATCTTCACCGCCCAGTCCTGGATGCTGCTGTCCAAGATCGCCTGCGACGACTCGCTCTTCCCGATCGACCACTGGACGGCGATCGAGCGGACCCACTACATGGAGTCCTCGAAGCTGTTCGTGCCCGTCGACCGGCCCTTCTGGCTGGACAAGGACGAGGAGACCGGCCGGGACGTCATGTCGATGACGCTCACCGACCGTATGACGCGCGGCACCTACCTGCTCGACGACGGCCCGGACAAGCCCGCGGTCATCTGCCTTTCCTACACCTGGTGCGACGACAGCCTGAAGTGGCTGCCGCTGTCCGCGAACGAGCGGATGGAGGTCATGCTGAAGTCGCTCGGCGAGATCTATCCCAAGGTCGACATCAGGAAGCACATCATCGGCAACCCGGTGACGGTCTCCTGGGAGAACGAGCCCTACTTCATGGGCGCGTTCAAGGCCAACCTGCCCGGCCACTATCGCTACCAGCGGCGCCTGTTCACGCACTTCATGCAGGACCGGCTGCCCGAGGACAAGCGCGGCATCTTCCTCGCCGGCGACGACATCTCCTGGACGGCCGGCTGGGCCGAGGGCGCGATCCAGACCGCCCTCAACGCGGTCTGGGGCGTCATGCACCACCTGGGCGGCACGACCGACCCCACCAACCCGGGCCCCGGCGACGTCTACGACGAGATCGCGCCCGTCGAGCTGCCGGAGGACTAGGCAACTAGCGACACCGGGGCTCGGTGAGGGGCGTGAGCAGCATGCGCCCCGCGAAGCCCACCGCCGTGTCCAGGCGTTCCGTGAACTCGTCGGCCACATCGGGGAGTTCACGCAGGACCCACAGAGCCCGGGCCGCCGTCCACGCGGCGTCCCGGGCGCGCTCCAGGCTCCAGGAGCCGAGCAGGTGGGTCAGCGGGTCGGCGATCCGGAACAGGTCGGGCCCCGGCATCAGGTCGTCGCGGATGCGCTCCTCCAGCGAGAGGAGGAGATCGCCCACCATGTCGAACTCGTCCTCCAGATCGACGGGTGCGCAGCCGAGCGTACGGCAGGTGTCCACGACGGCCAGCGCGAGATCGTGCCCGATGTGGGCGTTGATGCCCGCCAGCGCGAACTGCAACGGCCGTACCCCGGGATGGCGGCGGAACTGGAACAGCGGCCGCCAGCAGGCGGGCGGGCGCCGCTCGTCCGCCGCCGACTCGACGGCCGTCAGGTACCGCTGCGCGAACCGTACGTCCAGCGTGATCGCGGCGTGGGCATCCTTGAACCGGCCCGCGTCGACGTGCCGGTCCACCGCCTCCGTCACGGCGAGGTAGACGCGGTTGAAGACCGCCACCCCGTCCCGCGGGTGCAGGGCCGCGTCGAGGGCGCGCATGCGGGAGATCACGGCGTCGACCGGAGTGTCCAGGGCTGGGGGGAGATGTTCGCATCGCGGCATGCGGGCAGAGTCGCAGCTCTAGGCTGGCGGAAGTACCGGCGGGCCCGGCGCTTCCCCGAAACGGGGGAACACCGCCCGCCGCCGGGGGAGGAGGTGCAGCACCGTGACAGGCTCGCGTGCCCGGCGCCTGGCCGCCCGCAGGGCCGGGCGCAGCCGCGCCGCCCGGCGCGGCGCGATGGTCGTGGCGGCCTCCGTCGTGGTCGCGGCCGGCGCCATCGCGGGCGTCCTCCCCGCGTCCGGCGACGGACGGGCCACGGACGAGGCCGTGCCCGCCGAGGTGTCGCCCTCGCCCCGCCTGGCGCCCCTGCCGGCCGTGCCGTCGCCGTCCGCGCCGGCCACCACCGAATACTCCTCCTCGCCGATGCCGTCCGCGCGCCCTTCTCGGAGTCCCTCGCCGCCGAGGACCGGGACGAAACGGGAGCACACCGCCACCGTGCCCGGACGGCTCTACCGCCACCCCGACTCCCAGGTGCTGGAGTGGGTCCGCTCCCACTCCGGCGATCCGCGGCACGCGGTCATCGCGTCCCGCATCGCGGCACAGCCGGCGGCCGTCTGGTTCGCCGACTACTCCCCGCGGACCGTCACCGCCCGGGTCGCCGCGGTGACGTCTGGCGCCGCCGCGCAGGGCCGGGTCCCGGTCGTGGTGCCGTACGCGATCCCCGGCCGGGACTGCGGCGGCCACTCCCAGGGCGGGGCGCCCGGCCTGGACGCCTACGACGCCTGGATCGAACGGTTCGCGGCGGGGCTGGGCTCCGGTGAGGTCATCGTGGTGCTGGAGCCGGACTCGGTCGCCCAGACCGAGTGCCTCTCCGCGGCGGAACGCGCCGACCGCTTCGCCTCACTGGCCCGGGCCGGCCGCGTGCTCAAGGCCGCCAACACCCGGGCCCGGGTGTACTTCGACGCGGGGCACTCGGGCTGGAACGCGCCCGCCCGGCAGGCGGCCTGGCTGCGTCAGGCCGGTGCCGCCTCGCCCGAGTCGTCCGACGGCATCTTCAGCAACGTCTCCAACTTCCACACCACCGCCGACGAGATCGCCTACGACCGGCGGGTCCTCGACGCGCTCGGCGGCCCGGCGAACCTGGGCGCGGTCATCGACACCAGCCGCAACGGCAACGGCGCCCCGCCCGACGGTGAGTGGTGTGACCCGTCCGGCCGGGCACTGGGGCGGGCCCCGAGCCTCGGCACCGGCGCATCGCGCATCGACGCCTACCTGTGGGTGAAGCTGCCGGGGGAGTCGGACGGCTGCAAGGGCAGGCCGGGGACGTTCACGGCCTCGTACGCCTACGACTTGGCGTCGTCCGACGCGGGGTCGCCGTAGGAGGAGGTGCCCTCGTCCAGCAGCGGCGCCTGCGTCTTCAGATGGGCCGGGGCGAAGGCCCGCAGGGCGTGGTAGCCGGTGATGACGACCACCGTGCCGAGCGCGATGCCGCTCAGCGAGAACGTGTCGGAGAACTTCAGGGAGACGTTGCCGACGCCGATGATGATGCCCGCCGCGGCCGGGACCAGGTTCAGCGGATTGCGCAGATCCACCTTGGCGTTGATCCAGATCTGCGCGCCCAGCAGGCCGATCATGCCGTACAGGATGACGGTGATGCCGCCGAGCACCCCGCCCGGGATCGCCGCCACGACCGCGCCGAACTTCGGGCAGACGCCGAACAGCAGGGCGAAGCCGGCGGCCGCCCAGTACGCGGCCGTCGAGTAGACGCGGGTCGCGGCCATCACGCCGATGTTCTCGGAGTACGTGGTGTTGGGCGGGCCGCCGACCGCGGTGGACAGCATCGACCCGACGCCGTCGGCCGCGATCGCCGTGCCGAGCTTGTCGTCCAGCGAGTCACCGGTCATCTCACCGACCGCCTTCACATGCCCGGCGTTCTCCGCGACCAGCGCGATGACGACCGGCAGGGCGACCAGGATCGCCGACCACTCGAAGGACGGGGCGTGCAGCGTGGGCAGCCCGATCCAGTCGGCCTTGTCCACGCCGGACAGGTCCAGACGCCAGTGGTCGGTCGTCCTGCCGCTCGCGTCCACCGAGTGGATCTTGCCGAAGACCAGGTCGGACACCCAGGAGATGCCGTACCCGAAGACCAGCCCGAGGAAGATCGCGATCCGGGACCAGAAACCCCGCAGACAGACCACCGCCAGGCCGGTGAACAGCATCACCAGCAGCGCCGTCCACTGGTCCTGGGGCCAGTACGTCGAGGCCGTCACCGGCGCCAGGTTGAAGCCGATCAGCATCACCACCGCGCCGGTCACGATCGGCGGCATCGCGGCGTGGATGATCCGCGCCCCGAACCGCCGCACGGCGAGCCCCACCAGGAACAGCGCGCCCCCGACGACGAACACCGCTCCCGTGACGGTCGCGCTGCTGCCGCCCTGCGCCCGGATGACCGCCGCAACGCCGACGAAGGAGAGCGAGCAGCCCAGGTAGCTGGGCACGCTGCCGCGGGTGGCCAGCAGGAACACGACGGTCGCGACGCCCGACATCATGATCGCGAGGTTCGGGTCCAGGCCCATCAGAACCGGTGCCACGAAGGACGCACCGAACATCGCCACGACGTGCTGGGCGCCGAGTCCGGCCGTGCGCGGCCACGAGAGCCGCTCGTCGGGGCGGACCACCGCGCCGGGCGCCGGGGTGCGTCCGTCGCCGTGCAGTTTCCAGCGGACGCCGAGATCCATGGTGCGGTTTCGCTTTCGTCGTGCGTGCGAGTGTCCGGACCATTGTCGGGGTGCGCCGGAGAGGATCGTGACGGGGGCCGACCAGGACGGTCGTGTGTCCGCTCAGGGCCGGGGGCCGGGAACCACCGCGTCCGTCCGGCCGATCCTCGTCCGCTCGCCGGGCCGCAGCACTCCCGCGAACGCCACCAGGCCGCACGACAGCGCCGTCACCAGGCAGAACGACACCATCAGGCTCGTCGCCTGCGCCAGCATCCCGATCGCGCTGGGCGCGATCAGCCCCGAGGTGTACGTGATGGTCGCGACGCCCGCGATGGCCATGCTCGGGTTGGAACCGCTGCGGCCGGCGGCGGCGAAGCACAGCGGCACGACGACGGCGATGCCCAGTCCCATCAGCGCGAACCCGCTCATCGCCACCGCGGGATGGCCGGCGAGCACGATCAGCAGTCCGCCCAGGACGGCGAACACCCCGCTCGCCCGCACCGTCCGCACGGCACCGAAGCGGTCCACGATCTTGTCTCCGGCGAGCCGGGCGACGGCCATGGTCAGCGTGAAGCCCGTGGTGCACGCCGCCGCCAGACCGGCCGACGTCTCCAGCTGCTCCCGCAGATAGACGGCCGACCAGTCCAGGCTCGCTCCCTCGGCGAACACCGCGCAGAACCCGATCAAGCCGATGAGCAGCGCCGAGCGGGGCGGCAGCGCGAACCGCGGTGGCGGCTCCTCGTCCTCGGCGGGCTGCAGGTCGAGCACCCACTGGCAGGACAGCACACCGATGACGGTGAGGACCGCGGCGGCGAGGGCGTGGTGCAGCCGGGCATCCGAGCCGAGGTGCGCGGCGAGCGTGCCGGCCGCCGAGCCGATCAGGGCGCCCACGCTCCACATGCCGTGCAGTCCGGACATGATCGACCGCCCCAGGCGGTTCTCCACCTCGACGCCCAGCGCGTTCATCGCCACGTCCGTCATGCCGGCCGTCGCGCCGTACGTGAACAGGGCCAGACAGAGCGCCGGCAGGTTCGGAGCCAGAGACGGCAGGACCAGCGACAGCGTCCACAGGGCGACCAGTCCGCGCAGCGCGCTCCGGGCGCCGAAACGGTGCATGACGCCGCCGGCGAGCGGCATCGCCACGGACGCGCCGAGCGCGGGAAAGGCGAGCGCCAGCCCCAACTGGCCCGCGCTGACGCCGGCGTGGTCCTGGATCCACGGCACGCGGGTCGCGAACGAGCCGGTCACGGCGCCGTGCACGGCGAAGACGGCGGCCACGGCGTACCGGGACCGCCTCACCTCGCGTTGTTCGTCGACCACGTTGCCCATTCTGCGGTCCCCCTCCGGGTCTGTGCCGTGTGCCGTGACCGGTGCGCGCGTAAACTATCAGGAACCCTGCCTGATAATAAGAGTGTTTTTCGCTGGCCATGGCCGACGGCCCCCGTCGATCTGGGAGGATCCGCGCATGCCCGCATCCCCGAGCACCGCCCGGGCCATCAACGACCGGCTGGCCCTGCGCCTGCTCCAGCAGGAAGGCCCCCTGACGGCAGGGCGGTTGAAGCAGCTGACCGGTCTGTCCCGGCCGACCGTCGCCGACCTCGTCGAGCGCCTCAGCGCCGCCGGACTGATCGCGGTGGTCGGCGAGGCGGGGGAGCAGCGGCGCGGCCCCAACGCGAAGGTCTACGGCATCGTCGCCGACCGGGCGTACCTGGCCGCCCTCGACGTCCGCACCGAGGGTGTCGCCGTGGCCGTCGCCGACCTGGTGGGGCGGGTGCTGGCCGAGGCGTCGGTGCCCATCGGCGGCGACACCGGCACGGGCCCCGCCGTGGAACAGGCGGTCACACTGGTCGAGCAGGCGGCGAAGGAGGCCGGTGCCGACCGGTTGCACACCGTGGGGATCGGTGCGCCCGGCCTGATCGACCCCTCCAGCGGCGAACTCCGCGATTCCACCGGCCTGCCGGAGTGGCACCGCCGGCTCGTCGCCACCCTTCAGGAGCGGCTGCCCGAGGCCCGCGTCAGCGTCGAGAACGAGACCAACCTCGCGGCGCTGGCCGAGCAGCGCGACGGGGCGGCCCGGGACCGGGACACCTTCGTCCTGCTGTGGCTCGGCCACGCCCCGGGAGCGGCGGTGGTCCTCGACGGCGCCCTCCGCCGCGGCGCCTCCGGCGGCACCGGCGAGATCGGCTTCCTCCCGGTCCCGGGCACGGCCGCGCTGCCGACGTCGACGGACTGTGAGGGCGGCTTCCACTCGCTGGCCTCGTCGGCGGCGGTCGTCGATCTCGCGGCGGAGTTCGGGATACCGGCGGCGGTGTCCGAGGCGGGAGTGGTGCGGGCGGCCGTGGGTGTGGTGCGGGCGGCGGTGGACGAGGATCCCGGAGCCGAGGCGTCACTGCCCACGGCCTCTGCCGCCGCCCGCTTTCTGGACGCCCTCGCCGATCGTCTCGCCGTCGGAGTCGCATCCGTCGTGGCGATCCTGGACCCCGGGTGCGTCGTGCTCGGCGGCGAGGTCGGTCAGGCCGGTGGCGAGGAGCTCGCCTCACGGGTCCGTGACCGCATCGCCCGGATGACGCCCCTGCCCACGGAGGTACGGGCGACGACCCTGGGCGGCGGCGCGGTTCTGCGCGGCGCACTGCTGACGGCCCGGGACCGCGCCCAGGAGGAACTGTTCACCCCCGGAGAGCCCCGGCCCCAGGCCCCTCCGGGCTGGTAGGCCGTCAGGCCCGGGACCGTTCCCTCCGTCCTCCTCCCTCAGACCCCGGACCGCCCCCTCCCCGCCTGGACCCGGCCGCCCCCGGACCGCCTCTCCAGGTGCTCCTCGAACGTCCCCCTGCCCACCGCCCGTCGCGGCGCCAGATGGCCTCCGCTCCGGAAGCCCCGGTACGCCGCTCCCCACAGCGGCACGTTCACCACCGCTCGCCGGCGGCCCGACGCCTTCAGATACGCACGGGCGAAGGACTCCAGCGGCTGTACCTCCGGCCCGCCCATGTCCTCGACCCGCCCCGCCGGCGCGGCCGTCGCCAGTTCGACCAGCCGGTCCGCCACCTCGGCCACCTCCACCGGCTGGTCCCGCACGCCCGCCGGGAGGAACATCACCGGCAACTTCGACAGCCCCTGGAACATCATGATCAGCAGATCGTGGAACTGCGTCGCCCGCAGGACGGTCCAGCCGATCCCCGACTCCTCGACCAGCCTCTCCACCGCGAGCTTGCTCCGGTAGTACGGGAACGGCACCTCGTCGACACCCACGATCGACATATAGACAAGGTGACGCACGCCCGCACCGCGCGCCGCCCTGATCAGGTTCTGAGCCGCCTGCTCGTCCCCCTTCTGCCCCGAGGCGCAGTGCACGATCGTGTCCACACCGGCGACGGCCGCGTCCAGCGCGGCTCCGCCCGCCCGCAGGTCCACCGCGTACGGGTCGCTGTGCCGGCTGAGCACCCGCACCTCGTGCCCGCCCGCGCGCAACCGCTCGGCGACGAGCCGCCCCAGCGTTCCGGTGCCACCGGTCACCAGGATCGTGGTCATGTTGTTCAGCCCCTTCGACGCCGGGCGCTCCCGGGTGGAGCGCCCTTGCCGACTGAGACCGAACAGCCGCGCCGAATGTGACAGACGCGCCCGCCCGCGGTGCTACGGCCGGGTGAGCTGCCGCCGTGCGAACGCCAGCTTCTCCGGGTTGACCACGGCCCGCACAGCCGTGACCAGCCCGCCGCGCACCTCGATCACCGAGAGTCCGACCAGCGTGTCGCCCGCCCAGCTCGCCAGCCCCAGCGCCCCGTTGACCTCGGTCGGCACGAAGTCCAGGCCGCGCGCGAACTTCGGCCCGCCGCCCGCCAGGAAGCGGGCGATGCCGGGCCCGCCCTCGATGGGCCACCGCGCCGCGGTGACCTTGCCGCCACCGTCGCTCCACCAGGTCGCGTCGGCCGCGAGCAGCTTCTCCAGCCCGGCCAGGTCCCCGTCACGGGCCGCCGTGATGAACGACTTCACCAGCTCTTCCTGCCGCTCGGAGGCGGGCTCGAACCGGGCCTGCGGTTCGCCCACCCGCCGCACGGCACGCCGGTACAGCTGACGGCAGTTGGCCTCGCTCAGGTCCAGCACCCCGGCGATCTCCCGGTGCGCGTAGCCGAACGCCTCCCGCAGCACGTACACGGCCCGCTCGGTCGGCGTCAGCCGCTCCAGCAGCACCAGCATCGCCATCGACACGGCTTCCCGCTGCTCCGCGGACTCCAGCGGGCCGAGCGCGCCGTCCGAGGTGATCACGGGCTCGGGCAGCCAGGTCCCGACGTACCGCTCGCGCCGGGCCCGCGCGGAGGTGAGCCGGTTCAGGCAGAGGTTGGTGACGACTTTGGCCAGCCAGGCCGCCGGGTGCTCGATCCCCGCCCGGTCGGCGCCGCTGTAGCGCAGGTAGGCGTCCTGGACCGCGTCCTCGGCCTCCTCGGCGGAGCCCAGCAGCCGGTAGGCGAGCGAGAACAGCCTGGGCCGGTGGACTTCGAACTCCTCGGCTGTGGTGGTCATACGACTCACCCTGCCAGAGGGCGGTCCGCCCGGCGTGGGGAGGCCCGGCGGCGGGCAAGGGCCGTCGTCACCACCGCCGGGCCGGTCAGTGGGGGTGAGCCCACCCTGGCGATGACCCTAGAAAGGACTAGACCACTCCGTCAATAGGTGTGTACCAATGCCCGTACTCAAGGGGCCGCACGGAGGCGGAAGTTGGGGCGCCGGTCGCGCTCGGGAAGGGGTGCGACACAGTCTGTGAGGCAGCCCACACGCTCCGCCCCTATGCATGTCGATCAGGCGTGGCACACTGGCCGTGTACCAATAGCAGCGCACTCCGGGGTCGGTGAAAGTCCGAACCGGCGGTTACAGTCCGCGACCCGGTCGCCTCCAGCGACCGGTTGACCAGGTGAAATTCCTGGACCGACGGTTAAAGTCCGGATGGGAGGCAGTGCGCGGCGAGCGGGCATTCGTGCGCGCCGCCGAGAAGTCCGTCCTCGCGGCGGACTCCGTCCGGCGTCGTCCCCGGTGTTCCTGCTCGTATCCTCTGTCGTCATCGACAGCCCCGGAGTCCGTGCCCGAAGAGGCAGGAGGACCCGGGAAGTGTTCACCGGAATCGTCGAAGAGCTGGGCGAGGTCACCGCCGTCGAGACCCTCGACGACGCCTGTCGCTTCCGCCTGCGCGGACCGGTCGTCACCCAAGGCGCCCAGCACGGCGACTCGATCGCCGTGAACGGCGTGTGCCTCACGGTCGTCGACCACGAGGGCGACGAGTTCACGGCCGACGTCATGGCCGAGACCCTGAACCGCTCCAGCCTCGGCGCCCTGAAGGCCGGCTCCCGCGTCAACCTCGAACGCCCCATGGCCGTCGGCGAACGCCTCGGCGGGCACATCGTGCAGGGCCATGTCGACGGCACCGGCGAGATCCTGGAGCGCAAGCCCTCCGAGCACTGGGAGATCGTGAAGATCTCCCTCCCCGCGGACCTCACCCGCTACGTGGTCGAGAAGGGCTCCATCACCGTCGACGGCATCAGCCTGACCGTCGTCGACGCCGGCCCCGACCACTTCACGGTCAGCCTCATCCCCACCACCCTCGGCCTGACCACGCTCGGCCACAAGCAGCCCGGCGACCCGGTCAACCTCGAGGTCGACGTCATCGCCAAGTACGTCGAGCGGATGCTGGGCGACCGTGCGCAGGGGGCCGGCCGGTGAACACGCTGAACTCCGAGGCGTTCGTCCTCTTCGGCCAGCACATCCTCTGGTCCGACATGGTCGGCAACCTCTTCGGCCTGGCCGCCCTCGCCCTCGGCTGGCGGCGCTCCATCTGGACCTGGCCCGTGCAGTTCCTGGCCGGCCTCATCCTCTTCGGCGCCTTCTACGGCCATCTCACCGGCAGCGCGGGCAAGCAGGCGGTCGTCATGATCGTCGCCCTGTACGGCTGGTGGCAGTGGCAGCGCGGCAAGGGCCAGGGGGAAGACGGCCACATCGCCGTGCGGTTCGCCACCTGGCGCGAGCGCGCCGCGATGGTCGCGGCGGCGGCCGCCGGCACGGTCGCGGTGGCACTGCTGTTCACGGCGTACCCTGCCCTGTCCTGGGACCCCTGGCCCGACGCCTACATCTTCGTCGGCACCGTCGTCGCGATGTACGCCCAGGCCCGCGGCATGGTCGAGTTCTGGTTCGCCTGGCTCCTCGTCGACGTCGTCGGCGTCCCCCTGAACTTCGCCAACGGCTACGCCTTCTCCGGCTTCGTCTACGTCATCTACGGCGCGCTCGTCCTGTGGGGCCTGCGCGACTGGTGGCTGCGCTCGCGTCAGGCCGCGCGGCCCACCCTGGAAGGAGCGCCGGCATGAGCGCCACGACCACCCTGTACAGCACCGACGACATCGAGAACTTCGCGCTCGACCCCGTGGAACAGGCCATCGCCGACATCGCGGCCGGCCGCCCCGTCGTGGTCGTCGACGACGAGGACCGGGAGAACGAGGGCGACCTCGTCATCGCCGCCGAGAAGGCGACCCCGGAGATCGTCGCCTTCATGATGAGCGAGTGCCGCGGCCTGATCTGCGCCCCCATGGAGGGCGACGAACTGGACCGGCTGAAGCTCCCGCAGATGGTCGAGGACAACACCGAGTCGATGAAGACCGCCTTCACGGTCTCCGTCGACGCCTCCGCCGCCCACGGCGTCAGCACCGGCATCTCCGCCTCCGACCGCGCCACCACGCTCCGGCTGCTCGCCGACGGCGTCTCGGGGCCCGGCGACCTCGTCCGCCCCGGCCACATCTTCCCGCTGCGCGCCCGGCCCGGCGGTGTGCTCACCCGCAACGGCCACACCGAGGCCGCCGTCGACCTCGCCCGCCTGGCGGGCCTGCGCCCGGCCGGCGCGATCGTCGAGATCGCCGGCGAGGACGGCACCATGCTGCGCCTGCCCGAACTGATCCCCTTCGCCCGCAAGCACGGCCTGACGATCATCTCCATCGAGGACCTGATCGCCTACCGCCGCGGCAGCGAGCCCACCGTCCGCCGCGAGGCCACCACCCGGCTGCCCACCGCCCACGGCACCTTCACGGCCCACGGCTACCGCTCCACCGTCGACGGCGTCGAGCACGTCGCCCTGGTGCACGGCGAGATCGGCGACGGCCAGGACGTCCTCGTGCGCGTCCACTCCGAATGCCTCACCGGAGACGTCTTCGGCTCGGCCCGCTGCGACTGCGGTCCCCAGCTCGACGCCTCCCTGGCCCGCATCCAGGAGGAGGGCCGGGGAGTCGTGGTCTACCTGCGCGGACACGAGGGCCGCGGCATCGGCCTGATGTCCAAGCTGCGCGCCTACGAACTCCAGGAGCGCGGCCGCGACACCCTCGACGCCAACCTCGAACTCGGCCTGCCCGCCGACGCCCGTGACTACGCCGCCGGCGCACAGATCCTCGCCGACCTCGGCGTGCGCGGCGTCCGCCTGCTGACCAACAACCCCGACAAGACCGACGCGCTCGTCCGCCACGGCATCGCGGTCAGGGCCCGCGTGCCCATGCCCGTGAACGCCGGCGAGCACAACCTCCGCTACCTGCGCACCAAGCGGGACCGGATGGGCCACGACCTGCCCTGGCTGGACACGGCCCCCGTGCCGGCCTGCGGCAACCAGTAAGAGAGCACGAAGGAGAGACGTGAGCGGCAAGGGTGCACCGGAACTGTCCGTACGCAATGTGGGTGACCTCCGGGTCGCCGTCATCGCGGCACAGTGGCACGAGAAGGTGATGAACGGCCTGGTCGACGGCGCCCTGCGCGCCCTGCACGACCTGGGCATCGACGAGCCGACCCTGCTCAGGGTCCCCGGCAGCTGGGAGCTCCCGGTCGTCGCCAAGGTCCTCGCGGGCCGCGGCTACGACGCGATCGTCGCCCTCGGCGTCGTCATCCGCGGCGGAACCCCCCACTTCGAGTACGTGTGCCAGGGCGTGACCCAGGGCCTCACCCAGGTCTCCGTCGACACCGGCGTCCCCGTCGGCTTCGGCCTGCTGACCTGCGACACCGAGGAACAGGCCCTGGACCGTGCCGGGATCGAGGGCTCCAACGAGGACAAGGGGCACGAGGCGGTGACGGCCGCGGTGGCGACCGCGGCCACCCTCCGCTCAGTATCCGAACCCTGGCACTGACGAACGGCACACGTGGCATAGGCTGAGCGTCACCATGTCCAAGAAGACGTTCGAGGAGCTCTTCACCGAGCTCCAGCACAAGGCCGCCCAAGGCGACCCCGCCACTTCCCGCACCGCAGAACTGGTCGGCAAGGGCGTCCACGCCATCGGCAAGAAGGTCGTCGAGGAGGCCGCCGAGGTGTGGATGGCCGCCGAGTACGAGGGCAAGGAAGCCGCCGCCGAGGAGATCTCGCAGCTGCTGTACCACGTCCAGGTGATGATGGTCGCCCGAGGCATCTCCCTCGACGACGTCTACGCCCACCTCTGAGCCGCATCCCCGTCCCCGCACAACACCACGCAAAGGAAGCCGACCTCATGCTGCGCATCGCCGTCCCCAACAAGGGTTCCCTGTCCGGCCCTGCGGCGGAGATGCTGCATGAGGCCGGCTACCAGCAGCGCCGCGAGTCCAAGGAACTGCGGATCGTCGACCCGGTGAACGAGGTCGAGTTCTTCTATCTGCGCCCCCGCGACATCGCGATCTACGTCGCCTCCGGGCAGCTCGACATCGGCCTCACCGGCCGGGACCTGCTCATCGACTCCGGCGCCGAAGCCGAGGAGATCCTGCCCCTCGGCTTCGCCCGCTCCACCTTCCGTTACGCCGCCAAGCCCGGCACCATCAGCGGCCTGGCGGACCTGACCGGCAAGACGATCGCCACCTCCTACGAGGGCATCGTCGCCGCGCACCTCGCCGAGCAGGGCATCGACGCCTCCGTCGTCCACCTCGACGGTGCCGTCGAGACCGCCATCCAGCTCGGTGTCGCCCAGGTCATCGCCGACGTCGTCGAGACCGGCACCTCGCTGCGCAACGCCGGCCTCGAGGTCGCCGGTGAGCCGATCATGCAGTCCGAGGCCGTCGTGATCCGCCGCACCGGCGCCGACGCCGACGACCCCAAGGTGCAGCAGTTCCTGCGCCGCCTCCAGGGCGTCCTGGTCGCCCGGACGTACGTGATGATGGACTACGACTGCCGCGTCGAGCAGCTGGAGAAGGCCGTCGCCCTCACGCCCGGCCTGGAGTCCCCGACCGTCTCCCCGCTGCACAACGAGGGCTGGGTCGCCGTCCGCGCGATGGTCCCGGCCAAGGAAGCCCAGCGGATCATGGACGACCTCTACGACATCGGCGCCCGGGCCATCCTGACCACTGCCATCCACGCCTGCCGTCTCTGAGGGGCGTACGCCAGATGTCCGGTCTGCCCGCCCTGCCCGTCACGTTCCGGCCGGGCAGCACCCGCGTGGTGCTGCTCACCGCGGCCGTCGCCGTCTTCGTGGTGATCACGGCGGTCGCGATGCTGCTGAAGCAGCTCAGCCCCGCCGAACGCGTGAGCTTCGTCTTCACGGCACTCCTGCTGGACGCCGTGCTGCTCCTGCTGGCGCGACCCAAGGTCGTCGCCGACGAGGACGGCGTCACTGTCGTCAATCTCACGAACAAGCGCCGTCTGCAGTGGGCGGAGATCCTCCAGGTGACCCTCCGCCCCGGTGACCCCTGGGTGTTCCTCAACCTCAGCGACGGCACCAGCCTGCCTGCTCTGGGCATCCAGCCGGGCCTCGCCAAGCAGCGTGCGATCGCCGATGCCCGCGCCCTGCGGGCCCTCGTCGAAGCCCGTTCGGTGACGGACCCCGAGCGGCGTCAGGGCTGACTCGGGGAGATCCTCAGGGCGGTCACCCTGCCGCATCGGGCCATGTCTTGATTAATCTGTTTCCGGAGGCGCGAACGGACGCGCCTCCGCCCCTGCCGCCCCGCCCGGTGCGCCAGGGGCTCCTGCTAACCGAGGAGTGACCCCCTCCGGCGATGGACGGATCGTCCTGCAGTACCTGCGCCGCCCCCTGCCGACATAGCGCGTGCCTCGCATCCGAGGTGCGCGACCATGTGGAGGCGGCGGCATCATGACCACCCCCCTGCTGCTCCTGGCAGCCGCGTTCCTGCTGATTCTCGCCAACGGATTCTTCGTGGCGGCCGAATTCGGACTCGTGACGGTCGAGCGGCCCGAGGCCGAGAAGGCCGCCGCCGAGGGCGACCGGCGCGCTCACCGTGTCGTCGAATCGCTCAGGGAACTGTCCTTCCAGCTCTCCGGCACCCAGCTCGGCATCACCATCACCTCGCTCGTCGTCGGCATGCTCGCCGAACCGGCGCTCGCCGAGCTGCTGCACGGCCCGTTCACCTCGATCGGCATCCCCGAGGGAGCCGTCTCCGGTGTCACGGTCGTGGTCGGCATGCTGCTGGCCTCCGCCGTGCAGATGGTGATCGGCGAGCTGCTGCCCAAGAACTGGGCGGTGTCCCGGCCACTGCAGGTCGCGCGTTTCGTCGCGGGCCCGCAGCATGTCTTCGCCCGGCTGTTCCGCCCGGTCATCGCCGGCCTCAACGCCGTGGCGAACCGGCTCGTGCGCGCCCTGGGCATCGAACCCGCCGAGGAGCTGGCCTCGGCCCGCACCCCCGGCGAACTCGTCTCCCTGGCCCGCCACTCGGCCCTGGCCGGCGCCCTGGAGCAGGACACGGCCGACCTGTTCGTCCGCACCCTGTCGCTGGGCGAGCTCACCGCACAGCACGTGATGACGCCGCGTGTGAAGGTCAGCGCCCTGCAGTCCTCCGCCACCGCCGAGGACGTCGTCAACCTGACCCGCGCCACCGGCCTGTCCCGTTTCCCCGTCTACCGGGAGAAGATCGACGAGGTCGTCGGCATGGCCCACCTCAAGGACGCCCTGGCCGTGGCCGTCGGGGACCGGCTGCGCACCCCCGTCGGCCACATCGCCCGCCCGGCGCTGCTCGTCCCCGAGACGCTGCCCGTGCGGCCGCTCCTCGCCCGCCTGCGCAGCGAGCAGCCCATCGCGGTCGTCGTCGACGAGTACGGCGGCACCGCCGGTGTCGTCACCCTGGAGGACATCGTCGAGGAGATCGTCGGCGAGGTCCGCGACGAGCACGACGGCCACGACCTGCCCGAGCTGGCCGCCGCACCCCCCGAGGACGGCAGGCCCGCCTGGGACGTCGACGGCAGCTGCCGGGTCGACATCCTGCAGCGCATAGGCCTGGAGGTGCCCGAGGGCCCCTACGAGACCGTCGCGGGCCTGATCGCCGACCTGCTGGGCCGTATCCCGGCCGTCGGCGACAAGGCGGAGCTGCCCGGCTGGCGCCTGTCCGTGCGCCAGGTCGGCCACTACCGGGCGGAGCGGGTCCGGCTCGTGCGGACCGCCCCGGTGGTCTCCATGGCGGAGGCCGTCCGATGAGCGTGCTCCAGCTTCTCTTCGCCGCGCTGCTCGTGCTCGCCAACGGCTTCTTCGTCGGCGCCGAGTTCGCGCTGGTCTCCGTACGCCGCAGCCAGATCGAACCGCTCGGCACCGCCCGCTCCCGGCAGGTCCTCCACGGGCTGGAGCGACTGCCGCAGATGATGGCGGCGGCCCAGTTCGGCATCACCATCTGCTCGCTGACCCTGGGCGCGGTCGCCGAACCGACGGTCGCGCACCTGCTGGAGCCGGTCTTCGAGTGGATCCACCTGCCGCACGGCATGATCCATCCGCTGACGTACGTCATCGCCCTGGCCGCCGTGGTCTTCTTCCACCTCGTCATCGGCGAGATGGTCCCGAAGAACCTGGCGATGGCGGCCCCCGAGAAGGTCGCGCTGTGGCTCAGCCCCGGCCTGGTCTGGTTCGCGCGCTTCTGCAAGCCCATCACCGCCGCCCTCGGCGCCGTCTCGCAGGGCATCCTGCGGCTCTTCCACGTCGAGCCCAAGGACGAGGTGGAGGCCGTCTTCACCAGTGAGCAGCTCAACCGGCTGGTGGAGGACGCCGGCCAGGCGGGCCTGCTCGACCCCGAGGAGGCCGAGAGCCTGGAGGACGCCCTGGAGCTGGGCTCGCGCCCGGTGACGGACGTCCTGCTCAAGCGGGAGTCGCTGGTGACGGTCAGCCCGTCGGTCACGCCCGGGCGGATCGTCGAGCTCACCGCCCGCACCGGCTACTCCCGGTTCCCGGTCGCCGCGGACACCGGCGCGTTCATGGGGTACCTGCACGTCAAGGACGTCCTCGACCTGGAGGACTCCGACCGGGCCGTGCCGCAGCAGCTCTGGCGCCCCATGACGACCCTGCGGCCCGAGCTGCCGCTGGACGACGCGCTGACGGTGATGCGGCGCGCGGCGACCCACCTGGCCCAGGTGGCCGACGCGTCCGGGAAGGTGCTGGGCCTCGTCGCCCTGGAGGACGTGCTGGAGCTGCTGGTGGGTGAGGTGCGGGATCCGGCGCACCGGCAGGTGCACGAGGTGAAGCTGACCGAGCCGAGGTCGGGTGAAGAGGTGCTGGCGACCTAGCACCGTGGCTGCGGGCGCGTGGGGGCTGGTCGCGCAGTTCCCCGCGCCCCCAGGGCAGGGCACCCACCCAGGGGCGCGGGGAACTGCGCGACCAGCCCCCACCGGCCCGCGGCCGAGCACTCACATGGCCGACGGATCCTGCGGCCCCCGCCCCGACAAGACCTCCCCGTACGCCTGCATCAGATCCGGCAACCGCAACGTCGCCAAGTCGTCTCTGCCCAACGCCCCGGGATACACCGACAACCGCAGATCCCGGTACGCGCAGCTCTTCTCGTACAGCGTCCGCAGGAACCGCCCGTTGCCCAGTTCGTCGATCCATCCCTGGTCCACCACGTGCCCGGCGATGGACCGCAGCTCGTCCAGGGCCTCCTCGTCCCACAGGTCGCCGTTCTCGGCCGCCAGCACCCTGCCGATCTCGGTGAGTTCGAGCGGCCGGTACGAGGGGAAGTCGACGCGGGTGGTGAAACGGGACGACAGGCCGGGGTTCGCGGCGAGCAGGCGGTCCATGCCCTCCGGGTAGCCGGCCAGGATCACCACGAGGTGGTCCCGGTTGTCCTCCGCGCGCTTCAGCAGCACCTGCAGTGCCTCGTCGCCGTACGCGTCCCCCTTGCCGTAGCCCGAGTTGGACAGCGCGTAGGCCTCGTCGACGAAGAGGACGCCCCCGAGGGCCGAGTCGATCAGTTCGTTCGCCTTCACGGCCGTCTGCCCGAGGTACTCGCCGACCAGATCGGCCCGCTGCGCCTCGACGAGATGGTCGCCGCCGAGCAGCCCGAGGGCGTAGAAGACGCGGCCGAGGATGCGGGCGACGGTGGTCTTGCCGGTGCCGGAGGGGCCGGAGAAGACGAAGTGGCGTTTCGGCGGCTGAACGGGCAGACCCTGCCCGGCTCGCAGCCGGGCCATGTTCAACTGCGCCGACAGCGCCTTGACCTGGCGCTTCACCGGCTCCAGGCCCACCATGCGCTCGAGCTCGGCGAGGGCCTCCTCCAGTAACGCCGGGTCGGTGGGCCCGGCGGGCAGGGAGGGGGCGGGGCCCGTCCGCCGACGGACCGGCGGGCCGGTCACCGGAGGCAGGGGGGCGAGCGGCGGCTCGGGGTCGGGCAGCCGCAGATCGCGTCCTTCGAGGCCGAAGAGCGGATCGAACCCGTCCGTACCGGCCACGGCGTCCTGGCCCGCGCCGGTGAGCGTGATCGCCGCGAGGTCCGTGGCCTCGTCGTAGCCGTCGCCCTCGGCTATGGCGGCGAGCCGGGCGGAGGTGTCCATGAAGGCCGGGTCGACGCGGTGCACGGCGCGGTACAGGGGAAGCGCGGCGGCGCTGCGGCCGGTGCCCTCGTGGGCCCGGGCCAGCCAGTAGCGCAGCTCCTTGCGCTGGGGCTGCTCGCTGCGGCAGCGCATCAGCGCGGCGGACAGCAGGGGTTCGGCCTGGCCGTACATCTCCAGGCGCACCCGGGCCATACCGCCGAACAGGCCCGCCTCGATGCCGAGCATCGCGTCGTCGAGCAGGGGGTCGGTGTGGCGGACCAGCTGCTCCCAGTCCTTGACCAGATAGGCGCGGCAGGAGTGCAGGAAGCGGACCTGGGCATCGGTGTCCACGGGCGGCAACCCGGCGAGGGCCCGGTCCAGCTCGGGGACGTGACGGCCGTCCAGCCAGTGGGAGGCGTGCGCGAGCAGCAGGTCGCGAGGGCTCTCCAGTACGGGCTGCACCCACCAGCCGAGCCAGTACCAGGAGTTGAGCGTGCGGCGGTAGCGGGAGCGCTGCTCGCCGAAGCGGTCCCGGTGCCGGAACATCCGCAGCAGCGCGGTCGTCGTGTCGACGCGCAGCGCGTGCAGCCCGAGCCAGGCGTCGGCCATCCCGGCGTCCATCCGCACGGCGTCCCGGAACTCCTCCTCGGCCTGCGGATACGCGCCCATGGTGTAGGCGTCCACACCTCGCAGCCAGGCGAGGTCGGCCGGGGCCTGTGGGCCCTGCGTGCCGAAGTCCATCACGTCCCCCACGAACCGTGCCCCCGTCGGTATGCCAACGAGCCGTCCCCCGGCCGGCTGCCCTGCTCTCGAACCGCTGTGCCACGGACCGGAGTTGCACCGTGTGCGAAGCAACCGTCCGCAGGTCGCGACGAGGGCATCGTACCCGCGGCGGCGGCGCCCCCGTAGGGTGCCGCACGGGCCGTTCGGCGAGGTGGGAGCGGATGCGGCGGACGCGTGCGCGGTGACCCAGGGTGAGCGCTCGGCGTCACGCGGCGGGCGGAAATCCGGAAGAAGACAGAACGAAGCCCCCGATCACGGGGGAACAACCGGGGGCTTCGCGTCTGGGGGCGGCTCCGATGCCGCACATTGAGAACGTAAGACCTGTACGGCCCGGCGGTCAAGCCGAGTTGAAGCACTCCGGCAACTTCTCCCGCAAGGGCTTTCACAGGTTCAGCACACCGCGGGCGGCCCGTCACCGTGCGTGAGGGGGCTGGTCCGGTCCAAGGGTCCCGGCAGGTCCCGCGAGCACCTCGTATCCCTCTTCCCGCTGCAGTACCAGAAGGTCGGCGAACGGCCGCGAAGGGTCTTCGGCGAAATGCCGGCGTTCCGCGGGGACCCATCCGTCCCAGAACTCCCGCTGCGCCTCCCCGTCCCGGGACCGGCCCCGCATCCAGGCCTCCTCCCGCGGCAGCTCCATCCACAGCAGCAGGGCCAGGTGCGGACGCAGCGCACGGCGCCCCGCCCCGACGCCCTCGACGAGGATCACCGGCGCGGGCGGGAGCGAGCGCGGGGAGTCGAAGCGGCGGGCGCTCCAGTCGTAGGGGGCGTAGTGCGCGGTCCTGCCGCTCGTGAGCGGTGCGATCACCTGCTCCAGCAGGCGGCCGGTCCAGCCGAACAGCGCGTCGTGGCTGGCGACGTCGTCGAGGCGCAGCAGCGGCGCACCGGCCAGCGCCGCGGCCAACTGTGCGGCGAACGTGCTCTTTCCGGACCCGGCGTGCCCGTCGATCCCCACGAGCCGGACCGGGCCGCAAGAGGGGGAGAGGCTGCGGATCCGGGCGGCCAGATCATGGACGGCGGAGCCCGGTGCGGGGCGGAAGGACGGATTCATCTCGCTCAGCACCTTAACGACAGGGGTCTGCCGGGGGTGCCGCTGGTCGACGCCAATATTGGTGGGCGCGGCGCGCGTCGAAGTGCTGGCAGGACATGGCCGCCTGTGCTCATATGTGGCGCACGCACGGATACGACCAGCCGTGCACGGACCTGCTCGCACCTGTCCGACTCCGACATCCGGGGGCCCCGCCATGCGCAGTGCCGAACAGCCGTCCCGCCGAACCGTCCTGGCCGCCGCGGTCGCCGCCGCCGTCACCGCGAGCGCGGGCCCGGCGGCCGCCGACCCCGAGGCCCTCATGACGACCGACACCGCAGACCCCGCCCGGGCGGTCCCGGCCCGTACCGTCGACAACAGGTTCTGGGTCTCGTACGGCGACTGGTCCGGCGGCACGGCGAAGGGCACCCGGGCCGTCGCCGGCGCCCGCCCGGGCGTGGTCATCGCGAAGCCCGCAGGGACGGTCGACTACAGGGACCCGCACACCGGCACCACCGCCGCCTGGGAGTACGCCACCTGGACGTCCCCCGTCCACCGGCTCACCGTCCCCGCGACCGAGGCGATCGTCTCCTGGAACGCGCACACCCCCGCCGGCACCTGGATCCAGGCCGAGATCAAGGCCACCTACACCGACGGCTCCAGCACGCCCTGGTACGTGATGGGCCGCTGGGCCGCCGGCGACCGGGACATCCGCCGCACCTCGGTCGACGACCAGAGCGATTCCAAGAGCACGGTGTGGACCGACACGCTGGCCATCGACGACCCGTCGAGCGGCCTGCGCCTGGCCTCCTACCGGCTGCGCCTGACCCTCCACCGCAAGCCCGGCACCAAGGGCACCCCCACCGTGTGGCGGCTCGGCGCCATGGGCTCGGACGTGCCCGACCGGTTCACCGTCCCGGCGTCCGCACCCGCACTCGCGAAGGAACTGGCCGTCCCGCGCTACTCCCAGGAGATCCACAAGGGCCGGTACCCCGAGTACGACAACGGCGGCGAGGCCTGGTGCAGCCCGACCTCCTCCCAGATGGTCATCGAGTACTGGGGCGGCCGGCTCACCGCCGGGCAGCTGGCCTGGGTCGATCCCGCGTACGACGACCCGCAGGTGTGCCACGCGGCCCGCTTCACCTACGACCACCAGTACGCGGGCTGCGGCAACTGGCCCTTCAACGCCGCCTACGCGGCCACGTTCAAGGACCTCCAGGGCGTGGTCACCCGGCTCGGCTCGCTCACCGAACTGGAGACACTGATCGCCGCGGGCATCCCCGCCATAACGTCCCAGTCGTTCCTGAAGGAGGAGCTGACCGGCGCCGGGTACGGCACCGCGGGCCACCTGATGACCGTCGTCGGCTTCACCGCCGGCGGTGACGTGATCGCCAACGATCCCTTCTCGGCGACCAACGAGGCCGTGCGGCGCGTCTACCGGCGACGCGAGTGGGAAAACATCTGGCTCCGCACCAAGCGGTACAACGCCTCCGGCAAGGTCGTCTCGGGCACCGGCGGCGTCTGTTACCTGTACTTCCCGGCTCGCCCGAACGCGGCCCAGCGCACCGCACTGACGGCCGTGGGCGTCCGCGTGTGACCGACCTTACGGCCGCAAAAGCCGCTTCGGGTGGCAAGGTGGACGGAACTCCGGGGGGAGTCCGTCCACACCACCGAGCCAGAGAGCAGCCATGACCGCACAGTCAGCCACCGCCCACCGCGTCCGCACCGGCGGCCCCCGGGACGACGGACCGAAGATCGTCGAGCACCTCATGGGCTGGGCCCTGGTCGTGGTCGTCGCGATGCTCGTGACCCGGCTCGGGCTGCTGTGACCTGACCCACGACCCGACGGTGAGGCCTGCCATACTGCGGAGGTCCCACCCCGCCCGTTGAGACCAGGGTCGAAATTGAATATCAGCCCCCAGCCTGCCGCGCGCCCCAGGGCCCGCGGCACCGAGCGCTCGATGGCGCGCCGTGCCGAACTCATCGCCATCGGGCGGAGGTTGTTCGCCGACACGTCGTACGACGCCCTGTCGATGGACGACATCGCCCGGCAGGCGCACGTCGCCAAGGGGCTGATCTACTACTACTTCCAGTCCAAGCGCGGCTACTACCTGGCCATCGTCCAGGACTCGGTCACCGAACTGCTCACTCTCGCGGCGAGCGGTCCGCAACTGCCCCCGGTCGACCGGGTCCAGCGCACCATCGACAGCTACCTGCGCTACGCCGAGCACAACCAGGCCGCGTACCGCACGATCGTGAGCGGCGGCGTCGGCTTCGACACCGAGGTGCACGCCATCCGCGACGGAGTGCGCGAGGCGGTCGTGGCCACCATCGCCGAGGGGGCGTACGGCCGCGCCGACATCACCCCGCTGGCGCGGATGGGCCTGCTGTCCTGGGTGTGCAGTGTCGAGGGCGCCACACTCGAATGGATCGACCGTCCCGAGCTGCCCCGGGACACCATGTGCGAGCTGCTGGTGAAGACCCTCGGTGGCGCCCTGCGCGCGGTCGAGGAGCTGGATCCCGCCCACCCGGCCCCGCAGCCCGCACGCCGGGGCCTGTGAACGAGGGGCGGAGGGCCGCAGCGGGCCCCCGCCCCTGTGTCGGCGTCCTACTTGATTGCCTTGATCAGCTCCCCGTTCGCCGTGTCGCCGCTCAGCTCCCAGAAGAACGTGCCGCCCAGGCCCTGCTGGTTCTTGTAGTTCATCTTGGTGCCGATGGTCGCCGGGGTGTCGTAACTCCACCAGTTCGCACCGCACTTGGCGTACGCCGTGCCGGCCACGGTCCCGGTCGCCGGGCACGTTGTCCTGAGCACCTTGTAGTCCTCGATGCCCTGCTCGTAGGTGCCCGCCGCCGGGCCGGTCGCGGCGCCGCCGGGGGCCGCCTGGGTGACACCGGTCCAGCCGCGGCCGTAGAAGCCGATGCCGAGCAGCAGTTTCGAGGCGGGGATGCCGAGGCCCTTGAGCTTCGCGATGGTCGCCGAGCTGTGGTTGTCCGCCTTCGGGATGCCGGGGTAGGACGTCAGGGGCGAGTGCGGGGCTGTCGGACCGGCGGCGTCCCAGGCGCCGAAGAAGTCGTAGGTCATCGGGTTGTACCAGTCGACGTACGGGGCGGCACCCGCGTAGTCGGCCGCGTCGATCCTGCCGCCCGGGGTGGCGTCGGCGGTGATCGCCGCGGTGACCAGGTTCTTCGTGCCGAACTTGGCGCGCAGCGCCTGCATGAGGTTCCGGAAGGCCGCCCGGCCGCTGGAGTCGCAGGTGGCGCCGCAGGTGTTCGGATACTCCCAGTCGATGTCGATGCCGTCGAAGACGTCGGCCCACTTGGAGTTCTCGACCAGGTCGTAGCAGGACTGCGCGAAGGCGGCCGGGTTCCTCGCGGCCTCCCCGAAGCCGCCGGACCAGGTCCAGCCGCCGAAGGACCACAGGACCTTGAGGTTCGGGTGCTTCTGCTTGAGCTTGCGCAGCTGGTTGAAGGTGCCGCGCAGCGGCTGGTCCCAGGTGTCGGCCTTGCCGTCGACGGACTCGGCGGCGGTGTAGGCCCGGTCGGTGGCGGCGTAACCGTCGCCCATGGCGCACCTGCCGCCGGTGACGTTGCCGAAGGCGTAGTTGATGTGGGTGAGCCTGGCACCCGAACCGGACGTCTCGATGTTCTTCACGTAGTACTTGCGGTCGTAGGTGCCCCATTCGGTGAAGTACCCGATGACCTTGGAGCCGGCGGCCCTGGCGTCAGCGGGCGCGGGCTTCGCGCTCGCGGCGGCCTCCTGAGCCGAGGCCGCCGCGGTGGCGGGGGTGCCCGCGCCAACCAGCAGACCGGCGCCGAGGGCGGCGCTGCAGGCCGCGGACAGGATGGTCCGGAAGCGGGAACGGTGGGGGGTGTGCATCCGGTGTCTCCTCGTGGGGAGAGGGGAACGCGCGCCGGTTGGCATGAACGCGGTGAATCGGTGGAGCGAAACAGTAGGAGGACTAGACCAGTTGGGTCAATGGTGCGGACCAATTTCGCCGCCCCGGACGCACTCGGCCATTTCTTGAAGTAAGCGGTCGTTAACTGGTGACTCGATGCCTCCGATCGGGCATACTCACAGCGCACAGCCGCTGGTCAGCAGCTTCCGAGACCCGGGACTGCAAGCATCGGCAAGGCACCAGAACGACCCGGCGGCGCCGCCCCCACCCATGGGCCCGTCCGCCAGTGCCCGACAGGGAGGAGAGCGTCGCCATGCCCGACCGCGCCCCGCAGCCGGTGGACCGACAACTGCCCACGGAGGAGGCCCGGGACCTGATCTCACTCGTGCGCGACATCGCACAGCAGGAGATCACCCCGAAGGCGGCCGACGAGGAGGACGCCGGCCGCTTCCCGCGCGAGCTGTTCACACTGCTCTCCCGCTCCGGACTGCTCGGCCTGCCCTACGACTCCGAATACGGCGGCGGGGACCAGCCCTACGAGGTCTATCTCCAGGCCCTGGAGGAGCTCGCCGCGGCCCGCCTCACCGTCGGCCTCGGCGTCAGCGTGCACTCCCTGGCCTCCTACGCCCTCGCCGCCTACGGCACCAAGGAGCAGCAGGTCGAGCACCTGCCTGCGATGCTCGGCGGAGGCCTGCTCGGCGCCTACTGCCTCTCCGAGCCGCACTCCGGCTCGGACGCGGCCGCCCTGCGCACCAAGGCCGTGCGGGACGGCGACGACTGGGTGATCACCGGCACCAAGGCCTGGATCACCCACGGCGGGATCGCCGACTTCTACACCGTCATGGCCCGCACCGGCGAGGAGGGCCCGCGCGGGATCACGGCCTTCCTGGTGCCGGGTGACGCGGAGGGCCTGAGCGCCGCCGTGCCCGAGAAGAAGATGGGCATGAAGGGCTCGCCCACCGCACAGGTGCACTTCGACGGCGTCCGGGTGTCCGACGATCGGCGCATCGGCGAGGAGGGGCAGGGCTTCGCGATCGCCTTGTCGTCGCTTGACTCGGGGCGGCTCGGCATCTCGGCGTGCGCGATCGGAGTGGCCCAGGCCGCGCTCGACGAGGCGGTGGCCTACGCGGCTGAGAGGCGCCAGTTCGGCAAGCCGATCGCCGACTTCCAGGGGCTGCGGTTCATGCTCGCCGACATGGCGACGCAGATCGAGGCGGGCCGTGCGCTCTACCTCGCGGCGGCACGGCTCAAGGACGCCGGCCGGCCGTTCGCGAAACAGGCCGCCATGGCCAAGCTGCACTGCACCGACACGGCGATGCGCGTCACCACCGACGCCGTGCAGATCCTCGGCGGCTACGGCTACACCGCGGACTTCCCGGCCGAGCGCTACATGCGCGAGGCCAAGGTGCTGCAGATCGTGGAGGGCACCAACCAGATCCAGCGGATGGTCATCGCGCGCCATCTCGTGGGTCCAGAGGGACGCTGAACTGGTCGAGGCCCCGCCAGGGAGCCGCGAGCCGCATCCACTCCGGGTCGTGCCGACCCGGCAGGGTGCGGCCGCCCTCGGCCCAGGTCCGCATCAGGTCGCGGTAGATCGGCGGGTCCTGGTAGCGGGGCGGAGCGGGCCGAACCGATTCTGCGGGCGGCGGGACGTACAGGAGGCGCTGACGCCCGGTCGCTGAGGAGATGGGGGTCATACCAGGGCAACGCGCAACGCCGGGGCAGGTCACCGGCGCGTGGAATCGGGCGTGCGTTCAGAGGCGTCCGGGTCCCCGCGCGCAACGGCCGGATCGAACCGGCCGGTGCCGCGTGCCGGGGCGCGCCGAACCCGCACCACGGCGGTCTGCCGAGCCGCGGTGCGGGTGCGGTCGCGCAACGGGAGCGCGGGAAAGGGCGGCGCTCAGGCCGCGCGGCGCATGACCGGGACCCTGATGGGGCGCGAGCCCGGGCCGCCGACGTGCGAGAAGGGCTGGGTCCGCCAGTCGAGACCCTGAGGGAGCGTCAACAGCAGGGCGGTGTCCTGCTCCTGGGGTTCCACGGACTCGTCCGCCGGGCGGGCGTCCGTGGCGCTGCGGCCGGTGCCGGCGCAGACCGTCAGTCCGAAGGGGTTCCACGGCGAGGCGCACAGCGCGTGCTCCGGCAGAACCTCCTCGTCCGCCAGCAGGGCGATGGGCTGCGCGCAGTCCGGGCAGATCACCCGGAACATCTCGAACGTGTCGTAGGCGTCGAGTTCCTCGTCGAGGGCGTCGCGTTCGACGCCCTCCGGCTCGGGCTCGACGACGAGCTGCCGCTTGGGTGCGGTGCGACCAGGGCGCTTAAGACTCTGCATTGGGTTCTCCCCCTCGGGCTGGGCCGTATCAGGCACTGCGGCCTCGACCACAGCAAGCACTTCCCGTCCCCCCTGGGCGGTAATCACGAGAACATTACGGAGACTGTTCGATCCCTGTGGCGTTCATCACATACCCCGCCCGGGTGTCCGCTGCGGTGCGTTTGTCCCCCGGACGGCTGACCCTCGGCTCCCGGACACATCACGAACCGGGCATGACCTGGGCTGCTCAGGTATCGGAGGAGATCAACCGCCCTGTAGGTTCTTGCGCCATGGAGGAGCTGGACCGACAGATCGTGCAGCTGCTCGTCAAGGACGGGCGGATGAGCTACACCGACCTGGGCAAGGCCACCGGGCTGTCCACGTCTGCCGTGCATCAGCGGGTGCGGCGGCTGGAGCAGCGGGGCGTCATCCGGGGCTATGCCGCGGTCGTCGACCCCGAGGCCGTCGGGCTGCCGATGACGGCGTTCATCTCGGTGAAACCGTTCGATCCCAGTGCGCCGGACGACATCGCGGACCGGCTGGCCGGCGTGCCCGAGATCGAGGCCTGTCACAGTGTCGCGGGCGACGAGAACTACATCCTGAAGGTGCGGGTGGCGACGCCCCACGAGCTGGAGGAGCTGCTTGCGCGGGTGCGGTCGCTGGCGGGGGTGTCGACGCGGACGACTGTCGTTCTGTCCACGCCGTACGAGGCGCGACCGCCGCGGATCTGACCGTCCGATGCCGGTTGCGGGTGGTGCGGAGTTGTTCGCGCGCTTCCCCGCGACCCTGACGCGGGTGTCGGCCCCGCCCCTGTGAGACTGTGCTCCATGAGTGAGTCCACCGCCCCGCCCAAGACCGTCCTGCTCCGTCGCGGAGAGGTCCACAGCCCTGCCGACCCCTTCGCCACCGCGATGGTCGTGGAACGCGGGCAGGTCGCCTGGGTCGGGTCCGAGGGGGCCGCCGACGCCTTCGCCGAAGGGGTCGACGAGGTGCTCGACCTCGACGGGGCACTGGTCACCCCCGCCTTCACCGATGCGCATGTGCACACCACCGCGACGGGCCTCGCTCTGACCGGGCTCGATCTGTCCGGCGCCCCCTCCCTCGAAGCGGCCCTCGCCCTCGTACGCGACTTCGCCGCCGCGCGTCCCGGCGACCGCGTCCTGCTCGGACACGGGTGGGACGCCGCCCGCTGGCCCGGAGGCCGGCCCCCTACGCGTGCCGAACTCGACGAGGCCGCCGGGCACCGGCCCCTCTACCTCAGCCGGATCGACGTCCACTCGGCGGTCGTCACCACGGCCCTGCTCGACCTGGTCCCCGATGCCCCCCGGGTCGACGGCCCGCTCACCGCCGACGCCCACCATGCCGTTCGCGCCGCCGCGTTCGCCGCCGTCACGCCGCAGCAGCGCGGCGACGCCCAGCGCGCCGCGCTCGCGCACGCCGTCTCGCTCGGGATCGGCACGCTCCACGAATGCGCCGGGCCGGAGATCTCCTCAGAGGACGACTTCACCGGCCTGCTGCGCCTCGCGGGTGAGCAGCCCGGGCCGCGGGTCGTCGGCTACTGGGCCGAGCAGGACGTCGCCAAGGCACGGGCGCTGGGCGCGGCCGGCGCCGCGGGAGACCTGTTCGTCGACGGCGCACTCGGCTCGCACACGGCCTGTCTGCACCAGCCGTACGCCGACGCCGCGCACCACGGCATCGCCTACCTGGACGCCGACGCGGTCGCGGCGCACGTCGTGGCCTGTACCGAGGCGGGCCTGCAGGCCGGTTTCCACGCCATCGGCGACGCGGCCGTGGACGCCGTGGTGGAAGGGGTGCGCGCCGCCGCCGAGAAGCTCGGGCTCGGCCGGGTCCGAGCCGCCCGGCACCGCGTCGAGCACGCCGAGATGCTCACCCCGGAGAGTGTCGCCGCCTTCGCCGAACTCGGCCTCACGGCATCGGTGCAGCCCGCCTTCGACGCCCTGTGGGGTGGTGAGGAGGGCATGTACGCGCAGCGCCTGGGCGCCGAGAGGGCCCGTGGTCTGAACCCCTTCGCGGCCCTGCTGCGCGCCGGTGTCCCGCTCGCCTTCGGCTCCGACAGCCCGGTGACCCCGCTCGACCCATGGGGCACGGTCCGGGCCGCCGCCTTCCACCGCACACCGGAGCACCGGGTCTCCGTGCGCGCCGCGTTCACGGCGCACACGCGTGGCGGCTGGCGGGCTGTGGGACGGGACGACGCGGGCGTTCTGGTCCCGGGCGCTCCCGCCGACTACGCCGTCTGGCGCACCGGCGAACTCGTCGTCCAGGCGCCGGACGACCGCGTCGCCCGCTGGTCGACGGACCCCCGCTCCGGCACCCCGGGTCTCCCCGACCTCACTCCGGGCCACGACCTGCCCGTCTGTCTGCGCACCGTGGTGGGCGGGCGCACGGTCTTCGTACGGCCGGGCGAGTGATCTACGGGGGTGGCGCGCATCGAGTCATGCGCCGCACCCCCGGGGCGCGACCTGCGTATCCTCGGCGCTGACCAGGGCTTTGCCGCGATGTGTGCAGGTCAGGCGGCTGTTGACAGGCGGCCGCACGGGGCCGGTAGGTTCGGCCGAGTCCACCACCGGACGCCCGACCGGGGAACGTCCGAGCACTCGCCGCGGCGCCGCCGGGTCAGGGACGGTGTGCCGCACCGGGCACCGCCACTGGGAGCCAGGCTCAGGCCGGCGCAGCGCCGAGGGAACGTTCCGGCCGGTCGGGGAGGTGCGACCCGGGTGGGGCCCGCGCGCTCAGTAGACAACGGCTTTCGGTCGATCCGCAGCCAGCGGATCCCAGGTCGGCCCGAAGGGCGCCGGGCCCCCATCCGCCGCACGCGCGCACCGCGGGCGCGCTCTTACCCCCGTCTTCCGGATTCGCCACCACTATTCGAACGTCCTGTCACGTCACCGCAGGCCGCGCCCACTATGGTGGACCCCTGCGTATGAACATGAAGGGGCAGCAGTGAACGACGGCGACGGAACCCTCGCGGCAGAAGCCGGGGTGAGGAAGTTCGGCCCGCTCGGCACGGCCTTGGTGATCATCCCGACCTACAACGAGGCGGAGAACATCAAGAGCATCGTCGGCCGGGTACGCGAGGCCGTCCCCGAGGCGCACGTACTCGTGGCCGACGACAACAGCCCCGACGGCACGGGCAAGCTGGCCGACGAGCTGGCCGTCGAGGACGACCAGGTCCATGTGCTGCACCGCAAGGGCAAGGAAGGCCTGGGCGCCGCCTACCTCGCGGGCTTCCGCTGGGGCTTGGAACGCGACTACGGCGTGCTGATCGAGATGGACGCCGACGGCTCCCACCAGCCCGAGGAGCTGCCTCGTCTGCTCACCGCCCTCAAGAGCGCCGACCTGGTGCTGGGCTCGCGCTGGGTGCCGGGCGGCCGCGTGGTGAACTGGCCGAAGTCCCGCGAGGTGATCTCCCGGGGCGGCAGCCTCTACTCCCGGCTGGCGCTCGATCTGCCGCTGCGCGACATCACCGGCGGCTACCGGGCGTTCCGCCGCGAGACCCTGGAAGGCCTCGGCCTCGACGAGGTCGCCTCCCAGGGGTACTGCTTCCAGGTCGACCTCGCCCGCCGCGCCGTCAAGGCCGGCTACCACGTGATCGAGGTGCCCATCACGTTCGTCGAGCGCGAACTCGGCGACTCCAAGATGAGCCGCGACATCCTCGTCGAGGCGCTGTGGCGCGTCACGGCGTGGGGCGTGGGGGAGCGGGTCGGCAAGATCACCGGGCGCGGCGGCACGTCCTCGAAGACCTGAGAGCGTGCCGCTCGCCGGGCGGTCGCTCACAGAAACAGCTGATGGCGGCCTTATCCCGCGCTGAGCCGGGGCCAGGCACACTGGAGGCATGACGACTGGCGCTCAGACCCCGCTGTCCCCTGCCCGGCCCAAGCGCTCCCGGCTGCGTACGTTCCTGCCGCTGGGCGTCGCCGCGTGGCTCGTGCTGGAGATCTGGCTGCTCACCCTGGTCGCGGGCGCGAGCAGTGGGCTGGTGGTCTTCCTCGTTCTGCTCGCGGGGCTCGTCCTGGGCTCGGTCGTCATCAAGCGGGCCGGACGGCGGGCCTTCCGCAAGCTCTCCGAGGCGGTGCAACAGCAGCAGAGCGGTGCGGTGCCCGAAGCGGGCCGTTCCAGCAGCGAGGGCAACGGCCTGATGATGCTGGGCGGCCTGCTCCTCATGATCCCCGGCCTGGTGTCGGACGCGGCGGGCCTGCTCCTGCTGCTGCCGCCGGTGCAGAAGATCGTGAGCCGCTCTGCGGAGCGCACCTTCGAGCGCAAACTCCGGGAAGCCGGCGCGGGCGGTCTGGGCGGTGCCTTCCAGCAGGCCCGTATGCACCGCCCCGACGGCAAGGTCGTCCAGGGCGAGGTCATCAAGGAGGAGCCGGGGGACGCCCCGCAGCCGCCGCGCCCGCCGCTGACGCACTGAGCGCTTCCGGCCGGGAAGCGCGGAGCCGAGTGGGCGTTCCCCGGCCCGCGCGCCCGGGTGCCGGACACGCACGAGACCGCGGGCACCGTACCTCACGTACGGCGCCCGCGGTCTCGTGCTGCGCTGTTGTTCGGGCCAGGCCCTGGGGGACTAGGCCGACTTGCGGCTGTCACGGGGATGAACAGCGATGTTCATCGCTCCCGAACGCAGAACCGCCAGGCGCTCCTCGAGGACCTCTTCGAGTTCCTCACGGGTGCGCCGCTCCATCAGCATGTCCCAGTGCGTACGCGCGGGCTTGCCCTTCTTCTCTTCAGGGACATCGCCGTCCACGAGGAGTGCCTGGGCCCCACAGACCTTGCACTCCCACTCCGGCGGGATCTCCGCCTCGACCGAGAAGGGCATCTCGAACCGGTGCCCCTTCTCGCATGCGTACTCCACGGCCTGGCGCGGGGCCAGGTCGATGCCGCGGTCCGTCTCGTAGCTGGTCACCACGAGGCGCGTGCCGCGAAGAGCTCGCTCACTCATGAATCGTGCCTCCCGGGCTTGTCGCCCACAGGACAGGTGTCGCTGTCGTCGTCATCCGGTCAACGTCCGGTCGGCAATAAAGATTCCCGTTCCGGGTCCCGTTCCGGGTCATGCGTCGCCGTCGTAGCCGCCCTTGTTGTACCCACCAGCGCCCGGTTTGTCACATCTGATAACAGATATAACCCAGCGTTTCGGCATCTTTGACGCGCAGTAACGGTACGCCTGGCAGGCCAAACGCGTACACTACAGCCCTTTCGCTCCGAGTGCTAAATCCGGTCAGGAACCGGATTCCCCGCTTCGCCGATCGCACGCCGTACCGGGACCCGGGAGAGCAGGGCGAACCCGAGGACGAAGAAGGCCACCAGCGAGATGATCGCGTCCCGGTAGCTCCCCGTCAGTTGGTAGGTCACTCCGAACAGCAGCGGCCCGAGCCAGCTCATGCCGCGGTCGCTCATCTCGTACGCCGAGAAGTATTCGGCCTCTTTGCCCGGCGGGATCAGATGGGAGAACAGGGACCGGGACAGCGCCTGGCTGCCGCCGAGGACCAGGCCGATCCCGCCGGCCAGGACGAAGAACCACACCGGCGCCCCGGCCGGCAGGAAGTACCCGGCCGCCAGTGTCACCGTCCAGGCGACCAGCGAGCCCTGGATCGTGCGCTTGGCCCCGTACACCCGGGCCAGCCGGCCCATGGCCAGCGCGCCCGCCACCGCCAGCACCTGCACCAGCAGGACGGCGCCGATGAGCGTGGACTGCCCGAGGCCCAGTTCCTCGGAACCGTAGACCGAGGCCTGGGAGATCACCGTCTGGATGCCGTCGTTGTAGACGAGGTACGCGAGCAGGAAGGCGAGCGTCAGCGGATGGCGGCGCATGTCGCGGACGGTCGCCGCCAGCTGCCGGAAGCCGGGGAGGGACGCCTCCCGCCCGCCGGTCGCGCGATCGCGCAACCGGCGCAGCGGGACGATGGCGAACGCACCCCACCACAGGCCGGCCGACGCCAGGCAGATGCGGACCGCCGTGCTCTCGGTGAGGCCGAAGTCGTCGTGCCCGGAGTAGAGGACCAGGTTCGCGACGAGGACCAGCGAGCCCGCCGCGTAGCCGAAGGCCCAGCCGCGGGAGGACACCGCGTCCCGCTGCTCGGGCGAGGCGATCTGCGGCAGGTAGGAGTTGTAGAGCATCATCGCCACGGACTGCGCGGCGTTGGCGACCACCAGCAGGGCACCGCCCAGCAGATAGCGGTCGCCGTCCAGGAGGAACATGGCCGCCGTGGCCGTGGCGCCGGTGTAGGCGGCGGCCGCGAGGAGGGGCTTCTTGCGTCCGCTGCGGTCGGCCGCGGCGCCGACCAGCGGCATCACCAGGACGGCCACGATCACCGACAGGGACACCGAGTACGCGAAGAAGGACCCGGCCCGCACCGGGATGCCCAGGGGGTGGACGTAACCGCCGGCGTCCGCCGCCGACTCGGCGACCGAGGTCAGGTAAGGACCGAGGAACACGGTGAGCACGCTCGTCGAGTAGACGGAGCAGGCCCAGTCGTAGAAGTACCAGCCGCGCTGTTCGCGTCTCAGCTCCGCGGCCCCGTCGGCCGGTGGTGTCCGCACGGTGTCGTCGCCCACCCGTGCCCTCGCTTCCCCGTGAACGCGCGGAGGAAGGGGCCCGGGGTCTCACACCCAGATGCCACGGTCCTCCATGACCTTGCGCAGTGTGTCGATGTGATCGGTCATGATGCCATCCACGCCCAGGTCGAGGAGCCGGTGCATCGTGCCTGCGTCGTTGACGGTCCACACGTGCACCTGCAGCCCGCGTGCGTGGGCGGTCTGCAGGAAGCGCCGGTCCACGACCTGGATGCCGGACTGGATCTCGGGGACCTGCGCCGCCACCGCCGAGCGGCGCACCGCGGCCGGCAGCCCCCAGGAGCGCAGCCGCAGGTTGAGCACGCCCCGGGTGCCGTACGACGTGGCCAGGCGCGGACCGGCCAGCCGCTGGGCGCGCACCACCCGCGCGTCGGAGAAAGAGCCGAGACACACCCGGTCCCAGGAGTCCGTCCGCCCGAGCAGACCGAGGAAGGGCAGCAGGGCGCCCTCCGCCTTGACGTCCACGTTCCAGCGCACGTCGGGGAAGGTCTCCAGGAGCTCCTCGAAGAGGGGGAGCGGCTCCCGGCCCGCCACCCGGGCCTGCCGCACCTCGAGCCACGGCAGGTCGGCGATCCGGCCGCGGCCGTCCGTCACCCGGTCGAGCGTCGCGTCGTGGAAGGCGACGAGCTTGCCGTCCGAGGTGGTGTGGACGTCGGTCTCGATGTACCGGTAACCCGCTTCGACGGCGCGCCGGAACTGCCGCACGGTGTTCTCCAGCCCGTCCGCGGCGCCGCCCCGGTGGGCGAAGGCGATCGGACCGGGATGGTCGAGGTAGGGATGGCGTATCCGCGGGGTCACGAACGCAGTATCGCCCCTCGGGGTCGACCGGTGGCAACGGCCGTGCTGCCGCCGGATGCCGTGGGGACGGCGAACACCCGCAGGAACATCTGGGCGAGCGGGCCGATCGCCAGGGCGTACAGGAGGGTGCCGATGCCGACGGTGCCGCCCAGGGCGAAGCCGGTCGCCACGACCGTGAGCTCGATACCGGTGCGGACCAGGCGGATCGAGACGCCCGTGAGCTGGTGCAGCCCCGTCATGAGCCCGTCGCGCGGGCCCGGTCCGAAGCGGGCCGCGATGTACAGGCCGGTCGCGGCGCCGTTCAGGACGATTCCCCCCGTCATCAGCGCGATGCGCGTCGCCGGCCCGTGCGCGTCGGGCATCAGCGCCAGTGTCGCGTCCATCGCCATGCCGATGACCAGCACGTTGGAGATCGTGCCCAGGCCCGGCCGTTGCCGCAGCGGAATCCACGCGAGCAGCACCGCCGCGCCGACCAGGGTCAGCACGACACCGATCGACAGGCCGGTGCGCTCGGAGAGACCCTGGTGCAGCACGTTCCACGGCTCAAGGCCGAGCCCCGACCGGACGAGCAGCGCCGAACTCGCGCCGTAGAGCGCGAGACCCGCGTAGAGCTGGACGAGCCGACGGGCGAGGCGCCCCTGCGTGGCCATGTTGTGCCCCCAGTGGTGGTAGTGGACTGCTGCATGACACCCTGTGGCTTGGATGGAGAGGCCATCCATGGCCAATCTGGGGAAGGTGGACTGATTTCGATGGCGGAATGGACCTCGGCCGTGGGTGCGGCACAGCTCGCGCGGCTCCTCAGCTCGCAGCAGGAACGTCCGGCGGGACCGGGAACGCGTCGGCCGCCGGCCTACCGCGCGCTCGCCGACGGCATTCGTCTGCTGGTACTCGAGGGCCGCGTCCCGGTGGCGGCCCGGCTGCCCGCCGAACGCGAACTCGCGCTCTCCTTGTCCGTCAGCCGCACGACGGTCGCCGCCGCGTACGAGGCGCTGCGCGGCGAGGGGTTCCTGGAGTCCCGGCGCGGTGCGGGGAGCTGGACCGCCGTCCCGGCCGGGAACCCGCTGCCCGCGCGCGGTCTCGAGCCCCTGCCACCGGAGGCCCTCGGCTCCCTGATCGACCTCGGCTGCGCCGCGCTCCCCGCTCCCGAGCCCTGGCTCACCCGGGCCGTTCAGGGCGCCCTGGAGGAATTGCCGCCCTACGCGCACACGCACGGCGACTATCCCGCCGGTCTGCCCGCGCTGCGGGCGATGATCGCCGAGCGCTACACCGCCCGCGGGATCCCGACCATGCCCGAGCAGATCATGGTGACGACCGGCGCGATGGGCGCGATCGACGCCATCTGTCATCTGTTCGCCGGGCGGGGCGAGCGCATCGCCGTCGAGTCGCCCTCGTACGCCAACATCCTCCAGCTGATGCGGGAGGCCGGGGCCCGGCTGGTGCCCGTCGCCATGGCCGAGGGGCTCACCGGGTGGGACATGGACCGCTGGCGGCAGGTGCTGCGGGACGCCGCTCCCCGCATCGCCTACGTCGTCGCCGACTTCCACAACCCGACCGGGGCGCTCGCGGACGACGACCAGCGACGGCGGCTGGTGGACGCGGCACGGTCCGCCGGGACCGTGCTGATCGCCGACGAGACCATGAGCGAGCTGTGGCTCGATCCCGAGGTGCGGATGCCGCGGCCGGTGTGCGCGTTCGACCCGGCCGGGTCCACGGTGATCACGGTCGGGTCGGCGAGCAAGGCTTTCTGGGCCGGGATGCGGATCGGATGGGTGCGGGCCGCCCCGGACGTGATCCGCAGTCTGGTCGCCGCCCGTGCGTACGCCGATCTCGGGACGCCGGTGCTGGAGCAGCTGGCGGTGAACTGGCTCTTTGGCACCGGGGGTTGGGAGCAGGCCGTGGAGGTGCGGCGGGAGCAGGCCCGGGCGAACCGCGACGAGCTGGTGGCCGCGGTGCGGCGGGAGCTGCCCGCGTGGGAGTTCGAGGTGCCCCGGGGCGGGCTGACGCTCTGGGTGCGGACCGGTGGCCTGTCCGGGTCGCGGCTGGCCGAGGCGGGGGAGCGCGTGGGGGTGCGCGTGCCGTCCGGGCCGCGCTTCGGGGTGGACGGCGCCTTCGAGGGGTATGTGCGGCTGCCGTTCACCGTGGGCGGGGCGGTGGCCGAGGAGGCGGCCGTGCGGCTGGCCGCGGCGGCGGCACTGGTGGAGAGCGGTGCGGTGGGGAGCGCGGAGCCGCCGCGTACGTTCGTGGCGTAGGGCGGGCCGGGCGGACGCCGCGGGCCGGGCGGCGCTGCCGGCGGACTGCGCGCCCTCGGCGGCATGCGGTCCGCGCCTACGTCTCCTTGGCCAGAACCGGTACCTGGTCGGGCAGCGGCTCCTGGGCGAGGGAAGGTACCGGGTCCGGGAGAGGCCCCTCGGCGCGGGGCTCCTTCGTCAGGACCGGCACCACCTCCCGGGACTGGGCTTCCTCCGCAGGCTCCGGCACCGGTTCTTCCTCCGTCGATACCGCCGCCGCCCCGTCTTCCGGCGAGTCCTCTTCCGGGATGGTCTCGCCGTCCGCCGGGGCCGTACGCGGCGGCAGGAGGTCCAGGACCGCCTCGCAAAGGGCGTCGGGAGTGGCGTCGTCGTAGGGGTTCGGCGTGGCCGGGACCTGGAGGCGGTGGACCGGGCCCGTGCCCAGGCGGGCGTATCCGCGGCCCGGTGGGAGCTCGTCGATCAACGTGGTGTGCGGGCGCGCGCCCAGGACGGACTCGATCTGGTCCGCCGAGGCCGGGCCCAGGACCACACGGGCGCGGGTGTGCCGGCGCACCGGATCGCTCAGGGCGTCCATGCTGTCCAGCTGGTCGGCCACGACCACCGTCACGTTCGCCGGGCGGCCGTGCCGGAGGGGGACCTGGAGGAGGGACTGCGGGTCCTTGCGGCCGTCGGCGGCGGCCAGGTGGGTGAACGCCGTCGGGCGGTCCAGGAGGATCCACAGCGGGCGCTTGGTGTCCTCGGGCGGCGGTTCGCCCGCCTGGTGCGCGAGGTTGGCGGCGATGAGGCGGCGCTCGGTCTCGGCCGCTGCCCACTCCAGACTGGCCGTGACCCCGGCCGGCCCCGCCTCGACGGCCAGGACGCCGTCCCGGCCGGTCAGGCAGGCGTACTCGCCGGTGCCCCCGCCGTCGACGATCACCACGTCGCCGTGGAGCAGGGCCTGCAGAGCGATGGAACGCAACAGTGTGGAGGTGCCGCTGCCCGGCTGGCCGAGCGCGAGCAGGTGCGGCTCCGTGGAGCGCAGGCCGGTGCGCCAGACGACCGGCGGCACGTCCCGCTGCCGCTCCCCACTGGTGACGGGAAGAGTGCGCTGGACCCGGGTGGGGTCGGTGAAACCCAGGACGGTCTCGCCGGGGGTGGTGACGAAACGCTGGGCGGCGATGTCCACGGGCAGCGGCAGGAGCACACCGACCGTCAACTGGTTGCCCTCCTCGTCCCACGTGAAGTGGTATTCACGGCCCCGGCCGGACTTGGCCGCGAGGAGGTGCTCGATCCGGGCGCGGGCCTCGGGCTCGCCGTCGGTGAAGTACGCCGGGTAGCGCACCACCAGCTGCGAGATCCGGCCGCCGCCGTCGAAGGCGTAGGTGGGGAAGGCCTTGTCCCACGCGCCGCCGTGGGAGTACAGCGGCTCGGGGTCCTCGGCGGCGGAGAAGTACGGCACGAGTGCCTCGTACAGCGACTTCAGCCGCTGGGTCTGCGACTCGTCGGGCCCGTCCGACGCCGCCGTCGAGCGTTCCCTGCCCTGCCAGGCCGCCGCCGCCATCAGCGTGATGGCGGCGAGCAGCGGTCCGTACGGCACGAGCGCCACGACCAGGACGACGGAGGCCACCAGGAACAGCAGCGCCCCCCGTCGCTCCTTGGGGGTCTCGGTCCATCTGCGCCGCCCGGCCGCTGCCAGCCGGCGCAGACCCCGTGTGATCGTGATCAGCGGGTGGAGGACGTCGGTGGCACTGTCGGCGGCCGTCCGGGCCAGCTCCCGGCTACGGGCGAGCTGCGCGCTGCCGTTGCTCAGAATGCGGGGGAGGGGGCGCCGGGCCACTGCTGCCTCCAGAGAGTGCGGACGGGCGGGAAGCGTGCGGGGATCGGGGGCGTCAGAACTTGATGCCGCCGAGGAGGCTCGCCAGGCTTTCGCCGCCCGCCTTGATGCTCGGGGCGATGGCGGTGCTCGCCAGGTAGAAGCCGAACAGCATGGCGACCACGGCATGCGACGCCTTCAGCCCGTCCTTGCGGAAGAAGATGAAGACGACGATGCCGAGCAGGACCACGCCTGAGATGGAGAGGATCATTTGAGATCTCCTGGTTCGCGGGGACAGTCACCATGAGTACTTCCAGGCTCACAGCTTGTATCCATACGATAAAAGGTGCAACTGGGTGAAATTCGTACGATTTACCCGGCGCGGTGGGGTGGTCTCGTGTCGGGCAGGCTCGCGGTGTCGCGCATGTCCCGTTCTGCGCTGATCTTTACCGCGGGCGCATCGGGTCATGTGCGGCGCCAGCCAGTACTCTGGCGATTCACTCGTACGGCTGCGCCCTCGCAGGCGTACGGACCGGAGGCGATGCGTAGTGGAGAGGCGGTCCGTCCGATGACCGAAGTTCCCGACCCCGAGGTCGTGGAGCTGGCGACCAAGATCTTCGATCTGGCCCGGCGGGGACAGACCGAGCCGCTCGTGGCCTATGTGGACGCGGGTGTTCCGGCCAACCTCACCAATGACCGCGGCGACTCGCTCGTGATGCTCGCCGCCTATCACGGCCACTCCGAGGCCGTGCGCGCCCTGCTCGACCGCGGCGCCGAGGCCGACCGCGTCAACGACCGAGGCCAGACCCCGCTCGCGGGGGCGGTCTTCAAGGGTGAGACGGACGTGATCAAGGCCCTCCTGGAGGGTGGAGCCGACCCGTCCGCCGGCATGCCGTCGGCGGTCGACACCGCCAGGATGTTCGGCCGGACGGAACTGCTCGAACTGTTCGGCGAGCGCTGAGCCGACCGGTCTGACCTGGAACGACAACGAAAACGGGGGAGGCGGTACAGGGCCGCCGAAATTTCGGTCGCGGCAGACGGAAGTGCCGAGTCATCATGACGACGTGGTTCACGGACGTGATGGTTGGGCAGGTTTTGCCGCACCGCGCGGGCCGTGACGCGGTCCGCAAGGGCCACCGACGAGAGGCAGAGGAAGATGGTCTACAGCAAGCAGGAAACGGCGGGCGCTCCGACGTGTTGTCACGCGGCCAGGTAGTACACGTCCCCGGTTGCGTCGACGCTTGATGTGAGGCTGTTTCCCATGTTCGATCCGGTCATAGCGCCCAGCGGTACGCTGCTCGGCCTGCTTCAGCGGGGCCGCGGCGACGGCACGCTGCACGCGCTCACCGCCCCGCGCCCCGAGGCGCTGGCGGCGTTGAACCACTGTGTGCTGCGCGATCCCCGCCACGACTGGCAGGTGGAGAACCGCTCCCTCTACTACGCTCGCCTCTACCTCGACCTGAACGGCGAGCTGGACGACATCGAGGCCCATCTCTTCGGTGCCGAGGACGTCCTCGACACCGAAGAGGCACGCACCGGGCTCGCCCTGGCCGTCCTCGGGCACCTCGCCTCCTACGGCAGGCGGGACGCGCTCGAACTGCTGCGCAGGTACGCCGCCCACGGCTCCAACTGGGCCTGGGCCCTCGACGAGCTGGCCCTCAGGGACGATGACGCGGGCCTTCGGGCCCTCGCCGCTCCCGTCCTCGCCCGGTTCCCGGCCGATCCGGAGGGCGATGCCGAGCTGGCCGCCACCGTGCGGGACGCCTTCGAGCCCCGGCCCTGGCGGCTGTGGGCCGAGGATCCGCGCGAATCCGTCGCCGCCCGTGTGCGCGCCGCTCACGAGGCGGGCTGCTTCGACCGCTGGCAGCGGCAGATGCGGCCATCGGGTCCCCGCCCGGGCTGGAGCGTGCAGGCCGTTTTCGAATGGGCCCAGCAGGGCATCGAGCGGGGAGCCGCCCTCCATGTGCCGGCCGCCCGCTGTCTCAGTGCCGTGGCCGGGCCCGAGGACCGGGCCGAGATCGTCCGGGCGGCCGGGGACGGCACCGACGGAGCCCGGTGCACGGCCCTGAGGTACCTCGCCGACCTCAACGATCCCGACGCCCTCGATCTGATCGAGGGCGCCGTGGCCACCGGCTCGACGCTCGTCGTGGACGCGGCCGTCGACGCCTTCGAACGAATGCGCTCGCCGGCCGCTGTGGACCGGGCCCGCCGCTGGGCCCGGCGCCCTGACGTGCTGGGCGCCGCCGCCGGACGGGTCCTCGCCTGCCGGGGCGGGGTCCAGGACCGGGATCTTGTCCTCGCGGCGCTGCGCGAGGCCGTCCGGGGCGAAGGCCCCGACGCGCCGACCCTGTGGACCCTCGTGGACGGCGCCGGACGGCTCGGCATCGCCTGCGCCGCCCCCGTACTGCGCCACGTCTACCGCGAGACGGCCTCCTCCCATCTGCGCGGCCGGGCCGCACGGGCCCTCGCCGCCACCGACCCCTCCTTCGCCACCGGCTTCGCCGTCGAGTGCCTGTGGGACTGCGAGGAGACCACCCGGGAGATCGCCGCCCGGCACGCCGAGACCGGGGACACCCGCGTCGTCGAGCGACTGCGCCGGCTCGCCGCAGACCCGGCCGAGGAGGCCGAGGTGCAGACGGCCGTACGCAGCAGGATCGGTCCCGAGGAAACCGCGGTGTAAGCGCGCGACGCCCCCTGTCGACGGGATGCCGGGGCGGATCCACGCGTCCGGGGTGAACGGTGGACGAACCGCGGGTGAGGAGGACAGGGACGCCGCCTGACCCGCGGGTGGGCCTCACAGCGCTCAGGGGACGTTCCCCGCCCGGGGAGATCCACGTTCTGCGAAAGCGGGCGGCAACTCGCCCCGCGGTGGGCCGACCGCGGCACGTCGGCGTGGCCGGCCACCGCGCACCTGCCCGGGCCCTGACGGTCCGGCGGGTCGGCGGCGCGTACGGGCGGTCAGCTGTGACCGGCCGGACGGTTTCGGCGGCGGTGTGCGGCCGGTCAGCCGCGAACGGACCCGGGGTTCAGCGGCGGCGCACGGGCACGAAGCGGACCGGTGTGCCGGGAACCGCCTGGGCTGCGGCCGGGAGGTCTGCCGTGCGGACCACGGCGATCACCGGGTAGCCCCCGGTGGTCGGGTGGTCGGCCAGGAACACCACCGGTCTGCCGTCGGGCGGCACCTGCACGGCGCCGAGCACCATGCCCTCGCTGGGCAGTTCGCCCGGCCGGGCCCGCTCCAGGGCGGGTCCCTCCGTGCGCAGCCCGATGCGGTTGCTCGCGGAGGACACCCTGAACGCGCCGGAGGTGAAGGTGCGGACCGCCTGCGGCGTGAACCAGCCGTCGCGCGGGCCGAGCGTCACCCGCAGCACCAGCTCGGCCGGGGGCGCCGGCTGGGGGCCGACGTCCACGCGGGCGGGCACGCCCACCGGCCGGCCCAGCGGCAGTACCGTTCCGTCGGCGAGCGGAGGCGGGCCGAGCCCCGACAGCAGGTCCGTCGACCGGCTGCCCAGCACCGGTTCGACCGCGATGCCCCCGGCGAACCCCACGTACGTGCGTACGCCCGACACCGCGGGCCCGACGTCCAGCAGCGCACCCGCGGGCACCCGCAGCGGCGCACCCCAGGCCGCGGGCCGCCCCTCCACCGTGACCCGGCAGGGCGCGCCCGCGACCGCCACGGTGACGGACGAGCGGGGGCGTACGGCACAGCCGTTGAGGGTCGTCTCCAGCACCGCCCTCCCCGGCGGATTGCCGACGAGCCGGTTGACGAGGTCCGCGGCCGGCCGGTCCAGCGCCCCCGAGTGGGGAACGCCGAGATGGGCATGGCCGGGGCGGCCCGCGTCCTGCACCGTGGTGAGGGCCCCGGCACGGACGACGGCGAGCGCTCGGTCCGTCATGACCCCGCCCCGGGGGCGGAGGGCACGAACCGCACGCGCGTGCCCGGCGACAGCAGCGCGGCCGGTACGCGCGCGTGGTCCCACAGGACGATGTCCGTCGTGCCGATCAGCTGCCAGCCGCCCGGCGACGAGCGCGGGTACACGCCCGTGTACGGGCCGGCCAGCCCGACCGATCCGGCCGGGACAGCCGTGCGCGGAGTGTCCCGGCGTGGGACGTCGTAGCGGGAGGGCAGCCCGGTCAGGTAGCCGAAGCCGGGTGCGAAGCCACAGAAGGCGACCCGGAACTCCGTCTCCGCGTGGATGCGGGCGACCTCGCTCTCCGGAACGCCCCAGTGCGCGGCGACGTCGCCCAGGTCCGGACCGTCGTAGCGCACCGGGATCTCGACGACCGCACGCGCGCGTGGGGGAGCGGACGGCAGCTTCGCGGCGGTCAGCTCGGCGGCCAGCCGGGCAGGGGCGTCGAGGCCGTCGAGGAGGACCGTGCGGGCCGCGGGCACGATCTCGCGGGCCGCGAGCGAGCCCTCCGCGCGGCGCCGCAGCAGTTCCGCGTGCAGAGCCTGGGCCTCGTCGTCGGAGGAGACCTCGACGAGCAGGGCGTCCTCGCCGACGGACAGCACGTTCATGCGAAGGCCTCCACCCGGACTCCCGAGACCTCCAGCCGCTCACGCACCCGGCGGGCCAGCTCCACCGCGCCCGGAGTGTCGCCGTGCAGGCACAGCGAACGCGCGCGCACCGCGATGCGCGTCCCCGTGTGGGAGACGACCTCGCCGGAACGGGCCAGGCCGAGGGAGCGTTCCACGACGGCGTCGGGGTCGGTGACCACGGAGCCTTCCAGGGCGCGCGGCACCAGGGTGCCCGCGTCGGTGTAGGCCCGGTCCGCGAACGCCTCGGTGACGACCGGCAGTCCGGCCTTCCCGGCGAGCGTCAGCAGGCACGAGCCGGGCAGCCCGAGCACGGGCAGCGCGGCGTCCGCGAGGAGTACGCCGTCGACGACCGCGGAGGCCTGCTCCTCGTCGTGCACGACCCGGTTGTAGAGCGCGCCGTGTGGTTTGACGTAGGACACGCGGGTGCCCGCCGCCCGCGCGAAGACCTCCAGCGCGCCGATCTGGTAGGCGACGTCCGCCGCCAGCTCGGCGGCCGGTACGTCCATGGCGCGCCGCCCGAACCCGGCCAGGTCCCGGTAGGACACCTGGGCGCCGATCCGGACCCCGCGCGCGGCCGCCAGCTCGCACACCCGGCGCATGGTGACGGCGTCCCCCGCGTGGAAGCCGCACGCCACGTTGGCGCTGGTGACGACGGACAGCAGCCCCTCGTCGTCGGTGAGCCGCCAGCGGCCGAAGCCCTCTCCGAGGTCGGCGTTCAGATCGATGCAGGCCATGGTTCCAGTGTCTCCTGTCATGCCACGCGGTACTGCTCGTCGCGGGCATCGGTGATCAGCATCTGTCCCGGGGCGTGCGTGAGGGCGAACGGCGGCCGCGAGGCCGTCACGGCCGCCTGCGGTGTCACTCCGCACGCCCAGAAGACCGGGATGTCGTCCGGCTCGGTGTCCACCGGGTCCCCGAAGTCGGGACGGCCGAGGCCGGTGATGCCGAGCCCGGAGGGATCACCGCAGTGCACGGGGCTGCCGTGCACCGCGGGCATGAGGCTGCTCTCCCGGATCGCCGCCGCCAGGTGCCGGGGCGGCACCGGCCTCATGGACACCACCAGCGGCCCGTGCAGCCGCCCCGCCGGACGGCACTGCCGGCTTGTCACGTACATCGGGACGTTGCGGCCCTGCTCGACGTGGCGGATCGGCACGCCGGCCTCTCCCAGCGCCCATTCGAAAGTGAAGCTGCACCCGATGAGGAACGACACCAGGTCGTCCCGCCAGTACGCGCGCACGTCCGTCGGCTCGTCCACCAGCTCGCCGTCCCGCCACACCCGGTAGCGCGGCAGGTCGGTGCGCAGGTCCGCGCCGTCGGCCAGCACGGTGCTCCACGAGCCGGCGTCCGTGACGTCGAGGACCGGGCAGGGCTTGGGGTTGCGCTGGCAGAACAGCAGCATGTCGTAGGCCCAGTCGGCGGGCACCGAGATCAGGTTGACCTGGGTGTGGCCGGCCGCGACCCCCGCCGTGGGGCCCGTGAGGCCCTCCCGGAAACGGGCCCGGGCCGTCGCGGGGCTCCACGCGCGCGCGTGCTCGTCCACGAGGAGCAGCGGGCGGTCCTCCGTGCCGGTGCGGTTCACGCGAGCTCCTTCCCGCGCGTCTCGGGCAGCCCGAGCAGCGCCAGCGCCGCGATGCCGTAGCCGATCGCGCCGAAGACCAGCGCGCCGCCGACGCCCCAGCTGTCGGCCAGGAACCCGACCGTCGTCGGGAACACGGCACCCACCGCGCGGCCGGTGTTGTACGTGAAGCCCTGCCCCGTCCCGCGCACCGCCGTCGGGTACAGCTCGCTCAGGTAGGAGCCGAAGCCGCTGAAGATCGCCGACATGCAGAACCCCAGCGGGAATCCGAGCACCAGGAGCAGGGTGTTGGCGCCGCTCGGGATGTTCGCGTACGCCAGGATGCAAAGCGCCGAGAGCAGGGCGAAGAGCCAGATGTTGCGCCGCCGGCCCAGCTTGTCGGTGAGGTAGCCACCGGTCAGATAGCCGATGAAGGCGCCCGAGATGAGGAACGTCAGATAGCCGCCGGTGCCGACGACCGACAGGTCGCGCTCGGACTTCAGATACGTCGGCACCCAGGTGGCCAGCGTGTAGTAGCCGCCCTGGACCCCGGTCGAGAGCAGCCCCGCGAAGAGGGTGATCCGCAGCAGGCCGGGCTTGAAGATCGCCGTGAAGGAGCCCTTCTCCGCGCTCTGCTCACGCGCCGCGGCGGCCTCGGGGGCGTCGTGCACGCTGCGCCGCAGCCAGATGACGAGCAGCGCGGGCAGCGCCCCGGTCCAGAACATGATGCGCCAGGCCAGGTCGTCGCCGGCCACCGAGAAGACCAGGGTGTAGACGATCACGGCGAGGCCCCAGCCCACGGCCCAGGAGCTCTGGATCGCGCCGAGCGTGCGCCCCCGGTTCCTGGCGCTCGCGTACTCGGCGACCAGGATCGCGCCGACGGCCCACTCGCCGCCGAATCCGAGGCCCTGGAGTGCGCGGAAGACCAGCAGTGTCTCGTAGTTGGGCGCGAAACCGCAGGCGACGGTGAACACCGCGTACGTGATCACCGTGACCATCAGTGCCTTCACCCGGCCGACCCGGTCCGCGAGCACCCCCGCGAGGGCGCCGCCGACCGCGGAGACCACCAGGGTGACCGTGGTGAAGAGACCCGTCTGGCCGCTGTTCAGGCCGAAGTAGGCGGACAGCGCGACCATGCTGAGCGGCAGCGTGAAGTAGTCGTAGGAGTCCAGCGCATAGCCGCCGAAGGCGCCGGCGAACGCGCGGCGGCCCCGCGGGCCCAGGGCGCGCAGCCAGCCGAACGCCCCGGCGTCCGGGGTGCTTTCGGTGGTGGCGGGTGGTGTGCCGTCGGTCAGGGCCTGCGGTGGAGGGGTCGAGCTCATGGGCACCTCGCAGAGGGAGGACGGAGGGTGCTTCGGGGTGAGCCGTGCCGTACGGAGGCGGTCGGCGCCGCGATGGGGAAAGCGGGCCCATCGCCGCGACGCTGTGCACAGCACCGTAGAGGATTGTTCAACGATCCCTCAATACCCATGTTGGTTGTTCTTCTGATCTGCGGTTGAATTCCGGCATGGCAGAGCAGCTGAAGGACCTCGCCGACGACCGGGCTCTCCTCGGGCGCACCAGCACCGCCGAGCGGGTCTCGGACATCCTCAGGAGCCGGATCGCCGAGGGGTACTTCCCGCCCGGCACCCGCCTTTCCGAAGACAGCATCGGTGGCGCGCTCGGCGTCTCCCGCAACACCCTGCGCGAGGCGTTCCGGCTGCTCACGCACGAGCGTCTGCTCGTCCACGAGCTGAACCGGGGAGTCTTCGTCCGGGTCCTGACCGTCGAGGACGTCGAGGACATCTACCGCACCCGGCGGCTCGTGGAGTGCGCCGTCGTCAGGGGCCTGGGCGAGCCGCCCTACGGCCTGGACGGGCTGGCCGGGGCGGTCGCGGAGGGACGGGCGGCGGCCCGGGAAGGTGACTGGAAGGGAGTGGGTACGGCCAACATCCACTTCCACCGGGAACTGGTCGCCCTCGCCGCGAGCGAGCGCACCGCCGAGCTGATGCGGAGCGTCTTCGCCGAACTGCGGCTCGCCTTCCACGTCGTGGACGAGCCGCAGCGGCTGCACGAGCCCTACATCGCACGAAATGTCGCGATTCTTGAGGCCCTTCAGCGGGGGGACCGCAACAAGGCCGAGAGTCTGCTCGCGGGGTACCTCGACGACTCGCTGGAGCGTGTGGTGGAGGTGTACCGGCGACGGGTCGGCGAAGACGGGTGAGGGCCGCGGTCCCAGGGGCGCACCGCGTCGTTTGGGAGGTTGTCAGACCCAGGACCTAGTCTGTGCACCGTGACTTCGCCTGCATCGACGGACCGCGTTCCGCCCCAGCTCAGCGCGGGGCCGCGCCCCGCCCCGGGGCCGGCCGCCGACGAGGGCCTGGCGCGGCGCCTGCGCGCGCTCGCCTGCACCGCGCCGCTGCACGACCTGGACGCGCGCAAGGCCAACCTGGCCGGCGAGTACTCGGTGTACGGCATGGCGGAGGTCGCCCTCGCGGCCATCGACCTGGTCACCCTCAACATGGACTTCGACACGGGCGCGGACCACGACCAGATCGTCGCCCGCCTCATCCCGCGCATCGCCGCCCAGGCCGCGCAGCGCCCCGCCGCCGAGCACGAGCGGGTGGCCCGCTGGGTCCTGGAGAACCTGATCAACGTCGGCAGCGTCGACCGGGGATTCCGCGCCGTGTACGGCACGTTCGGCGCGGATGGCACCTATGTGCGCCGCGACTACGACTTCAAGCTGATCGAGGAGGTCCCCGGCCCCGGTGGCACGGTCTACCTCCGCACGACGGACGAGGCGGTCAACGTCCTCGTCGGCGCCCTCGACACGGACGTCACCAGCGCGCAGATCGCCGCCGAGGTCAAGCTGGAGATCCTGATCAGCCGCGGCCGGCTCGCCGACGCCCAGCTCGCCGCCGAACAGGCCCGCTACCGGACCGTGCAGTACTCCGAGACCCTGCGCCGCGCCCTGGAGGCGACCCGGCGCAACGTGCGCGCCGTGGACTGGCTCTCCGCCGTGCCCGACATGATCGCCGAGGCCCTGGAGCACGTCGCCGACCGCTACCGCCACGAGAACGCGATCCTCACCAACATCCGCAAGGCCCGGGACGAGTCCGAGGACCCCGAGCACAAGCGCCGCACCGCCGAGCTCGTCGACATCGTCAAGGACTGCATCCGCCGGCACACCCAGCTGCAGTCCCGGCTGCTGGAGGCCGGACCGCTGTTCCGCGCCGAACAGGACCGGCAGGCCTTCGCCACACCTCTGACGACCTCGGGCATAGACCTCTACGGGCACCTCGTCTCGCCCGTGCTGCCCCTGCCGCTGGAGCAGGCCGTCCGCGTCACCGACGCCTTCTTCGGCCGCGGCACCGGGCTGCGCACGCCCGTGTCCGTCCGGGTCGGGGACCTGGTCGACCTGCTGCTGACGCCGCCGGTGGAGCGCGAGCACCTGGGCGCCGAGATGCCCGAGCCCGACCTGATCGCCACGCCCGACGACAGCCGGTTCAGCGAGGAACAGCTGGCGGCGGCGCAGGAGCTTCTCGACCTGCCCGCCGACGCGCCGCGCCGGCTGTCGGGGCTGTTGGCCGAGGCCCGGCGGCAGGACCCCGAGCTGCCGTACCTGGTGGCCCTGCTGGCGGTGCACGCCGCCAGTCCGCCGGTCGGCACGGCCTACCGCCAGGGCGAGCAGAAGCTGCTGTTCGCCGTGGACGACGGGGCCGAGCTCGACGACCCGGAGTTCGGCGGGGCCGACCTCATCGTCGGGACGGCACTGCTGGACGCGGCGGGGATGGCGGCGGACAGGACGGAGGCCGCGTGATGCTTCCCCCGGTGGCCGGCCGCGGCGCCGACATGGCCGGCCACGCAGTTCCCCGCGCCCCTGAGGGCGTTACCCGCAATCCCGTCTACAAGGTCAAGGAGTTCACGTCGTGAGCGAGCACGTCGAGTGGGGCGACGCGGAGAGCCCGGCCCCGGCGGCCACCGCCGCCGTCACTCCCGCCGACGCCGCCGACGCGGCCCGGCTCGTGTCGTTCGGGCTGCAGCCCAAACTGCAGCCCGCCCGCGACCAGGAGTACGCGGATCTGCTGCGGCGCTACCGCGAGGACCCGCCCTTCGCGCGGCTCGCGGACGCCGTGGCGACCGGCCTGGGGCTGATCGTGCTGGAGGTCTCCCCGCGCGCCGGCATGGCCGTCACCGCCGCCGAGGACTCGGTGTTCGCCGTCCGCATGGGCGACTACGCGCGTCGTACGTCCGCCGACGGCGGTGACCGGTTCCTGCACGGGCTCGCCCATCTCGCCGTCGCCGCCATGGCGTACCCGCGCCCCGAGGACCTCGCCGACGACGGCTACATCGGCCGGATCACGGTCAACGGCGTCGACGCCTTCGTCCGCCAGGCCTGCCGCCGGCTGGAGGAGCGCGCCGAGGAGCAGGGCGAGAACACCGACCCGGCGACCGACGCGCCCGGCCTGGAGGCCGCCTGGCGGATCTGGGTCCGGCGCAGTGCGACCGGCGCCACCAAGGATGCCCGCCGTCTGGCCGGTTCGACCACCGGCATCGTCGCCAAGGCCGCCGCGTACCTCACCGAATCCGGCTTCCTGCAGCGCACCGGCGACGACCACGGCGGCACGTACCGCACGACCGCCCGCTACCAGCTCCAGGTCCGCGACATGGCCGGCAGCGCCGCCCTGGCCGAACTGCTGGACCTGGGCGTCGTCCCGGTCACCGACGGCACGCCGACGCTCCTGCCCGCCGAGGAGAGCGACGACCTGGAGCTGGTCGCCGACGCCGGGCTGCCGTTCCACTCCTCCTGAACTCCCCACCTCACGAAGACTTACGAGAGTCCGCCATGTACGAGCTGTCCCGGGTCCGCCTCTACTCGATCGGGCCCGCCGGTGCACGCTACGCCGACACCGTGCTCGACCTGCGCGGTGTGGGCGAGATCGTGCCCGAACCCGCGCCCGCCCAGGCGGAGTTCTTCGAGGAGGAGCCGGCCGGCCCGCCGCGCCGGCCCGCGCCCGCGGGCGTGCTCTTCCTGGAGAACGGCGGTGGCAAGTCGGTGCTGCTCAAGCTGATCTTCTCCGTGATGCTGCCGGGCCACCGCAACACCCTGGGCGGCGCCAGCTCCGGCGTACTGCGCAAGTTCCTGCTCGCCGACGACTGCGGGCACGTCGCGCTGGAGTGGCAGCACGTGCTGACCGGCGAGTGCGTCGTCGTCGGCAAGGTCAGCGAGTGGCGCGGGCGGCAGGTCTCCAACGACCCGAGGAAGTTCGCCGAGGCCTGGTACTCCTTCCGGCCCGGCCCCGGCCTGAGCCTGGACAACCTCCCCGTGGCGGAGGCCACCGCCGTACGGTCCTCGGTCGAGGGGCAGTCGGGCGCTCGCGGGCGGCGCCGCACCATGAAGGGCTTCCGTGACGCCCTCACGGAGTCGGGCAAGAACTACCCGCACCTGGAGGTGCACTGGGAGGAGATCCACGACCGCTGGATCGAGCACCTCGGCGACCTCGGCCTCGACCCCGAACTCTTCCGCTACCAGCGCGAGATGAACGCCGACGAAGGCGAGGCGGCGGGTCTCTTCGCCGTCAAGAAGGACGCCGACTTCACCGACCTGCTGCTGCGCGCCGTCACCGACACCCGCGACACCGACGGGCTCGCCGACCTGGTCAGCGGCTTCGGCAACAAGCTGGGCCGGCGCGCCGAGCTGATCGCCGAACGCGACTTCACCGCCGGTTCCGTCGACCTCCTCGGGCGGATCGTCGAGGCCGCCGAGGCCCGATCGCGCGCCCGGGACATCCACACCGCGGCCGAGCGCCGGACCCGGAGCCTGGCCCGCAGGCTGTCCGCGCGCGGTGTGCGGGAGCGGGCCCGGGCCGCCGACCTGGCCCAGCGGGTCACCGCCGCCGCCTACGCCGTCACCCACGCCGAGGCGGCCCGCGAGCGCAGCGCGCTGATCTCCGCCGAACTCGCCTACCGGCACGCCTCACTGGCTCTCGCCGGGGCCGAGAAGTCCGCCGCCGCGCAGAAGCGCGAGCTCGCCGACGCCCGCACCCTGTACTCGGCGTGGCAGGCCGCCGAGGCCGTGCTGCGCCACCGCGCCGCCTCCGACCGGGTCACCCGCGTGTCCGCCGCCATCCAGGAGGCCGAGCGGGACGCCGCCCCCGCCCTGGCCGCCCGCTCCAAGGCCGCCGTCGACCTCGTACGGGCCCTGCACGCCGCCGCGGAGAAGGCCGAGAGCCACGCCAACGAGGAGGAGGAGCGCTCCGCCGCCCTCCAGGAGGTCAGCGACGCGGCCTACCGGGACTCCACCGCCGCCGCCACCCAGGCCCAGCGCGCCCGCAGCGAGATCGGGCACCTCAAGCAGCGCCTCGCCGAGGTCGAGCAGGAGACCGCCGAGGCGGTCCGCGCCGGCTGGCTCGACGACTCCGCGCCCGACGCCGACCCGGCCCGCGCGGCCCTGGCCGCAAGCGACGCCGAGAAGACCGCCGTCGCCGCCTGGGACGCGGCCCGCGAGGCGTCCCGCCGGGCCACGGAGCAGGCCCGCGAAGCCGCAGCCACCGAGAGCCGCGCGGAACTCACCGCGGCCCGCGCCGCCGACGCGGCCACGGCGGCGGAGCGTTCGTACGAGGCCGAGCGCCGCACCGCCGATGCGCTGGCGGGGGAGGAGCGGCTGGCGGAACTGCTCAGCCTCGCCCCGCAGACCCGCCCGGGCATCCCGCAGCCCCGGCACGGCACGGACGGTGACCCGGCCCCGCGGCCGGCCGCCGGCGAGCAGGGGCTCTCCGCGGAGGAACTCGACCGCTTCGCCGACGACCTGCGCGACCTGCTCGACGACTCCGTCGCCTCCGCCGAGCGGCAGCTGTTCGAGCTGCGTACGGCCGCCGCCGACGACTCCCGCATCCTCGGCGCGCTCGGTGACGGCGGACTGCTGCCGCCCGGCCCGGACGTCCTGGCCACGGTCGAGTTCCTCGGCGAGCACGGCATCCCCGCGCTGCCCGGCTGGCGCTATCTCGCCCAGGCCATCGACCCGGCCGACCACGCCCGCGTGCTGGCCGCCCGGCCCGAACTCGTCGACGGCGTGATCATCACCGACCCGGACTCCCACGCCCGGGCCCGTGAAGCCCTGAGTGACGCGGCTCTGCTGCCCCGCTCCGCCGTGGCGGTCGGCACCGCCGCCGCCCTGCTCGCCCCGACCCCGGCCCCGGACACCGACAGCGGCGACGTCTTCCTCGTGCCGCCGAACCCGGCCATGCACGACGAGCACGCCGCCGACGAGGAGCGGCAGGCCCTGCGTGCCCGGGCCACCGAGCGGGACGAGGAGATCCGCACCCTCGCCGCCCGGCTCGGCAAGGACCGCGAACTGGCCGCCCGGCTCGCCTCCTGGCGCACCGGCTGCCCCGCCGGCCGGCTGACCGAACTGGCCCGGGCCGCCCACGACACTCAGGCGTTCGCCGAGGAGTCGGAGGCCGAACTGGCCGAGGCCCGGACCCTGCGGGCCGAGGCCGACGAGGTCGCCACCGAGGCCGCGCGCGTCCGCGACGAGCGGCAGGAGGCCGCGCAGAAGGCCCGCCGCTCCGCAGACGCCCTCGCCGGACTCGCCTTCCGGCTGCGCGAGCGGGCCGGCTGGCAGGTCAAACTGCGCGAACTGGCCGACGAGGCGGCCGAGTCCGAGGCGAGTGCCCAGGCCTGCCTGGAGCGCGCCCGGGCCGCCGACGAGGACCGGCGTGCCGCCCAGCGCGCCGCCGACGACACCCGCCGCACCGCCCGCGCGCTGCGCGCCGAGCGCTCCGAGATCGCGGGTGCCCCCGACGACGTGCCCGAGGACGAGGACCAGACCCCCAAGGCCTCCCTGCCCGCCCTGCGCGAGGCCTACCGGGCCGCCTCCCAGGTGTACGAGAAGGTCGGCGTCGGCGCCGACCTGCGCGCCGAGCAGGCTCGTGCCGAGAGCGACGAGAGTGCGGCACGCGCGGAACTGGACCGGCTGAGCAACAAGGTCCGCACCCGCGCGGAGCAGCTCCTCGAGTCACCCGACGGCTCCGACGGCCCCAGCCGTCAGGCCGCCGCCGCCCGCGCCGAGGAGCTGGTGCAGCTCCTGGAGACCCGGATGTCGACCGCGAGCGAGCAGCTCGGACGGCTGCGCGGCGAGGCCGAACGTCTCGCCCCCGCCGACGACGGCGAGGCCCACACCGACCTCCCCGAGGACCTGCAGCCGCGCGACGCCGAACACGCGCAGACCCTGCTGCGCACCGCCACGGCCGAACTCGCCTCCCACACCGAGGCGCTGGACCGGGCACGCGAGGCGCACGCCGAACTCCTCGACGCCCACCGCGCCGCCGAGGACGCGGCGAGCGGCTTCGACGAGATCGCCGCCATGCTCCGCGACCTGCTGCGCGAGCACACCGGCGAGGAGGAGCAGGAGGAGACCGAGCCGTACGCCGGCAGCCCGGAGGAGGCCCGGCAGACGGCCGCGGAGGCCCGGCGCTCGCTGCGCGGCTGCGCCGCCGACCTGTCCGCCGCCGAGGCCGCCGTCCGCGAGGCGAGCGACATCCTCGTCCGGCACGCCAACTCCACCCGCTACGAGCAGGTCCGTACCCCGGCCCGCCAGCAGATCCGGGAACTGCCCGCCTCCGCGCTGCCCGAGCACGCCCAGAAGTGGGCGGACGCCTTCGCGCCCCGCCTGCGCGTCCTGACCGACGAACTGGAACAGCTGGAGCGCAACCGCGACTCGATCGTTGACCGGCTGCGCGGGCTGGTCGAGTCGGCCCTGGCCACCCTGCGTTCCGCCCAGCGGCTCTCGCGCCTGCCGGAGGGCCTCGGCGAATGGTCCGGGCAGGAGTTCCTCCGCATCCGCTTCGAGGAGCCCGACCAGGCCACCCTCACCGAGCGGCTCGGCGAGGTCATCGACGAGGCGACCCGTGCCGCCGTCAAGAAGAACTCCGACCTGCGCCGCGACGGCATGTCCCTGCTCCTGCGGGGCGTCGCCGCCGCCCTGCAGCCCAAGGGCGTCGCCGTCGAGATCCTCAAACCGGACGCCGTGCTGCGGGCCGAGCGCGTACCCGTGGGGCAGATGGGCGACGTCTTCTCCGGCGGTCAGCTCCTGACCGCCGCCATCGCCCTCTACTGCACGATGGCCGCGCTGCGCTCCAACGACCGTGGCCGCGACAAGCACCGGCACGCCGGCACCCTCTTCCTCGACAACCCCATCGGCCGCGCCAACGCCACATACCTGCTGGAACTCCAGCGGGCGGTGTCCGACGCCCTGGGTGTGCAGCTCCTGTACACCACGGGCCTGTTCGACACCACAGCGCTGGCCGAGTTCCCCCTCGTCATCCGCATGCGCAACGACGCCGACCTCAGGGCCGGCCTCAAGTACATCAGCGTCGAGGAGCACCTCCGCCCGGGCCTGCCGCAGCAGGCCCAGGCGGGGGAAGCGGTCCACAGCGAGATCACGGCGACCAGGATGTACAAGCGCCCGGCGTCCACGACGCCTTAGCGAGGTTCTCCCCGGCGCGCGCCGCTCATGGGTTATCCTCCGGCCCTCAGTCGGCCGCCGGGGCGGCGGCGGGAGCGGTGTCCGGGGCCTCGGACCGGTGCTCGGCGAGCACCCCGGTCCGGTGCCGCTGGACGAACCAGTAGTAGGCGAAACCGCCGCCCGCGATGACGGCGACGAACAGCACCGCGCCCCAGCGCAGGTACCAGTGGTAGGGAGCCGAGGCGTTGTAGACCGCCGCCCGCGGCCAGATCAGGTTGAGCGTCATGGCAGCGCCCCACAGGACCGCGAGGACGTTGACCGGCAGGCCCCAGCGGCCCAGGGAGAACCGGCCCTCGCCCGCGGGCTGCCACGCCCCGCGCAGCCGCGCGACCAGCAGCGGCACCGTGACCCCGAGATAGGCGAGGTAGATCATGATGATGCCGATGCTGGTGACGACGGTGAAGATCTGCGGCTGGCGGATGTTGACCACCAGGATCGCCAGTGCCAGGACCCCGATGATCACGGTCGGCAGGACCGGCGTCTGGAACCGTGGGTGGCACCGGGCCAGCCTCGAGGACGCCGGCAGGTTGTTGTCGCGGGCCATCGCGAACGCCAGCCGGACCGCCGCCGTGTGCACGGCCAGAGCGCACACCGTCACCGCGATCAGCACGCACCACAGCATCGCCTTGCCGGCGGTCGGGCCGAGCACGTCCAGCACGATGTACTGCAGGCCGTCCGACGACAGCTTGTCGCCCTTCAGGCTGGACACGCTCATCAGCGCGAGCAGCAGGATCAGACCGCCCAGGACGAAAGAGGCCACGATCGCCCGGATGATGGCGCGGGGCGCGTTCCGGGTCGGGTCGAGGGACTCCTCACCGAGCGAGGCGGCCGTGTCGAAGCCGTACATGACGTACGCCGAGGCCAGCGAGGCCACCAGGAAGGCGCCCAGGTAGCCGTTTCCGTAGCCCGCGCCGGTCCCGTGCGTCTCTATGACGACTTGTGGGCCGCGCGTGATGTGGACCGCGAACAGGACGATCAGTACGACGGTGGCGATCAACTCGATGAACACGCCCGCCGTGTTGATGCGTGCCATCAGCTTGACGCCGAAGGCGTTCACGAGGGTCGTGAACAGGATCAACACCGCGGCCAGGATGACCGCGTTGGTCGCCACGTCGTACGTACCCGTGCCGTCCCCCACGAACTGGAAGAACGCCGAGATCTGCGGCAGCGTCAGCTGGTAGGCCAGTGCGACGGCCGATATGGACACGATCGAGGCGATCAGCATCATCCAGCCGGCGAGCCAGCCCAGATGCGGATTGCCCACTTTCTTGGACCAGTTGTAGACCGAGCCCGCCACGGGATAACGGGCGGCGAGCTCCGCGAAACACAGGGCCACCATGAACTGGCCGACGAAGACCATCGGCCACGACCACCAGTAGGCGGGGCCGCCGCTGCCGTAGCCGAAGTAGAACAGCTGGAAGGTGCCGGTCAGGATCGAGATGTAGCTGATCCCCGCGGCGAAGGTGTGGAAGTTGCCGAGGGTGCGCTTGAGTTCGGGTCTGTAGCCGAACTCGGTGAGTTCGGCGTCGTCCCGGCCCTGTGGGTCGGTCGGCTCTGCGGTTGCTCTCATGGGCGGTTCCTCATGGGGTGTCTCAGGATCGGTTCGATCAGTCGAACCAACCCTGAGGGGTGGGGCGGGTGTTACGCCAGATGTGTTTCGTCCGGCGATATCCGGCTCGCCTGCTCGCCCCCGGTCCCCGGCCCTGAGGGACGGTGTCCCGGACGACGACAGCGGCGCGACGGCCGCACATCGTCGCCGTCGCCGGCACCGCCCTGCCTCACGAGTGGGACAACTGCCCGGCTCCACCCCGCCGGCGTATCCGCCCCTGCGCCCGCTCGGCGGCACGCTCCTGCCGTCGCGTTCGCCGCCGCTCGCGCCGCAGGGCCCGCGCCGTACTGCTCGGCACGGACACCACGCCGTTGCGCTGGTTCCAGACCTGGCGGGTCACCCACACGTCGAGCGCTCCCCAGGTGGCCGCGATCGTGCTGACCACACTGCTGATCACCATGGGGAATGCCAGCCACGACCCGGCCATCGTGCACAGGAAGGCCACCATGGCCTGGAGCAGGGTCACGGCTATGAGAAGGACCGCTCGCACGGCCGCCGTCCGCACCGGATCCGGCAACCGGCGCCGCCGCGCGGGCTCCTCGACCCACAGGGGCCGGTAGGACGGCCGCTCCCGAGTGCCGCGGTTCGCCTCGCGACGCACCACCCCCGTCGGGTGCGCAGAGGGCTCCTCCGTGCCCTCGGGGAGGTTCCGATCGGGAGTCTCCCGTTTCTGATGCCCTGTCAGGTGCGTCCCACCAGCCCCGGACGCGCCGCGCCGTTCCGCCGTGCCCATCACCGTGTCACTCCCCACCGCCAGCAGACCGCTCGCTCGCACCGGAAGACCCGTGCTCTCCAGTGGCTGCCCGGCTTGCGCTGATGTACGCCGCCCAGGTGCGGGGCGCGGCTCCTGTGGCCGATTCCGCCCCCGTTCCCCGCAGAGAAGGACGAACGGCCACTCACGAAGATTCCCGGAAGTCGAAAAATTTCAGCCAACTCCCTATGCGTCGCTCGCCGGCTTTCCCCCGCGCCGCCACCCCGGGTTTCGGGCAGACAACTCCCGCAATGCCCGGACAACTCACCACGCTTCGCGGGTGGCGCGGAAGTTCAGGTTCCGGACCGGCTTTCGAGTTCCCTGTGGGTCGGTAGTAGGCTCGCGCCGTTTGTTGACGCACATGTGTACCCCCGGTAGCCGGGGGCCCGAGCTGGGGGAGGCCATGCGCTTTCGCGGGAAGTCCATCCGCCGGAAGATCGTGGCGCTGCTTCTCGTGCCGCTGGTGTCCTTGACCGCGATCTGGACCTTCGCCACCGTGCTCACGGGACGTGAGGCGAGCGACCTGTTCAACGTGTCGTCCGTGGTGGAGAAGATCGGCTATCCCATCGAGGACACCGTCCGCGTCCTCCAGGAAGAACGCCGCCAGACCCTCGTCTACCTCGCCGACCCCCGCGCCTCCGACGGCCTCGCCGCGCTCCGGCGCAGCCGGTCCGCCACCGACAAGGCAGTCAGCGCCATCCGTGAGAACGCCCGGAACCCGGACGTGCGGGACGCGATGGGCGCGGACACCGACGAGCGGCTGACGGCCGTACTGGACGGCTTCGACGGCATCGAGTCGCTGCGCCGCAGCGTCGAGGACGGCACCGTCAACCGCACCCAGGCCCTCGACCTCTACAACCGGCTGGTCGACCCCTGTTACGTCCTCCTCGCCAACCTGCACGTGGTCGACAACATCGAACTGGACAAGCAGTACCGCGCGCTGGTCAATCTCGCCCGCGCCCGCGAACTGCTCTCCCGCGAGGACGCCCTCCTCGGCTCCGCCCTGATCGTCGGCAGGATCTCCCACTCCGAAGAGCGGGACGTCTCCGACCTCGTGGCCCAGCGCACCCTGATGTACGACGTCAACCTGCCGCTGCTGCCCGTGGCCGAGCGCGACCGCTACCAGAGCTTCTGGAAGAACGCCTCTTCCGCCCCCTTGCGCGTGGCCGAGGAAGCCGCCGTCTCCTCCGGAGCCGGCACCCCCCGCGGGGTCTCCGCGAAGAGCTGGGACAGCGCCGCCGGCAACGTGCTGGACGAGCTCGGCACTCTCAACGACCAGGCGAACGACCGCTATCAGGACCGCGTCCACCCCGTGGCCGTCGGCGTCATCGCCAAGGCGGTCATCGCCGGTGCCCTCGGCCTGATCGCGCTCCTGCTCTCCCTGTTCCTGTCCGTACGGGTCGGCCGCACCCTCATCCGCGATCTGCGACAGCTGCGTCTGGAGGCCCACGAGGCGTCCGGGGTGCGCCTGCCCAGCGTCATGCGCCGTCTCTCCGCGGGCGAGCAGGTCGACGTGGAGACCGAGGTCCCCCGCCTCGAATACGACAAGAACGAGATGGGCGAGGTCGGCCAGGCCCTCAACACCCTGCAGCGCGCGGCCGTCGAAGCCGCCGTCAAGCAGGCCGAGTTGCGCGCCGGTGTCTCCGAGGTCTTCGTCAATCTCGCGCGCCGCAGCCAGGTCCTCCTCCACAAGCAGCTCACCCTCCTCGACGCCATGGAGCGCCGGACCGAGGACACCGAGGAACTGGCCGACCTGTTCCGCCTCGACCACCTCACCACCCGCATGCGCCGGCACGCCGAGGGTCTCGTGATCCTTTCCGGAGCCGCGCCCTCCCGTCAGTGGCGCAAGCCCGTGCAGCTCATGGACGTGGTACGCGCCGCCGTCGCCGAGGTCGAGGACTACGAGCGCATCGAGGTCCGCCGCCTTCCCCGGAACGCCATCACCGGCCCGGCCGTCGCCGACCTCACGCATCTCGTGGCCGAACTCCTGGAGAACGCGACGGTCTTCTCGCCGCCGCACACCGCCGTTCAGGTGCTGGGCGAGCGTGTCGCCAACGGCTTCACCCTGGAGATTCACGACCGTGGCCTCGGCATGGCCGCGGAGGCGCTCCTGGACGCCAACCTCCGGCTGGCCGAGACACCCGAGTTCGAGCTCTCCGACACCGACCGGCTCGGCCTGTTCGTGGTCAGCCGGCTCGCGCAGCGCCAGAACGTCAGAGTCTCCCTGCAGCCCTCCCCGTACGGCGGCACGACCGCCGTGGTCTTCATCCCCGACACGCTGCTCACCGACGACGTCCCGGACACCAACGGAATCGGGTTCCGTCTCGACCGCCCCCAGCGGGCCCCGGAGAGCCAGCCACAGGACACTCGCCGCGCCGCGCTGTCCCACGCGCCCGCGCAGCGGCCCGGCCTGCCCGCCGCCCTGCTGGACGGACCGGTCGAACTGGAGGCCCCCGTCGACCTGGACGCCATCGGGGACTTCCCGGGCGCCATCGAGGACGAGGACAGCGAACACGGCGGTCTGTTCCGCCCCCGCCATTCCCTCACCCGTGACCCGGACGACAGCACCGGCCGCCGCACCGATCCGCGCCGGCAGCCCGCCGACGGTCGTGGCGCGGGTGACCGGACCGACAGCGACGACGAGCTGGGCGCCCCGGTCGCGCTGCCCCGCCGCCACACCCCCAAGCTGGTCAGCTCGCACGGGCGCCCGGTGACGGACCAGCGGCCCAGGCGGGGCAGGACGGACGAGGCGACGACCCCCGCCGCCGGCCGAACCGATGCGAGCACCTCCTCGGCGCTCCCGTCGCGACACCGGCGCGAGGAGCCGGCGGCCGGCCGGGAGACCGGCCGGCCGGGAACCGAACCCGCACCCGCGCTTCCGGCCCGGCACCGCGAGACCCCATCGACCGGCGGCCGTCGTGGCGACGCCCTGCCGGACGCACCGCCGCCGCTGCCTGCCCGACGGCGCGGGACGGACTCGGGCCGCCGTGGCATCGGCGCGGTCGGCCACACCGAGGACCACACGGACTCCCCGGCCTCACCGGGCGGCGCCGCAGGCGACCGGTCGGAGCCGTCCGCTCTGCCCAGGCGGACCCGCCGCGCGGAGATCGCCTCGAGCGGCCTGGAACGACCGGACCAGCGCCCCGGCTCCACGCCGGCCGGCACCGGCGGCACCCCGGGCGCCGAGGCGGCCTCGGGCGCGCCACCGCGGGGAACGGGCTCCGCACCACAGCCCGGTTCCGGCACGGCCCCGCTGCCAAAGCGCGTCCGGCAGGCCAACCTGGCCCCGCAGCTGAAGCGGAGCTCGGAGCCGCGTGGCGAGGACAGGGCCGAGCCCGTCGAACGCGACGCCGAGGAAGTACGCAACCGCATGGCATCGCTCCAGCGTGGCTGGCAGCGCGGCCGTGAGGAGAACGCCGCGGGCGATGATGCCCACAGCGGCGCAGCACCACAAGGAACGACAGAGGGGGACGGTCGATGACCGCACCGAAGGCGACCGGCCACACCGCGACCAACAGGGGGGAGCTGAACTGGCTCCTCGATGATCTGGTGGACCGTGTCGCGAGCATCCGCAAGGCCCTCGTGCTCTCCGGCGACGGGTTGCCGACGGGCTTGTCCAAGGACCTGACCAGGGAGGACAGCGAACACCTTGCTGCCGTCGCCTCCGGGTTCCACAGCCTGGCCAAGGGCGTGGGACGCCACTTCGAGGCCGGCAACGTCCGCCAGACGGTCGTCGAACTCGACGACGCCTTCCTTTTCGTGACGGCCGCCGGCGACGGCAGCTGCCTCGCCGTCCTCTCGGACGCCGACTCGGACGTCGGCCAGGTCGCCTACGAGATGACGCTCCTCGTGAAGCGGGTGGGCGTGCATCTGGCGGCCGCACCGCGCACCGATCTGCCCGCAGGCGGGTAGTGGGATGGCATGAGCGCTGACGGTCAGGGAAGAAGCCACTGGTTCGACGACGAAGCCGGACCGGTCGTCCGCCCGTACGCCATGACCCGCGGCCGCACCAGCAGCCAGGGCCAGCACCGCCTGGACCTGATCGCGGTCGTGGTCGCGGAACCGCACGCGGACGACCCGGAAGCCGACCACATGCTCTCCCCGGAGCATGTGGACATCGTCGAGCTGTGCCGCGACGTCCCGCAGTCGGTCGCCGAACTCGCAGCGGAACTCGACCTGCCGATCGGAGTGGTACGGGTCCTCGTCGGAGATCTCGTGGACGCGGAATTCGTCCATGTGAACCGGCCCGTGCCCCCTGCCGAGCTGCCGGACGAGAGTATTCTGCGCGACGTGATCAACGGCCTTAGGGCGTTGTGAGCAGCGCGGAAGCGGGGTGCTGACGTGACTGGCCGGCAGTTCCGGGTGGACCGCGGTGGCGCCTTCGTTGACGTCGTCGCCCGGCGCCCGGCCGCTCTGCCCGGACTGCTCTCGGACAGGGGGACCACCGACGCCCGGCGACCCCGCAGCGCCCCGGACCGTCCGTCCCCGGACGGGCGGCGCCTGGCGCGAGGTGCCCCTGCGCTGCCGCGAAGGCCTTCCCCCGGCGGCACCGTCACTTGCCCGGCGGCGATCACCACCGAAGCCGGCTCCACGACCGTCGACCACGGCCGGCGGGCCACGGCGACCGTCGCGCCATCGAAACCCCAGGCGGCGGCTACGGCTCGCCGTCGCCCGACCCCATCAAGCAGGAGAAGAGACCGATGATCTTCGGGCGTTCCGAGCGTGGCAAGCCTCCGGTCGAGCCCGTCACGCTCAAGATCCTCGTGGCCGGCGGCTTCGGCGTGGGCAAGACCACGCTCGTCGGCGCGGTCAGCGAGATCAGGCCGCTGCGCACCGAGGAGCTGCTCACCGAGGCCGGGCGCCCGGTCGACGACACCAGCGGCGTTGAGGGCAAGCACACCACGACCGTGGCCATGGACTTCGGCCGCATCACCCTCCGCGAAGACCTCGTGCTGTACCTCTTCGGCACGCCCGGCCAGGAGCGGTTCTGGTTCATGTGGGACGAACTCTCCGAGGGTGCGCTCGGTGCCGTCGTGCTCGCCGACACCCGCCGCCTGGAGGACTGCTTCGCCGCCGTCGACTACTTCGAACGGCGCTCGATCCCCTTCCTCGTCGGCGTCAACTGCTTCGAGGGCGCTCCCCGTTACCCGGTGGAGGACGTCCGCCAGGCCCTCGACCTGGACGAGGGCGTGCCGCTCTTGATGTGCGACGCCCGCGACCGGGAGTCGGTCAAGGAGGCACTCATCGGCGTCGTCCAGCATGCGATGGCCCACGCGGCCGGCCGCCGCGAGGCGGTCACCGGCTGACGCCGCCCCTCGAACAGCGGACACGGCCCGCAGCCCCGCCGACGGGGATACGGGCCGCAGCCGTGAGCGACGGTCCACGCACGCGTGGTCAGCTGTCGCCCTCCTCCCAGCCGAAGCTCTTCTCCACGGCCTTGCGCCAGTTGTGGTACTCGCGGTCGCGCACCGACGCCTCCATGTTCGGCGTCCACTCGACGTCCTTCTGCCAATGCGCCTTGAGCTCGTCCAGGTCGTTCCACACCCCGGTGGCCAGACCGGCCGCGTAGGCGGCGCCCAGACAGGTCGTCTCGGAGATCTTGGGCCGCACCACCGGGACGTCGAGCACATCCGCCTGGTGCTGCATGAGGAGGTTGTTCTTCGTCATGCCGCCGTCGACCTTCAGGGTGGTGATGTGCACCCCGGAGTCCTGATACATGGCGTCCACGACCTCGCGGGTCTGCCAGCTCGTCGCCTCCAGCACGGCCCGGGCGAGGTGCGCCTTGGTGACGTACCGGGTCAGACCGGTGACAACGCCGCGCGCGTCGGAGCGCCAGTAAGGGGCGAACAGGCCCGAGAACGCCGGAACGATGTACGCGCCGCCGTTGTCCTCAACGCTCGCCGCGAGGGGCTCGATCTCGTCGGCCGTGCGGATGATGCCGAGCTGGTCCCGGAACCACTGGACCAGCGCGCCCGTGATGGCGATCGCGCCCTCCAGGCAGTAGACCGGCGCCTCGGTGCCGATCTTGTACCCCATCGTCGTCAGCAGTCCGCTCTTCGACGGCACCGGGCGGTCGCCCGTGTTGAGCAGCAGGAAGCTTCCCGTGCCGTACGTGTTCTTGGCGGTGCCCACGTCGTAGCACGCCTGCCCGAACACGGCCGCCTGCTGGTCGCCCAGCGCGGAGGCCACGGGGACGCCTGCGAGCTGGCCGACCGCGGTCCCGTACACCTCGGAGGAGGAGCGGATCTCGGGCAGCATCGCCTCGGGGATGTTCATCGCCGAGAGGATCGAGGGGTCCCACTGGAGGGTCTCCAGGTTCATCAGCATGGTGCGTCCGGCGTTGGTCACGTCGGTGACGTGCTGCCCGCCGTCCGTGCCGCCCGTGAGGTTCCAGATCAGCCAGGAGTCCATGGTGCCGAAGGCGATCTCGCCGCGTTCGGCACGGCTCCGGAGGTCGGGCACGTTGTCGAGCAGCCAGGCCGCCTTGGGTCCGGAGAAGTAGGTCGCCAGCGGCAGTCCCGTCTGCTCGCGGAAACGGTCCTGCCCGTCCGAGCCGCCCAACTGGTTGCACAGGGCGGCCGTCCGTGTGTCCTGCCACACGATGGCGTTGTGCACCGGCTTGCCGGTCGCCCGGTCCCACAGGAGGGTCGTCTCGCGCTGGTTGGTGATGCCCATCGCGCTCAGCTGGTCGGCTCTCAGACCGGCCTTGGCGAGTGCCCCCGCCACCACTGCCTGCACCTTCGACCAGATCTCGGTGGCGTCGTGCTCCACCCAGCCGGGTTTCGGGAAGATCTGGCGGTGCTCGCGCTGGTCGACGGCGACGATCGCGCCGTCCTGGTTGAAGACGATGCAGCGGCTCGACGTGGTGCCCTGGTCGATGGCTGCGACGTACTTCGCGGAGTTGTCCGTCATGGCTACCCCTTCGGCTGTCTCAGAAGGCTGCGTTGTAGATGACGCCACCCAGCAGTCCGCCGATCAGTGGTCCGACGACGGGGATCCACGAGTAGCCCCAGTCGGACGTGCCCTTGTTCGGGATCGGCAGGATGGAGTGGATGATGCGCGGGCCGAGGTCACGCGCCGGGTTGATGGCGTACCCGGTGGGACCGCCCAGGGACAGGCCGATACCTACGACCAGGAGGGACACCAGCAGGATCGCGATACCGGAACCGTAGATGCCGCCGCCGCCGGGAATCAGGCCGATGCCGACGCCTTCCACATGCCTGTCCTGGCCGACCAGGGCCAGGATGGGCAGCACCAGGGCGATGGTGGCGAGGATCTCCGTGACCAGGTTGGCGATCGGGTTCCGGATCTCGGGGATCGTGGAGAAGATCCCGAGCGTCGGAACCGGTTCGTCCGCCGTGCCCTCCGTGGTGCCCGTCTTCCGCACGTTCGCGGCGAACTGCGCGTAGTACACGAGGTAGCACAGGACCGCCCCGATCATGGCGCCGGTGATCTGGCCCAGGAGGTACACCCAGACCTTGCTCCACACCCCTGTGTCGACGGCGAGGCCGAAAGTGACGGCCGGGTTGATGACTCCTCCGGAGAGGGGAGCGGCGGTGTACGCGCCGGCCAGAACGCCGAAACCCCAGCCGAACGTGATCACGATCCAGCCGGAGGCCCGGGCTTTCGAGAATCTGAGGGTGACGGCGGCACACACGCCGGCACCGAAGAGAATCAGAATCGCCGTGCCGATCATCTCGCCGAAGAAAATGTCTCCGTTGGTCATGGCTGCTCCTCAGCCTTGGCCCGGGACGAGCCGCCCCGGTCCTCACCTGCAGGGTGCGTTTCCCGTGGCTACTTCAGCCGAAGACAGGGAGACGTCCGCGCCCCGCCCGGCATCCGTGACGAGCGTGCCGTCGCAGCCGAATCACCCGTGGGGGAATGGGCCCTTGGCGCAGGCGCGCTCTCGCGCCGCAGTGCCGGAATGCGCCGACTGTGTACGGCGATGTCGACTGACACCGGAAGTGTTCACCGGCACCCAAAAGGGCGTCAAGGTCGCCGACCGCAACGGTTGACGGCCGTCGGACGGTCACCGGGCTGGCGCCGGGCCGGCGGGCCGGTTGCTCGGTCCGGCGGCGCCCGGTCGGGTCGTTGTTCAGATCTGGTCCGGACCCGCGCGAGCCCGGATGAGCCGCGCGAGGCTTGGATGATGGTGTCCGGCCTGCGCTGGACCCCGCCGGGGGGCAAAAGACCAGCCGCACCTGACTCCTCGCTTGCTAGTGTCCAGGATTCACCTGACCTGGCGGTTTCTCAACCGCAGGAGATCCGCGGGGCCGTGGCCGCCGCGGACGTGCCCTGCGGCCCGGTGCCTGGGGCACCCCTGCCCGCCTCATACGACCCGTCGGCCCGCAGTACTCCGACTCCGACACGGGCGCACACGCGGCTGCTGACGCAGACGCAGGATCACCACTCGATCACCGTTCGTGAACCTAGAGGCGACTCCCCTGCGGCGGTAGCCGGTAGCCGGTTGCCTGTCGCATGCCGTCCTTCCCCCGGCGTCGGCTCTCCTGATAGACGCAAGGGCATGACACGACTCACCACCGTGGTACGTGCCCTCACCGCCGCGATCGCCGCCCTGCTGGCATCAACCGCCCCCGCCCCGGCCGCCACCGATCCCAAGGCGCCGAAGGACTTCGTTGCGCTGAGCAGCGTGGATCCGACGATCCTGCAGGAGATGCGCTACGTCACCCCGCACAACTTCGTGGGCGAGCGCGTCGACGGTTACAAGCAGCCTCTCTGCATCCTCACCCGCCCCGCCGCCGAAGCCCTCCGCAAGGCCCAGCGCAAGCTCCTGCGCCAGGGCTACACACTCAAGGTCTACGACTGCTACCGCCCCCAGCGCGCGGTGAACCACTTCGTCCGCTGGGCCGAGGACCTCGACGAGCAGACGACTAAGGGCGAGTTCTACCCGAACGTCGACAAGGCGCGACTGTTCGCCGACGGGTACATCGCGGCGAAATCCGGCCACAGCCGCGGTTCGACCCTCGACGTCACCCTCGTCAGGCTTCCGGCGAAGCCGGCCCGGCCCTACCACCCCGGAGAGCCCCTCGTGCCGTGCTTCGCGCCCCAGGGCGTGCGGTTCCCGGACAACTCGATCGACATGGGGACCGGCTTCGACTGCTTCGACACCCTCTCGCACACCCTCGACCCCCGCATCCAGGGCCGACAGCGCGCCAATCGGCTGCTCCTCAAGGACACTCTCGAAGGCCTCGGCTTCGTGAACCTGTCGGAGGAATGGTGGCACTACACCTTCAAGCCCGAGGCCTATCCGGACACGTACTTCGACTTCCCGGTGGCCAGGAAGTCGCTCACCGGCGCTCACTGAGCAGCCTGCTCATGGCGCACTCCGCGGGATCGGCTACAGTCCGCCGCGTGTCCGAAACTCAGCACTCCGCTTCCAACTCCGCACCGAACTCCCACTGTTCGAGCTGTGGCGCGCCCTACGGAGAGGGCATCACCGGCTGGCCCCGCACCTGCCCGGTGTGCGGGGCTGTGGCCTACCGCAACCCGCTCCCGGTCGCGGTGGCCCTCCAGCCGGTGTACGACACCAAGGGCACCGCCCTGGTCGTCATCACCCGAACCATCGCCCCCGCGCGCGGGGGCATCGCCCTGCCCGGCGGCTACATCGACGACCGCGAGGACTGGCGGCAGGCCGTCATACGCGAACTGAGGGAGGAAACCGGCATCGACGCGGCCGGCCGGGACGTACGACTCGTCGACGCGATGAGCTCGCCCGACGGGCACCTGCTGCTGTTCGGCCTCCTCCCGGAACGCCCGGCCGAGAGCCTGCCCTCCTCCACGGCCACGGACGAGACGGAGGGCTGGCACCTCCTGCGCAGGCCCGAGGAACTGGCCTTCCCCCTGCACACCTTGGCCGTCCGGGCCTGGTTCGAGGGCCGGTACATCTGACCCCAGGGGCTCCCAGGGCCCCGCGGAGCTCACGGCCCCCCGGCCCCGCGAACCCGTACCGGGTAGGGCGGCGCACCCCCGCCGTCCTCACCCACCCGCTCCACGACCACCCGGGAGCCCGCCCACCGAGCGGTGTAGCGCTCGATCTCCGGCTCCTGCCACCCCTCGCCCCCGTCCGGCACGACGAGCCCGCCCCCGGCCTGCCCCCGGGCGGGCGCCCACACCTCCAACTCCAGCCCCCCGTCGTCCCCACGGACCGGAAGCACGGCGCCCGCGCGCGCGAACACCGGGATACGCGACAGCGGCGCGTCGACCAGCACCTGCCCCGGCCCCTCGTACGCCTGCCCCGTCGCGACGTCGTACCAGCGCCCCCGAGGCAACCGCACGGCACGCCGCCCCACACCCGGGTCCAGCACCGGCGCCACCAGAAGGGCATCACCGAGGAGGAAGGCGTCCTCGCAGTCACGCAGCGCCCGCTCCTCCGGCGCCGCCCACCACAGAGGCCGCACGTAGGGCGCTCCGGTCCGCCGCGCCAGATGCGCCAGCGTCATGAAGTACGGCAGCAGCCGCCGGCGTTCGACGAGCGCCGCGCGCGCGTGCTCCAGCACCTCCTCCCCGAACTCCCACGGTTCCCTGCGCCCCGCCCGCAGACCCGCGTGCGTACGGAACAGCGGCAGATACGCGCCCAGCTGGAGCCGGCGCAGGTACAGCTCGGGGGACGGAACCTTGTCGGATCCCCCGACGTCCGGCCCCGAGTACGGAACGCCGCACAGACCGAGCCCCATGACCAGCGCCAAGGACGCCCGCAACCCCGGCCAGCCGGTGGCGACGTCCCCCGACCACGTCCCTCCGTAGCGCTGCATGCCGGCCCACCCGGAACGGGAGAACAGGAACGGCCGCTCCCCGGGCGCGAGCCTCCGCAACCCTTCGAAGCCCGCCCTGGCCATGCACAGCGCGTACACGTTGTGCGCCTCACGATGGTCACCACCCCGCCCCTCCAGGCAGTGGCGAGCCGAGCGCGGCAGCGTCGACTCCCCGAAGGCGGTGAACGACGTGGGTTCGTTCATGTCGTGCCAGAAACCCGAAAAGCCCTGGGCGAGCCGCTCCTCGTACAGAGCGCCCCACCACGCACGCACGCGCGCGTGCGTGAAGTCGGGGAAAACCACCTCCCCGGGCCACATGACACCCTCCACCACCTCCCCGGAGGCGTACCGCACGAACGCGTCCTCGGCCACCCCGGAGTCGTACACGGCACGGCCCGGCAGGGCCTTCACGCCCGGCACGACGACCGACACCAGCCGGATGCCCTCCCGCCGGAGCTCCTCGGCCAGCACGGGCAGCTTGGGGAAGCGCTCCTGGTCGACGGTGAACACCTGATGCGCGTCGAGGTGGTCGGTGTCCAGGTGCACGGCGTCCAGCGGCAGACCGTGCTCCAGGTAGCCCGCGACGATCCGTCGCACCTCCTGCTCGCCGCCGGACCCCCACCGTGCGTGATGGTGGCCAAGGGCCCACGCGGGCGGCAACGCGGGCGCCCCGGTGAGCGACGCCCACGCGAGCAGCACGCGCGCGGGGGTGCCCACCATCACCCAGCAACGCAGGGGACCACCGTCCATCCGCAGCTCGCTCGTTCCGGCACGGTCGTGCCCCGAACCCGCGCCCTCCTCGCCCTCGCACAGCGTCACCGTGCCGTCCCACGAGCTGTCGTGGAACGCCAGATGCGTACCGCCGTCGGACACCACCAACTGCACCGGCATCGTGACGTACAGCGGATCCTCCCCGGGCACGAAGGCAGGGCCGGGGTCCGAGTTCCACAGCCGGTACGTCCCGTCCGGCAGCCGAGGACCCGAGGCACGCCCTCCGAGCCCGAAGAACCGTGCGTCGGAGCCCACCTCCGACCGCTGCATCCACCGCGCCGGGCCACCGCCGACCGGCTCCCACCACCGCGGCGGCAGATCCCGCCGCAGGGTGACCCCGCCCGGAGTCCGCACCTCCACCGCGCCGTGCCGCGAGACCACGACCGTCACCCGCTCGGCCACCACACGCCAGCCGCCGTCCTTGTCCGGCTCCAGGACCGCCCGCGGATCCGGCTCCGGACAGCGTCCGGCCAGCGCGTAGGACGGTTCGGGCCCCGCCCCGTCCCAGCCCCAGAACACCGCCCCGTTCATGGCGACCAGAATCCGCAGCTCCGACCGGCCGAACCGGACGACACCGCCCCCCGGCCCGGGCTCCGCGTCCACCACGGGCCCGGGCACCCGCGCACGCTCCGCCCCTCGCACCGGCAGCCCGGTGGCGTCGGCCCGGTGCCTGCGCCACGCTGCTCGTACGGTACGCACACCCTGCGCCGCCCCCACCGAAGCCACCGCTTTCACCGAACGCACCAGGTCACGACCGTTCATGCTGCTCACCCTGCCACTGACGGCCCCACGCGGGCGTGTCGTTCAACTGCCGTTCACCCGTGCCAGGACCACATCTTCACGACACGGACTATGTGGGGCGCACCCTGGTGCCGAAGTCGATCACATGGCATTGTCCGTGCCAGCCGCTCACGCGCACACCCCAGCCCGTGCGCGGAGGACGCACACGACGCGCACAGTCCGGGAGCCGACCATGTCGACCATCAGTCCCCAGCCGCTCTGGCAGCCCGATCCCGAGCGCATCGCCCGCGCGCGGATCACCAGATTCCAGGCCTGGGCAGCCGAGCACCACGGCGCCCCCGCCGAGGGTGGCTACGCGGCCCTGCAGCGCTGGTCCGTCGACGAGCTGGACACCTTCTGGAAAGCCGTCACCGAGTGGTTCGACGTCCGTTTCTCGCAGCCCTACGCGCGCGTGCTCGGCGATCGCACGATGCCCGGCGCAGAGTGGTTCCCCGGCGCGACCCTGAACTACGCCGAACACGCCCTGCGCGCCTCCGCCACCCGCGCCGACGAACCGGCCCTCCTGCACGTCGACGAGACCCACGAACCACGCCCCGTCACCTGGGCCGAGCTGCGCCGCCAGGTCGGCTCCCTGGCCGCCGAACTGCGCGCCCTCGGCGTGCGCCCCGGCGACCGGGTCAGCGGCTACCTCCCGAACGTCCCGCAGGCGGTGGTCGCCCTCCTCGCCACGGCCGCGGTCGGCGGCGTCTGGACCTCCTGCGCGCCCGACTTCGGCGCCCGCAGCGTCCTCGACCGCTTCCAGCAGGTCGAACCCGTCGTGCTCTTCACCGTCGACGGCTACCGCTACGGCGGCAAGGAACACGACCGACGCGAGGTCGTCACCGAACTCCGCCGCGAACTCCCCACCCTGCGGGCGGTGATCCACATCCCGCTCCTGGGCACCGAGGCACCCGAGGGCGCCCTGGAGTGGTCGGCCCTCACCTCCGCCGACACGGACCCCGTCTTCGAGCAGGTGCCCTTCGACCACCCCCTGTGGGTGCTCTACTCCTCCGGTACGACCGGACTGCCCAAGGCCATCGTCCAGTCCCAGGGCGGAATCCTCGTCGAGCACCTCAAGCAGCTCGGCCTGCACTGCGACCTCGGCCCCGAAGACCGCTTCTTCTGGTACACCTCGACCGGCTGGATGATGTGGAACTTCCTCGTCTCCGGCCTGCTCACCGGCACCACGATCGTCCTCTACGACGGCAGCCCCGGGTACCCCGACACCGGCGCCCAGTGGCGGATCGCCGAACGCACGAAGGCCACCCTCTACGGCACCTCCGCCGCCTACGTCATGGCCTGCCGCAAGGCCGACGTGCACCCGTCCCGGGACTTCGACCTCTCCGCCGTGCAGTGCGTCGCCACCACCGGCTCGCCCCTGCCCCCCGACGGATTCCGCTGGCTCCACGACGAGGTCCGCGACGACCTGTGGATCGCCTCCGTCAGCGGCGGCACCGACGTGTGCTCGTGCTTCGCCGGAGCCGTACCGACCCTCCCGGTCCACGTCGGCGAGCTCCAGGCCCCCTGCCTCGGTACCGACCTGCAGTCCTGGGACCCCAGCGGCAGCCCCCTCGTGGACGAGGTCGGCGAACTCGTCGTCACCAACCCCATGCCGTCGATGCCCATCCACTTCTGGAACGACCCCGACGGCAGCCGCTACCACGACAGTTACTTCGACACCTACCCCGGCGTGTGGCGGCACGGGGACTGGATCACCCTCACCTCCCGTGGATCCGTCGTCATCCACGGCCGTTCCGACTCCACGCTCAACCGCCAAGGCGTCCGCATGGGGTCCGCCGACATCTACGAAGCCGTCGAGAGGCTCCCCGAGATCAAGGAATCCCTCGTCCTCGGCATCGAGCAGCCCGACGGCGGTTACTGGATGCCCCTCTTCGTGCACCTGGCCCCCGGGGCCGTCCTCGACGAGGCCCTGCTGAACCGCATCAAGCAGACGATCCGTGAGCAACTGTCGCCGCGCCACGTCCCCGACGAGATCATCGAAGTACCCGGCGTCCCGCACACCCTGACCGGCAAGCGCATCGAGGTCCCCGTCAAACGCCTCCTCCAGGGCACCCCGCTGGACAAGGCGGTCAACCCCGGCTCCATCGACGATCTCGGCCTGCTGGACTTCTACGAGGAGCTGGCCCGCAAACGCGCCTGAAACCGCCCCCCCCGGGCGACTCCCTGTCACCAGAGCTCACGGCGCAGGCTGCAGCGAAAGCGCCTGTGACCTGCGCCTTCCGCCCCTTGGCGAGCGCACGATCACCGATTCGCCCCTCACTGTCAGTGCTGCCGGTTACTGTGAGTGAGCATTGATCGACCGTGCACAGGGGGAACCATGACGCACACCGACAACCGGATCAAACGCCGTGTCCTGCACCGCGAAATCGCCGGCACCATCGGCCTGCTGACCGACGATCACGACTTCCGGGCCATGCGGCGCTACCGCAGCTTCACCTTCGACGACCACGCGACCTATCTGAAACACGTGGAGGCCCTGCTCAGGGCCAGGGCCCTGCAGGGCAGCCACACCACGGTCGCCCTCTTCGACCCCGAGGAGTACGCCGACTTCTGCACACGCAAGGACCTGGACCCGGACACACCGTCGAGCCGCTCACGCTTCACCGCACAGATCGCGGCGACAGGCCCGACCCTCCCCTACGACGGCCGCCCCCTGGCCGACCTGCTCCCCGCCCTCGTCGACGAGGCCGTCCGGCAGGCCACCTGGGAGTACGCGACCACCCTCCTCGCCCGTCTCGGCGCCTGCACCTCCTGCGGCGAGGACATCGGACGCGCCGCCTTCACCCGAGCCGCAGAGCTCCTCGTCCGCATCCTCGACACGGCGTCACCGGGCGACCGCCACCTCGTCTGCAGTGTCACAGGACCGCCCGAGACCCTCGTCGCCGCCCTCCACATCACCGGCGACAGGGCCGCGCCGGAACTGGACGAAACCGAAGCCCTCGAGTTCACCACGGTCCTGGCCCTCGGCCTGGCCACCGAAAGCCCCGGTGGACTCGTCATCCGCACCACCGCCCCGGGCACACCCGACCGCGTCTACGGCTGGCGCATGCGCTCCTACGGACTCGAACCCCTCACCGCAGGAGAGGTCTTCGACGCCTACTGCACCGACGTCGAATCCGGAGACCTGATCTCCCCGGAATCCAACGTCGACTACTGCACGCCGCCCGACCTTGGGGAGGAGAACCCGACTCAGGGGCACCGGCACTGAACGAGCGAGGGGCGCCCCACCTCAGTGGAGCGCCCCTCCCGGGAAACCCGCCGACGGTCCGGCCAGGCCTACTCGCCCGACAACACCGCCTGCGCCGCACTGCGCGCGTCCTCGGCACTGTCCGTCGCCCGCGCCGCCGCGGCCGCACGTTCGCACTGCGCCAGCGTGTACTTCGCCAGCGTCGCCCGGACGTAAGGAATCGACGCGGCACCCATCGACAGGGAGGTGACACCCAGACCGGTCAGCACACACGCGAGCAGCGGGTCGGACGCGGCCTCACCACAGACTCCGCAGCTCTTGCCCTCGGCCTTGGCCGCCTCGGCGGACAGCTCCACCAAGTCGAGCAGGGCGGGCTGCCAGGGATCCTGCAGACGGGACACCGCACCCACCTGACGGTCGGCGGCAAAGGTGTACTGGGCGAGGTCGTTCGTCCCCAGCGACAGGAACTCGACCTCCTGGAGGATCGAGCGAGCCCGCAGCGCGGCCGACGGGATCTCCACCATCGCGCCGAACTTGGCCCGCAGCCCCGCCTCACGGCAGGCGTCCGCGAAAGCCCGGGCATCCGTGCGGTCCGCCACCATCGGGGCCATGACCTCGAGGTAGACCGGCAGCCCTTCCGCGGCCTTGGCGAGCGCGGTCAGCTGAGTGCGCAGGATCTCCGGGTGGTCGAGCAGCGTCCGCAGACCCCGCACGCCGAGCGCCGGGTTCGGCTCGTCGGCCGGCGTGAGGAAGTCCAGCGGCTTGTCCGCACCCGCGTCCAGCACCCGCACCACGACACGCCCCTCGGGGAACGCCTCGAGCACCTGCCGGTACGCGGCGACCTGCTTCTCTTCCGAGGGGGCTTGCTTGCTGTCGTCCAGGAAGAGGAACTCCGTACGGAACAGACCCACGCCCTCGGCGCCGGCCTCCACGGCGGCCGCCACGTCAGCCGGCCCGCCGATGTTCGCCAGCAACGGCACCTTGTGGCCGTCCGCCGTGGCACCGGGCCCGGTGGAGGCGGCCAACGCGGCCTTCCGCTCGGCTGCCGCTGCCTCCAGCTGTGCCTTCTTCTCGTCGCTCGGGTCCACGAAGATCTCTCCCGTGCTGCCGTCGACGGCGATCATCGTGCCCTCGGCGAGCTCACCGGCACCCGGCAGCGCCACCACGGCCGGCACCCCGAGCGCCCGGGCGAGGATCGCGCTGTGGCTGGTAGGCCCGCCCTCTTCCGTGACGAAGCCGAGCACCAGAGTCGGGTCGAGCAGCGCGGTGTCGGCCGGCGCGAGGTCGCGGGCGACCAGGACGTAGGGCTCGTCGCTGTCGGGGACGCCCGGCATCGGCACGCCCAGCAGCCGGGCGACGATACGGTTCCGGACATCGTCGAGGTCGGCCACGCGACCGGCGAGGTACTCACCGGCTCCCGCCAGCAGCTCGCGGTAGGAGGCGAACGCGTCGTACACCCCACGCTCCGCGGTGCTGCCGACGGCGATCCGCCGCTCCACGTCGGCGAGCAGCTCGGGGTCCTGAGCCATCATGGCCTGCGCCTCGAGCACCGCCTGGGCTTCGCCACCGGCCAGGTTGCCCCGCGCCATCAGGTCCGCAGCCACCGCCTCGACGGCCTTGCGGGCGCGCCCCTGTTCACGCTCCGCCTCCTCCGCCGGTATCTGCTTCGCGGGCGGCTCGAGCACCGCCGTTCCCATGTGCCGAACCTCGCCGATGGCCACACCGTGGCTCACCCCGACGCCTCGCAACGTTGTCTCCATCTCACCCGTCTCCGATAGAGCGGCGGACACCGCCGCCGCGGTGGTTGTCGTACTCGCCGTCACAGGACGGCACTGGCGTCACTTCCAGAGGAAGAGACTGTCGCCGGCCTTCACATCGCCGTTGTCGCGAAGATCGGAGAGAGCTTCGGCCGTGGCCTCCAACGCCACGACTGGGCAGACCGCGGACTTGCCGGCGGCCTCGACGGCTCCCGGGTTCCAGCGGACGACACCCTGCCCGCGCCTGACGGTGTCGCCCTTGTTCACGAGCAGTTCGAAACCCTCGCCGTTGAGCTGCACGGTGTCGATGCCGAGGTGGGTGAGCACGCCGTGTCCGTTCTCGTCGACGACGACGAAGGCGTGCGGATGCAGAGAGACGATGACGCCATCCACGGGCGAGACGGCCTCGGAAGGCTCACGTACGGGATCGATCGCTGTGCCCGGGCCGACCATGGCCCCGGAGAACACAGGATCCGGCACTGCCGCAAGTCCGATAACGCGTCCTGCGAGCGGGGACGTCACGGTGGTCATGGGAAGCCTCCCAGGGGTGGAGATCGATGGGGCCGCCCCTGTAGGTACCGGGGCGGCACGCTGTTCAGCAGCGTATGTCACCTGAAGTGCCGGTTCCGCGTGAGCACTCCGAAGTGGTCTAGACCATACCTCAAAGCGATTTGCACCGGCTCCGCGGCCGCGTGTACAGTCGTACTCCTGCCTGGGGCTGAGCGACGCAAGCTTGCGTCCTGGCCGGGCGGCAACCAACTTGTCAGATCCTATCTCTGGATCGCCTTCTGCATGCCTGCAGGACGGTGGTCGGAGGGCCGGAAAAACCCTGATAGAGTTTGGAACACCGAAGGGAAGCGCCCGGAGGAAAGCCCGAGAGGGTGAGTACAAAGGAAGCGACCGTTCCTTGAGAACTCAACAGCGTGCCAAAAGTCAACGCCAGAT
>NZ_LGEA01000015.1 GCF_001280065.1 Streptomyces sp. NRRL B-1140
GGTGCTCCGAAGTACTACGACAAGGGTTTCGACGCGGATGTCGAGTGGTGGCTGAAGAACGAGTCGGCTGTCACCAAGCGCTGGTTGGAGTGGGCTCGTGGCTGAATTCGGTATCGCCGCTCCGTCGGTGAAGGTGGCCGGTGACAAGCCGGCCACGGCGACCGGCAAGGCGCTGTCGGTGGTGGCGCTGCGCAAGACCTACGGCGATGTGGTCGCCGTCGACGAGGCGTCGATGGAGATCGCGGCGGGGGAGTTCGTCACCTTCCTCGGCTCGTCGGGGTCGGGCAAGACCACGACGCTGATGATGATCGCCGGGTTCTGCGAACCCGACTCCGGCACCATCACCGTCGGCGGGCGTGACGTGACGCGCCTGGCGCCGCA
>NZ_LGEA01000016.1 GCF_001280065.1 Streptomyces sp. NRRL B-1140
GCATCACCCGGGCCCAGATCCGGCGCGCCGCACGGAACTTGGCCACCTCCTCCAGGATCGTCGTGCGGGCGACGAAGAAGAACGACAGGCGGGGCGCGAAGTCGTCGACGTCCATCCCGGCCGCGACCGCCGTGCGCACGTACTCGATGCCGTCCGCGAGGGTGAACGCGATCTCCTGCGCGGGCGAGGCACCCGCCTCGGCCATGTGGTAGACGGAGATCGAGATCGTGTTCCACCTGGGGATCTCGGCCTTGCAGTACTGGAAGATGTCCGCGGTCAGCCGCAGCGACGGCTTGGGCGGGAAGATGTACGTGCCCCGGGCGATGTACTCCTTCAGCACGTCGTTCTGGATCGTGCCCGTCAACCGGTC
>NZ_LGEA01000017.1 GCF_001280065.1 Streptomyces sp. NRRL B-1140
CGACTTCAGCGACCCCAGCCACAGCGGACGGCCCTCCGGCCGCCCCTGCCCGTACGTCGCCACGATCGCCTGCGCCTCGATCGGATCACCCAGCCGCGTCCCCGTCCCGTGCGCCTCCACCACGTCCACGTCAGCGGTGGTCAGGCGGGCGTCGGCGAGGGCCGCCGAGATCACCCGCTGCTGGGAGGGTCCGTTGGGGGCGGTCAGGCCGTTGCTCGCGCCGTCCTGGTTCACCGCGGTGCCCCGGACGACCGCCAGGACGCGGCGCCCGTTGCGGCGGGCGTCGGAGAGCCGCTCCAGCAGCAGCACACCCACACCCTCCGCCCAGCCCGTGCCGTCCGCGCCCGCGCCGAAGGCCTTGCAGCGG
>NZ_LGEA01000018.1 GCF_001280065.1 Streptomyces sp. NRRL B-1140
GGAGGGAGTGACCGGCGCCGACTTCGTGCCCTCGCTCCTGGAGGCGTTCGTCGCCGAGCCGGGGGCCAAGGAGTGCACCAGCCTGCGCTGGATCGAGGTGGCGGGCGAGGCGTTCCCGGCGGAGCTGGCGAACCGGGCCGTCGAGGTGCTGCCCGGCTGCGGGGTGCACAACCTGTACGGTCCGACCGAGGCGTCGGTGGAGGTCACGGCGTGGCAGCACGTGCCGGGCGCCGACCGGGTGCCGATCGGTGCGCCGATCTGGAACACGCAGGTGTATGTGCTGGACGCGGCGTTGCGTCCGGTGGCGCCGGGTGTGGCCGGTGAGCTGTATCTGGCGGGTGCGGGTCTG
>NZ_LGEA01000019.1 GCF_001280065.1 Streptomyces sp. NRRL B-1140
GGAGGGAGTGACCGGCGCCGACTTCGTGCCCTCGCTCCTGGAGGCGTTCGTCGCCGAGCCGGGGGCCAAGGAGTGCACCAGCCTGCGCTGGATCGAGGTCGCCGGCGAGGCGTTCCCGCCCGCCCTGGCCAACAAGGCCGTCGAGGTGCTGCCCGGCTGCGGGGTGCACAACCTGTACGGTCCGACCGAGGCGTCGGTGGAGGTCACGGCGTGGCAGCACGTGCCGGGCGCGGACCGGGTGCCGATCGGCGCGCCGATCTGGAACACGCAGGTGTATGTGCTGGACGCGGCGTTGCGTCCGGTGGCGCCGGGTGTGGCCGGTGAGCTGTATCTGGCGGGTGCGGGTCTG
>NZ_LGEA01000020.1 GCF_001280065.1 Streptomyces sp. NRRL B-1140
GCGCCGATCTGGAACACGCAGGTGTATGTGCTGGACGCGGCGTTGCGTCCGGTGGCGCCGGGTGTGGCCGGTGAGCTGTATCTGGCGGGTGCGGGTCTGGCCCGGGGGTATCTGGGGCAGGCGGGGCTGACCGCGAACCGGTTCGTGGCCTGCCCGTTCGGTGCGCCGGGCACGCGCATGTACCGCACCGGTGACCTGGTGCGGTGGAGCGGGGACGGTCAGGTCGAGTACATCGGCCGGACCGACTTCCAGGTCAAGGTCCGCGGCTTCCGCATCGAACTCGGCGAGATCGAGCAGGCACTGACCGCGCACCCGGACGTCGACAACGCGGTCGTCGTCGTACGCGAG
>NZ_LGEA01000021.1 GCF_001280065.1 Streptomyces sp. NRRL B-1140
CGGCAAGGCCGCCAAGATGGGCGACTACCTGCGCTACTCCATGTACGACAAGTACTTCAAGAAGGTCGGCAACTGCGTCGGTCCCGCGGCCTGCCCGGCAGGCACCGGCAAGGACGCCTCGCACTACCTCCTCTCCTGGTACTACGCCTGGGGCGGCGCCACGGACACGAGTGCCGGCTGGGCCTGGCGCATCGGCTCCAGCCACGCCCACGGCGGCTACCAGAACCCCTTCGCGGCCTACGCGCTCGCCAACTACGCGCCGCTGAAGCCGAAGTCGGCGACGGGGCAGGCGGACTGGGCCAAGTCGATGGACCGGCAGCTGGAGTTCTACCGCTGG
>NZ_LGEA01000022.1 GCF_001280065.1 Streptomyces sp. NRRL B-1140
CCAGCGGTAGAACTCCAGCTGCCGGTCCATCGACTTGGCCCAGTCCGCCTGCCCCGTCGCCGACTTCGGCTTCAGCGGCGCGTAGTTGGCGAGCGCGTACGCGGCCAGGGGGTTCTGGTAGCCGCCGTGGGCGTGGCTGGAGCCGATGCGCCAGGCCCAGCCGGCACTCGTGTCCGTGGCGCCGCCCCAGGCGTAGTACCAGGACATCAGGTAGAACGAGGCGTCCTTGCCGGTGCCCGCCGGGCAGGCCGCGGGACCGACGCAGTTGCCGACCTTCTTGAAGTACTTGTCGTACATGGAGTAGCGCAGGTAGTCGCCCATCTTGGCGGCCTTGCCG
>NZ_LGEA01000023.1 GCF_001280065.1 Streptomyces sp. NRRL B-1140
GGTGGTCATACGGCTTCGCCTCCGGGGTTGGCGACGCCGACGGTGTTCTCGACGGAGAGCAGGGATTCCTGCCGGCCGGTGCCGATCCAGCGGACCAGGGCGACCAGGCCCAGGGCGAGGATGGCGAAGGCGATGAGGATGGCGCTGACCGCGGTCACACTGGGGTCGATCTCGAAGGTGAGGGAGTTGTAGACCTGCACCGGCAGGGTGACGGTGTTGACGGAGGACAGGAACTGGGAGATGTAGAACTCGTCGAAACTGGTGATGAAGGAGAAGACCGCCGCCGCGATCATGCCGGGTGCGGCCAGGGGGAAGGTGATGCGCCGGGCGATGGT
>NZ_LGEA01000024.1 GCF_001280065.1 Streptomyces sp. NRRL B-1140
AGCCCCACCGGCGGCCCCAACATGATCCTGGACGACGGCGGCGACGCCACCCTCCTGGTCCACAAGGGTGTGGAGTACGAGAAGGACGGCAAGGTCCCCCCGCCCGACACGCCCGAGTCCGACGAGCACCGCGTCATCCTGGAGCTGCTCACCCGCACCCTGGGTGAGAACCCCCAGAAGTGGACCCAGCTGTCCTCGGAGATCCGCGGCGTGACCGAGGAGACGACCACCGGTGTGCACCGCCTGTACGAGATGCAGCGCGACGGTGTCCTGCTGTTCCCGGCGATCAACGTCAACGACGCCGTCACCAAGTCGAAGTTCGACAAC
>NZ_LGEA01000025.1 GCF_001280065.1 Streptomyces sp. NRRL B-1140
CAGCATGGCCTCACGGAACTTCTTCGAGCCGTTGGCGTTGGTGCGCTCACCGATGGCCAGGTAGGAGGTGTCCTGCCGGAACGGCACGGACTGGTACAGCGACGCCGCACCCGGCTCCGGTCGCGGATCCCGCTCGCCCGGGACCATCCCGCGCACCCGTTCGACCACCTGACGCAGATGCTCGGGCGTCGTACCGCAGCAGCCACCCACCAACGACAGCCCGTACTCGCCGACGAACGTCTCCTGCGCATCGGCGAGCTCGGACGGGGAGAGCGGATAGTGGGCGCCGTCCTTGCCGAGCACCGGCAGGCCGGCGTTGGGCATGCAGGACAGCGGCACCCTCGCGTGCCGGGCCAGATAGCGCAGATGCTCGCTCATCTCGGCCGGGCCGGTCGCACAGTTCAGGCCGATCAGGTCGATGCCGAGCGGCTCCAGTGCGGTCAGGGCCGCGCCGATCTCGGAGCCGAGCAGCATGGTGCCGGTGGTCTCCACCGTCACCGAGCAGATCACCGGCAGGTCCGCACCCGTCGCCTCCAGCGCGCGCCGGGCCCCCAGGACCGCGGCCTTGGTCTGCAGCAGATCCTGTGTCGTCTCCACCAGCAGCGCGTCCGCACCACCGGCGATCATGCCCTCGGCGTTCTGCTGGTAGGCATCGCGCAACGTCATATACGGGGCATGGCCCAGAGTCGGCAGCTTCGTGCCGGGCCCCATCGACCCCAGCACCCAGCGCTGCCGCCCGCTCGACGCGGTGAACTCGTCGGCCACCTCACGGGCGAGACGAGCACCGGCCTCGGACAACTCGAAGACGCGTTCCGGAATGTCGTACTCACCCAGAGCCGCGAAGTTGGCCCCGAAGGTGTTGGTCTCCACGCAGTCCACGCCCACCGCGAAGTACTCCGCGTGCACCGACCGCACGATGTCCGGACGGGTTACGTTGAGGATCTCGTTGCAGCCCTCGAGCTGCTGGAAGTCCTGCAGAGAAGGATCCTGCGCCTGCAGCATCGTGCCCATCGCTCCGTCGGCCACCACCACGCGGGTGGCGAGCGCTTCCCGCAGAGCGGCTGCCCGGGCCGGGGCGGAGGCGGTCATGGGGTGACCGCCAGCCGTGAGGCGATGTCCTCGGCCGACCGGTGACCGTAGGTCGCACCGATCCTCGCCAGCAGATCCGCGGCGAGCAGCTTGTACTCCTGTGGGCCCACGGATTCGATCACCACCGTGGCCAGTGCGCAGCCGAGTTGGGCCGCGCGCTCGTAGGGAAGCTCCCACGCGAGGCCGGCGAGGAAACCCGCGCGGAACGCGTCGCCGACCCCCGTCGGGTCGACCACGTCGTCCGTCGGCACCGCCGGAATGTCCAGCGTCCTCGTTCCCGCCGCCGCGAGGGACACGCCGTCCGCTCCGCGGGTGACGATCCACGTCCCCACCCTGGCGAGAACCTCGTCGCGGCTCCAGCCGGTCCGCTCGAGGAGCAGCGCCGCCTCGTACTCGTTGGTGAACAGCAGCCGGGCACCGTCCACCAGGCGTCGCGTCTGCTCGGCGTCCAGGCGGGCCAGCTGCTGGGACGGGTCGGCCGCGACCGGAACACCCAGCGCATGAGCGGTGGTCGTGTGGCGCAGCATCGCCTCGGGGTCGTCGGCACCGACGATGACGAGGTCGAGGGGTTCCGCACGGCGGTGCACTTCGCCGAGGTCGATCCGGCCGGCCTCGGCCATGGCTCCCGCGTAGAAGGTGGCGATCTGGTTCTGGTCGGCATCCGTGGTGCACACGAAGCGGGCGGTGTGCAGCGTTTCGCTGACCCGGACCGACGACGTGTCCACACCGTGCTCCCTGAGCCAGGCGTCGTACTCGGAGAAGTCCACGCCGGCGGCACCGACCAGCACGGGACGCAGGCCGAACCGGCCGAGCCCCAGCGAGATGTTCGCCGCGACACCTCCCCGGCGCACGTCCAGGCGGTCGGCGAGGAATGACAGCGACACCCGGTCGAGCTGCTCCGTGAGGAGCTGCTCCTTGAAGCGGCCGGGGAAGATCAGCAAATGGTCGGTGGCTATCGAACCGGTGACTGCAATGCGCACAGCCATCTCCCTTCTTGCCTGTCGGACAGACCTGGTCAGGACAGGCCGGCGGCCTTGCGGAGGGCGTCGGCGCGGTCGGTGCGTTCCCAGGTGAAGTCGGGGAGTTCGCGGCCGAAGTGGCCGTAGGCGGCGGTCTGGGTGTAGATCGGGCGGAGCAGGTCGAGGTCGCGGATGATGGCCGCGGGGCGCAGGTCGAAGACCTCCGCGACGGCCTCTTCGATGGTGCGGTGGGCGACGGTGGCGGTGCCGAAGGTCTCGATGAACAGGCCCACGGGCTCGGCTTTGCCGATGGCGTACGCGATCTGGACCTCGCACCGTGCGGCCAGACCCGCGGCGACGACGTTCTTTGCGACCCATCGCATGGCGTAGGCGGCGCTGCGGTCGACCTTGGAGGGGTCCTTGCCGGAGAAGGCGCCGCCGCCGTGGCGGGCCATGCCGCCGTAGGTGTCGATGATGATCTTGCGGCCGGTCAGGCCGGCGTCGCCCATCGGGCCGCCGGTCTCGAAGCGGCCGGTGGGGTTCACCAGCAGGCGGTAGCCCTCGGTGTCCAGCTTGATGTCGTCCAGGGCGAGTTCGGCCAGGACGTGCTCGACCACGTGCTCGCGGACGTCGGGGGCGAGGAGGGTGTCCAGGTCGATGTCGGCGGCGTGCTGGCTGGAGACCACGACGGTGTCCAGACGCTCGGGGCGGCTGCCCGAGTACTCGATGGTCACCTGCGTCTTGCCGTCGGGCCGCAGGTAGGGCAGCGTGCCGTTCTTGCGGACCTCGGTCAGACGCCGCGACAGCCGGTGCGCCAGGTCGATGGGCAGCGGCATCAAGGTGGGCGTCTCGTCGGTGGCGTAACCGAACATCAGGCCCTGGTCACCGGCGCCCTGCGCGTCCAGCTCGTCCTCGTCGCCCTCCACGCGCCGCTCGTAGGCGCTGTCCACGCCCTGCGCGATGTCCGGGGACTGCGCGCCGATGGACACCGACACCCCGCACGAGGCGCCGTCGAAGCCCTTGGCCGACGAGTCGTAGCCGATGTCCAGGATGGTGTCGCGCACCAGCTGCGCGATGGGGGCGTACGCCTTGGTGGTCACCTCGCCGGCGATATGCACCTGACCGGTGGTGATCAGCGTCTCCACCGCCACCCGGGAGGCCGGGTCCTCCCGCAGCAGCGCGTCCAGGATCGTGTCACTGATCCGGTCTGCGATCTTGTCGGGGTGGCCCTCGGTGACGGACTCCGAAGTGAACAGTCGACGGGACATCGCCGCTTCTCCTCTGCTTGATAAAGGGGTACTGGGGACGTGGGGACGGCGCCGGGTGAACGGCGGGAGGGTGAGGGTCAGGAAGTGCATGTGAATCCGGGGACGGTCACGACGCCCGCCGCGCCCCGCGCCCTGTCCAGGACGAGCCGGGCCAGGGCGATGTCCAGCGAACCCAGGCCGAAGGGCGAGTAAACGGCTCGTGTGCCGCGGTCGGGCTTGACCGTGCCGCTCAGCAGGTCACCGACGGGCACGATGTCCTGGCGCTCGACGGTGCCCTGCTCGACGGCGAGGGCGAGCGAGGTCTTCTCGCGCAGGGCGTGAGCGACGTCGTCGACCACGTGCACGGCGCCGGCCATGGCTTCGGGCGTCAGGTCGCGCAGCGACATGTGCAGGACCACGGCGTCGTCCTTGAACCAGCTCGACTCGCCGAGGTGCGGCACGACCGCGGTGGTGGCGAAGAGCACGACGTCGGCGTCCGCCACGGCCTCCTGAAGAGTGGCGGCCGCGAAGACGTCGGCCGTCAGCCGGCCGGGGAGCTTCCCGCTCTCCGAGGCGAAGCTCTGGGCCCGTTCGTGGTCGAGGTCGAACACCGCGAGACGCTCGCAGGACCAGCCCAGACCGGCGAACACATCAAGGGTGGTGCGAGAGATGTAGCCGGTGCCGATGATCGCGACCTTGGCCGGGGCACGGTCGCCCGCGCGCAGCGCCTCCGCGCCGACCGCAGCGGACAGCGCGGTACGGTGCCCGCTGATCTGTGCTCCTTCGAGGACGGCCTGGGGGAAGCCGGTGCGCGGATCGTTCAGAGCGATCAGGGCGGAAGCCCGGGGCAGCCCGCGGCCGACGTTCTCCGGGAAGCTCGAAATCCACTTCACCCCCATGGCCTCGGAGTCGCCGGCGACATACGCGGGCAGGGCGATGACGCGCTCCCTGCGCTGTTCGTCCGGGCGCAGGAACAGGCTGTCGGGGTTGACCAGCTGCCCGCGGGCCGCCTTGATGTAGATGTCCTCGACAAGCTCCTTGGACGCCGTGCCCAGGGACTGCAGAACCTCTCCGACCGCCGCCGCGGGGACGATGGTGAGGCTCTGGTCGGGGGACTGCTCGGAGTGGTCCATGTGTACCTCGCTGTCAGATCGTGTCGGGGGAGGGGCGGGGCGGCCGGGCCCGGCCGCCCCGGGGCCGGGTCAGCGCAGCAGGGAGAACTTCTTCGTCAGCGGGTCGACCGCGTCGCGCGGACCGAAGACGGCCACGCCGTAGTAGTCGAGTTCGCTCTCCGGTGTGCGGCGCATGCGCTCGAGCTGGTCGGCGTAACTCCCGCCGGTCATCTGAGCGGTGAAGTCGGTGCTCAGGAGTCCGGCGGCGGACGCTTCGCCGCGCAGTCGACGCAGCCAGGCGGGGCGGCCTTCGAGTACGACGAGCGAGAGCCCGGAGACAGGTGCGTGGGTGCCCTCGTCGGCATCCGGGAAGTCCAGGAACGACATGTGCGGGAGCAGTTCGGGGCGTTCGGCCGCCGCCTTGGCGACCAGACCGAGACAGAGGTGGGAGGCGGCGTTCGTGGCCACTCCGGGATCGAGTTTGGCCTTGAGAGCCACCACGAACTTGAATTCCGCGTCGACGTCTTCGGGTGTCACGACGATCCGAGTGTTTTCGGGCATGGCGTACGCTGTGGTCCTTTTTTTGTTGTGGTGCGAAACGAGAAGGTCAGGAGACCGAGGAGTAGTCGCGAAAACGCTGAACCGTTGCAGGGTTGATGCGGTATCCAGGGCGTCCTTGGATGACGGCGTCCTGGATCAACTCGTGATCGGCGGCTTCCCGGAAGATTTTCTGGCAGGCATGACGGAACCGGCGCACCGTCTGGGCTATTGCTGCCGGTGTACGGTTCGTGCGCTGTGACAGTTCTGTCGCCGAAAGGAACGGAACCTCGCCGTCCGACTGCCTCTGTGTAAAGGCTTCACCGAGCACCCTGAGCGTATCAGTAAGGGGCTGCGGCGTGATCTCATAAACCGTCATTCCTTCCAGCGAGAGCAGCGATCCGTACAGTGCCACCTCGAACCGGTCGAGGTCCGGCGCGGTGTTCGCGCCGAGCTCCACCGGAAATTCCGGCGTCAGATGTACAGGGCGCAGCCCGATGTACTTGCTGAGCTGCCACTGGAACTGGCTGCTCTGGGGCGCTTGCAGGTAATGGGCCGTCGCATTCACCATCTCCGGTACGACCGGACGCAGTTCCTGCAGATAGCGGGTGACCCATTCCACCGCCCCGGTCCTGCCGTGCAGCCGGGCGTGCAGGATGGCCGCGTCGAGCAGCACGACGGCGGCACTGGTCTCCAGGCCCGCGTAGGCGAACCGGTCGTGCAGAGTTGTCGCGGTGTCGATGAGCACACCCGGCTTGACCCGGATCCGGTAGGAGCGCAGCATCCGGTGCCAGCCCTCGTACGCGGTCAGATGGGGATTCCAGTCGTGCCGGCGGTCCGTGTAGCGGTCGGCCAGGTGCAGGAAGATCCTCGGATACGGCGAGGCCTGGAAGGTGGACCACCCGCAGGAGAAGACGTCGAGCGCCGCGTCGAAGTCCCGCCGGGCCCCGTACCGGCAGGCCGCGATGAGGTACTCGCTGGTGTGCACATAGCGTTTCAGCAGCGCTTCGTCCCGGGTGGTGAGCACATCCGGTCTGGTCGTGGAGGACTCCACGAACGTGCCGTAGCTGCCGCTGCGCACGTCGCCGAGATGGAAGGCGTACGACTCGTCCGCGACGCTGTCGACGAGCGGGTGGGTGCGGAGGATCTCCTCCACGTAATCCCGCTGTGCCTCCGCGGTGGCCGACGCGCGGTCCTGGCGGCCCGCCAGCAGATGGGCGATGACCAGGTCCGTGTGCAGCCAGGCGGCGTCCGCGTAGTAGCGGTAGTCGCGGTACCGGTCGAGCGCCACCTCGAAGGCGGACCGTGCCCGTTCCGCGTCGTTCGCCGTGGCGCCGGCCAGTCCCCGCTTCCACGACACGAACGAGACCTCGGAGAACTGCCGCAGGGGCACGTCGAGGCCGAGTCGGCCGGCGAGCCTGGCGAAAGCCGCGGGGAACACGGACTGCGGATAGCCGGCCCAGCCCTGGCTGAGGTGGTCGGCCGCTTCGGTGAGGAGATCCGGCGACTTCTCGTCCGCTCCGCGGTCGAGAAGTTCGATCAGCTCCATCGCCCGGGGCAGGATCCGGCCCGTGTACAGGATCGAGGATTTGACATAGCGCTCGGCGGTTTTGCCGAGAAGGGGGACGATGGACGCGCCGCCGTCGATGCGGGCACACAACGCGCCGAGTACGAGCGTCTGCGCCACATCATGTTCGTCGGCGAATCGGAGTTCGGCAGCCGATACGTCGACCACGTCTTCCACGTCCCCCCGGGGGCCGCCTGAGGCATGCCTCTCGAGCGCGTGAAAGCGCTCGGCCAAGCTGCTTGTCTGCACCTCGGTCCTATCCTTATGTGTTCAGGGCGGGCGTACGCGCCGGATCGCGCAGTTCTATCCGGTGACGCCGGTCGGCTGGGCAATCGCCCCGATCGATTTCATCCATGTGTCGGAATAGACGGTGCTCTCGTACTTCTCACCGCCGTCCGCGCAGATGCACAGGGCGTCACGCACGTCGGGGTTCTCCCCCAGGAAGCGTGCGCAGGCCGCGACGACCGCTCCGGAGGAAGCGCCGAGGTGAACGCCCGTCTCCGCCAGAACCTTGCGGCAGTAGTAGGCGGCCTCGCCGACATCCACGTAGGCGTAGTGGTCGATCAGGGAATCCTTGAGGAAGGAGGACGGGCGGCTCGCCCCGATGCCCGACAGGTGGCGTCGGCCGGGAATGCCGCCGTAGGCGACGGAGCCGTTGACGTCCACGGCCACCATGCGGGTGGCCACGCCCCGGTCGCGGAAGCACTGGCTGATCCCGGCGAACGTACCCCCGGTGGACACGGCGGCGAACAGTGCGTCCGGAGGGGACGGCAGCTGATCGAGGATCTCCGGGCCGGTCATCCGGCAGTGTATGTCCGGGTTTTCGGGGCTGTTGTACTGGTCGACCCAGACATAGCTGTCATCGATCTGGAGCATCTCCTGGACCTTGGCGAGCCGTGACAGCAAGTACCCGCCCGCCTCGTCGACCTCGTCGACCATCACGATGTGGGCGCCGAGGTCCGTCAGGCGGGTGCGGACCTCGGCCGTGCTCATGGGGTCGAGTACGGCGGTGAAGCCGATGTTCAGATAGCGGGCCATGCCGGCCAGCGCCACACCCAGGTTCCCTGACGTGGACTCGAGCAGTTGCACGCCGGGCCTGATCCTTCCGGCCTGCACGAGGCCGCGTACCAGGCCGTAGGCGGTACGGGCCTTGATCGAGCCCGAGATGTTGTACCCCTCGAGCTTCAGCTGGATCGTTCGTGGCTCCCCCTGGACATCGATCGTGACGGGCTTGATCGGGGTGAGCCCCAGCAGGGCCTCGAAGCGGTCCAAGTAGTGCTTCATCTTCCCTCACCTGTCGTGCGGCCGACCGGTCACCTGCGCGTATTGCATGTCATGTCCGGCCGCTGTGATGACACAAGACAGTCATACTAAGTATGATCCATGACGTAAAGGGGGTGTCTCAGGATCTGGGCTGCCCCGTCGACGCGACTCGTGGAAGGGCTCCCCCGTGGTGATCCAGGAGCAAGACCAACTGCCGCGCAAGGAGAAAGCGAGGCTTGTGCGCGATGCCCTCGGGGTCGGCCTGGCTGTCGGTGCCTACGGCCTGTCCTACGGGGCGCTGGCCGTTTCCAGCGGCCTGAGCATCGGGCAGACGCAGTTCCTGTCCCTCCTGCTGTACGGAGGTTCGGCCCAACTCGCCCTGGTGGGTACGCTCGCCGCGGGTGGCGGCGGCGTTGCCGCATCCGCGACCGCGACGCTACTCGGAGTGCGCAGTCTTTTCTACGGGGTGAGTCTGCGTCCGGTGCTGAAAGTGCGCGCCAGGCTCCTGCTGCCCGCCGCCCATCTGCTGAGTGACGAGAGCACGGCCATGGCGATAGCCAAGCGGACGCCGTCGGAGAGTCGCTTCGCCTACTGGGTCACCGGCTCCGTGGTGTTCCTGTTCTGGAACGTGACCACCCTGGTCGGCTCCCTCGCCGGCTCGCTGCTGGCGGACCCCAAGGTGCTCGGGCTGGATGTGGCCTCATCCGCCGCGTTCCTGGCCCTGGTGGCACCGAGGCTGCGTGAACGGGCCGGCCGGTTCGTCTTCGTCCTCGCGAGCCTGGTGGCCGTCGCCGTCTCCCCGCTCGTCGGCTCGGGTCTGCCCGTGGTGATCGCCGGACTGACGGCCCTGAGCGTTCTGCTGCTGCCAACGGTGCGGCCGCGGCAGCAGGTTGGCCGGAATACGAGCGGCGAAACGCCGGACGGCGGGTCCGCGGACGGTGCTCCGGCGGACGGGGTGGGCGCAGGGGAAGGCGCCGCTGGGCGCGGAGGTGCCTCATGAGCTGGACCTGGATTCTCCTCGCGACGGCTGCGTGCTTCGCGCTCAAGCTGGCGGGGCTGCTGGTCCCCGAGAGGGCGCTCGACCGGCCGGCCGTCGCACGGGTGGCGGGCGTGGTGCCCGTCGCGCTGCTCGCGGCCCTGATCGCCACGCAGACCTTCGTCGATCAGCAGCAACTCGCCCTGGACGAAAGGGTCGTGGGGCTCGCTGTCGCGGGTGTGGCGGTGTGGCGGCGGGCCCCGTTCCTGGTCGTGGTGGTGGCCGCGGCCGCCACGACAGCCGGTCTGAGGTGGCTCGACCTGGCCGGTTGAGGGTGCGCGTTCAGATCTTGAGACGCCCCTTTACGAGTCATCAGCAATCAATAAGATGACGTATGTAAGTCATCCCAAGGAGGCAGTATGACAAGCACGGCTGAGTATGCGGAGCTTCAGTACGGATGGGAGAAGGCCTACCAGGATCAGGATGCAGGTCCGCTGTGGCAGGAGGATCCGATTCCGGTCATCCCGCAGGCAGTTGAGGCCCTCCAGGCTCGCCACACGCGTACGGTCGTGGACCTGGGCTGTGGCGACGGGCGCAACCTCGCCGCGCTGGCTGACGCCGGGTTCAACGCGGTCGGCGTCGACATCGCCCCCACCGGGCTGGCGAACGCCCGGCGCGTGATCAAGCAGCGCTCGTTCCTGCTGCGCGCCGACGCGACGAAGCTGCCGCTCGTCGACGCCTCGGTGGACGCGGTGACGTGCTTCGACGTCTTCGGTCAGATCCAGGACCCCACCGACCTCATAGCCGAGGCCCGCCGCATCGTGGCGCCCGGTGGCCTGTTCGTCACCAACGCCTTCACGCTCAAGGACGGCACCTACGGCGAGGGCGAGGAGATCGCGCCGCACACCTTCGCCTACAAGGACACGCTGTTCCGCTACTACAGCGAGGAGGAGATGCGCGAGCTCTTCTCCGACTGGAACATCCACGAGATCCGCCGGATCTCCTGGGACGACCCGCCGCACGGCGACTTCCGCCCCTACCCGCACACCCACGACAACTGGGTCGTGTACGCCACGCCGCAGGACTGATCCGGTCCAGGCGTTTCGCGGGGCGGTCCTGCCCGGCATCCTGGGACAGGGCCGCCCTGGGCCACACCGAACATCCCCCCTTCCGCACGCCGCCCGGCCCGGCATGGCCCGAGTACGGGCGCTCCCGGCGATTCCCGGCGGCGGGTACCTGCGGCTCCGTGTGAGATGCGTTTCCTCCGGACGGCCGTGGTCCCTCCGTGCCGCCGCGCGGTTCTCCCTCTGTGAGGTCTGCGCCGAGCCGGCTCCGGCGGACCCCGAGCCCGCCGGACCGCCCCGGACAAGGGCGACGGCATGCCCTTTCGGCCGGGGACCGCAGACCCAGCCAGGTCCGACGACCCATCACCATCTGCCCGTTCCGGCCGAGTTGCCCGGCCGGGCACCAGTCGAGCTGCGACGGATAGGCCTGTGACCAAGAGAATTGTCATCATCGGAGGTGGCGCCACCGCTGTCAGTGCGCTGGCCCACGTGGCCGGTGCGCCCGGCATCGAACGCATCACCCTGGTGGCGCCCGGTGCCATCGGGTTCGGCACCGCTTTCGGCACCACCGATCCCACGCTTCTGTGCAACACCTCCGTGGACGTGACGTCCCTGCTGAGCGAGGGTCGTTCCGACTTCCTCGACTACCTGGCGGCCCGCGGACACCCCGTGCACCGCGACGACTTCGTGCCCCGCTACCTCGTCGGGCAGTACTGCCGGGAGCGCTACGGCCAGTACCGCGACCGGGCCCGCGCCACGGGCACCAAGGTCACGCACATCCGGGAACGCGCGGTCGCCATCAACAGCCTCGACGACGGCACCTACCAGGTCGAGCTGGGCGACGGCGCCACCGTCACGGGCACCGACATCGTCTTCTGCGCGGGCGCCGAGACGCCCCGGCTGCCCGCCGAGGTCAGCGCCCACCAGGGCGACCCGCGCCTCCTCGAATCGCCCTACCCGGCCGACCGGCTGCGGCGGCTGCCGCACGACGCGCGGGTCCTCGTCCTCGGTTCCAAGCTGTCGGCCATCGACGCCGCCCTCGTCCTGTCCCGGCAGGGCAGTCGGCACTGCGTCCTCACCTCGCCCTCCGCCACCCTGCCGGCCGTACGCACCCGCCTGCGCCGCAGCGCCGAGCCGGCCATCGGACGGCGCGACTGGGCGGCCCTCGACCCCGAGGATGCCTCCTTCGACGGCTCACTCACCCGCATGCTCGTGCGGGCCGTGCGCCGCAGCCACCCGACGGCGCGCGGCGTCCGCACCCGCTCCGGCGCGGACACGGCCACCCGGCTCCTGCACGAGGAGGCCCGGTTCGCGGACGACGGTCGCGTGCCGTGGCAGGACATCGTCGCCGAGGTCATCGACGCACTCAACGAGCACGTACCGCACTGGCGGCCCCGGGCGGCCGCGGATGTCCTGGCCCGCTACCGCACCCTGATGTCGCGGTACATCTCCGCCATTCCGGTGCGCAACGCAAAGCTGCTCGCATCCCACGCCGCCGAGGGCAGGCTGCGCGTGGCCCCCGGCTACCCGCGGCGCATCGAGCGGACCGACACCGGCTGGCGGGTGCACTGGCCGGACGGCTCGCTCGAGAGCTTCGACCACGTGGTCGTCGCCGCCGGGTACCGCACGCGGCGGCTCACCGGAACCGTCGGCCGACTGCACGTCGGCTACGACGGGGACGGCCCCCAGCCCGAACTCCTCGCCGACCTGCGGATCCGGTTCCCCGAACGCGCAACCGCGGAACGCATCTGGGTCCTCGGCGCCGCCGCGGGTGCCCGTCACCCCATCGTCAACTACCTGCGCGCGGCCGCCCAGCACGCGGCCGTGGCCGGAGGCCAGATCGTCCGGCCCCGCACCGATGCAGTCGCCCCGCTCGCCGAAAGGACCGCTCTGTGATCGCGCTCGTCATCCCGGCCTCCAGCGGCGCCCAGCTCGCCGACGCCCTTCAGGAGGAGGGGGCCGAATTCCTCGAGGTCCATCCCCAGGACCGCGCGCCGCTGGCGGGGACGGAGCGCACCGGCATCAAGACCGTCCTGCACTCCGACCTCGACAGCACAGCGGAGCAGCTGCGCGCCCTGGGCGTGCGCACCGTCGTCGCGGGCAGCGAGTTCGGCGTCACCCTTGCCGACGAACTCGCCGAGCGGCTCGAACTCCCGCACCACCGGCATGAACTGCGCGCGGCCCGCCGCGACAAGTACCGGATGCAGCAGGCCCTCGCCGAGGCCGGTCTCGCCCACGCCCACAGCACCGTGGTGCGCACCGAGGAGGAGCTGAAAGCTTTCCTCGCCTCAGGGGCGTCGTCGTACCCGCTGGTGATCAAGCCGTTCAACAGTGCGGGCAGTGACGGCTGCCGGATCTGCTCCACCGCGGACGAGGCTCTGGCCGCCTTCCGAGCGGTCGTCGGGCGGCGCAACCTCATGGGTGAGATCAACGAAGGCGTCCTCGCACAGGAATTCCTGTCCGGCTCGCAGTACATCGTCAACACGGTGAGCATGGACGGCCGGCATCTGCTCGCCGAGCTCTACGCCGAGCGCATCGATCGCATCGAGGGCAGCCCGGTGCTGCGGCACATCATCAGCCGCACCATTCCGGACGAGCGCGAGCAGGAGCTCGTCGACTACACCATGAGCTGCCTCGACGCGCTCGGCGTGCAGGACGGCGCGGCCCACACCGAGGTCATGCTCACCGCCGCCGGACCCCGGCTCGTCGAAGTCAACTCGCGGCTGATGGGCCCCTACCTGTCGCCCGACGCCTACCACTGCGCCTTCGGCTACAGCAGCCCCCACCTGGTCGCCGAACGGCTGCTGCGACCCGACGACTTCCACAACCGGTTCGACCTGCCGTACGGGCCGGCCCGCACCCTGGCCAAGGTCTTCCTGCGCGCCGACCGCCCCGGCATCCTGACCTCCGCCGACGGTCTGCGAGAGGTACGCCGACTGCCCGGCTTCCACAGCGTGGCCCGGCTGCCGCAGGTCAACGACGTACTGCGGGACACCCAGCTCACCACGGGTTCCTGCGGCACGGCCTTCTTCGTGCACGAGGACGCCGAACTCATCGAGCACAGCCTCGCCGTGCTGCACGAGATGGAGGACTCCGGAACCCTGTTCCAGGTCTCCGAAGCCGGGGGCTGACCATGCCCGTTCTCTGCATCGTCGCCTCCGTCCTGCTGCAGGCGGGCGTGTACGGCTTCGTGTCGGGCACGCTGGACTCCAGCGGCAGCCTGGCGCTGTCCTGCGCAGGATTCGGCGCCGCCGCGGTGCTGTTCAACACGGTTCTGCTGGCGCGCCGTCTGCGCAGGGGGCCCACCTCCACGCCCCCCGGGACCCGCGGTCTGCTCGTGGTGATGAACGTCGTCACGGCCGTCACCTTCCTCAGCTTCTACGCCTCACTGACCTGGGTGCCCGCCACGCTGGCAACCGGTGTCGAGACGGCGATGGGCCCGGTCGTGCTCGCGCTGCTCGGCCTCGTCGGACAGGGGCGCCGGGTGTCGCGGCAGGGCTGGTTCGCAGCGGTCGTGCTCGTGCTGCTCGGTGTCGTGATCGGACAGCGGTTCACCGCGGACGGCGCGGTCGGCCCGGGGGCGGCGGCAGGCCTCGCCCTGGTGGTCGTCGCCGGGGTCGGTGCGCCCCTGCTCGCCCTGGTGTCCGCCGAGTTGGGCCGGCGAGGCGTCGACCCGGTGTACGTCACGGCACACCGGTTCCACCTCACCTACCTCTGCGGCGGACTGCTCCTGCTCCTCGTCGGCGGACCCGGCGGCAACTGGACCGGGGAGCTGCTGACCATGCTGCTCACCGGCGTGCTGGCGGTGACCCTTCCGCTGTTCGCGCTGCAGGCGGGGCTGCAGCGTACGGACCCCATGGTGGCGATGGTCCTCCTCACCACGCTGCCGGGTGTCACCTACCTCGCGGAGACCGTCTTCCACGGCTCCTTCGACGCCGTCGCGCTCGCCCTGATCTGCGCCCTGATCCTGGTCGCGGTCTGGTACGTGCGGGCCTCCGGCAAAGACAAGCCCGTACCGGTCGCGGCACAGCAGCCCCTTGCCACCAAAGCGTGAGCCGCACCCCACCCGACAGGAACGAATGCATGGATCCGACGGCACAGCTCTACCTGGATCTGATGAAGAAGGTACTGGCGAACACCATCTACGAGGACGCGCCCGTACCGGCCAGCTGGGCCCCGGCGCACGAGTACGACGAGCTCAACCGCAGACTCGGCGTCGACTGGCCGAGCGTGGCGCACACCATGATCGGGATACGTCGCCTCGAGAACGTCGAGTACTGCGTGAAGACGGCACTCGCGGACGGCGTACCCGGTGACTTCATCGAGACCGGCGTGTGGCGCGGCGGCACCTGCATCTTCATGCGGGCCCTGCTCAAAGCCCACGGCGTGACCGACCGGAACGTGTGGGTGGCGGACTCCTTCGAGGGGATGCCGGCCGCGGACGCGTCGACCCACGCGGGGGACCGGGAGCTCGCGTCCGACCGCTACAACGACTTCATGGCGACGGATCTGCCCACGGTCCGCCGGAACTTCGAACGCTACGACCTGCTCGACGACCACGTGCGGTTCCTGCCCGGCTGGTTCCGCGACACGCTGCCCACCGCTCCCGTGGAACGACTCGCGGTGCTGCGGCTGGACAGCGACCTGTACGAGTCGACGATGGACACCTTGGTCCACCTGTACCCCCGGCTCTCGCCCGGCGGATTCGTGATCGTGGACGACTACCACATCCCCGTGTGCGCAGAGGCCGTGCACGACTGGAGGGCCGAGAACGGGGTCACGGACCCCATCCAGGACATCGACGGCCTGGGCGTCTTCTGGCGGCGTGCGGCATGAGCCCGACGAATGGAGCAGCGGAAGTGACCACAACCGCGGGCGAGGTCCTCGCCCTCGTCTGCGACCGGCTCGGCCTCCCGGCGGAACAGCTGGACCCCCGGCGCTCGTTCGTCGCTGCGGGAGCCGACTCGCTGGCACTCATGGCGCTGGCCAGGGCCGTGCAGTCCGAGTTCGGAGTGCGGGTTTCCCTGCGCGAGCTGTTCAACGACATCGACACCCCGGAGAAGCTGGCGGCAACGGTGGCGGACCGGGCCACGAGCCCTGCGGCCCCCGCCGTTCCGCCCCCCTCGGCTCGGATGCCCGTCGCGGCCCCGGAGCCCGTCCGGCCCGCTCCCGCCGCCACCCCGCCCGTCACACCGCCCCCGGCGGCGACCGGAGACGCTTTCGAGTCGGCGCTCGCCCTGTTCACCGACCAGCTGCAGCTGGCGGGCAAGATGATGACCCGCTTCTCCGAACTGACGGCCGAACAGCTGAAGGTCCTCAGCGCCCTGCGGCCCGACAAGGCCGCCGGAGCTCCGCCCGCCCTGCCCGCCGAGCGGCCCCGGCCCGGGACGGACCACACCGGTGCCACCACCGCCGGGCCCGCCCCCGACCCCGCGACCACCCGCCGTCCGCCGGCCCGGGTGCCCGCGCCCCCCACCGGCACACCCGGCCCCGAGCCCGCCGGCACCGCCACGGGCACGTCCCCCGACTTCAGCCTCTACTTCTTCGGCGACTACCCGGCATCCGACAGTGCCGTCGCCTACCAGCATCTGCTGCGGGCCGCGGAGTACGCCGACGAGCACGGCTTCCACGCCCTGTGGCTGCCGGAACGTCACTTCCACTCGTTCGGCGCCCTCTTCCCCAACCCTTCCGTCCTGGCGGCGTCCCTGGCCACACGCACCTCCCGGATCCGACTGCACGCGGGCTCCGTCGTGCTGCCCCTGCACCACCCCGTCCGGGTGGCCGAGGAGTGGGCCGTCGTCGACAACCTCTCCGGAGGGCGGGTCGGCCTCGGCTTCGCCAGCGGCTGGCACTCCACCGACTTCGTCCTGGCACCGGAGAACTACGGCCGGCAGCGGGACATCATGTACGAACACCTCGACACCTTCCGGCACCTGTGGTCCGGCCGACCGCTGACCATGACCTCCGGCTCCGGCGACGCGACGGAGGTGAGCCTGCACCCCAGGCCCGTACAGGGCGACGACGTCCCGCTGTTCGCCGCGGTCCTGTCCAACCCCGAGAGCTACGAGCGCGCCGCACGGGCCGGGCTCGGCATCGTCACCAACCTCATGGCGCAGAGCGTCGAGGACCTCGCGGCGAACATCGCCCGCTACCGTGCCGCCCGCGCGGCCCACGGCCTCGATCCCGCCGCCGGACGCGTCGTGGTCCTGGTGCACACCTACCTCGGGCCCGACGCGGACCGCGCGAGGCAGGAGGCCCGCAAGCCGTTCTGCGACTACCTGCGCTCCTCGATCGACCTGTTCGACAACGCCGCCAACAGCCTCGGCGTCGACGTGGACCTGCTGACCACGCACCAGGACGACCTCGACTACGTGCTCGACATGGCCTACGAGCGCTACTGCGAAACCCGGGCCCTGATCGGCAGCGCAGCCGAAGTGCGCCCCGTCCTGGACTCGTTGACGGCAGCCGGCGCGGATGAGATCGGATGCTTCATCGACTTCGGCGTCGCACCCGAGCGGATGCTCGCCGGGCTGCCCGAGCTCAACCGGCTGCGCGCCGCCTCCTCCGAACCCCGAACCGGAACCGCCCCCGGCCACGCCGTCCCCCGCACCGCCCCGGCCACCCCGCTGCAGCGCCGGCTGTGGCTGCTCGACCGGATGAACCCCGGGAGCCACACCTACTACGAGCCCAAGGCCCTGCTCATCGAGGGCCCGCTCGACACCGACGCGCTGCGGAGCGCCCTGCGTCGCGTCGTGGCCCGCCATCCGCAACTGCGCACGGTCTTCCGGGAGCACGAGCGCCGGCTGGAACAGATCGTGCTCGACACGGTCGCGGTGGACTGCCCGGTGACGGAACTGACCGGCCTGGACGACACGGCGGCACTCCTGCGGCTTCGGGACCTCATGGACGAGGCGGACTTCGACCTGGCCGCCGGCCCGCTGGTGCGCGCCGGGATCGGCAGGCTCGGCGAAGGGCGCCATCTGCTGTACCTCGTGGCGCATCACACCGTGCTCGACGCCCTGTCCACGCGCATCCTGTGCCGGGACCTCGCCGCCTACTACCGTGCCTGGCCGGGTGAACCCACCGACCTGCCCGAACTGCCCCGGTGGCCCTCCGGCACGCCGGAAAGCACCAGTGCCGACGGACTGGCCTACTGGCAGCGGGAACTGGCGGACGCCACCCCGCTCAGCCTGCCCACCGACCGGCCGCGCTCGACCGGACACGAGGTGCGCGGAGCGACGCTGGTGCACGAGATGGACGGCGAACTGAGCGGCGGCGTCCGCTCTCTCGCCCGGGCCGAGGGCTGCACGGTGTTCATGGCACTGCTCGGGGCGGTGTCCGCCACGCTCGGCCGGTTCGCCGCCCAGGACGACATCGTCATCGGTACGGCCGTGACGAACCGGCCCGAGAACGCCGCCGACGTGGTGGGCATGTTCGTCGAGACGGTCGCACTGCGGCTCGACCTGTCCGGCGGCATCGGCTTCCGTGAACTGCTGCACCGCGTCAAGGCCCGCACCACGGAGGCCATGGACCACAGCGACGTCCCGTTCGACCGGATCGTGGAGGCCGTCAACCCCGACCGCGGCAGCGGCGCGAACCCGCTGTTCCAGGTCATGGTGGAGTACGAGGAGGAGCGGGACTCCGTCTTCGAGGCCCCCGGGCTGACGGCGCAGCTCCGTCAAGTGCCGCGGACACAGGCCCCGTTCGGCCTGACCTTCTACTTCACCGATCACCCGGCGGGCATCCGCTGCACCGTCGAGTACGACGCCGCGCTCTTCGACGAGTCGACGGTGGAGCGGATCGTCGATTACGTCGAGAACCTGCTGCGTGGCTCGGTCGACGCTCCCCGCACCCCCCTCCGCGAGCTGCCGGCGCTGACCGCACGGGACGAGCGCGCCCTGGCCGGCTTCCAGGGCGAGCGCACCACCCCCGAACCCGCCACGCTTCACGGTCTGTTCGAGAAGCAGGCCGCTCTGACACCGGACGCCCTCGCGGTCGCCGGTGTGGGCGAACCGCTCACCTACGCGCAGCTCGACGACGCGGCCAACCGCCTCGCACGGCGACTCGCCGACCGGGGACTGGCCCAGGGCGAGGTCGCCGCGGTCGGCGTGCCACGCGGCCCGGGCCTGGTGACGGCGGTCCTCGCCGTGCTCAAGTGCGGCGCGGCCTACGTGCCGGTCGACCGCGCGCTGCCCGCCGAGCGGCGCTCCTTCATGCTGAAGGACAGCGGAGCCCGGTTCGTCATCGCCGACCGCACGCTCGACGAAGACCTGGCCGACACCCTGCCCTGCCCGGTCCAGTGGCTGGACGACGTGCCACCGGACGGGGCGGACGGGCCGCCGGAGCGGACCGTGGACGACGAGGCCACGGCGTACTTCATCTACACCTCGGGCTCCAGCGGCCGCCCCAAGCCGGTGGCCGTACCGCACCGGGGCCCGGTGAACCTGATCCGCTGGCAACTGCGCACGCTCGGCGCGATGCGGACCGTGCAGTGGGCATCGGCGGGCTTCGACGTGAGCGTCCAGGAGATCTTCTCCACCCTCGCCTCGGGGCAGGCACTCATCACCATCGACGACGAGACCCGCTACGACCCGGCGGCCGTCGCGGCGCAGCTGCGCCACTTCGAGGTGCAGCGGATGAGCGTGCCGTTCACCCCCCTCAAGTACCTGGTTCGGGAGCTGGCGACGGTGCCGTCCCTGCGCCAGCTGCTCATCGGCGGCGAGAAGCTGACCCTCACCCCCGAGCTGCGCGAACTCGCCGCCACGTGCCCCGAGCTGAGGCTGTACAACCAGTACGGGCCCACCGAGACGTCCGTCGTGGTCACCTCGCACCAGGTGGATCCGGCGACCGAGACGGTGGTGCCGATCGGACGGCCCGTGGACAACGTCACGCTCGTCGTCACCGACGACTCGGGGCGGCCGGTGCCCATCGGTGTGCCCGGCGAGCTCGTCATCGGCGGTGTCGCCGTCTCGCACGGCTATCACAACAACCCCGACACCACCGCGCGCAGCTTCTTCGACGCGCCCGGCTCGGGTGAACGGCGCTATCGCACCGGTGATCTGGTGCGCTGGCGCGACGACGGTGTCCTGGAGTACATCGGCCGCATCGACGACCAGGTGAAGATCCGCGGCTACCGAGTGGAACCCGAAGAGGCCCAATGGGCGCTCGGCCGCCTCGACGGTGTCCGCGAGGCCGTCGTCCTGGCCCGTCCCGACGAGTCGGGTGACACCGAACTCGCCGCCTTCGTGGTGCTGTCGCCGGCGCATGAGCCCGACGGCGACTGGAGCGCCCCCCTGCGCAAGCAGCTGGCCGCCGTACTGCCGCACTACCTCGTACCGCAGTCCTGGGTACGACTCGACCGGATCCCCTACGGCGCGACCGGCAAACTCGCCCGCGACGAACTCCTCACCCTGCGGGCCGAACCCGCCGTCACGGCCGAGGACTTCGAGCTCGACGAGCTGGAGGGGCGGGTGCACAAGCTGTGGGCGGCCGAACTGGGCGTCGACCCGATCGCGCCGGACCGCTCGTTCTTCGACATCGGCGGCAACTCGCTGTCCGCGGTCCGTGTCCTGGAGCGCGTCTTCATGGAGTTCGGGCAGCGCATCCCCGTGGCCGACTTCTTCGCCGCCCCGACGGTCCGCGGAGTCGCACACCGCCTGGCCGTCTTGCGGGGAGAGGAGGGCTGACATGGCCGGGCTCAGCGAGCGGGAGCTGCGACAGCGCATCGGTGCGCTCGTCGAGGAGGTGACCGGCGGCACGGCCGATCCGCGGACCTCGTTCTTCGACCTGGGACTCACCTCCCTGGCGCTCATGCGGGTCAAGGTCCGTCTGGAAACCGCGCTCGGCCTCCCCGTGGAGGACACCGCCCTCTTCGAGCACGGCAGCATCGCCGCGCTCGCCGCACACCTCGCGGCCGGCGAGGCCGACGTGCCCCAGGGCACCGGGCCCGGGCCGGCGGCCACCGACGGACGGGTCGCCGTGATCGGCATGGCCGTGCGCCTGCCGGGCGCACCGGACCTCGCCGCACTCTGGGAGAACCTGCGCGCCGGCCGGAGCAGCGTGCGCCGCCTGGATACCGGGCAGGGCGACGGGCGGGTGCGTGTCGCAGGGGTCGTCGACGACGCCGAGTGCTTCGACGCGGACCACTTCGGCATGAGCCGGAAAGAGGCAGGTCTCACCGATCCGGCGCACCGGCTGTTCCTGGAATGCTGCGCCCACGCCCTGGAGGACGGCGGGTACGCGGGCCACGCCCACGGACGCCGCATCGGGGTCTACGCCGGCGGTGGCATGAACCTGTACGGTCCCGGCCTGCCGTACTTCGCCCGGCACGGCATGGGCGGCGCCGCGTCCTCGGCGAACATCATGGAGGAGATGCAGGGGCTGATCGGCGGTCAGCAGGACTTCCTCGCCACCCGGGTCGCCTACCGCCTCGGTCTCACCGGCGCGGCCGTCGCCGTCCAGAGTGCCTGTTCGACCGGGCTCGTCGCCGTCCATCTGGCCGTTCAGTCACTGCTGTCGGGCGAGAACGACCTGGTCCTGGCCGGGGCCGCGGCCGTACATCTGCCCCAGGACGCGGGGTACACGCCCGACCCGGAGTTCATCCTGTCCCCGAGCGGGGTGTGCCGGGCCTTCGACGCCGCGTCGGACGGCACGGTCGGGGGCAACGGCGTGGCCGTCGTGCTGCTCAAGCGGCTGGACGCGGCCCTCGCCGACGGGGACGACATCCAAGCGGTCGTCCTCGGCTCCGCCGTCAACAACGACGGCGCCGCCAAGGCCGGTTTCACCGCCCCCGGTGTACAGGGCCATACGGAGGTCGTCCGGCTCGCCCTGGCCCGTGCGGGCATCGACGCCGACTCGGTCGGCCATGTGGAGGCTCACGGCACCGGCACCGAGCTGGGCGACCCCGTCGAGTTCGAGGCGCTGTCCCGGGCGTACCGCTCGCAGCGCGGCAGGACCGGGTTCTGCACCCTCGGCTCCGTCAAACCCAGCCTCGGGCACCTGGACACCTGTGCCGGAATGGCGGGGCTCGTCAAGACGGTGCTGATGCTGCGGCACGGCACCATCGTGCCCACCGCGAACGTGACCCGGCCGAGCCCCCGGCTGCCCTGGGACACCAGTCCGTTCCGCCTGGCCACCGCGGCCGAGGCATGGCGGACACCGCGGGGCGTCCCGCGCCGCGGCGGAGTCAGCGCGCTGGGGTTCGGCGGTACGAACGCCCACGTGCTCCTCGAAGAGGCGCCGGCCGCGCCGGTCCGCCCGCAGCCCGACCAGCCGCTTCCGGTCCCGATCAGCGCACGATCCCCGGAGGCCCTGTACGACGTCGCCACACGGCTTCGGGACGAGCTGCGGGCACGCCCCGGCCTCGGAGTCGCCGACGTCCACACCACGCTGGCGCTCGGCCGCACGCACCACCCCCACCGCACGGTGGTGCACGGCCGGACCGCCGCCGAACTGGCCGACGGCCTCGACCGGTTCCTGCGACGGCCCGGCGAGACACAACCGGCCACCGCGGGGCCGATCGCCTTCGCCTTCTCCGGGCAGGGCCAGGCCCTCGCGGGAACGGCATGGGAGCTGTACCGGCGACACCCCGTCGTGCGCGAGGTCCTGGACGCGTGCGAGGAGACGTACCGGCAGGCGGCCCACGGCAGCCTGCTCGACGCACTCCTCACACCGTCCGCCGACGGGGCGGGAGCGGACTCTCAGGCAGCCCGGTTCGCCCTACAGATGGCACTGGTACGGATGTGGCGGGAGTTCGGGGTGGAGCCCGAGTGCGTGCTCGGGCACAGCCTCGGCGAGATCGCGGCACTCTGCACGGCGGGTGCCTTCTCCCTCGCCGACGGGCTGCGCTTCACCGCCGCGCGGGACGACCTCATGCGAGCCGCCGCCCCCGGCCGCATGCTGGCCCTGAACGGCGACGCCGACACCGTCGAGGAGCTGTGCGCCGGGCTGCCGGTGGAGATCGCCGCGATCAACGGGCCGCGTTCCCTCGTGCTGTCCGGTGACCCCGAGGCCGTCGAGGCGGCCCACCGGACACTGGCCGGACAGGACATCGCCTGCCGACAACTCGACGTGGACCGGGCCTTCCACTCCGCGCTGCTCGACCCGGTGCTCCCCGCGCTGAGGGAGGCCGCCCGGTCCCTCACCTTCACGCCGCTGCGGCTGCCGTGCGGCGACAGCGCCCGAGGCGAGGTGCTCCCCGCGGGATCCGTGGTGAACGCGGACCATCTGGTGCGCCAGGCGCGCCGGCCCGTGCTGTTCCAGCGGACGCTGGCCGCCGTGCACGCACTGGGTCACTCCGACTTCCTGGAGCTCGGGCCCGCCGACGTGCTCACCTCACTGGCCAGGACGGCGCTGCCCGGCAGTCACTGGACCGCGAGCCTGGCCGGTACCGGAGGGGGACCGCACGAGGCACTGGCAGAGCTGTACCGCCGGGGCGTGCGTCTGGACTGGCGGGCCGTCGGCGCGGGCGGCGGCCGGGTCCGGCTGCCCGGCTATCCCTTCCGCCGCGAGCCGTACCCCACGCCGGCGCCGCCCTGGCTCACCCGGGAGAAGCCGCCGGGGGAGGGGCCGCTCCCGTCGGCGGGCACGGCGCCCGGGCCGGCCCCCTCCACGGATGCGGCCACCGCACCGGCCACCGTCCTCACGGTGCCCCCGGCCCCCGCACCCGCCGTGACGACGGCCCCGGCACCCGTCACCCCGCCACACGCCCTGAGGGCGGTCGCCGGGCAGCAGCTCGCGTCCCTGGAGGACCTCGTCGACGGCACCCACGACCTGATGAACGCACAACTGCGCACCCTGTCCGGCCTCGTCGGCGGAGACCCGCGGTGAGCGGCGAAAGGACCCCGTCCATGCACCAGAACGACAACCCCCTGGTTCTCGCACTCGACTACCCCGGATACCGGAAGGAGGCACGGATCGAGGAACTGGGTCTGGAGCGGCACGGGTTCCGTGTCCACAACCTGCTGCGGGGCCCTCTGCCGCGGGCGGTGAGCGGCTCCGGCTACGCGGCCCGCCTGCTGGCGAACGTGCCGTCCGGGGCGGGTCCGGTCGCGGCGGTCGCCGCGTACTGCGCCTCGGCGCCGCTCGCCTTCGAGGTGGCCGCCGCCCTGGGCGGCAGGCCACCGGCGATCGTGCTGTTCGACGCCGAGGCGACATCCCCGGAGACGATCGCGGCGGACTACCGCGCGAGGCTCGCCGGCCTCGGCGTCCCACCGGACGAGCGGGAACCGAGCCGGCCGGTCGATGCCGTGGCCCTGACCGACGACCCCGAGCGCCTCGTCGACGAGCTGACCGGCGAACTGGCTCGCAGGGCCCGCGCGGCGCTGCGCGCGGCGGGTGCCGACGAGGCGGAGAGCGCGGCGAGCGCCACGCACATGGTGAGCGCGTACACGGACTGGCTCACCCATCTGGTGGCGGCCCACCACGCGCGCACCCGGCCCTGGGAGGGGGAGGTGCTGCGACTGGGCTCCGCGGACAGCGACCCGTTCGGTTTCCCCTGCGCTGCCGGTCGCAGTTCACGCGCACTGCGCCTGAACTGCGACCGGTTCGAGCTGCTCAGGTCCGAGGAGACGCGTGCGGTGGTCCTGGAGGCCCTGGGCCTCGCGGACACGCCGGACACGGGGGAGAGGACTGCGCGTTGCCCGGCCGCGTAGGGGATTCGATCGCCGCACAGGTCCGGCGCCGTCCCCGTGCCGCCGCGCTGGTCGCACCCGACGGCACGCTGGACTACGCCGAACTCGACCGCCGATCGGCCGACTTGGCCGGACATTTGACGCGCCAGGGGGTGCGCGCCGGGGACGTCGTGCTCATCCAGGCCTCCCGCGGCGTCGCTCTCGGTGTGGCCGTCCTCGCCGTGCTCCGCTCGGGAGGGGCCTTCTGCGTCGTGGACCCGCAGTATCCGGCAGACCGCGTCCAGCACATGTGGCGGCGCAGCCACGCCCGGTTCGCGCTGGTCGAGCCGGGCCTGCGGACCCCCGACGAGCCGGACGGGCCCGTCGTGATTCCCCTCCGGGAGTACCCCACGTCCGGCGCGGCGCACGGCGCCCCGGCACCCCACGTGCCCGCGCCCGGCAGCGAGGATCCCGCTTACCTGGTCTTCACGTCCGGGTCCACCGGAGGGCCCAAGGCGGTCTCCATGCCGCACCGCTGCGTGGACAACCTGATCGAATGGACGCTGGCCAGTACGTCCCCCGAGCCGCTGCGCACCCTGATGTTCGCCCCGCTCGGCTTCGACGTGTTCGTCCAGGAGGTCCTCACCGCCTGGTGCAGCGGGGGCTGCCTGTACACGCCGTCCGACGCCGAACGCGTCGACCTGCAGCGGATGTGGGAGCTGTGCCGGGAATGGGGGATCCAGCGGATCTTCCTGCCTCCCGTGGCCCTGCGCCGACTGGCGGAGCTTACCGCCGAGTTCGGCATCCTGCCCGGGGCTCTGCGCGAGGTGGCGGTGGCCGGTGAGGCCCTGCACATCACGCCCGCCGTCCGGGACCTGTTCACACGGCTGCCTGCCGCGCGTCTGCACAACCACTACGGGCCGGCGGAGACCCATGTCGCCGTCGCCCACACCCTCACCGGTCCGCCGCACTCCTGGCCCGACCTGCCCCCCATCGGGCGCCCGCTTCCCGGCATGACGGCCCACGTCGACCCGCCGGCACAGGGCGGCGAACTGTGGCTGGCCGGGGCCGGCCTCGCCCACGGATACGTGCACGATCCGAAGCAGACGCGCGAGCGGTTCCGCAGCAGGCGGATCGAGGGCCGGCCCGTACGCGCGTACCGCACCGGCGACCTGGTGCGCGAGCGGCCCGACGGAGTCCTGGAGTACCTGGGACGGACCGACGGACAGCTCAAGATCCGCGGGTACCGGGTCGAGCCGGGCGACATCGAGACCATCCTGCTCCGCCATCCCGCGGTGCGCGAGTGCGCCGTGACGGCCTGGACACCGCCCGGCGCCGACGAACGCAAACTGGTCGCGCATGTCGTGGCCGGGCCCGGCCAGGCCCCCGAGGCGGGCGAACTGCGTGCCCACGTCGCCCGGCTGCTGCCCGACTACATGGTTCCGCACCACGTGGTCCTCGCACCCGAGCTGCCGCTCTCCCCGAACGGGAAGATCGACCGCCGTCGGCTCCCCGAGCCCGGCGAGGCGGACGACGGCGCCGGTCCGCTCCCCGAGCCCGGCGATGTGCGGTCGGCCGTCACCGTCATCTGGTCGACGGTCCTCGGCGTCGCCGACATACCTCCCGACCGGCACTTCGCGGACCTGGGCGGCACCTCGCTCTCCGCCGCGCTGGTCGTCACCCGCATCCAACAACGCTTCCAGGTCCGGGTGTCCGTGCAGGAGTTCCTGTACGACCCCCGGGTGGACGCGATCACCGCGCTGATCACGGAACGAGCCGCCGCATGAGCCTTCCGACCGCACGGGGCGGGCCGCACGAACGCGCCGCCTGGATCCGGGCCTTCCACGACACCCACGACCAGGCCCGCACGCTCGTGTGCTTCCCCCACGCCGGCGGCACCGCGGGCCAGTACTTCCCGCTCTCCGCTGCGCTCGCGCCCGACGTCAGGGTCCTGGCGGTGCAGTATCCGGGCCGCCAGGACCGCTGCACCGAGCCCGCCTTCGAGGACGTCACGCTGCTCGCGGACGCAATCGCCCGACTGCTCGCCGAACCGCGGCCGGCCGCCCCTCCGGTCCTGTTCGGACACAGCCTGGGCGCCCTGGTCGCCTTCGAGACGGCCACCAGGCTCGAGCACCGGTACGGTGCGTCGCCCGCGGGACTGATCGTCTCCGGCATGCAGGCGCCGTACCGGCGCACGGCCCCGCGACTGCCGGGCGACGACGAGGAGGCCGCCCTCGAAGCGCTGCTGAGGCTCGGCGGCACCGACCCGGCCATCGCCGTCCACCCCGAGCTGCGGGCGATGGTCCTGCCGGCCCTGCGCAGCGACTTCCGGGCCGCCGCCGCCTACCGGCCCGGCAGCTGCCCCTCGCTGCTCTCCTGCCCCGTCACCGCGTGGACGGGCCGGGACGACGAACTCACCCACGGCGACGTACAGGCGTGGGCCGAGCACACCACCGCCGGGTTCCACACCCGGGACTTCGCCGGCGGCCACTTCTATCTGAACGGCTTCCCGCCGCTGATCGTGGAGGCGGTACGCACCGCGCTCACCCGCACCACCGGCGCGATCGCGCGGGCCCGGACCAGGACGGACACATGAGGCTTCTGCTGCTGGCCGTGGGAACCTTCCTCATCGGCACCGACGTGTTCGTCATCGCCGGCATGCTGCCCCAGATCGGCGACTCGCTGAGCGTCTCCATAGCGGCGGCGGGACAGCTCATGACGGTGTTCTCCGTCGGGTACGCGGTGCTCGGCCCGCTGCTCGCGGTCCCTCTCAGCCGCCGCTCACCCAGGGCCGCGCTCACCGCCGCGCTGGTCGCCGTCGCCGCGGGGAACGTCGTCTGCGCGGTCGCCGACTCGCTGCCGGCCGCCATGGCCGGGCGGCTGCTCGTCGCCGCCGGGGCCTGTCAGTTCACCCCGCACGCCTGCTCGCTCGCGGCTTCCCTCGCTCCGGAGGGACGCTCCGGCAAGTCCCTCGCGCTGGTCACCAGCGGCCTGGTGATGGGGTCGGTCGTGGGCGTGCCCTCGGGCACCTGGGCGGCGGACGTCTTCGGCTGGCGGCCCACGCTCACGGTCCTCGCAGCGGCCACCGCCGCCGTGGCCGTGCCCCTCGCGGCCGGGCTGCGCGGCGTCGACTCCGAGCACACCGCCCACCGGCCTCGGGAACGTTTCGCCGCCCTGCGCGGACCACTGGTCCGCATGGTGCTGACCGTCACGGTCTTCGCCGTGATCGCGGAGTACGCGGTGCTGACCTACGCCGCCACGGTGTTCGCCGAGGCGACCGACGGGCAGGGCGGACGGCTCGCGGTGCTGCTGTTCGCCTTCGGGCTCGGTGGCCTGGCCGGCAACGCCCTCGCCGGCGCCTACATGGACCGTCCGGCGGGCCGGCGACTCGTCCTGGCCTCGGTGGCCGGCATGACCGTCGTCTTCCTGGCGATGCCACAGCTGACCGGGTCGTTCCCGGGCGCGCTCGTCGCCATGCTGCTGTGGGGGGTCAGCGGCTGGATGTACGCCGCACCACAGCAGCACCGCCTGCTCCGGCTGGCCGGCCCGGCGGGATCCGTGGCCGTGTCCCTGAACAGCTCCGTCATCTACGTGGGCGCCGCACTCGGGGGCGCGGTCGGCGGACTGTTCCTGGGACAGGTGGCACCCCGATGGCTCCCGCTGACGGCAGCGGTGCTGTGCGCGGCCGCGGTGGTGACCGAACTGCGCCTCCTGCGCAGGGACCGGCCCACCGAACCCGCGACCGTAGCCGTCTGAGGAGCGTGTCCGACGCGTGAGAGGGCGCACGCCGCCACCGCGTTCAGAGCGGCGGGGAAAGCCGCGTACCGCCGAAGCGACCGAACAGGCAGGAGATACCCATGGCAGCAGAAGGACGCACGCTCACGGACCGGTTCCAGGACGTGGTGGAGCGGTTCCCGGACAAGACCGCGGTGACCACGGCGCAGGGCGAAGTCACCTACCGCCAACTGGACGAACGGGCCGACGCGCTCGGACACGCGCTCACTCGCACAGGGGTGCGGCCGGGAGCGGTGGTGGCCCTGCTCGCCCCCCGGGACGCGGACCTGCTCGTGGGCATGCTCGGCATCCTCAAGGCGGGTGCCGCGTACCTGCCGATCGACCCCGGCTCGCCCGCGGACCGCATCCGGTGGACCGTCGAGGACAGCAGGTCGCCCGTCGTCGTGTCCACCGCGGCGCTGAGCGGACCGCTCTGCGGCCTGGACGCCGACGTCGTCCTGCTGGACTCTCTCCCCGCCGCCCCGAGCCGGGCGGACCGCGCGAAGCCGCCTTCCGCCGACGGCGACGACCTCGCCTATGTGATCTACACGTCCGGGTCCACCGGCCTGCCCAAGGGCGTGAAGGTGGAACACCGCAGCGTTGTGCGTCTCTTCGACGTGACCCAGCCCCTCTTCGGCTTCGACGAGAACGACGTCTGGAGCGCGTTCCACTCGGCCGCCTTCGACTTCTCCGCGTGGGAGATCTGGGGTGCGCTGCTCTTCGGCGGGCGGCTGGTGATGGTGCCGCAGGAGACGGCCCGTTCGCCGAAGGACTTCCACGCGCTGCTCCTCGCGCAGGGAGTGACGGTGCTCAACCAGACGCCGTCCGCCTTCCGGCGGCTCGCCGCGACGCAGGCGCGGGCAGCCCACCCGCTGCCGCGGCTGCGGACGGTGGTACTCGGTGGCGAGAGGCTCGACCCCGCCACGCTGCGCCCCTGGGTCGAGCGGCACGGTGACGAACACCCGCGTCTGGTGAACATGTACGGCATCACCGAAGCGACCGTGCACAGCTCCTACCGCCGGCTGCTCCGTGCCGACCTCGAAGGGGAAGGACCCAGCCCGATCGGGGAGCCCCTGCCCGATCTCGCCTTCCACGTCCTGGACGAGGACGAACGGCCCGTCGAGGAGGGCGAACCCGGCGAGCTGTACATCGAAGGCCCCGGACTGGCCCGCGGCTACCTGAGCCGCCCCGACCTGGACAAGGAGCGGTTCGTCGAGGTCGTCGGCGCCGACGGCGTACCGCGCCGCTGCTACCGCACCGGTGACCGGATCGTCGCCCTGCCCGGCGGCGGTTACGGCTACCTCGGCCGCACCGACGATCAGCTGAAGATCCGGGGCCACCGGGTGGAGCCCGGGGAGATCGAGTCGCTCATCGACCGCCATCCGGACGTGACGCAGTCCGTCGTCCTGCCGCACGACCATGGCGAGGACGACGTCAGGCTCATCGCCTACGTCGCGTCCCGCACGGCAGGTCCCGAGCTCGCGGCGGTGCTCGCCGAGCGGGCCGCCGCCGCGCTGCCCGCGTACATGCGACCGTCCAGGTACGTCGTGCTGCCCGAGCTTCCGCTCACGCTCAACGGCAAGGTCGACACAGCGCGGCTGCCCTCCCCGCAAACGCCCCGGGCGTCCGCCCAGGGCCCGGACGCGGCCGGCTCCGCACGGACCGGTACGGAAGAGCGGATCGCCGAGGTGTGGCGCGCCGTTCTGGACGTCCCCCGGGTGGAGCGCGACGCCGACTTCTTCGACCTCGGCGGCACTTCGCTGTCGCTGCTGCGCATGTTCGACCGTGTCAACGAGGTGTTCGGACTCGACCTCGACATCACCGTGCTGATCGACGGCGCGACGGTCCGCCTCCTCGGGCGGCACGTCGACGCCGCGCTGACCGCGTCACCGACCGAGGAGACCGCATGACCACGCAGACCACCGACTTCTCCCTCAACGCGGAGGAGCTGGCCGCCTTCCACCGGCAGGGCTTCGCCGGACCCTTCACCCTCTACGAGCCGTCGGAGATCAGGACGGCGTGGGGGAGGGCCCGCCTCGAACTCCTCGACCGCAGCGCCGCCGTGTACCAGGACGGCGCCGCGATATCGGGCGCCACGAACATCTCGAACTACGACCGTCATCTGGATCACGGCTTCCTGGCCGAGCACATCGCCCGGCCGGAGATCGTCGACCGGGTCGGCAGCATCCTCGGCCCCGACGTGCTGTGCTGGCGCAGCGAGTTCTTCCCCAAGTACCCGGGGGACGAGGGCACCGACTGGCACCAGGCGGACACCTTCGCCAACGCCTCGGGAGCCCCGCAGATCCAGTGGCCGGGCGGGTCCGACTTCGGCGGCACCATCACCGTGTGGTGCGCGTTCAGCGACGCCACCGTCGACATGGGCTGCCTGCAGTTCATTCCCGGCACGCATCGCACCATGTTCTACGACGAGACCAAGCGGATGCACTACGCGCCGGACCGCAACACCGCGGTGGAGAAGGACGGCGTACGGCGTGGATTCTTCGGCTACGACTACCGGGAACTGCAGATCGACCCGGAGTGGAAGCCGGACGAGTCGCAGGCGGTGTCCATGGAGATGAAGGCGGGGCAGTTCATCGTCTTCTGGTCCACGCTCATGCACGCCTCACATCCGCACGCCGGGACGACGAAGGACATGCGGATGGGTTTCGCCTCCCGCTACGTGCCCACCTCCGTGCAGGTCTACCCCGGGACCTCCGTCATCGAGGAGTACGGCGGCCGCGTCGGCCTCGACCGCTACGGGGCGGTGCTGGTCGGCGGCACGGACACCTACGGGCACAACCGTCTGGTCGACCGCACCACCCGCGACCAGCCGTTCCGCCACCGGCCCGGGCGACGGACCCAGGGATGACGGAACCCGAGGGCGTCGCCGCAGGGGCGAACGACGCGACGCGCCGGCTGGCGACGGCACTGGTCGACAGCGCCACCCTCGTCCGTGCCGTGCCGGAACGACTGAGGGTGGCACCGGCCGAGGGAGTCCCACCGGGCTCGGTACCGGCGCTCCAGCGTCTGCTGAACCGGCTCACCGACGCGCTGGAGCTGCCCCGGCTCGACGTGGTGCCGCAACCTGCCCGGCCCTGGTCCGTGGAGATCGCGCTCAGCAGGCGCCTGGCACTGGGCTCCGGCGGGTACGACGCGGTCGCGGGCGGTGCCCGGCCGGGCCCTGGCGCGTCCGGGGACGTCGAGGGCGTCGCACGGTCCGCGTCGGCGGCTCTCCCCGGCCGGCCGGTCATGGTGCCCGCGTACGACGGCACCCCGCTGCGCTGCTTCACGGCCGGGCGGGAGGACCGTCCGGCCGTCGCCCTCGTGACGGCGTGCGGCATGCCGGTGGGCCTGGTGGCCCGCTGGATGGCGGCACTGTCCGGCTCCTACCGGGTGGTGACCTGGGAGAGCCGCGGGATGTTCCCCACGGGGACCGGCCCGAGCGCGCTCGCGGACCACGGTCTCGCCGCGCAGGCCGGTGATCTGCTGGCGGTCCTCGACGGGTTCGGCATCCGGCGGGCGCACATCATGGGACTGTGCGGGGGCGCCGCCATCGCGCTGGCCGCCGCTTCCGGCTCGGCACGCGTGATGTCCATGAGCCTGTGGCACGGCGACTACGAACTGGGCGCTGCAGCGCCCAAGACCGACCACCAGCGAGACGTCGGGTCACTGCTCGCCAGGGCCTCCCGGAACCTGGAACAGGCCGCCGGGCTGCACCGGCTGATGCGACGCCCGTCCGCGCTGAACGGCATGCGCCCCGACCTCGCCCACCACCTCATTCACCCCTATGCGACTCCCGGCCTGCTGCACCGCTACGGCCTGCTCAACGGCGCGATCATGTCCACGGACTGCCGCCCCTTCCTGGCAGCCGGCCAGCCGGCTCTGGTGGTCAGCAGCCCCCAGGACACGACGGCCCACCCCGCGGGATCCGAGTACGTCGCGACGCGGCTCACCCGGGCGGACCTGCGCATGCTGCCGGACGGAGATCACCTCGGCGCCTTCGACGCGGGCCCGGAACTGGTCCGCCTGGCCGAGGAATTCCTCCACGACGTCAGCGCACCCCACCGGAAGGACACGTGAGCGACCGATGGACAGCGACCGCACCAGCCTCATGGCCCGACTGCTGTGCACCCACCCCGCGGTCACCGCGGCCACCGTCACAGCGGGGGCGGACGGCCGGGAGAGCGTCGCGTGGCTCGTGCCCGATCCCAGCCGTGCCCCGCTGCTGCACCGTGCGGCCGCGCTCGAGGCGACGGGGCGGCTCGGCACGCTCGGCTGGCACGAACCCGCCGATGATCTCCGGGTGGCCGGGGTGAACCGCAGCGAAACCGACTTCCTGTACCGCGAGATCTTCGCCGGGAACGCCTACTTCAAGCACGGCGTCACCCTTCCGCCGGACGCCGTCGTCGTGGACGCCGGGGCCAACATCGGCATGTTCACTCTGGCCGTCGCGCGGCGCAGCCCCGGCGCGCGGGTCATCGCCGTCGAACCGGTGGAGGAACTCGCCGCGGCGGCAGCGGTCAACGCCGAGCTGCACGGCGTGGACGCCGTCGTCCTGCGGTGCGCTCTCGGACGGGCGGAGTCGGAGACCGACTTCACCTATTACCCGCACAACAGCGTGATGTCGGGCGGATTCGCCCAGGCCGACGAGGACCTCGACGTGCTGCGCGGCTACCTCCTCACCGGCGAAGGCGCCGAGGACGGGGCGCACCTGGACCGGCTCGCAGCCGACCGGATGACCGCGGTGCGCAGGCGTGTGCCCACCACCACGCTCACCCGCATCGCCGCCGAGCACGGCCTGACCAGGATCGACCTGCTCAAGGTCGACGTGGAGAAGGCCGAGGCGCAGGTCCTCGACGGCATCGACGCCGCGCTCTGGCCGCGTATCGACCGCATCGTCATGGAAGTCCACGACATCGACGGCCGACTGGCGTCCGTTCTCGGCACGCTGACCGCACAGGGCTTCTCCGTCACGCACGAGCAGGACCCCAGACTGACCCTGACGCCCTGCCACCACGTGTACGCCCACCGGCCCGAGGCCACGGCCCACGACCGGGAGCCGTCGAGCGGGACGGTCACCGCCGTTGACCACGGCCCGAATCTGCGCACGCTCGACCGGGAGCTGCGTGCACTCCTCACACGGGAGGACCCGTCGGCCGGCACACCGGGGCGCTTCGTCGTGGTGCCCGGCCTCGACAAGGCGATCACCGAGTCCCCGGCTCCGGCGCCGGACGCCACCGGTCGCACCGGGCACCTCGCCGAGATCTGGGCCGGTCTGTTCGGTTCGCAAGCAGTGCGGCCGGATGCGGACTTCTTCGACCTCGGCGGCGACTCGCTCACCGCCGTGCGTCTGCTGGCGCAGGTGGAGGAGCGCCTGGGGGAGGACGCCCTGACCCCGGACCTGATCTTCACGGACGGCACGTTCGGTGGGCTGGCCGCGGCGATCGAGGCCTCCGCGCCCGAGCGGGCCTCAGCCGCGGCGGGCACACACCGGGCCGGGGGAGAAGAGCGCAGCCCGGAGCACGGTGACCTGTGAGTTCCATGACCGACGCGACGGCGCGGGGACCGACGGCGCTGTGGTTCCATCGCCCCGCCCCCCGGCCCGGCGCGAGGCTCCGGCTGGTGTGCGTGCCGTACGCGGGCGCCGGCGCCGGTGTGTTCACGCCGTGGGCGGCCCGGCTCCCCCACGACGTGGAGCTCGTAGCCGTCCGGCTGCCCGGCCGGGAGAGCCGCATCCGCGAACGTCCGTACGCGCGCTGGGGCCCGCTGGCCGCCGCGTTCCGCGAGGCGCTGGCCGAGGAGATCGCCTCCCCGTACGTGCTCTTCGGCCACAGCATGGGCGGCATGCTGGTGTACGAGACGGTCACGCGGCCCCTGGGCCGTGCTCCCGAACGCGTCGTCATCTCCGGCTGCCGGGCGCCGGGTACCACCGGCGAACCGCCCCTGATCCATGACCTGCCCGACGCGCGGTTCGTCGAGCACGTGGCCCGGCTGTCCGCCACACCGCCACCGGTCCTGGCGAACTCCGCACTGATGAGGGTGCTCATGCCCACGCTCCGCGCGGACTTCCGGCTGGCGGAAACCTGGCCGCAGGGCCCCGCCCGGCCCGTTCCCGTACCGGTGACGACCCTCTGGGGAGTCGACGACGAGGTCGCACCCCGAGCCGCTGTGACGGCCTGGCGGTCTCTGGCACCCCATGGCTTCCGCAGCCACGGGGTGGCCGGGGGCCACTTCTTTCCCCACGACTCGGCCGACGACGTCTGCTCCTTGCTGTGCGGCGAGATCGCCCGGCGGGCAGACGAAAAGGAAGAGAGCCAATGGTGCGATCCCCGTACTTCACCGCCGACCACGCGACGTTCCGCGAACGTACCCGTGAGTTCCTGGCGGCCGAGGTGATGCCGAGCGCGGCAGCCTGGGACCAGGAGGGCCGCCTGCCGCGCTCCCTGTGGAAGTCACTGGGCGAGCAGGGCCTTCTCGGGCTGCTGCATCCGCGCGGCGCGGGCGGCGGCGAGCGGGACCTGTTCACGTCGGTGGTGTTCCTGGAGGAGCTCGGGCGCACGGGATTCGGCGGCCTGCGGGCAGCGATCTCGGTGCACGCGTACATGGCCACCCACTACCTCGCCCTGGCCGGCGGGCCCGGACTGCAACGCGACTACCTGGCCCCCGCTGTCGCAGGCGAGCGCGTGGCGGCCCTGGCGATCACGGAACCCGGCACCGGAGCCGACCTCTCCGGGCTGACCACCACGGCGGAACGGGACGGCGACCACTTCGTGGTGCGCGGGGTCAAGACGATGGTCAGCAACGGCACAGCGGCGGACTTCCATGTCGTCGCCGTGCGCACCTCACCCGACACCGGCACCGGGCCGTACGGAACGACCGGCTTGTCCCTCCTGGTGATCGACTCCGGCCTGCCGGGCCTTACGACCACACCGACCCCCACGCTGGGCTGGCGCGCGGCCGGCACGGCCACCGTGGCGTACGAGGACGTCCGCGTACCGGCGGACCGGGTCATCGGGCGCGTCGACGCCGGCTTCTACTACCTGATGCGGGGGCTGCAACTGGAACGGCTCGTCGCGGCCGTCCTGGCGCTGGGCGGCATGGACCGCTGTCTCGACGACACCCGCCGCTGCCTGACCGAACGCCGGCTCTCCGGCGGCACGCCGGCCGAACGGCAGGCGCCCGCCCACCGCATCGCGGACCTGGCGACCGAGCTGGCCGCCGCCCGGCAGCTCGTCCACCACACCGCATGGCTGTACGAGCAGGGCGACCTTCCGGCCACCGAGTGTTCCATGGCCAAACTGCATACGACCGAGCTGGCCTGCCGGATGGCGGACGCGGGCCTGCACCTGCAGGGGGCGCAGGGCTACCTCGATTCCTCCGACGCCGCCCGCACCTACCGGGACGCGCGGGCGGCCACCCTCGCCGCCGGCCCCAGCGAGGTGATGCGCGACCTCATCGGACGTGCCGTCCTCAGGTCCGGGCCGGACTCACCCGCCGCGCGCGGCGGCGCCCGGGAGGGAGCGTGAAGGGGGACGAGGCCGCCGCTTTCTTCCTCGCCTTCGCGGTGGTTCTGGGGCTGGCCCGGCTGTTCGCGACGGCGGCCCGCAAGGTGGGACAGCCGCCCGTGGTCGGCGAGATCGTCGCGGGGATCCTGCTCGGCAGCACACTGCTGTCCACCACCTGGGGCCCGTGGGGGGAGACGGCTCCGCTCGACGGTGTGCGCCCGCTCCTCGGAGCGCTCGCCCAGGTCGGCCTGGCGATGTTCATGTTCGTCATCGGCTACGAGATGGACCCCTCCTTCTTCCGCGACGGCGGACGGACCACACTGCACGTCGCGGCGGGCTCCACGCTGGTTCCCCTGGTGGGCGGCTGCCTCGTGGCACTGCCCTTCGCCGCGGAGCACGGGCCGTCGGGGGGTGCGGGCTTCGTGCTGTTCACGGGTGTGGCCCTGTCGGTGACCGCGTTCCCGGTGCTGGCGCGGATCCTCGCCGACCGGAGACTGAACCGCACGGCCGTGGGGCGGCGCACCATGGCAGCGGCTGCCGTGAACGACCTGGTCGCGTGGGTGTTGCTCGCGGTGGTCGTCGCCTGCTTCGGTACCGCCGGCCAGTGGCGCGTGGCGCTGGTCCCCGTGTACCTGCTGGTGCTGGTCTGCGTCGTGCGCCCGGCCATGGCCCGGCTCCTGCGGCCTCGGAAAGCCGAGGAGGATCGGCCGGCCCGGGCACTCCTCATGGTGACCACCGGTCTCATGGCCTCCTGCGCGGCCACGGAATGGCTGGGTGTCCACTTCATCTTCGGCGCCTTCGCGTTCGGTGCCGTGATGCCCAGGGCCGGTCTGGCCCGGCTGCGTGCCGAGGTCATGGCCCGGATGGAGCAGGCGGGCACACAGGTGCTGCTGCCCGTCTACTTCGTGGTGGCGGGCACCGGGGTGGACCTCGCCGCGTTCGACGCCTCGAGCCTGGGCCTTCTGCTGGCGGCCCTGGCGGTGGCCGTCTCCACCAAGATGTCGGGCGCCTACGTCGGCGCCCGGACGTCGGGCCTGCACCGCGACGAGGCACTGACCATCTCGGTCCTGATGAACACCCGTGGCCTCACCGAGGTCGTCATCCTCACGGTCGGGCTGCAGATGGGCCTCATCGACGAGGAGTTCTACTCGGTGCTCGTCGTGGTGGCCGTACTCACCACGGCCATGACGGGTCCGCTGCTCCGGTGTGTGCGGAACGACAGGGGGACGGTGACCCGGCCCGGCCGGAACGCCGAGACGGCGATGACCCCCGTTCCACCCAGGTGAAACACCGGTGGCACGGGGGCAGGACCGAACCCCGGTCGGACCTGGCCGGGGCCGGCACACGGTCAGGCCGGGAAGCGCTCGCTTCCCGGCCTGGCACTGTTTCCAGGGCCGTCAGCGCTGCAGTGTCAGCAGACCCGGACGGTAGGGCAGGAGGCCGTAGTCGCCACCCGAGTTGGGGCTGCGCCCCTGGTAGAGCAACTGCAGCTTGCAGGGATCGACGGTCATGGTCTGATCGGGGCTGGTGCGGATCAGCTCGCCGTGGCTGATGTCGTTGGTCCAGGTGGCGCCGCTGTTGGCCTTGCCGGCGAAGGGATTGCCCTCGGTGGCGGCCTGGGGTGTCCACGAGCCGTTCAGACTGGTGGCCGTGAACGAGCGGAAGTAGCGGTGGCCCTGCGCACCGATCGCCTCGACGATCATGAGGTAGCGGTTCTGGCCCTGCAGCTTGTAGACCTGCGGGGCTTCGAACAGGTTGTTCTTCGTGTCGCTCATCACCACGGTCGAGGTCGAGCCGAAGCTGCCCGGGAAGTTACCGATCGGCATACTGGCCCGGTAGATCTTGCCGTTGTCACCGGCGAAGAACAGGTACATGTTCGTCCCGTCGCCGATGAGCGTCTGGTCGATGGGGCCTGTTCCGGAGTCACCGATGCTGCCGGAGAAGAGCACCTGCTGGGAGGACCAGCCGTTCGGGTTGGTGGGGTCGCTCGACGTCCGGTAGGAGAAGGCGGTCCCGCCCCACTGGTAGGCGAGCACCCAGATGTTCTTCGGCGCGAAATAGAAGAGAGTGGGCGCGACGGTGGAGGTCGACATCGCGTTCTGGCTTGCCGAGGCCATGTCCGACCAGTTGCCGAACAGGCCGAAGTTCATCGAACCCCAGCGCGTCCCCGTGTCGTGCGTCGTCGCATAGACGAGTTGCCTGCCGTTGTAGGGGGCGACGGTGAAGTCCTTGAGTGAGACCCACCCCGGCTTGGGCTGCGCCAGCGCGCCCGTCGACGTCCAGCGGTACGTCGACGGAAGGTCGCACGGGCCGGTGGTGCCGCCGCCGACCTTGACGAGCTGCCACTGCTGGTTGGTGCCGCCCCAGTCGTCGTACTGGACGACGTTGGCGTTGTCGGCGGTGGAGGCGCCCTGCACTTCGAGGGCCTTGTTGCTGTGCCGCGAGACGAGCCGCACGTAGCCGTCAGAGCTGTCGGCCAGCCGCCACTGCTGGTTGGCGGCGTTCAGGTCGGTCCACTGGACGATGGAGCCCCCGTTCGCGGTGGACTGGTTGTGGACGTCCAGGACCTTGCCCGAGTGGCGGGATTTGATGCGGTAGTAGCCGCCCCCGGAATCGACGAACTGCCACTGCTGCTGGTTCTGATCGTTCCTGGACCACTGGGTGATGCGGGCCCCGTCGCCGGTCGCCATGTTGTACACGTCCAGGGCCTTGCCGCTGTTGCGGTTGACCAGCACATACGAGGCGTTGGGGTCCACTGTCGCCGCGGCGGCGGGCTGGGCGCCGAGGAAGGCGGCCACGAGCATCAAGGGCGCGAGCACGGCGAGTAAGCGTCTTGGACGCATGAGGGCGCTCCTTAGGGGAGGGACGGGGGTGGGGTGACCCCGGTGAACCGCAGAGCGGGCTGCCAGGAGGCAGGTAATCTCGAATGTTTCGCTGAATTCCCGGAAGCTTTGACGCCACAAGCTAGGAATGCGGAGCCGTCCGGTCAAGGTCTATCGCCGATCTGTCCACAAACAGCGCCTCGGGCGTCTGCGTAAAGGAAGCTGGGGGTCGTCCGGACCGGTGCCTGGTTCAGAAAGTTTCGATCGCCTAAACGAAACATCTCTTGCTGTGAGTATTGACGATGCATCGTCAACACCTCAACATCCCTGTCTGAGGAACCGGAAGCGGTTCGAAATCACGAACCGTGCGCCGAAAACGCGCGCCACCCCGTCACGTTGCGGTGACCGCCGTGCGTCACTCACCCCGGCCGGCCGGGTCTCGTCCGCGCACTTCGCTCCTTCCGTGATGTCCACCTTGGAGGCACAGTCATGGGCTCGTACGCCCTACCCGGACCGGTTGTCCGCCGGAAGATCCGCGGCCTGCTGTTGGCGCTGGTGGTCGGCGTCCTCGGTGTGGTCGCCGCACTGGCCGCGCCGCCGGCCGCACACGCCGCCGAGAACACGCTCGGCGCCGCGGCGGCGCAGAGCGGCCGCTACTTCGGCACCGCCATCGCCTCGGGCAGACTGGGCGACTCGGCGTACACCGCGATCGCGGGCCGTGAGTTCAACTCGGTGACGGCCGAGAACGAGATGAAGATCGACGCCACCGAACCGCAGCGGGGTCAGTTCAACTTCGCCGCCGCCGACCGCGTCTACAACTGGGCGGTGCAGAACGGCAAGCAGGTGCGCGGCCACACCCTGGCCTGGCATTCCCAGCAACCCGGCTGGATGCAGAGCCTCAGCGGCAGCGCCCTGCGTCAAGCGATGATCAACCACATCAACGGCGTGATGGCTCACTACAAAGGCAAGATCGCCCAGTGGGACGTCGTGAACGAGGCCTTCGCCGACGGCAGTTCGGGAGCCCGGCGCGACTCCAATCTGCAGCGGACCGGCAACGACTGGATCGAGGTCGCCTTCCGCACCGCGCGCGCCGCCGACCCCGCCGCCAAGCTCTGCTACAACGACTACAACGTCGAGAACTGGACCTGGGCCAAGACCCAGGCCATGTACGCCATGGTCCGGGACTTCAAGCAGCGCGGCGTGCCGATCGACTGCGTCGGCTTCCAGTCGCACTTCAACAACGACAGCCCGTACAACAGCAACTTCCGCACCACCCTGCAGAGCTTCGCCGCCCTCGGCGTCGATGTGGCCATCACCGAACTCGACATCCAGGGCGCCTCGGCCACGACCTACGCCAACGTGACCAACGACTGTCTCGCCGTCCCGCGCTGCCTCGGCATCACCGTCTGGGGTGTGCGCGACAGCGACTCCTGGCGTCGGGAGCAGACACCGCTGCTGTTCAACGACAACGGCAGCAAGAAGCCCGCCTACACCGCCGTACTCAACGCCCTCAACGGCGGCACCTCCACGCCCCCTCCGGGCGGCGGAACGATCAAGGGAGTGGGCTCGGGCCGCTGCCTGGACGTGCCCGGCACCAGCACCGCCGACGGTACCCAGCTCCACCTGTGGGACTGCCACAACGGCACCAACCAGCAGTGGACGTACACCGCCGCCGGTGAGCTCAGGGTCTACGGCGACAAGTGCCTGGACGCCGCCGGCAGCGGCAACGGCGCCAAAGTCCAGATCTACAGCTGCTGGGGCGGTGACAACCAGAAATGGCGCCTCAACTCCGACGGATCCATCGTCGGCGTCCAGTCCGGCCTCTGCCTCGACGCCGTCTCGGGAGGCACCGCCAACGGCACGCTGATCCAGCTCTACACCTGTTCGAACGCCGGCAACCAACGCTGGACCCGCACCTGAGGAAACCTGTCCAGAGGCGAAAGGGTCAATCGATGAAGACCGATAGTGCGGTTCCTCCCGCCCCTGCACGGCAACACCGCTGGTGGTCGAGGGTCGCCGCCGTGGTGGCGGCGACCCTGGCGATCGGCATGCTCGTCGCGGTGAACCCCTCGCCCGCCGAGGCGGCGACGGTGGACACCAATGCCTGGTACGTCCTGGTCAATCGCAACAGCGGCAAGGCGCTGGACGTCTCCGGCTCATCCACCGCCGACGGCGCGCGGGTCGGCCAGTGGACGCGTAACGACGCAGCCAACCAGCAGTGGCGTTTCGTCGACTCCGGCGGCGGCTTCTACCGCCTCAAGGCCCGGCATTCGGACAAGGTCCTCGACGTGGCCGGCGCCTCGACCGCGGACGGCGCGGCGATCCAGCAGTGGGCCGACCACAACGGAGCCAACCAGCAGTTCCGCCTGGCCGACTCCGACGCGGGCCATGTCCGGCTGATCAACCGCACCAGCGGCAAGGCGGTGGAGGTGCAGGGAGCCTCCACGGCCGACGGCGGCAACGTCGTCCAGTACACCGACTGGGGCGGCACCAACCAGCAATGGCAGATGGTCAAGCTGTCGTCCGGTGGCGGCGGCGGTGGCGGCGGATGCGGCGTCGCCCCCGCCCTGGCGAGCGGGACGCACACGATCCAGAGCGGCGGCAAGAGCCGCAGCTTCATCCTCAGGGTTCCGCCCAACTACGACAACAACCACCGCTACCGGTTGATCTTCGCCTTCCACTGGCGGGGCGGAACCGCCGGTGACGTCGCCTCGGGCGGCACGAGCGGGAACGCCTGGTCCTACTACGGCCAGCAGGAACAGTCGAACAACACCGCGATCCTCGTCGCCCCCCAGGGCCTTGGCAACGGCTGGGCCAACACGGGCAACGAGGACATCACCTTCGTCGACGACATGATCCGGCGCATCGAGGGCGGTCTCTGCGTCAACCCGGCACAGCGCTTCGCCACGGGATTCAGCTGGGGCGGCGGTATGAGCTACGCCGTCGCGTGCAGCCGGGCGAACGTCTTCAGGGCCGTCGCGGTCATCTCCGGCGCTCAGATCAGCGGGTGCAGCGGTGGCACCCAGCCCATCGCCTACTTCGGGATCCACGGCATCAGTGACTCCGTCCTCGGCATCGGGCAAGGGCGGTCCCTGCGCGACAGGTTCGTCGCCAACAACGGCTGCACCCCCCAGAGCCCGCGAGAGCCCGCACCGGGCAGCCGGACGCACATCACCACCACCTACTCGGGCTGCCGCGCCGGGTACCCGGTCCAATGGGCCGCGTTCGACGGCGGCCACCTGCCCGGTCCGGTCGACGGCTCCTCCGGCGAAAGCGGCGTCACCACCTGGACCAAGGCAGAGATCTGGAGGTTCTTCGCACAGTTCCAGTGACGGGCCGGCACCAAGGTGGAGCCAGGACGATCCTGGCTCCACCTCGTCGGGGCAGGGCCCTCACCTGTGAAGCCCTGCTCAGGCGGCTACTTCGTCTTGCCGTTCGCGGAGGAGGCAGGCTCCTTCGCCAGCCCTTCGATCGTCTCTTCCAACGCGCGGACCCTGCGACGAAGTTGCACCAGTTCCTCCCGCTCGGCCATGGACAGTGCGCCCGCCGGCGTCCGGCCTTGCTCCGCCGCCAGCTCCTCCGCGATCGCCGCCGCGAAGGCGTCCACGTCGGCCTCGGTGGTGTCGAAGGAGGTCATCCAGCGGACCTCGCCGGCCTGCTCGTCCCAGGTGTAGAAGCGAAAGCGCTTCTGGAGACGCTCGGTGACGGCCGGCGGCAGGACGGCGAAGATCTGGTTGGCCTGCACCGGGCGGACGATCTCCAGGCCCGGCAGCCGGCGCACCGCCTCGTACAGCCGCTGGGTCATCGCGTTGGAGCGGGCCGCCGAGCGCAGCCAGAGGTCGCCGCCCAGCAGCGCCTCGAACTGCACCGACACGAAACGCATCTTGGAGCCCAGCTGCATGCTCGACTTGCGCAGGTGAGCCATGCCGCGCACCGCGTCCTCGTTGAGCACGATCACCACCTCGCCGAAGAGCAGCCCGTTCTTGGTGCCGCCGAGCGAGAGGACGTCCACGCCGGCGTCGGTGGTCATCTCACGCAGGGACACGCCGAGCGTGGCGGCGGCGTTGGCGAGCCGGGCGCCGTCGAGGTAGACGAGCATGCCGAGGTCGTGCGCATGGTCGCAGATCGCACGGATCTCCTCCGGCGTGTAGCAGGTGCCGAGCTCGGTGGACTGGGCGATCGAGACGACCCTGGGCCGGGCCCGGTGCTCGTCCTCGAAGCCCCAGGCCTGTCGGTCGATCAGCTCAGGCGTGAGCTTGCCGTCCCATGTCGGCACCGTCAGGAGCTTGATCCCGGCGACCTTCTCGGGCGCCCCGCCCTCGTCGACGTTGATGTGGGCCGACTCGGCGCAGACCACGGCGTCCCAGCGGTCGAGCATGGTCTGCAGCGCGACCACGTTCGCGCCGGTGCCGTTGAAGACGGGGTACGTGTGCGCGGTGGGACCGAAGTGGCCGCGCACCACGTCCTGGAGGCGCTCGGTGTAGACGTCGGCGCCGTAGCTGCCCTGGTGGCCACCGTTGGCCAGGGCGATCGCCGCCAGGATCTCGGGGTGCGCGCCCGCGTAGTTGTCGCTGGCGAAGCCGCGCTCGTCCGGGTCGTGTCGTCGCTGTACGGTCATGGTGCTCGCCTACTTGTTTCGGTCGGACAGGTGTGACGGATGTGGTCCGGACGGTCGCCGGCCGGTCCGCTCAGGCCGGCGCTGCCTTGAGCACGCCCGCCGAGGTCTCCAGGACCGCGATGGCACAGGCGACCGCGAGGAACGTGGCGAAGCCGTCCACCAGGCAGTACGCGGTGAAGCCGACAGCCACGAGCAGGAAGTTGACTGATCGAGATCCTGAAGATGAACTTTCTAACCGGGCGCCTAGGTCCCGGTCAATGGATCACCGCAAATTTTTCTGTAAGAGCGTGCCCGGGCCGCACATTTTCCGGATCGAGGGGTCTGCCGACGCCTGTTCGGCTCCGGGAAGCGACCTCGTCGGATACTTGCGATGGATCCGGGAACCGTGGGGCCGCACGCTCACCCACCGTTGATTCCGGGTTCGCTCCTGCTTGCGGTATGCGTCCAGGACATCCCGGCGGAGCAGGAGGCCGAAGCCCGCGGACTCCAGCCGCAGGCCCAGTTGAGCCTCATCGATGCCCGACCCGGCTGCGGTGTCCGGCAGATGCCAGTCCTTGGCCGCCGGCCGGCCGAGAAGGTGGAGCCGCGCAGAAGTCACGGTTTGCGGGTTACCCAGAGCAGTTCCGCCGGCCAGCGGTGTGCCCAGTCGGGAGGGTCGGTTTCGTTGTAGCCGTTGGGTGTTCCGATTTCGGGCCGCGGCTCGATGAGGTCGTCGATGAGGAGACCCGCGCCGCGCAGGACCTTGACCCAGCCGCCGTAGGTGAGCTGATAGCTGGTCGCGCCGTCGTCTTCGGCGATGGTGTTCAGCCCGAAGTAGTCCTGCTGCAGCGTCGTGGTCACGCGGCCGGCGGCCTCGTCGTAGCACGCTTCGAACCATGGGCTGGCGACGTTGAACACCAGGCGCCCGCCTCGGCGCAGGACGCGTGCGGCCTGCGGGACGGCCAGGTGCGGGGGCGCCCAGCTGAGCCCACCGAAGTCGCAGAACACCAGGTCGAAGCTGTCGGCCGCGAAGGGGAGTTGTTCGGCGGCGCCTTGCACCAGCGGGTAGCGGACCGCTCCCATCGTCCGGGCCGCTGCGGCGAGCTGGGCTTCGGACAGGTCGAGCCCGACCATCGTGGCGCCCTCGGCGGCGAGCGCCCTGGACCACTGGCCGGCGCCGCAGCCGAGTTCGAGGACGCGCTTGCCGGTGACGTCGCCCAGGGCGTGCAGGTGCGCGTCGGGGATGGAGTACATGCCCCACAGCCGGGGTGCGGCGCCGATCTGCGGGTCGTGCTCGTGCTGGTAGGCGCTGCTGATCCGGTTCCAGAGCCGCCGGTTGGCGGGGATGCTGTCCACGTGCCGACTCCAGCACCGTCTGCGGTGGGCGGTCAACACGACGGGAGCATTGGCCGGTTGGGGCACTGGCCGGCTCTCGCCTCGGTCCGGCTCCGGCTCGGCCCATGATCTGCCGGACGAGCCCTGGTGCTACGGCGAGGTGGGCAGGTGCGGGGAGCGGAGCACGAGCAGGGTGATCTCGCTGGGGGCGAAGACGCGGAACGGCGGGCCCCAGAAGCCGGTGCCGCGGCTGGTGTAGAGGAGGGTGCGGCTGCCGTGCCGGCTCAGGCCCGCCACGACGGGCTGGTCGATGCGGACCAGGTGGTGGAAAGGCCAGATCTGACCGCCATGGGTGTGGCCGGAAAGCTGGAGGTCGATGCCGGCCACTGCCGCCCGGTCGACGAACTTGGGCTGGTGTGCCAGGAGAAGAACGGGCAGCTCCGGATCGGTGTTGTCCAAGGCTCCGGCGAGGTGGGCGCGGTGCCCTGCCAGTCCGGAGGACTCGGCGGTGACGTCGTCCACGCCGGCGACCACGAGGGTGTCGCCTCCGCGTTCGAGCAGCAGATGGCGGTTGCGCAGCGGCTCCCACCCCAGCTCACCCATCAGGTCGACCCAGCCCTGAGCCTCGCTGTAGTACTCGTGGTTGCCGGTGACGTACACCCGGGCCCGGGTGGCCCGCACGGTACCGAGTGGGACGGCCTGGGCGCGGCGGCGTTCGGCCGTGCCGTCCGCGATGTCGCCGGTGTGGCAGACCAGGTCGGCTTCCAGGGTGTTCACCGTCTCGCACACCCGCGCCGACCAGCGGGCGCGGTCGAGCGGGCCGTAGTGGGTGTCGGTGATGAGGACGACGCGGAGGCCGTCCAACCCGGGACCCAGTCGCGGGAGCCGCACGTCGAGCCGGCGCACGCGCGGCACCCGGCGGGCCTCGGCGTACCCCCAGCCGAGCAGAACGGCGGTCGTGCCGAGGACGGCCCAGGTGACGACGCGGGCCCGGTCCTGGCCTTCGCCGATGCCGGCCAGGGCCAGGGCGAGCCGGAGGAGGACACCGAGCAGGACGGACCAGGTGAACAGAACCCAGCTGGTGCCCAGCAGGGTGTCACCGGTGATCGCCGCGCGGTCCTGCTGGCGCCGGCCGTGGCCGCGCACCATCGCGAGCGGCATACCTATGAGGCCGAGGGCGAACAGGGAAGTGCCGGCCACCGTGACAGGCAGCGGCCAATGCTGGCCGGTGTGCAGGAGCACCCAGCAGGGCACGGCCCACAGCAGGACGGGGGTGATCAGGGGGAGGTAGCGCATCAGACGGTGCAGTCGGCTCTGCCGCGGCGCTTGCGCTTCACCCCCGGCTGGTCGGGTGTCGCCGGTGTCGGTCACACTTGCCCTCCCAGGCCAGGCTGCCCTCTCTCGCGCACTGTATCCGGTCGGCTCGGGCCGACCGGGCCGGCGTTCATGGGCGCGGCCCCCGCGATACGGGAGGCCCGGGCGGTGTGCCCAGTGCTAGCATTTCGCTTTTGCCGTGTCGCTGTGTCGGTGCTCCGTTGGGCGTCTCTGGTCGGCGGCCGCGTCTGTGCCGCGCCTTCCTCGGTACGGTCCCTTCGGAGGAAGGCTCACTGTGAGCGAATCAACACGTGCCGATGCCCCGCAGCAGGGCGATGTGCCCGAGACGGCGGGTGCCCCTTCGGCAGTGCCCGCGGCGACGTCCTTCGCCCAGCTCGGGTTGCCGGCCGAGGCTCTGCGGGCGCTCGATGAGCAGGGTATGACTGTGCCCTCCCCCATCCAGGCGGCGGCGCTGCCGCATGCGCTCGCGGGACGGGACGTCCTGGGCCGGGGCCGCACAGGATCCGGCAAGACGCTCGCCTTCGGCCTGGGGATGCTCGTCCGGACGGCCGGGCAGCGCGCCCAGCCGAAAGAGCCGCTGGCGCTCGTTCTGGTGCCCACCAGGGAGCTGGCACAGCAGGTCGGTGAGGCGCTCACCCCGTACGCCGAGGCGCTGCGGCTGCGGCTCGCGACCGTGGTGGGCGGCGTGTCCATCGCACGGCAGGCCGCCGTGCTGAGGGAGGGCGCCGAGATCGTCGTCGCCACGCCCGGTCGGCTGCACGACCTCATCGAGCGCAAGGGCTGCCGACTGGGACGGACGCGCATCGCGGTCCTGGACGAGGCCGACCAGATGTGTGACATGGGGTTCCTGCCGCAGGTCACCGGGATCCTGGACCAGGTGCGTCCCGACGGGCAGCGGATGCTGTTCTCCGCCACCCTCGACGGCGACGTCGACCAGCTGGTGCAGCGCTACCTGCGCGACCCCGCCGTCCACTCGGTGGACCCTTCGTCCAGCGCCGTCTCCGCGATCGAGCACCACGTGCTCGTCGTGCACGGCCCGGACCGGTACGCCGTGACCACGGAGATCGCCGCTCGAGACGGCCGCGTCCTGCTGTTCCTGGACACCAAGCACGGCGTCGACCAGCTCACGCGGCATCTGCGGGCCAGCGGCGTGGCAGCCGCCGCCCTGCACAGCGGGAAGTCCCAGCCGCAGCGCACCCGGACCCTGGCCCAGTTCAAGAACGGGCAGATCACCGCGCTGGTGGCGACGAACGTCGCCGCACGCGGCCTGCACGTCGACGACCTCGACCTCGTGGTCAACGTCGACCCGGCCGACGATCCGAAGGACTATCTGCACCGCGCGGGCCGCACGGCCCGGGCCGGCCGCTCCGGCACCGTCGTGACACTCGTCCTGCCGGGACAGCGCCGTGAGACGAGCCAGGTCATGGCGGACGCCGACGTCACCCCCAGGGTCACCAAGGTGCGGTCCGGCGAGGCGGAGCTGAGCCGTATCACCGGCGCCAAGGCCCCCTCCGGAAAGCCCCTCGACGGCGGGCCGGCCGTACCGCGCCCCAAGAACCACAACGTCCCGTTCGGCGGCCTGGGCAGCACCAAGGACGCCAAGAGCGGTTCCGGCGGCAGGTCGTCCTCCCGCAAGAGCAGCGAGGCCCGCAAGCTCGCGGAGGCCCGCAAGGCGGCCCGAGTGCGGCGCGGCTGAGACAGGCTTCCAGGACTGCCGGGCCGTGTCCTCGTCCACGCCGCTGGACGGATACGCGGGCCGGAGATCGGCCGGGGTGCACCGGGCGGCGTGACGACGGGTGACCGTGCGCGCAGGAGGAGGCGTGCAGGCGAGGGAGCCGTCCGCGCCTGCGGGCTCGTGGCCGATCGGCTCCCGGGCGCTGTGCGGGAACCCTGCCCGACCAGCCGACCCGCCGGGATGGTGGTCCCTGTGCGACATACTCACCTGATGAGTCCACGCCCTTCTCCGATCAGCCGGCCGGTCACGATACGGAGGGCCGTCGCGCGGGATGCCAAACGGCTCACGCGGCTCGTGCGTGGCTCCGGCGCCTACGAGGGCAAGTACGCAGCCGCGGTCGCGGGCTACCGGGTCGGTCCTGATTACATCGAGGCGCACCGCGTCTTTGTGGCCGTCGGCGCCGACGAGCCCGGAGGCCGGGTCCTCGGGTTCTATGCGCTGGTCCTGGCTCCCCCGGAGCTGGACCTGCTGTTCGTCGCCGACGAAGCGCAAGGGCGGGGTATCGGACGGCTGCTCGTGGCGCACATGCAGTCCGAGGCCCGGGCCGCCGGGCTGGACCGGGTCAAGGTCGTGTCGCATCTTCCCGCAGCGGACTTTTACCACCGCGTCGGTGCGGTGCGGACCGGGACCGCGTTCGCGAACCCGCCCGCCGTACCGTGGGACCGTCCCGAATTCGAGTTCCGCATTCCTCCGGAATGACGCGGTGTGCGGCGGGACGCAAGCTCCAGTATCGATGGTCAGCCGCACACCCCGCCCCGTCGTGACAGCCGCGACACGGCGACGGCCAGACGCGTCGTTCGCCGACCGCGGCTTCAGCGACGCCACGGAGCGCCGTCTGGTACCCCACGGACAAGTCCCGGAAAATGTGAGGATGTCGCGCAGGCTGTGACACGGGGGAACGGGGAACCACGGGGAGGTGCGGCCATGCCGCGCAAAGAGCGACCACTGTCCACGGAAGACGGCCCGTTACTGGAATTCGCCACGGGACTCAGGCAGTTGCGGCAGAAGGCCGGGAATCCGCCCTACCGGAGACTGGCGGAACAGGCGCACTACTCGATCTCGACTCTGTCGTCCGCGGCGTCCGGCCGGCGGCTGCCGACGCTGGAGGTGACGCTGGCGTACGTCCGTGCCTGTGACGGGGACGTGCGGGAGTGGGAGCGCCGTTGGCGCGAGGCGGCGGTGCGCCTGGGTGAGGAGGACCCTGCCTCAGGGGGAGCGGAAGGGGCCGGCCCGCCCCCGCCGTACGTGGGCCTGCGGTCGTTCCGGGAGGAGGACGCGGAGTGGTTCTTCGGCCGGGAACAGCTGGTGGAGGAACTGGCCGAGCGGCTGGAGCGACAGCGGTTCGTGGTGGTGATCGGGGCTTCTGGTTCGGGTAAGTCCTCGCTGCTGAGAGCAGGGTTGGTGCCGCACCTGCGGTCTCCGGCGACCATGCCGGTGGTGTTGACGCCGGGGCCGCGGCCGCTGGAGGAGTGCGCGGTGCGGCTGGCAGCACTGGCGGGTGTCACGGCAGGGGTGCTGTACGGGGAGTTGAGAGAAGATCCGGAGAATCTGGGCCGTGCGGTGCGGCAGGCCATCGCGTCTTCCGAAGGCCCGGAGGGCGATCTCCTGCTGGTCGTCGATCAGTTCGAGGAAGTCTTCACCCTGTGCCAGGACGCTGTCGAGCGCAACCGTTTCGTCGAAGCGCTGATCGCAGCCGCCTCGTCCGAGGGGAGCCGGTGCAGGGTGGCGCTGGCGGTGCGGGCCGACTTCTACGCGCACTGCACCCACCACCCCCTGCTGGTGGAGGCGATGCGCGACGCGCAGGTGCCGGTCGGGCCGATGAACCTGGACTCGCTGCGCCGGGCGGTCACGAAGCCCGCCCAGCGGGCCGGCCTGTCCGTCGAGGGGGCGCTGCTGGCGACGCTCACCGCCCAGGCACAGGGGCGGGCCGGGATGCTGCCGCCGCTGTCGCACGCACTCCTGCAGACCTGGCGGCGGCGTCGTGGCAACGCGCTGACACTGTCCGCGTTCGAGGCGGCGGGCGGGCTCGAGGGCGCGCTGGCGCGGACGGCGGAGGAGTTCTACCAGCAGCTGGACACCGGTCAGCGGGAGCTGGTCCGCCGGGTGTTCCTGCGGCTGACCGCGCTGGGAGAAGGCACGGAGGACACACGACGGCCGGTTTGCCTGGCGGAGCTGGACGGACTGGCAGAGTCCGGCGGCGGCCTGGGCGCCGTACTGGACCGTGCCGCCAAGGCGCGGCTGCTGACGCTCGACCGCGAGCGGGCGGAATTGGCGCACGAGGCCCTGATCCGCTGTTGGCCCAGGTTGCACGGATGGCTTACCGAGGACCGCGAGGCCGTGCGGACCCTGCGCCGGCTCACCGACGCCGCCCAGTCGTGGGAAGCGCTCGGGCGGGACCCCGGCGCCCTGTACCGCGGGACCCGACTGGAGACGGCAGCGGGGCTCGACCGTACGTCCTTGTCGGTGAAGGAGCGAGAGTTCCTGGAGGCGAGCCTCGCCGCGCAGGCCGGTGAACGTGCGGCACAACGGCGTCGCGCCCGGCTCCGGCACATGGCGACTGCGCTGCTGAGCGTCCTGCTCGTGCTGACGACCACGACCGCGGTCCTCGCGGTGCGGGCGCAGCGGGCGGCGGACCGGCAGCGCGACGCCGCCAGTTCGCAGCGGGCCGCCGACAAGGCCAGGGCGCTGCGGATGGTCGACCCCGCTCTGGCTGCCCAGCTGAGCCTGGCGGCCTACCGTGTGTCGCCCACTCCAGAGGCACGCAGCAGCGTCCTGAGCTCCTTCGCCACTCCGTACGCCACGCGTCTGACCGGTCAGACGGGGGCGGTCACCGCCGTGGCGTTCAGCGGCGACGGGGGCATGCTGGTCACCGGCGGGGCCGACCGCGTGCTGCGCCTGTGGCGGGCCGGGGATCCGCACCGGCCGCGCGAGCTGAGCACGTCGCCCCGCCTCGCAGGCCTGGTTCGTACCGTCGCCGTCAGCCCGGACGGACGCATGCTGGCCGCGGGCATCGACGACGGCACGGTGCTGGTGTGGGACATCGGTGACGTACGGCGCCCCCGGATCTCGGCACGCCTGCCGGGCGGCGCCGGCTCGATCGCTGGATTGAGGTTCGGCCCCGGAGGGCGAACACTCGCGGCGGTCGCCCGTAACGCAATCCGCGTCTGGCAGTTGACGGATCCCGGGCGCCCGCGCGAGCTCGCCGAACGGGACGTGCGTGCGGCCGTGACCGCGGTGGCGTTCAGCCGGGACGGGCGGACGCTGGCCACGGGCCATGCCGACCACGCGGTACGGCTCTGGCGGATGACCGCGTCGGGGGAGCGGGTGCGTGAGCTGTCGACCGCTTCCGGCCACGGTGGTGAGGTGAGAGCGGTGGCGTTCGCCCCCGACGATCGCCGGCTGGCGACCGGAAGCGCCGACTTCACGGTGAGGCTGTGGGACGTGACCCGGCGGGGCCACGCCCGCACGGCGGAGGTTCTCACGACGCACACCGACGCGGTCAACGCGGTGGCCTTTGCCCCCGACGGCCGTACCCTGGCCACTGCGGGCGCCGACGCCACCGTACGCCGCTGGCAGGTGACCGGTTCCGGATCCGCCCGGGAACTGTCGGTCTTCACCGGCCACACCAACAACGTCCACGCGGTGGCGTTCAGCCCCGACGGCCGCACCCTGGCCACCGGCAGCGAGGACCAGACCGCGCGCCTTTGGGATCTGCCCGGGCCGGCCGTGACGGGCCACAGCAGCTCCATCTACTCGGTCGCCTTCAGCCCCGACGGACGGACGCTGGCCAGCGGCAGTTACGACCGGACCGTGCGCCTGTGGAGCCTGTCGGACGTACGCCATCCCCGGGAACTGGCCCGGCTCACCGGCCACACGGGACCCGTCAACTCGGTGGCCTTCCGGCCGGACGGCCGCACTCTGGCCACCGTCAGCGCCGACGGCACACTGCGGCTGTGGAGCGTGGGAGCGGCACAGCGGCCCCGCCTGCTCAGCACCGTTCGATGTCGTATCGGCCATGTCAACTCGGTGGCGTTCACTCCTGACGGCCGCACCCTGGCCACCGGCGGCGAGTCGGGCACCGTGCGGCTGTGGGACACCACGGACGTACGGCACCTCAGCCCGCTCGCCACCCTGCGGGGAACGAGCCCGGTGGATTCCACGGTCTTCGCTCCCGACGGCCGCGGCCTGGCCGTGGCGAGCCGGAACCGCACGGTCGTCCTGTGGCACCTGACCGCACAGCGGCAGCCCGCACGCCGGGCCGTCCTCACCGGCCACACCGACGCGGTGAAGTCGGTGGCGTTCAGCCCCGACGGCCGCACCCTGGCCACCGGCAGCGAGGACCGCTCCGTACGGCTGTGGGATCTGACCGCTCCACGGCACCCGGTCGCGCGGGAGCGGCTCACCGGCTACACCGACGGCGTCATGGCCGTCGCTTTCGCCCCCGGCGGCGGGATGCTCGCCACCGCGAGCTCCGACCACACGGTGCGGTTGTACGGCCTGACCGGCCGCGGCGATGCCGGGGAACCGATCCTTCTGACGGGCCACACCAAGGCAGTCGACACCCTCGCCTTCAGCCCCGACGGCCGCGTCCTGGCCACCGGCAGCGAGGACTGGACCGCACTGCTGTGGGACCCCGACATCGAGCGCGTCGCCGCCCGCATCTGTGACACCACCTCGTCGGCTCTGACCCCCGGCGAATGGCGCCGGTACTTTCCCCAGCGCACCTACCAGCCGCCTTGCTGAGCGCAACGCGACCGAGGCCCGACCGCCGACCTCTTCCCGGACAGGTCGCGAACCCCGCGGCCATTGTTCGGCGTTCGTTTGTTCGGTGATGTGCGGCGAAAACGAACAACGCGTATGCCGCTAGACCTTGGGTCACGGGGGCTTGGGCACGCCGCGCCGAGAGGCGTCCAGGAGGGCCGCTGCCCCGGCACGGAGGCCGGTCGACCGATCGGCCTCGACAACCGACCGAAGGAGAACCGATGCCAGTGACATCCCTGGCCGAGCGGCTGGCCGGAAACGGACTGCAGCAGCACCTGCACTCCGAGACGACCGCCGTCGAGGAGGCCTGCGTTCCGCGCTACGAGGACTGCTGGTGGGACTCGGAGTGCTGCCACGGCCTCATCTGCGAGTGGTTCCACTGCTACCTCCAGGGCTGAGCGACCGCCCGGCTCTGCTCGACGAGTGAGTGGAGCAGGGCCTTCGCCGGGGCGCGCCGCGACGGCGCGGCCCGGCGAAGGCCCCCGCCCTCGCTCCACCTGGGGAACTGGAACTGGTGAGGAAATGCACCCTGTCTGGAAAGCCGCCCGTTACGCACGAGAGTTCGTGATCTCCGCCCGACGCGAGAACGGCACCTACGCACTGAACTGGCCCGCCGTACGGCCCCGTGCGCGCACGACACCCCACGGTGCGGCCAAGGCCGTGGCCCCGCTGCGGATGGCCCAGCGGATCATGATGGGCTTTCTCGATCCCGTCGAGGACGCCCTGTTCATGACGGCCGCACTACGGACCCTGGGGCACCCCGTCACCTTCCACCTCGGGCGCGAGAAGGCGCCCCTTGTGGCGCCCGGTGGGTTCTACGCGTGGGCCCAGTACGGCGACGAGGTGCTCACCACCTCGCTGCCCGTGCGGGAGGAGTACACAGAGGTGCTTCGCTCAGGAGAGGTGACCGTACCGTGATCGGCACTGCGGAAGTGACTCCGGACGGCGTCGGCGGCACCCCTGCCGACGGGACCGACCGGTGCGAGGGCGTGCGCGAGGAGCGCACGGCAAACGGGTTCCTGCTCTCCCGGGAACGCCCCGGGACGACTCCCGTGTACTACCGCGTCGGATACGGACGTCTGGAGTGGGGCGCGGACGCGGCGGCGTTCCGCCCGGACACGGACCGGCCCGCGCCGGATCCGGGAACGCTGCTCGCCCTCGTCCACGGTCTGGCGCCACCGCCGGACGCCACACCGCTGCCCGGCGTGCGGCGGCTCACCCTCGGCACCCGCGTCGAGGTGGACAACCGGGGCGTCACCGTCTCCCGGCGGCAGCCGGCTCTGCCGAGCACGGGGCGAGGGCTGCTCGCCTCGCTCGGGGATGTCCTGACCGCCGGCCCCGACGACTACGCCGTCGCCTACAGCGGCGGTCTGTCGTCCGCGTACCTCGCGATGGCGGCGCTCTCCGCCGGCCACCGGCCCCAGCTGCTGTACGCGGATCTGGGCCTGCCGGGAGAACGGCCGCCGCTGCCGGAGATTCCCGGACTGCGTACACGGACCGTTCCGCTGGACGTCTTCGAGCTCCTGGACCACCACCGGGTGTCCGGAGCGGGTGTCATCCCGCCTCTGCCCGACCAGGAGTTCCCACGCCGCCTCGCCGAGCGGCTCTTCGCGGCGGCGGGGCTTCCCCTGGCCGTAGGCACCCTGCTGGAGGACATCGTCTCCTCCTCGCTGTCGCAGACCGACCGGGGCCGGCGCGACTGGCGTCTGCTGACCTGCGAACCGTTCCACCTCAGTGGCACTCTCGGCTCACTGCGCGAGGCGGCCTCCCTGCTCGCCGAAGGCGTCGTACGCAGCGACAGCCCGGTGCGGCCGCCGTCGGGCACTCCTTCGGGCGATGCTCAACCGGTGGACTCGCCCACCCCGCCCCCGACTCCTCTGGGTCGCAGGGACCTTCCGGGGCTCACCCGGCAGGGGAGGCTGGCGTTCCAGTCCGCTCAGCAGGCCGCGCTGTCGGTGTGGAAGAACCATCTCGACTTCCTCGGCCCCGTCCTGGGCCGGCTCGAAGCCGGACTGGCGGCACGCGTCCCGGCCGGTGGCCCACTCGTCCTCCCCGTCACGCAACCTGCGGTCCTGGGAGCCGTCGACGCGATACCGACCCGACGCATGGGCCGCATCAGGGGCGGGCTGTACCAGAACCACCAGCCACTGCGTGAACTCCTCGACAAGCGCCGCATCCGCGGGCTGCGGCGCTCCACCTCCTCCTTCGACCTGCGGCTCGCGGCAGCCGCGTACCTCCACCGCGAGAGCGACAAGATCGCTGCCGAACTGGAACGCGAGTGCGCCCTCGGCGACCTGGGGCTCGTCGACCCGCGCGTCGTAGCCGGACTCGTACGCGAAGGACCGCACCGCTCCGACCACGCGCTCCCGCTGCTGCGCCTGCTGTGGATCGACCAATGGCTGAGGAAGGGCTGACGATGCCTCCATCTGCCCAGAACGCCGCGAGTTCTCCCGGAAGCGGCGCGGATTCTCCTGCGAGTGGCGTGCGTTCTCCCGCGTCCGGCGCGGATGCTCCTGCGGCGGCCGCGGGCTCTCCGGCGGACGCCACGTCCTCTCCTGGCACCGCCCTTCTCCCTCCCGACGGGGTGCGACTTGCGCCGGCCGAGGGAGTCCGGGTGACCCGGCTGCCCTTCGGGGGTGCCGCTCTGGTCGACGTCCGTTCCCTGCGGCTGGTCGAGTGCGCCGAGTACGAGGCCGACGCCCTGGACCGCCTCCTGGCCACGGGCCGACCGGACCCGACGGACGTCCACGTTCAGCGGCTGGCGCGGCAACTCTTCCGTTCCGGACTGCTCGTCGCCGTCACCGAACCGAAGTGAGGTCCCGATGTCCTCCCTCCTCTTCCACTCCGCTCTCGCGGCCCTGGCCGGACCGCTGGCGGCCGCCGGGGTGGCCAAGCTCTGCACGCCACCGGCGCGGCTGGCCTGGCCGTTCCACTCCCCACTGCTGCGGGCCCCGCACGGCCCCCGGCTGGCCGGAGCCGTGGAGGCGGCTGCCGCGGTCTGCCTCGTGCTGCTCCCCGGGCGGGCCGCCGCCGCTCTGGCCTTGATCGCGTACGGGGCGCTCACCGCCGCCGCCCACGCGATGCGTGGACGGCGCTGCGCCTGCTTCGGCGCCGCCCGGCTGGCCGCGGTGGGCCGCCTGCACATCGGCGCCAACGCCATGGGCGCGGCAGTGGCAGCCGTGCTGCTCCTTCCCGACGTACCGTCACGACCGGAGGTGCGCGGTCCCCTCGCCGTCGTGGCCGCCGGCCTCGTCGCAGCGACCGTCCTGGTCACCGATCGCAGGCGTGCGGCGCGCGAGGCGATCGCCGTGCCCTGCACGTCGCAGGTCGACGGCGTACATCTGTATGTGTCGGAGAACTGCCCCGCCTGCCGGGCCCTCCGCCAGTTGCTGGCCGCGATGGAACCGGCACGGCAGGCGGCGGTACAGGTGACCGTGGTGGAGCGGGGCAGCGATCTGCCGCCCCACCTCGCGGACATGTCGGTGCCGTGTGCCACCGCGGTGGACGGCCGGGGGACACCGGTCTGCGAGCCCACCTCCGGCATCGGATCGGTGAAGGCGCTGATCGACACCATCACCGTCGGCCGGGCGGACGTCACACGTGCGCGCTGAGACCACGGGGAACGTGCCATGCCGGCCCGGACACGAACCCGAACGCGGACGTGACACCGTGGCGTTCGCCCCCACGCTGTCCGCCTGGGCCGTGATGACCGCGCCCCACTCGCCCTCCGTCGCCGACCACAACCCGGCGACCCTCTACTGGCGCGACCTGCCGGTGGACCCGGATCTCGGGGGAGTCGCCTCCGAACGCCCCACACTGACGTCCATCCGCATAGGCAGCCTCCAGCGGGACGGCGTCTGGCCGCTGGACCTCAAGGCGGCCCTGCCCGTCGAACTCGCCTGGCACCCGCGGCTGCCGCTCGTCGCGGGGCTCGTACGGCGCCGGCGGCACGCGGTCGTGTGGATCGCCGACTACGAGCGGTGCGAACTCACCGTGCACACGCGGGTCCGAGCCGCGCTGTCCCTGACCGCGCACGGCGGAACACCGTCGGCCCTCGCCTGGTGCGGTGACGAGGAACTGGCCCTGCTGACGCGCCCCCCGATGCGGGAACCGGCCGGCGACGGCTGGAGCCCCACGGCGTACGAGGCCACCGGACCGGCCAACGTCGTGTTCCTCGCGGGCCTCGACGACCTCGCGGAGCGGGCGGCGGCGGCCGTGAGTCTTCTGCACCGCGTCACCGGAGACGTCCGCGTGCTCACCGGCCCCCTGCTCGTCAGTGGTCTGACACCCTCTCCCAGCGGACGGAGTCTGCTCGTCACCCATGCCGACGGCATCGACGCCTCGCCTCCGAGGGGACCTGCCGGCCGGGCGCCGGAGGCCCTGCGCTGGGCGTGCACCACCGTACGCACGGACGGCCCGGCCGGCGCCCGCCCCGTACCCACCGGCGAACGGCCGCTGCCGCCCGGCGCCCGATGGTGCCTCACGGCGGACGACCTCCCGGTCTCCGCCCGGCGCACCCCGTCCGGCACCGCGATCCGGCTCCACCCGGACGAAGGCGAGGCGGCGGGGCCTGCCGCCCCGCACGAGCAGGACGTCGAGCATCCCCAGGACGACCCCGTCACGCACTGGTGGCTCCTCGGCACGGCCGACGACCCCGTCACGATCACCCTCCACCGGCAGACGGCCCGGGTGACCACCACGCACTCCACCCGGGTCCTTCCCCTTCCCGGCGTGCGGCCCCTGCCAGGCAGGGCCGGCCCCGGAGCGGCAGCCCACGAGCACCTGCTGTCGGTCGCCTGTGAACGGGCCGGCCAGGCCGGAGTCCTCGTCGTCGACTGGCGTAGGCCGGCCGTGCGAGCGGTCCTCGTCGACGGCGCCTCGGACGGAGGGCCGTCCGCTCCCCTGGAGGCTGCCTGGGTGGGGCACGACGGCGACGCCCCACAGCTCGTCACACGGCGTGCCGGAGCGTTCCGCCGCCATGTCCTGCGCGGGGACCGGCTGGAGCCCCTGGAGCGGAGTGTCCCACCCCCGGTGGCGACGGCCGGACGGGCGACCGGCCCACTCCAGGGCCTGAACCGACGAGCCGGGGCGCCGCGCCGCGCGGTCCTGCCCGGCGGCTTCCCAGACCCGGCCTGCCTGCTGCTCCCGGCGGATCCCCCGGCGTGCTCCTCACCGGCGGACGGCGCCCCGTGCGCCGCGCGCCTCCTCTGGATCAGCGTCCGCCGAGCGGGAACCCGGCCTCCGGATCCCCGCCACCTGTCGTTCGCCGGGCCACAACCCGTCGGCTCGGACGCGGCGACGGCGGTTCTCGACCTCCCGCTGGACTGGCCCGCCGACGCGACACTCCCGCACCTGAGCCGCCAGATCACCTCGGCGGTCACCGAGGCGCTCCTCGCCCTGTACGCGGAGTCCGCGGACCCGGGCCCGGTCGTCCTGGGCGGGCACAGTTTCGGCGCCACCGTCGCCCTCCACGCCCTCGCCCGACTGCCCGCCGCCGCGGGCGCCATCGTGCACAGCGGCTGCTACAACCGGACGCTCACGCCGCACGGCTTCCAGTACGAGGAACGCGACTACTGGACCGTCCCGGACCTTTATCACGCCTTCAGCGCCCTGCACTTCGCCGACCGGCTCGACCGGCCCGTGCTGATCGTGCACGGAAGCGAGGACACCAACAGCGCGACCCCGGCGGACCAGGCAGTCGGCCTCTACCGAGCCATCGTCGCCACGGGAGGGCGGGCCCGGCTGCTGCTGCTGCCGTACGAGGGCCACACCTTCCGGCACCGGGAAACCCTCCGGGCCGTCACGGCGGAACACCGCGCCTGGCTCCGAGTCTGCGCCGACCATCGCAGCGACCGACCGGCGGAGGGGTTGACCCATGCGTGACGGGAAAACGGCCGTGAAAGACAGGCCGAAGACGGAGCGGGTCAGCACCGCCGACATGGCCGCTGCCTGTGCCTACGTCGTCAGGACGGCCTGGCAGGCCGACCGCGCCCGGCTGACCGGCGTCCTCCTGGTCCAACTCGCCACCGCCACCGGCCTCGCCGCGGTGGTGCTCCTCCTGCGGGGGACGCTCGGCGACGTACTGCCCTCGGACTCCTCCGGGTCGGGCTCGTCGCCGACGGCGGGGGAGGGGGAGCAGAGCACGCGGCTCGTCATCGCCGTGGTCGTCCTGATCGCGCTCGCCTCCGCGAGCGGTGTGCTGCGCACGCTGAGCAGTGGCTGGCAGCGACTCCTCACGCTGGCGGTGGACCGTCACATCATGGCCGACGTCCTGCGCGGCGCGGCGCGTGCCGACCTGGAGTCGTTCGAGGACGCCCGCTTCCACGACAGGCTGCAACGGGCCGTCTTCGCCTCCCGCTCCCAGCCCGTCATGCTGGTGACGGCGCTGACCGGTGCGCTGCAAGCGGTGCTCAGCATCGTCGCGGTCGCCGTGGCGTTCGCCGTCATGACCTGGTGGCTGCTGCCGTTCACGGCGCTGTCCGCCCTTCCGATGCTCAAGGCGGCGCGTGACGAACGCGATGCCGACTACAGCCTGCACGGTGACCTCGCCGAGGGCAGACGGGCCCGCCAGTACCTGGAACAGCTGCTGGCCGGCCGCGACGAGGCGAAGGAGGTGCGCGCCCTCGATCTCGGCCGGGCGCTGCACCGCCGCTGGAGCGACCGCTACGGCGAGGAGATCCACCGCACCGCCGCGATGGTGCGCGTGCACACCCGCCGCAAGGCGGTCGCCCGGGTGCTGGGCGACTGCGGCCTCGTCGCCGTCGTCGCAACCCTGTGGTGGATGGTGCACCTCGGCGAGGTGCCACTGTCCACGGCGCTGGCCGCGCTCGGGGCGCTCCTGCTGCTCGCCACCCGGGTGCAGATGCTGGGCTACCTCTTCAACACCATCGGCGCTGCCGCACTGTACGTGAAGGACATCCGGACCTTCACCATCCCACGGACGGCGGATCCCGATGCCGTGCGTCCCGCCGGGGACCCGGCGCCCTTCACCTCTCTGCGCGCCCGGGCGATCGAGTTCCGCTACCCCGGTTCCCCCGCGTACGCCCTGAGCGGGGTGTCGGTCGAACTGCGGGCAGGTGAGGTCGTCGCGCTCGTAGGGCGCAACGGCTCGGGCAAGACGACGCTGGCCAAGATCCTCGCCGGGCTCTACCGGCCCGACGGCGGTTCCCTGCTCCGGGACGGGCTGTGTGTGACGGACACGACCGGACTGCGGGCGGCGTCGGCCGTCCTCTTCCAGGACTTCGTCCGCTACAAGCTCCCGGCCCTGGACAACATCGCCTTCGGACGGGCGGAGGCGGCCCTCGACATGGCCGGAGTGCAGCGGGCCGCCGCCAGCGCCGGGGCCGAGGCCCTGATCCGCTCGCTGCCCGACGGATACGGCACCGTGCTGAGCAAGGAGTACACCGACGGAGCCGACCTGTCCCTGGGACAGTGGCAACGTCTCGCCCTGGCGCGGACGTTCTACCGGAACGCTCCCTTCGTCATCCTGGACGAGCCCACCGCCTCACTGGACCCCCAGGCCGAGGCCGATCTCTTCGACCGGATCCGCACACTGTTCGCGGGGCGCACGGTGCTGGTCATCTCCCACCGCTTCTCCAACGTCCGCAGCGCGGACCGCATCTACGTCATGGACGAAGGCCGCGTCATCGAAGAGGGCGACCACGAGAGCCTGATGGCGGCGGAGGGGGCCTACGCACGCCTCTTCCGGCTCCAGGCCGACGCCTACCAGGAGAACACCCCGCAAAAGACCTAGTCGATCCACTTGCCGGTGTCCTCGAACCCGGCGCCCACCCGAAGCAGCGAGGCTGGTGCCGGGCCGATCAATGCTGAAAAATGTGACACCCCTCGATTCCTGTGACGTGCCGGAAGGCAGGTGGTGTTGCTGTGCCGCGTGGAGAGCGACCGCTGGAAGCCGGAGACAGCCCGCTGCTGAAGTTCGCCGCGGACCTGCGACGGCTGCGCAAGGAAGCGGGCAGCCCGCCGTACCGGACGCTGGCAGAGCACGCGCATTACTCGATCTCGACTCTTTCCAGCGCGGCGTCAGGACAGCGGCTGCCATCCTTGGAGGTGACTCTGGCGTACGTGCGAGCCTGGGACGGAGACACGCAGGAGTGGGAGCGTGTCTGGCGGACGGTGGCGGCCGAGCTCGGAGAGAGCTCTGCGCACGCCGATCCGGTGGAGGCCCAGGGCGGGGCGCCCTACCTGGGTCTGGCAGCGTTTCAGACGCGGGACGCACAGTGGTTCTTCGGCCGGGAGCGGCTGGTGGCAGAGCTGGTGGAGAGGCTGGACCGGCAACGGTTCGTCGTGGTCTATGGGGCCTCGGGATCGGGGAAGTCGTCACTCCTGCGAGCTGGGCTGGCTCACCGGCTCATCACAACGACGCCCGTGATCGTCTTCACGCCGGGCGCCCGGCCCCTGGAGGAGTGCGCTGTGCGGCTGGGCGCGCTGGCGGGGGTCACTCCCGGCGGGTTGTACGCGGAACTGGCCTCGGGGCCGGAGAATCTGGGGCGGGTGGTACGGCAGATCGCCGCCCGGCAGGGGGAAGGCGACGGGGACGTCGTGCTCGTCGTCGATCAGTTCGAGGAAGTCTTCACTCTCTGCGGAGATGATGCCGAGCGGGACGGCTTCATCACCGCATTGGTCACCGCCGCTTCCGCTGTCGGCAGCCGGTGCCGGATCGTCCTGGGGGTGCGCGCCGATTTCTTCGCGCACTGCACCCGCCATGCGCTGCTGGTGGAGGCGATGCGCGAGGGGCCGATGCCCGTGGGGCCGATGACGCTGGAGGAACTGCGGCAGGCGGTGGTTCAGCCGGCCCAGCGGGCCGGGCTGACCGTGCAGGGAGCGCTGCTGGCAGCGCTGACAGCGCAAGCGCACCGCCAGGCAGGCGTGCTGCCGCTGCTGTCGCACGCGCTGCTGCAAACCTGGCGCCGGCGTCGCGGCAACGTGCTGACACTGGAGGCGTTCGACGCGACAGGGGGGCTGGAGGGCGCTCTGGCCCGAACAGCGGAGGGGTTCTACCAAGGTCTGGACGCGAAGCAGCGCGAGTTGGCCCGGGAGGTGTTCGTACGGCTGGCAGCACTGGGGGAGGACACGGAGGACACTCGACGCCCGGCGCAACGGCGGGAACTGGAAGGTCTGGCCGACTCCGGCGACGACGTCAGCGTCATACTCGACGAGGCGGCCAAGGCGCGGCTGCTGTCCCTGGACTGCGACCGCGTGGAGATAGCCCACGAAGCCCTGATCCGCTGCTGGCCCAGGCTGCACGGTTGGCTGTCCGAGGACCGCGACGCCCTGCGCACCTTACGCCAGCTCACCCACGCGGCCCAGGAATGGCAGCAGCTGGGCGGCGACCCCGGCGCGCTGTACCGCGGCACCCGCCTGGACATGGCCGCAGCACTCGGACATCGATCACTGTCCGCCCTGGAACGATCCTTCCTCGATGCCGGCTTCGCCGCGAGAGTCAGCGAAGGTGCGGCAGTCCGGCACAGGACGCGGATCCGACGCCTGGCGGTGGCTCTGCTGGGCGTCCTCGCCCTGGTGGCCACCACAGCCGCGATCTGGGCGACAGAAGCGCAGCGCACGGCGGACCGGGAACGCGACGTCGCCATGTCACGGGAGTTGTCAGCCCGGGGGGACGCTCTCCTGAATCGCCGCCCGGAGGAAGCGATGCTGCTGGCACTCGGAGGGCTCCGGAAGGCGCCCACGACAGAGGCGCGCAGCAGTCTGCTGAGCGCCTACAACATGCACCGGGCCAATCAGCTCACCGCACACACCGGCAGTGTGAACGCCGTGGCGTTCACCCCCGACGGGCACACCTTGGCGTCGGCGGGTGAGGACCACAGCGTAAAGCTGTGGAACACAGCGACGCGGCGGTTGACCGCCACTCTCGGCGGGCACACGGACGCGGTGACCGGCGTGGCGTTCAGCTCGGACGGACGCACTCTGGCCACAGCCGGCGCCGACGGCAGTGTGAAACTCTGGAACCCGGCAACGCAAAGGGAAACGGCCACTCTCACCGGCCAGGGCAGCGCCCTGAACGCGCTGGCTCTGAGCCCTGACGGACGCGTCCTGGCCAGCGCCGGCAACGACGGCACGGTACGCCTGTGGAGCACGTCCCACCGCAGGGCGATTGCCACGCTCTCCGGTCGCGCCGGGGCCGTTCACGCGGTGGCCTTCTCGCCGGACGGACGCAAGGTGGCAACGGCCGGTGCCGATCGCACCGTACGCGTGTGGGACGCGGCGTCACGCCGCATCGCCGCCAGGTTCACCGGGCACGTCGACACCGTCCGTGCCCTGGCCTTCTCCCCGGACGGCCGCACTCTGGCGTCGGCCGGCGATGACACCACCACCCGCTTGTGGAGCCTCAAGACGCAGCGCATCATCACCGTCCTGCGCGGCAACGGCGATTCAGTGCGGGCCGTCGCTTTCTCCCCGGACGGCCGCACCGTGGCCACCACAGCCGCGCACAGCACCGTAAGGCTGTGGAACCGTGACACACACCGTCAAGTCGGCGTCCTCACCGGCAACACGGACGCCGTGAACGCTGTGGTGTTCAGCTCCGACGGGGGGTTGCTCGCCACGGCCGGCGCCGACGGCACGGTGCGCCTGTACAACCCCGCCACGCGCCGAGCGCTGATCACCTTCGGCGACACCCCGAGTGCCCTGCGCACCGCTTTCAGCGCCGACGGACGCACCCTGGCCACCGGTTTCGGCGACGGCACCGTCAGGTTGTACGACGTCGACCGACAGCAGGAGACGGCGATGTTCACCGCTCACGACAACGGGGCCTGGGGCGTGGCCTTCAGCCCTGACGGCCGCACACTGGCCACAACCGGCGCCGACAAGACCGTCCGGCTGTGGAACACCGCCACCCACCGGCAAACCGCCGTCCTGACCGGCCACCGGAAGAACGTGCTGGCAGCCGCCTACAGTCCGGACGGGCGCATCCTGGCCACCGCCTGCTACGACGGCACTGTGCGCCTGTGGGACGTCTCCTCGCGGCGTGCCGTCGTCCTCGCCGGGCACACCGACGCGGCCCTCGCCGTCGCGTTCAGCCCTGACGGGAAGACGCTCGCCTCCGCCGGCGCCGACGGAACCACCAGACTGTGGGACACCACCACCCAGCAGAGCACCGCCACCCTCACCGGACACGAAGACGCCGTGTCGGACGTGGCGTTCAGCCCCGATGGACAGACGCTCGCCTCCGCCGGCGCCGACGGAACCACCAGACTGTGGGACACCACCACCCAGCAGAGCACCGCCACCCTCACCGGACACCACACGGCCGTCTCCGCGATCGCATTCAGCCGGAACGGGCACCTGCTGATCACCGGTGGACAAGACGGCACACTGCGTCTGTGGGATGTCACCAGGCGGCGCACCGTGGCCGTCCTTCGCAGCAACGCCGACCGCCTCAACGACCTGGCGCTCGGCCCTGACGGCCGCACCCTCGCCACCACCCTCGGCGAGCCCATGGCCAAGGTGCGGCTTTGGAACCTCGATGTCCGCCAGGTCACCCGCCTCACCTGCCGGGCGAGCAACGCCCACCACTGGCCGAAGCTGCTGACCGGTTCACCCGAGGCAGCCGCAGCCTGCCCTTGACCCGGTCCTGTTCCCCGGAGCCGCCCGTGGCGGAGGTGACGCCATGGCAAGATCGTCGGCCTTCACGACATGGCGCTCGATCCGTCGTTGCCGGCCTGCTTCCGCCGTCGGCCGGCCCGTTCTGCCCGCCCGAACCACGTGTGCGATGCCGTGCGTGAGGTCGTGAAGGCAACCGGCGTCCTCACGGCAGGCTCCCTGCTCACCGCCCGGCCCGTAACCAACTCCGTTCGTTTCATTGACATCTCACTCAGAAGACCTACCGTTGGGAGCGCTCCCATGACAGCCTTGCAACTGGAAGGAGTCCCCCCACATGCGCAAACAGAGTCCGTTAGCCGGGCGTTCGCGTTCACCCCTCCGCCGGCCTCTCCAGGCGCTCGTCATGCTGTTCGCCGTGGTTGTCGGCGCACTCACCTGGTCGGCCCCCGCCCAGGCCCACGGCACCGTCGTCGGCCCCGCCACCCGCGCGTACCAGTGCTGGAAGACGTGGGGCAGCAACCACACGAACCCGGCCATGCAGACCCAGGACCCCATGTGTTGGCAGGCCTTCCAGGCCAACCCCGACACCATGTGGAACTGGATGAGCGCGCTCCGCGACGGCCTCGGTGGCCAGTTCCAGGCGCGGACCCCCGACGGGACGCTCTGCAGCAACAACCTCTCCAGGAATGACAGCCTGAACAAGCCCGGACCGTGGAAGACCACCACCGTCGGCAACAACTTCTCGGTCCACCTGTACGACCAGGCGTCCCATGGTGCCGACTACTTCAAGGTCTACGTGAGCAAGCAGGGCTTCAACCCCAAGACCCAGACCCTGGGCTGGAGCAACCTCGACTTCATCACGCAGACCGGCCGCTTCGCCCCGGCGAAGGACATCACGTTCCCCGTCCAGACCTCCGGCTACACCGGACACCACGTCCTGTTCGTGATCTGGCAGGCCTCGCACCTCGACCAGGCCTACATGTGGTGCAGCGACGTGAACTTCGGCTGAGCCGGAGAGCGCCGGACACGGCACCGGCCCCTGCCTTGCACCGGTACCCGCCGTCCGGCCGACCGAGCCCCGTCGGGCCGGGGACCCCCTTGGTCACCCTGCCCCGACGGGGCCTTCCTGCGCTCCCAGGGGCTGTGTGATGTCGTGATCAGCCTTGTCGTTCCGGATCCGTCCGGGAGGCGGTTCCGGCGGGAAGTCCCAGCCGGACGTTCAGCGCCCTCCCGAGAACGGGACTCCGGCACGGCAGAGCACGTTGGCGAAGAAGCTGTCCTCACCCGTGCGCACGGCAAAGGCTGCGGCCCTGACTCTCGCCTTGAACTCGTCGTGATCGAGGGGCTCGGGCTCGAGCCCCAGAGAGCGCAGCCCGGTGTGGACACTGGGATTGATCTCGCGGATCCGGTCGGTCACCCAGCTGTGCTCGACCACGACCTGTGCCAGCACGGCCTCCACGACGTCCAGGAACCCGGGTTGGCCGTACCGGTAGCCGAGATCCACGACCGGGGTTCCCGGTGCCAGAGGCAGTCCCGCGTCGCTGATCACGAAGGTGTCGGTGTGCCGGAGCCCGGCGATCAGGCCGGCCAGCTCCTGGTGGATGATGCCTTTTCGTATCACGGTTCAGCCCTTCTCGGCAGGGGTGACGGTGGCAAGAGTGGCGCGCAGGGTGTCCAGGTCGGCGCGGTACTGCTGGGCACCGGCGGTCCGGACTGCCAGGGAACCGGCGGCCGTCCCCAGCCGGGCGGCCTCCAGGAGTGAGTCACCGGCGGCCAGCCGGGCGGCGAGCACCCCGGCGAACGCGTCGCCGGCACCGGTGGTGTCCCGGACTTCGGCGGGGATGGCAGGGAGTGCGGTGGTGATGCCGTCGATATCGGTGATGATCGCGCCCGCCCCTCCCAACGTGGTGATCACCGCCTTGGCGCCGCGAGCGCGCAGCGCGGCGTGCGCTTTCCGTACGGCGGACGGATCCGTGGCCCTGCCCTGGGCGGGTTGCCCGGAGACCACCGCCTGTTCGTGCTCGTTGACGATCAGCACCTCGCACCGCGAGATCAGCTGATCCGGCACTTTGACGGCCGGCGCGGCGTTGAGCAGGAACCGGCCCGTGCAGGCGGCCGCCGCACGCTCCACCACGTCCAGCGGTACCTCCAGTTGGGCCAGCACGACGTCCGCTTCCGTGCCGGCGCCCTCCAGCGGGTCGCCCTGGGACGGCCACTCGTGATTGGCCCCGGGGATCACGATGATGGTGTTGTCTCCGGCCGCCACGGTGATCCACGCGGTTCCGGTCTCGGCGTCAGGCACCGGGACGACCCCCTGTACCTCCACATTCCTGTCGAGGAGCCCCGCACGTGCGAGAGCGGCCTGCGGATCGGTGCCCACCCGGGCGATCATCGCGGTGCGTACGCCGACGGCCGACGACGCGACGGCCTGGTTGGCTCCCTTGCCACCGAGCGTGACCTGCGTGGACCGGCCGAGGATGGTCTCCCCGGGGGCGGGGAAGGCGTCGGACACCACGACGTGGTCGATGTTCACCGAGCCGATCACCACCACCAGGGGCGGCCGGGGTTCAGACACGGGCGTCCCCTTCGAGTGCTCCGGTGATCAGGCCGACCAACTCGTCGCCGGTGGTGTCGGCGACGGTCCGCCGCGCGGCGGTCCGCCCACGGCGCAGCACGTACGCGGTGTCCGCCACCCGCAGCACCTGCGCCATGTCGTGGCTGATCAGCAGCACGGTCACCGCCGCGTCGCGCAACCGGTGGATCAGGGCCTCCACGGCCGCCGTCTCCCGCACGCCCAGGGCGGCGGTCGGCTCATCCATGATCACCAGCGTTTTGCCCCAGTTCGCCGCCCGGGCGATGGCTATGCTCTGCCGTTGGCCTCCGGACATACGGCGAACCGTGGCGCGTACGTTGGGCACGTTGACGTCCAGCCTGGCCAGGATGTCCTGGCTGTGGCCGATCATGGACTTCCTGTCCAGCACCTGAAACGGTCCGAACCCTTGGGTCAGCTCCCGGTTGAGATACAGGTTCTGCCACACCGGGAGGTCCTCGATCAGTCCGAGGGTCTGGTACACCGTCTCGATGCCCCGCCGACGTGCGTCGTCAGGGGAGTTGAGCCGAATCGGCTCGCCCCGGAAACGGATCTCACCGGCGTCCGGGGGATGCACCCCGGTCAGGCAGCGCACCAGGGTGGACTTGCCCGCCCCGTTGTCTCCCAGCAGTGCGGTGACCTCACCTTCGGCCAGAGTCAGGTCCACTCCTTGCAATGCGCGCACCGCGTCGAAGGACTTGCACAGTCCCCTGATCGTCACGAGCGGCGGGTCGACGGCGGAGGCATCGCCCGTCGTGCGGGCTGCGGTATCTGTCATGGCTGCCCCTACTTCTGGAACCGGGAGATGAATGCGGCGCCCAGCACCACGGCACCGACCGCGACGGGCTGGTAGTACTGCGAGATGCCGAGCAGGGTGAAGCCGTTGACCAAGGACTGCAGCAGCACCGCGCCGGCCACCGAACCCAGTACGGAGGCCTTCCCTCCGAACAGGCTGGACCCGCCGAGCACGACGGCGGCGATGGAGCCGAGCAGCAGGTCGGTCTGCAGGCTCGGGTCGGCGCCGCCGGTGCGGGCCACGAACAGCACGGCGGCGATACCGCACGCCAGACCGGAGCTGGCGTAGGCGATGAGCCGCATGCGGTCGACGTGGATGCCGGCCTCCCGAGCGGCTTCCCTGTTGCCGCCGGTGGACAGCAGGTACGTACCCGTGCGCGTACGGAAGAGCAGGAAGCCGATCACCGCGGCCCCCAGGACGGCCACCAACCAGAACCAGCGCACCGGGCCGATCCCGTCCAGCGCCAGATCGCGCAGGAAGCCGGAGTTCACCGCGACGGTGTTGCCGCTGCTCAGCAGAAGGGTGAGACCGCTGACCACGGACAGCGAACCGAGTGTGACGATGAAGTCCGTCATGTTCAGCCGGGCCACCAACAGGCCGTTCACCACGCCGACCGCCAAGCCGGCCAGCAGCGCCAGGAGCACCGAGAGAGGCAACCCCCAGCCGTGGGTGTAGGCGTATCCCAGCACCGCCGCCGACCAAGGCAGGTTGGACCCCACCGAGAGGTCGATACCGGCCACGGTGACCACCAGCTGCTGGCCCATGGCGAGCACCAGCAGGATCGAGGTGGACACCAGCAGGTCGCTGATGTTGCTCACGGTGAGGAAGTCGGGCGTGGCGATGAAGAACACCACGAACACCGCGACCACCCCGATCGGGGCGGCGAGACGCGCCGCCGCCCCGACTGAGAGACGCTCCGTGAAATGCGCGGGCGCCTGAACGTCTGTCATCGCCGGCTCACTTCCCGTCCGTGGTCAGCGGGTTGGTGAACGGCTCGATCGGCTGCGGGAAGGACTTGATCGCCTTGTCCACGTTGCCGGAGTCGATCAGCGCCGTCGGAGAGACGATCCGGGTCGGCACGGTCTTGTGCTTGACCAGGTTGATGCACGCCTGCACGGCCATCTGCCCCTCGGCGTAGGGGTACTGCGAGATGGTGCCGCTCAGCGTGCCGGCCTTCACGGCATGCAGCGCGGCGGTGATGCCGTCCACGGAGATGATGGACACCTTCCCGGTCAGCCCCGCGTTCTTCACCGCCTGTGCGGCGCCCAGGCCCATGGAGTCGTTGGCGGCGAAGATCCCGGTGATCCCCGGGTGCGCCTTGAGAATGGCCTCGGTGACCGTCTGCGCCTTGGCCTGGTCGTAGTCGGCCGGCTGGGTGGCCACGATCTTCAGCTTGCCGGCCACCGCGTCGGAGAAGCCCTTCTGGCGGTTGATGCCGTTCTGCTCTCCGGCGATGCCTTGCAGTAGGGCCACATCGCCATGTCCGCCCATGCGCTTCAGCAACGCCTCTCCGGCCTGCTTGCCCGCGGTCAGGTTGTCGGAGCCGATGAACGACGCGTAGGACACGCCGGCCTGCTTCGAGGCGCCCGGGTCGATCTGGGTGTCCAGGTTGAGGATCGGGATCTTCTTCTGCGCCACCGGGACCAGCGGGGTGATCACGTTGGTGGCGTTCACCGGCACCACGCCGAAGCAGTTGTAGTTCTGCCCGGCCAGGGCGGACAGCTTGGCGTTCTCCCCGGTGGAGTCGGTCTCCGACTGACCGGCCTGGACGTTCACCGTGACGCCCAGCTTCTTGCCCTCGGCTATCGCGCCGTCGCGCAGGGCCGCCCAGTAGGGGTTGGTGAAGTCACGGGTGACGATGGCGATGCGGGGGGCGTCCTTGCTCTGACTGCTCCCGCTGCCGTCGCTCTGTCCGCCCCGGCCGCAGGCCGCCACTGCGGCGAGCAGGGTGATGGCGATGGTCACGGTGGGCAGCCTGCGTCTGGTGTGGTTGGACATGGCGGTGTGCCTTTCTTCGCGTCATTGCGTCCGGTCGGATCTGTGCCGACCGGTAGAAGGTGACTCGGGCAGTGGGCCGAGGGGATGCTCAGTAGGAGCGTGCAGCCGAGGGCTGATCCGGTCTCCGGCCGTTACGTGCCGAAGGTGCGGAGGCGACCCGCCGACGGGTCCGGGCTCGGCGCCGCCGGCGGGTGGGTGCGGTGGGGTGGGGTGGCAGCCGACCGGTGCTGATGTCCCGGAGGACCGGGCAGACGGGCTGTGATGCCAAGGGTTCGGGGATCGGCGATTCCGGCTGCCGTCGATCGTTGATCGGCAGGGGGGAACCGACGGGCGGCATGGCGTGTTCGGGTACAGGGCGACGCTGTGGCCGGCGTGCCGCCATCGTGATGCGGCGGCGCCGCGGCCACGCCGGCTGAGCGCTCAGCGCCGAGCGGCGTCGGCAGACGGACGGACTGCGGGAATCACGTGGGAGTAATGATGTTCGCTCATTCCCGTGCCACGGGGCGTTGGTTCATCTGATTCCGTTCGTCGCCTTGCCTTGCCGCCTAGTGGATCAAAAGGCGGAACGATGGTAAGCCGAGCCGGTTGGACTGCAATTCCCCCGGAGTGAGCGAAGTTCCGGGGGCAGGCCGTCTCCGACCATCGTCTCGAGGCGGCCATGTCCACGACCACTGGCTGGCGGCGCGCGACAAGCCGAATATTTCGCGAGGCTGCATCACGCACGTTCCTTTCCGGAACAGTCAGCCAAGAATCTGTAAAGCGTTACGTAATCGATTACGCTGCTGATGGCGAGCTATTTAAACCATGGGCCGTAAAGGGTGTCAAGGGTGGAAAGTCATCGCACAGAGTTGGTGCCGAACCCTTGACCGGGCGGGGTGTAATCGATTACAAGAGGGCCTTGGTCCAGGTGTGGGAGGTGGCGATGGGGGTGACCGTCGCAGATGTCGCTCGGCGTGCCGGGGTCTCGACGGCCTCGGTGTCACGAGCCCTGTCGGGAGCGGACGGCGTGAGCGAGGCGGTGCGGGAACGCGTCATCGCGGCCGCTCGAGCGCTGGGGTACCGGCCGAACACCGTCGCTCGTTCGCTGCGGACCACACGGACGCAGACGATCGGACTGATCATCCCCGACATGGTGAACCCCTTCTTCAGCGAGCTCGCCTGGGCGATCGAGGAGGCGGCACACGAGCACGGCTACAGCGTGATCCTGTGCAACGCCAACGAGGAGACCGACCGCCAGGACGGGTACGTGGAGCTGCTGCTGGCCCGGCGTGTCGACGGTCTGCTGCTGACGCCGGTGCTGGAGGAGTCGGAGGCCCTGCGCGCCGTGGCACGCCAGGGCGTGCCGATGGTGTTCGTCGACCGGGCGCTGGCCAGCATGGAGGCGCCGGTGGTGCGTGCGGACGGGACGCTGGCGATCTCGCAACTGGTCGATCACCTGGTGGATCTGGGGCATGAACGGATCGCGGTGATCACCGGCCCGCAGGCTACGGTCACCGGCCGCGAACGGCTGGCCGCCTTCCGCGCCGCGATGCGGGCACGTTCGCTCGACCTTCCCGATGAACTCGTACGTTTCGGGAACTTCCAGGCGGACAGCGGCAGGCGGGCCGCTGCCGAGTTGCTCGATCTGGACGACCCGATCACGGCGGTGTTCGCCATCGACAACCTGATGACCTTGGGAGTCTTTCAGGAAACGCGTAGGCGGGGGCTGCGGATCGGCAGAGACATAGCGGTGGCCGGTTTTGACGATCCGCCCTGGTTTCAGCTCTTGGATCCGCCGCTGACCACGGTGTCGCAGCCGGTGGCCAGAATGGGGGCGCTGGCGGTGGATACGCTGATCGATGCGATCGGTGCCGGATCGGTGGAATCACATTTGCTCGACTGCGCATTGGTGATCCGGGAATCATGCGGGGAGACGGCGGCTTCTCGGTAAACATTCCGGTCGTCGGCTGAAATCCCGTTAATGACGCCGGCGACGGCTGAACCGGATGCCGGGGCCTGGAACCTTTGCGGCCACTTCCTGTGGTCCGTGCTGGACGCATTCGAGGGGGCTCACGGCTCCGGCGAGCGCTTTGCGCCGTGTACGTCGACCGCCCGGCCGCGCCCGCATGCCCAAGGCCGGCGCCCGCCGGTGTGCGGAGGTCGCCCGTACTCACGTGCTGCCCGGCGTCCCGTGCGCGTGAAGCGGCGCATCGAGAGCTCCGCTGGTCCTGAGGGAAGTGTGGACGCATCGGGCTGAAGTCTTCTAGCCTTGTCGGCAGACCCATCACGGTCGTCGATGTGACCCGGCAGCGCGGCAGCCATCGACTTCTCCTGTTTCCGAGCTGTTGCCCCCGCTCGGCGTACTGGCCTGCTGAAGCACACCCGGCGGGCCGAAACGGCGACACCCCGCTACGGCATCGGCGCGGCAGCGCGCGCCCCAAGCCGGCAACCACCTGTTCGGGAAGGGGACTGCATTGTCATGCGCATGTTAACCAAGAGGGTCGTGGCCGCGCGCTGGCAGGCCATCGGATCGGCTCTGCTCCTGGTCGCGGCCGCTCTCGTCGCGACCTTGTCCAGTGCGACCTCCGCCTCGGCGCACCCGATCAACCCCGCCGACTTCCAGCAGGTCCAACTGGCCCGCGGAGTCGCGGAAGTCGGGGAGCCGATGTCGCTGGCCGTCCTCGCCGACCGGTCGGTGCTGCACACCGCTCGCAACGGGACCCTGCGCCGCACGGATGCGGGCGGCAACACCACGGTGATCGGCAACATCCCCGTGTACGGGCACGACGAGGACGGCCTCCAGGGCATCGGCATCGACCCGGGTTTCGCGACCAACCGGAACATCTACCTCTACTACGCCCCGCCGCTGTCCACACCAGGCGGCGACGCGCCGGCCACCGGCGGCAACTGGTCGGCGTGGCAGGGCGTCAACCGGCTGTCCCGTTTCACCCTCAACGCCGATTTCACGCTCAACCAGTCCAGCAAAGTGGACATTCTCGACGTGCCGGCCGACCGCGGTACCTGCTGTCACGCCGGCGGAGACATCGACTTCGACGCGGCAGGCAACCTGTACCTGTCCACAGGCGACGACACCAACCCGTTCGAGTCCGCCGGCTATTCCCCGCTCGACGAGCGGACCAACCGCAATCCGGCGTTCGACGCGCAGCGCACCGCCGCCAACACCAACGACCTGCGCGGCAAGATCCTGCGGATCAAGGTGAACGAGAACGGGTCGTACTCGATCCCGGCAGGCAACCTGTTCCCGCCCGGCACGGCCAGGACCCGGCCGGAGATCTACGCGATGGGCTTTCGCAACCCGTTCCGGATGAGCGTGGACAAGGCCACCGGCACCGTCTACGTCGGCGACTACGGCCCCGACGCCGGCGCCACCTCGGCGCGCGGGCCGCAGGGCCAGGTCGAGTTCAACCGCGTCACGGGCCCCGGCTTCTACGGCTGGCCGTACTGCACCGGCACGAACACGAGCTCCGAGACGTACGCGGAGTGGGACTTCGCCACGAACACCGCAGGCCCGAAGTACAACTGCTCGGGCGGCCCGACGAACAACTCCCCCCGCAACACCGGCTTGAGCACACTGCCCGCCGCCAAGGCCGCCTGGATCCGTTACGGCGGCGACGCCGGCAGCCCGTCGGCGTTCGGCGGCGGCTCGGAGTCGCCGATGGCGGGCCCGGTGTACCGGTACGACCCCGACGTCAGCTCGCCCACGAAGTTCCCGCAGTCCTTCGACGGGCAGTTCTTCGCCACGGAGTTCGGCCGCGGCTGGATCAGGCCGATCCACCTCAACGCCGACGGCTCCCCGGGGACCATCGACAGCTTCCCGTGGACCGGCAAGCAGGTGATCGACTCGGCGTTCGGCCCGGACGGCTCCTACTACGTGCTGGACTACGGCACCGGGTATTACCAAGGCGACCAGAACTCCGCCCTGTACCGCTTCGACTACGTCGGCGTCGGCAACCGCGCGCCCACGGCGGTGGCCGGCGCCAACCGGACCTCCGGAGCGGCGCCGTTGACCGTGACCTTCTCCTCGGCCGGCTCGTCCGACCCCGAGGGTGGGGCGCTGACCTATGCGTGGAGCTTCGGTGACGGCACCAGCTCCACCGCCGCCAACCCGACGAAGACGTACGACACGAACGGCGACTACACGGCCAGGCTGACCGTGCGGGACCCGCAGGGTGCCACCGGCACCGCCGATGTGCGGATCACCGTCGGCAACACCGCGCCGACCGTGACCATCGACAGCCCCGACGCGGGGGAGATCTTCGCCTTCGGCGACACCGTGCCGTTCCGTATCACCGTCACGGACCCGGAGGACGGCACGGTCGACTGCGACAAGGTCAAGCTGACGTACATCGTCGGTCACGACAGCCACGGCCACCCGGTCACCTCGAAGACCGGCTGCTCCGGCTCGATCACCATCCCGGTCGACGGTGAGCACGACGACGCGGCGAACATCTTCGGGGTCTTCGACGCCGAGTACACCGACAGCGCCGGGCTCACCACGCACAAGCAGCACATCCTGCAGCCGAAGCACCGGCAAGCCGAGCACTACAAGACATCGTCCGGCATCGCCGTCCTCGACAAGTCCACAGCCGAAGGCGGCAAGTCCGTCGGTGACATCGAGAACGGCGACTGGATCGCATTCGAGCCGTACAAGCTGAGCAAGGCCACGTCGTTCAGCGCCAGGGTGTCGTCAGCGGGCGCGGGCGGCACGTTGCAGGTTCGGGCCGGCTCACCGACCGGCACCGTCCTCGGCTCCGCCACGGTCCCGGTCACCGGCTCATGGACGAACTTCACCACCGTGGGCGGCTCGATCTCCGGTGCGCCGGCCGGCACCACGACGCTCTACCTGACCTTCGCCGGCGGTTCCGGATTCCTCTTCGACGTCGACGCGTTCACCTTTGACACCGGCGGCAGCTCGCCCCCGACCCCCGGCGTGGGGCCGGTCGTGGGGCTCGCGAACAAGTGCCTGGACGTCCGTGACGGCAGTTCGGCGGACGGGACGGCGGTGCAGATCTCGTCGTGCACGGGTTCGGCGGGGCAGCGGTGGACGGTGGCGCCGGGGTCGACGGTCAAGGCGCTGGGCAAGTGCCTGGATGTCAGCGGCAACAGCACGGCGGACGGGGCGAAGGTCCAGTTGTGGTCGTGCAACGGTGGCGCCAACCAGAACTGGCAGGCGTATCCGGACGGGTCGCTGCGGAACCCCCAGGCGGGCAAGTGCCTGGACGTGTCGGGCGCCAGTTCGGCCGACGGCGCCCTCGTGCACCTGTGGACCTGCCACGGCGGAGCCAACCAGAAGTGGACCCTGCCTTGATCTCTGTCACCGAGAAGGGAGCGACGGACATGCGCAGACAAGCCCGAATGCTGCTGGGCGGGGCGGCCACGACACTCGCCGCCCTGGTACTCCTCGCGCAACCCACACCCGTCAGTGCCGCGGACACGCCCTACGACGTCCTCGTGTTCTCCAAGACGGCCGGTTTCCGGCACGACTCGATCCCGGCGGGGATCCAGGCCATCCGCGACCTCGGCGCGGCGAACAGTTTCACCGTGACGGCCACGGAGGACGGCAACCAGTTCACCACCGGCAACCTGAGCCGTTACGAGGCGGTGGTCTTCCTCAACACCACCGGCGACGTCCTGAACGACGCCCAGCAGTCGGCGTTCCAGTCGTACATCGGATCGGGCGGCGGCTTCGTCGGCGTCCACTCGGCCGCGGACACGGAGTACAACTGGCCGTTCTACGGCGAGTTGGTCGGCGCCTACTTCGCCTCGCACCCCGCCGTCCAGCGGGCCGACGTCAAGGTGGAGGGGCGGGCGCACGCGGCGACCGCCCCTCTGCCGCAGACCTGGACCCGCACCGACGAGTGGTACGACTTCCGGACCAACCCCCGTACCACCGCGCGTGTGCTCACCACGCTGGACGAGTCGTCCTACTCGGGCGGCTCGATGGGCGCCGACCACCCGCACAGCTGGTGCAAGACCCACTCGGGGGGCCGGTCCTTCTACACCGGCGGCGGGCACAGCCAGGCGTCGTACGCGGAGCCGGCGTTCCGGGCGCACCTGCTCGGCGGCATCCGGTACGCGGCGGGCCGGACCAAGGCCGACTGCCGGCCCGAGACCGGCTACACGGCCCTCTACAACGGCTCGACCGCCGGCTGGTCGCAGGCCGGCCCGGGCGGCTTCACCAACTCGGACGCCACCCTCACCTCGTACGGCGGCCTGGGCATGCTCTGGAACAACGCCCGGCAGTTCACCAACTACTCGCTGAAGCTGGACTGGAAGATGCCCGGCGACGACAACTCCGGCGTGATCGTGGGCTTCCCCCCGACGAGCGACCCGCAGTCGGCACTGGACAAAGGCTACGAGGTCCAGATCGACGCCACCGACGCGCCCGACCGCACGACCGGCTCGATCTACGCCGTCAAGGCCCCGGACACGGCTGCCCGGGACGCGGCGCTCAACCCACCGGGCGAGTGGAACACCTTCGAGTTGCTGGTGGAGGGGGAGCGGCTCCAGGTCTGGCTCAACGGCGTGAAGATCAACGACTTCACCGACACCGACCCCACCCGCTCGCTCGCCGGCCACATCGGCATCCAGAATCACGGCACAGGGGACGACGTGTCGTTCCGCAACATCCGGATCAAGGACCTGGGCGGCAGCCCGCCACCCACTCCCGGCACGGGTCCGGTCGTGGGGCTGGCGAACAAGTGCCTGGATGTCCGGGGCGGCGGTTCGGCGGACGGGACGGCGGTGCAGATCTCGTCGTGCACGGGTTCGGCGGGGCAGCGGTGGACGGTGACGCCGGGGTCGACGGTCAAGGCGCTGGGCAAGTGCCTGGATGTCAGCGGCAACAGCACGGCGGACGGGGCGAAGGTCCAGTTGTGGTCCTGCAACGGTGGCGCCAACCAGAACTGGCAGGCGTATCCGGACGGGTCGCTGCGGAACCCCCAGGCGGGCAAGTGCCTGGACGTGTCGGGAGCCAACTCCTCCGACAACACCCTCGTGCACCTGTGGACCTGCCACGGCGGAGCCAACCAGAAGTGGACCCTGCCCTTAAGCTGACACGGCACGCTGGAAGGGCCACCTCCCACGGGGAGGTGGCCCTCTCGTGCGGCTATGCTCGCGACCAGCGCTGGTTTGCGCCGTCGTGGCAGCTCCACACGACGACCGCGGTGCCGCCCGCGGTGCCTGCGCCGTTGACGTCCAGGCACAACCCGCTCTGGCCGTTGCGGATCGTGCCGTTGCTGCTGAAGACCCACTGCTGGTTGGCGCCACCGCCGCAGTCCTGGATCTGCACCCGCGTGCCGGCGGCGGCGCCGGCCGGGACGTGCAGGCACTTGCCCAGCACCTGCAACGCCGCACCGTTCTGGGTGAACTGCTGGTTGGCGTTGCCGTGGCAGTCCCAGATGATCATGGGCGTGCCGTTGGCCGCGTTCGCGCCGTTGACGTCCAGGCACCGGCCCGAACCCTCGTTGCGCAGCCGGAAGGCGGCCGGGTTCGGCGGCGGGGTGGGCGTCGTGTCGTCGAACTGGGTGAAGAAGTTCCACACCACCGCCCGGGTCCACGACCGCTCACCCGGTTCGTAGTCGCCGGCCGATCCGTCGACAGGACCGGGCGTATGACCGGCGTCGAACGCGGCCCATGCCACGGGGTAGCCGGCGCGGCATCCCGAGTAGGTCGTGACGACATGGGTGAGGCTGCCCCGTGCCGGCTCCGGCGGGTTCTGGGGAGTGCAGCCGTTGTTCCGCACGAACCTGTCACGCAGGGAACGGCCTGTGGAGATCGGGAGCACCGGGTCCCGCAAGCCGTGCAGTCCGATGTACGCGACCGGCTGGGTCCCGCCGTTGCATCCGCTCAACTGCCCGCCCGCGTAGACGGCGACCGCGCGGAACACCGTCGGCCGGGCGCACGCGAGGGCGAAACTCATGCCGCCTCCGTAGCTGAAACCCCCGGCGAAGCGCTGGTTCGTGTCGACGCACAGGCCCGCCTCGATCTGCCTGAGCATGTCGTCCACGAAGGTCAGGTCCTCGCCGCCTGAGTTGGCCCAGCCGTTCCCGAGGCCCTGGGGCGCGACGAAGATCGTGCTGTTGTTCGAGAGTGCCCGCAGGCCGTAGTACGACCAGGAGTATCCGCTGGTTCCGCCCGAGTCGACGTCGCCCGCCGTGCCGCCGTTCCAGTGGAAACCGAAGACCAGGCGGTAGGGGCGGTTGTTGTCGTAGCCGGCGGGCACCCGCAGGATGTAGTTCCGCGTCCTGCCGCTGCTCTGGATCGAGTGCGGACCACTGGACAGCGTGGGGGACTTGCCGCATCCGGCGCTCGCGGCGACGGAGCGGACCTCGGCGGCGGCGGGCGTCGGCGAGATGCCGCTGATGCCGACCACGGCGAGCAGGAGCGCGGCGGCCACGGCGATCGGCGTGCGCCATCGGTGACGATTCTTGCCTTGTCGCATCACGTTTCTCCCTTCCTTCATGGGTGGAGCGAACTCAGCGGTAGCCGGCGGCGACGATGTTGGCTTGTACCGCGCTCTCGGTCGCTTCGGACGGGTATCCGGACACCATCGCGCCCTCGTAGAAGGTGCCGGCGCTGAGGTTCGCGCCGCCGCCCGGCTTGCAGCAGTCGCCACCGCTGCCGAGGATGATGGCGCCCTGCTTCCTCATCGGGCTGTAGCCGGGCGGAAGCGCGCCGTCCCAGAGCGTGGTCAGGCTTCCGGTCTGGGCGTTGCCACCCCTGAGCGCGAAACGGCTCGTCCCGTTGTTCTTCAGCATCGCCGTCACGAACTTGCTGGTGAAGGCCCGCTGGTTGGTGTTCCAGGCCTGGCTGCCGCCGGAATAGAGCCCCCATTCGAGGTCGGCCTGGATCCACGGGCCGCTGCCGACGCACCCGCCGAACCAGCACTGGGTGCTGAAGTTGATCGCGTCCATCGCCCCGGCCGCGTCGGCCGCTCGGGTCGTCTCACTGTTGCCGTAGTCGAAGCAGCAGCCGCCGTTGACATGGGTGCCGTTGGTCACCATGTACATGCCTTCGGGGGCGCTGCCGGTCGGCACGCCGGTCAGGTGGCCGTCCCGCCAGTAGCTGTTGCCGGGATTGATGTAGAGCGAGTAGGCCTTGCTGCCACCGACTGCCAGCGACTCAGACGTCGCGAGCGCCGGGCGGCTCTGGCTGGAGCCGGGAACCACACTCGATCCCTGGTACCACAGATCGTTCCCGCGGCCGGACTGGTCGTAGACGACGGTGATGACACAGGTGGTCCCCGCGCAGAACGAGTCCTGCGTCGACGCGTCGGCGGCGCCACCCGCGCTCAGGACGCCGATGTTCCGGGTCGTGCTGTCGGATGAGCGACGGACCTGGTAGAGCTTGTAGGCGCCGTAGAGCGCTCGTACGGTGCTGTGGGCGGCGACGCAGGGAGTGCCGCCCGAGGCGTAGATGTCGCATGTGCCCGCGCCGCCCGGCACCGGTGGATCCGGCGGCGGGGTCGGCGAGTTCCACTGCTGGTTGGTGCCGCCGTTGCAGGACCAGAGAATGATCCTGGTTCCGTTGGCGGTGCCACCGGCGTTGGCGTCGAGGCACAGTCCGGACTGGACGCCGGTGATGGTGCCGTTGGGGTTGACGTTCCACTGCTGGTTGTTCTGCCCGTTGCAGTCCCAGACGATGACGGCGGTGCCGTTGGTGGTGCCGCGTCCGCTGGCGTCGAGGCACTTGCCGTGCCGTTGGTGGTGCCGGGGACGGTCAGGCAGCGGCCGGACTGCACGCCCACGACGGGGGCGCTCTGCCCGGGATCGATCGGTGCCGCCACCGCGGTGGCGCCGACGGCGACAAGCGCCAGGGCGGTGCCCAGCGCGGCCGGCCGTCCGTACCGGCGGGGCCGGGGTATCCGAAACACCATGGCGGTTCCTCACCTGTTCGTAGGGAGGGTGCCCGGCGCTCGACCGCGCCGGGCACCCGGACGGGCTAGACGGCGGTGAACCGCCACTGCTGGTTGGTGCCGCCGTGGCAGCTCCACTGCAGGAGTCGTGCGCCGTCGGCCGTCGAGCCGCCGTTGACGTCCACGCACAGTCCACTGGGCACGCTCTTCACGGTGTACACACCCGCCGTGCCGGTGGGTGTGACGAGGAACTTCTGCGCGTTGCCGTTGTCGCAGGTGGACTGCTGCAGGAACGCGCCCTGGGCGGTGGATCCGCCCGTGACGGCGAGGCACTTGCCACTGTGCAGCGCCTTCAGGTGGACGGCGCCGCCACCGGCGTCGACGGCCTGCCACTTCTGGTTGTTGCCGCCGGTGGCCGGCCACTGGACGACCTGGGCGCCGTCAGCGGTCGAGGCCTCGCCGACGTCCATGAACTTGCCGCTGTGCTGCGCCGCGACCGTCCAGGTCCTTCCTGCCACGCCGCCACCGCCGCCGCTGCCCGGTTCGCCGACCCCGTCGCCGCCGAAGGTGAGCGAGTCGAGGTCGAACCAGTTGTTCGAGGAGCCCTTGAACACCACATAGAGCTGGTGCGAGCCGGCCAGATCGGCAGTGTTCACCGCTGACGTCGACTGGTAGGTGTCCCAGCCGCCGGTGCTGGGCACCGGTGTCGTGGCCAGGAGCGTGCCGGTCGGGGAGTCGGCGCGCAGTTCGATCGATCCGCCGCCGCTCGGCGACGACAGACGGTACTTCACGCTCGTGACGCCCGACAGGCTCATCGGCTTGAACGCGATCCAGTCGCCGTTGGAGATGTCGCCGACCCGCTTGCCGCTCTCCGCGCCGGCCTGCTCGACGATCTTCACGCCCGACTGGTCCGTGGAGAACTCGGCCTGTTTGTGCTTGGGCTGGAGGATCACCTGGGCGTAGCCGGTGAGAGGGCTCGCACCGCCGGGGCCGCCGTCGTCGGTGTAGCGGGCGTTGAGGACGTAGTACAGGTTGGCGCCGTCGGGGTGCCCGCCCAGCAGCGACGTGTCGATGGTGCCCGAGCACCCCGGATGGTCCGTGGTCTCGTGCTGGTGGTCGTCGTGGCCCAGCGCTGGATTGACGAACACCTTGGCGCAGTCGATAGGCGCGCCGCCGGGGTCCGAGACGGACACCTTGTACGGGACGCGGTCGCCGAAGTCCAGCATGCCGCCGTTGGACGGAAGGGTGAGGGTGACGATCGGCGCGGTGTTGCCCACGGTGATCGGCACGTTGGCGAAGGCCGTCCTGCCGGTGTTGTCGGTGACCTTGAGCTGGGCGGTGTAGTTGCCGTTGGTGGTGTAGGTGTGCAACGGGTTGGCCGCCGTGGACGTGGTGCCGTCGCCGAACGTCCAGTGGAAGCTGAGCGTGCTGCCGGGATCCGGGTCCGTGGACCCCGCGCTGCTGAACTGGACGTTCAGTGGCGCGTCCCCGTTGGTGGGCGTTCCGGTGGCTTTGGCGACCGGCGACCGTCCGCCGTGGTTGTAGTCGATGCGGTAGAGCCCCGAGTCGTTGTTGCCACCGGAGAAGTTGTTGCCCCATTCGAGCAGGTACAGCGAGCCGTCGGGCCCGAACTCCATGTCCATCGGTTTGAGGAACTTGGCGGCCGGCATGAAGGGGTTGGTCCGGGTGACCGCGGTCGCGGAGTCGAAGTGGACCTCCTTGACGGTGTGGCGCGACCACTCGTAGAAGAAGTGGACCCCGTCGTAGTAGGGCGGGAACTTCGTCTCGGACGGGTTCGCGGCGTCGTAGCGGTAGACCGGTCCGCCCATCGGACCCGAGCCGCCCGAGCCGAGTTCGGGGAAGTTCGGCGAGACGCCGTAGCCGTACCACATGTTCGGCGCGACGATCGGCTTGAGGCCGGCCAGACCGGTGTTGTTCGGCGAGTTGTTGACCGGCGCGTTGCAGTTGAACTTGGCTCCGACGACGCGGGTGTCCGGGTTGTAGGGCGCGTAGGCCTGGTTGTCGCCGTGGCAGAAGGGCCAGCCGTAGTTGCCCGGGGACTTGATGACATTGAGCTCGACGAGCCCTTCGGGGCCGCGGTTGGTCGTGGGTGGGTTCCGGTCCGGGCCGTAGTCGGCGAGATAGACCCACCCGTTGTCCGGGTCGATCGAGAAGCGGAACGGGTTGCGGAAGCCCATCGCGTAGATCTCCGGCCGGGTCTTCTCCGTGCCTTGCGGGTAGAGGTTGCCGGCCGGGACGGTGTAGCCGCCGCCCGCCGACGGCCGGATGCGCAGGAGCTTGCCCCGCAGGTCGTTGGTGTTGCCGGCGGTGCGGGCGGCGTCGAGGTTGGCCTTGCCCGGCCGCCAGTCCAGCGGGGCGTAGCCCTGCCAGTCGGGGTCGAGGTTCGGCGGGACGTCGTCGCCGGTGCCGATGTAGAGGTTCTTGTCGGGGCCGAACTCGATGTACCCGCCCGTGTGCCCGGGCTCGGCGAACGTGCGGTCCCGGGTCGCGGGGATATCGATGATCGTCACCTGGCTCGACATGTTCAGGGTGTCGCCGGTGAGCGTGAACCGGGAGACCCGGTTGATGTCGTTCGGGACGCCGGCCGGGGAGTGATACAGGTACACGTAGCCGTTGTCGGCGAAGTCGGGGTCGAGCGCCAGTCCGGTAAGGCCGTCCTCGCCGCCGGTGTAGACGCTGAGCGTGGCGGCTGTCACGGTCCTGTTGGTGGTTGGTTTGAAGATCTTCAGCTGCCCGCCCCGCTGGACGTAGAGCACCCGCCCGTCCGGGGCGACCGCTAGGGCCATCGGGTCCGCGGTGTTGTCGTCGAGGGTGCGCTTCTCGAAGTTGCTCCACACGGTGCCGCCGCAGTCGCCGGGCTCCTTGCCGGCCGCCCACTTGACGCCCCCGAGGACGTGGTTGCGGAAATGGGTCTCGCTGTAGGCCGCGCTGCTGTGCCCCATGCCGGTGGCCCACACGCGACCGCCGCCCGTGTTGCGGCACCAGGAGATGGGGTGGTCCGGCCCCATGGCACGGGGGCCGGGGTTGTACGTGCGCTCGTCCGCTGTGACCAGGACATGGACGTCGCCGCGGGGGTTGCGGTCGAAGTTGTACCACTCCTCGCTGCGGTTCCAGCGGTCCGGCAGGCCGGCCGTCGACGGGTGCTTCTTGTCCGCGACGATCGCGGTGCCGGACAACACGCCGGGGGAGTGCTCCGGCATGTGCGCGCCGCCGTTGATGGTCTGGTCCCACCACGGGTACTCGTTCTCGATGCCCATGTCCGTGGCGTTGTGGATCGCGACGATGCCCTTGCCACTGGCGAGGTAGCCCTCCACCGCCTGACGTTGGGCGGCCGTGGACCACACCATTCCCGAGGTCTGCAACATGATGAGCACGTCGAAGGTGGCGAGGTTCGCCGGGGTGAAGACGCTCGAGTCCTCGCTGTGGACCAGCTCGAAGTCGTTGGCCGCCGCCTGCTCCCGAAGCATGGTGAGTCCGGCGGGAATCGAGTCGTGCCGGTAGCCGGCCGTCTTCGTGAAGACCAAGGCTCGGAAGGCCGGCGCCGCTGACGCCGGTGGGGCGATGACGAGCGACAGGAGCACGCTCGCGATCGCCCCGAAGATTAATATGATGCGACGCATGCCGTCTCCTAGGTCGGCGGAGCAACGATGGCATGACCACGGACACGCGCCGGCCGCACCTCCGATGCGCCGGAGTACCTGAGCGCGTCGGAGGCACGCGTATTCCGTCAGCTCGTCATCCCGTCCGCCGTGACGGGCAGTCAAGTCCCTACGGAAGAGATAGGGCGTCACACCCGATGCGACCGTCTCCCGTGGTCTGCCGGTCAGCATGCAACCGCCTATCGCAACAGTCAATATGCTTCCGGTGCGGCCGATTCCATAACACATTTTGCGCAGCAATCGTCGCGGTTCGGCGCGCGACTGTCGTCGGGCCGATTCCGTAACACATTCTGTGAATCAATCTTCCTGGCTCGGTGCGCGACTCCGGACGGGCCGATCCGATAACAGATTTCGGTGTATCGACAGCCGTCGGCATATCGCAGGCCGGTGGTATTGCCAGGCGCTCATCGAGGCATTTACCCTCGGGGCCGCGATGTCGCCATCGTGTCCGGCGAGAGTTCGCGGCCTATTCGACGATAGCTCGCGGGCGGGAGCTGTCATTCCCTGCCGGTCGTACCCGAACGCTTCAGCTGTTGGTGACGCAATCCTGCTGACGACGCGAATGTAGAGGGTCCCACGATGTCTGGCCTGCCGCCTTCGCCGCTGCTCGCTCTGCGAGGCATCGGCAAATCGTTCCTCGGCGTGCGGGTGCTCGATGGCGTCGACCTCCAGGTCCGGCCGGGCGAGGTGCACGCGGTCGTCGGCGAGAACGGCGCCGGCAAGTCCACGCTCATGAAGGTGGTGTCCGGCGTCCACCAGCCCGACGAGGGAACGGTCGAGTTCGCCGGCGCACCGCGGACGTTCCGCACCCCGCGTGAGGCCCAACAGGCCGGTATCGGCACCGTCCACCAGGAGCTGACCCTGCTGCCCGAGCGCACCGTCGCGGAGAACGTCTGGCTGGGCCGCGAGCCCCTGCGTCGTGGGCTTGTCGACCGGAAGGCGATGCTCAGCCACACCGCGCGGCTCCTCGCCTCCGTCGGGGAGGGCTCCTTACCGCCCGGCACCCGCGTGGGACGACTCGGCGTGGCACAACAACAGGTGGTCGAGATCGTCAAGGCACTCGCCCTCGACGCGCGGCTGCTCATCATGGACGAGCCCACCGCGGCTCTCGCCGACCACGAGGTCGACCAGCTCTACGCGCTCGTACGGCGGTTGCAGGAGCACGGGATCGGCGTGCTGTACGTCTCGCACCGCCTCAAGGAGGTCTTCGACCTGTCCAGCCGGATCACCGTGCTCAAGGACGGCCGGGCGGTGACCACCTTGGACACCGCGGACACCGGCGCCGATCAGCTGGTGCGCCACATGGTCGGCCGCGAGCTGTCGACCTACTACCCCGACCCGGCGACACCGCAGGAGCTGGGCCCGGTGCGGCTGACCGTCCGCGGCGGAGGCAACCGGAAGCTGCACGGCATCGACCTGCGGCTGCGCGCGGGTGAGGTGCTCGGCGTCGGTGGCCTGCAGGGATCCGGCCGGTCGGCGCTGGCCCGCGCACTGTTCGGCGCCGCACCGTTCAGCACCGGCCACGTGACCGTCGACGGAGCGCCGGTCCGGCTGCGCTCGCCCCGCGCCGCGATACGGGCCGGTATCGCCTACGTTTCCGAGGACCGCAAGGGCGAGGGGATCGTCGCCGAGCAGTCGGTGCTCGACAACGCGCTGCTGGCCGTCCGCGCCGTTCACCCGGGCGGGAGCGGCCGCCAGGCCCGGACCGCGCGGGTCCGGGAGCTGCTCGCGGCCGTCGACCTTCGCGCCGCCGGGGAGGACCAGGAGATCCGTTACCTGTCCGGGGGCAACCAGCAGAAGGCCGTGCTGGCCAGATGGCTCGCGCTCGCACCGAGGATCCTGCTCTTCGACGAGCCGACCCGGGGTATCGACGTGGGCGCCAAGTCGGCGATCCACGACCTCGTCCGCCGGCTGGCCCGCGACGGCGCCGCCGTGCTGATGGTCTCGTCCGAGCTGCCCGAACTGCTCGGCATGAGCGACCGGATCGTCGTCATGCGCGACGGCCGGATCGCCGGCGAGCTGGTCGCCGGCGCGACGGAGGAGGATGTCATCGCCCTCGCGGTCGGCACCGTGGGGGAGGCGGCCGGATGAGCGCCGCGCCGTCCCTGCCGGCCCGGCGGACCCCGCCCGGCGTGTTCGTCGCCCTGGTCCTCACCCTGGCGATCGGCTGGATCGTCGTCACTCTCGACGGCGGCCGGCTGTTCAGCCTGCCGACGACGGTGAGCCTGCTGCACGTCGCCGCCGGTCTGGGCCTCGTCGCGGTCGGCCAGACCCTGGTCGTCGTCGGGGGCTCGCTGGACCTGTCGGTGGCGTACGTGGTCAGTCTGAGCACCCTCGTCGCCGCCGAGACCATGGCCGGTGACGACGGTGCGCTGTTGCCGGCGATCGGCCTGACGCTCGCCGTCAGCGCGACGATCGGCCTCGTCAACGGCCTGCTCGTCACCACAGCGCGCATCAACCCCTTCATCGCGACCGTCGGCGTCGGACTGCTGCTCAAGGGATACCTCGACAACGGATACGACGGCCCGGCCGGCAAGACCGCACCCGCCCTGGTGCAGGGCCTGGGGTACCAGCGCGTCGGCCCGGTGCCCCTGTCGTTCCTGCTGCTGCTCGCCGTCGCCGCCGCGGCCTGGTGCGTGCTGACGCGCACCCGCTTCGGTCACCACCTGTTCGCCGTGGGCGGTGACCGAGAGGTCGCCCGGCTCTCCGGCGTGCGGGGCAACCGGGTCCTCGTCACCGCCCATGTGCTGTGCGCCCTCTGCGCCGGACTCGCCGGGGTCTACCTCGCCGGCCGGCTCGGCGCCGGAGCGCCCAGGGTGGGCACCGAGTCACTGTACGACCTGGAGTCGATCGCCGCGGTGGTGCTCGGCGGCACCGCCCTGGCCGGCGGGCGCGGCGGTGTCGTCGGCACGGTCGGCGGCGTGCTGCTGCTCGCGAGCATCGACGCCATCTTCAACCAGCTCGAGGTCGACGTGTTCTTCAAGCAGGTGATCCGTGGCGTGATCATCATCGCGGCGGTCGCCGTCTATGCCCGCCGGGCGATGCGAAAGGCGTCCTAGCATGCGGATCACGCGCCCACGGCGGCTCCTTACGTTCGGCTCCGGCGGTCTCGCACCGATCGTCGTGATCCTGGCGGTGCTGCTGGTTGTGCTGACCGCCCGCCAGCCGGACTTCCTCTCGCCGCCGTCGCTGATGTCGTTCCTCGGCCGCTCGGCGCCGGTCGTCCTGCTCGCCGCCGGTCAGTACTTCGTGATCGTCTCCGGCGAGCTGGACCTGTCCGTCGGCTCTCTGGTCACCGCGCAGGTGGTCGTCGCCGCCCGGCTGATCGACGGCGACCCGTCGGCCGGCTGGCCCGTCGTGGTGCTCCTGCTCGCGTCCGGCATCGCCGTCGGCCTCCTCAACGGTCTCGTCACCACGCGGCTGCGGGTGCCCTCGTTCATCACGACCCTCGGCACGTTCCTGATCCTCGTCGGTGCCGTGTACCTGTGGTCCGACGGTGCCCCGAAGGGCGGCCTCTCCGAGGGGTTCCGCCGGCTCGGCCGGTCGGCGTTCGAGGACGTGCCCGTGCTGGGACGGATCCCTTACGCCCTTCTCGTCCTGCTGGCGGCGGCCGCCCTGGCACTGGCGCTGACCCGTTCGGACTTCGGCCGCACCCTGGTCGCCGTCGGCGGCAACCCGCGGACCGCCGAGCTGAGCGGCGTGCGCGTGTGGCGCGCCAAGACCACGGCGTTCGTCCTCAGCGGGCTCGCCGCCACGCTCGCGGCCGTCCTCATCGGCGGATACAGCGGAGTGTCGTTCCAGGCCGGCGCCGGCCTGGAGTTCGGCGCGATCACCGCGGCGGTCCTCGGCGGTGTCGCTCTGGGCGGGGGCCGCGGTTCGGTCCTCGGCGCGATGCTGGGCGCGCTGACCCTCGAGACGCTCTTCACACTCATGAACTTCTACGGCGTCTCCGGCGCCCTCAGACCGACCGTCCAGGGCGCGATCATCCTGCTCGCCGTGGCGACGGCGTCCTTCCGTTTCCCGTCCCGGTAAAGGGGGTCCAGTGAGGCATTCCATGACGGCGCTGGCCGTGAGCACGTTGCTGGTGCTGGCCGGCTGCGCCACCGACGAGCCCACCACCGGCGCATCGGGTTCTCCCTCCGCGGGCAGCGGTTCGGGCACCGGCAAGCAGTCGAAGTTCTTCGTGCGGGCCGACTACGAGGAGCAGCTCGCGCTCCTGGACGCCGCGCCCACCGGGCCGGCCGGCAAGCCCTGGGAGCAGGCGCTCGACGCGGAGACGGTGAAGACCGCGAAGTTCAAGAAGCCCGGACCGTACAAGATCTGCTTCTCCAACGCGGGGCTGAACAACCCCTGGCGCCAGGTCGGTTTCAAGACCATGCAGGCCGAGGTCGACACGCACCGCGGCCGGATCGCCGAGTTCGTCCACGTCGACGCCGAAGGCAAGGACCAGAAGCAGATCGCGGACATCAACGACCTCCTCGGCAAGGGCTGCCACGCGCTCATCGTCTCGCCGAACACCACCGCGACGCTCACCCCGGCCGTGCAGGCCGCCTGCGAGAAGGGCCTGCCGGTCATCGTCTTCGACCGCGGTGTCGACACGAACTGCCCGGTGACGTTCATCAACCCGATCGGCGGCTACGGATTCGGCCATGTCGCGGCGGAGTTCGTCACCCGGAAGATGAAGAAGGGCGGCAAGGTGCTCGCACTGCGCATCCTGCCTGGCGTCGACGTGCTGGAGACCCGCTGGTCCGCGGCGAAGGTCGCCTTCGACAAGGCGGGCGTCGACGTCGTCGGCGTCGAGTTCACCGACGGCGACCCGGCCAGGACGAAGAAGATCGTCAACGACTACATCCAGCGGTACGGCACGATCGACGGCGTCTGGATGGACGCCGGAGCGGTCGCGGGCGCCGCGGTCGAGGCGTTCGAGGACGCCGGCGAGCCCGTGCCGCCGATCAACGGCGAGGACCAGCTCGACTTCCTGAAGCTGTGGAAGGACAAGAGGCTCACGGCGATCGCCCCGACCTACCCGACCTACCAGTGGCGCACCCCCGTCATCGCCGCCCTGAAGATCCTCGACGGCGAGCGGGTGCCGAACCCGTGGAAGCTGCCCCAGCCGACCATCACCCAGGACAACCTGGACGAGTACGTCGACCCCACCATGCCGCCGCTGCACTACGCGATGTGCGGCTGCACCGACCTGCCCGGCTACCCGAAGCGCTGGCAGTAGGCGATGTACACCATCGGTGTCAACCCGTGGGTCTGGGCCTCGCCGGTCGACGACGAGGCCCTGGCCGAACTGGTGCCGCGCATCGCCGCGTTCGGATTCGACGCGGTCGAGCTGCCGGTCGAGCGCCCCGGCGACTGGGACCCGGCCCGCACCCGGGACCTGCTGGCGGAGCACGGCCTGCGCGCGGCCGGCGTCTGTGCGGTCACCTCGCCCGGACGTGACCTCGTGAACGCCCCGCCGGAGGCCGTCGCCTCCACCGTGGCGTACCTGAAGGCGTGTGTGGACAGTGCGGAGGCCGTCGGCGCGCCCTGCGTCGGCGGCCCGGTCTACGCCGCGGTGGGGCGGACCTGGCGCATGTCACCGCCTGAGCGCGCGGCTTGCTACGCAGATGTCCGGCGTGCCCTGCGGCCCGTGGCCGACCACGCGGGGGAGCGGGGCGTGCGCATCGGCGTGGAGGCCCTCAACCGCTATGAGACGAGCGTCGTCAACACCGTCGAGCAGGCGGTGGAGCTGATCGACGGCCTGCCCGCGAACGTCGGTCTCATGATCGACACCTATCACATGAACATCGAGGAGGCCGACCCCTACGAGGCGCTTGTAGCGGCTGGTCCGCACATCATGCACGTCCAGGTCAGCGGCACCGACCGAGGCGCCCCGGGCGGCGACCACTTCGACTGGCCACGCTTCCTCGCCTGCCTGGCCACGACCGGCTACGGCGGCGCGCTGTGCATCGAGTCGTTCACCGCGCGGAACGAGGCCATCGCCACCGCGGCCTCGATCTGGCGGTCGCTCGCCCCGTCCCAGGACTCCCTGGCCCGTGACGGGCTGGCCTACCTCCGAACTGTCCTGCGCGACCTGGAAATCGCTCCCTCACACGGGTCCTAGGGGTCGCTGTGCCGCTCGCGCCGTCCTCCCCTTCGGCCCGGGAACCGCCAAAAGGAGAAATCGTGTTCATCACTCTCAGGTTACGAAGGCGGCTTCTGGCCGGAGCCGCCACAGCCGGTCTGACCGCGACCGCCGTGATGGCGCTCCCCGCGCCCGCGTCCGCGGCTCCCCGCACCGTGTACGTCTCGCCGTCCGGCACCGGCACCGACTGCTCCAGCGCGCGGCCGTGCTCACTGACAGCGGCGCAGGCGGCGGTGAGATCGCTCAACGACACCATGTCGGACGACGTCGTGGTGCAGCTGGCCGACGGTGTGTACCGACTGTCCCAGCCCTTCCGGCTGACGGCGGAGGACTCCGGCTCAGGCGGTCACACGGTCGTGTGGCAGGCCGCTCCGTCGGCGCGTCCGGTGATCACCGGTGCCCGGGCGGTCACCGGTTGGTCGGTGGCCGACGCGGCCAGGAACATCTGGAAGGCCGATGTGCCCGCCGATCTCGACGCAAGGCAGCTCTATGTCGACGGCGCCGTCGCCACCCGGGCGCGCACCCAGGTGAACAGGGCCGACTTCACGGCCTCCGGCACCGGGATGAGGTTTTCGAGCGGTGCGCTGAGCTATCTGAACAACCTGGCCGACCAGAGCCGGATCGAGGTGGAGGGCGTCAACTCCTTCACCGACCGGTACTCGCCGGTGCAGAGCATCAACGCGAACTTCATCACGATGCAGCAGCCGGCGTGGAGCAACAACAACTTCGGCTACGACACTCTGATGCGGCCACACCGGGCCGGTCCGTTCTACCTGTCCAACGCCTACGAGTTCCTGGACGCGCCCGGCGAGTGGTACCTCGACCCCAGGGCCGGGGCCCTGTACTACATCCCCCGGGCCGGCCAGAACATGAGCACCGCCGACGTGGAACTGCCGACGCTGCAGTCGCTGGTGCACGTCGGCGGCACGTACAGCGAGCCGGCGCACCACATCACGTTCAGCGGAATCACCTTCACCGGTACGAGCTGGCTGGGCCCCAGCAGCAACCAGGGTTACGTGGACCAGCAGACCGGCGCCTACCTCGCCGGCGACTGGAGCCGGCCGGGCTTCGACTCCTGCCACAACGGCTGCACGCAGTTCGAGGCCGCCCGGCCGCACTGGTCGCAGATGCCGGCCGCCGTGCAGGTCTCCGCCGCCGACACCATCACTTTCAGCGACTCCCGGTTCGTGAACCTGGGCCAGACGGCCATCGGCATCGGCAACGACGCGGGCGCGCACGCCAGTGGCGTCGGCCTGGGCGCCGCCAACATCACGGTGACCCGGTCGGAGATCGCCCGGAGCTCAGCCGGCGGCATCCTCGTGGGCGGTGTGCGCGCCGACGCCCACCACCCCGGCGACCAGCGCATGGTCAACAGGGACATCACGATCAGCAACAACCGCATCCACGACCTCGGGGCGGACTACCGGGGCGTCGTCTCCGTCCTGACCACGTACGTCGCGGGCAGCACCGTCGCCCGGAACGAGGTCTACAACATGCCGTACTCCGGCATGTCGATCGGGTACGGCTGGGGCGCCAACGACGCGGGCGGCAGCAACCACTATGCCAACCGCGGCCTGTACAACTACCAGCCGCGCTACACGACACCGACCACCGCGTCCGACAACCGGCTCATCGGCAACTACATCCACGACGTCATGCAGCAGATGAACGACGGTGGCTGCATCTACACGCTCGGATGGAACCCGGGCGCGCAGATCAGCCGGAACCACTGCCTGCGGACCAACGGATACTTCGGGGTGTACTTCGACGAGGGTTCGAAGTACTACAAGGCCACCAACAACGTCTTCTCGAACACCGGTACGTGGGCGACGGCCAACTACTGGGGTGGCGAGAACATGGGGAACTGGACCGTCACCGACAACTGGTCGACCAACGGCAGCACCAACGTGACCAACGGGGATCGCGGCAACGTGGTCTCCGGCAATGTGACGGTCACCAACGGCAACTGGCCTTCCGGCGCCCAGGATGTGATGGCGTCCGCCGGACCGCAGGACACCACCCCACCGCCGACGACGGCCCAGCAGATCGTGGGCGTGCAGTCAGGCCGCTGCCTGACCGTCCCCGGCACCGTCAACGGCACGCCGACCCAACTCCAGGACTGCACCGGCGCGGCCGGCCAGACCTGGACCTACACCACCGGCAAACAGCTGACGGTCCAGGGCGGCAAGTGCATCACCGGCGTCCAGTCCGGACTGTGCCTCGACGCCAACGCCGGTGGCACCGCCAACGGAACCAGGATCATCCTCTGGTCCTGCAACGGCGGCACCAACCAGCAGTGGGCACAGCGATAGCGGAACCCGTCGGCCTTGCTCGCGACGGGAGTCGCGAGCGGGCACGGAACTAACGCCGCAGCCGGGTCGGCTCGCCCGGCCCGCTGCGGCGCACCACCCACGCCTCGGTGATGTGGGTGAACATCGCCTCGGCCGCACCCTTGGGGTCGTGCGCGACGATCCGCTCGTAGATGCGCCGATGGCCCTGGTTGGAGGCCACGCAGAAGGCGCGGCCGGTTCGGCCCACGTAACGGGCGGAGTCGATGACCTGACGCTCCAGCGAACGGACCACGGCACGGCCGATGCGGTTCCCCGACGCCTGCATGACGATGTCGTGGAACGCCCGGTCCTCTTCGTGGTACGCGGCGGGGTCGTCGACGAGCTCGTCCATCCGCTCGACCAGACCGCCCAGCCGGTCGATCACCTCGGCGTCCGCCAGACGGGCGGCGACATTGGCCATGTCGGCCTCCAGCACCCGGCGGGTCGCGACGAGGTGATCGAGGACGGCCAGGCTCTCGTCCTCGGCGATGGTCGCGCCGAGGACCAGCTCGTCGAGCATGTTCCACATCGCCGGCGGGGTGACCATCGTGCCCGCGCCCTGGCGGACTTGTACCAGCCCCTTCTCCTGAAGGATCTTCACCGCCTCGCGGACCACGGTGCGGCTGACCGAGAAGGTCGCGCAGAGCACGGGCTCGGGGGGGAGCGGTGAACCGGATGGATGCACTCCACGGACGATCCGCTGCACCAGCTCAGCCGTGACCGCGGCGGCGAGGTTCGCCGGGCGCCGGCTCCATGCGGGGGCCTCGGATGCCTCTGCGGATGGCTGCGGTTCTGCCGTCATGACACCCCCCAAACCCGCGCTTTACCACACGGATGCTGGCCCACTATACGGCATCCGGTTGACGTCATACGTCATACGAGTTACATACGTCATACGAGTTGCGTTCCTCCTCAACCTCAACCGCCGGACAGCCGGCCACCTCAGGAGAGTGGGGCAGCAATGAAACAGCGAACACTGGGGTCGCTGACCCTGGTTGCCGGTCTCGTCGTCTTAGCCGGCTGCGGCGGCGCCTCCGACCCGGATGCGGCGTCCGGTGGTTCGAAGGGCAAGCTCGTCGTCTGGGACTGGAAGTCCGGCGACGCCACAGCGTCCTCCTACGTCAAGAAGGCCAAGGCCGACTTCGCCCAGCGGCATCCCGGCGTGACGGTCGAGTTCGTCGCGCAGCCGTACGATCAGTACTACACCCTGCTCGGGGCCGCCATCCAGGCAGGCAAGGGGCCGGACGTCATGCTGTTCAACGGTGGCGGGCAGATCCGTGACCGCGCGGACTCCCTCCTGCCGTTGGACGAGTACGTCCGTGACGACAGGAAGCGGCTGGCCGGGTGGGATGCCTTCACCAAGGACGGCAAGACCTACGCCGCCCCGGTGACCTTGCAAGGTCACCCGATCTACTACAACAAGTCGCTGTACCGGAAGGCGGGGCTGGACCCGGAGCGGCCGGCCACCCGTTGGGACGAGTTCGTCGCCGACTGCCGGACCCTCACCAAGAAGACCGGCGCCAGATGTTTCGCGCAGGGCAACAAGGAAGGCATCGGTATCCAGTTCTTCCTGTCCGGGCTCGGCTCGGGGGTCCTGTCGCCCAGGCAGTACGACGACTGGATCGCCGGCAGACGGGACTGGTCCTCGCCGGCGGTCAAGCGGGTCTTCTCGCTCTGGAAAGAGGTCAACGACAAAGGCCTGAACAACGACGGGGCGAACTCGACGGCGATGTTCAACGACGCGTTCGCGGTGTTCCAGTCCACCGAGGCCGCCCACGTCGTCGGGCTGATGTCGGACACCGGGCACTGGAAGGACTTCGCCGGATTCCTCGACGCCGACGACATCGGCGTCATGAAGTCGCCGGTCGTCCTGGCCGGCGCCACTCCCAGCCTTCCCTACGACGGCGGCATCGGCTACGCCGTAGCGAAGTGGACCAGGGATCCCGGGGTCGCCGCCGACCTGGTGCGCTCCCTGACCGCGACCGGCGCACTGGAGTCGTTCTACGCCGACGCGGGCGCCATCGCGGCCGACCGCACCGTGGACGTCTCGAGCGGCGGCCCGGCCGTCGCCACCATCGTGTCCGAGATCGACCGAGGCAAGCCCGCTCTGCACGTGGCCCTGCCGTCCAGGACCGTGGAGCTGATGGGGCGGCTGTCTCAGCAACTGCTGAGCGGATCGGTCACGGTGGACGCGGCGGTCAAGCAGCTGGCGGCGTCCGACCGAGCGGGCTGAGGCCATGTCACCGGTCGGCCGACGCGCCGAACGCCTCGCCCCCTACGTCCTGGTCGCTCCCGCTGTCCTGATCATCGTGGTGCTCCGGCTCTGGCCACTGGGACTGGGCGTCAGCTTCTCCTTCACCGGTGACGGCGAACGCAACGGCGCCACGGTGGGGCTCGACAACTACGCGGAGCTTCTCGGCGACCCGCTGTTCCGCACCGCGCTGCGCAACGTCGGATGGCTGGTGCTGCTGCTGCCGGTCGCGGTCGCGATCCCGGGACTGCTCGCCACTTTCATCCACCTGCGGGTGCCCGGGCATTCGTTCTTCCGAAGCGTCTACTTCTTCCCGGCCGTACTCTCACCGGTGATCGTCGGCGCGATCTTCAACCTGCTCCTGGCCTTCGACGGTCCGCTGAACACCGTGCTCGGCGGCTCGGGGGTCGGCCGGGTCGACTGGCTCGGCGATCCCGACGTGGCCATCTTCACCGTCGTCGGCGTGCACATCTGGGCGACGGCGGGGATGGCGCTGGTGGTCTTCCTGGCCGGGTTCGCGACCCTGGACCCCGCGCTTCTGGACGCCGCCCGGGTCGACGGCGCTTCGCTCGCGCGGATGATCTGGCACGTCATCATCCCGGGTCTGTCCCGAACCATCCAGTTCGTCGTCGTCACCACGATGATCGGAATGCTGACCTCGATGTTCGGGCTGCTCTACGTCATGACCAGTGGTGGCCCGGAAGGGTCGACCTACCTGCCGGAGTACTACATCTGGGTCCAGCAGGGGCAGATGAGCCGCCCGGCGCTCGCCTCGGCCGCCTCCACCGTCCTCTTCCTCGTCATGCTGGTCGTGGGCCTCGTACAGGTCGGCCTGCTGCGCCGGGCGGGGAGGGAGGACTGATGTCCCGCCTGGGGTGGAGCAGATGGCTGGTCGCCGTGCCCATGGGGCTTCTCGCCATGGCGACGGTCTACCCGCTGCTGTTCACCGCCAACGTCGCGACCAAGACCCGCCGGGAGTACATCCTCGACCGGTTCTCCCTGGCGAGCACTCTCCGGTGGGACAACCTCAGCACCGCGTGGAACAGCGTCGGCATGGGGCGGTACTTCCTCAACTCCCTGATCGTGGTGGCCTGCGCCGTGGCGCTGTTGCTGTTCATCGGGTCCATGGCCGCCTTCGCGCTGGCCCAGGTGCGGTTCCGTGGCTCGTCCGCGCTGGCTCTGGTCGGCCTCACGGCACTGTTCATCCCGTTCCAGGTGATCATGGTGCCGTTGGCCAGGATCATGGCCGAGGGCGGTCTCATCGACACCTATCCCGGACTGGTCCTCGCCTATGTCGCGCAGTTCCTGCCCTTCACCGTCTTCCTGCTGACGAGCTACTACCGAGCGGTGCCCACCGAGCTCGTCGACGCGGCACGGATCGACGGAAACACCCTGTACGGCGTCTACCGGCGGATCATGCTGCCGATGGGTGCCCCGGCACTGCTGTCGGTGGGCATCCTCGACGCGCTGTTCTGCTGGAACGACGTGCTCATCTCACTGCTGATGATGCCGTCGGCCGACCATCGCACCCTGATGGTGGGCATCACCTCACTGCGCGGCCAGTACTCCGCCGACATCCCCACCTTCGCAGCCGGTGTCCTGATCGCCGGGCTGCCCGTGTTGGTGACCTACCTGTTCCTGCAGCGCCAGATCGCCGAAGGCGTGACGGCCGGCGCGACGAAGGGCTGACGCATGCGCATCACCGGGTACCGAACCCTGACGACGGCACAGCGATGGGGCCGACCCGTCGGTGACGCCAACGGCGTCCACGCCGACGGCGTCGTGCCCGTGCCGGTCGTCGTCGTCGAGACCGATGAGGGGATCACCGGAGTCGGCCTGGGACCGCACGTGGAAGCCGAGACGATCTTCGCCGCCATCGACGGCCAGGACCCGCGCGCGGTGACCGCCCTCTACGACCGCATGCTCCGGCACACCTTCAAAGCCGGGCACGCGGGCGCGGTGTTCGGCACGATCGGCGCGTTCGACACGGCGTTGTGGGACATCAAGGCACAGGCGGCGGGTGAGCCGCTGTGGCGGTTGCTCGGCGGCAACGACCGCGTGGTCGACGCCTACGCCTCCGGCCTGGACATCGGCCTCACCGACGACGAGCTCGTCGCCACCTACGAGGTCTATGCCGAACGGGGGCTGAGGGCGGCGAAGCTCAAGGGCGGCCTGGACATCGAGCGTGACCGGCACCGGCTGTTGCTCGTACGCGAGGTACTGACCGAGGCCGCGCACGGGAGGCGGCCAGGGCTCATGCTGGACGCGAACGAGTGCTGGAGCCGCAAGCAGGCGGTACGCCATGTCGGTGAACTGGAACGCGCACTTGACCTGACCTGGATCGAGGAGCCGGTCCGGCGCTGGGACGCCGACGGCCTGGCCGCTGTCAGCCGTGGCGTAGGGGCGGCGGTCGCCAGCGGGGAGAACCTCACCGGCCTCGAACAGTTCCGCCCTCTGATCGCCGCGGGAGGCGTGGACATCGTCCAGACGGCCGCGGTCTGGGGAGTCACTCACTTCCTGCGTGTCGCGGCCCTGGCTCACGCCTACGACCTGCCGGTCAGCCCGATCGGCGACACGCCCGTCGCGCTGCTGCACGCGGCGACGTCGGTGCCCAACCACCTCGTCAGCGAACTGCAGGGCCTGCGGCCTCCGATCGGCGTCGCGATGGACCTGCACGTCGACGACGGCGCCTTCGTGCTCGGCGACACACCGGGCCTGGGCATCCGGATCGACGAAACGGCGATGACCCCGGCCCGTCAGAGAACGGCACACGCACCCGACGGACCGCACATACGGCCGGAGCGGGCCGGCCGGCGGCTGCTCGCGGTCGCTCCTGGGCCGACCCGATCCACCGCGGAAGGGACGTTCGACACCATGGGGATGGAGGATCGATGAAGGCGGTTGTCCACCGCGGGCCCTGGCCCATGGAGATCGAGAGCCGGGCCGCCGAGGCGCCGGCCCCGGCGAAAGAGCGCGGCGGGCGCGGCGTCGACGTCATTGCCACCGCACCGGGCCGCGTCGCCGGCGACAGTACCAGGGCGTTATGCGCGGAATCCCGGCACGACCAGGCCGTCCTCGGCCGGACCCCGGCCGGTCGCCGGAGCCACGCCGGCGATCTCGCCGCGGCCACGGTGTTCCTCGCCTCCCCGGCACCGGACCGAATCGACGGCGTCGTTCTTCCCGTCGACGGCGGACGGCCGGGGCGATGACGGGCTGCCAGGCATTACCAGCCGGCCGCGCCCGAGTCGACCGTGCCTGCGAACCCGAGGGTGGCGACGTGCGAGGCATGCGGGGCGGCCTCGCCCGAGGCAACGCGTACGGGCTTGTGATGCGAAGCGGCCGAGCCGACGAGACGAGCCTGGTCGTCGCCGCACAGGCCGGCGATCCACGAGCGCTCGACGACCTGGCCGCGACGTACCTGCCGCTGGTGTACGCGATCGTGCGCAGGGCGCTGGGCGAGCTCGCGGACGTCGACGACGTGGTGCAGGAGACGATGTTGCGGGCACTTCCCGAGCTGCGCACGTTGCGCGCCCCGGAGTGCTTCCGGCCCTGGCTGGCCACGATCGCGACACGGCAGATCAGCACCCATCTGCACCGGCGGCAGGCGGATGCCGAACGGACGGCCCCACTAGACGAGATGACCGACCCGCCGGACGCCGACACCGAGAACCTGGCCCTGATCCACGTCGAGCTGTCCGGTCATCGCCGAAGGACCGTACGTGCCAGCCGATGGCTCGACCCGGACGCCCGGGCGCTGCTGTCGCTGTGGTGGCTGGAGACCGCAGGCCGCCTGACGAGAGCCGAGCTCGCGGCGGCGCTGGGAACGAGCGTGGCTCACGCGGGTGTGCGGGTCCAGCGGATGCGCAACCAACTGGAGCTGAGCCGGTCACTCGTCGCCGCGCTGGAAGCCGGCCCCCGGTGCCCACTGCTGACCGTCGCGCTGGGGGGCTGGGACGGCGTGCCGAGCGCGCTGTGGCGCAAGCGCATCACCCGGCACACCCGGTCCTGTGCGGACTGCGGCCGGGCCGCCGACGAACTGGTCCCCCTCGAGCGGCTGAGTGTCGCCCTGGCGCTGCTCCCCGTACCGCCGGGGCGGTCGGCCGCGGTGCCCGGCCAACCTGTGGCGGGCCTACTCGGCCAGTTCGCCCGACGCCGCCGGAGTCGGCACCCGAGTACCCGCCCATAAAGAGAACTGCCGCGATTTCCATGCGACCGTCACTCCGATTCACCGCCTGAAAAGGTTATGCGGGGCGGCGGCCAATAGTCGTGCTTCTCCAGTGGGTTGTGCGACGGCTCAAGCCCCGATATATCGACGCTTCCCCTCTTGAATGGACCATGACAATCTGGCTATGTTCTAGTCGTCTACCCGCCGCTTTCCCCATTCATGACCTGTGAAAGCGGAAGCCCAAAAAGAAAGGTCCGAACGGTCAGCCATGACCGGGCCAACGGCATGACAATCCGCGACCGTTGCTGCTCTGGCATGCCCAGCGGCCCGGCTGGGCGCGGGCCCGGCGATCCGGGCGAATCGAAGGAGCGAGGCTTTCCAGGCGCCAGGGCAGCGGCATGACGCTGACATGCTCGCCGCGCGAGCGATCTGGGAGGGGGCCGGCGCGGAGAGGGCAAGCTCCGCGCCGGCTCGGCCGGCTGCCGCCGGGCGGCCCGCGTCAGCGGATCCGCACAGTGCAGACGTGACCACACCGCCAACCGGGAAGGCACGACCATGCCCCACACCCCTCGTCGGCGCCACCTCGCCCGGGCGCTCGCCTGCGTCCTGACCGCTCTCAGCGCGCTCGCGGTCGCCGAGCACCAAAGCGCCTCGCCGGCCGCCGCCGACACCGCCCGGTTCCGCGGCGTCAACTGGGCCCGGCTCGGCGACAACTTCCACGGTGGACCACTGGTCCTGCACGGGTTGAGCGCCTCCGACAGCTACGAGACGGTCGTGGCGAAGGCGAGCGCCATCTACACCGGCTTCGAGAACAACCTCGGTGCCAACACCGTTCGGCTCCCGATCAACACCTACACAGTCGGGACGAACTGGTGGAGCGCGTACGCGGGAGCGATAGACGCGGCCACCGCGAAGGGATTCAAGGTCGTCCTCTCCTACTGGGACGACGGGGTGGCCGCCCGCGACGGTCGCATCGTCAACCCGAGTGCCTTCGACACCATGTGGAACACCGTTCTTGCCCGGTACGGCACCAACAGCCTCGTCCATTTCGAGCCGATGAACGAACCGGGCGGGCACAGCGCCGCCGAGTGGGCGAACGTGGTGAGCAACTGGGTCAGCAGCCACCCGTCGATTCCGCGGAACCGCGTCTTCGTCAGCGGCGCCGGGCTGAACACCGACATCAAGTCCATGTGCGCGGACCGCCGCCTTGACGGGACGTTCCTGTCGCTGCACCACTACACCTTCTTCAGCGGCGCGAAGACCTACGACCAGTGGGTGGCGTACCTGCGGAACGCGATCGGCTCCTGCGCCGACCGCACGGTCGTCGACGAGTTCGGCGCGCCGATGGATACCGGGCTCGACTACCACGACGCCGGCAGCACCGACAACTTCGTGCGCTACTTCCGGGCCACCACCACGGTGCTTCGGGAACTGCGGATCGGCTCCATCTACTGGCCCGGGCTGGGCGGGAAGATACGCGCCGGTCAGGGCGACGACTGGTACGCCATGCAGAAACTGCACGGCACCGGCACCGGCCTCACGCTCAGCACCCCCAACGCCAGCGGCCGCGAGCGCCTCAGGCACGGCTGGGGTCTGGACGGCGGCGTCCCGGCCCCGGCCGGCCTGCTGCGCAACGTCGGCACCGGGCGCTGTCTGGACGTCCCCGGCGGGACCACCGCGAACACCCAGGTCCAGGTGGACACCTGCGCCGGCACGGTCGGCCGGCAGTGGACCTCGACGGCCGGCGGGCAGATCACCGCACTCGGGGGCCAGAAGTGCCTGGACGCGTACAACAGCGGGACGGCGAACGGCACCGTGGTCGGCACGTGGGCGTGCAACGGCGGGGACAACCAGCGTTGGACGGTGGGCGCCGACGGCACCGTCCGCAGCGTGCGCTCCGGCCTCTGCCTCGACGTGAACACCACCACCTTCAAGGTGCAGCTGTGGACGTGCTGGGGCGGCGGCAACCAGAGGTGGCAGATCCCGAACACTGACGCGCGACGCGACGCCCGACTCGGCGGACACCGTGGACGGTGACCGCCGGCGACCTGCTCCAGTCCGTGAAGTGAAGGGAGAAACGACATGTCCGAGGTGACACGCAGACGGTTTCTCGCCGCCGGGGCGGCGGCTGGAGCGGGGATCGGGATCGTGCCGGGTGGGTGGACGGCCACTGCCAGGAGCGGCTCGGCCGCGCCGCCGAAGGTCCTGGCCGCCAACGACCTCGCACTGTGGTACGACAAGCCGGCGGGTGCGGACTGGCTGCGGGCCCTGCCGATCGGCAACGGACGCCTCGGCGCGATGGTGTTCGGCAACGTCGACACCGAACGGCTGCAGCTCAACGAGGACACCGTCTGGGCCGGCGGTCCGTACGACTCCGCCAACCCCCGCGGCGCCGCCGACCTCGCTGAGATCCGGCGGCGGGTCTTCGCGGATCAGTGGGGGCCGGCGCAGGACCTGATCAATCAGACGATGCTGGGCAGCCCGGCCGGGCAACTGGCCTACCAGCCGGTCGGGAACCTCCTGCTCTCCGTCGGCAGCGCTACCGGCGCGTCGCAGTACAACCGGATGCTCGACCTCACGACCGCCACGGCCGTCACGACCTACGTGCTGGGCGGCGTGCGGTACCAGCGTGAGGTGTTCGCCAGCGCACCCGACCAGGTGCTCGTGGTCCGGCTGACGGCCGACCGGGCCAACTCCATCGCCTTCAACGCCACGTTCGACAGTCCGCAGCGGACCACGGTGTCCAGCCCGGACGGGGCCACGATCGCCCTCGACGGCATCTCCGGCACCATGGAGGGCATCACCGGGCGGGTCCGGTTCCTTGCCCTGGCCCACGCCGCCGTGACGGGCGGCACGGTCAGCAGCTCGGGCGGCACACTGCGGGTCTCGGGCGCCACCAGCGTGACGGTGCTGGTGTCGATCGGCTCCAGCTACGTCGACTTCCGGAGGGCCGACGGCGACTACCAGGGGATCGCGCGGCGCCACCTCAACGCCGCCCGCGACATCGGCATCGACGAACTACGCAGTCGGCATCGCGCCGACTATCAGGCCCTGTTCAACCGGGTATCGGTCGACCTGGGACGTACGGCGGCGGCCGACCAGCCGACCGACGTACGGATCGCACAGCACGCGCAGGTGAACGACCCGCAGTTCTCCGCCCTGTTGTTCCAGTTCGGCCGGTACCTGCTCATATCGTCCTCGCGGCCGGGCACCCAGCCGGCGAACCTGCAGGGCATCTGGAACGACCAGATGGCTCCGTCCTGGGACTCGAAGTTCACCATCAACGCCAACCTGCCGATGAACTACTGGCCCGCCGACACGACGAACCTGTCCGAATGCTTCCGCCCGGTCTTCGACATGATCGACGACCTGACCGTGACCGGCGCCCGGGTTGCCCAGGCACAGTACGGCGCGGGCGGCTGGGTGACGCACCACAACACCGACGCGTGGCGGGGCGCCTCGGTCGTCGACGGAGCGCAGTGGGGGATGTGGCAGACCGGTGGCGCATGGCTGGCCACGCTGATCTGGGACCACTACCTGTTCACCGGTGACATCGACTTCCTCCGCTCCAACTATCCGGCCCTGAAGGGCGCCGCCCGGTTCTTCCTCGACACCCTGGTCGCCCACCCGACGCTCGGACACCTGGTCACCAACCCGTCGAACTCCCCGGAGCTCCCTCACCACACGAACGCCACCGTCTGCGCGGGGCCCACCATGGACAACCAGATCCTGCGCGACCTCTTCAGCAGCGTCGCCCGCGCCGGCGAAATCCTCGGCGTGGACGCCACTTTCCGCGCCCAGGCGCTTGCGGCCCGGGACCGGCTGGCGCCGACGCGGGTCGGGTCAAGGGGCAACATCCAGGAGTGGCTGGCCGACTGGGTGGAGACCGAGCGGACTCACCGGCACGTCTCCCACCTGTACGGCCTGCATCCGAGCAACCAGATCACCAAGCGCGGGACACCCCAGTTGCACGAGGCCGCGCGGCGGACGCTGGAACTGCGCGGCGACGACGGGACGGGATGGTCGCTCGCCTGGAAGATCAACTTCTGGGCGCGGATGGAGGACGGCTCCCGCGCCCACAAGCTGATCCGGGACCTGGTGCGCACGGACCGGCTCGCGCCCAACATGTTCGACCTGCACCCACCGTTCCAGATCGACGGAAACTTCGGCGCCACCTCGGGCATCGCGGAGATGCTGTTGCACAGCCACAACGGCGAACTGCACGTGCTGCCGGCGCTGCCGGCCGCCTGGCCCGCCGGGCGTGTGAGCGGACTGCGCGGCCGGGGCGGATACACGGTCGGCGCCGAGTGGAGCAGCGGACGGACCGAGTTCGTCGTCACTCCCGACCGAACCGGCCCCGTCCGGGTGCGTGGTCGGATCTTCACCGGTGACTTCACGCTGAAGGACGATGCGAGCGGCGAGCCGGTCCAGCCGAAGCGGCTCGAGGCCGATCTCATCGAGTTCCCCGGCCGGGCCGGCACCACCTACCGCGCGTCCGCGCTCGGGTCGGGATCACCGGTGGAGACCGGCGTGGCCTATCGGCTCGTGGCCCAGCACAGCGGCAAGGCCGCCGACATCAACGGTGCGTCCACGACCGCCGGTGCCCGGCTGATCCAGTGGCAGATCACCACCGGTCCCAACCAGCACTTCGAGTTCCTGCCCTCCGACGGCGGGCACTACAAGATCCGGGTGGGGCACAGTGGTCTGGTCCTGCAGGTCTCCAGTAGCAGCAGCGGCGCCGACATCACCCAGCAGCCGGGTACGGACGCCGCCGGCCAGCAGTGGCGGATCGTCGACCACGGTGGTGGCGTGATCAGTGTGGTCAACCGGCAGAGCGGCCTCGCCCTGGACGTGTGGGAGGCCTCCACCGCCGACGGAGCCCGCATCTCCCAGTGGGCAGTCACGGGCGGCACCCACCAGCGATTCCAACTCCGCCGCGTCACCGGCCCGTCCGGACAGCACGCCTAGCCCACGGGGCGAACAGCGGCCGGCCAGGGAGATCCATGTCGTGTTCAGAAGAAACCCAGCTTCTTCGGCGAGTACGACACCAGAAGATTCTTCGTCTGCTGGTAGTGGTCCAGCATCATCTTGTGCGTCTCGCGCCCGATGCCCGACTTCTTGTAACCGCCGAACGCCGCGTGCGCCGGGTACGCGTGGTAGCAGTTGGTCCACACGCGGCCCGCCTTGATCTCGCGGCCCAGTCGGTAGGCCGTGTTGCCGTCGCGGGTCCAGACACCCGCGCCGAGGCCGTACAGCGTGTCGTTGGCGATCTTCAGTGCCTCGTCGACCGAGTCGTACGTCGTGACCGAGACGACCGGGCCGAAGATCTCCTCCTGGAAGATCCGCATGTCGTTGGTGCCGCGGAAGATGGTCGGCTCGACGTAGTAGCCGCCCTCGAGGCCGGGCACCGCGCGGGACGTGCCGCCCGTGACGACCTCGGCGCCCTCCTTCCGGCCGATGTCGAGGTAGGAAAGGATCTTCTCGTACTGGTCGTTGCTCGCCTGCGCTCCGATCATCGTGGCCGGGTCCAGCGGGTCGCCGCCGACGATGGCCTCGGTGCGTTCGACACAGCGGGCCATGAAGTCGTCGTAGATGGCGGAGGGGATCAGGGCGCGGGAGGGGCAGGTGCAGACCTCGCCCTGGTTGAGCGCGAACATCACGAAGCCCTCGACGGCCTTGTCCAGGAAGTCGTCGTCGGCGGCCATGACGTCGGGCAGGAAGATGTTCGGGCTCTTGCCGCCCAGTTCCAGCGTGACGGGGATGATGTTCTCGCTCGCGTACTGCATGATCAGACGGCCGGTCGTCGTCTCGCCGGTGAACGCCACCTTCGCCACCCGCGGGCTGGACGCCAGCGGCTTGCCCGCCTCCACGCCGAAGCCGTTGACGACGTTGATCACGCCCGGCGGGAGCAGGTCGGCGATCAGCTCCATGACGTAGAGCAGGCTGACCGGGGTCTGTTCCGCCGGCTTGATGACCACGCAGTTGCCGGCGGCCAGCGCGGGGGCGAGCTTCCATGTGGCCATGAGGATGGGGAAGTTCCACGGGATGATCTGCCCGACCACGCCCAAGGGCTCGTGGAAGTGGTACGCGACCGTGTCGGCGTCGATCTCCGCGATGCTGCCCTCCTGCGCGCGGACGACTCCGGCGAAGTACCGGAAGTGGTCCACGGCCAGCGGGATGTCGGCCGCCAGGGTCTCGCGGACCGGCTTGCCGTTCTCCCACGTCTCGGCGACCGCGATCTTCTCCAGGTTCTCCTCGATACGGTCCGCGATCCTGTTGAGGACGTTCGCGCGTTCCGCAGGGGACGTACGGCCCCACCCGTCGGCCGCGCGGTGCGCGGCGTCCAGGGCCAGGTCGACATCGGCCGCGGTGGAACGGGCGACCTCGCAGAAGGTCCTGCCGGTCACCGGCGTCGGGTTCTCGAAGTAGCGGCCCTCGACCGGAGGGATCCAATCGCCGTCGATGAAGTTGTCGTAGCGGCGGGCGAACGACACGATGCTGCCTTCGGTTCCTGGCTGCGCGTACACCATGGCGGCTCTCCTCGGTGAAGGGCGGGGCGGTTGCGACGTCCCTCACTGTGCTGCCGGGAGGTTGGTGCGGGGTTGGCGCCCGCAGCACACGGATGTCAGTCGCGCAGGGCCGTCGTCAGCCGGCCCCGGGCGATCGCGCGGCGGGTGTCCTCGGGGCCGAGCAGCCGCAGCGCGTGTTCATGGATCTGCGCGTCGTACGGGGCCCGTTCGCCGTAGCGCAGGGCGTGTTCCGGCCGGGTGCTCGCCAGGACGGCCTCGCGTACCGCCACTTCGAGCCGGGTGCGCCACTCCTCGATGCCGGGGGCCTCGGAGCGGGGCAGGAGCGGGCCGCCGTAGCGGCCGAGGGCGGTGTCCGTGTCGCCTTGCTCCAGCGCGCGCAGGACGTCGGCTGCGTCGCAGGACACGGGGGTGGTGAGGGCGTAGTGGCGGGGGGATATCGCGCCGCCCAGCGCCCGGCGCAGGTGGGAGATCTCCGCCTTGAAGGTGGACGGCGTGACCGGCCGGTCACCGTACAGGGCCGCGCGCAGCCGTTGCGGGGCGAAGCCGTCGGGTTCGAGCGCGAGGAGGGTGAGGATCTCCCACTGCCGAGGGCGCAGGGGGAGGGGCCGTCCCTCGTGCACGGCTCGCTCGGTGCCCAGGCACGTGAGCCGCAGCCGGGCCGGGCGGGAGACCTCGGTGGCCAGGCGGGCCTCGATCGCCGACACCAGGGTGCGGACGGTGGACATGGCCAGGGGGTGCGAGCGGTCCCAGGTCGTGGACAGGTCCAGTACGCCGAGGACGCTGCCGTCCCTGCCGTGCACGGGTGCGCAGTAGCAGACCCAGCCGTGCAGGGCCGACACCAGATGCTCGGCCGAGAACACGGAGCTGGGACGGCCGGTGCGCAGGGCGAGGGACAGCGCGTTGGTGCCCATGGCCTGCTCGTCCCATCGGCCGCCCGGCGCGAAGTTGACCCGCTCCGCCCGGCGGCGCATGGTCCGGCCGCCGCAGGTCCACAGGATGGTGCCGGACTCGTCGGTGACCGCCGTGACGAATCCGGCGTCCTCGGCGATGCTGTGCAGCTCCCCGGCGAGTGTGGAGACGGGTCCGTACAGCGGTGACGACGTCCAGCGCTGGTGCACCCGGCCGTCGTCCGTGACGGGGGCGCTGTCGCGGCCCGGGTCGACGCTGCCCAGCGAACGCGCCCAGGACTCGCTGACCTCGTGGCGCAGTGCCGCGGAGCCGCCGGGCCGCGTGCCCGGCACGCCCAGCCGCGGCACCCAGTGGGACCACTCGTGCTCCAGCACGGCCCTGCGCCGCGTGAGGTCAGGGCGCTGTGACATGGCCTCTCCCTGCCGTCGTACCGGTTCCTCGGGGTGAGGTCAGTGGTACCGGGCGCGCGGGCCCCGGTCGAGAACTCCGTCGGGCCCGGGGTGAGACGTTCTGAACGGGCGACCGCCTGACTGGATGTTTGTCCGGTGCCCACGTACCGCCGTCCGGGTGACGGGTTCACTCGACCCGACGGACGGGGTCCGGCCCGCGTACCAGTGGTGCGCGGCGGCGCGTTCCCCCGGCATGGACAGCACGGAGACGGCGCGGCGCCGTCCGGGGAATCACGCGACGCCCCGCTCGTACGCCGAACTCACCAGCGGATACGCGGGACATCCGCCGATCTACGCGGCCTTGGTCGCCGAGTGGGAGGCCAGGGGCCACGCGGTTCCGGAGCACCGCGACGGCCAGTGGGTCTCCTTCGCCGCGCCGGCCGACAGCGAGACCTGGACGGCCGTCCCCTCATGGACCGCCGGCCGGCACATGGGCCCGGTCGTCCCCGGCACCCCCCGTCCGGCGGCCACGCCTCACCACGCCGCCACCCCGCACTCGGCGACCGGCCGGCATCCGGGCCCGGTCGCGCCCGCGGGCACCCGCCCGGCCTCCGGCCGGCACCCGGGGGCAGCCGGGCCGTCGTCCGGTGCCCGCCTCACCAGCCGTCCGTCGCCACCGGCTCCGCGCTGACCGGTGCCAGCACCGCGAGGGTTCCGCTGGCCTCCCGCAGGGCCGATTCGAGGGGGCCGGGAGTGTGCAGGGTGCCGGATCCGTCCGGCGGCACGAGCCACTCCAGCCGGCCCGCGGGCCGGTACGGCGGCGGCACGGCGACCCAGGAGCCCCGGCCGACGTGCCGTACGCCGAATCCGATCCACTCGCTGACCGGATCGGGCGGCAGGAAGAACCCCACTCTGCGTGCGGCGCAGTCCACCAGGGTGGGGCCGGGCACCTTCAGCGGATCGCGCCACAGGATGTCCAGCGCGAGCAGGCCGAGCCGGTCGGGGACGCTCAGCACGTCCCAGTACCGCCCGGCCTCCACGAGCATGGTCCCCGCGCCGTAGTCCCACTCCCGCTTGCATTCCTTGGGGTCCGTGGCGGCCGCGGCGAGCCACTCGACGGCTTGCTTCCACATGACGCTCTGCATGGCCACCCCAGGCACAGTCGGTGGCGCCGCGGTCGGGCGCGCTGGACACGGCCGGTGGCCCGCGGGGTCCCGCGTGCCGCCCGGCCGTAGCCATGCTGGTAGATATTTCTACGCGTCGGAAGGGGTGGCGCGGTGTGGCGTTTGGGGCGTGCCGGTCCCGGTCGAACCAGGGCAGCAGACGGCACGTTCCGTACAACCGCGTTCAACTTTGCACGGGTTGCGTACGGCTGTCACCAGCGGGGGAGCTTCAACTCGTACTCCGGCCGGAACCGCCGCATGTAACCGGTGTCGTCCCGGCTGCGCTTCCCCGAGTCGAGGTACCGCCGGTGCAGTCGCTCCAGCCGGTCGTGGTCGAGTTCGACTCCCAGTCCCGGTCCGGTGGGCACCTCGACCTCACCGTCGCGCAACTCCAGCGCGCCGGGCACGATCACGTCGTCCGCGGAGTTCCACGGGTAGTGCGTGTCGCAGGAGTGGTCGAGGTTGGGGATGGCGGCGGCGACATGGGTCATCGCGGCGAGGCTGATGCCCAGGTGCGAGTTGGAGTGCATCGACAGGGAGAGCCCGAACGCCTCGCACACGGCGGCCAGTTCACGGGTGCGGCGCAGCCCGCCCCAGTAATGGTGGTCGGTGAGCAGCACCTGGATCGCATTCTGCTCGACGGCGGGCTTCAGATGCTCCCAGGCGATCACGCACATGTTGGTCGCGAGCGGCATGGGGGAGCCCTTCGCCACCTCCGCCATCCCGGGGATGCCCCGGGTCGGATCCTCCAAGTACTCCAGCACGCCGTCGAGTTCACGCGCCACGTACTTCGAGGTCTCGACCGTCCACGCCACGTTCGGGTCCAGCCGCAGCGGCTGCCCGGGGAAGGCCTCGGCGAGGGCCCGCATCGCCGCGATCTCCTCGTCGGGGGGGAAGACACCGCCCTTAAGCTTGAACGACCGGAAGCCGTAGCGCTCTTGCATCAGCCGGGCCTGATCGACGACGCCGGCCGGGTCGAGGGCCTCGCCCCAGTCGTCGCAGATCGCCGCACGGCCGTCGAGCGCGGGATGCTCGGCCCACTTGTAGAAGAGGTAGGCGGCGAACGGCACCGCGTCGCGTACCTTCCCGCCCAGCAGGTCGCTGACCGGACGGCCGAGCAGCCTGCCCTGTGCGTCCAGGCAGGCCACCTCGACCGCGGACGTGGTCCAGCCGCGCTCGTGGGAGCTCGGCACGTTCGGCAGCAGGGCAGCGTCGATCGCGGCGGACACGGCGGTGGTGTCGAAGACGTCCATGCCGGCGACCACCTTCGCGGCGGCGTGCAGCCGCTCCAGGCGGGCCGCACCGCCCGGGGACTCGCCGAGCCCCACCGTGCCGTCCTCCAGGACGAGTTGGAGGATGATCCGCAGGGCGAGGGGCTCGTGGACGCCGTTGGAGTTGAGCAGCGGCGGGTCGCCGAAGGCGATCGGGGTGACGACCAGTTCGCGGATCCGCGTGGCACTCATGCGGCGGCCACCTCCAGGCCGTGGTCGAGGAGTTTCGCGAGCCGGGCGATGTGCTCCGGCGCCGCGTCGACCAGGGGCGCCCGTACGCCGCCGACGTCCAGGCCGCGCAGGGTCACACCGGCCTTGACCAGCGAGACGGCGTACCCGGGGACCTCGTCGCGCAGGGCGACCAGCGGGCCGTAGAACTCGTCGAGGAGTCGCGAGACCAGGGCCTCGTCGCCCTCGGCGAGGGCCCGGTGGAAGGCCAGTGCGATCTCCGGGGCGAAGGCGAACACCGCCGAGGAGTACAGCTCCACGCCGATGCCCCGGTAGGCGGGCGCGGTCATCTCGGCGGTGGGCAGCCCGTTGAAGAACTGGAAGTCCTCCGTGCCCGGCACGGCTCGCACCGCTCGGACGATGCGGTGCATCCGCTCGATGTCCCCGATGCCGTCCTTCAGGCCGACGACCCCGGGCAGGGCGGCGATCTCGGCGGCGGTCCGGTCGGTGAGCCGGGCGGTGCCCCGCTGGTAGAAGACGACCGGCAGGTCCGTGGCCGCGATGACCTCCTCGACGTAACGCACCAGACCCTGCTGCGGGGCGCTGACGAGGTAGGGCGGCAGCAGCAGGACACCGTCGGCACCGGCGCGCTCGACGCGGGCGGCCTGGTCGCGGGCGACCGGTGCGGGGCCGCCGGCCGCGGCGAGGACCGGCACGCGTCCGGCCGTGGTCCGCACGGCGACCCGGGTGGCCCGCTCGACCTCCTCGGTCGACAGCGCGTGGAACTCGCCGGTGCCGCAGGCGACGAACACACCTCCCGCGCCCGCGGCGACACCCGACTCGATGTGCTGGGCCAGCCGTTCCTCGTCCAGTGAACCGTCCGCCGCGAACGGCGTGACCGGGAAGAACAGCACTCCGTGGAACTTCATGTCTCCCTCAAACGTGGGGGTGGGTGGTCAGCCCTTGGTGGCCCCGGCGGCGATGCCGGTGACCAGCGAGCGCTGGAGGAGCAGGTAGACGATCAGGCTGGGGACGAGGGCGATGACCGCACCGGCCAGCACCACCCCGGAGCCGACCTGGGGGTCGGTGCGCAGGATGGACAGGGCGACGGTGACCGTGTAGTCGGTGGGGTCCTTGGCGGCGATCAGGGGCAGCAGGTACTGGTCCCAGATCATGATGAAGCCGAGTACCCCGGCGACCCCGAGGGCGGGCTTGCACAGCGGCAGGACGACCTGCCACAGCATCCGCAGCTCGCCCACGCCGTCGATGCGGGCGGCCTCCTCGATCTCGGTGGGGATGTCCTTCATGAACTCGGTCAGCAGCATCACCGAGAAGCCCCACGCGCCGAGCGGCAGGATCACGCCCCATACCGTGCCCTTGAGGTCGATGCCGAGCACGGGCACATGCCCGAGGACCAGGGACAGCGGGATGGCGATGACCTCTTCGGGAAGCATCATCGTCAGCATGAACAGGGTCAGGACCAGCGCCTGACCGCGGAATCTGTGCCGGGCCAGCGCGTATGCGGCCAGCGTGCACACGGCGAGCTGGAGCAGCAGCCCGCCGCCGGCGATGACCAGTGAGTTGCCGAAGTAGTCCCAGATGCCGCGCTCGCCGGCCACCTGGAAGTTCAGCAGGGTCGGATGGTGGGGGAGGAACGACAGCGTCGAACCGCTGGCCTTCTCGCTGAAGGAACCGGAGAAGATCGTCAGGAACGGTGCGGCGAAGACCCCGAGGGCGAGCAGACAGAGCAGGACGCGCAGCGCCCAGGCGGGTCCCGGCCGGTCGTTCCAGCCGAGGGCGGTGTCGAAACGGGCGGGGGTGGTGCGCCGGTCCCCGCCGGAGTTGCGCGCGGGGGAGGCGGTCACCGGGGTGCGGACGGGTTCGATGGCAGGGGCGCTCATTTCGCGTCTCCCCTCGTGCGGAGGTAGTTGACCGTGACGGTGAGCAGCAGCGTCACGCAGAGCAGGACCACGGAGGCGGCCGAGGCGCCGCCGATGTCGTTACGGGTGAAGCCGAGGGTGTAGGCGCGGGTCATCCACACGTCGGTGGAGCCGGCCGGGCCGCCGCCGGTGAGGACGTACACCTCGGTGAAGACGCGCAGTCCGCGGATGGCCGCGAGGGTGAGGACGATGCCGAGGGCGGGACGGATGGCGGGCAGGGTGATGTGCCGCAGGCGCTGCCACAGCGAGACGCCGTCCATCGCGGCGGCCTCGTACAGCGAGCGGTCCACGCCCGCGAGACCCGCGAGGATGATCACCATGTTGTACGGGGCGAGCATCCAGATGCCCATGGCCATCGTGGCCCACAGCGCCGTGCCGGGGTTGTCCAGGTAGGGCACCGGGCCCAGGCCGAACAGCCCGAGACCGCTGTTGATGAGGCCGTCGGAGGTCGGGTAGTACATCAGCCGCCACATCTCGCCCACCACTGCGGTGGCGGTGACGACGGGCAGGAACACGGCGGTACGGATGATCTTCAGCGAGCGGGCCTGACCCTCCAGCAGCAGCGCCAGCGCGGAGCCGACGACGATCCCGCCGAGGGACATGCCGATGCCGAGGACCAGGGTGTGGCCGATGGCGTCCTGGAAGCGGTGGTCGGTCAGAACTCGCGTGTAGTTGTCGAGTCCGACCCACTGGTCGCCGAGGAAGGGCCGTACGTCGAAGAAGCTGAGCCAGACGCCCTTGCCCATCGGCAGGAACTTGAAGACGAGGGCCAGCAGCAGCGCCGGGGCGAGGAACAGCCAGGGCAGTACGGCCTTCTTGCCGATGCCCCGGGCTCTGCGCGGCCCGGGCGTCGTCGCGGTCGCGGTCATTTCAGCAGCTCCTGGTCCTTGAGGTCACCGGCGAGGGTGTCGTCGAGATCCTTGAGGCCGGCGCGGACGTCGCTGCCGCAGTAGGTGAAGATCGCGTTGAGCGCGTCGGCGGTGTCCTGTTTGATCGGGGCGAAGTCGGGCGCGTTGGGGAACTGCGCGGCGTGGTTCTCGTACGCCTTCTGCACCACGCTCCAGCGCGGGTCGTCGCGCACCTTCGCCGCGTCGAGCGTGGAGTTGACGGGGATACGCACGACCGGCTGGTGGGCGCCCGTCATGGCGAGCCTCTGGCCCTCGGGGGAGACCAGGAAGGCGGCGAGGGTCCGCTCCTGCTTCGTCTTGCCGGTCCTGGCGCCGAAGTAGATGTTCTCGCCCTCGGCCAGCACGGTGGATCCGGCCGGGCCCGCGGGCGCCGGCAGCACCTCGTACCTGCCCTTGCCGAGCGCCTCGTCGAACGTCGCGATGTTGTACGGGCCCGTGAGGTACATCCCGGCGTTGCCGTCCTGGAAGTTGGTGGTGTTCGAGGTGACGGAGGTCAGGGCGCTGGGCTGGACGACGCCCTTGTCGCCGCAGAAGAGGTTCTTCTTCAACCAGGTGACGGTGCGCACCGCGGCCGCCGAGTCCATGGCGGGCCGGAATCCCGAGCCCTCCTTCTGGAGGATCCGCACCCCGCCCTGCCAGAGATAACTGGCGCCCCACCAGGCGACGTAACCGTTCTGCGCGCTGCCCGGGACGACCATGCCGTAGGTGTCCTTCCTGCCGTCCCCGTCCGGGTCACGGGAGGCGAACGCCTTGGCGAGCGCGAGCATGTCCTGCCAGGTCTTCGGCTGGGGCAGGCCGAGTTTCTCGCGCCAGTCCTTGCGGACGAACAGTGTCATGGCCTGGCGGGAGTACGGGATGCCGTAGTGCCTGCCGTCGCGGCCCACGGTGGACGACCAGGACTTGGCGGTGATCTCGCCGTGGCCCGCTATGGAGGCCGGGGTGATGGGCTCGAGCAGCCCCTGGGACTGGTAACTGCCCATCAGGGCCGTGTCGTTGATCATGACGTCCGGCAGGTCCTTGACGGACGCGCGGCTCTGGAGCTGCTGGTCGAAGTTCATGACCGGCTGGTAGTCGACCTTGATGCCGGTCTTCTTGGTGAAGGCGGCGAACACACGGTCGTAGGTCTTGGCGGAGTCCGGATCGCTCCGGGTCCACACCTCCAGGGTGTTCGGGTCACCGGCCCCGGCGCTGCCGGAACCGGAGCCGCAGCCGGCCGTTTCGAACAGGAGGCCCGAGACGGCGAGCATGGCAGCCAGGCGGAGACTTCGTCGGCGATCCCGCATGGGTGGTTCTCCGTTCATATTCGTGAACCCGCTTCACGAATCTAAATGATCGGCCAAGCTACGGATCGCTTCCTGGCCATGTCAAGACATGGCCGAAAGATTTCACCGATGCCACACGACGCCCGGGACCACCCAGGAAACAGCGACGGCCCCCACCGGATCATCCGGTGGGGGCCGAAAACGAGGGGTGCTGAGGTCAGGCCTTGCGCTCGGCGTTCTTCTTCTTGATCCGGACCGCTTCCTTGCGGACCTCCGCCTGGGTGGTGCGCTCCCGCTCCAGCCACTCGGGGCCTTCCTGCTTCAGCGCCTCGATCTGCTCGGTGGTGAGGGGCTCGGTGACGCCCGCGCGGGCGAGACCGGCGATGGAGACGCCGAGCTTGGCGGCGACGACCGGACGGGGGTGCGGGCCGTTGCGCCGCAGGTCCTGCAGCCACTGCGGCGGGTTCGCCTGGAGCTCGTTCAGCTCGGCGCGCGAGACCACACCCTCCCGGAACTCGGCGGGTGTGGCCTCGAGGTACACACCCAGCTTCTTCGCCGCGGTCGCGGGCTTCATCGTCTGGGTGCTCTGGTGCGACGTCATGGCTCCCAGGGTATCGAGCGTGTGCACGACCCCTGACCACGCCCGGTAACCTGGCGAGGTGACAGGCTCGGATGAAACCCCCTCGTTCCGGCTCGCCTACGTCCCCGGGGTGATGCCCGACAAGTGGGTGCGCATCTGGAACGAGCGGCAGCCCGATGTCCCGCTGATCCTCACCCAGGTGCCCGCCGGAGAGGCGGCCGAGCGGCTGCTGGGCGGGGACGCCGACGCGGGCCTCGTCCGCACCCCGGTGGACCGGGCGGTCTTCAGCGCGATTCCCCTCTACACCGAGCAGACGGTCGTCGTGGTGCCCAAGGATCATCTGGTCACGGCCGTGGACGAGGTGGCGCCGGAGGACCTGGCGGACGACATCGTCCTGCACCCGCTCGACGACGTCCTCGACTGGCAGACCCTCCCCGGGCGTCCCGCTCTCGAACGGCCCGCCACCACCGCCGACGCAGTCGAACTGGTCGCGGCGGGCATCGGCGTCCTCGTGGTCCCGCTGTCGCTCGCCCGGCTGCACCACCGCAAGGACCTCACCCACCGGCCCCTCAAGGACGCTCCCGAGTCGAGCGTGGCCCTCTCCTGGCCGGAGGACGCGAAGACGGATCAGGTCGAGGACTTCATCGGCGTCGTCCGCGGCCGCACGGTCAACAGCACCCGGGGCCGTCAGCAGCCCCCGGCGCGGGACCGGTCCACTGAGGGGGCCCGGGAAGGCGCCCGGCGGAAGCCGGTGCCCGGCAAGTCGGCGGCAGGCAAGTCGGCCGGGGCGAAGCGTACGGGGAAGAGCGGGGGCGGCGCTCCCAAGGGCAACAGGCGGGGCAAGCCCCGCCGCCGTTCGTAGCTCCGGGGCTGCTGGACGGACCGCGGCCCCGGAGGCATGGTCGTACCCGCTCAGCCCGCCGACGGAGAAGGCGCCGGTGCCCCGTAGGACGGATTGGGGGCGACCGTCTGGAAGTCCTTCAGGTCGTCGGGGATCGGCAGCACGCGGACCGGCGCACCCTGCTGCGGCGGCGGCGGTGTCGTCTGGTCCCCGGGCAGCTTGGGCGGAGCGGTGATCTGGAAGCTGACCTGCTCCTGGTTGATCAGGCCGGTCTTCTCCAGCACCGTGATGTGATCGAGAACGGTGTCGTTGGTCGTGTCGGCGAGCTCTCGCACGAGGCTGTTCCGAGTGGTCGCCCGGATCTTGGCGATCGTCGGGAAGATGCCCCCGTGCGCGACGCGCATGATCGTCACGGCCGTGGACTCGAACTCCTTGCCGCTGCTGCCCTCGGCCGTCGCCACGAACTGCTGCTGCTGAGGCGAGGGCTCGTTCGGCAGGGTGATGCCCAGGTCCGTGGAGATCTTGCGGCAGCCCGCGTCGAGCCGACCGTGCCCGACGAGCAGATGTTTGGAGACTTCCTGCATCTCCGGCGATGTGCTCCGCTGCTTGATCAGCTGACCCAGCGGGTACTCCCACAGTCCGGCCGCGCGCACGCGCACCACGAAGTCGCGGTCCGCCTCGGTCAGCGGACCCCACTGGGTGTTGGCGATGATGCGGTCCTGGCCGGAAGCCGCGTTCTGCACGCCCAGCATGCTCGGGTAGGCGAGCGCGGTGAGCGTAAGGATCAACGCACCGCCCACGAACGCGGTTCCTGCCGTGCTGCGCGAGATGCGCATCGTGCCTCCTGGGATATGAACGGCCCAACACCAAGAGGTACGGACGCCGGGGGCGAAACAATCACCCCTGCCGCAAAAAAGTTCGCGGAGTCCGCCCGCCATGGTCCGTTGTACGGGGCGGGACGGAGCAGATCAGGACAGGTCGGCCGAGCCGGCGAGCCAGTCGTACGCCGACCGTGCCGTGAACTGCTCCTGACCGCCCGGCAGGAGCAGGCCCGCGGTCGCGAACTCCGGTGCGTCCGCCTGGGCCGGGACGTACGGGATCGCGATGCAGCGCATGCCGGCCGCGTGCGCGGCGGCGGCGCCCGGAGCGGCGTCCTCCAGCACGACGCAGTCGTCCGGGGCCGCCCCGAGCCGGCGGGCCGCCTCCAGGAAGACGTCCGGAGCCGGCTTGCCGTGCGCGACCTCGTCGGCCGAGACCACCGTCTGCAGCCGCGCGTCCAGCCCGGTCCCGGTCAGCACCGCCGCGATGGCCTCCGGCGACGAGCCCGAGGCCACGGCCATCGGCACGCCCTCGGTGGCCAGCAACTCGACGAACGCACGCATCTCCGGGTAGGCGCGCGTGGCACCGCGGGCCAGCTCCAGGTAGTGGCGGTTCTTCACGGCGAGCAGTTCCTCGACCGGGGCGGACAGGCCGTAGCGGTGCTTCCAGTCCGCGACCGTCTCCTGCGTGCTGATGCCGACGTAGCGTTCGTGGTCCGCCCAGGTGAAGTCCGCGACGCCGTACTGGGCGAGCGTCCGGCGGCCTGCCTCGTAGTAGTTCGGCTCGCTGTCCACGAGTGTTCCGTCGAGATCGAAGATGACTGATATTCCGCGGAGCCTGCTCATGCCGTCATGCTCTCAAAGATCACCCGCGGGCCGATCGCCCGATCGACTCCACCAGCGGCAGCATCCGGTGGGGCACGCGCTCGCGCAGCGCGACCTCGGTACGGGTGCGCACCACTCCGGGCATGCTGATCAGCTTCTGGACGACGTCCTCCAGGTGCGCGTTGTCCCGGGCCACCACCCGGGCGAGCAGATCCCCGCCACCGGTGATCGAGAAGGCCTCCACGATCTCCGGCACCGCCGCCAGAGCGTCCCCCACCTCGTCGAGATGGCCTTGGGTGACCTCGATGTGGATGAACGCGAGCACGGGATGCCCGAGTGCGGCGGGGGAGAGGGCCGGTGCCGTGCCGGTGATCACGCCGTCACGCTCCAGCCGGTCGAGCCGGGCCTGCAGGGTGCCCCGGGCGACGCCGAGGATCCGGGCGTACTCGCGCACGCTCGTGCGCGGCTGCTCCAGCAGCAGCCGCAGGATGCGGGTGTCGAGCTCGTCCACGGGCATGGCGCCTCCTCCTCGTCCTTTGGCTCTGCCGCGGCCGTTCGCCGACCGCTCGCACTGGACCAATGGCCCAGTCTAGAAGGTGCCGGTTGAGCCACTGGCCACCGGGATGCTGATATGGATGCGTCGATGGCGCTGCGGACCCCGCGGCGCCTTTTTCATGCGTGCTCATGGCCGGTGTGGCGAGAGGGGCGGTAAGCGGTGCTGAAGAGGGTGTTCATGGCTCCGGATCCGGGGCGGACGCGGCTGCGGTTCGCCGCGCGTGCCGTGCTCGGCATCACGCTCGCGGTCGCCGTGTGCGGCCTTGCCGGGCATTCCCTCGCGGGCGCCGTCACCGGCGGTCTCGCCGCCCTTCTCGCCCTGTTCACCGTCACCGACGCCACGGTCCGCGGCCAGGCCGTCACGACCGCTCTGCTGCCCGCCGTCGGCCTGCCCGTCCTCACGGCCGCGGCCGAGCTGCACGACCACCCGGTGGCCAGGGATCTGACCTTCCTCGCCGTCGTCGGAGCGGGCGTGTACGCGCGCCGCTGGGGCCCGCGCGGGCACAGCCTCGGCGTCTTCGCGTTCATGACCTTCTTCGTGGCGCAGTTCCTCCACGCCACCACCGGCCTGCTGCCCCAGCTGTACGCCGCTGTCCTGCTGTCGGTCCTCGCCGCAGCCGCGGTGCGCTTCGGCCTCTGGTGCTACGAGCGCCGTATGCCCCCGCCGGCCGTGCCCGCTCCGCCGGCCGGCGCCGGTCTGGCCCGGGTGACCACCCGCCAGGCGATCCAGGCGACCGCCGGGGCCGGCTTCGCCCTCGTCGTGGGCCAGCTGGTGTCCGGTCAGCGCTGGTACTGGGCCGTCGGCGCCACTTGGTGGATCTTCGTCAACACCACCTCGCGCGGCGAGACCCTGGTCCGCGGCTTCCGGCGGCTGCTCGGCACGGTCATCGGCATCGCCCTGGGCCTGCTCGTGGCCGTGCCCGTGCACGGCGACCCCGCTCTCACGGCCGCGCTGGCCGCCGTCTGCGTGTTCGGCATCTTCTACACGGCAGCCGTGTCCTACACCTGGATGATGCTCTGGGTCACCCTCCTCGCCGGACTGCTCTACGGCCTCCTCGGTGTGCTCGGCCCCGGACTGCTCGCCCTGCGGCTCGCCGAGACCGGCGTCGGGGCGCTCGGCGCGGCCCTGGCCGTGATCCTCGTCCTGCCCGTGACCACCCACAGCGTCACCGACGCCTGGATCCGGCGGGCCCTGCGCTGCGTGCACGCCTGCGCCGTGGAGACCGCACGGCGCCTGGCGGGCGCGGCGGACGCCGACCCGGCCCCGCGGGTGGCGGAGCTGGAACAGCTCCTCGCCCGGGTACGGCTCTCGGTCGCCCCGCTCGTGCACCCGCTGAACCCGATGCTGGGCCGCAAGCGGCGGGCCCGGCACGTGCTGGCCCTCCTCGACGACTGCGCCCGCGAGATCCGTGGCCTGGTCGCCGTCGCGGCGGACCCGGAGGCCAGCCACGACGCCCGTCTCGCCACGGCCTGCCGGCGGGTGGAGGCCGCTGTGGAGGCCCTGACCGAGGGCAGGGACATCGCGGTCCACGCGGACGGCCTGGCCCACGCGGAACCCGCCCTGGCCCATCTGCACGGTCTGGAGCGCGCCCTGGCCGATCTGGCCCGCCCCCTGCGCACCCCGTCGGGCTCCCCGCTGGTGGGGGCCTGACGGAGAAGCGCGAGAGCCGAGCGCTCTCCGGCCGGCCGTGCCCGCTCCGCCGGGCGGCCCCGGTCCGGCGCGGTGGTGATGCGCGCTCGGCCGGACCGGGGGTCCGACCGAGCGACACGCCCTTGACCGTATGGTCTAGACCGCGCATGATCGACTGCGCGGCCCACCCGGCCGCGCGGACGAGAGGGGACAGCGGTGGCGGACGGCGGGCGGCGGGCGTACATCGGATCGTTCACGGCGGCCGGCGGCCCCGGCATCGTGACCGCGGAGGCCGACGCCGGCACCGGCGCGCTGACCGTTCTGAGCAGCGTGAACGCCGTTCCCGACCCCTCCTGCCTGACGCTCTCACCGGACGGGAAGATGCTGTACGCGGTCAGTGAGACCGCCGAGGGCGCGGTGGCCGCGTACCGGGTGGGCGGGGACAAGCCCGAGCCTGCGGGGCGGCCCGTGCCGGTCGACGGCAGCGGCCCGACCCACCTCACTCTGTACGCCGGGCACGTCCTGACCGCCAACTACGGCTCCGGCAGCGTCACCGCCGTCCCCCTCCGCCCCGACGGCACACTCGCCCGCTCCGCGTCCCGTGTGCTCCGGCACAGCGGCGCCGGTCCGCACACGCCCCGCCAGCAGGGGCCGCACGCCCACCAGGTGCAGCCCGACCCGAGCGGCCGGTGGGCCGTCAGTGTGGACCTGGGCACGGACTCGGTGCGGGTGTGCACGCTGACCGACGGCGCCCTGCACGTGCACCGGGAGACCGCCCTGCGCCCCGGCTCGGGGCCGCGCCACCTGGCCTTCCACCCGGACGGCCGCCACGCGTACGTCGTCAACGAACTGAGCCCTTCCGTCACCGTCTGCCGCTGGGACGCGGCGGAGGGCGCCCTGACGCCGCTGTCGGAAGCCCCGGTCCTGCCCGGCGCACCGGCGGGCGACGCCTACCCGTCGGGCATCGCCGCCTCACGTGACGGCCGCTTCGTGTGGACCGCCACGCGCGGCGAGGACGTCCTGTCCGTGCTCGCCGTCGAGGGCGAGGAGCTGCGCCTCGTCACCACGGTGCCCTGCGGCGGCCACTGGCCACGCGCCCTCACCGCCGGCGACAACGTCCTGTACGTCGCCAACGAGCGCTCCGGCGACGTGACCTGGTTCGCGGTCGACCCGGTCACGGGCGTTCCACGACGAGGCGGCTCGATCAAGGTGCCGGCGGTGTCCTGGGTGGCCCTCGGCTGAGGGGGGGGACCAGCCGCCCCACCCTGCCGGGCGCCCGGCAGGGGCGCGGGGAACTGCGCGACAAGCCCCCACGCACCCGCGGGACGCATCACATCCCCGCTGCCGCCTCACGGCACCGGGGCCGGCCTGTGACAGCCGATCCCCGCGCGGCATCCCACAGTACGAGGAAGGCCCGCTCCCAACCGGAGCGGGCCTTCACGGTGTTGCGCGCGCCGCCGGCGTCAGCGCACGGGTGCGCTCTGCGCCTGCTGCGGCGCGATACCGAGCGCCGTCGTGTACTTGGCCAGGGCCAGCTTGCCGATCGCCGGGTACGGGCCGAGCGGCTCGGCGGCGGAGCAACCGGCCTCCTTCGCGGCCTCCTCGAGCAGGACCTGCTCGATCTCCGGGCCGATCAGGTACGGCGCGAGCGCCAGCTGCTGCGAGCCCGAGGAGCGCAGCTGCTCGGCGACGGACGCGATGGAGCCCTCCTGGTCCAGCGCCGCGGCCATCACCGGAACGGCGAGACGCGCGGCGAGCAGCATGCCGGTGATGCCTGCGGCCTGCACGGCCTCGTCACCGCCCACCGAAGCGAGGATGATGCCGTCCGCGGCCGTCGCGACGGTGAACAGCCGGGCACGGTCGGCACGGGCCAGGCCGGCCTCGGACAGCCGCACGTGCAGCGCCTCGGCGAGCAGCGGGTGCGGGCCGAGGACATCGGTCAGCTCGGCGGCGACCCGGCTTTCCATGAGGGCCTGGCGGACCTGACGCAGCAGCGAACCGTCCGGGCCGGCGAGCAGCGGCACGACCACGGCGACGGGACCGTCGGGCATCTTGACGTCCATGCCGGCGGCACGGGCCTGTTCGAAACGGGCCGTGCGCTCCTCGGCCGCGTGCACGAGGACGGCCTGCAGCGAGGGGAACTCCGCGTTGTCCCCGTCGAGGTACCCGATGCGGGCGTCGAGGCCGGGCAGCTCGGAGCGGGCGATGCTCACGACCTCTTCGGCGAGGCTGCGCGTGGTGTTACTGGGCGTCCCCGGCACGGCGAGGACGAGCGCGGGCGCGCCCTCGGGAGCAACCAGCGGCTCGGGACGGCGGTGCCGTCCGGGCTGGCGGGGGCGCGGCATTCGTACGGGCAGGCCATCCGCGGGCCCAGTGGGGGAACTCATGGCGCCGCATGTTACTGGCTTCCTGGGTTCCTCTGTTCGGGGAGGGTGCAGGTGAGCGGTATCCGTCCCGTTTTGTCTATTGAGTTACGTACGGATCGGACGCGATCGGATCAATCACCCGAACGGATGGTCACGGACAGCATCCTCTCGTCACCGGGCAGCGTGAGGGAACCCGTGCTCAGTTCCGCCGCGAGGCGCACCGAGCCGTGCAGCGGATCGCCCTCGGCCGGTACCCGCGGTGCCTGTGGGAGCCGCCGGGCCAGTTCCTCGTCCAGGGGCTCCAGCAGCGGGTCGCCCAGCTCGAACAGGCCGCCGGTGACGGCGACGCACGCCTCGCCGCCGGAGGGACACACGGCTGCCGCGGAGTCCGCGATGTGCCGGGCGGCGGTACGCAGGATGTCCGCGGCGACGGGATCCTCGTCCGAGCAGGCGGCCACGCGGGGCGCGAAGGAGGCGAGCACGGCCGGCCGGTCGGGCCGCGGGTACAGCGCGCCGGGCAGCTTCGCGACCGGCCCGAACTGCTCCTCGGCGCAGGCCAGCAGACGGGCCGAGCCGTCCTGCCGCCCGTCGTGGGAGCGCAGCGCGGCCTCGAGGCCGGCCCGGCCGATCCAGGCACCGCCCCCGCAGTCGCCGAGCAGATGCCCCCAGCCGTCCGCTCGCCGCCAGCCGGTCAGGTCGGTGCCCACCGCGACCAGCCCCGTGCCGCCGGCGACCACGGCACCGGGGCGGGGCCCGAGCGCGCCCACGTACGCGGTCACGGCGTCGGCGGCCAGTGCGACCCGGCGCACCCCCCACTCCCGGGCCAGGGCGCCGGGCAGTTCGGCGCGCAGCCCGTCCCCCAGGGAGGCCATCCCGGCCGCACCCACGGCGACGGTGGTCAGCGGAACCGCTCCCGCCTCCGCGGTCAGCGCACGCACCAACGGCACGAGCTGGGCCATGAAGTGCCCGGGATCGATGCCCCGCTCGCCCGTGCGCACCGGTTCACCGGACGCCCGGCGGGCCAGCGGGCCGCGCTCGGCGGTCCCGATCACCGCCCGGAGCCCGGAGCCGCCGGAGTCCACGGCGAGAAAACCGGAGCCTTCCGCCGCCCCGGTCACGGCAGGCGCCAGTCCACCGGTTGGCCGCCCTGACGGATCAGCAGGTCGTTGGCCCGGCTGAACGGACGGGAGCCGAAGAAGCCCCGGTCGGCCGACATGGGGGAGGGGTGGGCGGATTCGACGGAGGGCAGGTCACCGAGGAGCGGGCGCAGATTGCGGGCGTCACGGCCCCACAGGATGGACACCAGCGGCTTGCCGCGCCCGGCCAGGGCCCGGATGGCCTGCTCCGTGACCTCCTCCCAGCCCTTGCCCCGGTGGGCGGCGGGCTTGCGCGGCGCGGTGGTCAGCGCCCTGTTGAGCAGCAGCACACCCTGGCGCGTCCACGGCGTGAGGTCGCCGTTGGACGGCTGGGGGAGCCCCAGGTCGGCGTGCAGCTCGCGGTAGATGTTGACGAGGCTGCCGGGGAGCGGCCGCACCTCCGGCGCCACCGAGAACGACAGCCCCACCGCGTGTCCCGGAGTGGGATACGGGTCCTGACCGACGATCAGGACGCGTACGTCGTCGAAGGGCTGCTGGAAGGCCCGCAGGACGTTCGGCCCGGCCGGGAGGTAGGTGCGTCCCGCGGCGATCTCCGCGCGGAGGAAGTCCCCCATCGCGGCGACGCGTTCGGCCACCGGTTCCAAGGCCTTCGCCCAGCCCGCTTCGACGATTTCATGCAAGGGTCGTGGTGCCACGGGCGTCACCCTACTGCCGTGCGGACAGCGGCGATCAACCGGTGGCCAACGCCTGTGGGCACCCTCGCCTCCCGTCTGTCCCTCTGCCGCGTCCCCCGTCCTCGTCGTTGCCTCAGCCGACGAGCGCGGCCCGCACGCACAGCACGTCCGGCAGGTGCGAGGCGAGCTGCCGCCAGCTGTCGCCGTCGTCGGCGGACGCGAACACCTCACCGTTGCGGTTGCCGAAGTAGATGCCCGCGGGGTCGGCGTCGTCCGTGCACATCGCGTCGCGCAGCACCGTGCCGTAGTGGTCCTCCTGGGGCAGTCCCGCCGACAGGGGTTCCCAGCTCTTGCCCGCGTCCGACGTCCGGTAGACCCGGCACCGGTGGCCGGCCGGGACCCGGTCGGCGTCGGCGTTGATCGGGAACACGTACGCCGTGTCGCCCCGGTGCGGATGCGCCACGGCCGCGAAGCCGAACGTGGACGGCAGGCCCTCGCCGATGTCCGTCCAGTGCGCGCCGGCGTCGTCGCTGCGGTACACGCCCCAGTGGTTCTGCAGGTACAGCCGGTCCGGGGTGGCCGCGTCCCGCGCGACCTTGTGCACGCACTGGCCGAACTCGGGGTTCGGGTCGGGCAGGAACACCGCGGACACCCCGGAGTTGGAAGGTGCCCAGCTGACGCCGCCGTCCAGGGTGCGGAACACGCCGGCGGTCGAGACGGCGACCGTCACCGCCTTCGGGTCGCGGCGGTCGGTGAGCACGGTGTGCAGTCCCTCACCGCCTCCGCCCGGGACCCACTTCGAGCGTGTGGGGTGCTCCCACAGGGGGCGGACCAGCTCGAACGTCTCCCCGCGGTCCTGCGAGCGGTACAGCGCGGCCGGCTCGGTGCCCGCGTACACCACGTCCGGCTCGGCGGCTGCCGGATGCAGCTGCCACACCCGCTCCAGGGACGCCCCCGTGTCCTTGGGGAACTTGACCGCCGGGCGGGCCGGTTCGGTCCAGGTCCGGCCGAGGTCGTCGGAGTGGAACACGGACGGGCCCCAGTGCGCGCTGTCGCCGCCGACCAGCAGCCGCGGGGTCCCGGCCCGGGTGTCGAGGGCGACCGAGTACACGGCCTGCGCGTTGAAGTACGGGCTCTCGTCGAACTCCCAGGCCCCGCCACCTCGCCGGCGCCCGATGAACAGGCCTTTGCGCGTGCCCACGGCGAGCAGTACCTCGGTCATGCCGATCACCTCCGCGGCGTCGTCGTTGACGCCCTCGTCCCGAACACCGGCCAGTCTGCACCCGACCACTGACAGTCACCTCCGGAACGGGCTGCGGCCCAGGTCAGCGGGGTGTCGGCGAGGGGGACGCGGGGTTTCGCGGGCCCCCTCGGCCGGGCGCGGCCGGAGCGGGAACCGCGGAGATCGTCACGCCGGGTAGGTGCAGTGAGCATCCAGGGGCCGCCGTCCGTATGGGGAGAGCGGCGGGATGGTCGTGGGCTCGTGAGGAGGAGGCCTTCGATGGCGTTACGTGGTCCGAAGGTGTGGCTGTGGCGCTGGCGGCGCAATCCGCTCAAGCGCCGTGGCGACCGGGTGGAGGCCTGGGTCGTCCTGGGCATGTGGGTGTTCACCGTGTTCGTGGGGACGCTCGCCGGGACGACGGTGAGCCGTTCCGTCGAGGACGGACTGGCCCGGGAACGCGCCGAGTGGCGTCCCCTGGTGGCACGGCTCGCCGAGCGCGCCCCCGGGGCTGCCTCCGAGAACGGCCGTGTGTCCCGCGTCGAGACGGTGTGGGCGACGGCACGGTGGAGCGCCGCGGACGGGTCCGAGCACTCCGGCCAGTTGCGGGTCCCGGCGGGCAGTGCCGTCGGGGCGCCGGTCACCGTGTGGACCGACCCCGAGGGCCGCCAGGTCACGAGGCCCGTCACCGAGCCCGAGGCCCGTGTACGGGCCTCGCTGATCGGGAGCGTGGCGGGCCTCTGCGCCGCGGCCGTCCCCCTGGCCGCCGGCCGTGCCCTTCGCGGTCGCCTGGAGCGCCGCCGCATCGACCAGTGGGGCGCGGAATGGGCCCGCTTCGGCCCGATGTGGGGGCGCACGACGGGGTGAGCGACCGTGTCGACGCCCCTGTCCGGCCACCACTGCCCCTGACGGTCCGCATCGCGGGCGTCGGCCCGTCCCACTGTCCTGTCGGGTCATCGGCGGGCGTGGACCCTTGGTGCGGTCGCGTCCGGCCGCGGGCAGTGGTCGGCCTTTCCTGCGGTCCCCTCCGGCCATCGGCAGGTGCGGCCCCTACTGCTGCCCCGCTCCCGCCAGCGCCTGACCGCACACCCGGAGCAGCGCCAGGTCTTCACGTATGCCGTTGCCTCCGGCGCCGGTGCGATGCCGGAGGGGAGAGGCGAGCTCCGCTCGGAGCAGGTCGTGCAGCGGCGCTCCCGCCGGTCCCAGGACGGAGACGCAGGCGGCGATCGTCGCGCGCGTGCGGGGATGCTCCCTCCACACCGAGCGGAGGACGGGGAGGAACCGTTCCGGTTGCCCCGTCATCCGCCACACCGCGCAGACGGCGGTGGCCCGGGCCCGTGCGTCACCGCGGTCGGCCAGGTCGCGCAGCCCGGGCAGGGCCTGGCGAGCGACCGGTCCGAGCCGCCCCAGTACGGCCGCCGCGCGGCGCCGGCCGCCGCTCCCGGCCGTCGACGTGTCCGTCAACGCGCGGAGCAGCACGGGCAGCACGGCACCCGCGTCGCCCGTGATCGACCACAGCGCGTCCGCCGCCGCGACCGCGCAGTCGCTCTCCAGCAGTCCGCGCAGATCCGGTACCGCCTCGCTCGCGGAGCCGCCGAACGCGCCGAGGGCGTGAACCGCCGCCTCCGTGACGGTGCCGCGCCTCCGCAGTCCGTCCGGCATGCCGCGCAGCAGCCGCAACATGGCGGGTACGGAGGCGACGTCGCCCAGTGCGGCGAGTGCCGACAACAGGGGAACGGCCCGTTCGCAGGTGTCGGACGCGTCGAGCGGCACGCGCGCGAGCCGTCTTCGCAGCGCGGGGACGAGCGGCTCGGCCGCGCGGCCGAGGTGGGGTACGGCCAGCGCCAGATCGTGCGGTACGACCGGACCCGCAAGCACCTCGGCCAGCACCGGCGTGGCCCGCCCGTCCCCCGTCCCGGCCAGTGCCTTGAGCGGGCCGCCCAGCGCCGGCGCACCCCGCTCGGCATGCCGTACACGCAGCTCGGGACGGTACGTCACCAAGGCGTGGAGATGGTCGGCGGCGGGCGCCGCCAGCTCGGAAAGCTCCAGGAGGACGGTGACCGCCGCGTCGTGCAGTCGGTCCTCCTCGGCCCCCAGCTGGTTGCCGATGAGGGCGACCGGCCCATCGTGCCGGACGCGTCGCTCACGGAAGAGCCCGGCCGACATCCACACCCCGTTGCACCGGTCGAGGGGATCCGGGCTGGTCAACTGCCCGCACAGCAGGGAGACACGGTCGGCCACCCGGCTGCCGAGCGCGGAGTGCAGGGTCCGCAGCAGCCGGGAGCCCTCCTCGTCCGAGGGGCGCAGCCGCCGCAGCCGGACGGCGAGCGTGTCCGGACCGGGAGCGTCGTCCGGGCGGGCCTTCCGGAGCCGCCTCCCCGATCTGTCCCTGAGCAGCCGGACGACGGTCGGTACGAGATCTGCAGGGAGCAGATCCGGGGCGCATTGCGCGAGCTGGCCCAGCGCGGCGAGCCGGAGGCCGGGGTCGTGAGGCGGTCCGCTCAAATCGGTCAGCAGGCGTATCGCCTCGGCTGTGTGAGGCTCGGCCGGGCGGAGGCGCCGCGCGAACTCCCCGAGGCTCTCGGCGAGGGCGAGCAGGACACGGTCGTCGCGCTCCACGGTGATCCGCTCCCGCAACAGCGCGAGCACGCGCGCCGGTTGGTCCACGTACCGCACCAGTGCGCCCGGGACCACCCGGCGCACTGCTGCGTCCCGGTCCCCCGTGAGACGGACGAAGACGTCGGCATGCGCGCGCAGAGTGCCGCGCACCTCTGCCGCGCGGTCTCCGCGGGCACCGGCGACGTCACCGATGCCGACGAGGAACTCCACCACCTCCGCCCGGTCCCGGACGTCCTCCCGGCCGGCGAGCACGAGGAGAAACGGGACACACGCGAGCGTCGACTCCCGGATGCCGTCGTCCGGGTGGTGCAGGGCGTGGTACATCCCGTCGAGCGCGGTCTGTCGCTCGGCCGGGTCGGTGGAGCCCAGCCCCCGCAGTAATCCGGGCACGTCCTCCGCGCTGCCGTACGCCTGGCGCAGCGAGGCCCGGTCGACCTCGTCCATCCCCCTGAACACGTTGTCCTCCCCCAGACGACCTGCCGACGACGGGGAGTCTGCACCACCGCACTGACAACGAGGCGGAATCGGGGGGTGACTGTGCGCGAACTGTGCGTTCGTTGGCTTGAGTTGGAGTCGGCCCTGCCCCGGCCCGCCCGCCCGCGGCGTCCGGGGCGCCCGGCTCCGGCGCCTCAGTCCCCGCCGCCGGGCAGCGCCCGCTCCACGATCCTGTCCAGGCCCACGATCCTGTCCAGGTCCGCGGTCCGCGGTCCGCGGCAGCGTCCCGAACGCGTGCCCCCAGTCGCCCCCCAGCCGCGTCGCGCAGAACGCGTCGGCGACGGCCGGCGGGGCGTGCCGGACGAGTGCGGCACCTGACGCGGACGGCCGTGCGCGGCGCCCGCCGGGACGCTGCGCACGGCCGCCTTCACCGTGGGGGGACCGTCTGCCCCGGACTACCTGTAGGTGATGTCCGAGGTGGAGTACAGGCAGTTCTTGCTGTCGGGTCCGGATCCGACAGCGGTGTTGTTGTTGTACTTCTGGCAGGGGACGACCTTGCGGCCGGAGTCGTTGCGGATGGTGATGTTCCGCAGCGTCGCCACGTCGTTGCGGTTGACGTTGATGCCGACGAGCCGGGCGGTGGAGCCGGTGCCGGTCACGTCGATGGTGTTGAGGTTGACCTTGCGGGTGTACTGAGTGGAGCAGTCACCGCAGGAGCGGTACAGCGTCTTGAACTCCTGCACCGCGAAGTTCGAGATGGTCAGGGTGCCCCCGCCGTTGTGCTGGAAGACCTTGTCCGCCGCCTTCTTGGCCCCACCGCCGATCACCTGGTAGGTGGCGCCGTTGCCGCCGCGGAAGGTGGCGGCGTCCTCGCCGACGTCCTCCCACCAGACGTTCTGCAGCGTGCAACTGCCCTCGCAGTGGATGCCGTCGGCCGCGGGGGCGCCGAGGATGACGTTCTTCAGCACCGCGCCGTCGGCGAGCTTGAAGATCGGGTCCTGCCCCTCCTCCTGGCCGTCACCGGCCAGGGCGCCGGTGCCGTAGTACCGCTTCATCCCGTAGTCCTTGGTGCCGGACACGGAGATGGTGGACGAGGTCCCCTGACTGCCGTTGGGGGCCGGCCAGGTGGCGGCGCTCGCAGCGGGCGCGTTGACGGTCATGATCATGCCAACCGAGAAGCCGAGTGCGGCCACGGTTCCGGCCAGTGCGCGCCTGCGGGCGCGCGGACGTGTCGCAGAAGCCATGTCCCGAGTCCTTCTGTCGTGGGGGCGGAACACATACATGACTAGCATTCAGAGTGCTGCTCGTTGTGCGCACCAAGACCGCTCTATCCGTATGCGTTGGTCACAGTGCTGAACGGAACGTAGGGTGCAAGCGCTTTCTAGTCAACGCCTCGCGCAGAGCGGATTCCGTTGCCGCTGGTCACGCCCGGGACCCTGTGGGAGCGCTTCCATGGGGGCCATGTCCATGCCACCATGCCGCAACGGACGCCTCCCACGACGGAAGGAAACCGGACGTGCCCGCCACCCCCCACCGCATGACGACGAGACTCCTGCGGTCGCTCCTCCTCGCGCTCGTCGCCGTGCTGCTGACCCTGGTCGCGACCACCGCTCCGACCGGGCCCGCGGCCGCCGCCGACGGGCCCACTCCTGCCTCCGCACGCGGGAACGCCGTACCCACCGCGGCCCTCACCGAGGTCACGAACTTCGGCACCAACCCCAGCAACCTGCGCATGTACGTGTACGTGCCGGAGAGCGTGACCCCGAAGCCGGCGGTCGTGGTCGCCGTGCACTGGTGCACCGGTTCGGGCCCGGACATGTACAACGGGACCGAGTACGACACACTCGCCGACCGGTACGGATTCATCGTGCTGTATCCGTCCGTCACCCGCAGCAGCAAGTGCTTCGACGTCTCCTCGCCCCAGGCCCTGCGACGCGGAGGAGGCAGCGATCCCGTCGGAGTCAAGTCGATGATCGACTGGGTCACGCGCACGTATGACGCGGACACGAGCCGGGTGTTCGCCACCGGCATCTCCTCCGGCGCGATGATGACGAACGTCCTGCTCGGGGACTACCCGGACGTGTTCACGGCGGGCGCCGCCTTCTCGGGCGTCCCGTTCGGCTGCTTCGCGACCAGCGACGGCTCCGAGTGGAACAGCGCCTGCTCGGGCGGCACGGTCACCCGCACCGCGAAGGAGTGGGGCGACCTCGCCCGGGGTGCGTACCCCGGCTACAACGGCCCCCGGCCCCGCATGCAGATCTGGCACGGCACCGAGGACGACGTCCTGCGCTACCCCAACTTCGGGGAGCAGATCAAGCAGTGGACGAACGTGCAGGGCGTGAGCCAGACGCCCACCCGCACCGACACGCCCCAGTCCGGCTGGACCCGTACCCGCTACGGCGGCACGGGGGACCGGGCTCCCGTGGAGGCCATCAGTCTCCAGGGCGTCGGCCACAATCTGTACGCCCAGGGCATGGCGTCCCGCGTGCTCACCTTCTTCGGCCTGGACGGCTCCGGCCCCGCGCCCCAACCCCAGCCGGGCGCCTGCCGGGTGACGGCCACGGTGAATGCCTGGAGCACCGGCCTGACCGCCACGGTGACCCTTACCAACACCGGCACGACGACCGTCAACGGCTGGAAACTCGGCTTCACGCTGCCCACCGGGCAGAAGGTCACGGGCGGCTGGGGCGCCACGTACGCGCCCTCGTCCGGGTCGGTCACCGCCACCAACGTCTCGTACAACGGCACCATCGCGCCGGGCGCGAGTGTGAGCTTCGGTTACCAGGCCTCTCACGCCGGCAACAGCGCCGCTCCGGCTGGGTTCACGCTCAACGGGACGGTGTGCGCGAGCGGTTGACGTACGTCGACGGGTGCCGGACCGGAGGGCCGGATCAAGCCAATGCGGCCGGGTCGGAGCGGCCGGGTCGAATCGACCGGATCAGGCCGACCGGATCAGGCCGACCGGACCAGTACCACCGGCCGGTCAGACCGACCGGTGGTACTGGTCCGGCACCCGCACCTCGCCGCCGAGCTCGCGCGCCGCGTGCCGCGCCCACGAGGGGTTGCGCAGGAGCTCGCGGCCCAGCAGGACCGCGTCCGCCTCGCCGTTGGCCAGGATCTTCTCGGCCTGCTCCGCATCGGTGATGCGGCCGCCCGGCAGAGCTCCCGTCCGGGTGCCTGACGCGCGTCCTCAGTGAACCTCGGCCCGAGCGGCTTCCAGGAGCGACTGCCGGTCGGGGAGTTTCACCACGCCCCGGCCCAGCGAAGCGCCCAGGGCCGCCTCCGCCCGTTCGATGGACCGCCAGCCCGCCCAGTCCACCGGATCGACACCTTCCGCGCGCAGCACCGGCAGGGGGTCGTCGGGGACCGTCTTCGCGGCGAGGGCGGGGGCGTCCTCGAGGAGGGACGTCACTGTTTCCTTCGCGCACGGGCGGTTCGTGCCGATGACGCCGGTGGGGCCGCGCTTGATCCAGCCCGCCACGTACTCGCCCGGGGCGACGGCCCCCTCGCGCAGGACGCGGCCGGACAGGTTCGGCACGGTGGCGGTGACCGGGTCGAACGGCAGGTCCTCCAGAGGCACTCCGCGGTAGCCCACCGAGCGCAGGACCAGCTGCCCCTCGATGACCTCGTGCCGGCCCGTACCCGTCACGCCGCCGTGGCCGTCCGGGGCCGTGCGTTCGAACCGCGCGGCGCCCACGCGGCCCCGCTCGGCGAGCAGTTCGGCCGGGCGGAGGAAGAACCGGAGGTGGATGCGGCGTGGCGCGCCCTTCGGGGGTGTCCGCGCCCATGCGCGCAGCACCTCCACGTTGCGGCGCTGGGGTGCGGGCAGTGCGGAGGGGTCCGTGTACCCGGGGTCCAGGGCCAGCTCCGCCGGATCCACCACGACGTCGGTCTCCGGCAGGGTGCCCAGTTCGCGCAGTTCCTTGGTGGTGAACCGGGCCTGGGACGGTCCGCGCCTGCCCACCATGTGGATCTCGGTCACCCGGCTGTCCGCGAGGGTGGTCAGGGCGGCCTGGGGCATGTCGGTCGGGGTGAGCTCGGCCAGGCCCCGGGCCAGCATCCGCGTGACGTCCACGGCGACGTTGCCCACGCCGACGACGACGGCCGACCGGGCGTCCCGCAGGAAACCGGCGTCCACGGCGTCCGGGTGGGCGCTGTACCAGGCGACGAACTGCGTGGCCGACCAGCTCCCCGGCAGGTCCTCCCCGGAGATGCCCAGACGCCGGTCGGTGGCGGCGCCCAGGCAGTACACCACCGCGTGGTAGAGCTCCCGCAGCCGCGGGACGGTCACTCCACCGGGGCCGGCCTGCACGCCGCCGAGGAAGCGGACCCGGTCGTGCTCGAGGACGGCGCGCAGGTTGTTCTGCAGCGACTTGATCTTCTCGTGGTCGGGTGCCACGCCGTAGCGGACGAGGCCGTAGGGGCACGGCAGCCGGTCCAGGACGTCGACGCGCACGTCGGAGTCCAGCTGGACGAGGCTCTGGGCGGTGTAGCACCCGCTCGGCCCGGAGCCTACGACGGCGACTCGCAGCACGGCGGAACTCCTCACCCGGGCGAACCGACGGATCTCAGGAGAGCGCTGACGCCTCCAGCATCGCACCGGCCGGGCTCCGCTGACAGGGTGCTGTGCTCCACGCGTGGCGCGTGTCCGATCTGTGGGGAATGTGATCATGCGGTTACGTTCGGTATGTGCTGAAAGCGTCCTTTCTGAACCTTTCTGATCGCTCTCCGGAGGACGGCGCGGTGTCCGTGCGCCCCGCGTGGGAAGTGCGGGAGAACGAGGGCACCACGCGGTGGTTCGAGTTCCGGCTGGTGTTCGCGGACGGTGCCCGGATCGATGCGCTGGCCGTCGTGGGCGGCGGATGCGTCTGTGTCGAGGAAGTGCGTGCTCAGCCCGCCCTGTCCCTCGACGACCTGGCCGTGCTCGCCGACTGGATCGAGGACGCGGTGGCCGAGGCATGCGGACCGGGTGGCGGACCCGACGGCTGCGGCGGCCGGGGGCGCAGGGCCAGGCCGGCCTGGCCGCGCGGGCAGGAGGGGAGTCAGCTGGTGGCGCGGGAGTACCGCGCGGCCCAGCGCGAGGGCGCCGACCCGGTCCTCGCCGTGATGGGCGCGACCGGCCACAGCCGCCGCGCGACCCTCCGCCTGATCGGCCAGGCCCGCGACGCGGGCCTGCTGTCACCGCGCCGTCCCCGGCGCTGAGGGACTCGGACGCCTGAGGCTCGGCGCGAGCGGGTGACTCCGGGAGCCGAGGGCGCAGGGGCGCTGGGCACTCGGCTCGGCCACGACTCGGTTTCGGCCTGGTGAACCGTGATCCGTCGGGAGGTGTCACGTACGAGTGTGTGACCGTGCGCTTCGAGCGGAGTACGCGTGTACCGCGCTTGCCGGAGACCGGGTCCCGCCTCGGGCAGCCTTCGGATGTGCGAGGTGATGGGTTCGCAGGTGGTTGCGTCAGCCTGATCGTGCTGCTCATCGAGATCCCGGTCGCTCTTCTGCTGGGGTCGGCCTCGGTCCTCCGTGGATGGGACCGTGCGGACGAGCAGACCGTGGCACCCCCGGTGGACTGGGTTCCGGTCCTCTGGTTCGGCGGGTTCACCTTGGCTGTGCTCGTGATCGCCGTGATCTTCCTGTACTCGGCACATCCGTTGGCGGGCGCGGTCCAACTGCTCTTGGCCGCCGTCGCCCTGCTCCTCACGATCCACGCCTGGCACGACCAGTACGAGCGTGCTCACCCGCCTCCACCGCCGGCGAGGGCTGGGATGTCGCACGCTCGTTCGGGCCACGTGACCCACCGGTAGGACCACGACGGCGGATCCCGCGGACCGTCGCAGCCGGTCACCGGCGGCCATGACGAACAAGCTCAGAGCATGGTCCGCATCCGCGTGATCTCACTCGTCTGCTGTGCGATCACCTCGTCGGCCATCTCCTCCACGCGGATGTTGTTGCCCTGCCCCTTCACATCCGTGGCCATGGTGATCGCGCCTTGGTGATGGGTCGTCATCAGGGTCAGGAAAAGGTGGTCGAACGCCTGCCCGTCGGCGGTGCGAAGCTCCTTCAGCTGGGCCGGCGTCGCCATGCCGGGCATTGTGGTGTGCTCGTGCCGCTCGGCCTTCAGCGGCTTCCCGTACGACTTCAGCCAGCCCTTCATCGCCTCGATCTCGGGCCTCTGGCCGGCCGCGATGCGCTCGGCGATCCGCTGCACAGCCTTCGACTCGGCCCGCTCGGGGACGAGTTCGGTCATCACCAGGGCCTGGGCGTGGTGCTCGATCATCATGCGGACGTAGGAGACGTCGGCCGAGTTGGGGGAGTCGTTCTCCGAGCGCCGGTCGGTGGCCTCCTCGGCGGACAGGGTGCGGTTCGCCTCGCCGGGCTCACCCGGCGCGATCACGGCGGGCCCGTCGTCGGCGGCCGGCTTCCGGTCCGGACCGGAGTCACAGCCTCCGGTCGTGAGCACGGCCAGGACGGCCAGCCCCGTCGCGACGGCGGACGCCCGGGACGCACGGCGGAACAGCACAACGACCTCCTGTGGCAGACGTGTTGAAGAGCACCTCGAGTTGCGGACGACGTACTGGCACGCTTCCGCGGGTCATTGATCAGAAAACTTCATTGCGATTCTGTTGCCCCCTGTTGGTATGTGCATGGCGAAGACGATACTGCGTGGTGCGTGAACCGTTCCGCAGCGAACGGAACCAGGGAGGAAAACAGTGATCCTGTTGAACGACCGCAGAACGCGCCGCAGACGCATGGGAGTTGTGGCAGCCGCCGGTGGACTGCTCGCCGCGCTCCTCACCGTCTCGCCGGCAGGGGCCACCCCCGACCCGGGGGACGCGCCGCCCGCACCGAAGAAGGTCTCCAAGAGCGCCCAGGCCGAAGTCCGAGAGGCCATCGAGAGCGGCGAGATACCCGGCCAGGACGAGATCGTCCACTCCGACAACATCAGGCACCTGGCCCACGTCCCCAAGGACGTGCTGCAGGGCACGAACTCGGACCTCGCCTTCCAGGGCAGGTACGCGTTCGCGGGCAACTACGACGGCTTCCGCATCTTCGACATCAGCAACCCCAAGGCGCCGGAGACCGTCGCCCAGGTGCTGTGCCCCGGCTCGCAGAACGACATCTCCGTCTCCGGCGACCTGCTGTTCCTGTCCACCGACTCCTCGCGCAGTGACAGCAGTTGCTCCAGCACCACCCAGCCGGCGACCGAGAAGTCCTCGTGGGAGGGCATGAAGGTCTTCGACATCAGCGACAAGCGCAATCCGAGGTATGTCGCGGCCGTCGAGACCGCCTGCGGCTCGCACACCCACACGCTGGTGCCCGAGCGCCGCAACGTCTACGTGTACGTCTCCTCGTACTCGCCGAACGCCGCCTACCCCGACTGCCAGCCGCCGCACGACGGCATCTCCGTCATCAAGGTGCCGCGCAAGGCGCCCGAGAAGGCGAAGGTCGTGGGCTTCCCCGTGCTGTTCCCGGGTGAGGGCCCGGACGGCGGTGGCAACCCGGGCGGGCCCACCAACCCGGGCGTGTCCAAGACCACCGGCTGCCACGACATCACCGTGCTGCCCTCGAAGGACCTGGCCGCGGGCGCCTGTATGGGCGACGGCATCCTGTTCTCCATCGAGGACCCGGAACGCCCGAAGGTCATCGACCGCGTGCAGGACAACGTGAACTTCGCGTTCTGGCACTCGGCGACCTTCAACCAGAAGGCGAACAAGGTCGTCTACACCGACGAGCTGGGCGGCGGCGGAGCGGCCACCTGCAACGCGGAGATCGGCCCGGACCGCGGTGCCGACGGCATCTACGACATCGTCGGCAAGGGCGACAAGCGCAAGCTCGTCTTCCGCAGCTACTTCAAGATCCCCCGCCACCAGGCCGACACCGAGAACTGCGTCGCCCACAACGGCTCGCTCATCCCGGTCAAGGGCAGGGACATCATGGTCCAGGCCTGGTACCAGGGCGGCGTGTCCGTCTGGGAGTTCACGGACTCGGACAAGCCGAAGGAGATCGCCTACTTCGACCGCGGCCCGCTGACCACCGACGCGATCAAGTCGGGCGGCTCGTGGTCGGCGTACTACTACAACGGCTACATCTACTCCAACGAGTACGCCCGGGGCTTCGACGTCCTGAAGATCGACGACCGGCGCACCGACCCGGCCCGCCGGGTCCACGTGCGTGAGCTCAACGTCCAGACGCAGCCGGACTACTTCGACTGATCCCGGGGGCCGCACTCCGGTGCGCCTCCGGTCGCGAAGAAACGCGACAGATCCTCGTCGCCCCTCCCGCCGCGGGCTCCGGCCTCCGGCGGGAGGCCCAGCTCCCGGTCGAGCCGGTAGCGCTTGAACAGCTCGGCCCGCAGCACCGGCACCGGCATCGGGGCCCCCGGCACCACAGCGGCGTACACGGCCCCCATCAGCAGGGCGCGCAACATCGGGTAGTCGCTCGCGACGTCCGACGACCCGTGCCGGGCCATGGTGTCCCGGAGCAGCTCGGCGAGTCGCCGCTGCTCCGGGCACTGCATGAAGCCCTCGGCCTGCAGAATCCCGGCCATGTGCTGGCGCATCAGCACGGGCCGGTCCCTGGCCAGGCCCAGGATCGCGTCGATGGCCCGGGCCATCCGCTCCCGGCCGTCCTCGGTGCGCGGCTCGCGCTCCAGCGCCTCCTCCAGCGTGCGGTGCATCAGCCGGTGCACCGCGGACTGCACCAACTGCCGTTTGCCGGGGAAGTAGTAGGACACCAGGCCGCGGGCCGATCCCGCCCGGTCGGCGATGTCGCCGAGTGTGGTCGCGTCGTAGCCTCGCTCGCTCACCAGCTCGACCGCCGCCTGCAGGAGCCGCTCACGGGAACGCCGCCGCAACTCTTCGTTCACCGAGGCGCTACGCGGAGACATGCTGCAACTCCCGTGTTGACTGGCTGCCAGCCAACTATAATCAGTGGGGTCCGGCCACGACCTGCCAGGTCCCGGCCGGCGATGCCGTCTGCCTCGGGCGACGCGGGGGATCGTCCGAGGTGGGCGAGCACTCGCCCCAGTGGTGGCCTCGGGCTACCTTCCGGTGCCGACGGTGCTCCGGCGCTCTTCCGGAAGATCCCGGGGCGAGGGCTGCCAGCGTCGGTGCACCCACACCGCGAGGGCCACCACCGTCATGCCCAGCAGCCAGCCGCCCATCACGTCCGACGGCCAGTGGACACCGAGCCAGATCCGCGTGAGCCCGACCCCGATCACGGAGACGACGGCCACTGCCACGGCGGTACGCCACACGGCCCGGCCCACGCCGTGCCGGTGCAGCAGCCACAGCAACAGGCCGCAGACCACGGTGGCGGTCATGGCGTGGCCCGACGGGAACGCCGAGTAGTGGGCGGAGTCGACGGGGTCGGGCCAGACCGGGCGGGGCCGGTCCACCGCGGCCTTGATGCCCTGCTGCAGCACGGTGCCCAGCGCCACGGCCAGCGCCAGCCAGACCGCCGTCCAGCGGGCCGCCCACCGCACCACCAGCCACACGACGGCGGCGGCGCACAGCAACCGCATCGTCCAGGGATCCCACACCCAGTCCGTGAGGATGCGGCACGTCTGGGTGAGGACCGGTTCGTCGACCGCCCAGCGGTGGGTGGTGCCGGAGATGTCCCCGTCCACGCCGATCAACGGGCTCCATCTGGCCGCGACGAGGACCAGCAGCAGCGCCGAGCACAGGGCCAGGGTGCCGGCGAGAGCAGCGGTGGTGCGGTGTTCCGGGCGGGGCGGGGAGTCGACGGACGAGGTGTGCATACGCCGATCCTCGCCGAACCGGGGGCTCCGGATCCAGTACGGGGATGATCCTCCGTCACCGGGGCGACGTGCTTCGGTCATGCCGTGTCCTCCGCGGGGTGTCCGGGGCCCTCCGCTACCCCAGTGCCCGCAATCCCGGCATGAACGCCAGCAGCACCGGCACCACCGGGACCAGCGCGGCCGTCGCCGTCAGCCGAAGGCGCCGGGCCGCCGTCAGACGGTCCGGGGGAGTGAGCAACCGGTTCACCCGCGCCGGGACGTGGGCCTGCGGGGTCGGGCACGGCCCGAACACGCCGCGATGCTCGTTCAGCTCGACCAGCGCCAGGGCCGTGGTGAGCCGGCCGAAGCGGCGCGATGCCGTGTCGTCGGCGGCGAGTTCCACCAGACGGTGCATCTCGTCACGGAACGCGGCGAACACCGGCACCTGCGGAAATCCGCCGGCCAGCGCCGAGGAGCAGTTGAGCAGCCAGTCGTGCCGGGCCCGGGCGTGGCCCTGCTCGTGGGCGAGCACGGCGTCCAGTTGCCGGCCCTTCAGCCGGCACAACGCGGCGGTGGTGACGACCAGTTGAGGGGGAGTGCCCGGCTGCCACCAGGCATCAGGCTGATCGCTCTCCAGGACGACCAGCCGGCCGGAGACGGCTACCTCCCCGGGCAGCAGCGGAGCCCGGACCAGCAGATCGGCGCGTCGACGGCGCCGCCGCGCGCGGGCGCGGCCGATCTCGCGCAGCAGCATCGCCGCGCTCCACAGCCCGCCGCCGGCCAGGGCGAGCGCCGTCGTCGCCGCCCAGGGGCCCGCGGTGCCCAGGGCGTAGGCCTCGACGACCGCACGCGGGGCCGTGGCGAAGAGATGCCCGCCGACCGCCTGCCAGGCGGCGGCCGCGCTGAGCGTCATCGACAGCGCGCAGCACACGAGGACGGCCGCCACCACGCACTGCCACACCCACAGCGCCACCACCGGCTCACGGTCCGGCCAGTCCGCCCGGGCGAGCAGCCGGGGGGCGGCCACGGCGGTGAGGGCGCCGAGCAGCAGCAGCGCGGCGGTGAGCATCATGGGGGCAGCCTATGAGCGCCGCCCCGCTCAGGGGTACGACTTGCGACGCCAAAGTGACGCAGACAACGGATCCGTTGGAGCGCCGCGGGCTCGGGGCCGAACGCCGGGCCGACGGGATGTACCGGGAGGCCACCCGCTCCGCTCACAGCGTCAGCAGCATCGCCACCATCGCGATCGCCATGGAAAGGCGGCAGGCCCGCGCCAGTTCCGGCCGGTCGCCCCACCCGGCGGGGCCGGAACCCGCGGCCACGGCGGCCACCGGCACCAGGCGGACGCCGGTCAGCAGCACGTAACCGGCGAAATAGAGCAGCAGCGCCCCGGTCAGCAGCGGAACCCCCGCTCCGCCCTGACCGTGTGCGTGCCCGGGGGAGCCCGCCATGACGACGGACATGTAGACCATCGCGACAGCCCCCACCGAGTGATGGAGATGGTGCGCGCCGGCCCGTGCCGCCCACAGCGCATGGACGCCCGCCGCGCCGAACACCGCCGCGTAGACGGGCCACGCCCACGCGGGTGGCGTGAACACCGCCGCCGGCACGGCCATCGCCGCCATCCCGAAACCCATCAGCGCCTCGCCGCCCGCGGCGCCGCGCTGCCCCTCGGCGCCGCTGCGCATCCGCGCCAGGCAGTAGACGCCGGTCACCGCGCAGAGCGCCACCAGCAGCCAGCCGGACGAAGCCGGTCCGTGCACGCGCACCTCCCCCTTCGGCGGTCGGACCATCGATGCCCGGGCCATGCGGCGCGCACGCAAGCGCAAGGGTGTACAGCGGGAGCACTCGACGGAGCACGCCCACGAGGGAGTGATATTTTACAAGTAAAACACGTGTTAAGGTTGCGGTCATGAGCAGTGCGCCCGCCCATCACGTCACCCGGCCCGTCACGCGTCTCCCCCTCGCGGGAGTGCTGCGCCCGGGCAGGCCCTCGGAGATCTGGTTCAAGCCCGCGCTGAGCGTGGTCGCGGCGATGGCCCCACCCGCCTTCACCCTGCTCGCGCTCGGCCGGCTCGACCTGGTGATGTACGCGATGGCCGGCTCCCTGTGCGCGCTGTACGCCCACAACCGCCCCTACGCCGCCCGGGCCGTGGTGCTGGTGTGGGTGGTGCTGGGCATGCTCGGCGGGCTCGGCGCAGCCCTGGTCGCGGCCTCGCTCACCGGCAGTGCCGTCGTCCTGGTCACCGTGGGCGCGTTGCTGGCCGCCGCCCAGAAGGTGCTGTGCGACGCCACCCGGATCGGTCCGCCGGGCAACGTCGTCCTCACCTTCGTCAGCTCGGCGTCCCTGTTCGCACCGCAGACCCTCGGTCAGGTGCCCGGACACCTGGCCCTGGCCGCCGGAACGGGGGCCTGGGCCTGGCTGGTCTGCATGGCGCCCGCGCTTCTCAGGCCCCACGGACCGGAGCGCCGCGCCACCGCCGCCGCCCTGAAGGCCGCCGCCGGATACGCCGGCACCGCCGGCACGGGTGAGGACCACGCCCGGGTGCGCGCCGCGGGCTGTGCCGCGGTGCAGGCCGCCCGCCAGTCGCTGCTTTCCACCCACGCTCCCTCCCGGACCCGGCGGGCGCTCGAACGGCTCGTGGTCCGTGCCGAGGTCGCCCTCGCGGCGCCTGCGGAGGCGGACGCGGGCCGGCTGCGCGCGTGGGCGGGCTCGCTGCGCGGCAACGGACCTGTCCCCGAGGCCGGTCTGCCGGACACCGGCGCCGACGAACCGCTCGGCGTGGCCGCGCTCCGCCCCTCATGGGCACGGCTCGGTCCGCTGACCCCGCTCGCGGTGCGTACCGCGCTTGGCTGCGCACTCGCCGGCTACGCCTCCCTCGCCCTCGGCATCGGCCGCCCCTACTGGGCGCTGGTCACCGCCGCCTCGCTCTACCAGGCCAACATCACGCTGACCTGGAGCCGGACCGTCCAAAGGGTCGTGGGCAACGTCGTCGGCGTGCTCGTCTTCCTGGCCGTCGTGCCGCTCGCGCAGCTGGGGCCCGTGGCGCTCGTGCTGTGCTGCCTGGCATGCAGCTTCGGCGCGGAGGCGCTCATCAGCCGGAACTACTGGCTCGGCAGCGTCTGCGTGACGCCCATGGCCCTGCTCATCACGGAATTCGCCGGACACCAGGAGCCGAGGACCTTGATGACGGAGCGGGTGGTGGACACCGTCGTCGGCGCGCTGGTGGGGTTCGTCGCCGCCGTGGCCGTCACCGACCGGCGTGCGGGCGACCGTGTCGAACACGCGCTGACCGCCGCAGACCGGGCCCGCGAGCAGGCCGCCCGCCTCCTGGCCGAGCCGGATCCCGGCGCGGGGGCCCTGGAAACCGCCCGCCGCGGCCTCGCCGTCGCTCTGGCCGATCTGCGTGCCACCGCGGACGCCGCCGCCGGTGAATGGTGGCAGCGGGCCCTGCCCCAGGAGCGGGTCGTGCTCGCCGAACAGTGCGGACACCGTACGCTCGCCGCGACGGCCCGACGACAGGGCCTGCTCCCGGACCGGGACCCGGCCACAGAATCGGAGGACGCACGGTCATGACGCCGACCGAAGGACCATCGCCGGAGCGGAGCGACACCGGGCACGGCCCGCAGCCGGCGGCGGAAGCACGGGCGGCCGGCGAGGCCGGGGCAACGGGCGCGGCGACCGAGGGGAGCGACCCGGGCGGCGGCCGCCGGGACGACACCGTCGCTGCCGTGGTGCGGCAGTGGCAGACCGTGCGTCCCGGGCTCGACACCGGGCCGATGGAGATCATCGGGCGGATCAACCGCTGTGCCGCCCTGCTGCAGCAGGCCGAGGACGCTCCCCTGCGCCGGGCCGGGCTCAGCCGGCCCGAGTTCGATCTGCTGGGCGCGCTGCGTCGTACCGGGCACGAGCTGACGCCGGGGGAGCTGGCCCGGGAGACCTTCTCCTCGGGGGCCGCCGTCACCAAACGCCTGAAGCAGCTGACCGAGCGCGGGCTGGTCGAACGGCGCGGGGACACCCGTGACCGGCGGGTCGTCCACCTGCGCCTCACCGACGCCGGACGCGACCTCGTCGACGGCATCCTGCCCGTCCAGCTCGCCTACGAGACCACCGTGCTGTCCGGCCTCGACGGCTCCGAGCAGGGCGAACTCGCCTCCCTGCTCGGGGAGCTGCTCAGCCAGCTGGAGGGGCGGCTGGGCGTGCCGAGGACCTGATGCGGCCACCTGCCGGGGTGCGTCGGCGCATGGTCACAGCACCTCGTGCACGGTGCGGCGATGGGTGGAGCGGCGGTCGTCCAGGTCCGCCCACCGGTCACCGTAGATGTTCCGGGTGATGACCGGCTCACGGATGAAGTCGTGCGGGAAACCGAGCGGCACCGCGCTCACCTCGTCGAGCCGGGCGAGGGCGTCCGCGTCGAGGCGGACGTCGACACTGCCCAGATTGTCGGTGAGCTGGCTCTCCCTGGTCGCCGCGATGATCGGCACCACGTTGCCCGGCCGGGCCAGCAGCCAGGCCAGGGCCACCTGCGCCGGGCTCCAGCCACCCTGCTCGGCGACCTCGAGCACGGCGCTGATCACCGCCTCCTCGCGCGGGTCGGTGTCCCCGCCGGTGGTGTCGAGACGCCCCGCCTCGCCCTTGCGGTACTTACCGGTGAGCTTCCCGGCCGCGAGCGGCGCCCACGCCAGCACGGCCAGGTCGAACGCCCGGGCCTGCGGCAGCAGTTCGCGCTCCGGGGTCCGCTCCAACAGGCTGTAGCGCAGCTGCGAACCGGCGAACGCCGTCCAGCCCCGCAGTTCCGCCAGCGTGTTGGCCTGGGCGATCTCCCAGGCGGGCCAGTCCGAGACACCGATGTACAGCACCTTGCCCGTGCGGACCAGATCGTCCAGGGCCCGCATGACCTCCTCGACCGGTGTGAAGTTGTCCCGGGCGTGCACCCACAGCACGTCCAGCCGGTCGGTCCGCAGCCGCCGCAGGCTCGCCTCTACCGACTGCACCAGGTTCTTGCGGTGATTGCCCGCGGCGTTGACGTCACCGTCACGGATGCCGCAGGTGTACTTGCTGGCCAGCACGAACCTGTCGCGCCGGCCTTCGAGCAGCTCGCCGAGGATCCGTTCCGAGCTGCCGTCGGTGTAGTTGTTGGCGGTGTCGACGAAGTTGCCGCCCGCATCCGCGTAGGCGTCGACGATCCGGCCGCTGGCCTCCTCGCCGGCGCCCCAGCCCCAGTCGTCGCCGATGGTCATCGCGCCGAGACTCAGCTCGCTCACGCGCAGACCGGTCTTGCCGAACAGTGTGTAACGCACGTTGTCCTCTCCGGGGTGGTCGTGCGCAGAACGCTAGGAGCTGGAGCGCACTTCAGCGCAAGTCCCGCCCGGCCCCCTCGCCGTCACACACCGCCGTCTCAGCGCTCGTGGTCCGCCCGGTACACGCCGAACATCGCCCCCTGCGGGTCCCGCAGCACCGCGATGCGCGGGCCGTCGGGCACGGACGTGGGCACCATCAGGACCGTGCCGTGCCGCTGCACGACGGCGGTCGTGTCGTCCACGTCGGCCACGGCGAAGTACGGCAGCCAGTGCGCCGGTACCTCGGACGGGAACTTGTCGTCCATGGTCACCATGCCGCCGAAGTCGGCTCCGCCGACGCCCCACTGGGTGTAACGGTCCGACGGGGCGACGGTCCAGCCGAACACCCGCGTGTAGAAGGACACGGCTCCTTCCGGATCCCGTGTCATCAGCTCCACCCAGCCCAGCGAGCCGGGCGCGTTGAACAGTCCGGCGCCCGGGAAGGTTCCCGCCTGCCACAGCTGGAACACGGCACCGCCGGGATCGGCGGCCACCGCGAAACGGCCCACGTCGAACACGTCCGCCGGCCCGAACAGCACCGACCCGCCCGCCTCGCTCACCGCACGGAGGGTGGCATCCGCGTCGGTCACCGCGAACGACACGTTCCAGGCGACCGGTTGCGACGGCTGGTACAGCGGGGCGAGCGCCGCCACGGCCGCGTCCCCGAGGTGCGCCACGGTGTAGCCGCCGGCCTCCTGACGCGCGTCCGTCTCGGGCCGCCAGCCGAACAGCCGCGTGTAGAACCGCCGGGCCGCGTCCAGGTCGCTGGTCCCGAGCTCGGCCCAGCAGGGACCGCCGGTCACCGGTGCGTCGAGCTTCATGGCGTTCCTTCCGCGAGCGATGGAGGCAGGCCCCCGGGGTCCCCTCCAGCACGCTAAGCCGCCTCCCCGTCTCCCTGCCATCCGGGGCAACCCGGTGGTGTGCCGCGGTGTCCCCGGCGTACCCTCACCCCGTACCGCACCGCGTGGCGGCCACCGGCTCCTTCACCCTGCCCGGAGGTTCCCCATGCCCCACCCCCAGGTGCGTCCCTTCCGCCGGACCGACCGCGACCAGCTGACCGACCTGGTCAACCTGCATGTGGCGGCCGTCGTCCCCGGCGTCTCCGTCTCCGTGAACACCGTCCTCGGTGACCTGGAGCGGCAGCCCGGCGAGTTCATCACCGACCCATGGGTGGCCGAGCGGACGACGCTCGTCGCCGAGCAGCGCGAGCACGTCGTCGCCGCGGCCCACCTGCTGCGCTACCGGGCGGACGCCGAGGTGGGCGCGCACTACCGGGACGCCGCCGAGATCAACTGGTTCGTGTACCGCCCGGCGGCGTCCCTCTGGCCGGACGCCGACCTCGCCGCGGACCTGCTGATGCGGGCGTGCCTCGCACGGTTCGTCCGATGGAACCCCCGCGTCCGGTACGCCGACGGATCGCTGCCCGCCCCGCTCCTGTACGGCCTGCCCCGCAACTGGCCCCACATCCGGGCTCTCTACGAACGCGCGGGGTTCCGGCACACCGGGGACACCGAGGTCATCCTGATCGCCCGGGTGGCCGACCTGCCGGCCGCCGAGCCCCGGCCGGGCGTCACGGCCGAGCGCACCCCTGGTGAGTGCGGCACCCGCCTCACGGCCCGGGCCGAGGGGAAGAGCCTCGGCTTCATCGAGATCGACACGGCACCGGCCCGCCCGGAACGCCATGCACGCGCCGCGGGCGTCGCCGACATCGGCAATCTGCACATCGAGCCCGCGCAGGACGGCACCGGGCTGGAGCACTGGCTGCTCGCCCGGGCCGCCGACTGGCTTCGGCTGTGCGGCGTCGACCGTCTCGTCGCCTGCGAACCGGCCGCCGACCGCGCCCGGCTCGCCCTGCTGACCGGTGCCGGCTTCAGCGAACTCACCCGCACGGACCGGGGCTGGGAGCACCGCCCCGACGGAGCTCAGATGCCCGGCCGGTAACGCATCGGATGGTCCGCTGGAACCTCCACCAGCACGATCGGCGTCCCGTCCGGATCGGCGATCCACATCTCGATCAGCCCCCAGGGCTCCCGCACCGGCGGCCGCACGATGTCCACGCCCTTACCCCGCAGCTCCTCCTGTGCCGCGGCCACGTCGTCGACCTGCAGCCACAGCCGTACGGCGGGCGCCGGGGGCGTCTCGGACCGGCCCGCGACCTCGAGGAAGCCACCGCCCAGGAAGAAGACGGTGCCGCGCTCGGCACCCGTGCCGAACTCGCGGTACACGGCGAGGCCCAGTTGCTCGCCGTAGAAAGCACGGGAGAGCTCGGGGTCGGTGGGACGGAGCAGGATCCGGCTGCTGAGTACATGCACCATGCAGCGGAGCTTAGGGCCTGGTGGCGCTACGCTCATCCCTGCCCGAGCCGTGCCAGGAAGACGGAGACGTACGCCCATGGAGACCGCCGCCACCGCCACCGCACTGACGTACCGCGACGCCACCGACGCCGACGTGGACGAGCTCGTCGCGCTGGTCGAGTCGGCTTACCGGGGCGACGACAGCCGGGCCGGATGGACCACCGAGGCGGACATCCTCGAAGGGCAGCGGACCGACCCGGAGGGCGTGCGAGCGGTCATCAAGTCGCCCGACAGCCGGCTCCTCACGGTGGAGCGGGACGGCAGGATCGTCGCCTGCTGCCAGTTGGAGCACCGGGGCGAGAACGCCTACTTCGGGATGTTCGCCGTCAGCCCTCTGCTCCAGGGCGCGGGCCTCGGCAAGCTGATCATCGCGGAGGCGGAGCGCCGGGCCCGGGAGACCTGGGACGCGAAGGAGATGCAGATGACCGTGATCTCCGTACGTGACGACCTCATCGCCTGGTACGAGCGTCGCGGCTACCGCCGTACGGGACGGATGACCCCGTTCCCGTACGGCGAGGAGCGCTTCGGGATCCCGCAGCGCGACGACCTGCAGTTCGAGCTGCTGGTCAAGGAACTCGGCTAGGCCGTGAAACGGCCGGTGCGTTTGATGTCCGGGTGGTCGGTGGTCGCGCCGTCCAGACCGAACGCCCGGACCAGTCGCAGCTGGTCCTGCGTGTTCACCACCCAGCCGATGATCCTCAGGTCCGCCTTGCGGGCCCGCTCCACGATCTCCAGGGTGAGCCGGCGGATGTTCAGGCACACGGTCTCGGCGCCGGCCTCGACCGCGCGGTCCACGATGTCGGTGCCGTAGCGGCTGGCGATCAGTGCCGTGCGCACCCCCGGCACCAAGGGCTTGATCTCGGCGATCGCCTCGTCGTGGAAGGACGACACCTCCACGCGGCCGGCCAGATCGCGGCGGTTCATCACCTCGGCCAGTGCCCGCGCCGCCTGTTTGTCCTTGATCTCCGCCTGGAGCGGCGTGTGGACGGCCTCCAGGACCTCCTCGAACTCGGGGACGCGCTCGCCCCGGCCCGCGTCCAGGGCCCGCAGCTCGGCGAGGGTCTTCTCGGCGATCGGGCCGGAGCCGTCGGTCGTGCGGTCCACATCCGTGTCGTGCATGACGACGAGCGCGCCGTCCTTGCTCAGGTGCAGATCGAGTTCGATGGCGTCGAGGCCCGCCTCCTGGGCGGCGACGAAGGACCGGAGGGTGTTCTCGGGTTCCACACCCATGACTCCGCGGTGACCGATGGTGAGGAAGTTCAAGACGCGACTCTCTTCCGTCGACAGGCGGCAGTGGGGGCCTGACGGCCCCCCTGACCGTATCGTCTGGGCCCGCCCTGTGCAGAGAGTGAGGGCATGGTTGCGGCGCATTCGGGCAGAAGCGTGACCGGCAGGAAAAAGTGCGGTGAAGCACAGGGTCGGGCAGGATAATTTCCCGGGTTCACCCTTGCTGGGAGGAACCTCGTGTGTATACGGTCTGCATACGTGAGATTCTCCCGTGGAAGGTGGGACATGACGGAAATTCTTGTGCAGGTGGGTTCGGAGGAAGGTCTTCCTCCCGTGGCCAGGGTGGTCGACCACCCGGCATGGCCCGTGCTCAAGGATGCCGTGGAGCGGATCCGGCCATGGCAGTCCAAGGACGGGTCGATCGACTTCGACGCCGAGGGCGCGCCCGACCCGGCCGACGCCGAGCTCGCGGTCCGCCAGGTCGCCGACGCCGTCCTGGAGCTTTCCCCGCTGCTCCCGCACGACGGCGCCTACCACCAGGCCCTGGCCAAGGACCTGACCCGGTGGGCCGACGGCGGCTTCGGGGTGCCCGACTTCCTCGACTCGCTGCTGGCCTTCCAGCCCGCCGCGAACCGCGCGGACGGCCTTCAGCACCTCGTCGTCTTCCCGATGTACACGCAGAACGGCAACCCCGACCGCAACCTCGAGGCGGTCGTGCTGCGCATGGTCTGGCCGGACTGGCTGGCCGAGCTGGAGCGCACCCGCTACGACAATCCGCTGTTCTGCGGCATCAAGTTCGAGGACTTCACGGCCGGCTACGACACCAACTCCGCCGTCCTGTTCCCCGAGACCATCGCCGCGCGCGAGGCCCCGGAGCGGTTCACCTGGGGTGGCATCTTCTGTGACCGCGAGGCCGCCCGTTTCCGCCGCGTGACCGACGCCGCCGTGGACATCCTGGGCCTGGAGCTGCCCGAGGACGTCGCCGCGATGGTCCACGACCAGAAGCGCTGCGAGGAGGCGTTCGTCCTGTGGGACATGGTCCACGACCGCACCCACAGCCACGGCGACCTGCCCTTCGACCCCTTCATGATCAAGCAGCGCCAGCCGTTCTGGATGTACGGCCTGGAGGAACTGCGCTGTGACCTCACCGCCTTCAAGGAGGCCGTGAAGCTCTCGGCGGAGGGCGTCCCGCAGGCCCGTGACGTGCAGGTCGCGGTCCTCTTCGACCGCATGTTCCGTTTCCCGGTCACCGGCGAGCGCGTGCGCAACTACGACGGCCTGGGCGGCCAGCTCCTCTTCGCCTACCTGCACAAGCACGACGTCGTCCGCTGGACCGACAACAAGCTCACCATCGACTGGGAGCGCGCCCCGCAGGTCACCAACCAGCTGTGCGCCGAGATCGAGGACCTCTACCGCGACGGCATCGACCGCCCCAAGCTCGTCCACTGGTTCGCCGGCTACGAGCTGGTCTCGACCTACCTCTCCCCGCACCCGGGCTCCAAGTGGGCCAAGGGCCCCGACGCCCTCGACACGACGCAGCCGCCGCGCAAACTCGTCGATGACGTGCTTCCGGACGAGTTTCCGCTGAGCATGTTCTATGAGGCACTGTCCAAGAAGCTGAAGAACGTGATCGCCTCCACCAAGGGCATCACGGCGGACGGCGCCGAGCGGATCGCCGCGTGAGCGATCGGCGTACCGGGAACACTGCTCAGGAGGCGAAGATCATGGGGAACGGGGCGCTCAGCGGTGCGGTGATCGCGGTGGCCGGAGCGGGCGGACCCGCCGGCCGGGCCGCGCTGCTCAGGCTGGCCGAGGCGGGAGCCACCGTCATCGGCTCGGACAACGATCCGGAGCGGCTGGCGGAGGCGGTGGACGCGGCGAGCTTCGCGTCCGGCGGCGCCACCGTCACCGGCGACACGGTCGATCTGCTGAATCTCGGGGCCACCCGTGACTGGGCCACCCGCATCGAGAAGGACTTCGGCCGCGTCGACGGCCTGGTCCACCTCGTCGGCGGCTGGCGCGGCAGCGAGACCTTCACCCGGACCAGCCTCGACGACTGGGACTTCCTCGAGATGCTGCTGGTGCGCACGGTGCAGCACACCTCCCTCGCCTTCCACGAGGCGCTGCAGCGCAGCGACCGCGGCCGGTACGTGCTGATCAGCGCCGCCGGGGCCAGCAAGCCCACGGCGGGCAACGCCGCCTACGCGGCCGGCAAGGCGGCGGCGGAGGCGTGGACGCTGGCCATGGCCGACTACTTCCGCAAGGCCGGGGGGCCCGAGGGGCCGACCTCGGCTGCCGCGATCCTGGTGGTCAAGGCGCTGGTCCACGATGCGATGCGCGCCGACCGGCCCAACGCGAAGTTCGCGGGCTTCACCGACGTCAAGGATCTGGCCGAGGCCATCACCGAGGTCTGGGAGAAGCCCGCCGCCGAAGTGAACGGAAACCGTCTGTGGCTCACCGAGAAGCCGTGAACCCGCCGAAGACCGACGCCCGCCGTCATCACGACCCCGAGGTCCGCGGTTTCGCCAGCGACAACTACGCCGGGGCCCACCCGGAGGTGCTCGCCGCCCTGGCCCTGGCCAACGGCGGGCACCAGGTCGCCTACGGCGAGGACACCTACACCGAGAACCTCCAGCGCGTGATCCGCAGCCACTTCGGGCCGACGGCCGAGGCGTTCCCGGTCTTCAACGGCACGGGCGCGAACGTCGTCGCGCTCCAGGCGGTCACCGATCGCTGGGGCGCGGTGATCTGCGCGGAGAGCGCGCACATCAACGTCGACGAGTGCGGGGCCCCGGAGCGGGTCGGCGGCCTGAAGCTGCTGACCGTTCCGACGCCGGACGGCAAGCTCACACCCGAGCTGATCGACCGGCAGGCCTACGGCTGGGACGACGAGCACCGCGCGATGCCGCAGGTCGTCTCCATCGCGCAGGCCACCGAACTGGGCACGGTCTACACGCCGGACGAGATACGGGCCATCTGCGAGCACGCCCACGCGCACGGCATGAAGGTGCACCTGGACGGCTCCCGGCTGGCCAACGCCGCCGCAAGCCTGAACGTCCCGATGCGGACGCTCACCAACGCCGCCGGCGTCGACATCCTCTCCCTGGGCGGCACCAAGAACGGCGCCCTGTTCGGCGAGGCCGTCGTGGTCCTCAACCAGGACGCCGTCAGCCACATGAAGCACCTGCGCAAGCTGTCCATGCAGCTCGCCTCCAAGATGCGCTTCGTCTCGGTGCAGTTGGAAGCCCTGCTCGCCCGGGACCTGTGGCTGCGCAACGCCGGGCACGCCAACGAGATGGCCCAGCGCCTCGCCGAGGGTGTACGGGCCGTGCACGGTGTGGAGATCCTCTACCCGGTGCAGGCCAACGCGGTCTTCGCCCGCCTGCCGCACGACGTGAGCGAACGCCTCCAGAAGCGGTTCCGCTTCTACTTCTGGGACGAGGCCGCGGGCGAGGTCCGCTGGATGTGCTCGTTCGACACGACCGAGGAGGACGTGGACGCGTTCCTGGCGGCCCTCAAGGAGGAGACGGCTCGCTGAGTGTATGCATAAATATTCGGCAGAGCGTAAATCGATTGCGGGGAGGGTGCTCCCTGTCTACGCTCTGCCTGTATGCAGCTCATCCAGCAAACGCCCGACCTGTCCGCCTACTTGGCTGCTGACGAGGTGATCGACCACCATCACCCGCTGGTCCGCGAGACCGCGGCGAGGCTTGCGCACGGGGTCGATGACTCGTATGGGTATGCGCGCGCGGCGTTCGAGTTCGTGCGCGACACCATTCCGCATTCGCAGGACGCGGGGGATCTTCGCGTCACCTGGCGCGCCTCCGACGTCCTGGAGCAGCGCACCGGCATCTGCTACGCGAAGGCCCATGCGCTGGCCGCCCTGCTGCGGGCCGAGGACATCCCCACCGCGCTCTGCTATCAGAAGTTCGACGAGGTGCACGGGCTGGTCGCTGTACGGTTCCACGGTGCGTGGCACCGGCAGGACCCCAGGGGCAACAAACCCGGCGTCGACGCGCAGTTCTCCCTCGACGGTGAGCGGCTCGCCTTCACGCCCGATCGCGAGTCCAATGAGTTGGACTACTCGGTGCTGTATGCTGCACCGCATCCTCTCGTGCTGAACGCTCTTACAGCGGCTCGCGACCGGCCGCACCTGTGGCAGACGCTCCCCACCGCACTCTGAGGCGAGGCGACCATGACGCTCACGCTGACCGTGTCCGACGACGTACGCAGCCTCGCGCCCGGCTTCACGCACGTCGCGATCGAAGCGCACGGCCTGGTCAACGGGCCGAGCAACCGGGCCAGTGCGGAGCTCCTCGATGACGCGGCGCGCCGGCTCGCCCTGCGACTGGGCGGCCGCGCCCCGCACGAGGACCCGCACATGGCCGCCTGGCGCGCCACCTACGCGGCGTTCGGCTCGAAGCCGTCCCGCACCCGCAACTCCGCGGAGGCACTCGCCAAGCGCGCCCTCGCAGACGCCGGGCTGCCCCGCGTCAACCTGCTCGTCGACCTCTACAACGCCGTCTCCGTCGCTCATCTGATCCCTGTCGGCGGCGAGGACCTCGACCGCATCGAGGGCGGCATGCGGCTGATCCGGGCCACGGGGGAGGAGCGGTTCGTGACCGTCGCCGGCGGCGCGGAGACCGTCGAGCACCCCGACGCGGGCGAAGTGGTGTGGTGTGACGACGCGGGCGTGACCTGCCGCCGCTGGAACTGGCGTCAGGGCCCGCGCACCCGGCTCACCGAGGAGACGACGTCGGGCATCTTCCTGCTGGAGAGCCTGGCGCCGATGCCGGTCTCCGAGGTCACGGCCGCGGCGGAGGAACTCGCCGAGCTGCTGGCGCAATTCAGCCCGGGCGCGGACATCGCCGTACGCGCTCCGGAGTCCTCTGCCTGAGAGCGGTGCGGGCGGGGCTCAGTGCGCCTCGGCCGCCCGCACCTGCTCCGGCGTCGGGGCCGTGCCGCCGAGGTGGGCCGGCATCCACCAGGTGTCGTCCGGGCCCTTGGGGCGGACGGGGTAGGCGCGCTGGGCGGCCTCGAGGAGCTCCTGGACGCGCTCGCGCAGCTGACGCGTGATGGCGCCCGCGTACTTGTCGCGGGAGGCTTCGATCGCCTCGCCCACCCGGATCGTGATGGGGGTGTGGCTGCGCTTGAAGTTGCGCGGGTGGCCCTTGGTCCACAGCCGCTGCGTGCCCCACACCGCCATCGGGACCAGCGGGACGCCGGCCTCCTGGGCCAGGCGCGCGGCGCCCGACTTGAAGCTCTTCAGCGTGAACGACTGCGAGATCGTCGCCTCCGGGAAGACCCCGACGATCTCGCCCGACCGCAGCGAGTCCAGGGCGTGCGCGTAGGCCGCCTCGCCCTGCTTGCGGTCCACCGGGATGTGCTTCATCCCGCGCATCAGCGGGCCGGAGATCTTGTGCCGGAAGACCGACTCCTTCGCCATGAAGCGCACGAGACGCTTCTGCGGCAGGGCCGCCAGGCCGTCGAAGACGAAGTCCAGGTAGCTGATGTGATTGCTCACCAGCACGGCGCCGCCCGAGCGCGGGATGTTCTCCGAACCCTGGAGGTCGATCTTGAGGTCCCACACCTTGAACAGCGTGCGGGCGAGACCGACGACGGGACGGTAGACGAGCTCTGCCATGGGCGGTTCGGACCCTTCCTGCTCTGCCTGGGAAGGGATTCCCAGTGGAGAAGTTACGCAGCCGTAGGTTTACGGCTTGTCGCAGATCGTGCCCGAAGAACGGCCGGGTAGCCAGTCCTCGTGCCCGTATGCGGCGAGATTCTCGTCACGTCGTCCGCAGGTTCCCACCTCGTGCTTTTGCGTCCCCATTACTCCGCGCGGACCGCCACCCGCCGCACGAGCAGGTACAACTCGCAACCCAGGCAGTACCCGAACGCCGCGTTCAGGAAGGCGGCGGCGAGCGCGGCGCCGGTCGCCGCGAGACCCAGCCAGCCGGGCCCCAGGGTGTAGCCGACGAGCCCGAGTCCGGCGAAAAGCAGTCCCACCGCCTGGGCGAAGCGCGGCGGCTCGGGCGCCTCGAACTCCGTCGGCCGCCCGAGTCGCGGCCGGACCGCCTTGGCGTACAGCAGGCCGTACGGGGAGCGGCCGACCCCGCCCGCCGCGCCCAGCAGGAACGCCAGCGTCTGCCAGGCCAGCAGCCAGGCGCTTCCCGTGACCAGCACGACCGCCAGCACGGCGGTCGTGACGGCCGCGCCGAAACGCGGCCCTCTCGCATCGATGTCCATGGGAACCAAGCATTCCGCAGCGCGGCCGCATTGCGGGGGCGGGAATCTTTGCGGTCTCGTGAACGCTTGCAGCAGGTGATGACCGGACTGATGGTGTGCGCGGTGGTGCTCGTGGTGGCGAGCGCCTACGGAGTGCTGCAACGGCGGCGGAGCGGGAGGGTGCGGGTGCGCGGGCGGGACGACGGCAAGCGGCTCGATGCGGCGGACCTCGGCACGGAACTCGGCGAGCGGGCCACGCTCGTGCAGTTCTCCAGCGCGTTCTGCGCGCCCTGCCGGGCGACCCGCAGGGTCCTCGGCGAGGTGGCCGGCGTGGTGCCGGGCGTGACCCATGTCGAGATCGACGCCGAGGCCCATCTCGACCTCGTGCGGCGGCTGGACGTCCTCAAGACCCCGACCGTGTTCGTGCTGGACGCCGGCGGCCGGGTGGTGCGGCGTGCCACGGGGCAGCCGCGCAAGGCCGACGTGATCGCGGCACTGGGAGAGGCGGTGTGACGGGCGTGACGGCTTCAGTGAGTCATCTCCCACATCACGGAACGAACTTGACTGCGCGAACCATTTATCGTCAGCCTGACCCCATGCCTGCGGACCTTCTTGCCACGACCGACCTCCTGCGCTCGGTCTTCCGGCGGCACGCGGCGGGAGTCGCCGTCATCACCGCTCGTGGCGAAGCCGGCCCGGTGGGCTTCACCGCCACCTCCCTGACGTCCGTGTCCGCCGAGCCGCCGCTGCTGTCCTTCGGTGTCGGCACCGGAGCCTCCAGCTGGCCCGCCATCGCGACGGCGGACCACGTCGGTGTCCACATCCTCGGTGAGCACCAGCGGGAGCTCGCCGCCACCTTCTCCCGCAGCGGCGCCGACCGCTTCGGCCCGCCCACCGCCTGGCGGGAGGGCCCCGAGGGCGTCCCCGTCCTCGACGGCGTGCTCGCCTGGCTGGTGGGCCGGGTCGTCGCGCGCGTACCTGCCGGGGACCACCGGCTGGTGATTGCCGAGGTCGTGGACGGCGACCCCTCGGGCACCGGCCGTCCGCTCCTCTACCACCAGGGACGTTTCCAGCGTCTGGGCGACTGAACCGGGTGCACCCCGGGCTGCGTGACCGTCGAGTTCCGGTTACGCTGCGTTGCGAAGGTCACAGTTCAAAGCGCTTGCTTAGCGGGAACGAACTGGGTGTACTGACGAGTAATATTTCGCTCGGGGCGTGGGTTCGCCCCGACCGGGATCGGACGCTAGAGGCGCCTATGCTGCCTGCAAGTAGGCAGCATGGAAATGACGATGCAGTAGGAGAGCCGGCGTGAGCTTGAGGATCGTTGTCACTGTGAAGTACGTGCCCGACGCCACTGGCGACCGGCACTTCGCCGATGACCTGACCGTCGACCGGGACGACGTGGACGGTCTGCTCTCCGAGCTCGACGAGTACGCGGTCGAGCAGGCGCTGCAGATCTCCGAGAACTCCGACGACGACGTGGAGATCACCGTTCTGACGGTGGGCCCCGAGGACGCCAAGGACGCCCTGCGCAAGGCGCTGTCCATGGGCGCGGACAAGGCGATCCACGTCGAGGACGACGACATCCACGGCACCGACGCCATCGGCACCTCCCTGATCCTGGCGAAGGCCATCGAGAAGGCCGGCTACGACCTGGTCGTCTCCGGCATGGCCTCCACCGACGGCACCATGGGCGTCGTGCCCGCGCTGCTCGCCGAGCGTCTGGGCGTCCCGCAGGTCACGCTGCTCTCCGAGGTCTCCGTCGAGGACGGCACGGTCAAGGGCCGCCGCGACGGCGACGCCGCCTCCGAGAACCTGGAGGCCTCCCTCCCGGCGGTCGTGTCCGTGACCGACCAGTCGGGCGAGGCGCGCTACCCCTCCTTCAAGGGCATCATGGCGGCCAAGAAGAAGCCGGTGGAGTCCTGGGACCTGTCCGACCTGGACCTGGAGGCCGAGGAGGTCGGCCTGGAGGGCGCCTACACCACGGTCGACGGCGCGGCCGAGCGCCCGGCCCGCACCGCGGGCACGATCGTCAAGGACGAGGGCGAGGGCGGCAAGCAGCTCGCTGAGTTCCTCGCGGGCCAGAAGTTCATCTGAGCCCCTTCGCTGACCGCCCCTCATCTTTCGCAAGCAGGAGAGAAGAAGTCCCATGGCTGAAGTTCTCGTCTACGTCGACCACGTGGACGGTGCCGTCCGCAAGCCCACCCTGGAGCTGCTGACCCTGGCCCGCCGCATCGGCGAGCCCGTCGCCGTCGCGCTGGGCAACGGCGCCGCCGACACCGCCGCCACGCTCGCCGAGCACGGCGCGGTCAAGGTCCTCACCCACGAGGCCGCCGAGTACGCCGACTACCTGGTCGTACCGAAGGTCGACGCCCTCCAGGCCGCCCACGAGGCCGTGTCCCCGGCCGCCGTGCTGGTGCCCTCCTCCGCCGAGGGCAAGGAGATCGCCGCGCGCCTGGCGCTGCGTCTGGGCTCCGGCATCATCACCGACGCCGTCGACCTGGAGGCCGGCGACGAGGGCCCCGTGGCCACGCAGTCCGTGTTCGCCGCGTCCTTCACCACCAAGTCGCGCGTCTCCAAGGGCACCCCGGTCATCACGGTCAAGCCCAACAGCGCGGCCGTCGAGGCCGCCCCGGCCGCCGGTGCGGTCGAGGCCCTGTCCGTGACCTTCTCCGCACAGGCCACCGGCACCAAGGTCACCGGCCGTACGCCGCGTGAGTCGACGGGCCGTCCGGAGCTGACCGAGGCCGCGATCGTGGTCTCCGGTGGCCGTGGCGTCAACGGCGCGGAGAACTTCGCGATCATCGAGGCCCTCGCCGACTCGCTCGGCGCGGCCGTCGGCGCCTCGCGCGCCGCGGTGGACGCCGGCTGGTACCCGCACACCAACCAGGTGGGCCAGACCGGCAAGTCGGTCTCGCCGCAGCTCTACATCGCCAACGGCATCTCGGGCGCGATCCAGCACCGTGCCGGTATGCAGACCTCGAAGACGATCGTCGCCGTCAACAAGGACGCCGAGGCCCCGATCTTCGACCTCGTCGACTACGGCGTCGTCGGTGACCTGTTCGACGTCGTCCCGGCGCTGACCGAGGAGATCAAGACCCGCAAGGGCTGATCGACCCCGGCCGTGAAAGGCCCCCGTGACCGCGCGAACGGTCACGGGGGCCTCTTCTCATCCCAGGGTCATCGAGGCCTGCACCGGCAGATGGTCGCTCGGGTACGTCCCGTCCCTGTGGAAGGGGTTCATCCAGGCCCGGTGCGTGGTCACACCGGGCGTGGTGAGGATCCAGTCGATGCGCCGCCCGCCGGGCCTGGGCGTCCGGTAGCCGTGGTGCGTCCCGTACGCCGGGCCCCGCGAGGCCGCCGCGTCCCAGGCGTCCACCAGGCCGGTGTCCAGCATGAGGTCGTACACCCGGTTGTCGTGGGCGGCCGCGTTGAAGTCGCCGGTGACGACGACCGGCGACGACCGGTCCCACGTGGCGATCGTCTCGCCGATGAGCCCCGCCGAGCGTTCCCGGGCGTACTGGCTGACGCTGTCCAGGTGGGTGTTGAGGACGTAGAACTCCCGGCCCCCGCCGGCGAGGTCGGCGAAACGGACCCAGGTCACCATGCGCAGCCAGTCCGCTCCCCAGGTGTTCGAGGCGATCGTGTAAGGGGTGTCGGACAGCCAGAAGTGATCGAACTCGATCGGATCGAGTCTGCGCGTGTCATAGAAGATCGCCATGAACTCGTCCTTGCTGCCGCCGGCGCGTCCGGTGCCGATCCAGTCGTAGTGCTCGCCGAGATCCTTCTCGATCGCGCGCACCTGCCCGTACAGCCCTTCCTGGGTGCCGATGACGTGCGGTCGCTCGTGACGCAGCAATTCCCGCATCACCGGTCGGCGCACGGCCCAGCGCGGTGTCCGGTCGACGACGGTCCCGAAGCGCACGTTGAACGTCATGACGTTCAGAGCGCCCGCGTGCTCGCCGGCGGCAGCGCGGTGTGTGGGGCCCGCGGTGGTGAGCAGTGGCCCGGCGACGGCGGCTGCGGCCGCCGCCTTGAGCCCGTGGCGGCGCGTCACGCCGGCCTCGTTCGGCACGTGGTCTCCCTCCCCTTGCACGACAGGATGAAGCTTGCCCTCTGAGTACGGATGGAGAGGGCCGATCGACAGCGATCAAGAGGGAGGGACGGGGAATTCCACGCCAGGATGGTGTTGACCAGGCCGAAGGTCGGCCGATAACTTCGTTCTACGGATTGTTGATTCCGCTGTGCGGAAAATGGAGGGTCTCGTAATGGGTCAGGGCCGGCAGGAGCACGTGGCGACGAGCCTCGCGGGAGCCGTCAGCGAGGAGATCAGCGCCTCCCTCGCGCCGGTCGACGCCGAGCTGGAGCGCCGCTATCCCGGAGACCCCGGTACCCGCCAGCCCGTCCACACCGTCTACGTCCCCGGCGACGCCTTCGCCGCCGATACCGTCCGGTCCTGGGGCGACCGGGCCCTCGCCGCACTCGACGAACACGCCCCGGACGCCGCCTCCCTGGCCTCCGTCCTCGGCCTCTCCGAGGAACTCGCCGAGCCCGTCCACGCGCGCGTGCGCGCCAAGCTGGAGCGCGAGCCGATCGAGGACCTGCGCGTCGACTTCGAGGACGGCTACGGCAACCGTCCCGGCCCCGAGGAGGACGAGACCGCCGCCCGCGCCGCCCGGCTGATCGCCGAGGCCTACCGGGACGGCACCGCCGCCCCGTACATGGGCATCCGCATGAAGTGCATGGAAGCGCCCGTACGTGCCCGGGGCATCCGCACCCTCGACGTCTTCCTCACCGGCCTGATGGAGTCCGGCGGCCTGCCCGGCGGCCTGGTCCTCACCCTGCCGAAGGTGACGTACGCCGAGCAGGTCACCGCCATGGTGCGGCTGCTGGACGCCTTCGAGAAGGCACACGGCCTGGAGCCGGGCCGGATCGGCTTCGAGATCCAGATCGAGACCAGCCAGTCCATCCTCGCCGCCGACGGCACCGCCACCGTCGCCCGCATGATCCAGGCCGCCGACGGCCGTGCCACCGGCCTGCACTACGGCACGTTCGACTACAGCGCCTGCCTCGGCGTCTCCGCCGCCCACCAGGCGAGCGACCACCCCGCAGCGGACCACGCCAAGGCCGTCATGCAGGTCGCGGCGGCCGGCACGGGCGTACGCGTCTCGGACGGCTCGACGAACGTCCTGCCGGTCGGCCCGACCGCGAAGGTCCACGACGCCTGGCGCCTGCACTACGGCCTCACCCGCCGCGCCCTTGCCCGCGCCTACTACCAGGGCTGGGACATGCACCCCGGCCACCTCCCCACCCGCTACGCGGCCGTCTTCGCCTTCTACCGCGAAGGCTTCGAGCAGGCCGCCGCCCGTCTGTCCCGCTACGTCAACCGCACCGGCGGCGATGTCATGGACGAGCCCGCCACCGCCAAGGCCCTCAGCGGCTACCTGCTGCGCGGCCTGGACTGCGGCGCCCTGGACAACGGTGAGGTCGCCCGCCTGGCGGGCCTGACCCGGGCGGACCTGGAGAGCTTCGCCGCGCCCTGGCGCGGGGATTTGACGGCCTTCGCCTGACCGTGCCGTTCGGCGGACCGGCCGGCACGTACCGGCCCTGTCACAGCCGTCACCGACGCCCGCCGCCGTCACCGCCGCCCCGTAGTCTGTACGCCACGCACTGACGGTGTCGGTCGTCGGCGCATCCGGTGGGGTCACAGGAACGGGGCAGCGGTGTCGACGGGGGAGCAGGGGCGGACGGACGGGACCGGACGGCTGCTGGCAGGCCGCTATCGCGTCACGGCGGCGCTGGGGCGCGGCGGCATGGGCGTCGTGTGGAAGGCCGTCGACGAGGTCCTCGGCCGTGAGGTCGCGGTCAAGGAACTGCGCACCTACACCGACGCGGCCGGCCCCGAACTGGCCGCTCTGCGGCTGCGGATGCAACGCGAGGCGCGTGCCGCGGCCCGGGTGCGCCACCCCGGTGTCATCGCCGTGCACGACATCGCCCAGGTGGACGGCCGCCCGGTCATCGTCATGGAACTGGTCGACGGACCGTCCCTGGACGACGTCCTGCGCGAGCGCGGCCCGCTGGACCCGGGGGAGGCGGCCGGGATCGGCGCGAAGGTCATGGACGCGCTGGCCGCGGCCCACCGCGCGGGCGTCCTGCACCGGGACGTCAAGCCGGGCAACATCCTGCTCGACCGCACGGGCCGGGTCGTCCTCACCGACTTCGGCATCGCCACGATGGACGATCCGGCGGACGGTTCGGCCACGCACCTCACACGCAGCGGCGAACTCGTCGGATCCCTGGACTACCTGGCACCCGAGCGGGCCCAGGGCGCCGACCCGGGCCCCGCCTCCGACATCTGGGCCCTGGGAGCCACGCTGTACGCGGCCGTCGAGGGCTCCTCGCCCTTCCGCCGTACGTCGACGTTCTCCACGCTCACCGCGATCGTCTCCGAGCCGCTGCCGGAGCCCCGCCGCGCCGGCGCCCTCGGGCCCGTCCTGCACCGGCTGCTGGACAAACGCCCGGAATCCCGTCCGGAGGCCGATCAGGCCCGCGCGCTGCTCCAGGCCGTCGCGGACGCCGACGGCTCGGACACGCCGACGTCGACTCTGAGGGGCCCGGCGGTCCCGCCCCGGCGGGCGGAGACGGAGCGCAGTGTCCCCTCGGTGCCGCCGGGGTTCGGGCCACCGCAGCAGGGCGCGCCCGGAGTTCACGAGGGCGGCGACACCCCGGGGCCGTCGGCGTCCGGGCATCCCGCGCAGGCAGGCACCGACACGCAGGCCTCGGGTCCCGGCCACCCCACGCCGCCGGGCCCCGGCACCGCTCCCCGGGGCGTCGGCCCGCTCGCATCCGGCGGCACCGCGCCCACCGGCTCGATGAACCCCGGTCGCGCCGCGCCCCGCCGCAGGGCGCGCGTCCTGCTGGCCGCGGCGGCCGCCACCGTCGTTCTGGCCGCCGCGGCTACCACGGTCGCCCTGCGGAGCGACGACTCCGCCGGCAAGGAGGCCGGCAGGCGGTCCGGCGCGGCCGGTGCGCAGGGCCGGTCCTCCGGGCCGGCCGGGCCGGACGACGGCTCGCACGCCCCGAGGTCCACGGAACAGGGTGACGCCGGGGGCAGGGCTCCCTCGGAGGAGACCGCTGACCGGAAGGACGCCGAGCCCACCGGCCGGGAGACCACCCCGGCCCCGGGGAAACCGACCGGTGGCGGTTCGGGAGGCGGCGCTCCGACCGGCGGCGGTTCGGCCACCCCGGCCCCCGCCTGTCACGCCATCGGCGGCGGCAGGTACAACTGCCAGGTCTGGAAGACCGCCGGCTCCTACACCGCCGCCGGCGACAAGGCCGGCATCCTCAAGGCGGGCACCAATTACTTCTACTGCCAGCAGAACCTGGGCCGTCGCGAGACGTCCGGGGAGTGGACCAACGTCTGGTGGGCCAAGACCGACGACGACAGCGGCAACACGGACGTCTGGGTCAGCGACGTCTACATCAGGGGCGGCGACAACGACGGGCCGGTCCCCGGGCTGCCGGTCTGCTGACGCCGGGCCGAGGCGGCCACGTACCGTTCGAGGCCGGAAGCCGTCACCAGTTTCTCCTCGACGAACAGCCGCGTGCCCCGCTCGCACAGCCGCCGGTCGCCCCGGGCCCGCGCGCAGAACTCCTCGGGCACGACACCGAACAGTTCCCGCAGCCGCGGCAGCCCGACGAGGAGTTCGGTGAGCAGCTCCCGCTCACCGGGGTGGGTGCGCGGCGTGCCCGTGCCGTCGTGGAGGACACCGTGCCGGTTGACGTAGGCGTACGCGCCGGGCAGCCGGGTGCCGTCCGCGAGGTCGATCCGGACGTCGGGCGACGGCAGCCAGGCCCGGTCGAAGTTGCCGCCCGGCACCGGCACGCCCTCGCTCGCGTCGATCACCGCGAGCTGCTCGGCGTCCAGCCACAGGACGAACAACTCCCGCACGGTGCCCGGGGCGCCGACCGGCGAGGCGGAGACGTACCCCATGCGGCTCACGTGCGCGGAGACACCGGCGTCGATGCCCGCCACCTGCGCCCTCACCATGGGCAGCGGCGCCCCGATGCCGAACTCCACCATCTTGTGCCGCAACTGCCCCGGGCAGCCGTTCGAGCCGATGGCGATGACCGGAGTGCGGTCCTCGTGCACCAGCCGCTCCAGCGGCAGGAAACGGTCCCCGTCGAGCAGCCCTGAGCCGGCGGGCCAGGCCCCCGGGTACAGCAGGGGGTGCTCGCGCGGAGCCTCGGCCAGGCCGAGTGCCCGCAGCGTGCGATCGGTGGCGTCGTCCATCGGCCGCTCAGTCCGCCGGAGGGATCTCGCCCGAGCCGCGGGCGATCAGCCGGGTCGGCAGCTCGATGCGCTCGGGGGTGCCCGGGGCGCCGTCCAGCTGCCGGAAGAGACGTTCCGCCGCGGTACGGCCGATGTCCGCCGCGTCCTGGGCCACGACCGTGACGCCCGGCTGGAGCAGGTCGGCGAGCTCGATGTCGTCGAAACCGACCAGGGCGACAGGGCGGTCCTGCTCGGCGAGCACCCGGATCACGGTCACCGTCACCCGGTTGTTGCCCGCGAAGATCGCCGTGACCGGGTCCTGGCCGGTCAGCATCTCCTCGGCCGCCCTGCGCACCCGCTCGGGATTGGTGACGCCGAGGGACATCCAGGAGTCCGCCACCGGTATGCCGGCGTCCTCCATGGCGGCCCGGTAGCCGCGCAACCGCTCGGCGGCGGTGTGGATCCGGGGCATGTCGCCGATGAAGCCGATCCGGCGGTGGCCGTGCGCGATGAGGTGCGCGACACCGCCGCGGGCGCCGCCGTAGTTGTCCGACAGGACCACGTCGGCGTCGATGTGCCCGGCCGGGCGGTCCACGAACACCGTGGCGACCCCCGCCTTGAGCTCCGGCTCCAGATACCGGTGGTCGTCCCCGGCCGGAATCACCACCAGCCCGTCCACCCGCCGCGCGCACAGGGCCAGCACCAGCTCCTGTTCCCGCTCGGGGTCCTCCGCGCTGGAGCCGTTGATCAGCAGGGCGCCGTGCGCGCGGGCCACCTCCTCGACCGACCGGCTCAGCGGCCCGTAGAACGGGTCCGCGAGGTCCTCCAGGACCAGGCCGATGCTCGCCGTGCGGCCCTTGCGCAGCACCCGCGCGCTGTCGTTGCGGCGGAAGCCGAGGGCGCCGATCGCCTCCTGGACCCGTTGCTCCGTCTCCGGAGTGACCCCCGGCTCCCCGTTCACCACACGGGAGACCGTCTTGAGGCCCACTCCGGCGCGTGCCGCTACGTCCTTCATGGTCGGCCGGGTGCCGTAGCGCGCTGCGGATCGGAGGGGGCTCTGGGGCACGGTGGGTGTCCTGTCCTGTCGTCCACGGGGGGTGCGTCGATCCTCGGTTTGTATGAGGATGTGGCGTCGAGCATAGAGCCTGGACAACGTTGTCAGGCTCGGGGGACACTGGCCGCCGCGTTGTCCGGCCCGCGCACCGCTGCGGGCCGGGCCGGCCGCTTGCCCTGCTTGATGGCCTTTACCGGCGTTTTTCTCATGCCCGACGGGGAGATCCGACACTGATGCACACCGACCTCGTGGCCGCGCTCGACATCGGCGGCACCAAGATCGCCGGCGCTCTGGTGGACGGCGGTGGCCGGCTCCTGGTCCGGGCCCAGCGGCCGACGCCCGCCCAGGAGGACGGCGACGTCGTGATGCGGGCCGTGGCGGAGGTGCTCGGCGAGCTCGCCGCGTCGCCGCTGTGGGAGCGTGCCTCGGCCGTGGGCATCGGCAGCGCCGGACCCGTGGACGCCTCCTCGGGCACGGTGAGCCCGGTGAACGTGCCCGGCTGGCGCGACTACCCCCTCGTCGCGCGCGTCCGGGACGTCTCCGGTGGCCTGCCCGTCGAGCTCATCGGCGACGGTGTGGCGATCACCGCGGCGGAACACTGGCTGGGCGCCGCACGGGGGCACGACAACGCGCTGTGCATGGTCGTCTCCACCGGCGTCGGCGGCGGCCTCGTGCTCGGCGGCCGGCTGCACCCCGGGCCCACCGGCAACGCCGGCCACATCGGCCACATCAGCGTCGACCTCGACGGCGATCTGTGCCCGTGCGGCTCGCACGGCTGTGTGGAACGCATCGCGAGCGGCCCCAACATCGCCCGGCTCGCCCTGGAGAACGGCTGGCGGCCAGGCCCGGACGGGGACACCTCCGCCGCCGCGGTGGCCGCCGCCGCCCGCTCCGGCGACCCGGTCGCCGTCGCCTCCTTCGAGCGCGCCGCCCAGGCCCTGGCCGCCGGGATCGCCGCCACGGCGACGCTTGTGGAGATCGACATCGCGGTGATCGGCGGGGGAGTGGCCAAGGCGGGCGACGTGCTGTTCGACCCCCTGCGCAAGGCCCTGAGCAGGTACGCGACCCTGTCCTTCGTCCGGCGTCTGACCGTCGCGCCGGCGCAGATGGGCACCGACGCCGGGCTGGTGGGCGCGGCGGCCGCAGCGCTGGCGAAGCGGACGGACACGGCGGCTGCCGTGGTGTGAGACCGAGCCCGGCCGATCCCGCAGGAACGTCACGCCCGTGGTGTCGTGAACCGGCCCGTGCGGGGGCCGGCGTGACGGCGGCCCGGCCCGCGGTGATACGGACCGGTCCGCTCCGTATAGCCGGAAATCAACCGCACGTGCGTGCGGTGTGGCACGATCGCGCTTGTGAGCAGCAGACCCGCCTCGGCGCAGCATCTGCGCGACCTGGCCCGACTGCGGCGCGTCAAGGACCGCATCGACCGGGAGTACGCGAAGCCCCTGGACGTCGAGGCGCTCGCGCGGGGCGTGCACATGTCGGCCGGGCACCTCAGCCGCGAGTTCCGTCAGGCGTACGGCGAGTCGCCGTACAGCTATCTCATGACGCGGCGCATCGAGCGCGCCATGGCGCTGCTGCGCCTGGGTGATCTCAGTGTCACCGAGGTGTGCTTCGAGGTCGGCTGCGCGTCGCTGGGCACCTTCAGCACCCGTTTCACCGAGCTGGTGGGTATGCCGCCCAGCGCCTACCGGCGTGAGGCGGCGCGTGCGACGGCGGGGATCCCGTCGTGCGTGGCGAAGCAGGTGACCAGACCGATCAGGAATCGAGAAGCGCCCGCCCCGGGCCGAAACTAGCGTGAGGGCCATGGACCTTCGCATTCACGCCAGTTTCCTTCCGCACGACGACCCGGACGCCGCCCTGGCGTTCTACCGCGACACCCTCGGATTCGAGGTCAGAAACGATGTCGGGTACCAGGGCATGCGCTGGATCACGGTCGGCCCCGTCGGCCAGCCCGGCACGAACATCGTGCTGCACCCGCCGGCCGCCGACCCCGGCGTCACCGAGGACGAGCGCCGCACCATCGCCGAGATGATGGCCAAGGGCACGTACGCCAGCATCGTCCTGGCCACCACGGACGTCGACGCCACCTTCGAGCGGGTGCAGGCGGGCGACGCCGAGGTGGTCCAGGAGCCGGTGGACCAGCCCTACGGCGTCCGCGACTGCGCCTTCCGGGACCCCGCGGGCAACATGGTCCGCATCCAGCAGCTGAAGGCGTAGCAGCCACCGCACCGCACTCCCCGCGCCGCCCCCCGCGAGCGGCGCGGGGGCACGAGATCGCCCGAGCGCGGCAGCGCCGCCCGACAGATGGAGACACCATGAGCAAGGCCACGACGACGGACACACAGTCGCCCGGGCCGCACGTTGCCGACAGCCATGACGTGATCCGCGTGCACGGCGCGCGCGAGAACAACCTCAGGGACGTCAGCATCGAGATCCCGAAGCGCCGGCTCACGGTGTTCACCGGGGTCTCCGGCTCGGGCAAGAGCTCGCTGGTGTTCGACACGATCGCCGCGGAGTCGCAGCGGCTGATCAACGAGACCTACAGCGCCTTCCTGCAGGGCTTCATGCCGAACCTGGCCCGGCCCGAGGTCGACGTCCTTGACGGGCTGACGACCGCGATCGCCGTCGACCAGCAGCGCATGGGGTCCGACCCCCGTTCCACCGTCGGCACCGCCACCGACGCCAACGCGATGCTGCGCATCCTCTTCAGCCGGCTCGGCACGCCGCACATCGGCCCGCCCGGCGCGTTCTCGTTCAACACCGCCTCGGTCTCGGCGAGCGGCGGCTTCACGGTGGACCGGGGGGCCGACAAGACCAAGACCGAGAAGGTGTCCTTCAGCCGCACCGGCGGTATGTGCACGCACTGCGAGGGCCGGGGCACCGTCTCCGACATCGACCTCACCCAGCTCTACGACGACTCCAAGTCGCTCTCGGAGGACCCGTTCACCATCCCCACCTACACCGGGGGCGGCTGGGTGGTGCGGGTCATCGCCGAGTCGGGCTTCTTCGACAAGGACAAGCCGATCCGCGACTACACCAGGAAGGAGCGGCACGACTTCCTGTACCGCGAGCCGACCAAGGTGAAGATCAACGGGGTCAACCTCACTTACGAGGGCCTGATCCCGAAGCTGCAGAAGACCTTCCTGTCCAAGGACCGCGAGTCGATGCAGCCGCACATCCGGGCCTTCGTCGACCGGGCGGTCACCTTCACCCGGTGCCCCGAGTGCGACGGCACCCGGCTGAGCGAGCTCGCCCGCTCCTCGAAGATCGGCGAGGTCTCCATCGCCGACGCCTGTGCGATGGAGATCCGCGACCTGGCGGAGTGGGTGCGCGGGCTGGAGGAGCCGTCCGTGGCCCCGCTGCTCACCAAGCTCCAGCACACCCTCGACTCGTTTGTGGAGATCGGCCTCGGCTACCTCTCGCTCGACCGGCCCTCGGGCACGCTCTCCGGCGGCGAGGCACAGCGCACCAAGATGATCCGCCACCTCGGCTCCTCGCTCACGGACGTCACCTACGTCTTCGACGAGCCGTCCATCGGGCTGCACCCGCACGACATCGAACGGATGAACAACCTGCTGCTGCGCCTGCGGGACAAGGGCAACACCGTGCTGGTCGTGGAGCACAAGCCGGAGACGATCGCCATCGCCGACCATGTCGTGGACCTCGGTCCCGGCGCCGGCACGGCGGGGGGCACCGTCTGCTTCGAGGGCAGCCTGGAGGGACTGCGGAGCAGCGGCACCGTCACCGGCCGTCACCTCGACGACCGGGCCAAGGTCAGGGCGACCGTCCGCAAGCCCACCGGCGCGCTGGAGATCCGGGGCGCCTCGGCCAACAATCTGCGCGACATCGACGTCGACATCCCGCTCGGCGTCCTCACCGTCGTCACCGGCGTCGCGGGCTCCGGCAAGAGCTCGCTCCTGCACGGCGCGCTGCCCCGGCAAGCGGGGGGAGAGGGCGTGGTGGCGATCGACCAGACCCCGATCCGCGGCTCGCGGCGCAGCAACCCGGCGACGTACACCGGACTGGCCGACCCGATCCGCAAGGCCTTCGCCAAGGCCAACGGTGTGAAGCCGGCCCTGTTCAGCGCCAACTCCGAGGGCGCCTGCCCCACCTGCAACGGAGCCGGTGTCATCTACACCGACCTGGCGATCATGCAGAGCGTGGCCACGCCCTGCGAGGAATGCGAGGGCAGGCGCTTCGAGGCGTCGGTGCTGGAGTACCGCCTCGGCGGCCGGGACATCAGCGAGGTGCTGGCGATGCCCGTGGCCGAGGCCGAGGAGTTCTTCGGCAGCGGTGAGGCCCGTACGCCCGCCGCACACCGGATCCTGCAGCGGCTCGCGGACGTCGGGCTCGGCTACCTCACCCTCGGCCAGCCGCTCACCACGCTGTCCGGCGGCGAGCGGCAGCGGCTCAAGCTGGCCACGCACATGGGGGAGAAGGGCGGCGTGTACGTCCTCGACGAGCCGACCACCGGGCTCCACCTCGCGGACGTGGAGCAGCTGCTCGGCCTCCTCGACCGGCTCGTCGACTCCGGCAAGTCGGTCATCGTGATCGAGCACCACCTGGCGGTCATGGCGCACGCCGACTGGATCATCGACCTCGGCCCCGGTGCGGGCCACGACGGCGGCCGGATCGTCTTCGAGGGCACCCCGGCCGACCTCGTCGAGGCCCGCTCCACGCTGACCGGCGAGCACCTGGCGGCCTACGTGGGCGTCTGACGGTGGTCTTCGGGGCCGTGAGGTGAGGCGTGAGGTGATCAGCGCAGCGCTCACCTCACGCCTCACCTCACGGCCCCCATGTCGGACATCAAGTACAAATGCGGCGAATATCGGCGCCGGTCCAGGGCACTCCGTCTCCTGAATCCCCCACGGAACGGAGCCGCAGATGATCATCCGGAAGATGCACGAGATGGGCGTCCGCAGCGAACACGCCTACATGGCCGGCATGGCCTCCATCGGTCTCAGCGTCGTCGCCTGGATCGGATCCATGAAGATGGAAGCAGGCACCGGCCTCGCCCGCGCCGACCGCTGGGGCATCTTCGTCGGTGAATGGGCACCCACCTTCTTCGGTCTCGGCCTCGCCCTGTCCCACTACGAGCAGCAGGACGGCACCCTCACCGCCGACGTCCACGAGTTCCGGCCGACGCGGAAGGCGGGCTGAACGGCCCACCCGGCGCGCGGCCGCCGCCGTTCCCGCCCACCCTGGTGCCATGGCGTCCGAGAAACCCGTCGTGGTCTACCCGCCCGCCGCGGACGGCGGCCGCCGGGTCCGTGTGGACGACCAGTTCCTCGGCATCGCCTACGGGCCGCTCGACGTCGCCGAGTTTCTGCGGCGGGCGGGGATCGACGACGCGGACGAGGCGTATGTGGCGGCGTCCGGGCTGATCGAGTGGCGCGGCGGTGGCTCCGGCACCTGGGGCACGGGTCCCGTATGAAGCCGCCGCATCGCCCGAACGGCCCAGTGGCGTGACCCCGGGGCCCGTCCGGCAGTTGGGTGGGGCATGAAGAAGCGCAGCATGCTCGCCATCGCCTCCCTGGCCACCGGCTTCGCCGTCGCGGCGATCACCCCGTCGCACGCCGTCGGAGAGAAGCTCCCCGCCATCAACGTGGACGAGACCCTCAAGACGCTCGACCAGACCGTCACCGGAGAGGGCCTGGCCGTGGAGGGGAAGAACGGCGTACAGAAGAAGAGCGTCCAGAAGAAGGGCGCGCACAAGAAGGGCGCCCAGAAGAAGGGCTGACGAGCCGCACCTGCCACGGCTCACGGCGTCGGCGCTCCCCGCGTGAGAGGGGGCGCCGGCGCCGTCGTCATGCGCCCTCAACTGCGGCTGGTTTCCATGGCAGGGTGGAGCGGGCAAGCCTCATGGGGCCAACAGAAGAGGGGGACCTGTGACCGTCGTCTGGATCAACGGCGCGTTCGGTGCGGGGAAGACCACCACCGCACGGGAACTGATCGAACTGATCCCGAACAGCACGCTCTTCGACCCGGAGGTCATCGGCGGTGCGCTAGCCCACCTGCTGCCGCCCAAACGCCTCGCCGAGGTCGGCGACTTCCAGGACCTGCCGATCTGGCGACGGCTCGTGATCGACACGGCGGCCGCGATGCTCGCCGAACTCGGCGGGACCCTCGTCGTGCCCATGACTCTGCTGCGCCAGGAGTACCGGGACGAGATCTTCGGGGGGCTCGCCGCGCGCAGGATTTCGGTCAGCCACATCCTGCTCGCCCCGGCCGAAACGATACTGCGGGAACGAATAGCGGGTCGGGAGGTACCGCGGGACCTTCCCGACGGCGACGCACGAATACGCCAGTGGTCCTTCGACCACATCGAGCCGTACCGGACCGCCCTCGCCTCCTGGCTCACCGCGGACGCCCACCCGGTCGACACCAGCGACCTCTCGCCGTACGAGACGGCCGTGCGGATCGCCGGGGCCGTCACCGACGGGTCGGTGCCCGTGTGCGACATCGTGCAGACGCCCGAGCCCACCGCCGAGACCGTCGCCGCCGGAGTGCTCCTCTTCGACGAGCAGGAGCGCGTGTTGCTCGTCGACCCCACGTACAAGGCCGGCTGGGAGTTCCCCGGTGGTGTCGTCGAACCCGGTGAGGCACCCGCGCGCGCGGGAGTGCGGGAGGTCGCCGAGGAGACCGGCCTCCACCTCGACGAGGTGCCGCGCCTGCTCGTCGTCGACTGGGAGCGCCCCGCGCCCCCCGCCTTCGGCGGTCTGCGTCTCCTCTTCGACGGCGGAGTGCTGCATTCCGCCGAGGCGGGCCGGCTGCTGCTTCCCGGCCCGGAGCTGCGCGCCTGGCGTTTCGTCACCGAGGCGGAGGCCGCCGACCTGCTGCCCCCCGTGCGCTACGAGCGGCTGCGCTGGGCCCTGCGCGCCCGTGAACGGGGAGCGGCGCTCTACCTGGAGGCCGGGGTGCCGGTCGGCTGAGCTGGACCCGTCGACCGCCCCTTTACCCGGTACGGGGGATTCCGAGGGAAAAGCAAGAGGAAACAACGGCGCGGCCACGGCCAATCGCTGCCCAAGGAATCTCCCGCGAACCTTCACGCCGCGGGTAATCACATTCCCCGCGCTCGTCAACACTTTTCCATCTCAGCAAACAATCCCTTTTCTCGCCCCTGAGCGGCTTGACCGGGCTCGCACACCGTTGCGAAAGTCCGCAGAGTCTCACGGCGGAAGCAACGACCGCCACCCAATTTCCTTGCCCCAGGGGCAGATCCGGGATGTCCGTACGATGACCACGCAACACCAGCCGGTCGACACCGGCGGCGGCACCACGCTGCTGACCGAACCGTCGGCCCAAGGCTCCAGATCCGACGGCACGGCAGTCGCCGGCCGCTCACCGGCCCGGATGGCCTGGCGGCGGATCAGGCGGGACAAGGTCACCACGGTCGCCCTGGCGGCCACCCTCCTGTTCATCGCGATCGCGCTCCTCGCCCCGGTGCTCACCGCACTGACCGGGTGGGGGCCGATCACCCCCGACAACAAGGCGATCAATCCGGACACGGGTAATTTCCCCTACGGATCGCTGGGCGGCATCAGCGCCAAACACCTGCTCGGCGTCGAACCGGGCACGGGTTATGACCTGTTCGCCCGTATCGTCTACGGCCTGCGCACCTCGCTCTACGTGGGATTCGCCTCGGCCCTGCTGTCCACCGTGGTCGGTGTGGTGGCCGGGCTCGCCGCCGGATATTTCGGCGGCTGGGTCGACTCCCTGCTGTCCCGGATCATGGATGTGATGCTGGCGTTCCCCCAGCTGCTGTTCATCATCGCGCTCACCCCGGTGATCCAGAACGCCCTGCAGACCAACAGCCACGGCGGCACCGACGAGAACCTCCGGCTGCTCGTCCTGGTCCTCAACATCGCGGTCTTCGCCTGGGCGTACACCGCCCGTCTGGTGCGCGGGCAGGTGCTGTCCCTGCGCGAGCGGGAGTTCGTCGACGCCGCGCGGCTGATGAGCGCCGGCCGCCGGCACATCCTCTTCCGGCAGCTGCTGCCCAACCTGTGGGCGCCGATCCTGATCTCCTTCGCGCTCGCCGTCCCGCAGAACATCACCACCGAGGCGGCGCTGTCGTACCTGGGCGTGGGCGTCATCCCGCCCAACCCCGACTGGGGCGCGCTGCTGTCGGACGCCTCCCAGTTCTTCCTCCAGGACCCGATGTACCTCTTCGTGCCCGGTGCCCTGCTCCTCCTCCTGGTCCTGGCGCTCAACCTGCTCGGTGACGGCGTCCGGGACGCCCTGGATCCCCGCGCCCGACGCGGCTGAACACGCCACCCCCTGACGAGTGTCGGCCCGGTGGTCCCACGAACGGCCGCCGAGCCCGTAGCAAGAACGGAGTACTCCTCAATGACGCGCAGAACGCGCAGATCGCGCACGGTCGCTCTCACGGCAACCGCCGTGGTCATCGCCCTGGGGGCCACCGCATGCGGGGGTTCCTCCAGCACCAGCGGAAGCGGCGCCCCCGGAAAGGGCGGCACGCTGACCGTCCTCAACAAGGCGGACTTCGACCACCTCGACCCGCAACGCGTCTACACGACCGAGGGTTCGAGCATGGACGAGGAGATCGTCCGCACCCTCACCGGCTGGGACGAGACGGGCTCGGCCCCCAAGCTGGTCGGCGACCTCGCGACCGACACCGGAACGCCGTCCAAGGGCGCCACGGTCTGGACCTTCCACCTGCGGCACGGAGTCAAGTACCAGGACGGCACCGAGGTCACCGCGCCCGACGTGAAGTACGGAGTGGAGCGGTTCTTCTCCTCCGACATCAACGGTGGCCCGCCCTACGCGTCCCAGTGGCTCGTCGGCGGCTCCGACTACAAGGGCCCTTACCAGGGCAAGGAGCTCGCCTCCATCCAGACGCCGGACAAGTACACGATCGTCTTCCACCTGAACCAGCCGGTGGCCGACTTCAACGAGACCACCGCGATGCCCGGCTGGTCCGCCGTGCCCAAGGCCCACGACACGGGCTCGACGTACGACACCAAGGTCTGGTCCGACGGCCCGTACATGATCAAGTCGTACGCGAAGAACAAGGAACTCGTCCTCACCCGGAACAAGTACTGGTCCCAGTCGACCGACCCCATCCGGCAGCAGAACGTCGACGAGATGGACGTCAAGTTCGGCCAGGACGAGGCCGCCATCGACCAGCAGATCAAGGCCGACGCCGGCACCGCGCAGACGTCCATCCAGCAGTGGCCGATCGCCGGCTCCGACCTGGCGCAGCTGGCCAACGACCCCTCACTGAAGAGCCGTTACTACAAGATCCCCGCGCCGGGCATCAACTACCTGGCCATCAACACCACGCGTGTGAAGGACCTGAAAGTCCGCCAGGCGATCGAGTACGCCCTCGACAAGACGACCGTCCGCGGTGCCTTCGGCGGCTCCGCCTACGGCGACTACGCCACCACCATGCTGAGCCCCGGCATCGGCGGCTACAAGAAGTTCAACCTGTACGGCGCCAACCCGGCGGGTAACCTCGCCAAGGCGAAGCAGTTGATGAAGCAGGCGGGCAACCCGAAGCCGACCATGTCGATCGCCGTGGAGAACACGCCCACCCAGGAGCACTTCGCCGACGCCGTGAAGACCTCGCTGGAGCACATCGGAATCCACGTCAACATCTCCCCGATCGACGCGGCGAACTACTTCAGCACCGTCAACAACACGAAGAACCAGTACGACCTGACCTGGGGCGACTGGATCGCCGACTGGCCCAACGCCTCCACGGTGCTGCCCACCCTCTTCGACGGCCGGCTCATCAAGAAGAACCCGCAGGCCAACCAGGACCTGTCCTACCTGAACGACCCGAAGGTCAACGCGCTCGTCGACAAGGCCGCCACGATGACGGACGTCAAGCAGCGGAACGCCACCTACGGGCAGATGGACCAGCAGATCCTCAAGGACGCCGCCGTGGTCCCGCTGACGTACATGAACTTCAGCGACATGTCCGGCTCCAAGGTCGGCGGAGTCATCCCCGACACGATCCTCGCCGAGCCGAGCCTGGTCCACGTCTACATCAAGCACTGACGGAACCGTCTCCACCGCATCCCGCCGGCGGCTCCGGCCGCCGGCGGGCATCCCACTCACGTCAGGTCCCGGCACCCCATGTTTCGTTACCTCATCAGACGCCTGCTGGCAGCGGCCGTCATCATGCTGGTGATCACCACCATCACCTTCTTCATCTTCTTCGCGCTGCCGTCCAACCCCGCGCTCCTGGCCTGCGGAAAGACCTGCTCACCCTCCCGCCTCGCGGAGATCAAGCACTCGCTGGGCCTGGACCAGAGCTACCTGACGCAGTACTGGGAGTTCGTCAAGGGGCTGGTCGTGGGCCGCGACTACGGCGACCAGAGCGTGCGCATCCACTGCGGCGCGCCCTGCCTCGGCATCTCCTTCCAGACCGACACCCCCGTCCTGACCACCCTGCTCCAGGACTTCCCGGCGGACCTCTCCCTCGGGCTCGGCGCCGCCGTGGCGTTCCTGATCCTGGGCGTCGGCCTCGGCACCGTGGCGGCGGTGCGCAGGGGCCGGGCCGCCGACAAGGCGGCGGTGGGACTCGCCCTGTTCGGGGTGTCGGTGCAGATCTACTTCATCGGTCTGCTGCTGCTGTACCTCTTCGTGGACAAGTTCCAGATCCTGCCGACCTCCGGCTACACGCCGTTCACCGAGGACCCGGCCGGCTGGTTCCAGGGGCTGATCCTGCCCTGGGTCACCCTTGTCATCGTCTACCTCGCCATGTACACGCGGCTCACCCGGTCCTCCATGCTGGAGGTATTCGCCGAGGACTACATGCGCACCGCCCGCGCCAAGGGCCTGCCCGCCGCCACCGTCGTCCTCAAACACGGACTGCGGGCCGCGATCACCCCGATCATCACCATCTTCGGCATGGACGTGGGCTCCCTGATCGGCGGCTCCGCGGTCATCACCGAGTCGGTGTTCGGTATCAACGGCATCGGCAAACTCGCCGTCGACTCCGTCCAGAACTCAGACCTGCCGGTCATCCTCGGCACCACGCTCTTCGCCGCGACGTTCGTCGTCCTCGCCAACGTCGTCGTCGACCTGGTGTACGGCCTCGTCGACCCGCGCGTGCGCCTCGCCTGAGCCCTTCTTCGTCCTTAGGAACACCCGTGTCCGTATCGACCTCACCGCAGCCCGCGGACGTCGCCCCCGCGCCCGCACCCTTCCTCGACGTACGCGACCTGAGGGTGCACTTCCCGACCGAGGACGGCCTCGTCAAGTCCGTCGACGGCGTCTCCTTCACCCTGGAGAAGGGCCAGACCCTCGGCATCGTCGGCGAGTCCGGATCCGGCAAGTCGGTGACCTCACTGGCCCTGCTGGGACTCCATAAGGGCACCCGCGCCCAGGTGTCCGGCGAGATCTGGCTGGAGGGCAGGGAGCTCGTGGCCCTGCCCGAGGCCGGGATGCGCGCCCTGCGCGGCCGTACCGTCTCCATGATCTTCCAGGACCCGCTGTCCGCGCTGCATCCCTTCTTCACCGTCGGCTCCCAGATCGCCGAGGCCTACCGGGTGCACCACAAGGTCTCCAAGAAGGAGGCGAGGGACCGCGCGGTCGAGATGCTGAAGCGAGTCGGCATCCCGCAGCCCGAGCGCCGAGTCGGGGACTACCCGCACCAGTTCTCCGGCGGTATGCGCCAGCGCGCCATGATCGCCATGTCGCTGGTGTGCGACCCGGCCCTCCTCATCGCCGACGAGCCCACCACCGCCCTGGACGTCACCGTCCAGGCGCAGATCCTGGACCTGATCCGCGACCTCCAGGAAGAGTTCGGCTCCGCCGTCGTCATCATCACGCACGACCTCGGCGTGGTCTCCGACGTCGCCGACGACATCCTGGTGATGTACGGCGGGCGCCGCATCGAGTACGGCACCACCCGTGAGGTGCTCAAGCAGCCCCAGCACCCCTACACCTGGGGCCTGTTGCAGTCGATGCCGCACCTCGGCGGCGACGTCGGCGAGCGGCTCAACCCGATCCCCGGCACCCCGCCGAGCCTGATCAACCTGCCGGACGGCTGCGCCTTCCACCCCCGCTGCGCCTACAAGGGCTGGGCGACGGAGGGCCGTTGCACGGCGGAACGGCCCGAACTGCGACTCGTCTCCGGCAGCGAACGGCACCTCGCCGCCTGCCATCTCAGCGATGACGCGAAGCAGGAGATCCGCGGCGGGGCCGGTCCGGACGACCGGGACGCCGCGGCAGCACGGGCCGCGCGATGACGGCGGCGGACGAAAGGGACCATGCCGTGAGCACCACCGAGCCCCGCACCGGGCAGAGCACCGACCGCCCCGGCGGCGAGAACTCCGGCGAGCACCTGCTGGAGGTACGCGGTCTGCGGAAGCACTTCCCGATCCGGCAGGGCATCATCTTCCAACGGCAGATCGGAGCCGTCCGCGCCGTCGACGGCATCGACTTCTCGGTCGGCCCCGGCGAGTCGCTGGGCCTGGTCGGCGAGTCCGGCTGCGGGAAGTCCACCACCGGCCGTCTGATCACCCGGCTGCTCGAACCCACCGGCGGGTCCGTCGTGTTCGACGGCGAGGACATCACGCACCGACCCGCCGCGCGGATGAAGGAGGCCCGCCGCAACCTCCAGATGATCTTCCAGGACCCCTACTCGTCGCTGAACCCCCGGCACACCGTCGGCACCATCATCGAGACGCCGATGCGGCTCAACGGCATCAACCCGCCCCAGGGTCACAAGAAGCGCGCCCAGGAACTCCTGGAGACGGTCGGGCTCAACCCCGAGCACTACAACCGCTACCCGAACGAGTTCTCCGGCGGTCAGCGCCAGCGCATCGGCATCGCCCGCGCCCTCGCCCTCAGGCCGAAGCTGATCGTGGCGGACGAGCCCGTCTCCGCGCTGGACGTCTCCATCCAGGCGCAGGTCGTCAACCTGCTTCAGGACCTCCAGCGGGAGTTCGGCATCGCCTTCGTCTTCATCGCCCACGACCTGGCCGTCGTACGGCACTTCTCCGAGCGGGTCGCCGTCATGTACCTCGGAAAGATCGTCGAGGTCGCCGACCGGGAGTCGCTCTACACGCGGCCACGGCACCCCTACACGCACGCGCTGCTGTCCGCCGTACCCGAGGCCGACCCGGATGCCGTCGGACGGCGGGAACGCATCCGGCTGGCCGGGGACGTGCCCTCCCCGATCGACCCGCCCTCCGGCTGCCGCTTCCGCACCCGCTGCTGGAAGGCGCAGGACAAGTGCGCCCTGGAGGAGCCGGCGCTGGTGCGCGTCGAGGGCAGCCCCTCGGGGCATCTGACCGCCTGCCACTTCCCCGAGGAGCCGTCCGTCACCGCACGCGAGGAGGACATCGTCCTGGACCCGGCTCTCGGCTAGGTCGTGTACGGGCAGGCCGGCCGGGACGTACTGCGGCCTCAGGCGGGCCATCCGTGCGCCGAGCGGCGCAGCGCCCGGCCCGCCTGCGCGGTCACGGGGGCGCCGTGACCGAAGCAGGCCACGTCCGGGTCCAGTCCGGCCAGGCGCAGGCAGGCCGCGAGGACCTGTGCGCGATCGAGGTTGAACACGCCGGGCATCACGGCGCCGTCGACGGGCGAGGCGGCGACCGTGTCACCCGTGAACAGCACGCCGTGCCGCGGGAGATGGAGCGCGATGCTGCCGTGTGTGTGCCCCGGCACGTGCACGATCCGCGCCCCGCCGCCCAGGTCCAGCACGTCACCGTCCGACACTTCGGTGACCTCCCGCGGCCGGATGACGTCACCTGCGGGCAGAAGCCTCACCGCCTGCTCGTGCAGCGGCCGCTCCCACTCCTCGAACACCGGCTGCGGACCCGGGGCTTCGCCCCGCACGAAAGGTGCGTCCAGCCGGTGGACGAGCACCTCGGCGCCGCTGAGCACGGCGAACTCGGCCGCCCCGCCGGCGTGGTCCTCGTGGAAGTGGGTGAGCACGATCCGCCGCACGTCCCGGGGATGCATGCCCAGGGCCGTCACCGCCTCGGCGATCGGGGCGCCTGAGCCGGGCGGCCCGGCGTCGACCAGGGTCAGTTCGCCGTCGTCGTGCCAGAGGTAGGCCTGGCCGACCGGGAAGCGCAGCAGGTGCAGACGGGGGAACAGCTCGATGACATCCATGGGAGGACCGTAGGAAAGGCCCCCGTCCGCGGACGAGGGCCTTCTGCCGAGGGCAGAGCGCGGTCAGCTCGCGGCGTAGTTGCGCAGGAACAGCGCCTCCGCCACCGACAGCCGCTCCAGTTCCTCGGGGGACACGCTCTCGTTCACCGCATGGATCTGCGCCTCCGGCTCGCTCAGCCCGATGAGGAGGATCTCCGCACGCGGGTACAGCGCGGCCAGCGTGTTGCACAGCGGGATGGAGCCGCCCTGCCCCGCGTACTGCATCTCCTGACCCGGGTAGGCCACCGCCATCGCGGCCGCCATGGCCTGGTACGCCGGGCTGGTGGTGTCCGCCCGGAAGGGCTGGCCCTGGCCGATCTGCTCGGTGCTCACCCGCGCACCCCACGGCGTGTGCGCTTCCAGGTGCGCCTGGAGCAGCTTGGTCGCCTCGCCCGCGTCCACGCCCGGCGGCACGCGCAGGCTGATCAGCGCGCGGGCACCGGCCTGCACGGACGGGGTGGCGCCGACCACGGGCGGGCAGTCGATGCCGAGGACCGTGACGGCGGGGCGCGCCCAGATGCGGTCCGCGACCGTCCCGGACCCGATCAACCCGACACCGTCCAGCACCTTGGCGTCCTGCCGGAACTGCTCCTCGTCGTACTGCAGTCCGTCCCAGCCCGCGTCGGCGGAGAGCCCCTCGACGGTCGTCGAGCCGTCCTCGGCGCGCAGCGAGTCCAGCACGCGGATCAGCGCGGCCAGCGCGTCGGGTGCGGCACCGCCGAACTGGCCCGAGTGCAGATTGCCCGCGAGGGTGTCGACCTGGACGCGCACCATCGTCATGCCGCGCAGGGTGGAGGTGACGGTCGGCAGGCCGACGCGGAAGTTGCCCGTGTCGCCGATGACGATGGTGTCCGCCTCCAGCAGCCCGGGGTGCTCCTCGGCGTACCGCTCCAGACCGCCGGTGCCCATCTCCTCCGAGCCCTCGGCGATCACCTTCACATGCACCGGCACACCGCCGTTCGCCCTCAGTGCGCGCAGCGCCAGGAGGTGCATGACCAAGCCGCCCTTGCAGTCGGCGGCTCCGCGCCCGTACCAGCGACCGTCCCGCTCGGTCAGTTCGAAGGGCGGCGTCGTCCAGGCGGCCTCGTCCAGCGGAGGCTGTACGTCGTAGTGGGCGTAGAGCAGGACGGTCTTCGCGCCCTCGGGGCCGGGCAGGTAGCCGTAGACCGACTGCGTGCCGTCGGGGGTGTCGAGCAGGGCCACGTCCTCGAAGCCCTCGGCGGCGAGAGCGTCGGCGACCCAGCGGGCGGCGCCCTCGCTCTCGCTCCTGGGGAACTGGTCGAAGTCCGCCACCGACCGGAAGGCCACCAGTTCGGTGAGCTCCTGCTTCGCCCTGGGCATCAGCGAGGCGACGGTCTCGGCGACCGGATTCGACGACATGGGCACGCTCCTCGTGGGTGCGACGTTGTAAGGATGCGTACCTCTCGGTACGCATGATCGTGTGGTGCGGGCGCGTCCCTGTGTAAGGGCCACCCACGCTGCCGATCCTCCCACAGCGGCCTGCGGTGACCGCCGCCGTAGGATGCGGGAGACAGCGGCAGGCGGCTTTGATCGGGAGCAACAGACCATCGTGAGCAGCGAGAACTCTTCGGCGGACGACGTGCGGCAGGTGTGGGACGTCGTCGTGGTGGGCGCGGGACCCGCGGGCGCTTCGGCCGCGTACGCGGCGGCGGTGGCCGGCAGACGCGTGCTGTTGCTGGAGAAGGCGGAGCTGCCGCGGTACAAGACGTGCGGCGGGGGCATCATCGGCCCCTCGCGCGACGCCCTGCCGCCCGGCTTCGAGCTGCCGCTCAGGGACCGGGTGCACGCCGTGACGTTCTCCAGCAACGGCCGCTTCACGCGCACGCGCCGCTCCAAGCAGATGCTCTTCGGGCTGATCAACCGGCCCGAGTTCGACCAGCAGCTGGTCGAGCACGCACAGAAGGCGGGCGCCGAGCTGCGCACGGGCGTCACCGTCCAGCGGGTCGAGCAGCACGGCTCGACGGTGCCGGACCGGCGCATGGTCGCCGTAGTCCTGCAGGGCGGCGAGGTCGTGCTCGCACGGGCCGTCGTCGGGGCGGACGGCAGCGCCAGCCGGATAGGGGCGCACGTCGGGGTCAAACTCGACCAGGTCGATCTCGGCCTGGAGGCGGAGATCCCGGTGCCGGACACCGTCGCGGAGGACTGGAAGGGCCGGGTTCTCATCGACTGGGGCCCCATGCCCGGCAGTTACGGCTGGGTGTTCCCCAAGGGCGACACCCTGACGGTCGGGGTCATCTCGGCCCGGGGCGAAGGCGCCGCGACCAAGCGGTACTTGGAGGAGTTCATCGGCCGGCTGGGTCTCGCGGGGTTCGAACCGGGCCTCTCCTCGGGGCACCTGACCCGCTGCCGCGCCGACGACTCGCCGCTCTCGCGCGGGCGGGTGCTGGTGTGCGGTGACGCGGCGGGGCTGCTGGAGCCGTGGACCCGGGAGGGCATCTCCTTCGCGCTGCGCTCCGGCCGTCTCGCGGGGGAGTGGGCGGTGCGGATCGCCGAGGCCCACGACGCCGTGGACACGCGCCGGCAGGCCCTCAACTACGCGTTCGCGATCAAGGCGGGCCTCGGGGTGGAGATGAGCGTCGGCAGGCGGCTGCTGACGGTGTTCGAGCGCCGTCCCGGGTTGTTCCACGCGGCGCTGACGGGCTTCCGGCCGGCGTGGAGGGCGTTCAAGGAGATCACGCAGGGCAGGACGTCGCTGGGCGAGATCGTCCGCACCTACCCGGTGGCCCAGCGGGCCCTGACCGCGCTGGACCGGCGTCCCGCAGCGAGCGGCGAGGCCACCCCGGCGGAGTGATCGGACCGCCCGCGGCCCGCACGCGGTGATCAGCCTTTCACGGTGATCTCGAAGACCGGGTGGTCCGGTGCGATGCGGCGCAGCTGGTCGTCCGAGGAGTCGGGCCCGACGCCGTTGAAGAAGACCCCTACCTCCGCCTTCCAGCGCTGGAGGTAGGCGCGCAGGATCGGGGTCTTGTCGTCGTCGCCCACCTCGGCCGCGGTGAAGGTGTCCACGTGCTTGCCGAGGTGCAGTTCACCGCCGCCCGCGGCGCGCATGTTGTGCGTCCACTGCACATGTCCGCGGGGGGCGACCAGATACTGCTTGCCGCCCAGGGTCAGCAGGTTGACCGGGGTGGTGCGCCACTGACCGCTCTTGCGGCCGCGGACGGCGAGGAGCCGGGAGCCCCAGACGCTGATGCCGCGGCGGGTCAGCCAGGCCACGGAGCGATTGAGGACGTTGACGGTGAACCAGCCGGGCTTCTGGACGTGCGTGGACATCGGGCCCCCTCGGGTGGTGGCGAAGCGGTGCTCCCTCTTGTGAGCACTGCTCTCGCTCTGCTGTCAGTCTGCACGAGACCGGCACGGGGGAGCAAGAGCATTGCTCTCGTTTTGATGCGCCGCTCTCATATGTGTGCGGTGATCTGGCTCGTGGGAGACTGCCGCCATGAGCACCGCACACGGCGCCCGTGCCCGGGCCAGGATCGAAGTGACCGCGGCCATCAAGGACGAGGCTCGCAGACAACTCGCGGCGGAGGGCGCCGCCCGGCTCTCCCTGCGGGCCGTCGCCCGTGAACTGGGCATGGTCTCCTCCGCGCTGTACCGGTACTTCCCCAGCCGTGACGACCTGCTCACCGCACTCATCATCGACGCCTACGACTCTCTCGGCGAGAGCGCCGAGGCCGCCGACGAGGCGGCGGCCGGCCCCTTCGAGCGCTGGATCGCCGTCTGCCGGGCGGTGCGACGCTGGGCGCTGGACCATCCGCACGAGTACGCGCTGATCTACGGATCGCCCGTGCCCGGGTATACGGCCCCCGAGGTCACCGTCCCGGCCGCCGCCCGCGTCGGCCTCCTGTTCATCGCCATCACGCGCGACGCCCACCACGGTCCGGGCCTCGCCCCCACCTCCCTGCCGGCCGACCTCCGGCCGGATGCCGAGCGGATGACCGCCGACCTCGCCCCGGATCTCCCCCCGGAGGTCGTGACCGCACTCGTCGCGGCCTGGGCCCAGCTCTACGGGCTGGTCGGCTTCGAATTGTTCGGCCAGTTCAACCGGGTGGTGGAGAACCGCGAGACGTTCTTCCGGCACGCGGCGGAGCAACTGGCCAGGGGGGTGGGGCTGGTGCCCGGGTCCGTATAGGCCACCGGTCCGGCGGACGGGCGTACTTCCCGGGAGTACGCAGTCGTCAGCCCGCTCGCCGCGAAGGCCCACGTCAGCCGGACGATGGTGAAGCCCGGCGCTCGCGACCGGGCCCAACTGGTGGTGCGCGCCTACGAGTCGGGGCTGGTGCGACCGGGCCGGCTGGGCTCGTCGGATTTGCGGAACCGGAGCAGCACGCTGACGACCCGGGCCGCGAAGAGCACCGGCGCGAGCACCAGAGCGGCCCGCACCAGCAAGCGCTCCGCCGTCTCGGGCAGGTCGAAGACCACCGCGGGCCCGGCCACGGCCCCGAAGACCACCGCCGCCGCGAAGGCCGCACTGCACAGCGCGTACCCGATCTCGACGGTGATGGCATCCCGTTCGGCCTGACTGCGCCGTCCCCCGTGACTGGTCATGCCGCGAGTCAAACAGGGGTGCGCCCGGCGGGCAAGGCGGCCCGCCGGGCGCACGGTCGGAGGCGCCCCCCGGTCGCGCTAGTCGCGTACGGCGACGCGCTCCGCCTCCTCGGGGATGGACTTGGCGACGACGACGGACGGCCCGGCGGACGGCCGGCCCCGGCGAGGACGCAGACCCGTGAGGGTGATCAGCAGTCCGGCGAGGGCGACGAGCGTCACGACCAGCAGGCCGGGCCGGTAACTGTCGAGGACGGCCTGCGGGGAGGGGTGGGCGCCCCCGGGGGCGTTCGCGGTCACCACCGCCGTCACCACGGCGAGGAAGATGGCGCCACCGACCTGGACCGATGTGTTGAGCAGCCCGGAGACCATGCCCTGCTCGTGTTCGCCGACGCCGTTGGTGGCCTGGACGTTGAGGGAGGGGAAGGTCAGCGCGAAACCGGAGCCGACCAGCACCATCGTCGGCAGGATCACCGCCGCGTAGGCCGGGTCGAGGTCGATGCGCAGGAAGAGCACGTACCCGGTGACCATCAGGGCGAAGCCCAGCACCATCAGCCGGGCCGTGCCGAACCGGTCGATGACGGATCCGACCTTCGTCGCGGAGAGCGCCACCAGAGCGCCCGCCGGAAGGAAGGCAAGGGCCGTGTGCAGCGCGGACCAGCCGAGCAGCTGCTGCATGTACAGGGTCACCAAGAACTGGAAGCCGATGTAGCTTCCGACGAACGTCAGCGCACCCAGCTGGGCCCGCACCTGAGGCCCGGAGCGCAGCACGCCGAGCCGGATCAGAGGACTGGGGCTGCGCCGCTCGACGGCGATGAAGGCCGCCAGGAGTACGGCCACGGCGGCGAAGGACAGGACGGTCCGGGCCGAGGCCCAGCCTGCCTCGGGCGCCTCGACGACGGTGAAGACGAGCAGCAGCATCGAGGCGGTGCCCAGCACGGCGCCCGGGATGTCGTAGCCGCCCCGGCCGCGCTCGCGCGCACTGCGCGGCAGCAGCTTCAGGCCCACGAACAGGGCGATCAGCGCGATCGGGGCGGGCAGGAGCATGGTGAGACGCCAACTGGCCTCCGTGAGCAGGCCGGAGAAGACCAGGCCCATGGAATAGCCGGTGGCGCCGCAGGTGGTGTAGATGGCGAGGGCGCGGTTGCGCAGCGGCCCCTCGGGGAACGTCGTGGTGATGATCGACAGGCCGGCGGGGGCGGTGAAGGCCGCGCTCAGGCCCTTGACGAAGCGGCTGGCGATCAGCAGTGGCCCCGAGTCGACGAGACCGCCGAGCAGCGAGGCGAGTGCGAAGACGCCCAGCGCCACCAGGAAGACCTGCCGCCGCCCCAGTAGGTCGGCGGCGCGTCCGCCGAGGAGCAGCAGGCCGCCGTAGCCCAGGATGTAGCCGCTGACGATCCACTGCAGTGCCGAGGTCGACAGGCCGAGGTCGGCGCCGATGGACGGCAGGGCGACGCCGACCATGGACACGTCCAGCGCGTCCAGGAACATCGCGGCGCAGAGCACGAGCAGGGTGCCCCACAGTCGCGGCGTCCAACGCCCTTCGGACGTGGGGGAGATGAGCGGAGAGGTCATGCCGCTGAGACTACATGCGTATGCATGAGATGCAAATGCATTTAATTCAGGTGCAACAATCTCGGTTCTCTGTTACGGTGCGGCGCATGACGGCTCAGCAGGCCGAGCAGGCCCTCGTGGCACGGTGGCGCGACATCCTGGCGCTGCACGCGCGGACACAGTGTGAACTCGACCGCGCGCTGCACGGCCACGGCCTGTGCGCCAGTGACTTCGAGGTGCTGGACGTCCTCGCCGGGTGCCGGACGCCGAAGGGCACGCCGTCCTACCGCGTGCAGGAGATCTCCGAGCGGGTTCATCTGAGCCAGAGCGCGCTGTCGCGGCTGATCGCCCGGCTCGAGAAGGAGGGGCTCGTCGAGCGCGGCATGTGTTCCGAGGACCGGCGCGGCGTGAAGGTCTGCCTCACCGCGAAGGGGCGCGCGTTGCACGAAGAGGTGCTTCCCGTGCAGCGCGCGGTGCTGGCGAGGATGCTCGCCGGCGACTGATCGCCCGGCGGCGTGCCCGCTCGCATCTCCGTCGGCCGAGCGACGATCGGTCGTCAGCCTCGCCGTCGGCCGGTCGCCTGGCGGGGGTCGGTCAGATCGCCGACGTCTCCCGCCACAGGGCGGCGAGCGATTGGTCACCCGTTGCGGCCGGGAGGGGCGCCCGGTTCCACAGCGCCAGGTACAACTGCTCGGCGGGCCCGGACAGTTCGCACTCGGCCTCCCCGGACGCGTCCCGTGTCGTCACCGGCGGCTCCGGCGACAGCCGGAGCGTCCACACCGCGCCGGTGTCCTCCGTGCGGATCCGCAGGACGCGCGGCTGCGGGGTGCGTACCCGGCTCCGGGAGCGGGCGTGGAAGCCGCACAGCAGTTCGTCGATACCGTCGGTCGCGAACTCCGGGGCGACGGTGGCCGGGACCCCGCCGCGCGCCGACTCCGCGTCGACCCGGTGCACCGCCGTCTCGTGCGCCTGCCGCCTGGCCCAGAAGGCCAGCGGGGACGGTGCGGGCAGGAAGGCGAAGCACTCCACGTCCGGCGAGGCTGCGGCCAGCGTGCCGACGAGGTCCCGGTGGCCGGCGCGGTACCAGGCCACGAGCTCCGCGCCGTCGAGGTCGGCGGGTTCGACCAGCGGGCGCCGCTCGGTGAGCCGCTCGGCGACGAAGGCGGCGGCCCAGCGGTGCACGGCGCCCGTGTGCCGCAGCAGGTCGCGCACCTGCCACTCGGGACAGGTCGGCACCTTCGCGTCGGTCCCGGCCTCCTCGGCGGCCGCGGCCAGCAGCCGGCCTTCCGTCTCCAGTACTCGAAGGAACTCGGCGGTCTCCATGGCGACGAGTCTGCCGCATGAAGCGCTCTCGAGGCCCGGGGATTTCCGGAGGCCGGCCGCGGTGCCTACGGCAGTGGCGTACCGCCCGTCGCGTTGACGATCTCGGCGGTGATGTACGACGCCTCCTGCGAGGCGAGGAAGACGTACGCCGGAGCCATCTCGGCGGGCTGTGCGGGCCGGCCGATCGGGGCCTGCTTGCCGAACGTCTGCGTGTCCGGCAGGGTCGCCGGAATCAGCGGCGTCCAGACCGGACCCGGCGCCACCGCGTTGACGCGGATGCCCTTCTCGATCAGCATCTGCGCCAGCCCCTGCGTGAAGGTGACGATCGCGCCCTTCGTGGTGGCGTAGTCCAGCAGGTGCGGACTGGGCTTGTACGCCTGCACGGACGTGGAGTTGATGATGCTGCCGCCCTTCGGGATGTGCGGCAGGGCCAGCTTGCACAGCCAGAACATGCCGTACAGGTTGGTGCGCAGCACCCGGTCGAACTGCTCGGTGGTGATCGCCTCGATGCCGTCCGGCTGGGACATCTGGTACGCCGCGTTGTTCACGAGCACGTCGATCCGGCCGAACTCGTCCACGGCCCGCTCGATCAGCGCCCGGCAGTTCTCCTCCTCCCGGACGTCGCACGCGACGGGCACGGCACGCCGGCCGGCCTCCTCGACGAGCCGGGCGGTCTCGGCGGCGTCGTCCTTCTCGTCATCCAGATGGGTGAACAGGACGTCGGCACCCTCGCGGGCGAACGCCAGGGCGACCGCACGGCCGATCCCGGAGTCCCCGCCGGTGATCACGGCCTTGCGGCCCTCCAGCCTGCCGCTGCCCCGGTAGGACTCCTCGCCATGGTCCGGGGGCGGGTCCATCGGGCCCGTCCAGCCGGGGTGCGGCTGGTCCTGGGAGGGAAACTCCGGCGTCGGGTGCTGCTCCTGGGGGTCCTGCTGTGCGGTCACGGGTCTGCCTCCTCGTCCTCGGGTACGGCCCGGTGATCACAACGGGCGTGGCCACGAGTACCCAGGATCACCGGCGTACCCCTGCGCGGCTCCCCGTGCTTCAGCCCGTTTCCGTCCGCCGGGCCGCCGCCTCCACCAGCGCACCCACGACCGCCGCCACCGCGGCCAGGACCGCCACGCTGGAAGAAGACGGTGAGGGCGATCCGGAGCCGGGTCGGGGAGCTGCTGTTGCCCGGCACGTCCTTGAGCGTCCGGGGTTTGTTCCTTTGCGGCACAAAATCAGGCCAGGTGGGTGCGGGGTCGAGGACAAGGTGCGACTCTGGGACGAGACCCGTCCACCGAGGAGCGGACGTATCCGCCGAAGGAGCGCAGGAGGGCACATGGGACGTGACGTGCCGGCCCTGGTGTTCACCCGGGAGGACCGCCGTCGGTACCGCGAGAAGATGCACACCGACCTCGAGGTGCTCGCCCGGATGCTCAGCGAGTCCGGCTTCGAGAGCGAGCGTCCTCAGGTCGGGCTGGAGATCGAGCTCAACCTCGTGGACGACGCCGGACTGCCCGCGATGCGCAACACCGACGTGCTCCAGGCGATCGCCGATCCCGCCTGGTCGAGCGAACTGGGCCGCTTCAACCTGGAGATCAACATCCCGCCCCGGCTGCTGACGACCGGCGGCCCGGGCTCCTGGGAGCAGGCGATCCGGGACGCCCTCAACCACGCCGAGGACCGCGCCGCCGCGGTGGGCGCGCACCTGATCATGGTCGGCATCCTGCCCACCCTCGGCGAGTCGGACGTCAGCGAGTCCGCGCTCTCCGGCGACCCCCGGTACCGCCTCCTCAACGAGCAGATCTTCGCGGCCCGCGGCGAGGACCTGCGGATCAAGGTCGACGGAGTGGAGCGCCTGTCGACCTACGCCGACACCATCACTCCCGAGGCGGCCTGCACCAGCACCCAGTTCCACCTCCAGGTCGACCCGAGGGAGTTCCCGCACTACTGGAACGCGGCCCAGGCCATCGCGGGCGTGCAGATCGCCCTCGCGGCGAACTCGCCCTTCCTGTTCGGCAAGGAGCTGTGGCGCGAGACCCGCATCCCCCTGTTCGAACAGGCCACGGACACCCGCCCCGAGGAGATCAAGGCCCAGGGCGTACGGCCCCGGGTGTGGTTCGGGGAGCGCTGGATCACCAGCGTCTTCGACCTCTTCGAGGAGAACGTGCGCTACTTCCCCGCCCTGCTGCCGCTGTGCGAGGACGCGGACCCGCAGAAGGAACTGGACAGCGGTGGTGTTCCCCAGCTGGGCGAACTGACCCTGCACAACGGCACGATCTACCGCTGGAACCGCCCCATCTACGCCGTGACCGAGAGCGGCCCCCATCTGCGCATCGAGAACCGGGTCCTGCCGGCCGGCCCCACCGTGGCCGACATCATCGCCAACGGCGCCTTCTACTACGGCCTGACCCGCGCCCTGGTCGACGAGGACCGGCCGGTGTGGTCGCGGATGTCCTTCCAGGTCGCCGAGGAGAACCTGCACACCGCTGCCCGCGACGGCATCGACGCCCGTCTGTACTGGCCCGGCGTGGGCGAAGTGCCCGTCACGGAACTGGTGTTGCGGCGTCTGCTGCCGCTGGCCCACCGGGGCCTCGAGCTGACCGGCATGGACGCCGCGTGGCGCGAGCCCCTGCTGGGCATCATCGAGCAGCGGTGCGTCACCGGCCGCAACGGCGCCTCGTGGCAGGCGGAGACGGTGCACCACCTGGAGAAGGCCGGCATCTCCGACCGGCGGGAGGCACTGCGGCAGATGACCAGGACGTACATGGACTACATGCACATGAACGCGCCCGCGCACACGTGGCCCGTGGACTGACTCACTCCTGCCGGCCGTGCCACTGCGCCGCGGTCGTCAGGGGAACGGCCGCGGGCACCTCCGCCGATGTCGTCAGCTCGATCCGGCGCCCCTCTGCCGCCGACCGCAGCAGCGCCGTCATCGTCTCCAGTACGTGCAGGGCGAGTTGGCCGTTCGCGCGCGGCGCCCGCTCACCGTCGGCCGTGAGGAAGTCGAGCAGGCCCACACCGCGGGCACCGTCCGCGTAACCCGCCGACGCAGGAAGGGTGCGCCAGCGGGTGTCGCCGAGCGCGTGGAGACGGACCTCCCCGTCGAAACGGTTCGGGTCGGGGACCGAGAGCGTGCCGCTCTCGCCGTGGACCTCGATCGGCGCGGCCGTGGTGGCCACGCCGTCGAAGCTCGTCGTGAGCGTGGTCAGCGTCCCGTTCACGTGCTCCAGCACCCCCGAGACATGGCTGTCCACCTCGACCGGTATGCGCTCACCGGCGCGCGGACCGGACCCTATGACGCGCTCGGCCCGCAGCCGCCCGGCCGCCCCCGTCACGGCACGCACCGGCCCCAGCAGATGGACCAGGGACGACAGGTAGTACGGCCCCATGTCCAGCAGAGGGCCACCGCCGGCCGTGTAGTAGAAGTCCGGGTGAGGATGCCAGCGTTCGTGGCCCGGCGTCACCATCACGGCCGAGGCGAACTGGGGGCGTCCGATGGCCCCGGCCTCCACGGCCGCCCGCGCGGTCTGAACTCCCGTGCCCAGCACGGTGTCCGGGGCGCAGCCCACCCCGCTGCCCGCCTTCGCGGCGGCCTCCAGGACGGCCCGGCCGTCCTCCAGACCCGCGGCCAGCGGCTTCTCCCCGTACACGTGCTTGCCGTGCCGGATCGCTCCGAGAGCTATCCCGGCGTGCGCCGCCGGTGTGGTCAGATTGAGCACCGTGTCGACGTCCGGGCTGCTCAGCAGCTCCTCGACCGTCAGGGCCCGGGCGCCGGGCAGTTCGGCGGCGGCCGCGGCCGACCGGGAGGCGTCGAGGTCGGCGACCGCGGTGATCCGCACCGCGGGATGGCCGGCGAGCGTGTCCAGGTACGCGCGGGAGATGACGCCGAGCCCTACGACCCCGACGCGGTGCGCGTCGCCCACAGCATGCCCCTCTCGACGATGGTGCGGACGTTGGGGTTCTCCAGCACGTCGACGCTGTGCCCGGGCGTCGTCACCACGATCCGCCCGGCACCCCACCGGCGGGTCCACACCGCCGGGGAAGTGACCGGCCGGTGCCACGGCTGCCACGGCCGGGTGGGATGCGTGGTGGTGGCCAGGACGTCGATGAGATCGTCGTGGAGCACCCAGTACTGCTCGGTGTCCAGCGTGAAGTCCTCGATGCCGGCGGTGATCGGGTGCGCGCGGCCGGCCTCGGTGAGGGTGATGCTGTGGGGCAGGAAGTTGTCCGCCGCCTCGCCCCGCCGCTCGCACGGCTCCTTGCCGGGGTGCGTGGCGAACTGGCCGCCGACCAGGTGCAGATAGTCCGAGGAGGCGCGGAAGGAGTCGGCGATGCCGCCGTGCCAGCCGGTGAAACCCGTGCCCGCCACCACCGCGGAGCTCAGGCCCGCCAGCTCCGCGCGCGTGATCTCCGACATCGTCACGCACTGCACGACAAGGTCGGTGGCGGCCATCTCGGCGTCGTCCGCGTAGATCCCGGTCGACTCCTCGACCCGGACGGCGTACCCGTTGCCGTGGAGGAAGGGCAGGAACAGTTCCGTGGTCTCGACCGGCTGATGACCTTCCCAGCCGCCTCGGACCACCAGCGCTCTCTTCTGCGTCATCGTGATCTCACTATGCGCCGGTGGCCCGCGTTCGGAGAAGGGGGCCGGACCTCACGAAAGTTTCGCGTCGGCGGCCCGCGCCGACACCATCCAGCAGGCCGCGGTGTAGCGGACGTCCGCGCCCTGAACGAAGGGGTCGAAGGCGGGGCGGACCACCTCGACGATCTCCGCCCGGGTCCGCTCGTCGGCCCCGGGCAGGACCGTGCCGAGCGGGCCGAGCCGGCTGAAGTACGTGACGAGGTCCTTCTCGGGCAGAGTGCAGAGCACGTCCACCGGCCGGATGTCGATCCCGGCCCACCCGCTCTCCGCCAGGATGCGCCTGACCCGCTCCGGATCCGCGAACGCGAACTGGCCCGGCTCGTCGGCGCGCCGGACGGGAAGCTCCGGCAGGAACGGGGCCGCGGCGCGTTCCGCCGTCGTCATGAACGGGTTCTCCTCGGCGCCCCGCCACACGGCGCACCGCAGCCCGGCCCCGTCCCTCGTCGTGCTGCGGAGATTGGCGAAGGCCCGAACGGGATCGTCGAAGAACATGACACCGAAGCGCGAGACGACCGCGTCGAAGGCGGCCGGCTCGAACGCGTACTCCTGAGCGTCGGCCTGGACGAAGGACGCCGCCACGCCCTCGCGCTCGGCCTGCGCCCGGGCCGCCTCGATCATCGGGCCGGAGACGTCGACCCCGACGCAGTGACCGACCCGGCGTGCGACGGCCCGGGTGACGGCGCCGGTGCCACAGCCCACGTCGAGCACGCTCGCCGGGTGTTCGGCGGCCACTGCGTCGACGAGCAGCTCCTCGATGGGCCCGAACATCCCGTTCAGCACCTCCTGGAGGTCCACCCAGGCGTGGCCCGCGGGCCCGTTCCAGCGGGCGGCGTGCTCGTCGTAGGACCGGCGTGCGTCGTTCATCGTCTTTTCTCCTCTGCTCTGCCTTCATCCCGCTTGCCCTCGCCGGGGCGGGATGACAGCGTTCTACTTCAAGCCGACTTGAGGTCAAGACAATGACAGACCTGGACATAGCAGAAGTGGCGCACCGCGCCGGAGTGCCCGCCTCGACACTGCGGTTCTACGAGGAGAAGGGCCTGATCGCCTCGACCGGCCGACGCGGCCTGCGGCGCCAGTACGACAGCGGGGTGCTGGAGCGGCTGGCGCTGATCGCGCTGGGGCGGACGGCCGGGTTCTCGCTCGACGAGATCGCGCAGATGTTCGCGCCGGACGGGCGGCCGCGGATCGACCGGCGGGTGCTGTCGGCCAAAGCCGAGGAACTGGACCAAAGGATCCACGAACTGACGGCCCTGCGGGATTCCCTGCGGCATGCCGTCGCGTGCCCCGCGCCCAGCCACCTGGAATGTCCCACCTTCCGCGGCCTGATCGACGCGGCGGCGTCCGGCGGTGTCGTGGCGCCGGGAAGGCGGCCCCCCGAACGCCGTTGACGGGCCGTCGGTGCTCTTGGCCGAAACCTGGGTCGTCCTTTGCCCGATTCCCGGCGCCGCGTGCCTAGCCTCGGCTGCGAACTCCGGGAGGCAGACGTGCTGAAGACCGTGAAGGGCCAGGCAGCGGGTCTGACCAGGGACCAGCGCAACGCCTTCGTGGCCGCCTATCTCGGCTGGGCGATGGACGCGTTCGACTACTTCCTGGTCGTGCTCGTCTACAGCGAGATCGCCGACGACTTCCACGTCTCCCTCACCGACATGGCCTTCCTCACCACCGCGACCCTGGTGATGCGGCCGGTCGGCGCGCTGCTCTTCGGTATGTGGGCGGACCGCCGGGGCCGCCGCGTTCCCCTCATGGTCGACGTCGTCTTCTACTCGATCGTCGGCTTCGCCTGTGCCTTCGCGCCCGACTACACGGTCCTGCTGGTACTGCGCCTGCTCTACGGCATCGGGATGGGCGGCGAATGGGGTCTGGGCGCGGCCCTGGCCATGGAGAAGATCCCCACCGAACGGCGCGGGTTCTGGTCGGGCCTGCTGCAGAGCGGCTACTCGCTGGGGTATCTCCTGGCCGCCGTGGCCTTCTTCGTCATCGAGCCCCTCTTCGGCTGGCGCGGTCTGTTCGCGTTCAGCCTGCTGCCCGCCCTGGTCGCGCTGTGGGTGCGCAGCAGGGTGGAGGAGAGCGAGGTGTGGGAGAAGAGCGTCGCGCTCAACCGCACTCCCGCGCACCAGGTGTTCAGGAACCCGGCGGTGCTGCGACGCTTCGTCTACCTGGTCGCGCTGATGACCGCCTTCAACTGGATGTCGCACGGCACCCAGGACATCTACCCCACCTTCGTGAAGAAGGGCCTCGACCTGTCGGCCGACACGTCGATCGCGATCGCGGTGGTCTACAACATCGGCGCCATGATCGGCGGAGTGCTGCTCGGTGCGTACTCCGAGCGGCTGGGCCGCCGCCGGACGATCATGATCGCGGCGGCCGCGGGGCTGGTCGTGGTGCCGTTCTTCGTGCTGTCCACCACCGTCGGCTGGCTGATGCTGTCGTCCTTCCTCATGCAGGTGTGCGTGCAGGGCGCGTGGGGCGTCATCCCGGCGCATCTGACCGAGATGAGCCCGGACGCCGTCCGGGGCTTCTATCCGGGCGTCACCTACCAGCTCGGCAACCTCGTCGCCGCGCTCAACCTGCCGATCCAGGAGGCCCTCGCCGAGCGCCACGGATACCCCTCGGCGATGGCGTGGACCATCGTGCCCACCTTGGCCGTGGTGATCCTGCTGAGCGCGCTCGGCAAGGAGGCCAAGGGGATCCGCTTCGGCAACGGCTCGGCGGCGGCGCCCAGCGGTGCGGCGTCCGGCACGGTGCGGTCGTGACACACGGGTGGCCCGACGGCGCCCTGTTCTCCCGTGTGCACCGGGAACCGGCGGAAGAACGTTCCACCGCGAGCCTGCCGGTCATCGACCACTGGCAGGTGTGACGGGCGCCGTCCTCGCCGGCATGGGTGCCGTCCCCGCCCCGATCTGGGTGCGGGCACCGATGGTGACGTCACCGGTGCCCGTGTGAGGGTGGCAGCACCACCCGGGCCTGTGTGCCGATGATCATGGCCGCGGTCCGGGACCGCGCCCGCAGGCGCACGACGCTGCCCGTCACGTCCCCTCTGAAGGAGGAGCTTCCATCCATCCCCGCTCGGTGAAACGATCCGCCTGCGCGTTCGCGAAGGTGGTGAGCCGTGGGACACGCTGACAGCCTTCTCGCCATGGGCGGAGCCTTCCTGGCCGCCGCCCTCCTCGCCCGCCTCGGCGGCAGAATCGGACTCCCCACGATCCCGCTGTTCATGCTCGCGGGCATCCTGCTCGGCCCCCACACCCCGGGCCTCGTGATCGTCCAGGACGCACACGACTTCGAGATGCTCTCCGCGCTCGGACTGGTGCTGCTGCTCTTCTACCTGGGCCTGGAGTTCCACCTCGACGACCTCAAGAGCGGCGGCCGGCGCCTGCTGACGGCGGGCGGGATATATCTGCTGCTCAACGTCGGCGCGGGGCTGGCGTTCGGCTTCGCCCTGGGCTGGGGCGTCCGCGAGGCACTGGTCCTCGCCGGTGTCCTCGGGATCTCCTCGTCCGCCATCGTCACCAAGATCCTCATCGACCTGGGCCGCATCGGCCGCCCGGAGACGCGCCTCATCCTGGGCGTCATCGTGGTGGAGGACATCTTCCTCGCGCTGTACCTGGCCGCCCTCCAGCCCGTCATCGGCGGCGCCCAGGGCGTAGGCGACATGGTCCTGCAGGGCGCCAAGGCCTTCGGCTTCCTCCTGCTGCTGGCCGCGGCGGCCCGATACGGAACCAAGCCGGTGGGGCGGCTCATCGCGACCCGCGACAACGAACTGCTCGTCATCAGCTTCCTCGGCGCGGCCGTCCTGGTGGCGGGAGTCGCCGAGGTCCTCGGAGTCGCCGACGCCATCGGCGCGTTCATGGTCGGCCTGATCCTGGCCGGCACCCCCTCCGGCCCGCGCATCCGGGACCTCGTGCATCCGCTGCGCGACGCCTTCGCTGCCATCTTCTTCTTCGCCTTCGGGCTCTCCATCGACCCCGGCGACATCGTCTCCGTGGTCGGCCCCGTCACCGCGGCGGCCGCACTGACCCTCGTCATGAACGTCGCCGCGGGCCTCCTCGTCGCCCGCGTCTACCGCCACGGCCTCGATCCCGCCGCCGAGATCGCCACCACCCTCGTGGCCCGCGGCGAGTTCGCACTGATCCTGGCCGCCATGGCCGCCGGTGCCGGCCTCGACGCCCGGCTCGCCCCGTTCATCGCGGGATACGTCCTCGTCCTCGCGGTCCTCGGCCCCATCGCCGCCGGACGCGCACATCTGCTCGCCCGCGCGCTCCGGACGGGACAGGGCTTCCTGACCCGCCGCACGACCCCGGCGTACGACGCCGGGCCGGCGGGCGACGGCACACCGCCGGCGCCTCAGCCGGCCGAGGCCGAGCGCCAAGGCCTCTGAGCCGGCCTGATCCGAACGACAGGCCCCGGCCGGCGACCGGTCGCGGACGCGCTCACGGCTCGATCAGCCCGACGCGGACGGCGTAGCGGGTCAGTTCCAGACGGTCCTTCAGGCCCAGCTTCTGCAGCACGTTCGCGCGGTGCCGCTCCACCGTCTTGGGGCTGATGACCAGCAGGTCCGCGATCTGCTGCGACGTGTGGCCCTCGGCGACGAGCTTGAGGATCTCCTCCTCACGGTCGGTGAGGGCCCGGGAGGGCCCCGCGCCGCCCTCCCGGGCCCGGGCGAGATGGTCGCGGATCAGGGCGCCGACCGCACCGGGATACAGGAACGCCTCGCCCCGCATCGTGGCCCGGCACGCCTCGACCAGATCACGGTCCGCGACGGACTTGAGGACGTAGCCCGAGGCCCCGGCACCGAGCGCCTCGAAGAGGTACTGCTCGTTGTCGTACATGGTCAGGATCAGGATCCGCGTCCCCGGGCAGGTCCGGGACAGCTCCCGGGCGGCCTGGAGCCCCGTCAGGCGGGGCATGGCGATGTCGAGGACGGCCAGGTCGGGCCGGTGCTCCCGGGCCCTGGCGACGGCCTCGGCTCCGTCGTCGGCCTCCGCGACCACGCTGAGGTCGGGTTCGGCGTCCAGGATGAGCCGGACACCGCGCCGCACCAGGGCGTGATCGTCGGCGAGCAGGATGCGGGCGGGGGAGTCGCTCATGGTCGGCCGTTCCGCTCGGGATCGGGATCGGGACGAGGGCGGGACGAGGACGGTGGGGCAGCCGCCGGCGGATCGCGGCGGGTCCCCTCGGCAGGGAGGTCCGCCGGAACAAGGCACCGCGCGCCGCCTCCTCGCGACCTCACCACCCAGCGTGTGCGCTGCCCGGCCCCTCCCGCCATCCGTGACAGCACCCATCCTCACACCGAACACCCCGCTTGCGGAGCCGCGTTCGTGGGGGGCGGCCACCGGGCAGGATGAGGGTGGGACCCGATGGCGGCAGCCGGTGGAGGGGGGAGAAGCTGAAGCCCGGGTGAGACAGCCGCGACCACCGCGAGGACGGCCTGTCTCCCTCCGCGCCGCCACAGGGCCCGACACCCCAGGACTTGTCATGGCCTCGGCCGTGCCCTGCCTCGAAGCGCTCGGGTTCCGGGAAGGAGAAGCCGTGCCCCAGTCCGAAGACCACCGTCTGGTCGCTCTCGAAGCACGACTCGAGCGGGAGGACCCCCGGTTCACCCGGGGCATGAGATCCGGCCGCCCCGCACGGCCCCGCGAGTACCGGCGGACCGGGGCCTGGTGGGGGCTGGCGCTCGGCGTGGCCGTCCTGGGCTCCGGCATCGCCCTGGCCGAGGGCCTGCTCATCGCGGGCGGCCTGGTCCTCGTCGGCATGGCGGCCCAGCTGGCGGACCCGGACCCGGCCCGTATGACCCGCCGGGGGTTCGGACGCCGCTGACGGGAGCGTCCCTCGAGAGCCCCGGGCGAGGAGTGCACGGCCGGGACATGCCGCCGTCGGAGTGTTGTCGTAACCCGTGTGATCGCCCCGGATGGTGGGACGGACCGGCATGACTGACGGTGGTTCACGTCGAGACCGGGTCTGGTGAGCTGGCGAGGCGTCAGCTGCCCGGTCCGCGACGGAAGGACTCACCGATGCGCTCTGCCCGCATGCTGCTCGCGACGGCCACGGCCACGGCCGCCCTCGCGATCGCCGCACCCGCCGCCTATGCCGAGGCGACGGGTGACTGGGACCACGACTCCACCTCTTCCTACAGCAAGGAGCACCACAAGGACGGTAAGCACGACGGGCCGCGCGGCGGCATGCACACGGGTGGCGGAGCGCTGGCCGCGGTGACCGCCGACGACTGGGACGGCTCCCGGCACGACGAGGACGCCGACGCCGCCAAGGGCGACGAAGGGGGCAAGCACGAGGAGCACGGCAAGGAGAACGGCCACGAGAAGGGCGACTGGGAGGGCAAGCACCACGAGCACGGCAAGCCGCACGGCGGTATGCACACCGGCGGCGGAGCGCTGGCCGCGGTGAACTCGGACGACTGGGGCAACCCCAAGCACGACCCCGACACATACCGGGACGAGGACGACTGGGGCGGCAAGCAGGACGAGGACGGCTACGGCGACAAGGGCGACTGGGGCGACAAGCACGACAACGGCTCCTGGGAGGGCAAGCACGACAAGCCGCGCGGTGGCATGCACACCGGTGGTGGCGGGCTGGCCTCCGCGCCGGGTGTGACCGCCGGCGGGCTGGCCGCGCTCGCGGTCGCCGGCACCGGCATGTACGCGCTGCGCCGCCGGAAGGCCACGCAGGGCGCCGCATGACCGATGCCTGACGTCATGGCCGCCGTGGCCGCCGCACGTGCCTCTCACGTCGCGGCGGCCCGGCTCGTCCCCCTTCCCCGCGTGTCGTGCCCGCTGCCGTGCCCGAATGAGGTGGTCCCTGATGGCAGCCCCTCCTCCCGCTCTTTCCGGCCTCGGCCCCGCACCGTCGAAGCGGCGCTTCCGCGCCGTCGTGACGGTGGTCTGGTCGGTGGCCGCCCTCGTGCTGACCGTGCACCTGTTCGGAGGCGGCGGTGACTCGTCCGACGACGCCGGCCCGCCGCACGCCCCGCCCGCCGTGGCCGCCTCCTCGGCTGTCCCCGACCTGCCCGACACGCCCGCGTCCACGGCGCCGGACCGCTCCGACGGCCCGCGCCTGCCGCGGTCCCGGCCGGTCCGTCTGCTCATCCCCAAGATCTCGGTCGACGCTCCGTTCACCGACCTCGCCCTCAACGACTTCGGCCAGCTGGAGCCCCCGCCGCCGAACGACACCAACCTCGTCGGCTGGTACGCCAAGGGCCACACGCCCGGCGAGGCCGGCACCGCGATCATCGCCGGGCACGTGGACACCGCGACCTCACCGGCCGTGTTCGCCGGGCTGAGTGCGCTGAAGAAGGGCGACCGGTTCCAGGTCACACGGGCCGACGGCAGCAAGGCGACCTTCGCCGTGGACGCCACGGAGTCGTTCGAGAAGGACGAGTTCCCCAGCAAGCGCGTGTACGGCGACACCCCGAGAGCCCAGGTCCGGCTCATCACGTGCTCGGGTTCCTACGACCGTCAGGCGCGGGACTACACCGAGAACCTGGTCGTCTTCGCCCACCTCGTCTGACTTCCGGGGCCCCGGCCTGACTTGGTGTTTTACAGTGACTACCACCAGTTCAGGCGACTGTGGGACCTGTGAGGGATTCGCTAACCATGACGACCGAAACGTTTGAGTTCCAGGTAGAGGCGCGTCAGCTGCTCCAGCTGATGATCCACTCGGTCTACTCGAACAAGGATGTCTTCCTGCGGGAGCTCGTCTCCAACGCCTCCGACGCGCTCGACAAGCTGCGTCTGGAGAAGCTGCGGGACGACTCCCTCGACGCCGATGTGTCGGACCTGCACATCGAGCTCGACGTCGACAAGGAGGCCCGCACCCTCACGGTGCGGGACAACGGCATCGGCATGTCGTACGACGAGGTCGGGCAGCTCATCGGCACCATCGCCCATTCGGGGACGGCCACGTTCCTCCAGGAGCTGAAGGAGGCCAAGGACGCGGGCGGGGCCGAGGGCCTCATCGGCCAGTTCGGTGTCGGCTTCTACTCCGGCTTCATGGCGGCCGACGAGGTGACGCTGGTGACCCGCCGCGCCGGCGAGAGCCAGGGCACCCGCTGGACGTCGCGCGGCGAGGCCACATACACCCTTCAGCGGGTCGACGACGCGCCGCAGGGCACGTCCGTGACGCTGCACCTCAAGCCCGCCGACCCCGAGAACCAGCTGCACGACTACACCTCCGAGTGGACGATCCGGGAGATCGTCAAGCGCTACTCGGACTTCATCACCTGGCCGATCCGGATGATGCCGGAGGCGAAGGACGGCGAGGACGCGCCCGAGCCCGAGACGCTCAACTCGATGAAGGCCCTGTGGGCGCGCTCGCGCGACGAGGTGTCCGACGACGAGTACCACGAGCTGTACAAGCACATCAGCCACGACTGGCGTGAGCCCCTGGAGACGATCCGGCTCCAGGCCGAGGGCACCTTCGAGTACCAGGCCCTGCTCTTCGTCCCCTCGCACGCCCCGCACGACCTGTTCACGCGGGACTTCAAGCGCGGCGTCCAGCTGTACGTGAAGCGCGTGTTCATCATGGACGACTGTGAGGCGCTGCTGCCGCCCTACCTCCGCTTCGTCAAGGGCGTCGTCGACGCGCAGGACCTCTCGCTCAACGTCTCCCGCGAGATCCTGCAGCAGGACCGGCACATCCGGATGATGCAGCGCCGGCTGACCAAGAAGGTGCTGTCCACGGTCAAGGAGATCAAGACCAAGGACGCCGAGCGCTACGGCACGTTCTGGCGGGAGTTCGGCACAGCCCTGAAGGAGGGCCTGGTCACCGACCCCGAGAACCGCGACGCCATCCTCGCCGTCTCCTCGTTCGCGACCACGCACTCCGACGACGAACCGACCACGCTCGCTCAGTACGTGGAGCGGATGCAGGACGGCCAGGACGACATCTGGTTCATCACCGGGGAGTCCCGGCAGAGCATCGAGAACTCCCCGCACATGGAGGCGTTCCGGGACAAGGGCATCGAGGTCCTGCTGCTCACCGACGCCGTCGACGAGGTCTGGGTCGACGCCGTCGGCGCGTACGAGGGCAAGAAGCTGCGGTCGGTCACCAAGGGCGAGATCGATCTCGACGCCGAGGACGCGGAGAAGGCCGGCGAGGAGCGGGAGAAGCAGGCCGAGGAGTTCGCCGGGCTGCTCGGCTGGATGCGTGAGCGGCTCGAGGAGGACATCAAGGAGGTGCGTCTCTCCACGCGGCTCACCGTCTCCCCGGCCTGCATCGTCTCCGACGCGCACGACCTGACCCCGGCCTTGGAGAACATGTACCGGGCGATGGGCCAGGAGGTGCCGCGCACCAAGCGGATCCTGGAGCTCAATCCGGGCCACCCGCTGGTGAAGGGCCTCCACGAGGCCTACCGGGCGAGCGAGGACCGTGCGGAGCTCGCCGAGTCAGCGGAGCTCCTGCACGCCCTGGCGGTGCTCGCCGAAGGCGGTCAGCCCAAGGACCCGGCGCGCTTCGTCAGGCTCGTCGCGGACCGCCTGGAGCGGACCCTGTAGCCGGCGTCGGATCAGGGATGGTCCGGGGCGCCCGCCGGCCTGCTGCCGGGCGGGGTCGTGCCGGTGTTCGGCGGGACGACCTCGCCCTGGACCACCCGCGGCGCGGGCGCCGTGCCGGCCTCCTCGTCCTTCGCCGCGCGCGCCTCGGCCTTGAGGATGCGGGCCGCCTTTCCGGCCGAGCGGGTCAGCTCGGGGAGCTTCTTCATCCCGATGACGGCTATGACGACGATGAGAATGATCGCGAGTTCGCTCAGTCCGAACATGGTGTCCTGTCCTCTCTCGCCCGGGCCGGGCACGGCGTGAGCGTATCGGGCGGGGAGCACGGCGTGACCGCCGTACCGGGATGCGGCACCAGGTGCCGGCGCAGGTGCGGCAGCATCCCGCGGTCGAGCAACTCCTGCCGCCAGACCAGCCGGGTGTGCTCCACCTGGCCGGCGGCCGGGGGCCCGCCGCGCCGGCGCAGGGCCGTGTGCAACAGCGCGGCCAGGGCGGCGAGGCCGGTCAGAGCCGCCACCAGCGCCAGCGTCCAGCCGGCCGCGACGAGCGATCCGGGCAGGGGCCCGAGGGCGTCGGCGACGTGGAGCAGGCCGCCGATCAGGAGCAGCGCCGCGGCGGAGGTGCCGGACACGAGCGGGGTGAGCACCGCGAGGGCCGGCAGCAGCTCGCCCGTACCGAGCGGGTGTCGCGCCTCGTGCCGGGCCGCCCGGCGCACGGCGAGGTACGAGCGGTAGGGCTGCTCGGCCGCCGCCGCGATGTCGTCGGCGTGGGCGAGCGCGTGGGCGCGCAGGTGCGCTGCCGCCCGGCCGGTGGGGTCGGCGCCCAGGGCGCCGCGGATGTCCGCGGTGCCCAGCGCGTGGTGCAGGACGGCTTCGAAGTCCGCGCGGTCGTCCGGGCGGAGGCGGGACAGGTCGGCCACAGGGTCTCCCGGTCGGTTGCTGAGGCGGCCGCCGGGCCTGCCCGCACGTGGTCGGGCCCGGCGGCGCGGTCGGTCCGTGTTCAGACGTTGACGCCGAAGTCGGAGGCGATACCGGCCAGGCCCGAGGCGTAGCCCTGGCCGACCGCGCGGAACTTCCACTCGCTGCCGTTCCGGTAGAGCTCGCCGAAGACCATCGCGGTCTCCGTGGAGGCGTCCTCGGACAGGTCGTAGCGGGCGATCTCCTGGCCGCCCGCCTGGTTGACGACGCGGATGAAGGCGTTGCTGACCTGTCCGAAGCTCTGGCCGCGGTTGCCGGCGTCGTGGATCGACACCGGGAACACGATCTTGTCGATGCCGGGGGGCACGGCGGCGAGGTTCACCTTGACGGACTCGTCGTCGCCCTCGCCTTCACCGGTGAGGTTGTCGCCGGTGTGCTCGACCGAACCGTCCGGGCTCTTGAGGTTGTTGTAGAAGACGAAGTGCTGGTCCGAGGGGACCTTGCCGGAGGCGTCGAGGAGCAGGGCGGAGGCGTCGAGGTCGTAGTCGACGCCGGTCGTCGTGCGCACGTCCCAGCCCAGACCGACCAGGACGGCGGTGAGACCCGGCGCCTCCTTGCTGAGCGAGACGTTGCCGCCCTTGGACAGGGAAACTCCCACGGGGTACTCCTTCTTGAGCGCTTGACGTATGCGGTGTGATGCCTTCTGAAATCTACAGCACTGTAGAAATAGATGGGGTCGCGGGCCGTGGATCTATACGATGGCCGTGAGGGAGACACACGGCGGCGTGAGGGAGGCAGGCGGTGACGGACCCCGGGCAGCGTCCCCGGCGGGGACAGGGCGAGCTGGAGGCGCTGGTGCTGTCCGCGCTGCGGGAGGCGGACGGCCCGGCCACGGCCGGCTGGGTGCAGGAACGCCTCGGCGGTGATCTCGCGTACACCACGGTGATCACGATCCTGACCCGGCTGCTGGGCAAGGGCGCGGTGACCCGGGAGCGGGTCGGCCGGTCCTTCGCCTGGACACCGGCCTCGGACCAGGCGGGCCTGGCCGCCCGCAAGATGCGCAAGGTGCTGGACGCCGAGAGCGACCGCGGGGCGGTACTGGCCAGTTTCGTCACCGGCCTCGGCCCGGACGAGGAACAGTTGCTGCGTCAGCTGCTCGATCAGGACCAGGGCGAAGGGGACGGCTGAAGCCTCATGGGGGTCTTCGTCTTTCTGCCACTCGTCCTGCCGCTCACGGCCTGGCCGGTGGCGCGCCTGGCCGAACAGCATCTGCATCCGCGTACCGCGACCCGGCTGCTGACGGTGCTGGCCGTGGTGCTGGCACTGTGCAGCACGGTGTGTCTGGCGTTGGTGATGGTGGTCGGCACCGCCCAACTGCCCGGCAATCCGCTGCCGGACGGCTGGTCCGACCCCGAGGTGCGGGCGGCGGTCCCCTACGACGAGGTCGTGGGCAAGGCCGCGATCCCCGCGCTGTGCGCGGTCCTCGTCGCCTGCGCCCGGACGGTGCGACGGCACGGACGCGTGCGCCGCCGGGCGCATCTGGCCCTCGCCGGACTGCGGGGCACGGAGGTGGCGGTACTGCCCGACGCCGAGCCCTACGCGTACGCGCTGCCGCCCGCGGTCCGCCGGGGCGGGGGCCTGCCGGCCCGTGGTGCGGGGCGCGGCCGCGTCGTGGTGACGACGGCTCTGCTGGACCGGCTCCGGCCGGCCGAGCGGCGGGCTCTGTTCGCCCATGAGCGGGCGCATCTCGCCGCACGCCACGACCGCTTCCTGCTCGCCGTGCAGCTGGCGGCCCGTGCCAACCCGTTCCTGCGGCCCCTGCGCACCGCCGTGGCGTACACGGCGGAGCGGTGGGCGGACGAGGAGGCGGCCCGGGCGGTCGGCAGCCGCCGTACGGTGGCCCGGGCGATCGGCACCGCCGCGCTCGTCTCGCGGGGCACCCCGCATCCCACCCTCGCCGGACTCGCCGCCCCCGGACCGGTACCGCGCCGGGTGGCGGCGCTGCTCGGCCCCGCCCCCGCCGTGCGTCACTGGCCACCGGCGTTCACGGCGGTCGGACTGGCGGCGTGGGGCGCGGCCGCGGGCACGGCCGCCTCGGCGATGTCGTCGGCGAACTCTGCGGTGACGATGGTCCTCATCCTGCACGCCGCGACACCGCTCTGACCAACCTGCCAGAGCAGTGCGCGCGCCCCCAGGGGGCGCGGGGAACCGCGCGACGAGTCACGATGGCGCCGCATCCGGCAGGCGGCGGGAAGTGTCACCTCGGAAGCCGCCGAGGCGCGGCCTCAGCCCTCGTCCTCCTCCTCGCCCTCGAAGAAGTCCCCGACCTCGTCGACGACTTCACCCGCGACCATGCCGCCGACGACTCCGACCGCCAGCCCGGCCGCACCCGCGGCGACGGCCGTGCCCATACCGGGGCCCGAGCGGCCGCCGTCGTGGTGCTGCCCCTTGGGTCCGTGGTCGCCCGGGCCGAAGGGGGCGGGGGAGCCGTGGTTCAGGGGCGAGCCGTACCCGGCGGGGGTGGCGTACGACGCCCGGTGCTCGGCCAGTTGCCGCATCCAGCCGTCGAGGAGCGTGGGCCAGTCCCGCTGCTCCACCCCGTCGTGGGAAACGGTGAACCGGGTGAGCGCGTCGTGGCCGGGCGACAGGAAGCCGCCCCGCTTGTCCGCTTCCAGTACCACCTCCAGGCCGCCCGGGTTCGCCAGGAACGTCAGCTCGACCTCGTTGATCTGGTGCGCGTACTGCGGAGCGGGGAGGAGCTCGATCTCCTGGTAGAAGGGCAGTCGCTGCCCCGTGCCGCCGATGCGCCCGTACTCGAGGTCGGCCGACCTGAAACCGAACCCGAGCCCGCCGAGGGCTTCCAGTACGGCCTCCTGCGCGGGCAGCGGCGAGACGTTCAGCTGGTCCAGGTCGCCCTTGTCCTTCGCGCCCGCCACCGACAGTTCGGTGCGCACCCCGAGGACCACGCCCAGGTTCTGCCCGTGCAGTTCGGTGACCGGTGTCTCCCACGGCAGGACGACGCTGAACGGCACGCTGCGCTGCTCGCCCTCCGCGAGCCGGAAGCCGCCGCCGACGGCGAACCGGTCGAAGGCCACGACGCCCTCGCTCTCACCGCCCTGGTGCTCGGCCTCGACCCGGGCCACCAGCTCCAGGGTGATGTGCTCGATCTCGAAGTCGGCCTTGCCGCCCGCGAGGTGGACCTGACCGGTGAGGGCGCCGCCGGGCCGGACGGGAGCGGGGTCGAGGACCGTGTCGACCGTGGGGCCGCCGACACCGAGGGCGCCGAGCAGTCGTTTGAACACCATGGTGGCGTCCACTCCTTCATGTGCGTGTGCTGTCTTCTACAAGCCTGTAGAAGCATAGGGGGTGCAAGCGGCGGGGGACCGTGTCGTGGGTGCCCGCGCGCCGGGATTGGCTGAAAAGGGATCACCCCCGGGACACGACGGTGCCGCAGCCCGCCTCCACGGCGGACTGCGGCACCGGATCCGTCCCTCACCGCAAGGCTCAGCCCACGACGCGGCCCAGCTCGATCCGGTCGATGTTCGGCGCCCAGGCGGTGGCGTTGCCGAACGTCACCTTGTTCGTTCCCATCACGAGATCGACCGGGACACCGATCGTCCAGTAGTCGTCCTCGCTCCAGGTGTTCTTGAAGGTGACCTTCCGCGGCGCGCCACCCCCGACCGTGATGTCCGCCGTGCGGGACATGATGTCCGTGTTGTAGGCGTGGCCGTTGTCCCGGCGGTCGTTGTGGGCGTAGTGAACGACCAGCACGTACCGGCCGGGCCTGGGGGCGTCCACCGTGAACTGCGCCGTGCTGTCGGGGTCGTTGCCCAGCTCCCCGATGAACGAGCCTGCGGAGGCGTGCGGGGAGTGGACGAGTTTCGCGCCACCCGCGAGCGTGGCCGAGGCGCCCTCGTAGGAGAGGGTGCCCGCCGCCGAGCCGTCGCCCGTGACGTCGAGGGAGCGGACGGCGGCGTGGCCCGATGTCATCGCGACCCGGTTGTTGCCCGCGACGAGGTACAGCCGCAGCGAGCGGCCGGGCGCCGCCGGGACGGTCTCGCCGTGCAGGGCCAGTCTCACCGAGGCCGAGGCCCGCGGGGTGACCGTGTAGTAGCCGTCGCGCGGGGCGTAGACGTCGAAGACGGCCTTGTCGCCCGGGCGCAGCACCAGGGCACCCGTGCCCACGCCGGCCGACGACGTGTAGTCGTAGGACGGCCTGCCGCTGATGTCCGCCAGCGTCGCCTCGTACGACGCGGAGGCCGCCTGCGTGCGGGCCGTCAGGTCGATCCGGTCGAGCGTGACCTCGGCGTCGCCCTTGGCCAGCACCAACCGGTGTGTTCCCGCCGTCAGCCGGACGCCGACGTCCTTCTTGGCGCGGTAGGTCCAGTTCTCCGTGGAGGCGTAGGTGACGGTCACCGGGGCGGTGCCGTCGACGGTCAGCTTCTGTGTGGCGGGGCCGCCGGACTGGTTGCCGTAGAGGATCGCCAGGTCGTAGGTGCCGTCCTTCGGCACGTCCACCGTGAACTCGACCTGGCTGCCGGGCTGGTCGAGGGAGCCGACGTCCTTGGTGCCGGAGGCCGCGTAGCCGTTGGCGTTGCTCACCGTGCCCTGGGTGTAGACCTTGCCGTCGGTGATGGCCGCGTCCTCGGCCTCGTACGACGCCGACCACGGGACGGAGACGGCGGACGGGGTTCCCGAGCCGCCGGGGGTGAGCACGATCCGGTACGCGGACATCTTGTGCAGGCCGCGCAGCGGGACGGTCGCCGAGCCGTCCTGTGCGATCTTCACCTTCGTGCGCGCGAGGACCCGCGGCGCCGCGTGCTGCCCCTCGTACCCCGACCAGGCGGCCTCGGCGACGGTCGCGGTGACCGTACGGCCGAACGCGGACCGCGGTACGTTCCGCACGACCACGTCCGCGTCGCCGTCCGCGCCCCCGAGCAGCACCTGGGCCTGGCGGCGGGAGGTGTCGAGGGAGGCGAGGCCCTGCAGGGTGTCGACGGTGTTCGGCCGGGGCGGTGTCACCTTCACGGTGTTCCCGGTCAGGCCCGCGTACCAGCGGAACAGCCACCAGCCGCCGTTCGGGATGTTGGTCCGCGCCATCTGGCCGCTGAGATTGCCGGCGGCGTCCCAGTACGCCATGTTGGCGTACACCTTGTTGCGCTCGAACATCGACACCCACTGCACGAGCTGCCCGGGCACGGACAGGTCGCGGCGGTTGGCGTACTCGTCGATGTTGATCTTCAGCGGGGCGATGCCCGCCTCGCGCTCCAGCCCGCGGTAGTCGTCGTAGTGCGCCTGGAAGTCACGCAGCGAACCCGAGCCGAGCTCGTGCCAGGTCATCACCTGGGGGAGCACGTTCTCCCGCTTGGCGAAAGCGAGGAAGTCCCTCAACAGGCGGGTGTGGTACCCGGCCTCGTTGGGCCCGGCGATCCGCGCGTCCGGGTCGATGGCGCGGATCCGCTGGTACACCGTCTTCCAGTCCTCGAAGAACCGGTCGCGGTTCTTCTCGTACTGGGCCTGGTCCTTGACGTCGAGCTTGTACCAGATCTGGTCGGGCTCGTTGAACGGGATGTAGACGAAGCGGTCGCTGTTCGGGTCGGCCGACACCTCCTTGACGATCTTGTCGACCTTGGGGAGGTAGTCGGCGATGCCGAGGTCCTCGTACGGCCACTTCGCGTAGATGTCCTGCATCATCACGTTGATCTCGCCGCCGCCGGTGCGGAAGAACGACCGGGAGACCGTGAGTGCGTCACCGTTGGGATGCTGGGCCCCGCCCTCCGGCTTCTGCGAGACGCTGGTGATCTTCAGCGGCTCCATCACGGCGTCACTGGGCACCCCGTCGTCGCTCAGCCCGTAGAGGGAGCCGTTGGCGCCGAGCATCACCGGGCCCTCGGACGAGTCCAGGTCGACGGTCAGACGCTGCGGGTCGGCGACCGCGGCCGCCGATCCGGTTGCGGGAAGGGTGGCTGCCATGGCGGCTGCTCCAAGGAGTGCTGCGAACAGGGCGGTTCTGGTGCGGGATCTCTTGGGGGTGGGGGTGATCACGCTGCTGGACCTCCGGTCACTCGACGGCTCCACTGGTGATTCCGGACACGATCTTTCGGCCGCACGCGGTGGGGGTCGGGAGGCGGGACGCGCGGCCGCGGACAGGGGCTGCTCAGATGCGGGCCGGCGGTGGGCCCGAGCTCTCCCGCACCACCAGTTCCGGTTCGGACACGGGATGCGGGGCGACCGGGGCGGACTCCTCCAGGGCGCCGTGCAACAGGGCGAAGGCGGCCCGGCCGAGGCCGGTGAAGTCCAGGCGCACGGTGGTCAGGGACGGAGTGAGGAAGGCGGAGTGCGGGGCGTCGTCGAACCCGGCCACGCTGACCTCGCCCGGCACCGGGCGGCCCGTCTCGTGCAGGGCGCGCAGCACGCCGAGCGCGAGGTCGTCGTTGCCGCACAGGATCGCGGTGACGGACGGGTCACGCGCCAGCTTCAGCGCCGCGGCATGACCGCCCGCCGGTCCCCAGCCGCTCTGCGCCGGGCGGGGTTCCGGGGCGCCCGCCTCCCTCAGCGCCTGCCGCCAGCCGCTGGTGCGGGCGCTGGTGCGGCGGGTGCTGGAGGGGATGGCGACGTAGTGCACGGTCTCGTGACCGAGGGAGAGCAGATGGCGGGTCGCCTGGTAGGCGGCCTCGCGGTCGTCGGTCCACACCCAGGGGCTCCCGCCGCCGGGCGGGCTCGCCGGCGTCTCGACCACGCCCACGACCGGCACCCCGGCGGGCACGGCGCTCAACGCCCGCACACCGGCCGGATCGTAGGCGATCACGACGATCCCGCCGCCGGTGTCCGTGGCGCGCTGCACTTCGGCGGCGACGGCCGCCTCCTCGGCGGATTCCAGCACGCCGATGCCGACCGCGTACGACGCGGCGCGGGCGGACTCCTCGATGCCCTGCAGAATCGAGGCGTAGCCGTAGTGGGTGGTGTTCGCGGTGAGCACGGTCAGGGTGCGGGTGCGCCCGCTGGCCAGGGCGAGGGCGGTGGCGTTGCGGCGGAAGCCCAGCTCCTCGATGGCGGCCTGTACCCGCTCCCGGGTGGACGGCCGGACGCTGGGATGACCGTTGATCACCCGCGAGACCGTCTGGTACGAGACCCCCGCGGCCGTGGCGACGTCCCGGATGCTCGCCGGGCGCCTGGTGTGACCGGTCACATGCATGCCGAGAATTGTGATCGGTCACTCCTGGATCGTCAAGAGAGGGTAATGAGCGCGTCGTGGACCCGCCGCACTCGCCCCGCGACCGGCCGCGGAACGAGTCGGCGGCCGGCCCCTTCCGGCTCCCTCACGCCCGTACGGCGTTGCGCTCCCGCGCCTGGTCGCGGGCGTCCCGGCGGAACGCCCACGCCATGTCGGGCTCGATCACCCAGCGGAACACCCGCCGCACCGGAGGGGTGCACAGCACGGTCACGAGCAGCGCGGCGACGACCGTCACGAGGACCTCGCCCGGGGGCCGGTGCACCCACGCCTGTTCGTACCAGCCCCAGAACTTGGAGCCCTGCGCGACGAAGCCGTGCAGCAGGTAGCCGTAGAGCGTGCCCGCGCCCAGCACCGTGAACCACATGCGGCGGCCGGGCACCCAGGCGAGGAAGCAGGCGACCAGGACCAGCGAGCAGCCGAACGTCACCAGCGTCATCACCGGCCCGTACCAGGAGGGCGCGGCCAGTTCCTCCGCGCTGTCACGGTGGTAGAACCAGGCCCCGCTCATCCGTGGCACCGCCCAGTAGGCCACGAGGAGCGCACCGGCGAACACCGGAACGGCGAGGATCCGCGCCGCACGGCGCCGCACCAGGGTGAAGTGCTCGGGCCGCAGCAGCAGACCGAGCACGAAGTACGGCAGGAACTGCAGGGTGCGCTGCAGGTCGAGGTCGTTGCCGATGGACGGCGAGAGCGTCGCCAGCATCGCGACGACCAGGGCGACCGGCAGCGGCCACCGCACGCGCTGCCAGATCGGCGTGGTCAGCCGCCAGACGAACAGGGCGATCAGGAACCAGGTCAGATAGAGGGGGTCCAGCAGGGTCACCGGGCGGCCCGGTTCCTGGTCGGTCCACCGGGTGAACAGGGTGTACGCCGTCTCGAAGACGACGTACGGCACCACGAGCCCGGTGATCAGGCGCTTGATCCGACCCGGGCTCGCGTCGAAGGAACGCGAGAAATAGCCGGAGATCACGATGAACGCCGGCATGTGGAAGGCGTACACGACCATGTAGAGCGCGGAGGCCGCCCGGCTGCCGTCCCGCAACGGCTCCCACGCGTGCCCGATCGCCACCAGCACGATCGCCAGGTACTTCGCGTTGTCGAAGAACGCGTCCCGGCGGCCGGCCGGCTCGGCCGCGGGCGGTGTCTTCCCTTCCGCCGCTCCGCCCGGGACCGCGCGGATGCGCAGGGTGTCCTCGCTCACCACGCCTCCCGCGAGGCGAGCGGGGAACCCGGACGGGCGTAGACGCGTCTTGCCGGAGATACGGCGATGGGGTGCCGGTGCGACATCCCCGCCGCCTGACCACTGCGGAACGACGTAAACCGCTTTCCGTGGTGCTGTAGCACGGATCACATCGAATGCGGTGCCGCCGGGCCGGGGGCCGCGGCGGCACCGCCGCACGGGGCACGGTCAGCTCACGGAGCAGTCGGCACCGTTCAGGGCGAAGGCCGTCGGGCTGGGGTTGGCCGTCGACCGGGAGGCCGTGAAGCCGAGGGTGACCGACCCCGACGCGGGGATCGTCGCGGTGTACGAGGCGGCCGCCACGCTCACCGCGGAGCCGCTCTGGGTCGCCGTACCGCCCCAGAGGCTGGTGATGCGCTGGCTGTCCGGGAAGGTCCAGCGCAGCGTCCAGCCGTTGATCGCCGACGAGCCCGTGTTGCGGAGGACGATCTCGCCCTGGAATCCGCCGGGCCAGCTGCCCGTCACCCGATAGCCGACACCGCAGGCCGACGGTGAGCCGCCGGACGGGGTCGTGACCGTCACCGTGGCCGAGCGGGGCGAGCGGTTGCCGGCGGCGTCGCGGGCGTAGACGGCGAAGGTGTGGGAGGTCGCGGGGGACAGGCCGGTGAGGGTGGCGGTGGTCTTCGTGGTGCTGGTGACGGCCGACTCGGAGCCGCCGCTGATCCGCACGACGTCGTAGCCGGTGACGCCCGTCGCGTCGGACGCGGCGGCCCAGGACAGCGTGGCGGACGAGGAGGTCACACCGGAGGCGGTGGGGGCGCCGGGGGCCGTCGGGGGAGTGGTGTCGCCGCCGCCGGAGCCGTAGATCGCGGCCTCCTTGGCGGTGGCGGCGATGCCGTTGGCGCCGTTGAACAGGCGCTGCCCCCACGAGGTGAGCTGGTCCGGGTCGAAGTTCGTCACCAGGTCCAGGTACTCGACGCCGCCGCCGTTGCCGCTCCAGGACCAGCCGAGGTAGCCGAGGCGGAGCTGCTGGGCCACCGCCAGAATGGTGTCCTCGTCGGGGTTGCCGTCCGAGTGGTCGTGGCCGAACTCGCCGATGACGATGGGCAGCTTGGCCGTGACGAACCGGTTCAGGTAGTCGGTGATCTCGGCGGCCGTGTCGAAGACGCCGTACATGTGGACCGAGAAGACGGTGTTGGCGTCGGGGTCGGCGGCGAAGACCGAGGCGGCGTTGTCACGCATCGTGAACGCCCAGTCCTGACCCCAGTTGGGCGCGTCGACCATGATCGTGTGGTCGAACCCGGCAGTGCGGAGCTTTCGGATCGCGGCCTTGGTGTCGGCCGTCCACGCCGCCCAACCGATGTTGCCGTGCGGCTCGTTGCCGATGTTGACGATGACGTAGTCCTCCTGGCCGGCCAGCGCGCTCTTCACGTCGATCCAGTAGTCGGCGGCCCGGGAGAGCGAGACGGCTCCGCTCTGCTCGCCGTAACCCGTGGTGTCGTGCACCTCCAGGACGCAGATCAGCCGGTTCTGCTTGCACTGGGAGACCACGTTGGCCACGTCGGCGGCGTCGTTGCGGGTCCAGCGGTCGCCGCTGGAGAGGACCACGCGCACGGTGTTGGCGCCCTTGGCCTTGATGTGGGCGAGGGAGCTGATGCGGTCCGGATACCAGGTGTGGGCGTGGTTGACGCCCCGCATCACGAAGTCGTTCCCGCCGGCCTCCAGCAGCCGGCCGTTCTGCACCCGGAAGCCGGTGGGCGCGGCCTGGGCCGGCGGGGTGAGAGCGAGGAAGGACAGCAAGAGGGCGATCAGGGCGGCGGCCACGGTGGCCGGGCGTGGAGCGGTGGGGCGGAGTCTCATGACGGCTCCAGGAGTGGGGGTCGAGTGACACTCGTTGTCGGTCGCGCTGTCGTGCTGAACGGGGCCGGCTGTCGGGTACGGGTGCGGTGCGGTGAAGTCGGTACGTGTCGGTGCCGTGCGGGACGGACCGGTGGGGACGGCCGGGTTCGGCTGAGTCCGGTACGGGTGGGCCGGTTCGGGTGTGTACGGTCCGGGTGAGTGGGCCGGGTTGGATGTGCCGTGCCGGGCGCTTCCGGCCCGGCACGGCCGTTCAGCCGGTGGATGCCCTCCCTGCGCAGGTGACGCTCGCCGCCGGGGAGCCGGCCGCTGCCGGGGCGGTGGCGACGAAGCCGAACGCGGCGCTCGCGCCGGGCGCGAGGGCGCCGTCCCACGCCGCGTCGGTGACGGTGGCCGTGCCGTCGGCGGCCGTCGTGAGGGAGCCGTTCCACAGCTGGGTCAGACGCGCGCCGCCCGCCGGTACGACGGTCGCGGTCCAGCCCGGGACGGCGGAGCCCGACGTGTTCGTCACCGTCACCTCGCCCTGGTAGCCGCCCTGCCAGGAGGCGACGGCCCGGAAACGCGCGGTGCACGCGCCAGGCTCCCCGCCCGGCCCTCCCGGTTCCTGCGGGACGCCGGCGTCGAGGGCCGCCGCCAGGGCCGGGAGCCAGCGGGCTGCGATCTTGGCGTCGCCCGAGGCGTTGGGGTGCACACCGTCGTAGGTGCCGCCGGCCGTGCTGAAGTCGGTCCCCTGGTCGACCACGCTGACGGGCGAGCGCTCGGTGCCGGTCGCCCGGGCCCAGCCGGGAATGCGTGCGTCGAGGTCGACGACGCGCTGGGCGCAGGTCGCGCAGGAACTGGGTTGCATGGGGATCAGCTGTGCCACCAGGATCCGCATGTCCGGGTTCGAGGCCCTCATCTGCGCCATGAGCTTGGTGTAGGCGGCGAGGATGCGGTCGGGGGCGATGCTGCTCCAGACCGTTCGTGCCGAAGTGCATGACAACGATGTCCGGGCGCGTCGAGGACAACCGGCCGGGCAACGGGTTCTGGTCCGCCACGGTGGTGAACAGCTCGCCTCCGTGCCCCTCGTTGTCCCCGTCGTGCGCCTGTCCGCAGCCCTGCGGGGGGAGGGTGCCGACGAAGTCGACGTCCGTGTACCCGCCGGCGGCCAGCCGGTTCCAGAGTACGGCCCGCCGGCAGCCCGGGGAGCCGGTGATCGAGTCGCCGAGCGGCATGACGCGGACGGGGACCGCCGCGGGCGCGGCTGACGCACGGGACGCGGACGTCATGCCGAGAGGGAGGAGCAGGGCGGCCGGCAGGCCGAGGACGGACATGACCCGTAAGTGCGGGGGCGGGTGGAGGGTTCCGCGCATGATGGTCCCTTCCCTGGAGGTGGGAGCGCTCCCAGCACATCAAGCCATTGTTGTCATTGACGCGTCAAGAGGTCTGAGGGTGGGAAGGTGCGGACCGATCGCCGCTGCTCACCTCCCCCCGCCTCCTGCCGTGGCCGCGCCGCATGCTGCACCCCTTCCGAGATCGCAGGGATATTTGCCGGGCCATGAGGCATTCATGACCGGATGCCCAGAGAGACGAGTCCATGATGGTCGGCGTCGGTAAGGCATGCCTTGGCTAACTCGCTGTGCGGGGGCCGGGCGTTGGGCCGGGAGGGCCGCGCTACATGTGGGACGACTCGTTTCCGAGCTTTCTGATCGGGCTGAGGGAGGGGCTGGAAGCGGGGCTCGTCGTCTCCGTGCTGGTCGCCACCCTCGTGCGGGCCGGGGCCAGGTCGCGGCTGGCGCAGGTGTGGACCGGGGTGCTGGCCGCGATCGCCCTGTCGATGAGTTTCGGCGCGGTGCTGACCTTCACCGCCGCCTCCCTCTCCACCCCGGCTCAGGAAGCCTTCGGCGGAGCCCTGAGCATCGTCGCCGTCGCCTTCGTCACCGCGATGGTGTTCTGGATGCGGCGGTCCGCCCGCGGCCTCGCCAGTGAGATCCGGGAGAAGGTCACCGAGGCGCTGACCATGGGCGCCGGAGTCCTGATCCTCACGTCCTTCCTCGCCGTGGGCCGCGAGGGACTGGAGACCGCCCTGTTCCTGTGGACCACCGCACGCGCCGCCGACGAATCGGCGGGACCGCTCGCCGGAGCGGGCGTGGGGCTCGCCCTCGCGGCCCTCCTGTGCTGGGGGCTCTACCGCCGGGTACTGCGCATCGACCTCACCCGCTTCTTCACCGTCACCGGGGCGGTGCTCGTCGTCATCGCCGCGGGCGTCCTCGGCTACGGGCTGCGCGACCTCCAGGAGGGCGGGGTCCTGCCCGGCGGGGCGGCGTTCGCCTTCGACCTGAGCGGCAGTGTCGACGCCGGCTCCTGGTACAGCACCCTCCTTCAGGGCGTTCTCAACCTGACTCCGGCCATGACCTGGCTCCAGGTGGCCGGGTACGTCGGCTATCTCGCCGTGGTGATGCCGCTGTTCGTCAGGGGCGTGCGCGGAGTACCGGGAACTCGTCGGACCGGCCCGGCACTTTCGCCCGCGGACTCGCGGCCCGACCCCACCGCCGGCCGCGCGGCACGGCGCCACCGCCTGCTCCTGCCCCTCGCCGTCGTCGCCGTCCCCGCCGTCCTGGCCGCTCTCGTCGTGGCCCTGGCTCACCCCAAGCCCGCCGCCGGTCAGACCGTCGCCGTCTCCGAGACGGACTGCGGCCAGGGCTTCACGGCACCGAAGCCGGGGCGGCAGGACTTCCGGATGCACAACACGGGGAACCAGACGTCCGAGGTGTACCTGATCGACCCGGCCTCGAACGCGGTCTACGGAGAGGTCGAAGGCCTGGCCCCCGGCACCACCCGGGACCTCGTCGCCACCGTGGCGGGCGGCACCTACGCCTGGCGTTGCGTGCCCGCCGACGGCGGAGCGGTCACCTCGCAGGCGGTCCGGGTCACCGGAGCCGCCGGTGCCCACGCCGTCCTCCCCGTCAGCGAACGGGACCTCACCGCACCGCTCACGGCATACAAGGCGTACGTGAACCGGGGCCTGTCGACGCTCGTCGCCCAGACCCGGCGGCTCGGCGACGACATCCGGGCCGGGCACCTGGACACCGCCCGCGCCGACTGGCTGACCGCCCACCGCACCTATGCCTCCCTCGGTGCCGCCTACGGCACCTTCGAGGACTTCGACCAGAAGATCAACGGTCGGCCCGACGGGCTGCCGGGCGGCGTGCACGACCCGGGCTTCACCGGTTTCCACCGGATCGAGTACGGGCTGTGGCACGGTCAGTCCGCCGCGGAACTGAAGGGCCCGGCACAGCAGTTGGCCGATAATGCCGCCGGACTGCGGAAGGCCTTCCCGCATCAGGACTTCGACCCCGCCGACCTTCCCCTGCGCGCCCACGAGATCCTGGAGAACACCCTCCAGTTCGAGCTGACCGGCGACACCGACCAGGGCAGCGGAACCGGGCTGGCCACCGCCGACGCCAACCTCGCCGGCACCCGCGAACTGCTCACCGTGCTCCGGCCGTTGCTCACCCCGCGTGCCCCGCGGCTGCTGCCCACCGTCGACGCGGACCTCACCCGCCTGCAGCGCCTGCTCGACTCGGAACACCACGGGGGCCGCTGGACCCCCGTCGACCGGCTCGACCCGGAGGTGAAGGCCCGGATCGACGGGGCCACGGGGCAACTCCTGGAAGACCTCTCCCCGGTGCCGGACCTGCTGGAGATCAGGAAGTCCGCATGAGCGCCGAACGACGACACCACCCCGCAGCAGACCCCGAAGGGAACACCCCCATGCCGTCCCCCGACAACCCGCCGACGGGCTGCCCCGCCCACGCCGGCCGCCGCTCCTTCGTGAAGACGGCCCTCGGCGCCGGAGCCGCCGGAGCGGTCCTGGCCGGGGGAGCGCTCGCGCTCGCCGAGAGCGGCGGCACAGCCCGGGCGGCCGGACAGCAGAGCGCCGGTCCGGTGCCCTTCCACGGAATCCATCAGGCCGGGATCCTCACCCCCGCTCCACCGGCCGCCGCCTTCGTCTCCTTCGACGTCATCGCCGACCGCCGTGCCGAACTGGCCGACGTGCTGAAGACCCTCACCGACCGGGCCCGCTTCCTCACCTCCGGCGGCACGCCGGCGGACCTCGGCGTCGGCGCCCCGCCCTCGGACAACGGCATCCTCGGGCCCGTCGTACCGGCCGACGCGCTCACCGTCACCGTGGGGGTCGGGGCCTCCCTCTTCGACGACCGCTACGGACTCACCCCGGCCAAACCGCACCGGCTGACACCCATGCGGACCTTCCCCAACGACAACCTCGACCCCGCCGAATGCCACGGTGACCTGTCCTTGCAGATCTGCGCCGCCCGCCAGGACACCGTGCTGCACGCGCTGCGCGACATCGCCAAGCACACGCGCGGCGCGCTGCAGATCCGGTGGCGCGTCGACGGCTTCCAGAACGTGCCCCGGCCCAGCGGTGCCCAGCGCAACCTGCTGGGCTTCAAGGACGGCATCGCCAACCCGGACGTCGTGTCGGCCCGTGAAATGGACCACCTGGTGTGGGTCGGCGACGGACAGGGCGAGCCCGCGTGGACGGCCGGAGGCAGCTATCAGGTCGTACGGATCATCCGGATGCTCGTCGAGTTCTGGGACCGGGTCTCGCTGTCCGAGCAGGAGCTGATGTTCGGCCGTCGCAAGGACACCGGCGCTCCGCTGGACGGCGCCCGGGAGACGGATAGCCCGAACTACGCGGCGGACCCGCACGGCACGGCGATCCCGCTCGACGCACACATCCGGCTCGCCAATCCACGCACCCCGAAGACCGACAACTCCCGTATCCTCCGCCGGGGTTACAACTACGACCGGGGCGTCGACAGCGTCGGCAACCTCGACATGGGACTGGTCTTCTGCTGCTACCAGCAGGACGTGCGCCGTCAGTTCGAAGCCACCCAGACCCGGCTGATCGACGAACCCCTCGTCGACTACATCTCACCGACCGGCGGCGGCTACTTCTTCGCCCTGCCCGGGGTGCGGGACTCCTCCGACTGGCTGGGCAGAGGTCTGCTCTCCGCCTGACGCGACGACCGGGCCGTACGCGGCCCGTGGAGAGAACGGCGACCCGCACGCGCGATGTTCAGGAACACGCGTACGGGCCGCCGCGACCGGTTGGGGGGGACAGACCCGCCGTCACGGCCCCCCGGGACGGGCGCCGTGACGGCCGGACCTCAGGCCTCGGCGCCGCCGCGCGTCACCGCCCTCCGCAGCAGCGGCCACACCAGCAGCAGCACGATCACCGTGTACACGGTCACCGCGAACGGCGTGTTGACCAGGCCCGTCACACTGCCGTCGCTGATCTGCAGGGCGCGTCGCAACTGCTGCTCGGCGTTCGGACCGAGGATGACGCCGATCACGGCGGGCAGCACGGGCAGCCCGTAGCGGCGCATACCGAACCCGATCAGGCCGATGATCAGCAGGATCACCAGGTCGATGACCTCGCCGCCGACGGCGTACGCGCCGACCGCCGCGAAGAACATGATGCCCGCGTACAGGTACGGCCGCGGGATGCGCAGCAGCTTCGCCCACACCGGCGCCAGCGGCAGGTTCAGCGCGAGCAGCAGCACCATGCCGACGAACAGGGAGGCGATCAAACCCCACACCAGGTCGGGTTCGCGCTCGAAGAGGAGCGGGCCGGGCTGGATGCCGTACTGCTGGAAGGCGGCCAGCATCACGGCCGCGACCGCGGTGGTCGGCAGGCCCAGGGTCAGCATCGACACCAGTGTGCCCGCCGCCGAGGCCGACGCCGCCGACTCGGGACCGGCGACGCCCTCGATGGCGCCCTTGCCCCACTCGTCCTTGTGCTTCGACAGGCGCTTTTCCGTCACGTACGACAGGAAGGTCGGGATCTCCGCGCCGCCCGCCGGGATCGCGCCGAACGGGAAGCCGATGAACGGGCCGCGCAGCCACGACTTCCAGGTCCGGCTGACATCCCCGCGCCCCAGCCAGGGACGTCCCACCGGGATCGGCTCGGGCGGCCTGCGCCGCAGGTGCGCCGCCACCCACAGCGCCTCACCGATCGCGAAGAGCCCGACCGCGACGATCACTACGTCGATGCCGTCGGCCAGTTGCAGCGAACCGAACGTCAGGCGCTGTTGGCCGGTCATCTGGTCCAGGCCCACCAGACCCAGGGTGAGGCCGATCAGCAGGGAGGCCAGACCGCGAATGCGGGACGAGCCCAGCACCGAGGTCACCGCGATGAAGGCCAGCACCATGATGGCGAAGTAGTCCGGCGCGCCGATGTCGACGGCGAGTTTCGCGACCGTCGGCGCGAGCGCCACCAGCAGCAGCGTGCCGATCAGGCCGCCCGCGAAGTGCCCGACGGCGGCCGCCGCCAGGGCCTGGGCGCCGCGCCCGGACTTGGCCATGGGGTTGCCCTCCATGGCCGCCACTACCGCCGCGCTCTCACCGGGTGTGTTGAGCAGGATGGAGGTGGTCGAGCCGCCGAACATCGCGCCGTAGTAGATGCCCGCGAACATGATGAACGCGCCGATCGGGTCGAGCCCGTACGTCACCGGCAGCAGCAGGGCGACCGCCATCGCCGGGCCGATGCCCGGCAGCACGCCGATCGCCGTGCCGAGCAGCACACCGATCACGGCCCACAGGAGATTGATCGGGGTCAGGGCCGTACCGAAGCCGTCCAAGAGGGAGTTGAAGGCATCCATGTCACAGCACTCCCATCAGCGGACCGCCGGGCAGGGGCACTCCGAGCAGGTTGTTGAAGACGGTGTAGGTGACGAGGGAGAGCCCGGCGGCGATGAGCGGGTCGCGGTCGGTCCGGCGGCTGCCGAGTGCGAATGCCGCGCCCCAGAACAACAACGCGCCGGCGATGGGGAAGCCGAGCGGCTCGATCAGGACGGCCGCAGCGAGGAACACCCCGGCGAGCAGCAGCACCGTGCGCCAGTCGGCGGGCTCGGACAGGTCGACGTCCTCACCGCCCTCGGCCTGGCCCCGGCCGCCCCGCAGCACGTCCACGGCGAGCAGCGCGGCGATGACCAGCAGAGCGGCGCCGACCACGACCGGCACGGTCCTCGGGCCGACCGGGCCACGCTGCGCGATGTCCACGTCCATGGTGAGCGCGTCGGTCAGCACGAGGACGCCCAGCGCCAGCAGCAGCGCGCACACACCGAGTTCGGAGTGCTCCCGCAGCCACGAGCGCCGCTCGCCGCCGGTCTGCGCGGTGGGTATGTCGGTCTGCGTCGTCACAGTCCCAGCTCCTTCAGCACCGAAACCACGCGCTTGTCCTCGGCGTCGAGGAACGCGCCGAACTTCTCACCGGTGAGGAAGGCGTCGTCCCAGCCGTTCTGAGCCAGGGACCTGCGCCACTCGTCCGAGTCGTGGAGCTCCTCGACCAGTTTCACGAGCTTGTCGCGCTCTTTGTCGTTCAGTCCGGGCGGGGCGACGATCCCGCGCCAGTTGGTGAAGTTCACGTCGTAGCCCGCCTCCTTCAACGTGGGAGCGTCGAGCCCGTCGACGCGCTGGGGGCCGGTGACCGCGAGGAGGCGCAGCTCGCCCGCCTTGATCTGGTCCTGGTACTCGCCGACCCCGGAGACGCCGAAGGCGACCTTGTTGCCGAGGATCGAGGCGAGCAGTTCGCCCCCGCCGTCGAAGGGGATGTAGTTGACCTGCTTCGGCGGGATCCCGGCGGCCCGTGCCATCAGCATCGGGGCGAGGTGGTCGGGCCCGCCGGGCGAGGAGCCGCCGCCCACCGGGAGCTTGCCCGGGTTCTTCTTCCATGCGCCGACCAGGTCGTCGATCGTCTTGTACGGCGAGTCCTTCGCCACGACCACCACGTCCTGCTCCTCGGTGAGCCGGGCGATCGGCGTGGTGTCCCCGAGTGTCTTCGGCGCGTCGTTGGAACGGACGGCGCCCACCACCCCGAGCCCCATGGACATGGCGAGCTTGCCGTTGCCGTGTTCGCTCACCAGCCGGCTCAGTCCCACGGTGCCGCCGGCGCCGGGCAGGTTGAACACCTCGATGTTGTGGGTGAGCCCGGCGTCCTCCGCGTTCTTCGCGGCCGTCCGGGCCGTGATGTCGTAGCCACCGCCGGGCGTGTTGGGGACCATGAAGCGCAGGCCCGGGATCTGCGTGCCGGTCTCGGAGCCGCTGCCGGTGCTCAGCAGCGGGGGTCCGACGAGCACGAGCACGGCGGCCCCGAGCAGGGCGAGGGGGGTGCGCAGGCGCACGAGTGCCACCACCTGTCGGTACGTCGATGCGGGTAGGTAAAGACCCTGTGAGGAAGGGTGACGTGGGCCACATGGTGCCCGTGCTCCGGCGGGCTGTCTGCCTTCCGGAAGCAACGGAGGTTTTGGTCTTTGCGGTCGCCGGAAGCGCCGCCGGGTGCGTGCGGGACGCGCGAGGGGCCCCGGCACGCATGCGCGCCGGGGCCCCTCGGTCACCGGTCACCGATCCGCGTGAACCTCCAGGGCGGCCCGCACGGCCGACTCCAGGGCCCCCTCGATCCACGCCGGTTTGACGGACGTGTGGTCCCCGGCGAAGTGCAACGGCCCCTCACGCCCGGGGATGACGGGCAACAGCTCGGTGTGCTGCCCGGGCAGCAGCACCGACGCCTCCCCGTAGGCGTACGGGTCGCGCAGCCAGCTCTGGGTACGCCCCGCACCGGTGTAGAACACCTCGATGCGCCGGCCGTAGACCTGCTGGAGACCGCACAGCGCGTGCGGATACCGTGCCTCGTCGTCCAGGGAGTCCCAGCGCAGGGCGTCGTCGGCCCAGCTGTACGACGCCAGGACCACGCCGCCCGCGCTGCCCGGGACCGGGTGCGACGGGTTGAACATGAAGCGGTTGGCGTTGTCCGACACGGAGCCGCCGCCCACGACACCGGCCGCCTCCGGCTGGTCGCGGCCGATCGCGCGGTTCGCGGCGTAGTGGGTGCGCTGAGCCTGCGTGATGTGCCCGCCGGGCACGGACGGGTGTGCGCCGAGCAGGCTGCCGTCCGCGGGGGCCTTGCCGGTGCGGTAGGCGTCGTACAGGCCCGGCTTCACGGCGTTCAGCTCGCGCTGCCAGTCGTCCTCGTCGAACTCCCACCAGCGGCGGCTGAACTCGAGCAGCACCTTGGTCGCGCAGTCGTAGTGCAGCTCGCAGATGGCGCGGCGCTTGCGGTAGGACAGGGGCGGGTCGATCTGCACATGGCGCAGTCCGGAGAACGGCACCGTGAGCACGGCGACGTCGGCGGTGAACTGCTCGCGCACGACCGGGCCGTCGCGTCCCTCGGACACGGTGTCCACCCACACGTGCGGGCCCTTGCTCCGCACATGCCCGCCGTCCGGGGCCGGCCGGTCGGGGTGGTGGTACTGGATGCGCGTCACCCGCCGGTCGAACCGCACCTCCTTGCGCACGCGTTCGAGCAGTGCGTCCGGCAGCACGGCAGTGCCGCCCTCCAGCTCGTAGAAGGGTGTGTCGGGGCTGATGAGGGAGGAGCCGATGAAGCTGTGGATGAAGGAGAGCGGGAGGCGTGAGGTGAGGTTCTCCAGGGTGCCGATCAGGTCGACGGTCCGCTCGTCGAGCCCCGCGTGCTCGGTGAGGAAGCGGAACATCGACCAGTCGCCGAACCGCTTCACCACCCGTGCCCAGCCCCGCAGCCGCTCCGGCAGCGGTTTGTCGACCCGCTTGCCGTCCGGACCGACGTGGCTGAACTCGTCGCGCACGGGGTCCAGCGCGGCACGCAGGATCGCCGCGGCGGGGGTGTCCCAGTAGGCCTTCGGGACGCCGAAGGACCGGTTCACGCGCCGGGGGGAGCGCGCGTAGTCGGCCCGCCGCATGCGGATGCCGTTGACGTGGATCCAGGTGCGCGCGGCGGGACGCCCCTCCTCGTCGACGTCGACGTAGTGGAAGCGCCGCTTCTTCAGGTCGAACCGGTCGATGAGTTCCATCACCAGCGGATGGCTGCCGGGGATGCGCATCGCACCCGCCTCGGCGTACTGGCGGGGGTCCGCGAAGGGCTGCCCGGCGCTCTCGTGGCCGCCCTTGCGGAAGGTCTTGATGCGGCCGCCCGCCCGGTTGCCGTTGGCCTCCAGGACCGTCACCCGGTGGCCCGCCTCCTTCAGCAGCCAGGCGGCCACCAGCCCGGACGGGCCGGCGCCGATGACGAGGACGTCCTTGGGGCGGGTCCGTCGCGCCGGCAGTCCGTCTTTCAGGACACGCAGGTAGCGCGGAACGAGGGGGCGGTCGTCGGAGTCGAGGACGAGCAGGGCACGGGCGACGGCGAGGCACCGGTCGGCGTCGGCGCCGCGGCTGCCGCCGGGGGCGGCCGGAGCGAGCGGCACGGCCGGCGCGGGCAGGGCCGCGGCGGTACCGCCGGCCAGGGCCGTCGCCACCGTGGCCGTGCCGGCCACCGCCGCGAACTCCCGCCGGGAGAAACCAGAATCGGAGCGCACCACCGCGTGATCATCAGTCATGGCGATCTTTGTAACGGGGGCCGTGACGGGCCGCCGCCGTTCTTCAGGGCGTTGCCCCCAATGAGCGAATCAGGGGCAAAACCCTCACGTCGCAGCGGATCCGCCACTCTCGGCGTGCCTGCACACCCGAAGGAATGAAAGCGCGGCGAACGGCGTCGGTCGCCGCGATCGAGCCTCCACACTGCGACTGCAGATCCACAACCGTGCTCTCCGGCCGTCCTGTTCGGTGCATCGCGCACGCGGCACCGGCCGGCCGCACGAGAGCCCGGGGCGACGGAGGGGGAAGGGTGGCGCAGCGGCGCACCGCTTGGGGTGACCGGGTCCGTTACTGGTTCGACAGCACGCTGGCCCGTGGTGCCTCCGCCCTGGTCGGCTGGATGGCGCTGCTGTGTCTGGCCGTCGTGGTCCCGGCCAGCGCGCTGGTGGTGTGGACCGACCCGCACGCTCCCAAGGCCCTGCCCGACCGGCTGGCACAGGTGTGGCGCCTCACGGGGGAGACCCTGCGGCTGGGCGGGACGACCGGCACGCCGCTGCGCGTGACGATGTCGGTGCTGCTCGCCCTGGTCGCGCTGCTGTACGTCTCGACGCTGGTCGGTCTGATCACGACGGCACTCACGGAGCGGCTCACCGCGTTGCGGCGCGGCCGCTCGACCGTGCTCGAACAAGGGCACGTCGTGGTCCTGGGCTGGTCGGAGCAGGTGTTCACGGTCGTCGGCGAGCTCGTGGCCGCCAACGCCAACCAGCGGCGTGCGGCGGTGGCGGTGCTGGCCGACCGGGACAAGACCGCGATGGAGGAGGCACTCGGCACGAAGGTGGGCCCCGTCGGCCGGACGCGGCTGATCTGCCGCAGCGGCCCCACCACCGACCCGGCCGTGCTCACCCTGACCAGCCCGGCGACGGCCGGTGTCGTGCTGGTCCTGCCCCGCGACGAGCCCGACGCCGATGCCGAGGTCGTCAAGACGCTGCTGGCGCTGCGGGCGGCCCTGGCCGGAGTGGAGAACCGCCCGCCCGTCGTCGCCGCCGTCCGGGACGACCGCTACCGGCTGGCCGCCGGCCTCGCCGCCGGCCCGGGCGGTGTCGTCCTGGAGAGCGACACCGTCACCGCCCGGCTGATCGTCCAGGCCGCCCGCCGTCCCGGGCTCTCCCTCGTCCACCAGGAGCTCCTCGACTTCGCCGGCGACGAGTTCTACCTGGTCGCCGAAGAATCCCTGACGGGCCGCCCGTTCGGCGAGGCGCTGCTGTCCTACCCGACGTCCAGCGTCGTCGGGCTGGTACGCGGCGACACCCCGCTGCTCAACCCGCCGCCGCAGACGACCGTCGCCGCGGGCGATCTGCTCATCGTCATCTCCCGCGACGACGACACGGCCTGGCCGGGGGAGTGCGGGCAGTGGGTCGAGAAGGCGGCGATGGCCTGCGGACCGGCGACGCCCGCGCGGCCGGAGAGGATCCTCCTGCTCGGCTGGAACCGCCGGGCGCCGCTCATGGTCGAGCAACTGCGTCGCCGGGCCCGGCCCGGGTCGGTCGTCGACGTCGTGGCGGACGGTTGCGAAGCCACGGTCCGGCAGGTGCGCGAGTCCGGAGCCCCCGATGGCACCGATCTGGCCCTGACCCTCCACCTGGGGGACGTCACCCGCCCCGAGACCCTCCGGCGTCTGGACGTGCACTCCTACGACAGTGTGATCGTCGTGGGTGAGGACCCCGCCGCCGGACATCCCCCCGACCGGCCCGACGACCGCACGCTCGTCACCCTGCTGTTGTTACGACAGCTGGAGGAAGCCTCCGGGCGCGAACTCCCCGTCGTCACCGAGCTGGTGGACGACCGCAACAGGGCGCTGGCACCAATCGGGCCCGGAGCCGACGTGATCATCAGCGGAAAGCTCATCGGCCTGCTCATGGCACAGATCTCCCAGAACCGGCACCTGGCGGCGGTCTTCGAGGAACTGTTCTCCGCCGAGGGCATCGGCATCCGCCTGCGGCCGGCCGGCGACTACGTGCTGCCCGGGTGCGAGACGGCCTTCGCCACCGTCGTGGCCGCGGCACGCGGGCGGGGCGAGTGCGCCATCGGCTACCGCAGCCACGCCGACGCCTCCACGAGTCCGGGGTACGGCGTGCGGGTCAACCCGCCCAAGTCCGAGCGCCGTCGCTGGACGGCCGACGACGAGGTGATCGTGGTGGGGACGGACTGAGAAGAGGCCGTTGCGGGTGCCGGGGGGCTCAAGCATGAGACGCAGCCGGGGTGCTGACGGCAGCGATTCACGTTCCCGTGATCCTTGTGAAGAAACATGAAAATTCGACTGTGTGTTCGTCTGTCGGTGGGGCACCAGAGGGAGCGGAGGTTGATGACTATGGTTCCCCTGCTTCTCGTCCTGCTGCTGGCCCTGATCCTGTTCGGTGCGGGCTTCGCACTGAAGGCCCTGTGGTGGATCGCGGTGATCGTGCTGGTCCTGTGGCTGCTCGGCTTCGTGCTGCGCACCGCGGACAGCGGTGGCCGTAAGGGCCGCTGGTATCGCTGGTAGACCGGCGGACCGACGGCATGTCGGTGGCGAGCAGATCGTCAGGAATGGGGTAGACGAAAGTGACCCGAAGATCTCCCAGGAAAGGCGTTCCATTTCCATGGCCGACACGAAAGACGTCGTAGAACTCATCCTTCAGGATCACCGGCGCATGGAAGACCTCTTCCGTCGGATGCGGAGCGTCGAGGACGACCGGGCAGGAGCCCTGCGCGAGTTCGCGGACCTGCTGATCGCACACGCGCAGGCCGAGGAGGCCAAGGTCTACCCGGCGCTCAAGCGGTACAAGAACATCGATGACGAAGAGGTCGAGCACGGCGAGCACGAGCACGACGAGGGCAACGAGGCCCTCCTGGAGCTCCTCGAGGTCGAGGAGGTCGGCTCCGAGGAGTGGGACTCGAAGCTCGAGGAACTGGTCCAGGCCGTGACCCATCACGCCGACGAGGAGGAACGCACCATCCTCAACGGGGCGCGGGAGAACGTGGCGATGGAGCGGCGCGAGGAACTCGGCGTGGCGTTCTGGCAGGAGCGTGAGCGCCAGTTGAAGGCCGGGTGCGGTTCCGTGGAGAACGTACGCAAGATCGTCGAATCCTGACCTTCCTGGCCGGCCCTGTGGGGCACCGCCCGCTGGCGGTGCCCCACAGGGCCGGCCGCCGTCGTGGTCCGGGTGAGGTGGAGAGTCCTAGGCGGGGCGGTCGTCACCCGCCCGCAGAGCGGTGCGGATGCCCACGGTGACCACGATGATCAGGCACACGGCGATGACGGTCTCGGCCCAGAAGAAGGCGAACCAGTCCATCACGCACCCGATCGGCGGTGTACCGGGGGCCGTGTTGCGGAACGCCGCGAGAGCGAACAGCGTGGCGGCCATCCACGCGAGGGCCGGCCAGACCAGACCCTGCCTGCGCATCGTCAGGAACCAGGCCCCGAGAAGCACGGACGTCGCCAGCGCCCACATCACGACCATCATGAAGACCGCGAAGACGAGCAGGCTGCCCGAGCGGGACAGCCTGAGCCCCAGGACGGCCTCACGCCCGGAGGACGGGGGTGTCACGGCGATGGAGAAGAGGGTGTCGTTGTTGGAGAAGAGCATCCGCACCGGCACCGGCTCGCCACCCAGCACCGCCCAGAACTCGATGTCGGTGTCATAGGTGTCGAAGGGGTAGTCGCTGATCGACCCACCCGTCAGCGCGACCTGCACGTCCTTGGGCGCGAGCCGCTCGTGCGCCGCGAACGCCAGGTCGCCCAGGGTCGCCACGGATGTCTGGAGGCGGAGATCGGCCACCGGGGCGGTCCCTTCCGCTGCACCCAGAGCTCCGCGGGGGCGGACCCGCACCCGCAGGACGAGTTCTCTGGCCGCGGCGTCGACGCTCTGTGCGGTGACCTCCACGTCCACCCGGTCGGCGGCCCCGGATCCGACGGTGTGCACCTTGTCCTTCGCCTGCCGCTCGGTGAACTGCAGCCATGACCCACGGACACCGCCACCAGGATCAGGACCGCGAGGGGGAGCAGGACCATCAGAACGGATGTCCCGGAGCGGCGGGGGTGGGGCGGTGGTGCGGGCGCGGCCATGGTGACTCCGAGCAGGTGGGCCGGGCACGGGGCTTGTCCCGCCCGGCGTCGGGAGCGGACCCGTCGCCCGCGCGGTTGGGGAGGCCTGCCGGCGCGGCGGGCCGCACGCTCACCCTGTGATCGCAGACGGCCACTGTAGGTGCCGCCCGGCCCGGCCCCGCCCCACGAACCGCCGGACCTCCTGGCTGCCCGAGTCTCCCGCGCGCGCCGGACAGTCGACCACGGCGAGGGCGGCGCGGCGTGCGGCTCCCTCACTCCGGCTGCCCGCCGGTGCCCGGTGGGGCCGTCCCGAGCGGACAGAGGGGGGAACGCCGTTTCCATGGCGCGGGCTACGACCCGTATCTGCGCCCCAAGCTGGGGCGATGCTCTGGCAGACCTTGTGCAGGTCACTGCAGGGGGGTTGTCCAGACATTCTCTCCCGCCTAGGGTCCTTTCCGAGTGCAAGCGCTTTCCAAGCGCCTGTCCGCCGGTTGTCCGAGGAGCCCCCGCATGTCCCTGTCCCCCACCCGCCGCCGCGTGGCCGTCGTCGGCACCGGAGCCATCGTCAGCGGCAGCCACCTGCCCGCGCTGCGGGCCCACTCCGACCGGGTGGAACTGGTGGCCGCCGTCGACGTGGACCAGGAGCGCCTCGACGCCTTCCGCGAACTGGCCGGTGATCAGGTCGCCGGATACACCTCGGTCGACGCGATGCTGGACGCCGTACGCCCCGACCTGGTGCTCATCGGTACGCCGCCCTCGCTGCACCGTGAACAGACGGTGGCCGCGCTGAAGGCCGGCGCCTGGGTGCTGTGCGAGAAGCCGCTCACCCTGTCGCTCGCCGAGTACGACGAGATCGCCGCCGCCGAGGAGGCCTCCGGCGCCTACGCTTCGGTCGTGTTCCAGCACCGCTACGGATCCGGCGCCGTACACGCCCGTGAGCTGATCACCAGCGGCGAGCTGGGAGCACCGCTCGTGGCGCACTGCCAGACCACCTGGCACCGGGACGCGGCGTACTACGCGGTGCCCTGGCGCGGGAAGTGGGCCAGCGAGGGCGGCGGCCCGACCATGGGCCACGGCATCCATCAGTACGACCTGCTGCTGCACCTGCTCGGAGAGTGGGAGGAGATCCGCGCGATGGCCGCGCGTCTGGTCCACGACACCGAGAGCGAGGACGTCTCCACCGCGCTGGTGCGCTTCCGCAGCGGCGCCCTCGCCACCGTCGTCAACAGCGTGCTCTCCCCGGACGAGGTGAGCCGCATCCGCATCGACTGCGCCGACGCCACGGTCGAGCTGACCCATCTGTACGGCCACAGCAACGACAGCTGGGTCTACACCCCCGCCCCGCACGTCGCCTCCGAGCGGGCCACCGCCTGGCGCACGCCCGCCGGTGACGTGCCCAGCTCGCACACCGCTCAGCTGGGCGCATTGCTCGACTCCTTCGACGCCGGCACCCGGCCACCGGGCAGCGGCCACGACGCCCGCGCCACCCTCGAGTTCGCCGCCGCCCTGTACAAGGCGGCCTTCACCGGCCGCTCGGTGCAGGCGGGGGAGATCGGCCCCGGCGACCCGTTCTACGAGGCCATGCACGGCGAGTACCCCGACTGGGCCCCCAAGGAGCGCGCATGACCATCCGCGTCACCCACACGCACGGCGAGGACATCGCCGTCACCGCAGGCGGCACGGAGATCCTCCGCTACGTCTACCGCCCAGACCCGGACCCCTTCGAGTCCCGCAAACCCTACGCCCACCCCGTGCGCACGCTCTCGGGCCGTACCGTCACCGGCTACCGCCCGAACGACCATCGCTGGCACAAGGGCCTGCAGATGACCGCGAGCCATCTGTCCGGGCAGAACTTCTGGGGCGGCAACTGCTACGTACACGGCCAGGGGTACCTCCGCCTGCCCGAGCGCGTCGGCTCGATGCGGCACGACGGTTTCGCGGACTTCACCGTCGAGGACGACCGCCTCGCCTTCACCGAGAACCTCACCTGGATCGAGAACGGCGGCGAGGAGTGGGCCCGCGAGGTGCGCGGACTGACCGTCCATGCGGTGGACGAGGAGGCCGGATCCTGGGTCCTGGACTGGTCGATCCACCTCACCAACACCCGCTCCGAACCCCTGGCCTTCGGCTCCCCGACCACCGCGGGCCGCGAGATGGCCGGTTACACCGGACTCCAGTGGCGCGGCCCGCGCGATTTCACCGGCGGCACGGTCTTCGCCCCGGACGCCGACGCCGACGCGGGCAACCTGATGGGCACCCAGGGCCCCTGGCTCGCCTTCACCACCGAGCACGACGACGTCGACGGCCATTCCACTCTGATCTTCGCGCACGCGCCCGAGAACCTTGACGGGACGTCCCCGATCCACGAGTCGCACTGGTTCGTCCGCTCCGAACCGTTCCCGACGGTCGCGTTCTCCTGGGCGTTCTTCGAGGAGTTCGAACTGCCGCCGGGGGAGTCCTTCGGGTACCGGTACCGCATCGTCGTCGCCGACGGCGCCTGGGACCGCGACCGCGTGGGCGCACACCTGAAGGGCCTGGCGTGGTGAGCGAACACGAGCCGACGGGTCTTCCGCACCCGCTGCCCGGGGCGATCGGCCTGTCCCACCTGAGCGCCTACGACTGGGAGGCCGCCGACGGCGTCTGCGGCGGCAGCCCGCACCTGCACCTGGTGTGCACGGAGGCGTACGTCGTCACCGGCGGCCGGGGCGCGGTCCAGACACTGAGCCCGGACGACTACCGGGAGATTCCCCTCGAAGCCGGCTCCCTCGCCTGGTTCACGCCGGGCACCGTGCACCGCATGGTGCAGGGCGGCGACTTGCGCATCACCGTGCTGATGCAGAACAGCGGCCTGCCCGAGGCCGGGGACGCGGTGTTCACCTTCCCGCCCGAGGTGCTCGCCGACCCGGAGAAGTACGCCGCCGCTGCCGCCCTCCCGCCCGGTACCGGACCCGAGACGGCCGCGGCGGCCCGGCGCCGCAGGGATCTCGCCGTAGAGGGGTATCTCGTCCTGCGCGAGGCCCTCGTCGCCGGTGACAACGGCCCGTACCTGGAGTTCCAGCGGGCCGCCGCCCGGATCGTGCGCGACAAGGTGCCCACCTGGCAGGCCCTGTGGCGGGAGGGTGCACGGGCCACCGCCGAACGAACGGGCGCCCAGCTCGACGCCCTGGCCGCCGGCGATCCCGCCTACCTCGGCGGGGCCACCGCCCACGAGGCGGCGCCCACCCGGCTCGGCGGCTTCGGCATGTGCGGCCGGCGAGACGAGTACACGCTGCCCGGCACCACGCTGCCGTACCAGGGAGAGTAGCGGCAGGGAGCTGTCGAGGGGACCTGAAGCTCTGAGGGGGGCTCAACCGAAACTCCGTCGAGAGGAGTGACGTCGGCATGCCCGGACACAGGACAAAGGGGTTCTGCGCGTCGGCCGCCGCACTGGCACTGTGTGCCGTGCTGGCGGGTTGCGGAGGATCCGGCGAGTCCGCGGGCGGCGGCAAGGTCGTGCTGCGCTACACGTGGTGGGGCAACCCCGACCGCGCGGCACGCACCGAGCAGGCCGTCGCGCTGTTCGAGAAACAGCACCCGGACATCGACGTGGCGACGTCGTTCTCCGGCTACGACGCCTACAAGCAGAAGCTCGCCACCCAGGCCGCCGGCGGTGACGCCCCGGACGTGATGCAGCTGGACTATCGCCAGATCGACCAGTACGCCTCCGGTGGAGTCCTGCTCGACCTGGCCGAGCAGAAGTCCGTCCTGCGTACCTCCGAGATCGACCCGGGTCTGCTCGCCACCGGCCGTGTCGACGACGTGCAGTACGCGATCCCGCAGGGCCGCGGCACCGAGACCGTCGCCTACGACGTCCGGACGTGGAAGCGGTCGGGCGTCCCCCTGCCCGGTGAGAGCTGGACCTGGAGCGAGTGGGCCGACACCATGCGGGCCCTCGCGAAGAAGACGGGCAAGCCCGGGGCGACCGACCCCGGCCAGAGCGAGGACGCCTTCGAGGTCTGGCTGCGCGGCCGGGGCAAGGCCCTCTACACCGAGGACGGACGACTGGGCTTCACCGCCGGTGACCTCACACGCTGGTGGACCTTCACCGACCGGCTGCGCCGCGAGGGTGCCGTCTCGCCCGCCGAGCAGACCACCCAGCTCGACGGCTCCGTCGAGAACACCCCGCTGGGACGCGGCACATCCGTCACCGACGCCAACTGGGACGCCCCGGCCAGCGGCTTCGCCGCCCTCGTCGAGGGGGGCGTCGCCCTCGCCCCGATGCCGTCCGGCGAGGACGGCACACCCGGCCAGTACTTCAAGCCGTCCATGTTCGTGGGGGTCTCGGCCGACACCGGCCACCCGAAGGAGGCCGCGCGGCTCGTCGACTTCCTGATCAACGACCGGCAGGCCGCGAAGATCCTCGGTGCGAGCCGCGGCATCCCCGTCAACGAGACGATCCGCGACGAGGTCGGCCCGCAGCTCAAGGACTTCGACAAGACCATCGCCGACTACCAGGCATCCCTGGAGGGCAAGCTCAAGGATCCGCCCCAGGCGCCGCCCTCCGGCGACAACGCCCTGCAGAGCACCTTCCAGCGCGACTACGACCAGGTGTCCTACGCGCGCATGTCGCCCCGCGAGGCGGCCGAGAACTACGTCACCGAGGCGAAGGCGGAGTTGAGGCCATGACCACCACCGCTGTCCCGGCGGAGGCGAGGCGCGCCCCCGCCGCCGCCCCGAAGCGCCGCCCCCGGCGCGAACGCGAGGGCGCCGCCTGGGTGTTCCTCTCGCCCTGGGTGCTCGGCGCGATCGTCCTGACGCTGCTTCCGATGGCCGTGTCGCTGTACCTGTCGTTCACCGACTACGACCTGTTCAGCCCGCCGCGGTGGGTGGGCCTGCGCAACTACGCGCAGATGTTCACAGAGGACCCCCGCTACTGGCGTTCGGTCGCGACGACCCTGACGTACGTCGCGGTCGCCGTGCCCCTGCAACTCGCCCTCGCCCTCGCCGTCGCGCTCGCCCTGAAGGGCATGAAGCGGGGCAAGGGCTTCTACCGCTCCGCGTTCTATGCCCCATCCCTGCTCGGCGCGTCGATGTCCATCGCGCTGGTCTGGCGGGCGGTCTTCAACGACGGCGGCCCCGTCGACAGCCTGCTCGGCACCGGCGGGTGGGTGAACAAGCCCGGCTGGGCGCTGCTGGCCGTGGCCCTGCTGACGGTGTGGCAGTTCGGCGCGCCGATGGTCATCTTCCTCGCCGGGCTCCAGCAGATTCCCGCGGAGCTGTACGAGGCGGCGGCGTGCGACGGAGCGGGGAAGTGGCGGCAGTTCCTGTCCGTCACCGTGCCGATGCTGTCCCCGGTGCTCTTCTTCAACCTGGTTCTGCAGACCATCCAGGCGTTCCAGGTGTTCACGCCCGCCTTCGCGGTCAGCGCCGGCAAGGGCGGACCGGCCGACTCGACGCTCGTCTACACCATGTACCTCTACGACCGCGGATTCGTCGCCTCCCACATGGGCTACGCCTCCGCCATGGCCTGGGTGCTGCTCCTCGTGATCGGCGTCGTCACGGCGGTGCTGTTCCGCACCTCGCGCTCCTGGGTCTTCTACGCCTCCGAGGGGGACCGGTGACCTCGACGACCGCAACAGACAAGCCCGTTCGGTGGGGCCGTGCCGCCGTACACCTCGGCTGCCTGGCCGCCCTGCTGGTCATGCTGTACCCCCTGGCCTGGCTCCTGGCCACCTCGCTCAAACCCGCAGACGAGGTCATAGCCAGCCTCGACCTGCTGCCCAGCCGCCTGGAGTGGTCGAACTACGCCACCGCCCTGGACGGCGTCAACGACGTCTCCATCTGGCGGCTGCTCGGCAACTCCCTGCTGATCGCGGGCGGTGCGGTCCTCGGCAACGTCATCAGCTGCTCGCTCGCCGCCTACGCCTTCGCGCGGCTGAGGTTCCGCTTCCGCGGGCCGTTGTTCGCCTTCATGATCGCCACGATCATGTTGCCGCACCACGCGGTGCTGATCCCGCAGTACATCATCTTCAACCAGCTCGGCCTGGTGAACACCTACTGGCCGCTGATCCTGCCGAAGTTCCTCGCCACCGAGGCGTTCTTCGTCTTCCTCATCGTGCAGTTCATGCGCGGTCTGCCGCGCGAGCTGGAGGAGGCGGCCCGGATCGACGGCTGCGGGCCGTTCCGCAGCTTCTTCCAGGTCGTGCTGCCGCTCACCCGGCCGGCCCTGATCACCACCGCCATCTTCACCTTCATCTGGACCTGGAACGACTTCTTCACCCAGCTCATCTACCTCTTCGACCCGGAGAAGTTCACCCTCACCCTGGCGCTGCGCTCCTTCGTGGACGCCTCCAGCACCTCCGCGTTCGGCCCGATGTTCGCCCTGTCGGTGATCGCGCTGCTGCCGATCGTGCTGTTCTTCCTCGCCTTCCAGCGGTTCCTGGTGGAGGGCATGGCGAGCTCCGGACTGAAGGGCTGAGCGGGATGACCACAAGGGACACGGGCGAGGTGTTCGGCCCGCGCATGACCCTGTTCGCCGATGTGCTGAGCGTCGGCCTGGCCGCGGCGGCGGCCTGCCTGCCCCTGGTCACGGTCCCGGCCGCACTGTCGACGGCGTGCGCCGTGCTGCGGGGGGCGGGACTGGACCAGCCCGTGACGGCGGGACGGTACTTCGCCCTGCTGCGGCGGCGGTTGCGGGCCGGTGACCTGGTGGCGGGAGCCGTCGCCCTGGCGGGTCTGCTGGTGTTCGCCGCCGATGTGGCGCTGGCCGCGGCAGGGCTGCCGGGAGCACCGCTGTTCGCGGTGGCGGCCGCGGTGATCGGCACGGGCGCGGTGGTGGTCGGGCTGCGGGCCTGCGGCCGCCCCGAGTCGCTCACCGACTGGCGGGCCGCGGTGCGCGGGGCCGGCCGGGACGCCGTGACGGATGCGGGGGGCAGCGGCCTGGTCCTGCTCGCCGTCGCGACGGCGGTGCTGTGCGCCTGGATGCTCCTGCCGCTCGCCTTTCTCGCTCCCGGGCCACTGGCACTGGCGCTCACGGCCGTCGACGTACGCCGTTCCGCTGCCGTTCTCCCGCATCAGCCGTGACTCAAGCGGCTCTTGAGGCCTTCAGGTGTGAGCACCGGCAGGAGGTGGTCATTCTCTTGTCATGAACCTGCGACTCGATGGGCGTGTCGCAGCCTCGTGGAGGTGTGGGATGCACCGCAGACTCGCAACCGGTCTTGCCGCCTCAGCTCTGGCACTCGTCACCGTCGTGGGTACCGCCACGGCCGCGAGCGCCGTTCCCGCCGACAAGCCCCAAGTGCTCGCCAACTGGACGCAGACCAGCGCGTCGAGCTACAGCGGCTGGGCCGCCGCCCGGGCGAACCAGGCCGCCTGGACCGCGTACGCCTTCGACTGGTCGACCGACTACTGCAGCACCTCGCCGGACAACCCGTTCGGCTTCCCGTTCTCGATGTCCTGCGCCCGCCATGACTTCGGCTACCGCAACTACAAGGCCGCGGGCACCTTCAGCGCCAACAAGTCCCGGCTCGACAGCGCCTTCCACGAGGATCTGAAGAGGATCTGCGCGGCGTACAGCGGCGGTACCAGGACCTCGTGCAACTCCACGGCCTGGACGTACTACCAGGCTGTCAGGGCCTTCGGCTGACGGCTCCTCTCCACGGGCCGGCCGGGCGCACGCGGTTGCTCGCGCCCGGCCGGCCCACGACTCGTCGGCGCGGGCGGGGCCTCACGCCGTCCGGCCCACGACTCATCCGCGGGAGGGGCCGCCGATGCTGATCCGCGGCCACGAACGGGCCGCCGTGAGAAGGGCCTGGGCCCTTGCCGACGGGGTGGCGGCCGCCGCCGCCAGGGCCGCCGCCGCGCTCGCGATGCCGAGCACCGCACCCGCCGCCACGTCACCCGGGTAGTGCACGCCTGTGTGGACACGGGAGTAACCGACAGCGCTCGCCAGCGCGCCGAGCGGTACCGCCGCGGGCGGCAGGACCACGCCGACGGCGGTCGCGAAGGCGACCGCCGACGCCGTGTGCCCGGACGGGAACGAGGCGGAGGTCGGCATCTTGACGTGCCGGTCCACCGTCACCCGGGCCGCCTCCCGGTCCGGCCGCGCCCGGCGCACCAGGCGCTTGCCGAGCAGGTTGGCGGAGGCCGAGGCCACGGCGATCGCGCCGACGCCGGCGAGGGCGGCCTTGCGCGGCCGCTTCCCGGCCAGGGCCAGGGCGGCGGCGATGCCGAACGAGATCTTGGAGTGGTCGGCCGCGTGCGACAGGTGGCGCAGCGTCCGGTCCAGGGTCGGCGTGGGGGTGGCGGCCACCGCCGCGTACAGGGCGCCGTCCACGGCCCGGAGATCGGCGAACACGGCGCTCAGGAGCCGGCCGGGCCGACTCGTGAGGTCCCGGGTGCGCTGCAGCGGACGGGGGGCGTCCGCGTCGGTGGTCGTCGGATCGTTCATGTGTTTCTCCCCGCAGTGGCCTTCCCAGCAAGGTACCGGCTCGCGCCCGGCGCACGCTCGGCGCCCCTGCGAGCCGGTACCTCCCGAGTGCCCGGACGGCGCACGACCACCCCGGCGAGCCGGAACACTGAGCACATGACTTCGCTGACCCGCCGGGCCCTGCGCGGGCTGGAGCGTTTCCACGCGGCCCGGCCCTGGGACCACAACGCCCACTTCCACCGCTGGATCCTGCGGCAGCTTCCCGAGCGGGTGGGCAGTGCCCTGGACGTGGGCTGCGGCAGCGGCGACCTGGCCAGGCTGCTGACCGGCCGCGCCGCCCGGGTGCACGGGATCGACACCGACCCGGCGATCACGGCCCGGGCGCGGGAGCTGACGCCGGTGGCTGCCCCCGTGACGTACACGGTGACCGACGCGACGACCGGCCTCGGCGACCGGTCGTACGACGTCATCACCTGCGTCGCCGTCGTCCACCATCTGCCGTTCACCGAAGCCCTCGAGACTTTTCGTGACCATCTCGCCACCGGCGGCACCCTGGTGCTCGTCGGCGTGGCCAGGGAGCGCACCCCCGTCGACCACCTGCTCGGCCTCGCGTCGATCCCGCTCAACGTCCTGATGGCGTTGCTGAAGAACCGGGGCCGCCCGGCGCCCCGCCCGGACTCGATGAGCGCCCCCACGCGCCCGGCGGACCTGACCTTCCCCGAGATCGCACGCGAGGCCCGGGCCGTCCTCCCCGGCGTCCGGCTGCGTCGCCGCCTGTTCTGGCGCTACACGCTGGTGTGGCGGCGCCTCTGAGCCGTCGGAGCCTCAGCCGGCGGCCCGGAAGGTGCGCAGCCGCAGCGAGTTGCCGACCACGAAGACCGAGGAGAAGGCCATCGCCGCTCCGGCGATCATCGGGGTGAGCAGGCCGGCCGCGGCCAGCGGCAGGGCCGCCACGTTGTACGCGAAGGCCCAGAACAGGTTGGAGCGGATGGTGCCGAGCGTGCGGCGGGCGAGCCGGATGGCGTCCGCGGCGGCCCGCAGATCACCGCGGACCAGGGTCAGGTCGCCGGCCTCGATCGCGGCGTCCGTGCCGGTGCCCATGGCCAGACCGAGATCGGCCTGGGCGAGTGGCGCCGCGTCGTTGACACCGTCCCCGACCATCGCCACCGACCGGCCCTCGGCCTGGAGCCGCTTGACCACGTCGACCTTGTCCTGCGGGAGCACCTCGGCGACGACCTCCCCGATGCCCACCTCGCGGGCGACGGACCGGGCCACCGCCTCGTTGTCGCCGGTGAGCAGGATCGGCGTGAGACCGAGCGCCCGCAGCCGGCCGACCGCGTCGGCGCTGGTGTCCTTCACCGCGTCGGCCACCTCCAGCACCGCGCGGGCCTCGCCGTCCCACGCGACCGTGACGGCCGTGCGCCCGGCCTCCTCGGCGACCGCCGCGGCCCGGGCCAGCGCCTCGGGAAGCTCCATCGCCCAGTCGGCCAGGAGCCGCTTGCGTCCGACGAGCACCGCGTGGCCCTCGACCACGCCCTGCACACCGAGCCCGGGCACGTTCGCGAAGTCCTCGGGCGTGGGCAGCGTGCCCAGTTTCTCCAGCGCCCCGTCGGCGACGGCCCGGGCGATCGGATGCTCGGAGGAGTGCTCCAACGCCCCTGCCAGCCGCAGCACCTCGGCTTCTTCCGTGCCCTCTGCGGTGCGCACGGCCAGCAGCGTCATACGGCCGGTCGTGACCGTGCCTGTCTTGTCGAGGACGACCGTGTCGACGCGGCGCGTGGACTCAAGGACCTCCGGGCCCTTGATGAGGATGCCGAGCTGGGCGCCGCGTCCGGTGCCCACCATCAGCGCGGTCGGCGTGGCCAGACCCAGGGCGCACGGGCACGCGATGACGAGGACGGCGACCGCCGCGGTGAAGGCGGCCGTCAGCCCGACGCCGTTGCCCAGCCAGAAGCCCAGCGTGCCGAGCGCCAGGGTGATCACCACCGGCACGAACACCGCCGAGATCCGGTCCGCGAGCCGCTGCGCGGCGGCCTTGCCGTTCTGTGCGTCCTCCACCAGCTTCGCCATCCGGGCCAGCTGGGTGTCCGCACCCACCCGTGTCGCACGCACGACGAGCCGCCCGCCGACGTTGACCGTGGCTCCGGTGACCGGGTCGCCCGCGCCCACCTCCACGGGGACGGACTCGCCGGTGAGCATCGAGACGTCCACCGCGGAGGAACCCTCCTCGACCGTCCCGTCCGTCGCGATCTTCTCGCCCGGCCGGACCAGGAAGCGGTCCCCGGCCTTCAAATCCGCGACGGGAAGTGTGGTTTCGCGGCCGTCGTCGCGCAGTACGGTGACGTCCTTGGCGCCGAGCTCCAGCAGCGCCCGTAGTGCCGCGCCCGCCCTGCGCTTGGCGCGGGCCTCGAAGTACCGCCCGGCCAGGATGAAAGCGGTCACCCCCGCAGCGGCCTCCAGGTAGATGTTCCCGGCGCCGTCCGTGCGCTCGATGGTCAGCTCGAAGGGGTGCGTCATGCCCGGGGTGCCGGCCGTGCCGAGGAACAGCGCCCACAACGACCACAGGAACGCGGCCGAGGTGCCCACCGAGATGAGGGTGTCCATGGTGGCCGCGCCGTGCCGTGCGTTGGTGAACGCCGCCTTGTGGAAGGGCCACGCCGCGTACGTCACGACGGGCGCGGCGAGGGCCAGCGACAGCCACTGCCAGTACTCGAACTGCAGCGCCGGGATCATCGCCATGGCGACGACGGGGACCGCGAGCACCACGGCCGTGATCAACCGCTCGCGCAATGGCCGCAGTTCGTCGGCCTCCACGCCCGGGTCGTTCCGCGCGGCCGGGGGAGACGGCTCCCGCGCGGTGTACCCGGTCGCCTCGACGGTGGCGATGAGGTCGCCGACGGAGACCTCCCCGGAGTAGCTGACCCTGGCCTTCTCCGTCGCGTAGTTGACGGTGGCGGTGACCCCGTCCATGCGGTTGAGCTTCTTCTCGATGCGCGCCGCGCACGAGGCGCAGGTCATGCCGCCGATGGCGAGTTCGACCTCGGCGTCCGTGCCGGTCGTCGTACCGGTGCTCATGGCTCAGACCCTCCCGGTCAGCTCGTAGCCGGCCTCGTCGACGGCCTCCGTGATCGCGGCGTCGTCGGGCTCGCCTGCACTGGTGACGGTGACGCGGCCATGGCCGAGGTGGACCTCGACACCGCGGACGCCGTCCAGCTCACCGATCACCTCGGTGAGCGTGGCCTTGCAGTGACCGCACGACATTCCGGAGACGGCGTAGGTGGTGGCGGGCATCGGTTTCCTCCTCAAGACGTTCCAACCATCGCTTGCTGTATACGGGGAGGGGGTATCTCCTCGTCGACCTCAGATATACCCCCATAGGGTATATGATGCAAGTGCGAGACCGGCTTGACTCAATACCCCCCAGGGGTATGGTGAACCGCATGGAGGCCCCCGCATCGAGCGGGAGGCCCGGTATCCGAAGGAGCCGACGGCCATGAACACCGGACTGAGGATCACCACGTTCGCCGCCGCCCTGGCGGCGACCTTCGGCACGACCTACGGCGTCGGCCAGGCGGTCGGCCCCGTCGTCGCCGAAAACCCACCGAAGCACGGGAACGAACACGCAAGGCCCACCCAGGAGCAGGCGGAGGGCGGCGGGCACGCCGGACACGACACACCCCCGGCAGGCGGACTGCAGATCTCCGAAGGCGGTTACACGCTCGACCTGCAAACCCCCCGCGTCACCGCGGGCAAGCAGGCCGACCTGCGCTTCACCGTCCGGGACGCCGCCGGTCGCGCGCTCACCGCCTACCAGCGCGAGCACGACAAGGAACTGCACCTCATCGTGGCCTCACGCGACCTGGTCACCTACCGCCACCTGCACCCCACCCGCGCCGCCGACGGCACCTGGAGCACCCCGGTGGTCCTGCCCCGCGCGGGCGGCTACCGCGTCTTCGCCGACTTCACCCCCGCCGGGAAGGACGCCGGGAACCTCACCCTCGGCGCGGACCTCGCCGCCTCCGGCCCGTACCGGGCCCGGCAGCTGCCGCCCGCGAACACCACGGCCCGCATCGACGGCTACCACGTGAAGCTGGCCGGCACCCTGCGGCCGGGTGCGGCGAGCGAGCTGAAGCTGAGGGTCTCCCGCGACGGCAGGCCCGTCACCGACCTCCAGCCCTACCTCGGCGCGTACGGCCACCTGGTCGCCCTGCGCTCCGGCGACCTCGCCTATCTGCACGTCCACCCCAACGGCGAACCCGGCGACGGCACGACGACTCCCGGCCCCGACATCTCCTTCACGGCCACGGCACCCAGCTCCGGCTCCTACCGCCTGTTCCTCGACTTCAAGCACGAGGGCAAGGTCCACACGGCGGCCTTCACCGTCCACGCCGGGGGAGCGGCACCCGCGTCGGACACCCCCGAGGGGCATGAGGCGGACGGCCACGGTCACTGAGTCAGCCGAGCGCCCGGTCCAGGTTGAAGGCCGCGCTGATCAGCGCGAGGTGCGTGAACGCCTGCGGGAAGTTGCCCTGCTGCTCCCCGGTGTGGCTGATCTCCTCGGCGTACAGGCCGAGGTGGTTGGCGTACGTCAGCATCTTCTCGAAGGCGAGCCGCGCCTCGTCGATCCGGCCCGCGTGCACCATCGCCTCGACGTACCAGAACGAGCAGATGGAGAACGTACCCTCGTCGCCGCGCAGCCCGTCGGGGCTGGAGCGGGGGTCGTAGCGGTAGACCAGCGAGTCCGACACCAGCTCCTCGGCGAGCACGTCCAGCGTCGACAGCCACTTCGGATCGGTGGGGGCGATGAACTTCGTCAACGGCATCATCAGCACCGCCGCGTCCAGCACGTCGCCGTCCTCGTGCTGGACGAAGGCCCGGCGTTCCCCGGACCAGCCCCGGCTCATGATCCGCCGGTAGATCGTGTCGCGGCACTCCCGCCAGCGCGGCAGATCCGCCGGCAGGCCGCGCCGGTTGGCCATCCGGATGGCCCGCTCGATCGCCACCCAGCACATCAGCCGCGAGTACAGGAAGTTCCTGCGTCCGCCCCGCGTCTCCCAGATCCCCTCGTCCGGCTGGTCCCAGTGCGCGCACACCCAGTCCACCAGCGCGCACACGTCGTCCCAGTGGCCGCTGGAGATGGGCTTGGCCCACTTGTCGTAGAGGTAGATCGAGTCGATCAGCGCGCCGTAGATGTCGAGCTGGAGCTGGTCGGCCGCCGCGTTGCCGACCCGTACCGGCGCCGAGCCGTGGTGTCCCTCCAGATGGGCCAGGGTGCGCTCGGGCAGCTCGGTGCGGCCGTCGATGCCGTACATGATCTGCAACGGGCCGGAGACCTTGCCGTCGCCCGGGCTGATGTGCCGGGTCACGAAGTCCATGAAGGCCTCGGCCTCCCCGGTGAAGCCCAGCCGCAGCAGGGCGTAGACGCAGAACGCCGCGTCGCGCACCCACACGTACCGGTAGTCCCAGTTGCGCTCGCCGCCCAGCTCCTCGGGCAGGCTCGTCGTCGGCGCGGCCACGATCGCCCCGGTCGGCGCGTAGGTGAGCAGCTTCAGCGTCAGGGCCGAGCGGTGCACCATCTCCCGCCAGCGGCCCTTGTACCGGGATGCCGACAGCCAGCGCCGCCAGTACGCCACCGTCGCCTCGAACTGCTCCTCCGCCTCCGTGCGCGCACAGCGGCGGGGCGTCACGTCGCCGCCGACCTTGTCGAGCGCGAACACCGCCGTCTCGCCCTCGGTCAACTTGAAGTCGCCCCGCACGTCCGGCCCGTCCGCCTCCAGCGGCACGGTCGCGGTGAGCGCGAGCGCCAGCCCCTCGGTCTCGAACACCGCGGTGTCGCCGGAGAGCCGCACGGTGTGGGACAAAGAGCCGTAGTCGAACCGGGGCGCCACCCGCGTACGGAACGGGATCGAACCCCGCACGCACACCACCCGCCGGATCAGCCGGTGCCGCTCGGTCTCGGCCGGACCGCCGCCGAGCGGCATGAAGTCCTGCACCTCGCCGACCCCGTCCTCGGTGAAGAACCGGGTGATCAGCACGTTGGTGTCGGGGAAGTAGAACTGCTTGGTCCGGGCCGGCACCGACGCCGCCAGTTCGAAACAGCCCCCACGCTCGACGTCCAGGATCGAGGCGAACACGCTCGGTGCGTCGAAGGCCGGGCAGCAGTACCAGTCGATCGTGCCGTCGGTCCCCACCAGGGCCACACTGCGCAGATCACCGATCAGCCCGTGCTCCGCGATCGGCACGTACCGCCGCCCGCCCCGGTCCTCGCCCGCTCCGCCCATGACAGCCTCCCTGCCCGGTAGGCGCCTCAGCCCAAGCCTAGAGCCGCCGCTGCCGGACCGCCGCCGTCAGACCGTGACGACCCGCAGCCCGGCCTCCTCGAAGCGGCGCACCGTCTCCGCGTCGGCCGCCGTGCCCGTGACCAGCGTGTCCACCGCCTCCGCCGCGCAGATCCGGGCGAACGCGCGCTGCCCGAGCTTGCTGGAGTCGGCGGCGACCACCACCCGCTCCGCCCGCTCGCACAGCAGCCGGTTGATCGCCGCCTCGGCCTCGTCGTGCGCCGACGCACCGTGCGTGACGTCGAAGGCGACGACACCGAGCACCGCCACGTCGACGGTGATCTGCCCGAGCACCGCGTCCGCGAGCGGCCCGACCAGCTCGTAGGACTGGGCCCTCGCCACCCCGCCGGTCAGCACGATCTTGAACTGGGGCCGCACCGCCAGCTCGTTCGCGATGTTCAGCGCGTTCGTGACCACGGTCAGGGCGGGAGCCCCGGCCACGAGGTCCCCGCGTACGGCCAGCGCTCGCGCCACCTCGGTCGTGGTGGTCCCCCCGGTCAGCCCGACCGCCTCACCCGGCGCCACCAGTTCCGCCACCGCCTTGGCGATGCGCTGCTTCTCCGAGGCGTGACGGGCCGTCTTGTAGCGCAGCGGCAGCTCGTAGGAGACGCCGTGCACGACCGCGCCGCCCCGGGTGCGCACCAGCATCTGCTGCTCGGCGAGCCCGTCGAAGTCACGGCGGATCGTCGCCGCCGACACCCCGAGCTCCGCCGCCGCGTCCTCGACGTCCAGCCGGCCGCGCTCCACGAGCAGTTCCAGCAGCGCCTTCCAGCGGGCGTCGCGCGACATCCGCACCTCCACGTCTCGATCTCCGGCGACCCTAGCGCACCCCAACCCGCCCGGATGCTTGATGTTGCTCGAAAAGTGTCTATATCTTGCAGGAACAAGCAGGGCGGTCGGGCCGGTGGAGCGGAGGGTGCGGGATGACGCATGTCGAGGACGAACTGGCGAGCCAACCCGAGTGCTGGGAACGCGCGGCGTCGGACGCATCCCGGTTCCTCAAGGTGCTGCCGGCACCGGGGGAGCGGGTCGCGATCGTCGGCTGCGGCACCTCGCTCTTCATGGCGCAGGCCGCAGCGGCCCTGCGCGAGGCCGCGGGCCAAGGGGAGACCGACGCCTTCGCCGCCTCGGAGTTCCCCCACGGCCGCCGCTACGACCGGGTCGTCGCCCTCACCCGCTCCGGCACCACGACCGAAGTCCTGGACCTGCTGGCCCGGTTGAGAGGTGGCACGCGCACCACCGCGATCACCGCCGACCCGGACACACCCGTGATGACGACCGCCGACGACGTCGCCGTGCTGGAGTTCGCCGACGAACGCTCCGTCGTACAGACCCGGTTCGCCACCACGGCCCTCACCCTGCTGCGCGCCCACCTCGGCCTGCACCCCACGACCGCCGTCGCCGACGCGCGCACCGCCCTGGCCGAACCGCTGCCCGAAGGGCTGGTGCGATGCGGGCAGTTCACCTTCCTGGGGCGCGGCTGGACCGTCGGACTGGCCAACGAGGCCGGGCTGAAGATGCGCGAGGCCGCGCTGGCCTGGGCGGAGGCCTATCCGGCGATGGAGTACCGGCACGGACCCATCAGCGTCAGCACCGCGGGCACGGCGACCTGGATGTTCGGGGACGCGCCGGACGGACTCGCCGAACAGGTACGCGGCACCGGCGCCGCATGGATCGCCGGGCACCTCGACCCGCTCGCCGAACTCGTCCGCGCCCAGCGCCTCGCGGTCGCCGTCGCCGCGTCCCGCGGACTGGACCCCGACCGCCCGCGCCACCTCACGCGCTCGGTGATCCTCGCGCCCTGACCCGGAGCCTGTCGTCCAGGCCACGCCGCGGGCGCTCGGCCCCGCACACGGGAGGCGACGACAGGCCGCAGCAGATGCCCCTCGACCCGACCCGGACAAGGCCCAGGAGAACCCGTGCCCCTCACCACCACCGGCGACCTCGTCACCCGTGCCGCGACGGCCGGTTCCGCCGTCGCCTCCTTCAACGTCATCACACTGGAGCACGTCGAGGCCGTCGTCGCGGGCGCCGAGTCGGTCCGCGCCCCCGTCGTCCTCCAGGTCAGCGAGAACGCGGTGAGGTTCCGCGGCGGACAACTGCTCCCGCTCGCCCGCGCTGCCGTCGTCGCGGCCGAACACGCCGCCGTTCCGGTCGCGTTGCACCTCGACCACGTACAGAGCGACGCCCTCCTGCACCAGGCCGCGGACGCCGGTTTCAGCTCCGTGATGTACGACGCGGCCCGGCTGCCCTACGCGGAGAACCTCGCGGCGACCCGGGCGGCGGTCGCCTGGGCACACGCCCAAGGGCTGTGGATCGAAGCCGAGTTGGGCCAGATCGGCGGCAAGAACGGCAGACCTCCGCTGGACGCGCACGCCCCCGGCGCACGCACCGACCCCGACGAGGCGCGGGCGTTCGTCGCCGACTCCGGGGTGGACGCCCTGGCCGTCGCCATCGGCAGCTCCCACGCCATGACCACCCGCACCGCGGCCCTCGACCACGCCCTGCTGAAACGCCTGTCGGCCGCACTGGACGTCCCGCTCGTCCTGCACGGCTCCTCCGGCGTCCCGGACGACGAGCTCACGGCGGCCGTGGCGGGCGGCATCACCAAGGTCAACATCGGTACGGCCCTGAACATCGCGCTGACCGGGGCGATCCGGGAGTTCCTCACCGAACGGCGCGAGGCGGTCGACCCGCGCGGCTACCTGACGCTCGCGCGGGAGGCGATGACACGAGCGGTGGCGAGAACCCTGGAGACCCTCGGCACCGCTACCGCTTGACGGCCTTCAGCACCACGAACTTGGGGTCACTCGCCACGAGCCGGCTGTTGCCGAACAGCTTCCGCAGCTTGACGTGGTACCCCAGGTGCCGGTTGCCGACCACCCACAGCTCCCCGCCCGGTCGCAGCGCGCGCCGCGCCCCCGTGAACATCCGCCAGGCCGTGGCGTCCGTCGTCGCCTGGTGGGAGTGGAACGGCGGGTTGTTCAGGACCAGATCGGCACTGCCGGACGGCACGCCCGCCAGCCCGTCCCCTACCCGGAACTCGGCCTGCCCCGGCACCCCGTTCGCCTTGTACGTCGCCTCCGCCGAGGCCACGGCCTGGAACGACTCGTCCACGAACAGCAGCTCGGCCCCCGGGTCGGCCAGCGCCACCGACGTACCCACCACCCCGTTGCCGCACCCCAGGTCCACCACCCGGCCACCCCGCCCGTCGGGCAGATGGCTGAGGAAGAACCGCGTCCCGATGTCGAGCCGGTCGGCGCAGAACACCCCCGCGTGGTTGACGACGGTCCCGTGCGCTGCGGGACCGATGCCGTCCGGCAGCGTGTAGACGTACGGCCACGGGTTGGCGGGCCGCTCCAGCGCGGGGTCCGGCGTGCAGAAGATCAGCCGGGCCTTTCTCTCGGCGAGGGAGGTGCGGGTCGGGCCGAGGATCCGCTCGAACATCCGCAGCGTCGACGTGTGGATCTCCTTCACCATGCCCGTGCCGACCACGACCGTCCCCGCGTGCACGGCCGGCGCCAGCCGCAGCAGCTGGTCCTCCAGCAGCGCCAGGCTCTTCGGCACCCGCACCAGCAGCACGTCGATCCGCTCCGGCGGCGGATCCTGCGTGGTGAGCAGCCGCACCGCACCCGGCTCCACCCCGGCCCGCGCGAGGTTGACGCGGGTCGCCTCCTGTGTGAGCCAGGAGTCGGTGATCTGCACCGGACGGTGCGCCGCGAGCGCCGTGACCAGCGCACCCCAGCGGTCCCCGAGCACCACGACCGAGCCGTCCAGCGGCACCCGCTCCGCGGCCAGGTGCCTCAGCAGGTACTCGTCCGAGGCGTCCCAGGCGCGCAGCCGGTCGCGCGGGTCCTCGGGGAAACGGGTCAGCGCCGGCTCGCCCCACGGCGTCGTCATACGGTCGTCCATCGTGCGACCAGGGTAGGGCCTGTCGTTCGGATCAGCTCGCAGACGCGGGGCCTGATCCGAACGACAGGCCCAGCCGAGCCGCAGCTCAGGGTGTGTCGGGCACCATGGAAGGCATGGACGCCGAGCTGTTCCCAAGGGCCCGTACGCAGGTCGCGCCCGGCGCCGTGCACCTGCCCGACTGGCTGGACGCGGAAGGCCAGTCGGCGCTGCTCGCCGCCTGCCGCGACTGGGCCCTGCCGCCCGCCGGGCTGCGCACGGTCCGCACTCCCGGCGGCGGCACCATGACCGCCCGGCAGGTCTGCCTCGGCTGGCACTGGTACCCGTACGCCTACGCCCGCACGGTCGCCGACGGGGACGGCGCCCCGGTGAAGCCGTTCCCGCCGTGGCTCGGCGAACTGGGCCGCCGGGCGGTCCGCGACACCCTCGGCGGACCCGGCCCGGACTACGACATCGCGTTGATCAACTTCTACGACGCCGACGCCCGGATGGGCATGCACCGCGACAGCGACGAGAAGTCGGACGCACCCGTGGTGTCGCTCAGCCTCGGCGACACCTGCGTCTTCCGCTTCGGCAACACCGCGACGCGCACCAGGCCCTACACCGACGTCGAGCTGCGCAGCGGTGACCTGTTCGTCTTCGGCGGCCCCTCCCGCCTCGCCTACCACGGGGTCCCCCGCATCCACCCCGGGACGGCACCGCCGGGGCTGGGGCTGACCGGGCGGCTCAACATCACGCTCCGCGTGAGCGGCCTCCAGCGCCCGCCGGACAGCGTCCCCGGGCGCACGGCCGGGCCCGGCGGGCATGCTCGGCCACCATCCCGGCGGATCATGGGAGACTCGCCCTCATGAGCGGGAAGGCGGACCCCCGGCACGCGGGGAACGGGAGCACTTCGAGGGCGCGGCTGGACCGGGGACGCGGAGCACTCGGGCCCGCGCTGGAGCTCGTCCACACCGGACGCGCGCCGACCCGGGCCGTGCTCACCGCCGAACTCGGGGTGACCCGCGCGACCGCCGGCGCGGTCGCCGTCGAGCTGGAGGCACTCGGGCTGATCCGGGTCGACGCCCGGCCCGGCGCCGCGGCCGGCTCCCAGGGCAGGCCCTCCCACCGACTGGCCGTCGCCGACGACGGCCCCGTCGCTCTGGCGGCGCAGGTGCACGCCGACGGGTTCCGGGCGGCGCTGGTCGGACTGGGCGGCCGGATCGTCGCCACCGCACCCGGCTGCGAGGTCGTCGACGCCGACCCGGCCAAGGTACTGGCCTCCGTCGTCACGGCCGGCGCCGAACTGCTGCGCACGACGGGACTGCGGTGTGTGGGAGCGGGCCTCGCCGTCCCCTCCGCCGTCGCCGAACCCGAGGGACTGGCGCTGAACCCGCTCCACCTGGCCTGGCCCGCGGGCGCGCCCGTGCGGGACATCTTCGCCGAGCAGGTGCGCGCCGCCGGCATCGACGGGCCCGCGTTCGCCGCGAACGACGTCAACCTCGCCGCGCTCGCCGAGCACCGGCACGGCGCCGGCCGAGGCGCCCGCGACCTGCTCTGTGTGGCCACCGGCCACCGCGGCGTCGGCGGCGCGCTCGTCCTCGACGGCCGCCTGCACCGGGGGAGTTCGGGCCTCGCGCTGGAGGTCGGGCACCTCACCGTGCACCCCGAGGGCCGCCCCTGCCACTGCGGCAGCCGCGGCTGCCTCGACGTGGAGACCGACCCGCTGGCCTTCCTCACGGAAGCCGGACGCGAACCGGGCCCCGAGGTGTCCCTGCTCCAGCAGTCCATCGACCTGATCCGCCACCACTACGACGACCCGGGCGTCCGCACCGCCGCCGAGGCCCTCATCGACCGCCTCGGCCTCGGCCTCGCCGGCCTGGTCAACATCCTCAATCCGGACCGGATCATCCTCGGAGGTCTGCACCGCACCCTTCTCGACGCCGACCCGGGCCGGCTGCGCGCGGTCGTGGCCGACCGGAGCCTGTGGGGCCAGAGCGGCGGTGTCCCCATCCTGCCCTGCACCCTCGACCACAACAGCCTGGTGGGTGCGGCGGAACTGGCCTGGCAGCCGGTCCTGGACGATCCGCTGGGTGCGCTCGCGCCGCAGACGTGAGCCGGCGCCGGGCGCCAGGCCGCGAGAGTGACCCCACCGGATCAGGCTTGCCCGCGCCGCTTCCGGGAAGGCGCGCCGCTGAGCGGGCAGGCTGGTCCGCAGGCAGTCCGCCCGCACCGCACCACCGAGGAAGTTGACGCAATGACCGACACTCTCACCGTGAGCGTCCTGGGCACCGGCATCATGGGCGCCGCGATGGCCCGCAATCTCGCCCGGGCCGGACACACCGTCCGCGTCTGGAACCGTACCCGGGCCAAGGCCGAGCCGCTGGCCGCCGAGGGCGTGGACATCGCCGACAGCCCCGCGCGGGCGGTCGAGAACGCCGATGTCGTCCTGACCATGCTCCACGACGGGCCCGCCGCCCTGGACACCCTGCGACAGGCCGCCCCGGCCCTGCGCCCGGGCATCGTCTGGGTGCAGTCGACCACCGCGGGCATCGAGGGGGTCGCCGTACTGGCCGCCCTCGCCCGCGAACACGGCCTTCTCTTCTACGACGCCCCCGTCCTGGGCACCCGTCAGCCCGCCGAGGCCGGGAAGCTGACCGTGCTCGCCGCCGGCCCCGCCGAGGGGCGCGAGCAGGTGACACCGGTCTTCGACGCCGTCGGCGCCCGGACCGTGTGGTGCGGCGAGGACGGGGCGTCGGCCGCTGCCACTCGCCTGAAACTGGTGGCCAACAGCTGGGTCCTGGCCGTCACCGCCGCCGCCGGCGAGGCCCTCGCCCTGTCCAAGGCCCTCGACGTCGACCCGCACGGCTTCCTCGACCTCGTCGCCGGCGGCCCCCTCGACATGGGCTATCTGCGCGCCAAGTCCGCCCTCGTCCTGGAGGACCGGCTCACGCCGCCCCAGTTCGCGGTGACCACCGCCGCCAAGGACGCCCGGCTGATCGTAGAGGCCGGAGCGCGGAACGGTGCCCGTCTGGACGTCGCCGAGGCGACAGCGGCCCGTATGGAGCGCGCCGCCGCCCAGGGGCATGCCGACGAGGACATGGTCGCGGCCTACTTCGCAAGCTTCGAAGAGAAGACCGGTTCCTAGGAGGTTCCTCCCATGTCCAAGCCGCCGCTGCCGCCCGAGGCCCAGGCCCTGCTGAGCAAGCCCAACCCGTGCGTGATGGCCACGCTGCGCTCCGACGGCGCGCCCGTGTCCACCGCCACCTGGTACGCGTGGAAGGACGGCCGTGTGCTGATCAACCTCGACGAGGGCCGGGTACGCCTCAAGCACCTGCGTCGCGACCCGCGCGTCACCCTCACCGTCCTCGCCGGGGAGGACTGGTACACCCACGTCACCCTCATCGGCCGCGTCACCGAGACGTACGCCGACGAGGACCTGGCCGACATCGACCTCCTCGCCCGGCACTACACCGGCAAGCCCTACCCGGACCGTGTCCGCCCCCGGGTCAGTGCCTGGATCGAGGTCGACCGCTGGCACGGCTGGGGCTCGATGAAGGACAGCGACCAGGCCGGCGGCTGAGGCCGGTCACCGCCCCGGGCGGCGCCACTCGGCCCCGAACGCCCGGCCCGGGTTCTCCGTGAGGATGCGTCGTACCAGTTCCTCGCCCACCGCGTGCGCGAGCCGGGGCCGCACGCGGCGCAGCAGGTACGGCATGCCGGGGCCGCCGTCCACCGAGCGGGCGGCGGCCGTCGTGGTGTCCGCGCCCAGCAGCAGCCGGTCGCCGAACCCACCGTCGGCCAAGGCCCGTACGGCGTCCGGCATCCGCCAGTCCGTGGCGTGGTGGGCGAGGGACGGCCCGTCGAAGGCCAGATAGCAGCCGTACTCCGCCGCCTGCCGGTGCACCACCAGGTCGGGGGAGCGGTTGAGGTGCCCGAGCACCACCCGGTGCGGCGGCACCCCCAACCGCCCGCACAGCAGGTCCAGTACGTCCAGTGCGCCGGTCCCCAGCTCCAGGTGCACGGCGATCGTCGCACCCGTGGCGTGGTGCGCCTCGGCCGCCGCCGCCATGGTCCAGCGGGCGTGCGCGTCCAGTGCGTGGAACCCGCCCGCGACCTTGACGAGCCCCGCCCGCACCCCCGACGTGCCGATGCCCTCGGCGAGTTCGGAGACGAAGACCTCGGCGAGCCGGTTCCGCAGCCCGGCGAGTGTGTCCTCGTCGTAGTGCACCGACTGATGCAGACCGGTCGCCGCGACCACGTGCACACCGGTCTCCCGCGACAGCGGCGGCAGATCGGCGACCCGCCGCCCGAGCCCGTACGGCGTCCACTGCACGACGGCCCCGCCGCCCTGCTCCCTGAACGCCGCCAGCTCCGCTCGCGCCGCCACGACGCTGCGCAGCTCCTGGCCGGGCAGCCGGGGACTGCCGAAGAACAGATGGTCGTGGGCGTCGCACACGCCCAGGTCCGCCGGGGACACGTCTCCCAGCACCGTGCGGACGGCGCTCACCACCGGCGTCCTCGGGGCAGCGAGTCACGGCCCGGCGCGGACAGGTGCAGTACCTCGAAGAGGTCACCCTCGGCCCCGGGCGGCGCATCCTGCTCCCAGAGTGAGAAGTGCACCAGCTCCCAGCGGCTCGTATCGACGGCTGCGGCGGCGAGCAGGGCACCGTCCTGCGCTGCCAACCGCCCGGCCTCGCCCACCGCGTCCTCCACGGCATCGGCCAACGGCTCTCCGACCGGCACCGGTTGACGCCTCCGCACCGCGAACCGCGCGTGCGAACCGTCCCCTTCCTCGTACGCGAGTCCCGTCCACTGCCGCGCCGACGGCCGTCCGAAGTCGTCACTCACCCCCTGGAACCCGCCGCCCCACAGGAAGGCGTTCATGCCGTCGACGGTGTTCCAGAGATAGAAGGGGGCGTACTGGTTGACCGGCGAACCGCGTAGCCCGCGCTCGCGCAGCAGGTAGGCCTTGAGGCCGAGCCCGTCCCAGTCGTCGAGCAGATGTCCCCGACGGGCGACGCGGTCGCGGATGATGCCCATGTCGTAGCGCGCGGGCAGGGTGAGCTCGTACTGCATGGCGTGCATGGAAGTCTCCTCAGGCGGACCGGGGTGCCAGCAGGGAGAGCAGTCCCCGGACCCCTGCATCGAAGGCGGCGGGGGAGCCGGAGGCGCGGGCGAGGACGTACCCGCCCTGGACGGTCGCGACGACCGCCGCCGCGATCTCCCGGGCGTCCATGCCAGGGGCGAACTGGCCCTGGGCCTTGCCCTCTTCGACGATTCCGGCGATCCGCCCGCGCAGCCAGTCCAGCGTCTCGTCGACCGGCGCGCGCAGCTCGGGGTTCGCGATGACGTCCGGGTCCATCGTCAGCCGGCCGACCGGGCAGCCCCGCAGCACGTCCCGCTCGCGCCGCAGGTACGCCTCGATGCGCTCATAGGGCGTGCCCGGGCCGTCGAGTACTCCCGCGGCGGTGGCGCGCATCTCCTCGGCGGTCCGCCGGATCGCGGCCAGGGCGAGATCGGGTTTGCCCTTGAAGTGGTGGTACATGCTGCCCTGCCCGGCGTCCGCGCGCTCCAGGATCGCCTTGGGGCTGGTGCCCACGTAGCCGCGCTCCCACAGCAGTTCACGGGTGGACTCGATCAGCCGTTCCGGGGTGCTCATGAGTCGTACTGTACATACCAGTAGTTACAGAAGTCGAGGGCGACGGCGAACTTCGGCGACGGTGGCGGGCCCGGCCCGTGGATCCTGCTCTTCCCGGTGATCCGCGCGCTGGTGATCGGCGGCGGCATCGCGCTGCAGCGCCCCGGCCGCGGCCACCCCGGCGCGCGGCACGCCCGCAACCGGGGCGTGCCGTCGCGACACGGTGGGGTGGCGCGCGGAGCCGTCACAGTGACGGTGGCGCGCGCAGCGGGAACGCACGTGACGGCGCACGCCCCCGGGGCGCGAGGGGGAGGCTGGTCACCGCCCGGTCAGCCGGCAACGGCGGACCGGGCGGGAGCATGATCGGGCCGGAGTCCGTCGGTGGGAGCCCCGACCTCGGCGAACCTGCGCGCGGGCTTCTCCTGGGCGCCGCGCCGGGTGCGGAGCGACGGCGCCGTCATCACCGGGGCGGATGTCGGCAGGGTGAACCACACGACCTTGCCGGACTCGCCGTCCGGCCGGACGCCCCAGCTCTCGCTCATGGCGGCGACCATGGCGAGACCGCGTCCGCAGGTCGCCATCGGTGCGATGTCGTGAGGGTCCTCCACCACGGGCATGCGGGGATCGCCGTCGCGCACCGAGACCATGAGCCGGTCCAGCAGCAGCTCTATCTCCACGGTGCACGTCTTGTCGGGCTGGGCATGCCGGTGGACGTTGGACAACAGCTCCGTCACGCCGAGCGAGGCCCGGTCGATCAGGGGATCCAGATGCCAGTAGCGCAGTTGCGCAGATACGATTCTGCGGACCTGGCCGATCCGCGACGGCAGGGCTTGGAGCTCCACCGTGCAGTGCCTGCTTGGGTAGCTGATCACGGCTGCGACTCCCCGACGTGAGGTCCGGAAGAACACGGGATTCGGATCCAGCAGGGCGCCTGCGTGACACTGCCGCCTGCTGTCGTGTCCGGCGGGCTGGTTCGCAGCGTTATCGCCGGTAAACCCAGAGTGACGTGAGACCAGAGTGACGCAGGGGGTGAGGTACCGCAACTCGCGGACATCTCAGTCGCCACGCCCCGCTGCCCTGCGCACGGCCTCGATGAAGCGCCGCGCGGCCGGCGGGCCCGGCTCTCCCGGTGCGGGATCGTTCTCGCCCAGGGTGAGCAGGTACCGCTTGCCGTTGAGATCCGCCGTGGCCCGGTCATCGGGGCCGAACCATGGCTTGGAGGCGCGCACGGCCTGCACCGGTGCGCTGTCGATCTCACTGCCGTAGCTGGTCAGGAGCTCGAGCCGGCCGTCGTTGATCCGGACCTGCCCGGCCCGGGTGAGAGCGCGCAGCCGCTTCCCGATCCGCACGCCCGTGGCCCTGAACTCCGGCTCTCCCATGCCACCCGCCCCCTTGGTGTGCGTCGGTGTACCGGTTCGCTCCGGGCGACGCCCGGTACGGGCTCGTGTCGGCTCGTGTCCTGTTCCAGTGTGCCCCGTCCGCAGGGGTGCTCCCCTCCGGTCGGCGCGTCGTATCCCTGCGGTCACCCCGTCCGGGGCCTTGGTCCCGCCGTGCAGTCTGCCCCCGCCCGGCGTCGAGCACCAGTGCCCGCGGCCCCCTCGCCGGGGGGCGCCCGCAGCACGCTCGCGGATGCGCCTCCGGGACCACGCGCCCCCTTGCCCCGGCTCTGCTCCTGGGGGCGCTTTGGGGGGCTCAAAGGTGCGTTTATGCAGGTGAGAAGCGCGTGCGCCAGCTGCTTATGATCGGAGGTGTCGGCCGCGCGACGCGTCGTCGGCGCGCAGCGTTAGGAGCCCCCGTGAGCACTTCTCAGCAGACCCGGACCGGCGTGACCCTCGACGTCGACCACAGCGACGCCGCCTACCGGACGTGGCTCAAGGAAGCCGTCCGCAGAGTCCAGGCCGACGCCAACCGCTCGGCAGACACCCATCTGCTCCAGTTCCCCCTGCCGGAGCGGTGGGGCATCGACCTGTACCTGAAGGACGAGTCGACCCACCCCACCGGCAGCCTCAAGCACCGTCTGGCCCGTTCCCTCTTCCTCTACGGCCTCTGCAACGGCTGGATCCGGCCGGACCGGCCCGTCATCGAGGCCTCCAGCGGCTCGACGGCCGTCTCCGAGGCGTACTTCGCGAAGCTGATCGGCGTGCCCTTCATCGCCGTCATGCCGCGCACGACGAGCGCCGAGAAGATCCGCCTCATCGAGTTCCACTCCGGCCGCTGTCACTTCGTGGACGACCCTCGCACGATGTACGCGGAGTCCGCCCGCCTCGCGGCCGAGACCGGCGGCCACTACATGGACCAGTTCACCTACGCCGAACGGGCCACGGACTGGCGCGGGAACAACAACATCGCCGAGTCCATCTTCCGCCAGCTGCGCCTGGAGCGGTTTCCCGAGCCGGCGTGGATCGTCGCCACGGCGGGCACCGGCGGCACCTCCGCGACCCTCGCGCGCTACGTCCACTACATGCAGTACGACACCCGCGTCTGCGTGGCCGACCCCGAGAACTCGTGCTTCTTCGAGGGCTGGACCACCGGCGATCCGGACGTCACCTGTGACTGCGGCTCCCGGATCGAGGGCATCGGCCGGCCCCGGATGGAACCGAGCTTCGTGCCCGGCGCGATCGACCGGATGATGAAGGTGCCCGACGCGGCCAGCGTCGCCGCCGTCCGGGCCCTGGAGCGCGCCATCGGCCGCAAGGCCGGCGGCTCGACCGGCACCGGGCTGTGGAGCGCGCTGAAGATCGTCGCCGAGATGGTGTCCGCCGGCCGGCAGGGCAGTGTCGTGACCCTGCTGTGCGACCCGGGGGACCGCTACCTCGACAAGTACTACTCGGATGCCTGGCTGGCCGCTCAGGGGCTGGACATCCAGCCGTACACGGCCGCCATCGACTCACTCCTGGAGACGGGCGTCTGGCCCGACTGAGCCCTGGCCCTCGGCCGCACGGCGGCCGGACCCCCGAGGGGAGCGGGTGACGCGCACTGCGCCACCCCGGCTGAAGAGCCGTCAGATGTCCTCGGCGTCCTCGGGCTCCCCGGCCACCACCAGCCGCCGCAGATGGTCCGCGACCACCCCGCGCGCCTCTTCCGGCAGGCCGGCGTCCGTCACGAGCGTGTCGACCCGCTCCAGCGCGGCGAACGAACTCAGGCCCACCTTGCCCCACTTGGTGTGGTCCGCGACCACGACCACGCGGCGGGCCGACTGCACGAGCCGCCGGTTCGTCTCGGCCTCCGCGAGGTTCGGCGTCGACAGCCCGGCCTCGACCGATATGCCGTGCACGCCGAGGAACAGCAGGTCGAAGTGGAGTGCCGCGATCGCCTGGTCGGCGACCGGCCCCACCAACGAGTCGGAGGGCGTGCGCACCCCGCCCGTCAGCACGACCGTGGCCGCGCCCTGCCTAGGGCCCGAGGTGCGCTGCGCCGCGTGGAACACATCCGCGACCCGCACCGAGTTGGTGACCACCGTGAGGTCCGGTACGTCCTGCAGCTGGTGCGCCAGCGCGAACGTCGTCGTACCGCCCGACAGGGCGATCGCCGCGCCCGGCGCGACCAGTTTGGCCGCGGCGCGTGCGATGTCCTCCTTGGCGGTGAGCTCCAGACCGGACTTCGCCTCGAAGCCCGGTTCGTGCGTACTCGCCTCGACCACCGGCACCGCGCCGCCGTGCACCTTCTCCAGCACGCCCTGGCGGGCGAGCGCGTCGAGGTCACGGCGGACCGTCATGTCCGACACGCCCAGCTTGCGGGTCAGCTCGTTGACCCGGACGCCGCCCCGGCGGCGGACCTCGTCGAGGATCAGGGATCGCCGCTGCTCCGCGAGGAGGTTCTGATTCTCGCTCACGTACGCTCCGGTCCTTTCGCCTCAATGCCGTCGACACGCCCCGCACATACCGGCCCCTACCAGGACATTCTTCCCGGCCGTGATGCGAGGACGCCCCATCCTCGCATGTCGGGGGGCGGACGGTGCCACCGACCGCTCGCCGCGCCCGTGCCACCCGCCCGCCCGTCTGCTCGCTCCGCTTCATCACAGATCGGTGAGATTCCGTGACAGGGGGTGTGCCGCGCCGCGGAAGGGGAGATCCTTGTGCCGGCACGGACAGAGCCGACGGCGTGTCACGGGGGAAGTGCGAATCAGTGGAACGCGCGCAGGAAGAGGCGTCGAACGGCGGACCGGACGGTCCCGCCACGCGGCGCGGCGAGGGCGGACCCGCCCTTGAGCTCCTGGTCCACGGCGTGGGCGGCACCACGCCGCAGGAGATGCTCAACGATCCGCGGACGGTGCGGATCACCGGCGACCACACCGCGGCCGTCTTCCGGCGCGCCGACGACGTCCACGCCGAGCACGGCTCCGGCGGGCGGCGCCGCGAGGGGCCGGTGCCCGAGGCCTACGTGTGGTGCAACCTCACCTCCGGCAACGGCACCCGCGCGCTGTGGCTGTTGCTGCTGCCGTTCATGGTCGTCAACCTGGCCCACTGGATGCGCCCCGCCGCCCATGGCCGCCGCCGGACCGTGCGGCTGTACGGCCTGCTGGTGCGACTCGCGGCGCTCACCCTGACCGTGCTGCTCGTCGCGGCCGCCTGCGAGGTCGCCCTCGACCTCGCGGCCTGGCAGTGCGCGGGCACCGCCGCGTGCGCCGACCGCCACTCCTGGCTGGGCTTCCTCTCACCCACCGTCTCGGACGGCGGCTGGTGGAGCGCCCCCGGGCGCCGTCTCGCCCTGGCCGCCGCCGCGCCCACCGCCCTGACCGTGCTGCTGTGGTACCTGTCCCGGCGCACCTGGAGCGACTACGAGTCCCAGCAGCCCATCGAGAGTGCCCCCGGGCCCGAAGCGGACGGCGGCCCCACGGCCCTCGGCCGTCCCGGGTTCTGGTACGGGCGCCGGCTGGTGGCCCGGCTGCGCGCCGCGCACACCGCCGCCGGTCTGATCACCGTCGCGGCCGCCGTCGGCAGCGCCGCCGCCCGCCACGACCGCCGCCCCGGCGGCCCCGCAGTGCTCGGCACCCTGGGGCTGCTCCTGGAAGCGTCCCTCGCCCTCTGTGCGGTCGCCGTGGTGTGGGTGGTGTGCCGCCGCGGCCGCAGCGAGAGACGGCTGGACCGGAAACTCGACGAGGGCTTCGTGCGGCGCCTGCCGCTCGCCGCGCTCGCGCTGCTCGCCCTCACCGTGGTGTACGCCGGGTGGGAGCGCCCGGGGTGGACGTCGGAGGGCCGGCTGCCGGGTGACACGACCTTCGGAGGGATCGCCCTGGTCCAGGGCCTGCTCGTGATCGTCCTCGGGATCGTCGCCCACGCCCTGCACCGCACCGACCCCGACCGCCGGGCGGTGCTGCGAGGCCTGGGCGGACCCGCGGTCGCGATGCTGGCCTGCGCGCTCGGCGGCGTGATGTCCGGCGGCGTCTCCCAGCGGGTGTCCGACTGGCTGGACGGCACCAGGGCGTCGATCGAGGGCCCGCCGGTGCTGCTGACCTGGCAGGCGTCCGTGATCCCGCCGCTGCTCGTCGTCCTGCTGGGGCTCTTCGGCTGGCTGGCCCATCGCGCCTGGCGGCTCGCCCGAGCCGAGCGCACCGCCGTGGCACTCGACTACCCGGACGAGCACCAGGACCGGGCCCGCACCCGCCGTATCGCCAACACCCGTGCGATGGCCTCGCTCACCGACCGGGGGCCCCGCGTCGTCGCCGTCACCTCCGGCATCACCCTGCTGCTCGGCGCCGGAGCCCTCGTGGGCGCCCTGGCCACCGACGAGACCCCGGGCGAGGCCGCCCAGGGCGCCCACCCCGTCGTCCACGGCGCCGCCGAGACCTCCCAGGCCCTCGGCTCCTGGCTGATCGGCCTCGGCTTCGTGCTCTTCGTCACCTGGGGCCGGCGCGCCTACAAGGACCCCGCGGCCCGCCGCACGATCGGCATCCTGTGGGACGTCGGCACCTTCTGGCCACGCGCCTCCCACCCCTTCGCCCCGCCCTGCTACGCCGAGCGCGCGGTGCCCGACCTGACCTGGCGGATGGCGACCTGGACCCGCGTCACCGGCGGGCGGCTGGTCATCTCCGGGCACTCGCAGGGCAGCGTCCTCGCAGCCGCCGCGGCCTGGCAACTCGCCCCGTCCGCCCGCAAACGCGTCGCGCTCCTGACCTACGGCTCCCCGCTGGAGCGCCTCTACGGCCGGTGGTTCCCGGCCCACTTCGGGCCCGCCGCACTCGGCTCCCTGCACCGGGACGTCGACTGCTGGCGCAACCTCTACCGGCTCACCGACCCCATCGGCGGCCCGATGCGCCTGCCGGGCGATCGCGGTACCCAGGTCGACCACGCCCCACTCATGGACCCCCTCGCCTACGGCCGCACCGATCTGCTGCCGTTGCCGGCGCCGATTCTCGGCCACTCCGACTACCAGGCGGACCCGGTGTTCGCCGAGGAACGCCGCGCCCTGCTCGCCCGGCTGCGGCCCGAGGCGCCCTCGGAGCTCCCGGCAACGCCTGCGGAGCCTGCGGGGGGCCGCTCGGAGCATCCGGAGGTGCCGTCGCCACGCCGCCGGCCCGAGCCGCCCGGCGCCTAGGCGGATCGTCAGAGCAGCTCGGGCAGATCCTCGGCGAACAGCAGCGTCAGGTCGTCCTTGTTCGGCTCCGGGAGCTGGGCGACCCGGCTCGCGTGCCGCTCGACCATCGCCTCGAACGTCTGCCGTGCGGTACGGCCGTTGCCGAACGCCGGGCCTTTGGGGAGCACCGTGAAGTACTTCCGCAGGGCCTCCGCAGCGCCCGGCGCGAGCCGGTACTCGTGCTCGTCGGCCTGCTGCTCCACGATCCGCAGCAAATCCTCGGGGCCGTAGTCGCTGAAGGTGATGGTCCGTGAGAAGCGGGACGCCACGCCCGGGTTGACGGACAGGAAGCGCTCCATCTCGGCCGTGTAGCCCGCGACGATCACGACGACCGCGTCCCGGTGGTCCTCCATCAGCTTCACCAGCGTGTCGATGGCCTCCTTGCCGAAGTCACGGCCCGCGTCCTCCGGGGACAGCGCGTACGCCTCGTCGATGAACAGCACGCCGCCGCGCGCCTTCTCGAATGCCTCCTGGGTGCGGATCGCCGTCGAGCCGATGTGCTCGCCGACCAGGTCGACCCGGGACACCTCCACGAGGTGGCCCTTCTCCAGCACGCCGAGGGAGGCGAGGATCTCGCCGTAGAGCCGGGCGACCGTCGTCTTGCCGGTGCCGGGGGAGCCGGTGAAGACCAGATGCCGCTTGACCGAGGCCGCCTTCAGACCGGCCTGCTGACGGCGCCGGCCTACCTCGATCATGTCGGTCAGTGCCCGCACCTCCCGCTTGACGCTCTCCAGGCCCACCAGCGCGTCCAGTTCACCGAGGACGTCCTTGGAGGTCCGGGCCGGCTGCTCGGGCTCGGCGACCGGCGTCGGGGGCGCCTGCTCGGTGCGCGGTCCCGGGACCCCGCCCAGCAGGCCGGGGGAGTGGTTCACCGTCTGCACGGCCGTCTCCCGCGCCGCAGGCGCCCGCAGCCCCGCGCTCTCGTCGCTCGTGCAGTCCTCGACGAGCGGGCCCGCCGCGCCGGAGGCCCCGTCGGCCCCGCTGTCCGCGAACTCGTACCCCCCGCGCGCGCACCGCTCCGTGCGGCACTTCCGCAGCGTCGTACGGCTGCCGTCGATGACGTGGAAGCCGTAGCCGCCGCTGCCCGTCACCCGGCAGTTGAGGAAGCTTCCCCGGCCGCCGGCCGAGACATAGACACCGGCCTCCGCGGGGGAGTCGATCGTGCAGCGCTCCACGGTCGGGTCCGCGCCCTTGGTGACGATGACGCCGGTCTGGGTGCCGTCGACCGTGCAGCCGTTGAGTGTGCCGCCGCTGCCGTGGTCGCGGAACCAGGCGCCCGTCGCCGCCTCCCTGATCCTGCAGTCGTCGAGCTGCGCGGTCGCCCCGTCGCTCACCGACACGGCCGTGTTGCGCACCTGCGACAGGTCGGTGTCGACGACGTCCGCACGGGAACCGCGGTCCAGGACGAACAGGGCGTCCGGCACGTCGTGCACCCGGCAGGAGTCCAGTACGGCGGTGGCGCCGTCGCTGACCCACACCGCCGGGTAGTCGCCCGTGCTGTCGAAGATCTCGCACTGGTTGGCGTCCACCCGGGTGCCCGGGTCCCACACCGACAGGCCGTTGCGCCCGAACTGCCGCACCGTGGTGCGGGTCAGGGTGAGAACGGAACGGGAACGCAGGTCGACCGCGTTCTCCGGGATGTCGTGGATACGGCAGTCGGCGAGGGTCAGCACCGCGTCGGTGTCGAGCGTGACGCCGTCGGACGTCGTGCGGTGCACATCGCAGTCGGTGAGGTGCGCGGTGGCCCGGCCGGTGATCTGCACACCGCTGCCCCTCACTTCGTACACCTCGCAGCCGACGGCCTCCAGCGCCGAGTTCTCCCCGGTCGCCGACAGGCCCGAGCCCGAGGTGTGGTGCACCCGGCAGCGCTCCAGACGCGGGTGGGCGCCGCCGCGCACCGCCACCCCCGCCTGGCCGGCCGCGACGATCTCGCACTCCTCGAAGACCCCGCCCGCGCCGTCGACCACGGCGATGCCGATGCCCGCAGGGTTGTCGACCGCGCAGCGCCGCACCGTGGGCCGGGCGCTGCCACGCACCTCGATCCCGGCCGCGGACCGCGTCACGACCCGCACGTCCCGCAGCTCCGGGGTGCCCTCCTCCACCAGCACGGCGGGGGCGGCCGCGTCCTGGCCCTCCACGTGCAGGTCCTGCACCACGGCCGAGGCACGTACGGTCAGCGGCACGCCGTCCACGGGCGCGATCCGCACCGAGCCGGGGGAGCCCTCGGGACCACGCAGGGTCACCGCGCGCTGCAGGACGAGGTTCTCCCGGTAGGTGCCGGGCGCGACGGTGAGGACGTCTCCGTCGGCCGCGGCCTCCAGGGCGGCGGCGAGCGATGCGTACTCACCCGTGCGGCGCCGCCACCGCGACGTGCCGGTGTGCGTCACCTGGACCGTGCCCTGTGCCATGGTGTAGCCGTGCCCCCACCTCGGTCGTACTGATGGCTCGTCCGCCGTCGGGACGTTCCGGCCGGGGTCGCGACCGCGACCGAGCCCGGCCCTCGGGGCCTGGGCGCGCACGCGGCGTCGACACCGGCGCGTCCCTGAGGCTCGCTCGCGCGCGGGTTGTGCCGAACGGTTCGGCCGGACCACCGTAGCGTGCGCGCGGGTGGTGGGTTGACCAGAGCGGGAAGGCCGTCAGCTGCCGGTGCCCGTCCTGCCCCAGTCGGGGCCCGCCCGGTCCCATGCCTGGTCCCAACGGGCGTACCGGCGGCGGGCCATGCGCCAGACGATCAGCCGTCTGCCGCCCTCGATGAGACCGGCCGTCGCCAGGGCCGCGCCGAAGCCGGCGAGGACCGCGTGCGTCGAGGCGGTCGCGGAGTCGAGCGGGCGGGGCACCATCCGGCCGTGCCGGTCGGTCCATATCCGGAACGTGTCGCCCTGCTGCGGGTCCTTGAGGCTCGCCAGGGCGGGGCCCTGGTGCGCGGTGCCGTCCGGCGCGGTCCAGTCGGCGAGGACGCGGTTGCGCAGATCCCGGCCCGACGAGGTCTCGGGGTCGGAGTCCAGCGGGGAGCGGTCCAGCTTGCGGACCACTGTGGCGGTCACCGGATGCCGCGCCTCGTGCTGGGCCCGCACCGAGCGCTGCAGCGCGTCCTGAGCCGACCCCCCGACGAGTGAGCCGGCCACCGGCGAGACCAGCAGGATCAGCAGCAGGGAGGCCAGCGCCACCCATGCCTCGGCCAGGTCGGTCGCGCGGCAGAGTGGATTGCGCCGCCAGCGCCAGAGTCCGCTGATCGCTCGCACCGCCTGCACCCCCTTCCCGCTCCGTGATACTCCCCGGCGGAGCCGTCCACGCACGGACCCGGCGAAGAGAGAGCGACATCACCTCTCCGCAGGGCCTCTCACGAAACTCTCACACAAGCCCGAACGCCCGGGCCGGCGGCACGGTTCCCGCTCCGCTCGAAGAGCTATTCGAGAATCGTGAGCGGGTCCCCGACCCGGATCGTGCCGCGGGACAGCGGCACGAGGTTCTGGCCGAAGACCAGCTTGCCGTCGAGCCGGCGGTGCGATCCCAGGCTGAACAGGGGCTCGTGGCCCCGCTCGCCGGTGTCCTGGTCCGTGGTGGTCACCACGCACCGGCCGCAGGTCTTGGCCACGCGGAACGGCACGTCCCCGATGGCCAGGCGCGACCAGCCGTCCTCGGCCCACGCCGGGGTCCCCGTCACGACCACGTTCGGCCGGAAGCGGTTCATGGGCAGCGGGCCCTCGCCCGCGTGCTCGCCCTGTGCGATCAGGGAGTTGAGGGCGTCGAGAGAGGCGGTCGTGGTGAGCAGCAGCGGAAAGCCGTCGGCGAAGGAGACGGTCTCACCGGCCCGCGCGTACTCCGGGTCGATGGGCCTGCGCGTGGCCGGATCGTCCAGGTGCACAAGGCGCACCCCGATGCCGAGGTGGGAACTGCACCAGGTGTGTACGGCCTCGTCCTCGGCCGGGACCGCCTCGACCTTGTCGCGGAAGATCTCCACCGGCACGGTGGCCGAGGGCCGGGGTACGGGCACGGTCAGCGGCGGCATGCCCGGCGCGGACAGGCGCAGGCCGCCGCCGGGCAGCAGCTCGGCGGCGACGAGCGCGAGTCGTGGCTGCCGGCGTTGCGTGACGACCTTTCCCCCGTGGTCGATCAGCACCCAACGCCGGTCTCCGGCCAGCCCCCAGGGCTCCACGTCGGCCTGCCGGGGCGAAAGGCCCCGGGCCGCCTTGACCGGATGGACGTGAATCGAGTGCAGGTGAGCGTTCCCCATGGGGCCATCGTGCCAGTCGGCACGGGCAGCCCCGGGGTCCGGCTCAGTACCCGCGGTACTGCTGGCTGTTGTACGGGTCCTGGTAGGGAGCCGGGGCCGGCCGGGGAGCCGCGGGGCGCATCGCCTCGTAGCCCGCGGGGGCCGCCGGACGCGGCTGCTGCGGCTGGGGGCCGGGGTAGCCACGCGGAGCGGTGGCCTGCTGCGGGATGTACGCGGCGGGCGCCTGCTGCAGCGGGGCGGGCTGCTGCGCCTGCGGATAGCCGTAGGCGGGCTGGGAGGGGGCTGCCGGAAGAGCGGGCAGCGCCGACGGGAGGGCGGGCAGGTTGCCGCCCGGCATCGGCATGTCGTACTGGGCGGGGACCCGGATCGGGGCGATCTGCGGGGTACCCCGCTCGGCGACGAGCCTGTCGTAGATCGGGGTGTCCGGGAAGGAGGCGGAGTAGTAGCCGCCGCCATAGGTGGAGCGGGGGGAGGTCATGCCACATAAGTTAAGCCAACGATGTGCTCGTTGGGGAGACCGATAAGAGGGTTGTTTTCCGTGTCCGCGGTGACCCGGGATCCCCAATGCGAGCGAACTCGCCAAAAAGGGGCGGCGAACGAGGTCTTGATCGTGTAAAGGCCGAGTTCCGGGCGGGTTACCGGCGGTCGGACGCCGGCCCCCGCGGGGGCCGGACGAGGGACTTCGCCGGCGCGAGCGATTAGGTTGTGCGCACGAAACGCGAAGGACGGCCGGGACGGGCCTGGGCGCGGCGACACGCAATGGGGGCGGACATGCAAATGCTGAAAGGTTCAAATACTCAGGTGCCGACAGCCGCGTTGCGGGTGGAATTGGGATGGCGGGCGGGAGCGGGCGTGCCCGACGCCGACGCCTCCGCTCTGCTGCTGGTGAGCGGGAAGGTCCGCTCGGACGCGGACTTCGTCTTCTACAACCAGCCCGCCCACTCCTCCGGCGCGATCAGGCACGAGGGCAAACGCACCGCCGACGGCCGGGTGACCGACACGCTCCTCCTCGACCTCGCGCGGGTGGAACCCGCCATCGACACCGTCGTCCTCGCCGCCTCGGCCGACGGCGGCACGTTCGGACAGGTCCCCGGCCTCTACATCGAAGTCCAGGACGCCGCCCAGGGCACCCCGGTGGCCCGTTTCGACAACCCGGGCGCCACGACCGAAACCGCTTACGTCCTGGGCGAGTTCTACCGTCGCCAGGGCGCCTGGAAGTTCCGCGCCGTGGGCCAGGGCTACAGCAGCGGCCTCGAAGGGCTGGCCACGGACTACGGCATCACGGTGGACGATCCGCAGCAGACGGCACAGGCCCCCGCCCCGGCGCCTCCCACCACCACGCCCTCCGCCGCGTACCCGCCCGCGCCCATGGCGCAGCCCTCCGTCGCTCCGCCCCCGCCCGCCGAACCGCCCGCGCCCGTCCGCCTCACCAAAGTGACGCTCACCAAGGCGGCCCCGTCCGTCTCCCTCACCAAGCAGGGCGGCACCTCCGGAGCGCTGCACGTCAACCTCAACTGGGAGGTGCGCAAACAGTTCTCGGGCTGGAGCGGCAAGCTCGGGCGCCCGACCGCGATGCACTCCGACCTCGACCTCGACCTGTGCGCGCTGTACGAACTCACCGACGGCAGCAAGGGCGTCGTTCAGGCCCTCGGCAACAGCTTCGGAGCGCTGCACCGGCCGCCGTACATCCACCTCGACGGGGACGACCGCACCGGCGCCGTGTCGAGCGGCGAGAACCTCACCGTCAACCTCGACCACAAGAACGCCTTCCGGCGCGTCCTCGTCTTCGTCACCATCTACGAAGGCGCCCGCTCCTTCGCCGATCTGCACGCCTCGGTCACGCTCCGGCCGGAGCACGGTGCGCCGATCGAGTTCTCCCTCGACGAGTGCACGGTTCCCTCGCTCGTGTGCGCGCTCGCCCTGATCACCAACACCGGAGGTGATCTGGTCGTCCAGCGCGAGGCGCGCTACCTGGTGCCCGAGCGCGGGGTGAGCCCGCAGCGGACCGTCGACCACGCCTACGGCTGGGGCATGAACTGGACCCCTGGCCGGAAATGACTCCTCTGGCGGACGTCAGCCCTCGTCGGGCAGGGCGTCCGGGCGCGCGTAGGTGCGGCCCTTCCAGGCCGCGCCCCGTCCCCGGTAGTGCTGAACTGCCGAGTCGATGGTCATGAGGAGATAGAGGAACGCCGTGAACGGCAGCAGCGGAGCCAGCGACAGCGGCTGCCGGTAGTAGCGGAGCATCGGGACGTACGTCCCCGCCATGACGAGCCAGGCGGCACCGCCGAGGAGCGCAGCGGACGTCCTGCCGGCGGCGAGGCCGGCCAGGACCGCCACGGGTGGGACCAGATACACCAGCGCCAGCCCGGCGGCCGTCCCGGCCAGCAGCAGGGGGTTGTGCCGCAGCTGGGCGTACGCGCTGCGCGACACCATGCGCCACAGGTCGTGCAGACGCGGATAAGGCCGCACGCTGTCCACCCGCTCGGCGAGCCCGAGCCAGACGCGGCCGCCGCCGCGCTTGACGGCCCGGGCGAGCGCCACGTCGTCGATCACGGCGTGCCGGATCGCGTCCGGGATCCGGGCCCGCTCCGCGGTCTCGGCCCGCAGCAGGACACAGCCCCCGGCCGCGGCCGCCGTCCGGCCCGCCGCGGCGATCCGGCGGAAGGGGTAGAGCTGCGCGAAGAAGTAGACGAACGCCGGCACTACGAGCCGTTCCCACACGCTCTCCACCCGCAGCCGGGCCATCTGGGAGACGACGTCGTATCCACCGCAACGGGCCGCCGCCACGAGCTCCCGCAGACTGTCCGGGGCGTGCGCGATGTCGGCGTCCGTCAGGAGGAGGTACTCGGGACCACGCGCGCGTGCCAGCCCGATACCGTGGCGCACCGCCCACAGCTTGCCGGTCCAGCCCGCCGGAGGCTCACCCGGCGAGCCCACCGTCAGAGGCAGCCCGCCGTGCCGGCGGGCCAGCTCACGCGCCAGATCACCGGTGCCGTCCGAGCTGCCGTCGTCGACGAGGAAGACCTCTGCCCGTCCCGGATAGTCCTGAAGGAGCAGTGACGGCAGTGCGACGGGCAGCACGGTCGCCTCATCGCGGGCGGGGACGACGACACACACCGACGGCCACACCTCCGGCTCCGTACGCGACGGCAGTCGCACATCGGTGCGCCAGAAGAAGCCCTGACAGAGCAGCAGCCACAACCAGGCGAGGAGTGATCCAGCGGCAGTCCACACAACGGCGCTCACGGGCGCAGTCTGCCCCACGCCCGCTGCCCCGGACGGCTCATCGTCTATCGTGATCGGGTGAAGATCGCGCTCATGGACTCCGGAATCGGTCTGCTGGCGGCCACGGCCGCGGTACGACGGCTGCGCCCCGACGCCGATCTCGTGCTCTCCCTCGACCCCGACGGCATGCCGTGGGGCCCGCGCACCGTCGAGGACCTGACCGAGCGTGCTCTGGCCGTCGCCGAAGCCGCCGCGGAGCGCCGCCCCGAGGCCCTGATCGTCGGCTGCAACACGGCGACCGTGCACGCGCTGACCGCCCTGCGTGCCCGCCTCGAACCGGAGCTTCCGGTCATCGGTACCGTCCCCGCGATCAAACCGGCCGCGGCCGGCGGCGGCCACCTCGCCATCTGGGCCACCCCGGCCACCACGGGCAGCCCCTACCAGCAGAACCTGATCAGCGAATTCGCCGGTGGTGTGCCCGTCACCGAGGTGCCCTGCTGGGGCCTCGCCGAGGCCGTGGAACACGCGGACGAGGCGGCGATCGACGCGGCCGTGGCCGCGGCCGCCGCCCTCACCCCGGACGAGGTGACCACCGTCGTCCTCGGCTGCACCCACTACGAGCTGGTCGCCGAGCGCATCAGGGCCGCCGTGCAGCGCCCCGGCCGCCCGCCCCTCGTGCTGCACGGCTCCGCCGGAGCCGTGGCGGCCCAGGCCCTGCGCCGGCTCGGCCGGCAGCCCGCTCCGGGAGCAGCCCCGCACGGCACGCTCACCGTGCTGCTCAGCGGACGCGAGGGCACGCTGCCCGCGCCCGCCCTGGCCTACGCCGAAGGGCGTCTGCTGCAGGCGGCCTCCCCCGCCCGCTGACCGGGAGTCCGGTCACCGGCGGTCACCGGCGGTCACCGGCGGTCACCGGCGATCCGGATCGGTGTGACCCCCGCCCGGCGCAGTCACGCTCCGCCACGAGGTCCCAACGGAGCGAAATCCGATTACCCTCAAAGCATGAGGGACCACCGCCACGGCGAGAACGCCCCCCACCCGCACACCGACGTCTGGACCGGCCGTGCCACGAACCGGGTGCAGTGGCTGCTGGCGCTCGTGGGCGCCGCATGCATGGCACTCGGCATCGAGCTGGCCGTCGACTCGGCGTGGACATCCGGCGTCGCCCCCCTGGTCATGGCCGTCGTCGGGTGCATCGCCGCCGGGCTGCTGGTCCTCTTCGGAACGCTCGCCTTCGTGCACGTCGCCCTGCGGGTCGACGAGGAGCACCTCGAGGTGCGCTGCGGCCACATCGGTGTGCCCCGCCGCCGTATCCCGCTGTCGAGCGTGGCCGGCGCCACGTACATCTCCCACGTCACCCCCCGTCACTGGGGCGGCTGGGGCTACCGGTGGCGGCCGGAGAAGGGCACCGCGGTGGTCGTACGACGCGGCGAGGGCGTCGAGCTCGAACTGTGGGACGGACACACCTTCACGATCACCGTGGACGACGCGGAGGCCGCCGTGCGGGTGATCGAGGCCCGCCTGCGGCCCACCAAGCCGGGCGCTCCCGCGCACTGACCCGCGGGACGGCACCCGTCACCTGCTGTGATCACCGGATGGTGCCGCCCACGTCCCCGTACGCCGGCTGCCCGCCCGGTCACCACGCAGCGGCGCGACCCGCTCCACGCGTCCGGCCCCGCCCCGTACGGCTCGACGATTCGTCGGCGAGGGGGCGCGCCGTGGCCATGCCCGCCAGCAGGCCCGCTCCGACGGTCACCGCCGTGAAGCTCAGCGCGTTGCCGACGGCGGCGATCGCGGCGAGCGCCGTCAGGGCGGCGCCCGCGGTGAGCGCCACCGGGGCCGGGCGCGGACCGCGCCACAGGGCGTACAGGACCCAGCCGAACACGGCCGCGAGCAGGGCCACGCCGACGATCCCCTGTTCCGCCGCCTGCTGCAGAGGCGCCGAATGGGGCTTGTCGTCGGACAGCAGGGACTGGGCGGACGTCGTGCTCAGCTCCCCGAAGCGGCCCGGCCCGGCCCCCAGCAGGGTGTCGTCGCCCAGCAGATGCCATGCGTCCTGCCACAGCCGCACGCGGTGCGGCGTGAGCCGCCCCTCCAGAGCCGCGGCGAAGCCGCCCGGTACGGCCCGCGCGGCAACCGCCCAGACCAGAGCGGTGACCAGGACGGCGACGGCGGCCAGTGCGGCCGTACCGGCGCCGGGGCGACGGATGCGGCCTGCGGCCAGCGAGCACAGCAGTACCGCGAGACAGGCCGCGAAGCCGCTGGCCGAACCGAGCACGGCCGCCAGCACCGCCGTCCCGGTGGCCAGCAGACGCAGCGCGAACCGGGCGGACCGTACCGGCGTGGACCAGGCCGCGCAGCACGCGGCACCGACCGACAGGGTCAGTACGGCGGCGGTGGCCCCCGCATGCCCCAGGGGTGCGGTGATCTGCGGGCCCGGCGCGAGGTGGGGGACGGCCACCGTCAGCGCGATACCGGCCAGTGCCCCGGCGAAGGGCGCGCCGACCGGCAGCAGTGCCCCGCCGATCCGTCCGGCGGCGTACCCGGCGGCCACGGCCAGCACCGCCAGGAGCACCCCTTCGGGCCTGCCGTCGTGCACGGCCGCCGTGACCAGGGACCAGGTGGCGCAGGCGCCGAGCACCACGACACCGGCCGTGTCGGAAACGATTCGTCTCTCGCCGTCCGCGTCCGGTCCGGACACGGACGTCATCCCGCTGGAACCCCCCCCGCCCGCCCCCCGGCGCACCGTCGCCCCCGACTCGTGAAGACCCCCGCCGCGAGCCGCCACGGGCCGCACGACTGAGGCTGGGCACACCGTAACGGCTGGTGGACGGTTTGAGGATGTGTCGTGACGAAATGAACACACAGTCCGCGGTGCATACCGCGCTGTCGGCTCCCAGGTCACGCGTCTTACACTCCGGGAGTGACCGTCACCGCAACCTCCGTCGGCGAGTCGGACCAGCTGGAGCCGGGGATCGCGCCCGGGGCTCGGACGTGGTCCCGGCGGCTCGTCCGTCTCGCTCCGGCCGCCGCAGCCGCGCTCTTCGGCCTCCTCCTCTACGTCTCCTTCCCGCCCCGCACGCTGTGGTGGCTGGCGCTGCCGGCGTTCGCGGGCTTCGGCTGGGTGCTGCGCGGCCGAGGCTGGAAGGCGGCACTCGGACTCGGCTACCTCTTCGGCCTCGGCTTCCTGCTGCCGCTGCTGGTGTGGACCGGTGTGGAGGTGGGGCCCGGTCCCTGGCTCGCCCTGGTGGCGATCGAGGCGCTGTTCACGGCCGCGGTCGGCGCGGGTGTCGCGGCCGTGTCCAGGCTCCCCGGCTGGCCGGTGTGGGCGGCGGCCGTATGGATCGCCGGCGAGGCGGCACGCGCGCGTGTGCCCTTCCACGGCTTCCCCTGGGGGAAGATCGCGTTCGGTCAGGCCGACGGCGTGTTCCTGCCGCTCGCCGCGGTGGGCGGCACCCCCGTGCTCGGCTTCGCGGTCGTCCTGTGCGGCTTCGGACTGTACGAGGTCGTCCGGCTGGCCGTGCGATGGCGGCGGACCGGTGAGGTGCGGCGCACTGCGGCGGCCATGGGCCTGCTGTGCCTGGCCGTCCCGGTCGTGGGCGCCGTCGCGGCCCGGCCGCTCGTCAGCGACGCGGCCGAGGACGGCACCGCCACCGTCGCGGTGATCCAGGGCAACGTGCCCCGCGCCGGCCTCGACTTCAACTCCCAGCGCCGGGCCGTACTCGACTACCACGCGCGCGAGACGGAACGCCTTGCCGCCGAGGTCAGGGCGGGCAAGGTCGCACGACCCGACTTCGTCCTCTGGCCGGAGAACTCCTCCGACATCGACCCCTTCGCCAACCCCGACGCCCGCGCCGTCATCGACGCCGCCGCGAAGTCCGTCGGCGTGCCCGTCTCGGTGGGCGGTGTCGTGGAGCGGGACGGCAAGCTGTACAACGAGCAGATCCTCTGGGACCCGGCGAAGGGCCCCGTCGACACCTACGACAAGCGCCAGATCCAGCCGTTCGGCGAGTACCTGCCGCTGCGCTCGCTCATCGGCGCGATCAACAGGAACTGGACGGCGATGGTCCGCCAGGACTTCAGCCGGGGCACCGAGCCGGGCGTGTTCACCATGGACGGCGCCAAGGTCGGCCTGGTCACCTGCTACGAGGCCGCCTTCGACTGGACCGTGCGCTCCGAGGTCACCGACGGCGCCCAGATGATCTCCGTGCCCAGCAACAACGCCACCTTCGACCGCAGCGAGATGACCTACCAGCAGCTCGCCATGTCCCGGGTGCGCGCGGTCGAACACAGCCGGACCGTGACGGTACCCGTGACCAGCGGCGTCAGCGCGATCATCATGCCGGACGGCAGGATCACGCAGAAGACCGGCATGTTCGTGGCCGACTCCCTGGTGCAGAAGGTGCCGCTGCGCTCCTCGCAGACCCCCGCCACCCAGCTCGGCATCCTGCCGGAGATCGCCCTCGTCCTGATCGCGGCCGGCGGCCTCGGCTGGGCAGTCGGCGCCGGACTGCGCGGGCGACGCGCCGGTGACGTGTGACCGTACGCCCGTCGCACGCCGTTTGAATCGCGTCGGGGCGCCGCGAGCGGCCCGTTAGGGTCGACGGCATGGCTACTCCCGACTTCATCCGCACACTCCGCGCCTCGGCCGGTCAGCAGCTGCTCTGGCTCCCCGGAGTCACCGCCCTCGTCTTCGACGACGAGGGCAGGGTGCTGCTCAACCGCCGGGCCGACACCCGCAAGTGGTCCGTGCTCGGCGGCATCCCCGACCCCGGGGAACAGCCCGCCGCCTGCGCGGTGCGCGAGGTCTACGAGGAGACGGCCGTACGCTGCGTGGCCGAACGGGTCGTCCTCGTCCAGGCGCTGGAGCCCGTCACGTACGAGAACGGCGACATCTGCCAGTTCATGGACATCACCTTCCGCTGCCGGGCCGTCGGCGGCGAGGCGCGGGTCAACGACGACGAGTCGCTGGACGTCGCCTGGTTCGACGTCGACGCACTGCCCCAGCTGGAGGAGTTCGGCCTGCACCGGATCAAGCTGGCCCTGTCGGACGCCCCCACATGGTTCGACCCCACTGTCTCGCGCTGAACTATGGAGCGTGACCACATGGGGTGGAGCCTCGGCACTGCCTAGGGTCGCGGGCATGACCGTGCCCCCCGCCTCCTTGGCCCCCCACGCCTCCCCGCTCGACCTGGGCGGCCGCACCGCGCTCGTCACCGGCGCCGCCGGCGGCATCGGCCGTGCCTGCGCGCTGCGACTCGCGGCCGCCGGAGCCAAGGTGAGAGCCGTCGACCGGGACGCGGCGGGCCTGGAGGCCCTGGCCGACCTGGGACAGGGCCTGGCCGGCACGGTGGAGCCGCACGTCCTCGACCTCACCGACCTGGACGCCGCCGAACTCGCCGCGGCGGGCGCCGACGTCCTCGTCAACAACGCCGGGATCCAGCTGGTGCGCCCCATCCAGGACTTCCCGCCCGAGGTCTTCCACACGGTGCTCACCGTGATGCTGGAAGCGCCCTTCCGGCTCATCCGCGGGGCCCTGCCCCACATGTACGGGCAGGGGTGGGGCCGCGTGGTGAACGTGTCCTCCGTGCACGGGCTGCGCGCCTCGGCCTACAAGTCGGCCTATGTGGCGGCCAAACACGGGCTGGAGGGACTGTCCAAGACCACCGCCCTCGAAGGAGCTGCCCACGGTGTCACCTCGAACTGTGTGAACCCCGCCTATGTACGCACCCCACTGGTGGAGAAGCAGCTCGCCGACCAGGCGCAGGCCCACGGCATCCCCGAGGAACGGGTCCTGTCCGAAGTGCTGCTGCAGGACAGCGCCGTCAAACGGCTCATCGAGCCGGAGGAGGTCGCCGAGGCGGTGGCCTACCTGTGCAGCCCGCAGGCGTCCTTCGTGACCGGCACCTCACTCGTGCTCGACGGTGGCTGGACCGCCCACTGAGCGGCCGTTCCCCTCGGCCCGGGGAGTTGTCCACAGGGCTGACGGGGCGGCCCCGGCATGGTGAATGCTGTGAGCATGTCCAGCGATCACGTGCAGTCCGCCGAAATGCCGTTCCTCGAGCTCCTGGCCCGGGGCGCGTCGGCCGACGCCTACGAGCAGCCGGAGCTGCTCGCGCGGGCCGAAGGACGCCCGGCGGAGTGGATCGCCGCGCTCCGTCAGGCCAAGCCGCTCGCCTTGCGCGTCCGCGCCGAGCTGGAGGGACGACGCCGGCGCGAGGCCGAGCTGTCGGCACTGTTCGAGACCGCCCACGACCTCGCCGGCCTGCGCGACCTCGACGCCGTGCTCCAGGCGATCGTGCAGCGCGCCCGCTCGCTGCTGGGCACGGACGTCGCCTACCTCAGCCTGAACGACACGGAGCGCGGCGACACCTACATGCGGGTCACCGAGGGCTCGGTCGCGGCCCGATTCCAGCAGCTGCGGCTCGGCATGGGGGAGGGGCTCGGAGGCCTGGTCGCACAGACGGCGCGCCCCTATGTCACCGACGACTACTTCAAGGACGACCGTTTCCAGCACACCCTCACCATCGACGCGGGCGTACGGGACGAAGGGCTGGTGGCCATCCTCGGGGTGCCCCTCACGCTCGGACACCACGTCATCGGCGTGCTGTTCGCCGCCGACCGCCGTGCCCGGGTCTTCGAGCGGGAGCAGATCGCCCTGCTCGGCTCCTTCGCGGCTCTCGCCGCGGCCGCCATCGACACCGCCAACCTGCTCACCGAGACCCGGTCTGCCCTTGCCGAACTGGAGCGGGCCAACGAGATCATCCGGGACCGCAGCGGCGTCATCGAGCGAGCCTCCGACGTGCACGACCGGCTCGCCGAACTCGTGCTGCGCGGCGGCGGGGTGCACGACGTGGCCGCCGCGGTCTCCGAGGTCCTCGACGGCACGGTGGAGTTCACCGAAACCGCCACGGCGCCGGCCGAGACGCTGGAGGTCTCCCGGGCGGAAGGGCACGCGGTGCGGCACGAGGACGACTGGATCGCCGCCGTCGCCGCAGGCGGTGAGCTGCTCGGCGCGCTCGTGCTGCGGGGCCACCCTGGGCTCGACCCCGTCGACCAGCGCACCCTGGAGCGTGCCGCCATGGTCACGTCCCTGCTGCTGCTCGCCCGCCGGTCGGCGGCCGAGGCCGAACAGCGCGTGCGCGGCGAGCTCCTGGACGACCTGCTGGACGCCCGCGACCGCGACCCGCGCCTGCTACGGGAGCGCGCCGCCCGCCTCCACGCCGACCTCGACGCGGTCCACGTGGTGCTGGCCGCGCGTCTCGAGGGCGACGCGGCCGACGCCGACCAGGAAGCGCTCGCCCGCAGACGTCTGGCGGCCGCGGCCTCCCATCTCGCGGCGACCCGGCACGGCCTGGCAGCCGCGCGCGACGGCGGCACCGTCCTGCTGCTGCCCCTCCGCCCCGGCGCCACCGCCACCGATGTGGCACGCCGCGCCGCCCGGCAGCTGGGCACCGCGGTCCACGCACCGGTCACCGTCGGCGCCTCCGCGCCCGCAGCCGACCTCGCCACCCAACCCGACGCCGTGGCCGCTGCCTACGAGGAGGCCCGGCGCTGCCTCGACGCCCTGCGGCTCCTCGGCCGCTCGGGGGACGGGGCCGCCGCCCAGGACTTCGGCTTCCTGGGACTGCTCCTGGCCGGTGACCGGGACATCCCGGGCTTCGTCGCCCGGACCATCGGCGAGGTCGCCGAGTACGACGCCCGGCGCGGAACCGAACTGCTGCGCACTCTCGACGCGTACTTCGCCTGCGGCATGAGCCCCGCCCGCACCAAGGACGAACTGCACGTCCACGTGAACACGGTCGCCCAGCGTCTCGAGCGCGTCGGCCGTCTCCTCGGCGACGACTGGCAGAGCCCGGCCCGCGTCCTGGAGATCCAGCTCGCCCTGCGTCTGCACCGGTTGTCGGCCCCGGTACCGCACTGACCCCCGTACGCACGGGCGTGCGTACGGGGGCTCCGCTCAGGGTGCCTCAGACGGTCCGGGCGTCCTCCGCACCGGCCGCCGCCCGGCCCGCGTCGGTTCCGGCGGGCAGGGCGCCCTCGGCCAGGTCCCGATGGCGGGTCTCCTCGGCCGCCGCCACCGCGACAACCGTGAGGACGACGGCGGCGATCACGTACAGCGCGATCGGCGTGGAGCTGCCGTAGTCGGACAGCAGCGCGGTGGCGATCAGGGGCGCGGGCGCGCCGGCCGCGACCGAGGCGAACTGGGCGCCGATGGACGCACCGGAGTAGCGCATCCGCGTCGCGAACATCTCCGAGAAGAACGCGGCTTGCGGCGCGTACATCGCGCCGTGCAGCACCAGCCCGACGGTGACGGCGAGGATCATGTTCCCGAAGCCGCCGGTGTCGATCAGGGAGAAGAACGGGAACATCCACAGTCCGACACCGACGGCGCCCACCAGATAGACGGGACGACGTCCGATCCGGTCGGAGAGCGCCCCCCAGGCCGGGATGACCGCGAAGTGCACGGCCGAGGCGATCAGCACCGAGTTGAGCGCCGTCTGCTTGGAGACACCGGCCGAGGTGGTGGCGTAGACGAGGATGAACGCGGTGATGACGTAGTAGCTGATGTTCTCCGCCATGCGCGCCCCCATCGCGACCAGGACATCACGCCAGTGGTGCCGCAGCACGGCGACGAGCGGCAGCTTCTCCGCCTCTTCGGACCGCTCCGCCCTGCGTACCTCGGCCTGCGCCAACGCCTGCTTGAAGACGGGCGATTCATCGACAGACAGACGAATCCACAAACCGACGATCACCAGCACGCCGGAGAGCAGGAACGGGATCCGCCAGCCCCAGCCGCCGAACGCGGCGTCCGACAGCACGGCGGTCAGCAGGGACAGCACCCCGGTCGCCAGCAACTGTCCCGCCGGCGCGCCGGTCTGCGGCCACGAAGCCCAGAACCCGCGCCGCCGCGCGTCCCCGTGCTCCGACACCAGCAGCACGGCCCCACCCCACTCACCGCCGAGCGCGAATCCCTGGACCAGCCGGAGCACGGTGAGCAGGACCGGCGCGGCCGTCCCGATGCCGGCGTGTGTCGGCAGCAGCCCGATCGCGAAGGTCGCCCCGCCCATCAGCAGCAGACTCAGCACCAGCAGCTTCTTGCGCCCGAGCCGGTCACCGTAGTGCCCGAACACCAGGGCGCCCAGCGGCCTTGCGGCGAATCCCACCGCGTAGGTCAGGAACGACAGCAGCGTCCCGACGAGCGGGTCGGAGTCCGGGAAGAACAGCTCGTTGAACACGAGCGCGGCGGCGGAGCCGTAGAGGAAGAAGTCGTACCACTCGATGGTGGTGCCGATGAGGCTGGCGGCGACGATGCGCTTGAGGTTGCCCGGGGGCGGGGGAGCGGTGCTTGCGGAGGCCATGGACGCCACTTCCTCGTGTGCGGTGGGGACGGTACGTGACGGCACACGGTAGGAAGCCGCAGGTCAGGGGCACATGTGGCGGGACAACATAGTTGGCAGGTGGGGTATGCGCGCAGCCACCATGAGGATGGGTCAGGCACGTCCCGGGCTGCGGAGCCCGTGCAGGGCCGCGTCACCCGCTCGGCAGATTTCCTTCGATGAGATCACGAGGTACGGCGACCATCTCCACGCGACCGCCGGCGAGGGCCAGCGTGGAGGAGATCAAAGCCTGCAGACAGGAGAGTTCCGCCTCGTCGTCGGGGTGTGTCAGGTGCTGCAACACGAGTCCGTCGAATCCGGCGAGGAAGAACCGCGCGATCGTCCCCGCCGGCTGGGCGAGCTGCAGGCCCGCGCGGTCGGCCGCGTCCGTCACAAGCTCCGATGTCACGCTGAGGACACCGAGGTTGTGCGTTTCGAGTGCCTCGCGGAGATGGGGCGACCGGAGCGCGAACATGGTCAGTTCGGTGAGCAGTTGATAGCTCCTCGACTGGTTGCGCACCGTGCGCCACAGCGCGGAAGCGAGCACTCCCACGGTTTCCTCGAAGCCGGCGCCGTCAGGTGCGGCCTGCCGCACCTGACGCTCCATCTCCTGGGTCAGGTGCTGGATGACCGCACGGTACAAGTCCTCCTTGGTGCCGAACGTGTAGTGCACCGTGGCCTGCGCGACGCCGAGCTCGGCGGCGATCGCACGGGTGCTGCCGGCAGCGACTCCCTCTCTCGCCATGAGGTCGATGGCCGCTTTGATCAACTGAGGGCGGCGTTCGGCCGCTGAGACATGAGCCATGCGCCTACCATACCGACTTGATTACTCGAAGGAGTCACTCGAACAACTCGGATCATCGCAGGTCGGAGGGCGGCGATCGGCTTCGACGGGCGAATTCTCGGAAGATCACCCACACAGAGAAGGCCGAGAAGTGCGGGGCCGATCAGAAGATGGTCACCTCGCGGCCGTAGAGGGCGAACGAGCGGGACGGGTCGTAGAACTCGCCGGTCTCGGCGGACAGCTCCCGCAGTGAACGCTCGTACGAGGGGAAGTGGGTCAGCGCTTCCTCCGGGGAGTCGTAGTACAGGGCGGCGACTCCGGTGTACGCGGGTTCGTCCCCGGCGCCGAAATGGCGCAGCGCCCTCTCTGCCCCCGGCATCTGCCGGTGCTGGATGTATCCCCGCAGTACCTTGTCCTGGGACTCCGCGTTGAGCACCTTTTCGTGCGCGGCCTGCCACCGCCCGGTGACGTCGTCCCTGCCCGGCCCTTCGGGTTTGTGGACGAAGTGGAGTACTTTCACGTGGCTTTCGCCCGCGTCGGATGTCGGCGGGGCGATGAGTACCGCGGGGCGGGTCAGCAGGGCCAGGGCACTGGGCAGGTCGTTGAAGTGGGGGCCGTCGGGGGCGATGACCTCGCGTGAGTACGGGTCGGACATCGTGGCGGTCAGCGCCTCCATGTCCTCGAAGTGCAGTTCGGTGACGGAGTCCCGGCCGAACTCGGTCAGGTACGTCAGGTCCCCCTCGCTGCCGAACGACGCGTCGAAGACGTGGTTCTGTACGTAGCGCCGAATCCGGAGGGGGTTCGCGGCGGCCAGGGATCCGTGCACGTGGTGGAGGTAGTGCAGGAAGGCCCGATGGGTCATGCCCGGCCTGCGGCGGATGGCGGCGATCAGGGTCGGCATGTCTCTCCGATGGGACGAGTGGTGCGAGTGGTGATCGGCATCGCGGGCACGTCCGCGATGCCGATCCCGACGGTGTGTGGTTCTCGCGGCCGCTCGGTGCCGCGGCAGGTCAGCCCGCCATCTGCCGGACGGGCTCCGGGGCGGTGCCGGTCCGGCGACGCCGGGACGCGAGGCCGAGTGCGGCGGTGGCGACGGCCCCGGCGAGGGCGAATACGCTCATGGCGCCCGCAAGGGTGCCGACGGCGGAGGCGAGGGCGAGTGCCACGAGCGGGCACAGGAACTGACCGAGGAAGAAGGAACCCGTCCACAGGCCGATGCCGCGACCGCGGTCGGCGTAGTGGAGCTTGGACATGGCGAAGGTCAGCAGGCTCGGCAGCATGAGGCCGCCGCCCAGGCCGTTGATCACGGCTCCGACGGTCAGCACGACGGGGTTGGGGGCGACCCAGACCACTGCGAAGCCGACGGTGCAGAGACCGAAGGCGGTCGGCAGCCAGGCTTGCGGGCTGCGGCCGGCCTTGGTGAAGACGATGGCGCCGATCACGATCGCGGCACTGGCGGCGGCGGTGGCCAGTCCGATGATGCCGGTGTCGGTCACGTCCATGTCGTCCAGGAGGAACGCCATCTCCACCTGGAGGGTGTAGAAGAGGACGGCGCCGAAGACCGTCAGTGCGCAAGTGCCGGCCAGCGGACGCCAGGGGAAAGGCCGCCTGGCCGTCGGTTCCGAGACGGTGAGGGAGGGGGAGTCCGTGTGCTCGTCCGGTCGCGGCCGGGGAAGAAAGGCGGCCATGGCGGGGGCCAGCAGCAAGCTCACGGCGTAGGCCCAGAACGGTGCGCGCCAGCCGGCCGATCCGGCCGCGCCGCCCAGCACGAAGAAGGCCGTCGCGGAGATCGAGGCGCACATCGTCTGCATCGCGAGGTAGCGATCGCGCTGCCGGCCGGAGTAGTAGTCGCCGATCAGTGTGGTGCAGCAGGTCATGATGGCGGCCTCGGTGATGCCCACGAGCGCGCGGCTGGCGACGATGGCGCCCAGGGAGTCCAGCCAGAGGGGGGCGGTGCCGAGAACCGCGTACAGGACGGTCGCCACGACGAGCAGGCGCTTGCGGCCCAGTCGGTCGACGAGCACGCCGGCGAAGGGGGCCAGCAGCGCCAGCGCCAGAGCGGGGACGGTGAGGGCGACGGGGACGAGCGCGTCGACGCCGGGCACGTGCGCGAAGTGGTCCTGCATCTGCGGCAGGACCGGGGCGATGAGCACGGCGCCCAGGATGGGCAGACAGGCCCCGGCCATCAGCAGGGTGAGGCGAAGCCGATGGCCGGGGCCGGACACGGTCTGCTCGGCCGGGGAGTCCGCCACAGCCTTGGACGGCGGGGGCGGGAGCGGGGGCACGGGTGCAGGCATGCGGGAACTCCACGGGGCGTGTCGGAAGGGGGCGGGATGGTGCGGCCGTCGCGGTCGGGCCACCCGGTATCCGTGGCAGGCTCACGACGGGGGTGCCGATGCCGCCGGGCGTCGCCGGCAGGTCGGCTGCCAGGCGTCTGTGCGGTCCCGGCGGTGGGCGAGGGTGCGGCTCCGGCAACGGGTGAAGGTGCGGCTCCGGCGCCGGATTGAGACGACTATGGGCCAAGGCACAGGCCCTGCCTAGCCCCTGTCCGATCGAGATCGAGGATGTGGATCATCCGGGTCTTGGATGCCGGACACCTGTAGCAGCCCGCTATCTCGGTGCGACCGCGGTGATACGGCCGGGCTGGGAAGCGGCCAGCTCCGCTCCTACGCGGGCCGCGGTCTCGCGCAGCCAGATGTGGGCCGCGTCGTGGGTGTGCACCGGGTGCCACCACAGTGCCTCATGGAGAGGGACCGCACCGTAGGGCGGTTCCATGAGGCGTACGGCGGCCACCCCGCTCAGCAGCTCGGCCAGGCGCTGCTGCACCAGGGCGATCCGGCGGGTTCCGGCGACCAGGAAGGGCAGCGCCTGGAAGCTGTCGGCGAAGATTTCCACACGGGGATCGACGCCGAGCATGCTCAGTTGCCGGGCGGCCGGAGCGTCGTAGGCGCGCTGGTAGACGACCCAGGGCAGCCGTGCCAGATCGTCCATGGTCAGCTGGTCGCCGACCTCGTCATTGGCCTCGGCGACCAGGAAGGCCCAGCGGTCGGTGAACAGCTCGACGGCCGGGAAGCCGCTGATGATCCCGTGCGGCATCAGAAGACCGTCGGCCGTGCTGAGCAGCGTTGCCGGGTCTTCGGTGACGTCGGTGGGCGTCTGCTGGAAGCGCAGCCGCACCCCTGGGGCCTCGGCGTGCACGGTCCGGGTGAGTTCGGCGCCGAACACGGTGAGGGCGTAGTCGGAGGTCAGCACGGTGAACTCGTGCTCCTCGCTGCCCGGGGCGAAGTCGGCCCTGCTGCTGAAGACCCGTTCGAGCAGGTCGCAGGCGGTGGAGGTGCGGTCCAGCAGAGCGAGGCCGAGCGCGGTCAGTTCGTAGTGTTTGCCGGCGCGGGAGAGCAGGTCGTCGTCGAAGTGGCGGCGCAGGCGGGCCAGGGCCGCGCTCATCGCCGGCTGACTGAGCCCGACGCGCTGCCCTGCGCGGGTGACGTTGCGTTCCTCCAGCAGGGCCCGCAGCGACAGGACGAGATTGAGATCGAGACCGGAGAGGGACACGACGCCTCCACAACGAGGCCGCGCGCGGCGGCATTCACACAGCGGATGATCAACATCCGAAGAATCTATTTCCCAGATTAGAGGGGGAGGGGCCAGATTGGTCCCACCGCAATCTGGAGGACATTCCCGTGAAACCCGCAGCCGCTTCCACGTCCTTCTCCGGACCGTTCGCCCTTGGCGTCCTCTCCGCCCCTGACCAGGCCCCCTTCCCCGGTGTCGTGACCCCTGAGGGGCGCGTGCTGGACCTGCGCCAGACCCTGGCGTGGGAGCCGTCCGATCTGCGTGCCGTCCTGGAGCGGTGGGAGGAGGCCCTCCCCGTCCTGCACACCCTCGCGCACGAAGAGGCCCTGGACTGGCGGCCGTTGGAGGGACTGCGGGTGCACGCGCCGGTCGAACCCCGCCAGGTCTTCCAGTCAGGCGCCAACTACCGGCAGCACGTCATCGACCTGGAGGCCGCCCACCGCACCCCCGACGATCCGCGCACGGTCGAGGAGGCGCGCGCGGAGATCGCAGCGGTCATGGACCAACGGGCGGCCGAGGACCTGCCGTACGTGTTCATCGGCCTGCCCAGTGCGATCACCGGCCCCTTCGACGACGTCGTCCTGCCCTCCTGGGCCGAACAGCCGGACTGGGAGCTGGAGCTGGCCGCCGTGATCGGCAAACCCGCCCACCGGGTGACGGTCGAGAAGGCCCTGGAGTACGTCGCCGGCTACACGATCGCCAACGACCTCACCGACCGCGCCACCGTCTTCCGCCGGGACATGAAGGCCATCGGCACCGACTGGCTGCGCTGCAAGAACGCCCCCGGCTTCACCCCGCTCGGCCCGTGGATCGTGCCCGCCGAGTCGATCGCCGACCCGGGTGACCTGCGCGTCACGCTGAAGCTCAACGGCGAGACCAAGCAGGACGAGTCCACCAAGGACATGCTCTTCGGCATCGCCCGGCTGGTGTCGTACATCTCCCGGACCTCCCGGCTCCTGCCCGGTGACCTGGTGCTCACCGGCAGCCCGGCCGGCAACGGCATCCACTGGGGGCGCCTGCTGCGAGACGGCGACGTGATGGAGGGCTCCATCACCGGGCTGGGCGCGCAGCGCACCCGCTGTGTGGCGGAGGAGGTGTCATGAGCCCGGACCGCCACGACCCCGAGGGCGCGATCGCCGAGGCCGCCAAGGCGTGCTCCAACTGGGGACGTTGGGGCGAGGACGACGTGCTCGGCACGCTCAACTTCCTCGACGAGGACAAGCGCCGTGAGGGCGCCGCACTGGTCCGCCGGGGAGCCTGCTTCTCCCTCTCCCAGCGGTTCGACGTGAACGGCCCGCAGAAGGGCTGGCGCCGCCGCACCAACCCCGTGCACACCATGCTCGACACGGGCACGGACGCGGCGCTGGGCAACCAGGGCTTCCCGCACGGTCTCGGCGGTGCGGACGACGTGATCGCGATGCCCCTGCAGTGCTCCACCCAGTGGGACGGGCTCGGGCACATCTTCGACCACGGCAAGGCGTGGAACGGTCGGGCGGCCGAGAAGGTCGTCACCTCCGACGGTGATCTGGTCACCGGCATCGAGCACATGGCGCCGTACGTCGCCGGGCGCGGAGTCCTCCTCGACGTCGGCCGGGTGATCGGCGACGGATCCGGAGAACTGCCGGACGGTTTCGCGATCACCGAGGAGCACCTGACCGCGACGGCCGAGGCGCACGGCGTGGCCGTCGGCCGCGGAGACATCGTCGTCGTCCGGACCGGGCGGCTGTCGCGCGCCCGCCGTGAGGGGTGGGGCGACTACGCGGGCGGAGACTCTCCCGGTCTGTCCTTCACCACCGCCGACTGGCTGCACCGTAGCGAGATCGCCGCCATCGCCACCGACACCTGGGGATTCGAGGTTCGGCCGAACGAGTTCGAGGGCGCCTTCCAGCCGTTGCACCAGGTCGCCATTCCCAACATGGGTCTGCTGATCGGCGAGATGTGGGACCCCGACACGCTCGCGGACGACTGCGCTCGCGACGGCGTGTACGAGTTCTGGCTCACCGCCGCGCCGCTGCCCATCACCGGAGCCGTCGGTTCCCCCGTCAACCCCGTCGCCGTCAAGTGATCCGACCAACAAAGGAGTTGGCCATGGAAAGAAAGCGGGTCCTGGTCATCGGAGGGGGCACCTCCGGCAATGTCGTCACCGTGCTGCTGCGGCGGGCCGGCATCGACGTCGACCTCGTCGAGGTCAAGGAGGACTGGAACGTACGCGGCTCCGGCATCACCCTTCAGGGCAACGCCCTGCGCGTGCTGCGCGAGATCGGCGTCTGGGACGAGGTCAGCGAGAACGGCCACTGCTCCAACTCCCTGGGCCATACGGCGCCCGACGGCACCATGCTGCACGTCATCGAAACCGTCCGCACCGGCGGAGACGACCTCCCCGCCACCCTGGGCATGCAGCGCCCGGTGCTCCAGCGCATCCTCGTCGAGGCCGTCCGCGCGTCCGGCGCGAACGTCCGGCTCGGCACCACCGCCGAGATCCTCACCCAGGACGAGACGTCGGTGACCGTACGCCTCAGTGACGGCAGCGAAGGGCGCTACGACCTCGTCGTGGCCGCCGACGGCCTGCACTCCGCGACCCGCGCCGCCATCGGTATCGACGCCGAACCCGAACCGACCGGCATGGGCATATGGCGTGTCCCGGCACCCCGCCCGGCCGGCGTGGACCGCAGCGTCCTGTCCCACGGAGGGCCCTGCTACATCGCCGGCTACACGCCCACAGGCAAGGACACGATCTACGCCTACCTGGTGGAGCCCAGCCGCGACCGCGGCACGATCCCGGCCGAATCCTACGCGCGGGAGATGTGCCGCCTCTCCGAGAGCTACGGCGGTGCCTGGGACGAGATCCGCGACTCGATCACCGACCCGGCGCAGGTGAACTACACCTGGTTCGAACGGATGCTGGTCGAAGGGGCCTGGCACCGGGGCAGGGTCGTCCTCGTCGGTGACGCAGCGCACTGCTGCCCGCCCACGGTGGCCCAGGGCGCGGCGATGGCGCTGGAGGACGCCTGGGTGCTGTCCCAGCTGCTGACCAGTGCAACCGAGTGGGACGAGGCACTGCTCAGGCGCTACTACGAGCGGCGGATCGACCGGGTCCGGTCGGTCGTCGAAGCGTCCGTGCAGATCGGGCAGTGGCAACTCGACGGCGTGCCCGGTGACGTGCCCGGGCTGATGGAAGCCACCATGACCGGGCTCAAGGAGCTGCCGTGACGGCCCTCCCTCCCTCAGATCCCGCCGGGCATCGGCCCCGGTCCGACCACCGCCCCCAGACCGTCGACGTACACGCGCACATCTTGATCCCCGATGTCGAGGCGCTGGTGTCGGAGCTGCCGGGACTGGCGGAGGTCCGGGCCCTCGACGCCCGGCGCAACGGGCCCGCCGCCCTCGCCGTCAACGGCCCCATGATCCGCGAGCGCATCCCGAAGATGACCGACGTCACGGTGCGGCTGGCCGCGATGGACGCGCAGGGCGTGGACGTCCAGCTGGTCAGCCCGTCCCCGTCGCACTACCACTACTGGACTGACGAGGAGACGGCCGAGAAGCTCTGCCGGCTCGCGGGCGAGGCGACGGCCGCGCACTGCGCACAGGCGCCCGACCGGCTGCGGGGACTCGGTCTCGCCCCCCTCCAGCATCCGGTCCAGGCCGTGCGTGCCCTCGAGCACGCCCTGGACCAGGGCCTCCTGGGTGTCGAGATCTCCAGTCACGCCCCGGGCCGCGAGTTGTCCGACCCTGCGTACGAACCGTTCTGGACCCGGGCCGAGGAGACGGGCGCGATCCTCTTCCTGCACCCCTTCGGCTGCACGCTCGACGAACGCCTCGACCAGTGGTACCTGTCCAACACCGTCGGCCAGCCCACCGAGAACGCCGTCGCGCTGTCCCACCTGATCTTCTCCGGGGTGCTGGACCGGCACCCGGAGCTGAAGGTGATCGCCGCGCACGGGGGCGGCTATCTGCCCACCCACATCGGCCGCTCCGACCACGCCTGGTCGGCCCGCTCCGACGCGGGCGCGGGCTGCGCCCACCTGCCCAGCAGCTACCTCGAGCGCCTGTACTTCGACTCCCTCGTCCACGACCCGCATGTCTTGCGGGCGCTGATCGGCGCGGCCGGCGCGGACCGTGTGCTGCTCGGCTCCGACTTCCCCTTCGACATGGGCACCGAGGACCCCGTCGGCGCACTGCGCGCCGCAGGCCTGCCCGACGACGACTTCCACGCCGTGCGCGGCGGCAACGCGACAACGCTGCTGCGCCTCACCTGACCCCCCACAGGAGAACCCGATATGAGTGCACGCCTGCTCACCCATCTGCGGCACGTCGACCTCGCCGTGCCCGACTACGCCAAGCAGCTCGACTTCTACGCCGGTGTCTGGGGCCTGACCCAGGTCGCCGAGGACTCCGGCATCTCCTTCCTCGCCGCCGAGGGCAGCCCCGAGCAGTACGTGGTGCGGCTGCGCAAGGCCGAGGAGAAGCGCCTCGACCTCGTCTCGTACGGCGCCGGCTCCACCGACGACGTGGACACTCTCGCCGAGCGACTCCTCGCGGGAGGCGTGCGGTTGATCTCCCAGCCGGGCAAGATCGACACGCCCGGAGGCGGCTACGGCTTCCGCTTCTTCGACATCGACGGCCGCACCATCGAAGTGTCCGCCGACGTGGACGTACGGCAGCACCGCAAGATCGAGGAGAAGGAGGCCATCCCGGTCAAGCTGTCGCACGTCGTGCTGAACTCGCCGGACCTCGACAGGACGCGCGAGTGGTACGAGACCCACCTCGGCTTCCGCCACTCCGACACGCTCAGCTCGCCGTACGTCGGCGACGTCATGCACTTCATGCGGATCTCCAACCAGCACCACTCCATGGCCCTCGCCAAGGGCCCGCACACCTCCCTGCACCACGTCTCCTTCGAGATGCGCGGCCTGGACGAGTACATGCGCGGCTCCGGCCGAGTGATGCGGGCCGGCGTCCGCAAGGTCTGGGGCCCCGGCCGGCACATGGCGGGTGACAACACCTTCACGTACTTCCTGGACCCGCACGGCAACACCGTCGAGTACACGACGGAGCTGGAGCTGCTGGACGAGGACACCTGGCACCCGCACGTCTACGACTTCTCCCAGCCCGAGGTCACCGACCAGTGGGGCACCGCCAATCCCATGAACGAACTGGTCGCAAAGGAGTCCTTCAACGACGTCGACCGCGGCTGTTTCGTCGCCCCGCCGGTCTGACCCCCTCGAACCCCGGGGACGCGGTGGCCCTGTCACCGCCCTGACGCCCCTGCCGCGTCCCCGGCCTCGACCGCTGTCCAAGATCGCCGGAGCCTGGAGCCGTGCATGCGTTTCGCCACCTATGAACACCGACACCAGCGACGGGTCGCCGTCGTCGAGGAGGACGGCACCCTCCACCCTGTTCCCGGCGCGCGCTCGCTCACGGAGCTGATCGGCTGCGGCGACGGACTCGACGTGCTCCTGCGCGCCGGCGCCGCCACGCTCGACGTCCCGCCGGGTCCTCACGTGTCCGAGGTGCGGCTGCTGCCACCGCTTCAGCCGCCCACCGTGCGGGACTTCGTCACCTTCGAGGAACACGTCGAAGGGGTACGGCGATCCGTCGACGGGGCCGGCGTCGGCGGCGTGCCCGAAGCCTGGTACGACGCCCCGACGTTCTACTTCACCAACCCGTACGCCGTCATCGGCGCCCACGACGACGTCCCGGTGCCGCCGGGCAGCGACGTCCTCGACTTCGAGCTGGAGGTCGCCGCCGTCATCGGCCGGGAGGGGCGGGACCTGACGCCGGAACAGGCACGGGACCACATCATCGGCTACACCGTCTTCAACGACTGGTCGGCCCGCGACCTGCAGTCCCGCGAGATGCAGGTCCGCCTCGGTCCGTGCAAGGGCAAGGACACGGCCGCCACTCTCGGCCCGTACCTGGTCACCGCCGACGAGCTGGAGCCGTACCGCGACTCCGACGGCCTTCTGCGCCTGGCGCTGACCGCCTCGGTGAACGGTGAGGTCGTCGGCGAGGACCTGTTGTCCAACATGAGCTGGACCTTCGAGGAGATGGTCGCCTACGCCTCGCGGGGCACCGTCGTGCGCCCCGGCGACGTGCTCGGCTCGGGCACCTGCGGCAACGGCGGCTGCCTCGCCGAGCTGTGGGGCGTCCGGGGCGAGCAGTCCCCGCCCCCGCTGAAGCCGGGAGACACCGTCACCCTCACCGTGGAGGGCATCGGCACCGTCTCCAACACCGTGGTCGCGGGCAGGAACCCGGAGCCCCTGCCGACCGCCCGCCGCCGCACCCGGGAGCGGCCGTGAACGACCTGCGCCCCAGAAGACTCCTCGGCAAGGTCGTCGTCGTCACCGGCGCCGCGCGCGGTCAGGGCGCCGCCGAGGCCGACGCCCTGACCCGCGAAGGCGCCCGCGTCATCGCCACCGACGTGACCGAGGCCCCCGGCTGCCGCCGCCTCGACGTCACCGACGAGGAGCACTGGGAACAGCTGGCCGCGGAACTGCGCGAGTCGTACGGCCAGGTGCACGGCCTGGTCAACAACGCGGGCATCACCTGGCGCGCCCGCCTCGGCGATGTGACCCCCGGCGACTTCGCCCGCGTCCACGCCGTCAACGTCACCGGCCCGCTGCTGGGCATCCAGCACCTGACGCCGCTGATGCCGCCCGGCTCGTCCATCGTCAACGTCGGTTCCACCGCCGCGCTCAGCGGCCACTACCCGGTCGCCTACACGACGAGCAAATGGGCACTGCGCGGCCTGTCGAAGACCGCGGCCACGGAGCTCGGCCCGCGAGGCATCCGCGTCAACACGATTCACCCCGGCTTCATCGAGACCGAGATGACCGCCTCCGCCGCCCCCGCATTCCGTGAGGCGAACATCCGGGAGACCCCGCTCGGCCGCACCGGCACGGTGGACGAGGTCGCCCCGCTGGTGGTCTTCCTCCTGTCCGGCGAGTCCTCCTTCATCACCGGCGCCGACATTCCGGTCGACGGCGGACTCACCACGCACGGCGGCGTCAAGTCCATCTCCGACGCAATGAGTTCGTCTGCTGCGAGCTCGGTGGCGAACTGAAACGGCTGGTGGGCCAGGCGGTCCTGGGCCCGGCACGACCCGCGGTCAGGGACTCGCGGAGGTGCCGCGCTCCGCGGCCGTGGGCATGACCGCGATCGACGGCGTCCTGCGACACCAGGAGGCACCGGCGATGCTTGCGGCGGCACCCTCGTCGCCGTCGGGTCCACAGCCGGCCTGACCGGGTCACTCACCGACCGGGGGACCGCGCTGCCCCGAGGTCTCGATTGCACTCTCCATGGCGTCCACGGGCGCGGTGGCCTCTGGCGTGCCGGGAGTACGGCTCCTCACACCGGCCACCCTTGTCCGGGTCCGGCGCAGGGACACGGCCTCGCGCGCCGGCGCGCGCACGTCCCGACGGCCTCGACGCTGGGTCCTCCGACTCCGTCCGTCGAAGTGTGAACCCATCGTGGCTCTCTTCCGTGCTCATGATAGATCGGACCTCTTGTTCGGTTCATGGAGTGGGAGGAGGGCTTCTGTTCGGCCGTCTCACGTGGGCTGCCACGCGGCGGGGGTCGGCCGCGACCTGCTCTGCCGGAAGCATTGACCCCGAACATAATCGCCCATACCTTCGGCGTCCGAGGCTTTGACGTCGCCCGAGCGTTGGACCAAACGCCCTAGGTGTGCGGGCAGTTCTCCACTTCAGGCGCTGGTTGCGCCAAGGTGTCGCTCATCCAACCACCCTCCCCCTCCAACGAAATCCGCCATAGACAAACAATCCGAGGAGAACGGATGCTGATCCACGGACACCCGCCCACTTGGCGCGGACTACGCCACCGCGTACCGCGGACACTCGCCCTGGTGTGCGCGCTCGTCATCGCAATGATCGGATCCTTGCTCACCGCCGCCCCAGCCCAGGCCGCGACGTCGATCACCCTCGACGGCGCCTCGGGCGGGCGTACCTTCGACGGCATCGGTGCCATCAGCGGTGGCGGGGGAAACACCAGACTGCTGATCGACTACCCGGAGCCGCAGCGCAGCCAGATCCTGGACTATCTCTTCAAGCCCGACTACGGCGCCAATCTGCAGATCCTCAAGACGGAGATCGGTGGCGACACCAACTCGACCAGTGGCGCCGAGCCGAGCATCGAGCACACCAGGGGCACGATCAACTGCAACGTCGGTTACGAGTTCTGGCTGATGGAGCAGGCGGTCGCCCGCAACCCCGACATCAAGCTGGCCGGCCTCGCCTGGGGTGCGCCGGGCTGGATCGGCGGCGGCAACTTCTGGACCGCCGACATGATCGACTATCTGATCTCCTGGCTGGGCTGCGCCACGTCACACGGCCTGAACATCAGCTACCTGGGCGGCTGGAACGAGCGCGGCTACAACATCGGCTGGTACAAGAACCTGCGGTCGGCGCTCGACTCGAAGGGCTACTCCTCGGTCAAGATCGTGGGCTCGGACGACCACAGCTGGGAGATCGCCAACGACGTACTGGCGGACCCCACGTTCGCCTCCGCCGTGGACATCATCGGCGCCCACTACCCGTGCGGCTGGCTCACCCCCCAGACCTCCTGCCCGAGCTCCGCCAACGCCAAGGCAACCGGCAAACAGCTGTGGGCCAGTGAGAACGGCTCGCACGACTACAACAGCGGCGCCGCACCCATGGCTCGCGCGAACAACCGGGACTACATCGACGGCAGGATGACCGCGACCATCAACTGGCCGCTCATCGGCGCCATGACGCCCAACCTGCCCTACGCGACGACGGGCCTGATGGTCGCCAACCAGCCCTGGTCCGGCTGGTACTCCACGGGCCAGAGCCTGTGGGTCACCGCTCAGACCACCCAGTTCACCTCGCCGGGCTGGAAGTACCTCGACAGCTCCACCGGCTACATCGGAGGCAGCGCCTCCAACGGCAGCTACGTCACCCTCAAGTCCACCAACAACCGCGACTACAGCACCATCATCGAGACCACCCCGGCCTCCACGGCGCAGACGCTCGACTTCACGGTGACCGGCGGCCTGTCCACCGGGACCGTGCACGTCTGGTCGACCAACGTCAACTCCACCGACTCCTCGACCGCGATGGTGCGCCGCAGCGACATCGCCCCCTCCGGGGGCACCTACTCGCTCACCGTCCAGCCGGGGTACGTCTACACCATCACCACCACGACAGGTCAGGGCAAGGGCACCGCCGCCAGTCCGGCGAAGGGCTCGCTGGCACTGCCGTACGCCGACTCCTACGACAGCTACGCGACCGGCACCCAGGCGAAGTACGTGCAGGACCAGCAGGGCGCCTACGAGGTCGTCGGCTGCGGGGGCGGACGCTCCGGAAAGTGCGTCCGTCAGATGTCGGCCCAGGCGCCGATCACCTGGGCGCCCCTGTCACACCCTTACGCACTCTTCGGCGACCTGGGCTGGAAGGACTACCAGGTCGCCGGCGACGTGCTGCTGGAGAGCGCGGGCTTCACCGAGCTGATCGGCCGCGCCACCTGGCAGCACTCCTTCGGTCCGGAGGGCCTGAACGGCTACTACCTGCGGGTCGGCAACACCGGTGCCTGGTCCATCCTGCGCAACGACACCGACAACAACTTCGTGACGCTGGCCGGCGGTTCGGTCGCCGCGCTGGGCACCAACTCCTGGCACAACCTGAGGCTGGGCTTCCACGGCAACAGGATCACCGCCTGGATCGACGGCGTGAAGGTGGGGTCGGTCAACGACAGCACCTACACCGAGGGGCAGGCCGGCTACGGCAACAGCCAAGGACAGACGGGCCAGTTCGACAACCTGTCGATCGGGTCGACCACGAAGGCCGTCGGCGTCGGGTCCGGCCGCTGCCTGGATGTGCCGGGCTACAACGAGACCAACGGCACCCTGACGCACCTGTGGGACTGCCATGCCGGTGACAACCAGCAGTGGACCTTGACCTCGGCCAAGGAACTGCGGGTCTTCGGCGACAAGTGCCTGGACGCGAAGGACCACGGCACCTACAACGGCACACCCGTGGAGATCTGGTCCTGCAACGGCGGCGGCAACCAGAAGTGGACCGTCAACTCGAACGGCACCGTGGTGGGAGCCGAGTCCGGGCTCTGTCTCGACGCCGTCGAGGGGCGCACCGCGAACGGCACCGGGATCCAGCTCTGGTCGTGCCACGGCGATACCAACCAGCGCTGGACGCGGAGCTGATCCGAGCCGCGCAGCGGCTGCCGCCGGCGCGACCGCGGCTTCGGCGCCTTGCGGGGAAGGCCGCCTTCGGCCGGGCCCCCGAGGCCCCACGCCCTCCCCGGTGACACGGCAGTCGCCACATCCGGCAAGACCGAGGTTCCGCCCGAGCCGGCCCTTCCGGCGGCTCGGGCGGTTCCCCTGGCGCGCCCACTCCTGCGGCGAGGCGAAGCCGAACCGCTCTGGACGGGGGCGCCGGCTTCGTCGTCACCGTGTGACCGATGAGGAGACACACGACATGGAAGAGCAGGACTCATGAGAACGTTTCGGAACAGGACGGCCTCGATGGGAGCCGCGGCTCTCGTCGTAGGGCTGGTGCTCGTCCCGGCCGACGTGGCCACCGCCGCCACCGGACCGCAGGACGGCCATGTGTACGCGCTGACCGCGGCGCACAGCGGCAAGAACGCACAGGTCCAGTCGGCTTCGCCGTCCGACGCGGCTGCGGTGGTGCAGAACACCCCCTCCGGCGGCCCGAGTCAGCTGTGGCAGGCCGTTGCCCACAGCGGAGACGGGTCGTTCTCGCTGGTGAACATCGACAGTGGTAAGTGCATGGACGTGAGCGGAGCGTCCACCGCGGCGGAAGCGCGAGTCATCCAGTGGTCGTGCACCGGCCACAGCAACCAGCGCTGGACCTTCAGCGGCTCCGCGATCGTTTCCGTCAACAGCGGAATGTGTCTCGACGTTCCCGGCGACTCCACGGCCGACGGCACGGCGCTCATCCAGTGGCCGTGCACAGGCAACCCCAACCAGCGGTGGACCCTCACCGAACGCCCCCGGGTCGTGGCCTTCGGCCCCAGCATGACCGCCGGCGGGGAGACCTTCTCCGATCAGACACTGCGGATGGTCGTCCACACCAGTGTCGCCGGTTCCGGGGTGCGGATCCGTCTGTCCAACCTGCGCAGCACCACGCCGCTGTCCGTCGGCGCCGTCGATGTGGCCGTGCGCTCCAGCGGCGCGGCCGCGGTGCCCGGCACCCACCGCACCGTGACCTTCGGCAGATCAGGCAACCCGACCATCCCCGCCGGGGAGGAACTCACCAGCGACGTCATCCCGATGACGGTCACCGTGGGGCAGGACCTCCTGGTGAGCGTGTACCTGCGGGGCGACACCGGCGCCTCCACCTTCCACCGTGACGCCTTCCAGACCTCCTACCGGTCGGCGGCCGGCTCCGGCAACCACGCCGGCGAGGACGCCGCCACCGGCTTCACGACATCCATGTGGAGCTGGCACTACCTGTCAGGCGTGGACGTCGTGCCGGCCGCCGTGACCGCCGGAACCGTGGTGGCCTTCGGCGACTCCATCACCGACGGCTACTACTCCACCTTTGACGCCAACCGGCGCTGGCCGGACCGCCTGGCCGCCCGGCTGCAGGCGGAGAGCGGCGGCCAGCGGTTCGCTGTCGCCAACGCGGGCATCGGCGGCAACATGGTGTGCGCCGATGCCGGCTGGGCTCCCCAGGGCCTGGCCGCCAGGGTCCGGTTCGCACACGACGCCCTCGGCCAGCCGGGCGTACGAAACGTGATCTTCATGGAGGGCATCAACGACATCAACAACAACCCCTCCCTCACCGCCGACCAGCTGATCGCCGGTTACCAGGACATCATCGCGCAGGCACACGCCGCCGGCGTGAGGATCATCGGCGGCACCATGCTGCCCTACTCCTCGCAGAACAGTGCACAGGCCGGCATCCGGACAGCAGTGAACAACTGGATCCGCACCAGTGGGGCGTTCGACGCAGTCGTCGACTTCGACGCCGTCATCCGGGACCCCGGCAACCATGCCCGGATGCTGCCCGCTTACGACAGCGGCGACCATCTGCACCCCAACGACGCGGGAATGGCGGCCATGGCGAACGCCATCGATCTGTCCATGCTGCGCCAGTGACCTGAGTCGGAGATTCGCCGGCAGTGGGCGGCTACTTTGCCGAGGATCTCGTCGGCGGTCTTCGTCCAGATGAACTGGGCAGGGCCTTCGCGGGACTTCCCCCTGCGGAACGTTCCCGTGCAGCTGCTTTCCTGCGCCGCCCCCGGCGGGTCGCGATCGGTGCCGACTCCGGCGGCCGCTCGGCCACCCTCCGGCTGAGCTCGTCGCTCACCGCGCAGGGGTGGCCGGTGAGGCGGGGTCGGGGAGGGGGCGTCGGGCGACCTCGTGGGCGTCGTCCGGTGGGACGCCCAGCATGCGCAGGACCATCTCGGCGAGGTTCACCGCGGCTTCGTCGCCGT